>NZ_BAAIET010000001.1:0-1884723 GCF_054654575.1 Halorubrum gandharaense
CCATGAAACCGCATGACGTAGGGCGGTTGCTTCGACGGGGTTAAGTATAACCCGGGCATTCGGATTAATGCGAAGGTCGCCCCGGGTCGCCTGGGGTGACAGAGTCGGCCGCCGACCGCGGCCGTCTCGAAACGCGTTCCGGAGCCCTTAAGTGTATAAGGGCATTCGGAATGTAATGCGAAGAACGCACTCGCGAACTCGGGCCGTTCAACTCGGCCCGGTTTCGCCGAGTCGGTTTCGGCCGACTCAAAGACATGAGGATTTCGCCCCCTGCGCTCCGGCGTAAGAGGAGATCTGATGTGAGCCTTGGTAGTTCGGTGTCACCCGGAACGCCCGGTGGGACCGGACACCAATATTGGACCATGCAATGGTGTTTTGACATTACGTCAAAACCCGCCAACCCCCTCGAGCTGGGAATCAAGCTCGAGGACGTCATTCCGGTTGATCCTGCCGGAGGCCATTGCTATTGGGATTCGATTTAGCCATGCTAGTCGCACGAGTTCAGACTCGTGGCGAATAGCTCAGTAACACGTGGCCAAACTACCCTTCGGAGCACGATAACCTCGGGAAACTGAGGCTAATAGTGCATATCACACTCACTCTGGAGTGAGGAGTGTGTCAAACGCTCCGGCGCCGAAGGATGTGGCTGCGGCCGATTAGGTAGACGGTGGGGTAACGGCCCACCGTGCCGATAATCGGTACGGGTCATGAGAGTGAGAACCCGGAGACGGAATCTGAGACAAGATTCCGGGCCCTACGGGGCGCAGCAGGCGCGAAACCTTTACACTGCACGCCAGTGCGATAAGGGAATCCCAAGTGCACAGGCATAGAGCCTGTGCTTTTCTGAACCGTAGGGAGGTTCAGGAACAAGGGCTGGGCAAGACCGGTGCCAGCCGCCGCGGTAATACCGGCAGCCCAAGTGATGGCCGATTTTATTGGGCCTAAAGCGTCCGTAGCTGGCCGCGCAAGTCTATCGGGAAATCTATCCGCTCAACGGATAGACGCCCGGTGGAAACTGCGTGGCTTGGGACCGGAAGGCGCGAAGGGTACGTCCGGGGTAGGAGTGAAATCCTGTAATCCTGGACGGACCGCCGATGGCGAAAGCACTTCGCGAGGACGGATCCGACAGTGAGGGACGAAAGCTAGGGTCTCGAACCGGATTAGATACCCGGGTAGTCCTAGCCGTAAACGATGCCTGTTAGGTGTGGCTCCCACTACGAGTGGGTGCTGTGCCGTAGGGAAGCCGCTAAACAGGCCGCCTGGGAAGTACGTCCGCAAGGATGAAACTTAAAGGAATTGGCGGGGGAGCACTACAACCGGAGGAGCCTGCGGTTTAATTGGACTCAACGCCGGACATCTCACCAGCATCGACTGTGGTAATGACGGTCAGGTTGATGACCTAGCCACGAGCCACAGAGAGGAGGTGCATGGCCGCCGTCAGCTCGTACCGTGAGGCGTCCTGTTAAGTCAGGCAACGAGCGAGACCCGCATCCTTACTTGCCAGCAGCACCGAGAGGTGGCTGGGGACAGTAGGGAGACCGCCGCTGCTAAAGCGGAGGAAGGAACGGGCAACGGTAGGTCAGTATGCCCCGAATGTGCTGGGCAACACGCGGGCTACAATGGTCGAGACAAAGGGTTCCTACTCCGAGAGGAGACGGTAATCTCAGAAACTCGATCGTAGTTCGGATTGTGGGCTGAAACTCGCCCACATGAAGCTGGATTCGGTAGTAATCGCGTGTCAGAAGCGCGCGGTGAATACGTCCCTGCTCCTTGCACACACCGCCCGTCAAAGCACCCGAGTGAGGTCCGGATGAGGCCGCGTCACCGCGGTCGAATCTGGGCTTCGCAAGGGGGCTTAAGTCGTAACAAGGTAGCCGTAGGGGAATCTGCGGCTGGATCACCTCCTATTGACCCGGGACTCCCTTTCAGTAGGGAGCCCACCTTTCGACCGTTCTATTCGAACGGTCACTACTCATTCGCATGCGTCCATTGGCGTCCGCCCACCGGCCGTTCCGGGCACCGACGAACTACCGAGGCTCGCGAAACCGACGCTGACCACCACCCTTCCCCCACGGGAAGGTGGGCTCATAGCTCAGCGGTAGAGTGCCTCCCTTGCAAGGAGGATGCCCTGGGTTCGAATCCCAGTGAGTCCATGTCAGACCCGGTCCGAAACCGTCCCCTTAAGTGGGAGGCGGGATTCGGATTGGATAGACGACGACCGATGCACCACTCCGGGAAACCGCGGGTGGGAAGGGTTCGACGAACACGCCTGAAAGCCTCAGGGTGATTCGATGACGACCGTGTATACGTGCGATCCAGACGTCCACTGAACTCATACGAGTTTTCGGTGGAACGTCAGTGAACCATTACAGTCGGCGGTCTTCTTCTGGAAGACCAACGATTACGATCAGCGGTCTTTCTTTGAAAGACCAATGATCACTGAACTGGCTACTGTGCCAGCTGGTGAATGGCTCGGCTCAAGAGCCGATGAAGGACGTGCCAAGCTGCGATAAGCCCATGGGACCCGCATGGAGGGAAAGAACATGGGATTTCCGAATCGGAATCCGTTTACAATTGCCACGCGCAATAGGGAACCCCCCGAATTGAAACATCTCAGTAGGGGGAGGAAGAGAACGCAATAGCGATGTCGTCAGTAACCGCGAGTAAAATCGACACAGCCCAAACTGAAGGTCTTCGGACCGATGTGGTGTTCGGGTTGACAATCAAGACGAGAAATCGCATCTGAAGTCTCCTGGAATGGAGCGTGAGACAGGGTGATAACCCCGTAAGATGTGCGAGTACCGTCGGCGTCAATACCAGAGTAGCAGGGGTCGGATATCCTCTGTGAACAACTCAGGCATCGCCTGAGAAGGCTAAACACTCCTTGAGACCGATAGCGAACAAGTAGCGTGAGCGAACGCTGAAAAGCACCCCGAGAAGGGCGGTGCAATAGGGCCTGAAATCAGTTGGCGATCGAGCGACAGGGCGTAAAAGGCGATTCTCAAAACGACCGAGGAGCGATCCTCCAGTAGGAAGAGAATCGAGCCGGCGTCGTGTCGTGCGTTTTGAAAAACGAACCAGGGAGTGCACTTAGATGGCGAGTCTAACCGGAGTATCCGGGAAGGCGCAGGGAAACCGATATGGCCGCAGCATTGCGAGGGCCACCGTGTTCAAGCGCGGGGAGTCATCTGGGTGCGACCCGAAACCGAGCGATCTATGCACAGGCAGGGTGAAGCGTGGCGAAAGCCACGTGGAGGCCCGTTAGGGTTGGTATTCTACAATATCCTCCCGTGATCTGTGTATAGGGGTGAAAGGCCCATCGAGCTCGGCAACAGCTGGTTCCGACCGAAACATGTCGAAGCATGACCTCATCCGAGATAGCCCGCAGGGTAGAGCTACCGATTGGATGACCCGCCTCCGAGAGGAGTCGGCCATCCTGTCGAACTCCAAACCTGCAGGCGTCGTAGACGATGGGAGTCCGGTGCGCGGGGTAAGCCTGTGTACCATGAGGGGAACAACCCAGAGCTGGGTTAAGGTCCCAAAGTGTAGATTAAGTGCGATTCGAAGGTGGTCTCAAGCCCTAAACAGCCGGGAGGTGAGCTTAGAAGCAGCTACCCTCTAAGAAAAGCGTAACAGCTTACCGGCCGAGGTTTGAGGCGCCCAAAATGATCGGGGCTCAAATCTACCACCGAGACCCAGCCGTGCCCGTGAAAGGGCAACCGTGTAGGTCGGCGTACCGTTCGGATGGAAGCCCGGGAGAGATCTCGTGTGGACCGTTCGGTAACGAAAATCCTGGTCACAGTAGCAGCGATAGTCGGGTGAGAACCTCGACGGCCTGAAGAGCAAGGGTTCCTCGGCACTGCCAATCAGCCGAGGGTCAGCCGGTCCTAAGTCTGCCCGCAATTCGACGCAGACAACGGGAAACTGGTTAATATTCCAGTGCTGCTATGCATTGAAAGTCGACGCCGTGTGGAACGTTGAGCTGGGTTTTCGCCCAGTCGAATTGAGGAACGTCGTGGAAGCCGTCATGGCAGGAAGCGACCGAAGCTCAAGATAGCGCAAGTCAGCCGTACATAGGGCCCGTGAAAAGACGAGCATAGTATCCGTACCGAGATCCGACACAGGTGCTCTGGCAGCGCAAGCCAAGGCCTGTCGGGAGAACCGACGTTAGGGAATTCGGCAAGTTAGTCCCGTACCTTCGGAAGAAGGGATGCCTGCTTTCGACGAAGCAGGTCGCAGTGACTCGGGCGCTCCGACTGTCTAATAACAACACAGGTGACCGCAAATCCGCAAGGACTCGTACGGTCACTGAATCCTGCCCAGTGCGGGTATCTGAACACCTCGTACAAGAGGACGAAGGACCCGTCAACGGCGGGGGTAACTATGACCCTCTTAAGGTAGCGTAGTACCTTGCCGCTTCAGTAGCGGCTTGCATGAATGGATAAACGAGAGCGCCACTGTCCCAACGTTGGACCCGGTGAACTGTACGTTCCAGTGCGGAGTCTGGAGACCCCCAAGGGGAAGCGAAGACCCTATAGAGCTTTACTGCAGGCTGTCGCTGAGACGTGGTCGCCGATGTGCAGCATAGGTAGGAGGCATTACACAGGTGCGCGCGCCAGCGCGTCGCCGAGCCATCATTGAAATACTACCCGTCGGTGACTGCGACTCTCACTCCGGGAGGAGTACACCGGTAGCCAGGCAGTTTGACTGGGGCGGTACGTGCTCGAAAAGATATCGAGCGCGCCCAAAGATCATCTCATCCGAGTCGGGAACTCGGAGAAGAGCGCAAGAGCACAAGATGGTCTGACAGTGTCATTCCCAACGAGTGACGCTGACGCGAAAGCGTGGTCTAGCGAACCTACGAGGCTCCGTGATGGGGCCCGTAGATGACAGAAAAGCTACCTTAGGGATAACAGAGTCGTCACCCGCAAGAGCACATATCGACCGGGTGGCTTGCTACCTCGATGTCGGTTCCCTCCATCCTGCCCGTGCAGAAGCGGGCAAGGGTGAGGTTGTTCGCCTATTAAAGGAGGTCGTGAGCTGGGTTTAGACCGTCGTGAGACAGGTCGGCTGCTATCTATTGGGGGTGTTTGAGGTACCTGACGTGAACGAACGTATAGTACGAGAGGAACTACGTTTGGTCGCCACTGGTGTACCGGTTGTTCGAGAGAGCAGATGCCGGGTAGCCACGCGACACGGGGTAAGAGCTGAACGCATCTAAGCTCGAAACCCACATGGAAAAGAGGTACCCTGGAGGTCACTCGTAGAAGACGAGTTCGATAGACTCGGGATGTACGCACCAAGGCAACGAGGTGTTGAGTCCACGAGCACTAACAGACCGAGCCACAGTCATACGGTCACTGGAGTTCCACACCCGTATGAGTTCAGGCGGTAACTGGATCGCACATATACACGGTCAGTACGAACCATCGACAGTGGTCTTCGAATCCCGGTTCGATTCCGGGAGTCGACGTTAAGGCGGCCATAGCGGTGGGGTCAACACCCGTACCCATTCCGAACACGGAAGTTAAGCCCACCTGCGTTCCGAGCAGTACTGGAGTGCGCGAGCCTCTGGGAGCCTGGGTTCGCCGCCTCCCATTCATTTGCAGTCATCACCCGTCTTCGAGCGATAGCGCTCGAAGGCGGGTTTTTGTATTTCGAAAGGGGGAGCTCGCCGGCGAGCGCGCACGGCGCCCACCCGTGGACCCGTCACTCGGGAAATGTTTCGCAGCTTTCACGCTTGATTTTGCCATCGATACGCTTATTGCTGGTCTATCCGTCGTTTCTGTAAGTAATGGCTCGTTCGAGCGTCGCGTGGAAGCGGTCCACCGTACGCCTCACACGAGGACCAACGGGAGACGTTCGGTCGGGGTGTGTTTCACCACAGGTAGTGTCGGTACTGTTTGGAACGGACGTCGATGAGTGGCGCAGGGGGTGGCGCGCGACGGTCAGCGGTGAGCCTCGGCGGGAGGCGGTCGTTTCGGTTGCGGACCTGACACGCGGGGCCGCAGCGTCATCGACGCAGGTGTTTCCGGACCGGGAACTGGCGTACACGCAGCTCGACCGGCCGGTGGACCCGAACGTCGTTGGTGAGGTCGTCGAGGAGTATCTGTCGGGGAGCACGGGCGAGGTGACGGTGTTGGTCGACGATCTGGCCTCGTACGCGGCGGACGCGGGCGATGATGCGGCCATCACGGTGCTCGACGAGCTGCTGGTCGCCGCGGAGACGAGCGGTGCATCGGTGTCGGTGGGGTTCTCCGTCACTCCGGCGACGGTCTCATCGGTCAGCGCCGTCACGGGTCGCGTCGGATCGGTGGCGGTTCCCGAGTCAGTTGACGAGGCGGTCGTTCGCCTCCGGGAGGACGATCCGACGACGTTCGGGCATCTTCGCCGGCACTGGCGGGAGGTGGGTCGGGCGCTCGCCGTCGAGAATCGAAACTACGCGCAGGCGAAACAGCTCCATGCGGCGCTCGGCGAGACGGAGATGTCGACGCGGTCGCTGGGCATGGCGCTATCCGGACTCGCGGAAGTGGGTGTCATCGACACCTGGGGTGACACCGTCGGGTCAACTCGGTACGACCTGACGGGGTACGATTCGGTGCGGCTGGAGCTCGTCGGGCAGGCATTGGACGGGCTGGAGTAGGCTACCCGTCGAAGACGGGTTCTCGGAGGGAGTGGTCGACGACGGTGCCGTCGGGGTCGAGCGTGACGGTGCCGAGGGTGACGCTGTCGCCGGTGTCGGCGTGATTGGCGATCGCCGTGAGGACGGGGTCTCGTTCGAGGTGGTCCCACACGACATCGGCAACCAGCGACTGGAACGTCTCGGGGTCGGTCCATCCGGAGTCGATCTCCGAGGGAACGTGGACGACGAACCGGAGCTCGTCAGCGGTGACGTGGATGGCGACGCCGAAGGTGTCCGCACACATACGCGCGGGTTCGCGGTGGTCCCTCAAAGTCCCGTCGTCGTGGGTGGGCGTCCCAAAAGCGGTAACGGTAAGCACGGGCCGCCGGAAGCACGGGCGTGACTGGACGCGAGTCGCCGCGCGTGCCGCCGATGTGGGGGCTGGTCGTCGCGGTGGTGGCGGTGAGCGCGGGGGCGATACTGGTTCGGTGGAGCACGGCGCCGAGCTCGGTCGCGGCGTTTTATCGGGTGTTGTTTACGACGCTTCCGCTGCTTCCGATCGCCGTCGTTCGCTATCGCAGCCACTTCGCACGGATCACGCGTCGGGATCTGGTGTTCGCGTCGCTCTCCGGGGTGGCGTTGGCGCTTCATTTCGCGGCGTGGTTCGAGAGTTTGGCGTGGACGAGCGTTGCCGCGAGCGTGACGCTCGTGCAGGCACAGCCCGTCTTCGTCGCCCTTGGGGCCTGGCTGCTGTTGAGCGAGCGAGTCTCTCGCCGGATGGTTGGCGGAATCCTCGTCGCCGTCGTGGGGATGGCGGCGATGTCGTTCGGCGACCTGCTTGGCGGCGTGCTCGTCGGCCCGAATCCGCTATACGGGAACACGCTGGCGCTCATTGGTGCAGTGATGGCGGCAGGATACGTGCTCGCCGGGCGCTCGCTCCGCCAGCGGGTGGCGCTGGTGCCGTACGTGGTGGTCGTGTACGGGGTGTGTACGGTGACGCTGCTGGGACTGGTGGTGGCACAGGGGCATCCGCTGACGGGATACGCGGGCAGGGAGTGGCTCATATTCGCGGGGCTCGCACTCGGCCCGGGACTGTTCGGCCACACCGTCCTCAACTGGGCGCTGGGGCACTTGGAATCCAGCGTCGTATCGGTGTCGCTGCTCGGCGAGCCGGTGGGGGCGACGCTGTTAGCGCTCGTGCTGCTTGCGGAGGTGCCGACGGCATACACGGTGGTCGGTGGCGTCGTCGTGCTCGCGGGGATCTACCTCACCGCGTCGGACTCGGCGGCCACGTAGTTGCTCCGTCCTCCGGCTCCTTGGTCCGTGATCTCCTCAGTGGAGTTTCAGCTCGACGCGTCGTCCGTCGGGGTCTCTCACGTACGCAGCCCAGTCTCGGCCGTACGCGCCGTAGCGCTTGCGCGGCTCGTCGGGTTCGACCTCGTACCCGGCATCGGAGACCGGCTCCAGGATTTCCGCGAGCGCCTCGCGAGTGTCCACCTCGTTCGAGCGGAGCAGGAAACGGACGTGTTCGCCGCCCAGCGGCGCGTCGGCGTGGTCGGTGTCGTCGCGATCGGCACCGTCCCTCTCCGCGGTGGGGTCGATCGTGTCGTCGTCCACGGGGACGAGATGGACGTGGCGCCCGCCGGCGGCAACGGCGACGGAGGGGACCGCGCCTGCCTCGTAGCGGTCGCGGTCCCTGACGCGCATGCCCAGCAGGTCACGGTAGAAGCGAAGCGACTCCTCGAGGTCGGTGACGCGGATCGCGACGTGGTCGATGCCGACGACGTCGAGTGACTGTGGCGGACGGCAACCTGGGGTTCCGGCGACGTAGCTCTACACCCGCTCGACGAGCGACTCGTTCGGATCGCTCACGCGGACGACGGCGTGGTCGTCGGCGTACTCGAGCGCCTCGTCGAGTTTGGACTGGCGCTCGGCGTGGATCGTGTAGAGGTGGTCGCCGGCGGCCACCTCGTCGCCGCCGCGCCGGTGAATGTGGAGGCCGGCTCCAGGGTCTGACGGAGCACCGGCTCTGCGGGCGAGTCCACTCACGCGGTTGTTGGCGATCGTGTCGACGACCCCGCTATCGGCGGCGGTGACTGTGTGGGTACGGTCCCCGGGGTGGAGGTCGTCGACGGTCACGTCGCGGTCGCCGCCCTGGGCGGCGACGATGTCGCGGAAGGCGTCCGCGGCGTCGCCGGCGTCGAGCAGGGTTGCCGCATCCGGCGGGGCGCCATCGAAGGCGTCGGGACTCGCCATCTCGAGGAGGAGGTCCGCGAGCCGGACGCTCTTGCGTCGGAGGTCCGCTGGCCCGTCGCCTTCGAGAACAGCAAGCACGTCGCGCGCTTCCAGAACGGGGCCGATCCCCGTGCCGACCGGACGGGAGCCGCGGGTGATCGCACACTCCACGTCGATGTCGAGCCCCTCGGCGACGTGGGTGAGGTCCGCGGCGAGCTCGCGGGCCTCGTCGAGGGAGGTGACTTTCGCGCCCTCGCCGTAGGGGAGGTCGATGACGAGGTGGGAGGTGCCGGCGGACACTTTCTTCGAGAGCACGGAGGCGACCAGCTGGCCGTGGGGGTCGAGCGAGAGGGGCGTCTGTGCGCGGATCACCTTGTCGTCGACCGGCGAGAGGTCGACGGCGCCACCCCACACCAGACAGCCGCCGGCTTCCGTGACGATACGGTCGATGTCGTCGCGGTCGAACTCGACGGGGCAAAACACCGCCATCGTGTCGGCGGTGCCCGCTGGGGAGGTGACGGCACGCGAGGAGGTTTTCGGGACGGTGAGCCCGGCGGCGACGGCGATGGAGACGAGAATCGGGGTGGTGCGGTTCCCCGCAACGCCGCCGATGGAGTGCTTGTCGGCGACGACGGGAGCGTCCCATCGGAGCCGTTCGCCGACATCGGCCATCGCCCGCGTGAGGGTAGTGGTCTCGGACAGCGAGAGCCCGTTGGCGTAGCTGCCACAGACGTACGCGGACAGCTCCATGTCGGAGAGGCGGTCGTGGTGGATGTCGTCGACGACGGTGCGAAGCTCCGCGTCGTCGAGCTCGGCATCGTCGAGCTTGCGGCGGATGGCGCTGACGGACTCCGGCTGCGGTGCCGGTGCCACGGTCACTTCGCCACGGCGCTTCCGGAGCCCGTGGCTCACGCCGAGCCGCCCGGCCTTGACCAGTTCGTCGGTCACCTTCACGATCCCCACGTCGGTGGCGTCGTCCCAGCGAAGCTCCACGCGGTCCAGCGGGTTGACGCCGAGCGTCTCGGCGTCGGCCCCGTTGAGCAACACCACCGGACGCTTCGTCCCGATGTCGATCGGCTCGGCGACCAGTCGCATGGGCGGGTTAACGAGCGCCCGACGGTTAAGAGTCAGCGAAGCGCCGGCGGGTCCGGCGGTGGCGGTCGCGGAACATCCCCTCGAAACCGACCTTCGCGACGGGGCCGACGGCGTCGCCGATGACGCCGAAGGGGAGCCGGTAGTCGACGGTGTCGACGAGGATCGTCTCGTCGCCGTCGGCGTAGAAGGCGTGCGTGTGGTTCCAGGTGCGGAAC
This sequence comes from Halorubrum gandharaense, assembly GCF_054654575.1. NCBI lineage: Archaea > Methanobacteriati > Methanobacteriota > Halobacteria > Halobacteriales > Haloferacaceae > Halorubrum > Halorubrum gandharaense. The sequence goes on from NZ_BAAIET010000001.1 coordinate 10,168, forward strand.
GGCCCGCCGGTCATGTCGTCGACGAAGTAGGCGTTTCCTGCGTCGCGTTCGAGCGCGTCGTCGGCCTCCCGCTCGACGATCCGGGAGATCCAACGCTGGCGGGGCCCCACGCCGAACGGCTGGACCGACATGCGGATCTGGGCGCCCTGCTCCAGCACGTCCGGGTCACGCTCGCCGTCGGGGCCGCGCACCGCGTCGATGCGGAGGTGCATCCACTCGGGTGTGAGCGCCTCCAGTCCCTGCACGGTCGAGTGGAAGGCCCACACCTCCGAGATGGGCGCCGGCACGCGCGTTTCGCGACGGTACGTCGGCATACACGACCTACGGGGAGCCCGCCCAAAAGGGTTCGTGGCGTCAGCGGGCAACCGAGAGCCCGCCCGCCGAGCGCGGCACCGAAACCCGCATACGCTCCGCTCCCCTCGGAACGGACAATGGAACGTGGAGCGATCGACATCGGCGAGCTCGAAGGGCCGTTCGACCTCCAGGCGACCGTCGAGAGCGGCCAGTCGTACCTGTGGAACCGCGCGGACGGGCGGATGTACGAGGAGTCGGCGGCGTACGGCGGCGACGCCTGGTACGAGACGGTGGTCGCCCCGATCCCCGGCGTCACCGCCGAGCAGGTCGTCCTTCGGGCGAGACAGGTCGGCGGCGTCCACGACGGCACGCTCGAATGGGAGGCGTCGACCGACGCTGTCCCGCTCCTTACCCACCTCCTCCGATTGGACGACGACCTCGACGCGATCCTCGACGCCACTCCCGCCCTCCCGCTCCTCGACCGGGCCTACGACGCCTACGAGGGGATGCGGCTGATCCGCGATCCGGCGTTCCCGTGTCTCGTCTCCTTTATCTGCTCGGCACAGATGCGCGTCGCCCGCATCCACGGGATGCAGCGCCGCCTCCGCGAGGAGTTCGGCGAGACGCTGACGGTCGACGGCGAGCGCTACCACGCGTTCCCGACGCCCGACCGGCTCGCGGCGTGTACGGAGGAGGAACTGCGTGACCTCTCGCTGGGCTACCGCGCGCCCTACGTCCAGCGGACCGCGGAGATGGTCGCCGAGGGCGAGGCGGACCCCCGCGAGGCCGTCGACCTCGACTACGAGGATGCACGCGAGTCACTCCGTCGGTTCGTCGGCGTCGGCGACAAGGTGGCCGACTGCGTGCTCCTCTTCTCGCTGGGCTACCTGGAGGCCGTCCCGCTCGACACCTGGATCCGGTCGACCATCGAGGACCACTATCCCGACTGCGAGCGCGGCAACTACGCCGACACCTCCGCGGCGATCCGCGAGCAGTTCGGCGGCGAGTACGCCGGCTACGCACAGACGTACGTCTTCCACTATCTCCGCTCCGGCGGGGAGTAGCGGCGGTCGGCTCGGGCTTGGTCGCGCCCGGCGACGATTCGACGGCGGCCGAACCTTCATGCCGGCGCGTGCGGTACATGTTGGCACCATGGACTGCCGAGTCGTCGTCGAGGCTGCCGTCCCCGTGTACGACGTGGAGACCGCCGACGAGGCGGCGCGGATCGCCGTCTCGAAGACGGGTGAGATGTTGAACCCCGACCTGAACTACGTCGAGATCGAGGTGGGAACCCGCGAGTCGCCGAGCGGCGAGGAGCTCCCGCCGGCGTTCATCGCGGCCGACGAGGCGCTCGTCGCGCTGGAACTCGAGATGGACGTGTTCAACGTCGACCGCGAGGAACACGCCAGCCGCGTCGCCCGCAAGGAGATCGGCCAGCGACTCCGGAACATTCCGCTGAAAGTGCTCTCCATCAGCCGGATCGACGCGGAGAACTCGGCGGGCGAGTCGACCGACGGCTCGACGTTGTCTGCCGCTGATGCGGACGACGATGGTGCGGAAAACGACGGTGAAGACGATACCAGCGTCGAGCCGGACGAGAACTGAACGGCCGGCGGAAACACACGGGACGACGACGCGGGGGTGGCGCGGAGCCGGGTCGAACCAGAAGCTCGCCGGCGTGCTCGCCGTCGAACCGCTTGCGGGCGGGCGATCGCGGTCGCTCGCCGTCGAGCGTCGTGTGTGATTCCACTACGGGAGCAACGAGCTTCGGAACGCGGTCGGAAGGGTTCAGTCGGCGGTGGGTGCCAGCGGCTCGGATTCCGCTTCTCCCATCGGCGCCGTGATTCCGTCAGTCAGTTTGAAAACAGCCGCTTTGTGGTCGGTCTTCGATTTGTGGATCGATGTGGGTTTGACGCCGAGTTCCTCGTAGGCATCGAGGTCGAGGTCCTCGTCCCAGTATTCGCACTGTTTTCGTACTTCTGCGAGCAGGCCGTGAAGGTGGATGAGCTCCTGCTTCTTCATGAGCAACCAATCCTTGCTACCGGAGACATATATTACTATCTTGAGTCCCGTTAACACACCACGCCTGAGAGCGCCCCGCTATCCTCCGGATACACGGTTCTGACGAACTCCCCCCAGGGTTGATCGAGAGCGATCGGGGAACCCCGGCGACCGCCGACGGAGCCCACCGGCCGATCCGGTGAGGGCACCGTTGCTCGCTGCGGGTGACTTTCGGGAGAAACGGGCCGCGGGCGGTCGTTCTACGGAGTTCAAGGCGGAGTGCCTCGGGGCTTGACCCCGAAGCCGTTCACTGGAACTGCTTGACGGACTCCAGATCCCGTTCGGTTTGCATGAACTGCGTCAGCCGCCGGGTCGCGTGACAGCTCGGACAGCTGAAGTTGGTTCGAAGTTCAGGGAGGTCGGAGGGGCTCTCCTGCCAGTCCTTTCCACACTCCGGACACAGCAACGTGACGAAGGCTTCCACCATGTGCCGGTGTATGACACACCAGCCTAAAAGAGTATGTGGCCGCGCGTTCGTGGCCACCATGACCTCGACGGGACACGGGACACGGACCACGAGTGTCTCCCGGGGATCGCCACCTGGTCGCCGGCGGGCTCAGGCCGCCAGCTCGTCGCTCGCTTCCAACAGCTCCTTGTAGCGGTTGCGGATGGTGACCTCGCTGATGTCGGCGACCGCCGACACCTGGCTCTGGGTCACCTTCTGGTTCGTGAGCAGCGCGGCCGCGTAGACGGCGGACGCGGCGAGCCCGACGGGCGATTTTCCGCTGGTGATCCCGCTCCGTTTCGCGCTCTTGAGCAGATCGCGAGCCCGGCGCTCGACCTCGTCGGACAGCTCCAGCCGCGAGACGAACCGGGGAACGTAGCTCTCGGGGTCCGCGGGCTGGACCTCCAGCTTGAGCTCCCGGATGATGTAGCGGTACGTCCGGGTGAGCTCCATCTTCTCCACGCGCGAGACTGCGGTGAACTCGTCGAGGCTTCGGGGGTTACCGGCCTGGCGTGCGGCGGCGTACAGCGACGCCGTGCCGACGCCCTCGATGGAGCGGCCGGGCAGGAGATTCTCCCCGAGCGCACGGCGGTAGATGACGGAGGCGGTCTCGCGGACGTTCTCGGGGAGCCCGAGGGCGCTCGCCATGCGGTCGATCTCGCCGAGCGCCTGCTTGAGGTTGCGCTCCTTGGAGTTGCGGGTGCGGAACCGCTCGTTCCAGGTGCGGAGCCGCTGCATCTGCTGGCGCTGCCGGCTGGACAGCGACTTTCCGTAGCCGTCCTTGTTCTGCCAGCCGATGTTCGTCGAGAGCCCCTTGTCGTGCATCATCTTGGTCGTAGGGGCACCGACGCGGGATTTGCTGTCGCGGTCGGCGCTGTCGAACGCCCGCCACTCCGGGCCGCGGTCGATCTCGTTCTCCTCGACGACGAGCCCGCAGTCGGAACAGACGGTCTCGCCGTGCTCCGTGTCCGTCGCCAACCGGCCGTCACACTCGGGGCAGACGCGTACGGTTTCATCGGCCGTCGACTCCGCACGCTCCTTCTCCGTCCTCGTACCGTGGTTTCTGATCTGTGTTTCGGTCATGATGGTCCTCCCCTCGAACTCCGGCGAAAATGAACGGCCGGCTGGCCCGATTGGTTAACTAATGGTAATCTCTAGAAGCATATAAGTCTGTCGTTAACTTTTTAAGCATAGAAGCTGCTAACCGGCGGTAACGGGGCTAAAACTCCGTGATGGCATGCTGTGGGATCACGGACAACACGAACTGTGTGGCAAGAATCTCCTCGCCCACGTATATAAATCGTTCTTCCAACTCGACCGAGTGTCGTCACCCGCTCTCCGACAATCAGTGTGACCACCGCGGTTGCCGGCGCTCCGCCAGCGAACGCCAGCGCTCCGCCAGTGTCATCGGTCGCCACCGTCCGCGTCGTCGTCCGCGCCGCTGTCTGCGTCGTCGTCCGCGCCCCGTCCGCCTCAGCGATTCCGACTGACTGGGAAGGCCACACGGTCCGGGTTCTCGTTGAATCTGTCGAGGATCCGCTCGTACAGCTGGTTTTTCACGCGCTGTCCGCGTCGCGGGTGGGTGAGGTAGCGGAGCCGAAGCTCCATCCACGACTCTCCCTGGCTCACATTCACCGTGGGGTGGTCGTAGACCTCCAGTTCGACGGGCGTCTCCGCGAGCGCCTCCCGGTAGTCGGCAATGCTGTCGGCCATCTCCTTGCCCAGCAGGTCGGCGGCCTCCTCCTGCATCACCCCGCGCGCGAACTCGAGGTCCGTCTCGAACGCCACCTGCACGGCGACCTCGTTCCACACCGCCGCGGAGCCGCCGCCGGCGAAGTTGACGACGTTCGAGGAGAGCACCACGCTGTTCGGCACGGTCACGACTCGCCCGGATGGCTGATTCGAGGAGACGAGCTCGCCGTTGATCTCCCACAGCGTCGTCACGAGGAAGTCCACCTCGATCACGTCCCCCTTCGAGTCGCCGATCTGCACGCGGTCGCCGACGCCGTACGGCTGTTTCACCGTGATGTACACCCACGCGATCAGCGAGAGCAGCGGCTGCTGGAGCGCGAAGGTGATCGCAAAGCCGACGACGCCAAGCGACAGGAGGAGCCCGAGCCAGTTTTCGGTTAACACGGCCAGCGTCGCCACGATGCCGACGAAGCCGAATCCCAGTCGGAGGAGGTTTCGGGTGTTGTGCGCTCGCCGCTTGTTCGTCGAACGCCACACCAACTGGAGCACGAGCAGGTACAGCCCGGAGAGCACGCCGACGACGGCGGCGACGAGCAGCGCACGCCCCACCACGAGATCGGCGGGATAGCCGACCAGCTCCGGCCAGGTCGAGAGGGGATCCACGGCGAGTACGTAGCCACCGGCGACGCCGGCCAGGAGGCCACCGATCAGCGCGCCGATAGCGACGAGACGTCTCACGAGCGGTGGTCGGCGGCCTGCAGTAAAACCGTTCCGTCGGGGTGGGATCGCGGTCCCGCCCGAACGGTGCTACTCGGACCCGTCCCCGGAGACGCCCGCCGTCGACGCCACGGCGCCGGCGAGCACCCGCGTGGCGTCGGCACAGTCCTCCCAGTCAGTCCACTCCAGTGGGTTGTGCGAGATGCCGTCCCGCGAGGGGGCAAACAGGAGCGCGGCGTCGGTCACCTGCGCGACACGCATCGCGTCGTGGGCCGCGCCGGAGGGCATGTCGACGGCGTCGAGCTCGGCCGCGGCGGCAGCCTCGTGGGTCGCGCTGCGGAGCCGGTCGCTCATCCGCGTGGGACGCACGTCGAACGGGCGGCGCAGCCCGGTGCGGACGCCCCGTTCGCGTTCGAGTTCGGCGAGCGAGTCCCTCGCGGCGTCGACGATCGTCTCCATCGACTCGTACTCCACGTCGCGGATGTCGACGCCGGCCTCGACGCGACCGGGCACGACGTTGGTGGCGTTCGGCGAGACTGACAGCGAGCCCACCGTTCCGACCGCAGTCGGACTGGAGGCGTCCACGACCGCGTTGGCGGCTCGCTCCACGTCGAGGACGAACTCGCTGGCGGCCGCCAGCGCGTCGGTGCGGTCGCTCATCGGGGTGGCGCCGGCGTGGTTCGACTCGCCGGCGATGACGACCTCACAGTGGGTGATGCCGGTGATCGTCGTCACGACGCCCACGTCGTCGTCCGCCTCCTCCAGCGTCGTGTCCTGTTCGATGTGGAGCTCGTAAAAGGCGTCCCAGCCGGCGGGATCGAGCGTTCCGTCCCCGATGTAGCCGGTTTGTGCCAGCCCCTCGCGAAGAGTTCGGCCATCGTCGTCACGGGACATCAGCGCCTCCTCGACCTCCATCTCGCCGGTCGCCACCGTGGAGCCGAGCAGCCCGTCGCCGAACGTGCCGCCCTCCTCCTCGGTGAAGGAGACGACGAGAACGGGCCGCGCGGGCTCGACGCCGGCGTCCTGCATCGCCCGAACGGTCTCCAGACCGGCGTACACGCCGAGTGGACCGTCGAAGATCCCACCCTTTGGAACGCTGTCGAGGTGGCTTCCGGTTGCGACGGGCGCCGCCGACACGTCCGCACTCTCGGGCACCCACGCGCCGGCGATGTTCCCCACGCCGTCGATCGTCACGTCGAGGCCGGCGTCCTCCATCCGGCTGACGAGGTGGTCGCGGGCCTTCCGGTTCGCGTCACTGCCGGTCGGTGCAGTACGACCGCGCTTTTCCGGATCGTCGTACGAGACGGCGCCGAACTCGGCGTTTGCCTCAATGTCCGCCCGGAGACGGTCGGCGTCGACGGGTACTGGCTGGCTCATGGTCGCCGTTCGCTCGGCATCGGCAAGGAGTTTGGGTGTTCGGTCGTCACCCACCGCCCACCGGCGACAGTGACCACAAAGCCCTTTTCAGTCGACTGAGTGGACCGACCAACGATGCTCTTCACCCTCCCGCTGCAGGCTGGCGCCGGCGTTGCCCTGCTCGTCTGGCTGCTGTTCTTCGTCGTCCACCTCGGACTGATCGTCTGGACGTACTCCGACGCGAAGCGGTACAGCGACCATCCGGCGTTCCTCTGGGCGCTCGTCGTGTTCTTCGCGCCGATTCTCGGGATCCTCCTGTACCTGATCCTCGGTCGGACGAAGCGGTAGCGGGAACCGCTGAGTGGGTAGCTTCCACCTACCGAACGTGGAACTCGCCGAGCTCCCACAGCCGGTCGGCGAGCTCCTCGGTGAGTGCGTCCTCCCGGACGCGCCACTCCCAGTTCCCTTCAGCCGTCCCCGGCTCGTTGAATCGTGCGTCACTGCCGAGTCCGAGGAGGTCTTGAAGGGTGGTGAACGCGACGACCGCCTCCGATCCCCAGACGGCGTCGATGATCTCCCACTCGATGGCGCGCTCGCCGTCGATGCCGAGATTGTAGTGGAAACAGTCGCGCTGCTCGGCGGGGAGGTCCTCGTAGTAGCTCACGAACGTGTCGGTGTCGTGTGTCGAGGTGTAGCCGGCGCTGTTTTCGGGGTAGTGCATCGGCTGGTGGTCGTTACCTTCCTCACACCAGTCGGCGTAGTGGGGAACGCGCATGCCGGGCAGCTCGTACTCGATCTGCAGGTCGCGCATTTGGTCGTCGACGAACCCGAGATCCTCCGCGAGGAACGGGACCTCGCCGAACTCGGCGCGGACGCGCTCGAACAGGTCGCGGCCGGGCCCGTCACGCCACTCGCCGGCGGCTGGATCGCCGGCGTCCGCGGGGATCGCCCAGTACCGGACGAACCCCAGAAAGTGGTCGAGCCGGGCGGCGTCCGCCTGCTCGAACAGCCGGTGGAACCGGTCGAGCCACCAGTCGTAGTCGTTTGCGGCGAGGGTGTCCCAGTCGTACAGCGGGTTCCCCCAGCGCTGTCCGTCGTCGCCGGGATTCGGCGGGACGCCCGCGACCGCGGTCGGACGGTGGTCCTCGCCCAGTTGGAACGCGTCGGGGTTCGCCCACACGTCCGCGGAGTCGAGCGAGACGTAGATGGGCACGTCGCCGACCAGCGACACGTCGCGCTCGGCGGCCTCCTCGCGGAGCGCCTCCCACTGGCGGTCGAACGTCCACTGACAGAAGGCGTGGTATCGGATCCGCTCGGCGTGCTCCTCACGCGCCTCGGCGAGCGCCTCGGGCTCCCGCTCCCGGAGCGGGGCGGGCCACTCTACCCAGGTGTCCTCCGGGCGGGCGGCAGACAGCGCGCGGAACAGCGTGTAGTCGTCCAGCCACGCTTGCTCCTCGCGGAACTGTTCAAACGCCTCGCGGGCCTCTCCCGTCGCGTGGGTGTCGAACCGCTCGAAAGCGGTCTCCAGCAGGGGGAGCTTGTACTCCCGGACGGCCTCGTAGTCGACCCGGTCGGCCGGAAACTCCGGCACGGGTTCCAGCTCCTCGGCGCGCAGCGCGTCCTCCTCGACCAGCTGTTCGAGACTGATCAGGAGCGGATTCCCCGCGAACGCGGAGTACGACTGGTACGGCGATTCGCCGGCGGCGGCGATGGTCGGGCCGAGCGGACAGGTCTGCCAGTGGTCGACGCCGGCGCGGTCGAGAAAGTCGAGGAACGTTCGGGCGCCGGCGCCGAGATCCCCGATGCCGTGGGCGGACGGCAGCGAGGTGACGTGACAGAACACGCCCGACGAGCGGTCGAAGGTCATGCACCTTCCTGCGGACGCCACCGACTCAAGGCTTCCGACGGGGTGTCAGACGCGTGTACGACGCCGGGGGAACTCCTATACGTGCGCCACGAGACGTTGAGGTATTCATGGCATCACTCACAGACCATCTCGCCGATCTCGTCGCGGACGCCGACGCGACGTTCCTCTTCGCGCCGACCGGGTCGTTCTACGAGCAGTTCCGGGAGGCGGACGAGGAGGTCGTCGTCGTGGCGACCGAGAACGCCGTCGACGCCGAGACGTTCGTCGAGCTCCCGCTGGAGTTCGACAACGTCCGCGACCGCATCCGGTTCGGCATCGAGGGCGCGATGGACCAGGAGCTCGTTGCGGAGGGCGACGAGGTCGTCTGTGTCGCCTCCGTCTTCGAGGGCGAATCCGACGCCATCATTCGGATCACGGTCGACGAGAACGTCCACACGGGTATTTACGACCTGTTCGCCAACTCCCGGGCGGACCCCGGCGTCATCCGGGACGTGTTCGAGGTCGCCATCGAACTCGGACAGAAGGGCCAGAAGGGCAAGCCCGTCGGCGCGCTGTTCGTCGTCGGCGACGCGGGCAAGGTGATGAACAAGTCCCGACCGCTGAGCTACAACCCGTTCGAGAAGTCCCACGTCCACGTCGGCGACCCCATCGTCAACGTCATGCTCAAGGAGTTCTCTCGGCTCGACGGCGCGTTCGTCGTTTCCGACTCCGGGAAGATCGTCTCGGCGTACCGCTATCTGGAGCCCGGCGCCGAGGGCGTCGACATCCCGAAGGGGCTCGGCGCGCGCCACATGGCCGGCGGCGCGATCACCCGTGACACCAACGCGACGGCCATCGTGCTCTCGGAGTCGGACGGCCTCGTGCGGGCGTTCAAAGGCGGGAAGCTCGTGCTGGAGATCGATCCGGAGGAGTACTGATGACCGGGGCGTTCGCCTCCCTTTTCAGTGGTCTGCTCGCCGCACAGCTGGGGGGGTCTCCGGGAGATTTAGTCGCCACCATTCCGGACCGGGTGTGGCTGGCGCTGTTCGTGCTCCTGTTGGGGCTGGTGTCGGCGTGGATCGTCGGCGTCGTCAACCGCAGACTCCTCAAACGCGCCGGCGTTCCCGAGGCGATCGAGGGAACCGCCTTCGAGCGCACCGCCCGGGAGTTCGGCACCTCCACCGTCCGGATCGTCGCCAAGTTGTCGAGCTACTTCATCGTCGGCATCGCCGTCATCGTCGCGCTCACCGTCGCGGAGGTGGAGTACGTGGAGCTGTTCTGGTCGGACACCGCAACCTTCCTCCCGCGGCTGTTCGTCGCCGTCTTCGTCCTCATCGTCGGGGTCGTGCTCGGCGACAAAGTGGAGCTCCTCGTCGCCGAGCGTCTTCGCGGCGTGAAGGTGCCGGAGATCAGCATCATCCCCACGGCCGCGAAGTACAGCGTCGTCTACGTCGCCGTTCTCGTCGCGCTCGGGCAGATCGGCGTTGCCACTCTCGCGCTGATCGTCCTCCTTGCCGCCTACGCGTTCGCGGTCGTCGTCCTCACTGCGTTGGCGACGAAGGACCTGCTCGCCTCGGCGGCCGCCGGCATCTTCCTGCTGCTCCGCCAGCCGTACGGGATCGGTGACGAGGTGAAAGTCGCCGGCCAGCGCGGCATCGTTCAGGAGGTCGACCTCTTTACCACGCACATCGAGACCGACGGCGAGGAGCACATCCTCCCGAACCACGCGGTTTTCCGGGACGGAATTGTGCGAATCCGGAGTTAGTCGCGTCGCCCGCTCTCCCCGCTCTCACATCGTTCGCTCCTTCCGCGCTCCTCCGTGTTCTCCGTCCCCACCTTCGGTCACCGCAACGGTTACCGCCGCCGCGCTCCGAATGCGGGTCAACGTGGCAGACGCGGACACTGACCCCACTGGCGACCCAACCGAAGACGCCCCGGAGTGGCTCCGGTCACGGCCGTACTACGAGGGCCAGATCGCCGCCCACCGGCGGTTCCCGGCCAGAGACGCCGAGTTCGCGGACGTGGACCTGGAGCCGCGGCTCGCCGGCGCGCTCGACGAGCGCGGCGTCGACCGGCTCTACCGCCATCAGGCCGAGGCCATCGAGGCACTCCGTGCGGGCGACGACGTGGTGCTCGCGACGGAGACGGCGAGCGGAAAGTCGCTGGCGTACACGGTGCCCGCCTTCGAGGCCGCCATGGACCACGGCGGGCGCACCCTCTACATCGGCCCGCAGAACGCGCTGATCGCCGACCAGGAGGAGAGCCTCTCGGAGTTGGCACACGGCCTCGGCTTCGGCAGCCGGGTGTCCGTCGACTCGTACACCGGCCGGCTCTCCCAATCGGAAAAACGGGACGTGCGCGACCGCCGACCGACCGTCCTGCTGTCGAATCCGGACATGCTCCACTACGCGCTGCTCCCGCACGCCCGGCGGCTGTGGGAGTGGTTCTTCTCCTCGCTGGAGTACGTCGTCATCGACGAGGTGCACAGCTACCGCGGCGTGTTCGGCTCGCAGGTGGCGCTGACGCTCCGCCGGCTCGCGCGGGTCTGCGAGCGGTTCGACGCCGACCCCCAGTTCGTCTGCTGTTCGGCGACGATCAACAACCCGGTCGAGCACGCCGCCACGGTCACGGGCGGCGATCCGGACGGAATCACCCTCGTCGACGAGGACACCTCCGGTCGCGGCCCCCGCGACTGGGTGCTGTGGAACCCGCCGGAGTACGACGAGGAATGGCAGGAGAAGGGGACCGGTCGCCGGAAGTCCAGCCACACGGAGAGTAAGCGGCTGTTCGTGGACCTCGTTTCGGCGGGATGCCAGACGCTGACCTTCACGCGCGCGCGACAGACCGCCGAGCAGTACGCCACTGACAGCGCCGCCGAGCTCCGGTCGCGCGGGGAGACCGCCCTGGCGAATCAGGTGGGGGCGTATCAGGCCGCGCTCGGCGACGAGAAACGCCGGGAGATCGAGGCCGACCTCCACGCCGGCGACCTCCGAGGCGTCTGGTCGACGAACGCCCTCGAACTCGGGGTCGACGTGGGCGGGCTCGACGCCGTCGTGCTCGACGGCTACCCCGGAACCCGGATGGCGGCCCACCAGCGCGCCGGTCGCGCGGGGCGCGGCGACGACCCCGCGCTCGTCGTGATGGTCGGCGGGGAAGACCAGCTCGACCAGTATCTGATGACCCACCCGGCGGACTTCTTCGACGCGCCGCCGGAGGACGCGATCTGTGACCCCGCAAACGACCAGCTCCTCCCGCGGCACGTCGCCTGTGCGGCCACGGAGAGGTGGCTCTCGCCGGCCGACGAGCGCTTCTTCGGCGAGCGGTTCCCGGACGTGGTCGCGGACCTCACCGAGCAGGGCGTGCTCGACCGCCGGTCGACCGCCGAGGGCACCCGCTGGGTGTACGCCGGCGACGGCAGTCCGCAACACGAGATGAGCCTCCGGACGGCCGAGGAGCGCGAGGTCGACCTCGTCGCCGACGGAGAGACGGTCGCCTCGCTCGGGTTCGCGGACGCCCTCCGTGACGCTCACCCGGGCGCGATCTACCACCAGCAGGGCCGCACCTACGAGGTCGCGGAGCTCGACCTCGAACGCGACCGCGCGGAGCTGCGGACCACGTGGGCCGACTATTACACGCAGGTGTTGACCGACAAGGAGATCGTCGTCAACGAGGACCTCAGCGAGCGCGCGCTCGACGCCCGCCCGGACGTACCCGTGCGCTTCGCGGACGTGACCGTTACGGAGCGCGTGACGGGGTTCGTCCGCAAGGACGGCTCCACGGGCGAGTCGCTGGGCGAGACGCCGCTGGACCTGCCCGAGACGACGCTCCGGACACGCGCGCTCTACTTCCCGGTTCCCGAGGACGTGGAAGCCGAGATGCGGGCGATGGGCGGGGAGGGCGACGGCGGCGCCGGCGCGTTCAACGGCGGCATCCACGCCGCCGAACACGGGCTCATCTCGCTGTTCCCCTTCCACCTGCTGTGTGACCGCGCGGACGTGGGCGGCATCTCGACGCCGCACCACCCCCACGTCGACGGTCCCGCGGTCTTCGTCTACGACGGTTATCCCGGCGGCGTCGGGCTCACTCGCCGCGGCCACGACCGCGTCGCGGAGCTGATGACGCGAACCGCCCGGCTGATCGACGGCTGTGACTGCGAAAACGGCTGTCCGTCCTGCGTGCAGTCGCCCCACTGCGGCAACGCCAACGAGCCGCTCGCGAAGGCGCCCGCCGTCCACCTGCTGGAGACGCTGACGGGGACGAGCTCGGAGTGAGCGCCGGGAGAACCGGCGGGCGGGATGCCAGCACCTGCCCGTGACGGAATCACCGCGGCTCGTGACGACTCACGGTTCACTCCGCTCCGCGTTGATGAACAGCGTGAGCGCGATGGCGGCGAGCGCGAGACAGCAAACGCCGGTTACGACACCCCACAGTAGGTGTGGGACGCCGGCGAACACCCACAGAACGCCGAGCCCGCCGACGTGGACCACGCCGACGAGGTAGAGCACCGGCTCCCAGAATCGCGTCGAAAACAGGAACACCCCAAAGAGGAAACTCCCGCCGATGATCAGTAGTGGCGTCTCCTCGGCGGTGAGCCCGACGCCGACCCAGTGGAGGGCCGTCCACTCGCCAAAATCAGCGAGGAACCCGTCCGGCTGGTTCGTTGACATACTGTCCCGTCCACGCCCGCTTATAAAACCGTTCTCCCGGGAGGCGTTGTCGCGCGTTCGCTTGGATCGGGGTGGCCTGTCCACTTTTGAGCAGCTGACTGACTCCTCTCCATTTCCGGTCGCACAGGTCTCTTGATGAGCGATATCGGGAGTGAGTATTGCAATTCGTCGCCAGCGGTAGAGTATATAAAAGGCCGAGAGTGGCGGTGGCGCTCTCCTTATAAACAGGGTGCGGTGCGGTGGCGCGCCCGGCGAGCGCCCAGCGGGTGCTCGCCGGCGCGCGAGGGAGTCGTCGCCGGAGGCGACGACGAGGCTGGGGAGGCGTGAGGTGCGGTTGCTGTGCGGTGTGGGGTGGGACTCAAAGGGGCAGCCGGCTCCGGGAAGACGGGCGACGTAAGCACCGCAACGAGCGGAGCGAGTGAGGAGCGCAGCGAGCGTCCCGCGAGCGTGCGAGCGGGACGACGGAAGTCGCAGCCCGCGAGCGAAGCGAGCCGGACCGTCTTCCGGAACCCTCGACCGGAGCCGGCTGGGGCTTTGCCGGCGGTCCTCACCAGCGCAAAACCAGCAACTCACCGACCACACTCTGCTTATAAATGAACCACAACGCCACCAACGTCCCACTAATAAACGCCACCCCCAACCACGTACAACACTCACTCCCGGTAACACTCACGACTAGCAGTTTCTTGTGTTGTCGAGTCTCAAAAGTCCCATTTCGACGGATATGTGCGCGGTCGTGTGCGCTGTCTCGCCGCCGCCTTATCCGCTCCACCCGCCGACCATGTCGCCGGCGACGTTGCCGCGCCACGCCTCGAAGCCGCGGGCGCAGTCGTCGCGCTCCTTCAGGTGGTCGACGAACCCCGCGCCGGGGTCGTCCAGATCGCTCTCACAGAACGGACAGACGTGCGGTTTACTCCACGTTGGGTCGGGAGTCGTCGGGGTTTCAGCGGACATACGTGACACGCACAACGTGCAGGTGCTTAAAAGTGAAGAGAAGCAACTTTTTGTGTTCATATGTTCTTCTCTCTGCGGTCTCTCCCCAGAAAATTGGCTATGATAAGCACCTTTAGAGGATTATAGTGGACAATCGCAGCCCATTTAATATGGGAAGAAGATATTGAGGCCCTACTCTTCCAATACGACTGTCTCGGAATCACGCGGTCCCTGAGTAGCTCGCATCTTGCATAGAATATTAGGAGTAAATAATTTCTCGGTATCCTCGCCAATCTCGTAGTATATGGAAATAAGAAGATGACATCTGGTACTAATGATGGGTTCCCTACTTTACGCGAGGAGATTATGGGGAGTTAGCACATTCTCAAAATTCAAGCTCGTTTTCAAAAGTGGAACAGATCTTATCGTCTTCCTCAACCACATCACAAGAGAGAACTCGGAAATACAGAAAACCATCTACGTGGATTACAATTCCAACATAAACACAATCTGTATCCGCTTCAGAGGGGACATCAACCGTTTTCCACTCCTCGTCCAGACGGGCCTCTAATTGAAAGTCCCTGGGCTCTGTATCCCACTCGCACTCAATATCAGTAAAATCATCTCTCTCCGTATTTTCACCTGATTGTTCTGCGGGACCGAGAGTGATCTCCGTCTCCTGTATTTGTTGATCGCCGTCCAGAACACGGAAATCAATCGATTGCTCCTGTGAGGTTTCATTCCCTGCCTCAAGACCGGCTATTTGCACCTCTGGATTAAAATATGAAAGGCATCCACTCAGACCAGTGACGGCACCTCCAACGCCTATTGATAGATATGTTCTTCTTTTCATGGTTGTTCTCTCCCCCGAATATTATTAATATTCGGGGGTTCGCTTCGTCCAATCATTTATTGCTTCACATATACTCTAAATCTCACACCGATTTCTCACTCGTTAGTGGACATGTCGGTATGTTCGGTGTTATTTCGTTTGTCTGTATTGGCCGCAACTGTGCCGAAAATCGGTTCCCAGTGACGGTGTCAGCCGGGCCGTCCGTGCAGAACGGCCGATCGCCCCGTATCAGGGGCCGTCACATCCCGCCACCTCCCACTCCGCCTCACTCGTCGAGCGGGACGATCACTGCACTCTCCACCGAGAGGGCGCGCTCGCCGGTCTCCTCGACGGTGACCGCTTCCTCGGTGAGGAGGTTCCGGTCGCCGTGGGCGGCGTCCACGCTCACGACCGCCTCGCCGGGCGCGAAGTTGAGGACGACGAGCAGGGCGTCGTGGTTGCCGTCCCCACCGCCACGCTCCTCCTCGGGCAGCTCACGCACGAACGCCACCACGTCGTCGGGGTGGACGCCGCCGTCGGCCGCCAGGGGTCGCTCGCCGCGCTCATCGTCCGTTAACGCGTTCGTCACTCGGTAGTCGACTCGCCGGAGGTCGCCGGCGGGGCCGAGCGCGGGATAGGCGTCGTGAGCGTCGATCAGCCGCTCGTGGTGGGCACGTACCTCCTCACGGGCGTGCTCCCACGCGATGGGGTCACGCCGGCCACGCTGGCCGATCTCGCCGCCGGCGTAGATCATGGGAACGCCCGGAAGGGTGAACGTCGCCGCGATCGCGGCTGCCGCGGCCGCGTCGCCACACTCGACGCGATAGCGCGTCTCGTCGTGATTCTCGACGTACTGGAGGAAGCCGGCGTGGTCGGGGAAGCCGGTTTCCGTGCGCTCGTCGATCGCGTCGAGGGCGGCGGTCGCGGGCTCGTCGCCACGGCCGATCTGCCGGAGCCGGAAGTAGAGCGTGGCGTCGAAGTGCACGTCGAACATCCCCTCGTGGAACTCCGGGATGTAGGGGATCGTCTCGTCCAGCAGCAGGAACTCGTCGTCCATCGCCTTCACGCGGTCGCGAAGCTCCCGCCAGAAGGAGTCGGGGACGGCCCACGCCATGTCACACCGGAAGCCGTCGACGAGCGGCGCCCACTCGTCGACCACGTCGAGCAGGAACCGGCGGACTTGCAGGTTGTCGTGGTTCAGGTTGGCGATCAGCTCCCAGTCGAAGTAGGTGCCTGGCTCGCCCGTCTCCTGCCACTCGAAGTGCTCGCGGTACGCGGAGTCGGGATTTCGGTAGGCGTCCTCGAACCACGGGTGGTCGCGGGCGGTGTGGTTGGCGACGAAGTCGAACAGGACGCGCATCCCGTGGTCGTGGGCAGTTTCGACGAGCGCCTCGTACTCCTCGCGGCTGCCGAGGTCGTCGGCGGTGTCGAGGAAGTCGGTGATGTTGTAGCCGTGTGGCTTCCCGTCGTGCTGAAGGACGGGCGTGAGCCAGAGGGTGTCGACGCCGAGCTCGTCGAGCTCCGGGATCCGGTCGGTGACCGCCGCGAACCGCTCGCCCTCGGGCGCGTCGGTGAACGTGCGGACGTACACCTCGTACACCCGCGCCGTCTCGGTCCACTCGGGCGGCTGGTTGAGGCGGACGACGGAGAACTCCCCATCAGCCTCGCGCGCGATCGACACCGCGTCAGCCACGCTGTGGGACGTTCGCTCCGGGCCGCGTGCGACCGCGGCTCCGTGCACCCGGAGGCGGTCGCCGACCGCGTCGAGGGGAACGCGCCACTCCACCACGTCATCGTCGGCTCGTCGGGTCCGACAGGCGTTTCGGGGGTTCGGGCGGCCGGCGGCCGTCGCGTCGGCCACGTCCCGGTCGTCGACGAGAAACTCCACCTCCAGATCGTTCGGGTCGCGGTCGTCGTACGGGTGTGGTGTCGCACGGGCCGCCACGACCGCCTCGTCGTCCTCGATTCGCGCGTCGAGGCGGACGCGGGGCATCCCGTCGCGCGCCGTTCGGTCGTCGGCGACGTGCGGGTAGCCGGAGCCACGCGGTTCCGTCGCGTCGGCCTCCACCGGCTCCCCGGTCGCCTCGCCCTCGCGGATGGCCTCTCCACTGCCGCCGGCGACATCCACGCCGGCGAACGCTGAGGGAAACGCGCGAACGGTGAGACGGTGCTCGCCGTCGGGCGCGGAGAGTCCGAGGACGTAGCGGCCGGGTCGGTCCGGCGTGAACGGGGAGACGGCGCCGTCGCCGACGGTCGCCTCGCTGTCGGGCGGCGCGGAGACGACGCGCCAGGCGTACGACGCCTCCGGATCGGGGTCACGGGGCGCGAGCTGGGTCGTCTCCCCGGCGTCGAGGAATCGGGGTGGACCTGGGTGGTGCATACGGGCTCATCGACGCCCTCCCCCTTCGGTGTTTCCCGAGCGCGACAACCGCCACTTCGACAACGCTTTTACTTTGTCGGCCGCGGTACTCACCATGCGATTGCGAACGGCCCTCACGGAGCATGGACGACGCCGCGAGGAGCGATTTCCCGCGGAACGACCCACCACGGAGGGGGCCTTCGCCGGCGACGACGGCCGACTCGTCGCGGTCGGCAGAGACGGCACCCTCCACGACTGCTCGTACCCCCTCTCCAGTATCGGCGGGCTCGACCGCGTCCGGATCGGCGTGGCCGGCACCGGATCGGTGCGCTGGTTCGACGACCTCCCGACCACGCGCCAACACTACGCGGGCGACTCTCCCCTGGTCGAGACGGAGTACGACGCGGGCCGCTACACGGTCCACCAGTTCGACCTCACCGTGGGCGACACCCACCTCACCCACGTGGAGCTACGTGGGGCGCCGCCGACGGACGCGACGCTCGTGGCCGCCTGCGCGTTCGCCCCGGACATGGTCGAGGGACGGGTGGGCAATCTGGTTCACGAGGGTGCCGGCCCCGACGGCGGCCACGTCGTCGAGGCGTTCCACCGGTCGGAACACGACTTTCTGACGGCGTCGACCGGGGTCGCGGAGGCCCGCGGACGCCGACAGGACTCCATCCAGGAGCTGCTCGGCCAGGCGTCCGACGGCTTCCCTCGTCGCGGCGAGATCGACGAGCAGGAGGACTCCCACCTCACCGCCGACGTGGTCGTCCGCGCTCCCTTCGAGCGGGACGGGCGAGCCGAGCGGGTCACCCTCGCCACGCGCGCCGTGCGCGACGACTCCCGGACCGCCGACGGCGACGGCGCCGATCGGAACCGCTGGATCGACCAGCTCGTCGAGACGGCGACGGCACACGCCACCGCCGACGATCTCCGCGAGGCGGCGGCCGAACGCGCCCCCGATCTCCCCGAGAGCGCCCCGCGACGCAAACTGCTCGCGACCGACCTCCGAACGCTGGGTCTGCTGACCGCGGAATCGGGCGGTCGGATCGCCGCCCCCGAGTTCGACCCCTTCTACGCCACCTCCGGCGGCTACGGCTACATGTGGTTCCGCGACGACGCCGAGGTGTCGAACGCGCTGCTCGCGGCAAGCGACGAGCTCGGCGTCGACGTGGACGCCGAGCTCAGAGCGACTGCCGACTTCCTCTGTCGCACGCAGGACGGCGACGGCGGGTGGCCCCACCGGGTGTGGGCCGACAGCGGGAAGGTTGCTCCCGGCTGGGCGAACGCCCGCATCGAGGGCGCCCGCACCGAGTCGGGACCGGACGACCAGCTCGACCAGCCGGCCGCCGTCGTCGCGTTTCTCGCCCGGCTCCGCCGGACTCGTGACCTCCCCCCCTCGGAGCGTCGGCAGATCGACGCCACCGTCGCGGACGCCGTCGAGTTCCTCGTGGAGACGACCGAGGACGACGGCCTCCCCCGTCGCTGTCAGAACTGCTGGGAGAACGCGATCGGCCGGTTCACCCACACGGCCGCGACGTATCTACGAGCGTTCGCCGCCGTCGCCCGGGGTCCCTTCGACGCCGCGCTCCGCGAGCGGGCGGCCGAGGCGGCCCACGCGGCTGCCGCGGGGATCGACGACCGCTGGCTCCCGGACGAGGAGCGGTTCCCCCAGCGCGCCGGCGAGGACGGCATGGATGCCCGTGCGGACGCAAGCACGTTCGGGATCGTTGACGCGGTCGTCGAGTACGTCGCGCTCGTGGAGGCCGAGGGGGCTGCCGGCGCCCCGCCCGCCTCCCAAGCCGCGCCGGCCACACCCCCCGCATCCAACCTCGACCGGCTCGTCGACCGGGTGGCGGCCCATGTCGAGACGAGCGTCGAGGCGTTGCTGCGTGAATCCGAGGAAGTCACCGGACTCGTGCGGTTCACCGGCGACGACTGGCGCACTGCCGAGCAGTCGGACGCGAAAGTGTGGTCCGTCGCGACGCTATGGGGTGCGGAGGCCGCCGCCGAGCTCGGGGGGCTCCTCGAATCCCGCGAGGAAGCCGGCGGCCCGCTGTTCGAGCTCTCCCGAGACCTCTACGCGCTGTGTGGGCCGGACGGCCCGCTGACGAACGACGCCGGCCTCATCGCGGAGCAGGCGTTCGACGACGGCACCCTCGACAGCGCGACGCCCATCGGCTGGTCGCACGCACTCCGGCTCTCGACGACCGCGACGCTCGCGCAGTACGGGGCGCTCCCGATTCCACACGACCGACCGACGGGCCCGGAGGAGGCACCCCAGTGGACGACGGGGCGGAAGTTCGGCGTCGGGACGCCCGCGGACCACGGCACCGACGACCCGGTCCCGCTCTGGTACACGCTGACGGAAGGGGCGATGACGGAGGTCAGGTTCCCCCGCATCGACGTGATGAACCTGCGGACGTTCGACTTCCTCGTGGCCGACCCGGAGACGGGCTACACGATCCGGACCTTCGACGAGACCAGCCACGAGACGGCGACCGAGACGATCGTCCGGACCACGGAGCCGGCTGACGACCACGCGCTCGCCTACCGACAGACGATCGCGGAGACGGGCGATGAACACGGTCACGAGTGGACGCTGACGGTGGAGTACGCCGTTGACACCGACGGAGACGCGCTTCTGGCGGACGTCTCGTTCGAGGGCGGGCGGGAGTACGACGTGTACGCGCTCGTGGACACCACGCTCGCCAACAAGGGCACCGACGACCACGGGGCACGCGTCGGCGACGACGAGTACCACCTGCTCGCGCGCAACGCCGATGCCGGCCGCGAGCCTGGGAAACTCGTCGATGCTGACGGGGACCCCTTCGACGTTGCGCTCGCGCTCGTCGCCGACGGCCGGTTCGACTGGGCGACCGCCCAAACGGCCGGCACCGAGGCGCTGGCGGAGCTGTTCGCGCACGGCGAGCGCGAGCCGGCTCGCGAGGAGGCCACCGGAAACGTGGTGTTGGCCGGCAGGGTCGGCAGCGGCGAGTCCGTCACCGACACGCTCGCGCTCGGCTTCGCGGAGCACGCCGACACCGCAGCCGCGCTGGGTGAAGCCGAGGGGGCGCTCTCCCGCGGCTTCGACGCCGTCAGCGAGGCGTACGTCGAGACGTGGCACGACTGGCTCGAGGGATGGGAATATCCCGACAGCGTCGCCGAGCCCGACTTGGAGACCCAGTACCGGTTCGCGCTGATGACGCTCGCGACGGTCGAGGACAAACGCCATCCCGGCGCCGGTATCGCCAGCCCGAGCGTCCCCTGGGGCGAGACGGAACACGCCGCGGAGGAGCGCGGCTACGGCTACAACTTCGTCTGGTCCCGGGACCTGTATCAGGTGTTCTCCGTGCTGGTGGCTGTCGGCGAGTTCGAGCGCGCGGCCGACGCCGTTTCCTACCTCTACGAGGTCCAGCAGGCGGACGACGGCTTCCTGCCGCAGAACACCTACATCGACGGGCGGACCCGGTGGGGGGGCGAGCAGATGGACAACATCGCCTTCCCGGCGGTGATGGCGTGGACGCTCGCGGAGCACGGTCACGACCTCTCGGACGCCGAGTACGGCTACGAGAACGTGCGCCGGTCGGCGGCGTACGTCGCCCGAAATGGTCCTCGTACGGCACAGGAGCGCTGGGAGGAGGAGTCCGGCTACTCGCCGTCGAGCATTGCCGCAGAGGTCGCCGGGCTCGTCTGTGCGGCCGACCTCGCCGACGAGGCGGGCGAGCGGGCCGACGCACTGGCGTGGCTCGCGCTCGCCGACGACTGGACCGACCGGGTCGAGGAGTGGTGTGCGACCGATACCGGCACCGAACGCCACACGGAGACGCCCTACTATCTCCGAATCACCGCCGACGGAAACCCGAATGCGGGTCGCGCTCGCACCATCGCGAACGACGGACCGACCTACGACGAGCGGGAGATCATCGACGGCGGCTTCCTCGAACTCGTCCGACTCGGGATCAAGCCCGCGGACGACGAGACGATCCGCAACTCCGTCGCGGCCGTCGACGACGCGATCAGGGTCGACACGCCACACGGCCCGGCCTGGTACCGGTACGTCGGCGACGCCTACGGCGAGCTCGGCCGTGGCGACCCCGGTGGGCCGTGGGCCGGCCGCGGCGACGGTCGCGGACGACTGTGGCCCATCTTCACCGGCGAGCGCGGCGAGTACGAGCTCCGTGCTCGGGCCGACGGTCCGGACGCGTTCGGCGGCACGGACGAGTCGGCGTTGGAGCCCGATTCCCTCCTCCGGTCGATGGCCGGGTTCGCCAACTCCGGCCGGATGCTCCCCGAACAGGTCTGGGACCGCGAACACCCGACGGCGTACGGCTGGGAGTTCGGCGAGGGGACCGGCGGGGCCACGCCGCTGGCGTGGTCGATGGCGGGATTCATCCGCCTCGCACACGGCATCGACGCGGGCGAACCCGTCGAAACGCCGGAGGTCGTCCGCGACCGGTACGTCGAGAGGGACCGTCCGGTCGGCCCCGACCTCCGGGCGGGCGTCGACTACGCCGGCGAGCACCTCGTCGTCTCCGGCACCACCACCGGCGAAGTGGTCGCCGTCCACACGGATGGGGAGGCACGGCTCGTGGAACCGACCGATGGCGCCTATACGGTCGAACTCGATGCCGACACTCGCACCGAGACGGTCGTCGTCGCGGCGGCCGACACCCACGACTTCGACCGAGCGGGGACTGCCGTCGAACGACTCCACGTCTGAGCGGCTCCGGACTCCCCCAACCCGTCCGTCGGACCTCCGGCCGTTCCCCTTTTCCCCGCGCCGCGACTCCGTAGCGATATGCCAACGCGTCGTCGTCTGCTTGCGGTCGCCGGCACCTCATCGCTCGCCGGGCTCGCTGGCTGCTCGGCGCTGGTCACGGGTGAGCCGGTCGAAGTCGCCTCGGAGCCGGCACGCGGCTCCGAGCGGACCGCGGAGGACACCGGCTACGACCTGAAGGACCTCTCGGAGGAGTCAGTCGAGGAGGAGTTTTCGGTGTTCGGCCGCCCCGTCGAGGTACAGGCGTCGAACTGGGTCGCCACCCACGGTAAGACCATTGTCCACTCGGTGATCGGCCCTGCCGATCTGGGGGTGTTCGCCGTGCTTACCACACCGTCAGTGAAAGTCGCCGGTCAGGAGTTCAACCCGGTTGGGGGGTACGACAACGACGACTTGGTCGACCTGATGGACGACGAGTACGAGGACATCGATGTCGAGGACGAGGCCGTCGACACGCTCGACCGAACGGTCCTCGGCGAGTCGGTCGAGGTGTCCGTGTACGAGGGCGACGCGACCTTCGACGACCGCTCGCTCGACGTGTACGTCCACACCGGCGTGGTTCGACACGAGGACGACTACGTCGTCACGATGGCGATCTACCCACAGGAGCTCGAAGACGAGGAGCGCGAAAACATTCGGCGGATGGGGGAGTCGGTCGAACACCCCGTCACGCCGGACGAGACCTAGTTCTCACTCACGTCGCCCACCTCATCCGAGCGGCACGACCCGAATCTCGTGAGCGGCGCCGTCGACGGTGACGGTTACGGTGTCCGACACGCTCTCGCGGACGGCCGCGCGCCACTCGTCGACGGCGGCCGCGTGGCGTTCGCGACGCTCCTCGAGGTCCGCATCCGGGTGTGCGGCGGCCGTGTCGTCGACCTCCGGATACGGCGGCGGCTCCGCCACCAGATCGCGAGGATCGAGGTGGACGGCGGCGCCGTCCTCCTCGCCAGGACCGGCTGCCTGCTCACGCTCGCCGACTTCGTGGATCCGGCCGCGCATTCGGCCTGCAAACGGGGGCGTCATCCGCAACACCACCCGTCGGTCCGTCCGGAGCGTGGCCTCAAGGGCGGTCGCGACGTCCTCGCGGTGGACGGCGACCGAGCGGACTCGCTCGACGGCG
The DNA here is from genome assembly GCF_054654575.1 of Halorubrum gandharaense. Lineage (NCBI taxonomy): Archaea > Methanobacteriati > Methanobacteriota > Halobacteria > Halobacteriales > Haloferacaceae > Halorubrum > Halorubrum gandharaense. The sequence goes on from NZ_BAAIET010000001.1 coordinate 33,273, forward strand.
GATTCGGAATCGTCCCGTTCAGTCATCGCCCGGAGTCCACTTCGCATCCGAGAGCGTTCGCTGGACGGCTTCCTCGCCGACCGCCTGCGCGAGGTGTTCGAACCCCTGCCGGACGCCGCGGTCGCCCGCGTTCGCGACCAGTCGGGAGACGATAAACTCCGGGGTGGACTTCCCCACGGTGCCGAACCGCGGCTGGTAGTCGACGCGGAGTTCGAGATCGTTCGTCAGTCCCTCCGCGAAGATGCCGTCGATGCGTGCGGCGTCGGGAAGCGGCGAGAGGTCGTCCGCGAGGTGCGTGACGTAGACGCCGAGCGCCTCACGGTCGACGGTGAGGTCGACCAGCCCGTTGAGCAGGTCGGCCGCGCGCCCCGGCTCGGTGATCGCCTCGAACTCGTCGACGAGCATCAACGTCCGCCCCTCGGCGACCAGCGGGGGGACGACCGACTTCAGCGTCGACTCCAACACGCCGGCGTTGAAGGAGGCGTGACGTCGGTGGAAGACGATGCGGTCGAAGCTGCCGACTTCCGCCTCCTCCGCGGGAACGGGCAGCCCCATCGATGCCAACAGGGTCACGGCACACAGCGTCTCCAAAAGCGTCGTCTTCCCGCCGGAGTTCGCTCCGGTGAGCACGCTCACGCGGTCGCCGGACGGCGGCTCGTTCGCGGCGGCGACGCCCGGACCGCCGCCGAGCCCGTGGCTGCCGACGCCGTACGACACCGGCTGTACCTCGCCGTCGAGAAAGAGGTTGCGTGCGTTTCGCACGGCGACGCCGTCGTCGACGAGCGCCGGGCGAACGAGGTCGTGCTCGGCAGCAAACCGGCCCAGAGAGAGGTAAAAGGCGATGTCGGAGACGGCGTCGACGGCGGCGGCCACATCCGACTCCGCGGCGTCGATCCGGTCGCGGAGGTCTGCGGCGACCTCGCGTTCCCGGTCATCGACCGCGGCTTCCAGTTCGTCGACGAGCGCGCGAAGGGTCCCCGAGACGAAATCCGCGGCGTCGAGCGCCTCGTCCGGTGCCGCCGACCGGATGCGGGCGTGTTCGACGCCGGTTCGGTCCGCCACGTGGTCGACGACGCCACCTTTGAACGACTCGAAATCCCGAACGGAGCCGTCACGGACGGAGTCGATCACGTCGAAGGCGGCGTTCTCCAGTTCGCGTGCGGCGTCGAGCTGCTCGCGAAGCTCGTCCAGTTGCTCGTCCGCACCCGTGAGCACCTCCGGACTCTCGCCCTCGCCCGTCACTCGGACGTAGCCCAGCGCACCCGCGGCCGCCGAGAGCGCCTCCTCGTCGATGCCGTCGAGCGCGTCGAAGGTCGATCCCGAAAGACCGGCCGACCGGAGTTCGAGGGCTGTCTCCACGGCAGCCCGATCGGAGCCGCCGGCGTCGTCGTAGTCGGCGAACGCCGCGGCGACGAGCTCGCGGTCCGTCTCATTGAGCCCTTCCCACGCGTCGCGTGCGGCGAGCACGTCGTCGAGCCGGTTCGAGATGGCGTCGCGGTCGAGCAGCGGCGTCAACACACGGATCCGGTCGCCGGCGTGCTCAGTGAGCGCGTAGCTCGACGCAAGGGTCAGCAGGTCGTCGTAGACGGAGCGGGCGTCGCCGGTCGAGAGCACGTCCATGCCGGCCTCCCCGTTGGCGCGGCGGAGGATGCGCGTCGCTCGGCCTCTGTGGAGGCCGGCATCGACCAGCGTCCGCACGTCGGAGGACTCGATCGCCTCGACGGCGCGTTCGACGCCGAGCTCCTCGACGAGCAGGTCGCTCGTCTTCGGCCCGATCCCCCAGTAGTCCTCGAGTCGCATACGGTCCCGTAACGGCGTACCGTCTTGTCGGTTTCGTCGCGATCAGGCCGCGAGCGTGGGCTGCGCCTCGCGCTCGTCGGCCTCGGTGTCCGCGTCGCGGTCGGTGTCTGCAGGTTTCTCGATGTCCGACTCCAGCGCCTCGGCGAGCACCTCCGCCAGCTTCAGCGCGGCCTCCTTGTGGTCGTCGCGGGAGCCGCGCATCGCCATCGGCGAGGTGCCGACCGCCTTGTACGCGCCGAGGTCCTCGTCAGCGATGTCCCCCTCGTCGATGAGGTCCTTGGCGACGGTGCCGAGCAGGCCGTGGAAGTGAACGATCTCGGTTTTCTTCATCTACTCCTATGTTGTCTCCGTGAGGTCAAAAGTCCGTTGCCGAACGGTGCTATTTAAAACCAAGAGAACAGCCGGCTCGACTGCGCTCGCCGGCGATAGGGGAGGAAAAGATCCCGAAAAACCGCACGACGGCAACCAGTTTAAATGGAGGGGGAATCGGAGTTCGTCCGTCGCTCGGCGGGCGAGTCAGGCGTCTCCGCGAAGCTCGCGGTAGTAGCCCTGCAGGTACGCGCCGACGAACATCCCGGCGACGCCGTAGAGGATCACGACGTTGCCGATGCCAAGGCTCGCGTAGGCAGCCCCCGGGCAGATCCCGGAGAGTCCCCACCCGATGCCGAAGATCCCGCCGCCGACGACCACGTCACGGTCCATCGACTTCAGCCGGCGACCGTACCGGGTGCCGGTGAACGGTGCCGAGCGCCCCGATAGCGTCAGCCCCCAGAACGTGAGCGCGACGACGACGCTCGCGCCGCCCATCACGAAGGCGAGCCCGAAGTCGCGCAGCTGCAGGAACTCCAAGACGATCTCCGGGCGGGCCATCTGGCTCATCGCCAGCCCCACGCCGAAGACGGCCCCGCCGAGGAAGATAAGCGGGAGGAACAACGGGTGGCTCTCGTGGTCGGCGACGACGCCGGCGCCGCTCATGGGGTCACCCCCAGCGCCATCACGAGCTGGGCGACGCCGACCGCGACGAGCATGAAGATCCCGACGTTGAGGATCGAGACCCGGGAGGCGGAGCCGACGCCACAGACCCCGTGACCGGAGGTACACCCCTTCCCGAGACGGGTGCCGATTCCGATGAGGATCCCGCCGCCGAACAGCCGCCAGGGCTGGACCTCGGTGGTCCAGCCGAAGTCGCCGAGCGCCAGCGAGTAGGCGGCCGCGCCGGCGACGATGCCGAGCGTGAAGACGACGCGCCAGTCACGGGAGGCGACGAAGCGGGGCTGTTGGAACCGGCGGAGCTTCGAGCCGTACGACAGCGTCGACTCGAGGAAGGTGCTCGCGCCGGCGTGGATGCCGGTGCCGACGTAGATCAGCGCGGTGCCGAGCCCGATGAGGATCCCACCGAGCAGGTAGTGGGAGATCCCCCGCGGGAACAGGGCGTCCGCGAGAAGCGTGACCTCGTTCATGCTCGTCTCTGGGCGGCCGTCGCGGGAAAGGGCTGCGCTCGCCGGCCGATCTTGCCGTTCTCGGTCACTTCTTCGGTTCGAGCGGGAGCTCGTCGTCGGGGCCGCTCACCTCCTCGATCCACTCGGCGCGGCTCTCGCGCTCCATCTCGCCCCCGGATTCGAGCCACTCGCGGAGCGCGTCGGGACAGTCGTCGCTCTCACAGAGGTCGCGGAGCGACCGGCCGTTCAGGTAGTGGTCGCGGAACACGTCGGAGAAGAACCCGTCGGCGATGGGGAAGTTGTGCTCGTCCTCCCGCGAGGCGACGATGGCGGGGTTCCGCGGTCCCTCGATCGGCTGCCGGCCGCTCTCGTGGCCGGAGTTCGAGTAGGTGTACCAGCCGACGGAGACGCCGCGGTCCGTCTTGATCCCGAGCATCGAGGCCGGCTCCTCGAAAAACCGGATGCGAATGTCGTACTCCGGGGCGTACATGTGGAGGAACTGCAGCGTCGAGATGACCGGCTTCTGGTCCTGGTCCTCGAACAGATGGTCGGGGTGCTGGAACAGCAGGAACACTCGGGCGCCGTTCCCGGCGGTGGTGTCGATCGCCTGTCGGAGATAGCTGGAGATGCCGTCGTAGCAGAGGATGTAGACGTCCTCGCCGGGCTCGACATCGAGAATATCGCTCTGCTCGGCGACCTCCGAGTGTTTCTCGGCGAGCATGACGCGGTCGAGCACCCAGTTCCCGATGCGATGGACCTCGGACTCCAGCGCCTCCTGTGAGACCAACAGGAGGAGCATCACGATCAACACCGTCTCCGTCAAGGGAACGAAGCCGAGCGCGGTCTGTAAGCCGAACCAGATGATCCCGAGGACGACGAGGAAGCCGAACTTGACGGCCCGACGATATTTCGAGTTGGAGTAGTACCGCCAGACGATCTCCGAGAGTCGTTGCATTGCCATTGTCGGGCGTCTCCCGACAGCCCCCGTAGATCTTTCGGAACCCGCAAGCCGTCAGGGGTTCGACCGCGCACGACGAGCCGCGCCAGCCGGTCGCCGGCCGGTCGTCGAACGCCGCGGACATCGCAGGCACCGCAGACACCGCAGACACCGCAGGCACCGCAGAAACCGCGGAACACCGCCGAATGCCACCTACCGCGACTGGCGGTAGATCAGGTTGCGCTGGATGTCGTTGGCACCCTCGTAGATGACGGGAATGCGGGCGTCACGGTAGACGCGGGCAATGCGGCGGTCAGTGAGGATGGAGCGCCCGCCGTGGAGCTTCATCCCCTTCTCCGCGCAGTCGACGGCGACCTCCGTCGACTTCGTCTTGGCGAGGGCGGCCCAGTAGCCGGCGTCCTCGTGGTTCGCGACTTTCTCGCAGGCGCGCCAGTTGAGCGCGCGGGCGGACTCGAACTCGATCCGCATATCCGAGAGCGTGTGCTGGACCGCCTGGAACTCGTTGACCGTCCGGCCGAAGGCGTTGCGCCCGTGGACGAACTCCTCGGCCTCCTCGATGGCCGCCGCCGCAAGCCCGAGCCCGTGGCCGCCGACGACGACCCGGCCGTGGTTGAAGAAGTCGGCGAGGACGTAGAAGCCGCCGCCCTCGCTGCCGACGACGTTCTCCTCGGGGACGAAACAGTCGTCGAAGACGATGCGGCCCTGCTTGGAGGCGCGCATGCCCATCTTCTCGGGGATGTGCTCGGCCTCGTAGCCGTCCGTGTCCGTCTCGACGATGAACAGCGTGTAGTTGGAGTAGCGGTCCTCGCCGTCGCCGGTTTTGGCGTAGACGGTGAGCCAGTCTGCCTCGACCGCGTTGCCGACCCAGTACTTCTCGCCGGTGAGCTCGTAGCCGCCTTCGACCTTCTCGGCTTCCGTCGTCATCCCCGCGAGGTCGGAGCCGGTCTCCGGCTCGGAGACGGCGAGCCCGGAGATCTGGTCGTTCTCGGCGACCGGCCGGAGGTACTCCTCCTTCTGTGCCTCGGTCCCGTACTGCTCGACCATCTCACAGCCGAAGCTCGCGAGCTGGAGCGTGAGCGCGATGCCGGCGTCCGCCCGGTAGAACTCCTCCGCGATGGCGAGAATCTGGGGCAGGTCGAGCCCGCGACCGCCGTACTCCTCACTGATGTCCTGTGCGACGAGCCCGGCGTCCATCCCGGCTTCGAGGATCTCCCAGGGGTACTCGCCGGCGCGGAACGCCTCCTCCGCGTTGGGCTCGATATACTCGGCCGCGAACTCCCGTGCTTCCGCTTTCACGTCCCGGGCGTGCTCCGGAACGATGCTGTCGTCGAGTAGGTCCATACACCCCCGTGTGACGCCGAGGGCAAAACCTTCGTGGAATAACGAAAAACGAGTTGGGAGTTTACTCGTCCAGATATCGCTCCGCAAGCCGCCGCTCCGCCCGTCGGAGCGTCTCGGCGGTCGCCGATTTGGTGAGGCGCTCGGCGTCGGCCACGTCGGCGACGGACGCCTCCCGCGGCACGGCGTAGTAGCCGGCGTCGAGCGCGGTCGAGAGCACGCGCTCCTGTTTCGCGGAGAGCGGCTCCGGACGGCTCGTCCGGGAGTGGACCACCTCCACCTCGTACTCCCGCACGTGCTCGTCGAGTGCGTTGTGGAGCGCGGAGAGTCGCTCGCTGGTGGTCCGGACCCGAAACCGGAGCGTCGTCCCGTCGACGGCGGCCGGCGGGTCGAGGGCGACGCGGGCCGCACTCAGTGCCGCAAGCGGCGCACACGGAACGGAGATGTGAACCTCCTCACGGTCCTCACCGCCGGCGAGAACGCCGCCTACCCCCAGTCCGTGGGCGTGATCCCCCTCCGATCCGCCGTGGTCGTCTCGTCGTGCGGCGTCCACGAGGCGCTCGGCGGCGTCCGCCGCGTCGGCGCCCGTCAGCCGAACCAGCAGGGGGACGGAATCCACCACGCCACCGCTACCTTCGTCCCTGTCGCACTCGGCGGTCTCGAGATCAGGTTCGGATTCGGAGTCGGACGCGGGTCGGGACCCGGATTCGTGGCAACCCACCGGGTGTGCCGGAGCGATGCCGACGATCTCCACGGCCCCCGCGGCGTGCTCGGCGCCGACGACGAGCGGGTGGTCCGGCGGCAGCGACGCTGACAGGGTTGCTTCGGGCATCGGTGGTTGTTCTCACGGTGGACGGTTAAGCGTCCTCGTCAGTCTCGCGCTGTTCGGGTGGCTGGTTCCCGTTCGACTCTGCCGCCTCTCCTGTCTCGGTCGGCTCCGCCCGTTCGATGGGCACGGCACCGTCATCGGACACAGCAACGTCATCGGGCGCGTCATGCTCGTCGGGCGCGTCATGCTCGTCAACGCCATCGCTCTCGTCGACCGCGTCGGTGTTCCGTACCGGCTCGGGCTCCGCGGGCTCGAAGCCGGCGGCGTCGAACTCCCCTTCCTCCGGACGGGGTGGCTCGTGCCCGTCACGGCGGACGATCTCCCGAACGGCCTCGCGGTCGACCGTTCCGGAGACGGTTCGCGGCAGTTCGCCGGCGAACGCCACCGTCCTCGGGAGCTTGAACCCGGCGAGACGGTCTCGCAGGAACGCGAACAGGTCGTCCTCGATCAGGGCGTCGCCATCGGGAGTGGCCGTCTCGGTGGTGCTCCCCGCTTCGCCGGGGGTCCGGTCGGTGTCCGAAGCGTCGCCTGCCGCTTCCGGGACCTCCGGCTCCTCGCCGGCCGTCTCCGCCGGTTCGTCCTCGTCGTCGACCGCTTCCACCGCACCCCCTTTCTCTCCCGCACCCTCACTCACACCCGCCCCTTCCGATCTCCCGGGCTCCGCCGTTGCCGAATCCTCATCCGCCGCGGTCTGCACGGGCCCGTTGGGAACGACGAGCGCGGCGACCCGCTCGCCCCACTCGGGATCCGAGAGCCCGACGACGGCGGCGTCCATCACCTGCGGATGGGTGCGGAGCACGCCGGCGACCTCCCCGGGCTCGACGTTCTCGCCGCCGGTGAGGATCCGGTCGTCGCGCCGATTGAGCACGTGGAGGTAACCGTCCGCGTCGAGCGTTCCGATGTCGCCGGTGTGGAGGCCGTACTTGCCGAAGGCGTCCGCGGTGGCGGCCGGGTCGCCGTAGTATCCCGGGGTGATCGTGGGGCCGCTCACCACCACCTCGCCGGTTTCGCCGCGCTCCACGGGCACGCCGGCGTCGTCGACCACGGTGATGTCGGTGCCGAAGAGCGGTCGTCCGACGGTGCCCAGCCGGTCGGTGGCCTCCTGCGGCGTCGCGGTCGCCACCTGGGAGGCGGCTTCGGTCATGCCGTAGGTGGGATAAACGGGGACGGAGTAGTTCTGACAGCGTTCGATCAGCTCGTCCGGCGCGGGCGCGCCGCCGACGAGGACGACCCGCAGCGAGTCGGCGAGCGTCCCGCGGCTGTCGAGAGTCCGCTTGAGCATCGTCGGCACCAGCGAGATACCCGTCACGTCGTAGCGGCCGATGTCGTCGGCGGTGCCGCCGGGATCGAATCCCTCACGCAACACGACGGTGGTGCCGTACAGGGTCGAGCGGTAGATGGGCGCGAGCCCGCCCATGTGGTGTAAGGAGAGACAGACGAGCCAGCGGTCGTCCGGATCGACGCCCAGCCGAAACGCGGAGGCGACCGCGCTCGCGTAGAGGTTGCCGGCGGTGAGCTCGACCGGCTTCGGCTCGCCGGTCGTGCCGGACGTAAAGAGGAGACAGCAGCGGTCGTCGTCGCTCCACGACGGGGCCTGCACCGGTTCGGGCTCCACGTCGTGAAGCCCGGCGACGCTCGGTTCGGTGGGCTCGTCGACGGAGAGGACGGGCACGTCGTCGGTCGCCGCGACGGCATCCGACTCGGTCGACTCCGCGCAGACGAGCACGGAGAGGTCCGCCCGGTCGACGCGCGCGGAGAGTTCACGCGGCGTGAGCCGCTCGCCGAGCGGGACGAGCGTCGCGCCGACCCGCATCGCGGCGTGGACGAGCCCGACGTAGCCGACGTACGGCGGCATCAGGACGCCGAGGTGGTCCCCCTCGCCGATGCCGCGTGCGGCGAGCCGGCCGGCCGTCTCCGCGACGAGTCGGTCGAGGTCCGCGTACGTCCACGCCTCGCCGTCCTCCGCGCGGATAAGGGCGGTGGCGTCGGGGGAGGCGGCGACGCGGTGAGAGAGCCAGTCGCGCATGGCCCGCCTATTCGGGGGTGGGTACTATTGCCTTGCGGTCGTCGCCGTCTCGTTGCCGTTTCGTCGCCGTCTCGTTGCCGTTTCGTCGCCGTCTCGTCGATCCGAAAGCGACCGCCTGGGGCGCGGTCGGAGGCGCTCGGCGCCCGCCGTCGGTCAGTTTTCGACTCAGTCCTCGGCGGGCTGGCGGACGGTCAGGACGGGCACCTCGGAGGTCCGAACGACACGTTCGGTGACGGAGCCGAGGAGGTAGCGGTCCAGCCCCTTGCGGCCGTGCGTCCCCATCACGACCATGTCGATGTCGTTCTCGTCGACGTACTCGGAGATGGAGCGATAGGCGGTGCCGGTGGTCACCGTGGTGACGTTCTCGACGCCCGCTTCCTCGGCGGCTTCGGCGACGCGCTCGGTCGCCTCCTCCCCTTCGGATTCCAGCGCCTCGATCACGATCTCGGAGCCCGCCTCCAGCGTGGAGTAGGCGGCGCCGTCGACGACGTACAGCGCGTGAACGCGCGCGTCATACTTCGCGGCGAGGTCGATCGCGTGCTCGATGGCGGCGTCGGACGCCGGACTACCGTCGGTGGGAACGAGAATCTCGTCGTACATGTCGGTCGACGATACGACGGGGAGCGGTTAAAAACCACTCCCCGGGAGTCGTCGTGTTGCTAGGAGAGTCGGTCGACGACGGCGTCCTCACAGGTCCGCAGCGCATCCGGGCGGTCGGCGTCCGCAAGCGGCACCTTCTCGACGACGACCCAGCCCTCCGGGTCGGCGTCGGGATCGTCCGGGCCGTCCGCCAGTGCTGACGCCAGCGCGGCACCCGTCACGGCGTTCTCCGTGGCGATCACGAGCCCGGGCGTCTCCCCGTTCGTCTCGGTGGCGACGGCGTAGGAGACGTCCTCGGAGCGGTTCAGCGCCGCGACCTCCGCCTCGCGAAGCCGGCGACGAGGCAGCGTCGTGAGTTCGGTCATGCCCCGTCCTCGGCGCTGGCCGGCTTTCAGGCTTCCGAGAACGCCGGAGCGGAACACTCAGGTTCCCCGCGTCGGAAGCCGTCGCGTATGCTCTCGGGTCGCGACCGCGTGGCCGTCGTCGGCGCCGTCGGCGCCGTCGTCCTCGCCGCCGTTCTCGTGCGGGTGGTCGGGTTGGGCACGCGCCCGTTCCACTGGGACGAAGCCCGCGTCGGCTACTGGACCCTCCGATCGCTGGAGACGGGCTCGTACTCGTCTCGGCCGGTTGCCGGCGGCCCGCTCGTCTACCTGCTCGCCCGGCTCGCGCTCGGCGTCGGCACCGCCTCGGACTTCCTCGCCCGTCTCCCCATCGCGCTCCTCTCGGGACTCCTCCCGGCTGCGGCGCTGCTCTATCGTGGACGACTACGGGACGATGAGACGGTCGCGCTGGCGCTGCTGTTGGCGTTCTCCCCGCTTCTGCTCTACTACGGGCGGTTTCTTCGCGGCGACCTCCTCGCAGCGGGCGCCGCGCTCGTCGCCGTCGGCTTCCTTCTTCGGTGGGTCGACACCGACCGCGACGGGTTCCTCTATGCCGCGACGGTCTCGGCGGTCGCCGCGTTCGCCGCGTCCGGATTTGCCGTCGCGACCCTCGTCCTCGTGGTTGTCGCCGGCGTCTTCACCTTCGACCGACACCGGATCGAAGGGGATCCTGTGGCGGCTCGCGAGGCGGTCGCCCTCCGCGGCGCGTGGCTCCGCGAGCGCCTGACGCCGCTTGCGCGGGCACTGTTCGTGTTCCTCGGTGCGTGGGCAGTCGCGTTCGCCCCTCGCGGGTACGGCGCGCTCTCGGACCCGGTCGGATTCCTGCTGGCGACGTACCGCACGCCGGTCGTCGAGTTTCTCGCGGTGCGGGTGTCGGGCCGGGAGGGCACGGAGCTGCTCCCGTTCCTGACCGACGCTGCCGGCACGCTTCTCGCCACGTCCGCGGTCGTGTTCGCGCTCGGCGTCGCCGGGTTCCTGCTCGACCGCTACGAGGGACTTCCGGCCGTCGAGGGGCCTCGGCCGTTCGTCGCGTTCGCGGCGTTTTGGGCCGGTCTCGGGCTGATCGGGTACCCGATCGTCGCCGAGGTGACGGCGCCGTGGACGCTCGTCCACGCAATCGTCCCGATGACGGTCCCTGCCGCCGTCGGGCTCGCGGCAGTCGTCCGATACGGTCGACGCGCGCTCGCTCGCGAGGACGCGGCCCGCGCGGCCACCGCCCTGCTCGTCCTCGTCGCGGTCGCCGCCGGCGTCGGAGTGGTTGCGCTTGACGGAATCGCCGGCGAGCCGACACACGAGGACGGCTTCTCGCAGTACGGCCAACCTACGGGCGACCTCGAGCCGCTGGTCGGGGAGATGACCGCGGCGCTCGCCGCCGGCGACGACGGCCGAGTCGTCTACGTGGGCGAGCGGTTTTACCTGGCTGACGAATCCACCGTGACGGACCCGCCGGTCCCCGATCCGGACGCCCGGGCCGCGTTCGGCGAGCGCCTCCCGCTGCCGTGGTACGTCGAGCGCACCGGCGCGACGACCGCCAGCGTGGCCGACCCCGGGGAGATCGACGGTGAGCCCGCCGTCATGATCGCCGACCCGACCCACGAGGGAACGGTCGCCGACCGCTACCCGGACCACGAGGCCGTCGTCGTGGAGACGGCGCTGTACGACCGGGAGGTCGTCGTGTTTCTGCACGCAAGATAGCGGATCAGCAGCGGAGAAAGAAGGGGTGTGCGGTCGCGCGCCGACCGACCTAGCGGAACCCCATCGCCTCGATCTGCTCCTGATAGCGGTTGCGGATGGTGACCTCGGTCACCTGCGCGACATCCGCGACCTCGCGCTGGGTCTTCTTCTCGTTACAGAGCAGCGAGGCGGCGTAGATGGCGGCGGCCGCGAATCCGGTCGGGGACTTGCCGGAGAGGAGTCCCTGCTCGGCGGACACGTCGATGATCTCCGTTGCCTTTGCCTGCACTTCCTCGGAGAGCTCCAGCGAGGAGGCGAACCGGGGGACGAACTGCTTGGGGTCGACGGGTTTCAGCTCCAGACCGAGCTCCTGGGAGATGTAGCGGTAGGTACGGCCGATCTCCTTTTGCGGAACGCGGGAGACCTCGGCCACTTCGTCGAGGCTGCGCGGAATCCCCTCCTGCCGGCAGGCGGCGTACAGCGCGGCCGTCGAGACGCCCTCGATGGAGCGGCCGCGGATGAGGTCCTCCGTCAGCGCGCGGCGGTAGATGACGGAGGCAACCTCGCGCACCGAGCGGGGGACGCCGAGCGCGGACGCCATCCGGTCGATCTCGGAAAGGGCGAACTGGAGGTTGCGCTCGCCGGCGTCCTTCGTGCGGATCCGCTCTTGCCACTTGCGCAGCCGGTGCATCTGTGACCGCTTCTCCGAGGAGAGCGACCGGCCGTAGGCGTCCTTGTCCTTCCAGTCGATCGTCGTCGTCAGCCCCTTATCGTGCATCGTCTCGGTGATGGGGGCGCCGACGCGCGACTTCGACTGGCGCTCGGAGTGGTTGAACGCGCGCCACTCCGGGCCGCGGTCGATCGTCTGCTCGTCCAGGACAAGGCCACAGTCCTCACAGACCAACTCCTGGTCCGCGTCCGTCACGAGTTCGCTGGAATCACACTCCGGACACTGGAAAGTTTCTCCGTCCGACTCTTGTTCGGGTTCTCGCTCCTGCTGGCGTTGTCGGGTCGGACGTTCCATTATAAGGTTTCTGGTAATCTTCGTATTTAAACCTTCGGAGAACGTGACGGACCGCTTAGATGATTTGTCGACGGCGTGGAGACGGCCACTGACGGGGATGAACCCTCTCAAGCCTCCGTATTTTCGGATAATTAGCGACAAATGAACTAATTGGGTTGTCCAAAAGACGACTAATTACGAGGGGTGAATCCTGCTCACTTCCGGGTATTAAAAGAGGAGATCACGCTCGCGCGCCGAGCGCGGGATCGTGGGTGGACGGCGACGACCGACCGGCGTTTGATATTACTGTTGGACATTCACAAAGGCTTTTGTATAACCTGCAACAATGGGTGAGTATGAGCACGACGGAGTCCGCGGGCGTGGAACGCACCATTGAGGGCTGTCAGCCGGCGGAGATCGAGCCGATCGTCATCGACGGCGACGACCTGGGAAGTACCGCACCCGACCATCTGCGCGACCTCAAGGCCGGCCTCTCGGCGCGCGGCTACCAGCCGGCGACCCTCTCGGTCGACGCCTGCTTCGCCGAGGACTGCTCGCTCGCCACCCAGGAGGAGGCGGACCGCCTCCGTGGCTACGTTCGCGCCGCGGCGTTCCTCGGCGCCGGGCGCATCGAGCTGTCCGTCGACGAGATCGCCGAACCCGGGAAGGTCGATCCGGCGCTCGCCGCGCTCGCCGAGCGCGCGAGTCGCGAGGGCGTCTCCCTCCGCGTCGTCGGCGACGCCGCCGCCGAACTCGACCTGGCAGCGTAACGCGATGGCGAGCAAGCGAGCGCTGGCCGCCGACCTCGGCGTCGTCGCCGGGTTCGAGAGCCCGCGCGCCGCGCTCGAACAGTATCCCACGCCCCCCGATCTCGCCGCCCACGTCGTCCACCTCGCCGACCTCCACGGCGACATCGACGGCCGCACCGTCGTCGACCTCGGAACCGGCACCGGCATGTTCGCGCTCGCGGCCGCCCTGCGGGGCGCCGCGCGCGTCGTCGGCGTCGAACTCGACCCCGCACCCCTCGACACCGCCCGCGACAACGAGCGACGTGTCGCCGCCAGCGCCCCCGTTCACTGGGTGCGTGGCGACGCCACCCGCATCCCACTCTGTCCTGCCGAACCCGTCACCCTCCTCATGAACCCGCCGTTCGGCGCACAGAAGGGCAACCGCAACGCCGACCGCGCGTTTCTGGAGACGGCCGCCGATCTGGCGACGGTCTCCTACTCCGTCCACAACGCCGGCTCCCGCGAGTTCGTCGAGGCGTTCGCCGGCGACAACGGCGGCGAGGTGACCCACGCGTTCGCCGCCGCCTTCGAGGTCGAGGCGCAGTTCGACCACCACACCGAGGACGTGCGCGAGCTCGACACCGAAGTGTATCGGATCGAGTGGACCTAAGCCGCCACGCTCCGCTCCGTTCAGCCTTGGCTACGCCTTTTTGAGTGCCGCCCGGTAGTGGTGTCCGGAGTCACCGCGCACGACGTCCGCGACCGTCCAGCCGGTGCCGACGGCGGCCTCCCGGAGGCGGTCGGGGCTGAACAGCCGAATCTGGAGGATCGGATTGCTGTCGCCCTCGTACTCGAAGAACATCACCCGGTGTGCCAGCCCGGGCGTCGGGTCGTCGCGGTAGCCGATCAGCTCGGCGGTCTCCGGATGCGTGGGATCGTAGCTGTCGAGGATGGCGGTCGCGTCCGGACGGGTGACGTACGCGAGGTCGCCGAGAAACTCCGAGAGTCCCCGCATCGACCCCGCCAGCCCGACCTGAGTGCCGTTCGACAGCGCGGACCCGAAACGGTCCCGCTCGAACTGCTCGCGGAGCGCGAACATGTCGCCCTCGCGGGCGTCGTGGACGCCGCGCTCGCGCATCGTCTCGACGAGCGCCGGGCTCGGTTCGATGGCGACCGTCTCGAACTGCTCCTGAAAGTGGAGGGCGTGCCGCCCCGTGCCGGCGCCGAGGTCGACGAGCGGCCCCTGCAGCCACGACGCCATCCACTCGTGGGTGGGCGTCTCCGGGTCGAACCCGCAGAAGTAGAACGACTCGATCGGATGTTCGAGCGTCTCCTCGCCGTCCCGATGCAGCAGCGGGGCGTCGCGCTCCCCGCGGTAGTGGTCGCGGATCGCCCGGCCGAAGGCGTCGGTCATACCGGCTACAACGTGACGGAGCTGAAAAAGCTCGCGTGAGAGGCGGTACCGCGTTCCGAACCGGAGTTGTTCGAGCCGGTTCCGCGTCCTCGCTCACCCCTCGAAGCTCTGCTCCGCCAGCGCCTCCTCCAGCGCGGCCAGCAGGAACTCGACGTTCTTGGGGCGTGCGGAGTGGCCCATACAGCCGATCCGCCACACGTCGCCCGCGAGGTCGCCGAGGCCGCCGGCGATCTCCAGGTCGTACTCCGCGAGCAGGTAGTCGATGACGGCGCCGTCGTCCACGCCGTCGGGAACCTGCACGGCATTCAAACTCGGGAGCCAGTACTCGTCGGGCGCGTTCATCTCCAGTCCGATCTCCTGCAGGCCGGCCTTGAGGCCGCCGGCGACCTCGCGGTGGCGCTCCCACCGGCTCTCGATCCCCTCCTCAGCCACGAGCCGGAGTGCCTCGCGGAGCGCGTACACGTTCGTGATCGGTGCGGTGTGGTGATACGCGCGCTCGTCGCCCCAGTACCCCTCAAGCAGCGAGAGGTCGAGGTACCACGACCGGGGCTGTTCCTCGCGGGAGAGCACCTTGTCCATCGCGCGGTCGTTGAGCGTGAGCGGGCTCGCGCCGGGCGGACAGGAGAGACACTTTTGCGGGCCCGAGTAGGCCACGTCCACGTCCCACTCGTCGACGCGTAGCTCGACGCCGCCGAGCGAGGTGACCGTGTCCGCGATCACGAACGCGTCGTGGGCGTGGGCGATGTCGGTGAGCTCGTCGACGCCAGGCTGGAGCACGCCGGTCGAGGTCTCCGCGTGGACGAACCCGAACACGTCGGGCTGGTGTTCGTCGAACGCCGCCTGCACGTCGACGGGGTCGAGCGGCTCCCCCCACGGGGCGTCCACCTCCACGACCTCACCGCCGGCGCGCTCGGCCATCGACGCCATCCGCCCGCCGAAGTAGCCGTTGGTGGGCACGAGCATCGTGTCGCCGGGCGCCACGAGGTTGCCGATGGCGGCCTCCATCGAGGCGGACCCCGTACCCGAGACGGGAATCGTCCACTGGTTGTCCGTCCGGAAGGTGTAGCGCAACAGCTCCTGGACCTCGTTCATGATCTCGACGAACGAGGGGTCGAGGTGGCCGACGAGCGGCGTGCTCATCGCTCGCAGTACGCGAGGGTTGACGTCGCTCGGTCCTGGCCCCATCAGCGTCCGGTCCGGCGGGGTGAGCTCGCCGACATCCGGCGGTTGCTCGACTTCGGCTCCCGTACTCTCGTGGTCAGGCATGGGTGATGATCGCGGAGATAACGTATAAAAACCATGAACGGGGAAACACGCGCAGTGATCGACATCCCGCAACGGCTAGCGATCGGTAACAGTCGTTTGTCGACCGTCAGCGCTTCCTCGCGGCCCCGTTCACGGTGTGGTTCGATCCCCTCATTAAAGTGTACCGCTCCACTATCTTTGGTAATGACTGATCTTCCATCGGTGTCGGGGGCGGAGGATTTCAAAACGATCCTCGACCGGATGGGAGACGGATTCTTTGCGGTCGACTCCGAGTGGCGGATCACCTACGCGAACGACCGTGGCCGGGAGATACTCCGAGCGGCGATGTCCAGCGATGTCCTCGAATCCGTGGACCAAATCGACGGGATTCACTTTTGGGACGCCATTCCTGACGCGGTTGACACCGAATTCCACGAGCGATATCACCATGCGATGGAGATTCAAGAGCCGGTTTCGTTCGACGCGTACTATCCGCCCCTACGGATGTGGGTGGACGTGCGAGCGTTCCCCTCCGAGACCGGGCTCTCCGTGTATCTTCGGGACATCACGGACGAGCGGAAATTAGAACGGCGACAACAGGAGAGCCTCCACGCCATCCAGCGGTTGTACGCCGTCTCATCGGACCGGAAGCTGTCGTTCGAACGGAAGGTTGACGCGCTGCTCGAATTGGGTTGTGAGTATCTTGAGCTTCCAAACGGCTTTCTCACCCATATCGACGAAGAGACGCAGCGCATCGATCGGTCCCATGCGGAACATCCGGCGTTACAGTCGGGTGCGAGCTGCCCGCTCGATGAGGCGTACTGCAGGCGGACGATAGAGCTCGATCGGTTGTTGACGGTGGTTAACGCCGTCGAAGAGGGCTGGGACGGCGATCCGGCTCACGACCGGTTCGGGCTCGGGAGCTACATCGGCGGGCGGGTCGAGGTCGACGGGAATCTGTACGGCACGCTGTGTTTCGCGGACACCGACGCCCGTGATGAGCCGTTCAGCGACACTCAACGGACGTTCGTGGAGCTGTTGACGCGGTGGGTGAGCTACGAGCTGGAGCGACGGCGCGCGCAGTCGCAGCTCGAACGGGAACGCGACCGACTCGACCAGTTCGCGAGCGTGGTGAGCCACGACCTTCGGAACCCGCTGAACACGGCGAAGGGGCGAGCGGACATGCTCGCGGATGAGTGTGACAGCGAGCATCTGCCGCCGATACGCCGGTCACTCTCGCGGATGGAGTCGCTCATCGAGGATCTGCTCACCCTGGCCCGTGACGGCGTGCCCGTCGAGGGGATGGTCGAGGTCGACTTCGGCACGCTCGCGGATGAGGCGTGGACGACGACCGAAACGAAGGACGCCACGATCGACATCGACATCGACGAGCTCCGGATTCGCGCCGACGAGTCCCGGCTTCGACAGCTCCTTGAGAACCTGTTTCGCAACGCGGTGGAGCACGGCGGCGACTCCGTCACGGTCACGGTCGGCGCCCTCCCGAACGGAAACGGGTTCTACGTCGAAGACGACGGCCCCGGGATTCCGGAATCTGAACGCGAACGCGTGTTCGAAACCGGCTACACGACCACGACCGAAGGGACCGGCTTCGGACTGAGCATCGTTACGGAAATCGCGTCAGCCCACGGCTGGGACGTGACGATATCCGACGGAAAAGCAGGCGGCGCGCGGTTCGAGGTTTCGGGCGTTACCGCGCTGTAGGCGAACGCCCTCGCCAGACTCCTACTTCCTACTCCCTACTCCGCGTCGATAAAGTCCGGCTCGGTCCGCTTCTCGTCGCGCTCGTCGACGAGGTGGTCGACGAAGGCGTCGAGCTCGACGCCGCTCTGCTCGTTCTCGAAGCGGTCGCGCACGGAGACCGTGCCGGCCTCCTGCTCGTCCGGCCCCACGACGACCATGTACGGGAGGCGGTCGTCGTGGCCCTGCCGGATCTTGCGGCCGACCGTCCAGTCGCGGTCCTCGACCTCGACGCGGACGCCGGCGTCCGCGAGCGCGTTCTTCACCCGGTGGGCGTACCCCAGCGTGTCGTCGGAGACGGGGAGCACGCGCACCTGCTCGGGTGCGAGCCACAGCGGGAAGTTGCCGTCGAAGTGCTCGATCAGCACCATGAAGAACCGCTCGTAGGAGCCGTACAGCGCCCGGTGGATCATCACGGGCTCGTGGTCCTCGTTGTCCTCGCCCGTGTACGTCAGGTCGAAGCGGTCGGGCATGTTGAAGTCGAGTTGGACCGTCGGGCCGTCCCAGACACGACCCAGCGCGTCCTCGAACCCGAAGTCGATCTTCGGGCCGTAGAAGGCGCCATCGCCGGCCTCGATGTCGTAGTCGTAGCCGCCGGACTCCAACACGTCACGCAGCTGCTCCTCGGCGGACTCCCAGATCTCGTCGCTTCCGACCGACTTGTCGGGACGGGTCGCAAGCGCGACCTCGACCTCGAGGTCCAGCGTCTCGACGACCTCGAAGATCATCTCGATGACGGACTCGATCTCCTGGCGGATCTGGTCGGGGCGGACGAACAGGTGGCCGTCGTCGATGGTGAACGACCAGACGCGCGAGAGCCCGGAGAGCTCGCCGCGCTGCTCCTTTCGGTACACCTTCCCGTTCTCGAAGTAGCGGATCGGCAGGTCGCGGTACGACCACGACGACTGGTCGAAGATAGTCGCGTGGCCCGGACAGTTCATCGGCTTGAGGCCGTACTCCTCGTCGTTGACGTCGAGGAGGAACATGTCGTCCTTGTAGTTCTCGTAGTGGCCCGACTGCTTCCACAGCTCCGTCCGGAACACGTGTGGCGTCTCGACCTCCTCGTAGCCGTGCTCGCGGTTGAGCTCGTTCGCGAAGTTCGAGAGTTCGCGCAGCACGGTCTTGCCCGGCGGGTGGTACAGCGGCAGCCCCGGACCCGTCACCGTCGGGATGGAGAACAGGTCCATCTCCTGGCCGATCTTCCGGTGGTCGCGCTCCTTGGCCTCCTCGCGCAGTTCGAGGTACTCCTGAAGGTCGGACTCCGAGGCGAACGCCGTGCCGTACACGCGCGTCAGCGTCTCGTTGTCCTCCTCGCCGCGCCAGTAGGCGGCGGAGATGTCGAGGAGCTCGACGGCGCCGATCTCGCCCGTCGACTCGACGTGCGGGCCCTGACAGAGGTCCTGCCAGTCGTCCTGCACGTAGAAGGTGACCTCCTCGCCGGCGGCCTCCTCGTCGAGGATCTCGCGTTTGAACCGGTTGTCCTCGTAGATCTCCAGCGCCTCCTCGCGGTCGCGCACGACGCGTTCGATGTCGTAGTCGGCCTCGATGATCGACTGCATCTCCGACTCGATCGCCGCGAGGTCGTCCTCGTCGAGGTCGACGTTCGCGATGTCGTAGTGGAACCCCTCGTCGGTGTACGGGCCGATCGTCAGCTTCGCCTCGGGATACAGCCGCTGGAGCGCCTGTGCGAACACGTGCGCCGCCGAGTGTCGGAGCACCTGCAGGTACTCATCGGACTGGTCGGTGACGATCTCGATCCGGGCCCCGTCGTGCACCTCGGCGTGTTTGTCGACGAGCTCGCCGTCGATCTTGCCCGCGACCGTGTCGCGACCGAGCCCGGGGCCGATCTCGTAGGCGACGTCCTCGACTGTCGACCCCTCCGGTACGGAGAGTGCTGATCCGTCCGGGAGGACGACCGTCACGTCGGCCTGAGCATCGGTCTCGCTCATGGATCCGGAAAGCCGGACGAGCGTCATAAGTGTTGTTTGATGGCGGGGCGGATCCACACACTACCAGTACCGACATCCAGGCCTCATTGAAATTCGATCTCTGATAATTTGGCCCGGACGTTCATGACCCACAGCCATCAACCGATCCCATGAACGACGACCGCATCGACGATCTCGTCGACCATCTCCACGAGACGGTCGGTGAGAACCTCCGAAGCGTCATCACCTACAATTACGACTGTCGGGAATACGACGTGGTGTACGCACGGGAGGGGGTACTCGACGCGTATCACGAACAGCAGATCGCCAACATCGTCCGCACCTACGAGAGCGACTCACTCTCGAAGCCCGGACAGGAACAGTGGTACGCCCATGGCGAACAACAGTGCGTGCTCCGGTGTTTCGAGGGCGGCGTCGAGCTCAACCTCATCGGCGACGGGCGGGGCGTCGCCGTCGGACTCGATGTCGGCGCGCTCGCCGGACAGCACTCCTTCGTCGGCACCTGTCTGGAGATCGCCGGCGTCGACTGAGCGGCCGCGTCGATCCCCGTCGCAGCTTACTCTTTCGGGTGGTCGGCTTTTCCGTCTCTCCCCACATCAGGATCCGCGGAGATCACCGTCGCCGGCACGCCGGCGACCGTCGTACCGGGCGCAACGTCCTCGGCCACCAGCGAGTTGGCGGCCACCTGCGCGCCCTCGCCGACCGTCACGCCGGGGAGCACGACGGCGCCGGCGCCGATCATCGCGCGCTCCTCCACCACCACGTCGCCGAGCCGATACTCGTCCTGCAGAAACTCGTGACACAGCAGCGTGGCGTCGTAGCCGATGATCGCGTCGTCCGCGACGGTGATCCGCTCGGGCCAGAACACGTCCGGCGTCGACTCCAACCCCCACGCGACGCCCGTCCCGACCGTGACGCCGAGCCGGCGCAGCAGCCAGTTTTTCAGTCGGAGACTGGGGCAGATTCGCGCAAGCACGATCACGAGGTAGTTCCGCATCACGACCAGCGGGGACTTCGCACGCGGCCACGACCACAGCGAGTTTCGGAGCCCGCCGGTCGCGTGCCGCTCCAGCCGCTCGCGGCGAGAGGGTCCGGAGCCGTCGCGCCCGCCGGCGCCCTCCCCGCCGTCTTCCGAATTTGTCGGCTCATCACCCGAACTTGCCGACTCGTCGTCCGTACCGGCCTCACCGGTATCGTCGTCGCTCACGCTCGGCGCTTGGCGCGGAGCGCTTAAAAGGGACAGGCCGGCGGGCGACCGGAGAGGCGTTTGCTGCCGATACACGCCGACTGTGGCACCCCACGTTTCAAGTGCGAAGCCGGGACCAACCCCGCCGTGACCTGAAACGCGCCCGCGGCGGTCGAGACGGGAGTCCGGCACGCCGTCGCGGAGTCGACCCGAGCAGGACGCCGGTGCCGGCTGTTCGCCCTTTTAACCCGAGAGCGACTGCCTCGTCGCCTTCCCGACGACCCTACTCGCCGCGTAGCTCGTTCATGTGGGCGATCCGCCGCTGCACCAGCGACGGCTTCCCGATGTCGTGGCGGATCCGCACGCGGTCGCCGGCGGCCGCCAGCCCCGCCTCCGCCTGCTCCTCGGCGGCCGGGATGGACGACCCGCGTCCCACCACGGCGAACGCTCGCGAGGTCGTGGTGTAGAGCCCGTCGTCGCGCTCGTCCACACTCGCGTAAAACAGCAGCGCGTCGCCCACGCTCTCCTCGTCGACGGCGATCCGCGCGCCGCTGTCCGGATCGACCGGGTAGCCCTCGGGCACCGCGTACTTGCAGACGGTCGCGTCACCCGAGAAGGAGAGTTCGGGGAGCGGCTCGGCGTCGCGTGCGGCCGTCAGCACGTCGATGAAGGGTGTCTCGAGCACGGGCAGGGTGTTCATCGCCTCCGGGTCACCGAATCGGGCGTTGAACTCCACGACCTTCGGTCCCTCGTCGGTCAGCATGAACTGGCCGTAGAGGACGCCCTTGTACTCCGGGAGCCCCTCGACGACGGCGTCGAGCACGTCGACGGCGGCCTCGTAGTCGCCGTCGTCCATGAACGGCAGCGAGAGCCCGGTGTCGGTGTACGACCCCATCCCGCCGGTGTTTGGACCTTCGTCACCCTCGTAGGCGCGCTTGTGGTCCTGCACGGCGGGCGTCGTCCGAAACTCGCCGTTCGCGACGAACGCCTGGATCGTGAACTCCTCGCCGACAAGCCGCTCTTCGAGCACAACCCGGTCGTACCCCTCCTCGCGCAGGTACGCCTTCGCCTCCTCGGGCGTGACCTGGTCGCCGATCACCTTCACGCCCTTGCCACCGGTGAGCCCGGCGGGCTTGACCGCGAGGTCGCCATCGTACGCGTCGATGTACGCGCAGGCCTCCTCGGTATCCTCGAAGACGGCGAAGTCCGGACAGCCCGGTACGTTCGCCTCCTCCATGAACCGGCGCTGGTACGCCTTGTCCGTCTCCAGGCGTGCCTCCGCCTCCCGCGGCCCGAACGCGTACACGCCGGCGTCGTCGAGCGCGTCAGCGACGCCCGCTGCCAGTGCCGACTCCGGGCCGATCACGGCCAGGTCGGCGTCCACGTCGGTCGCGTATGCGACGACCTCCTCGGCGTCCGTCTCCTCGACGACCGCGAACCCGTCCGCCAACGCGCGGATTCCGGGATTGCGGTTGCTTGCGCAGGCATACAGCGTGCAGTCGTCCGCCAGCGACCGCGCGATTGCGTGTTCGCGTCCGCCGCCGCCGACCACCAGAACGGTCTCCGTCATACTCGACGGGTCTGCGCACGGTAGTGTAAAGGTTACTCTCCATGCGAACAGTGTTAAACACGTTTGTGCATACTACTGCGGATGCCCCGACGACGCCGGTCGTCGATTGGCGTACTGGGACGCCGGCGTGGTGGAGTGACTTTTTGAGTCGGGCGCTGGAAGCCGGGGTATGTCACAGCCCACGGAGCGGAACCGGTTGGACGAGGAGGCCAGCCCGTACCTCCGCCAACACGCCGACAACCCCGTCAACTGGCAGCCGTGGGGCGAGGAGGCGTTCGAGCGCGCCCGCGAGCACGACGTTCCCGTGTTCGTCTCCATCGGCTACTCCGCCTGCCACTGGTGTCACGTGATGGAAGAGGAGAGCTTCGAGGACGAGTCGGTGGCGGCGACGCTCAACGAGTCGTTCGTCCCGGTGAAAGTCGACCGCGAGGAGCGCCCCGACGTGGACTCGACGTTCATGACCGTCTGCCAGCTCGTCACCGGCGGCGGTGGATGGCCGCTGTCAGCGTGGTGTACGCCGGACGGGAAGCCCTTCTACGTCGGGACGTACTTCCCGCCGGAGCCGCGCGGCAATCATCCCGGCTTCAAGGGGCTCTGTGAGCGGATCTCCGAGTCGTGGGCTGATCCGGATCAGCGGGCGGACATGAAAGACCGGGCCGACCAGTGGGTCGCCAGCGCACGCGACGAGCTTGAGGCCGTTCCGGACCAGCCGGGGGAGGTGCCCGACGAGGACCTGATCGGCGACGCGGCGGCCGCCGCGCTCCGCGGCTACGACGAGGCGTACGGCGGCTTCGGGACGAGCGGCCCGAAGTTCCCGATGCCCGGCCGGATCGACCTGCTGATGCGGGCGTACGCCGCGTCCGGTCGAGACGCCTTCGCGAACGCCGCGCTCGGAACGCTCGACGGGATGGCGTCCGGCGGGATGTACGACCACATCGGCGGCGGTTTCCACCGCTACGCCGTCGACCGCGACTGGACGGTTCCCCACTTCGAGAAGATGCTGTACGACAACGCCGAACTCCCGCTCAACTACCTCGACGCCTACCGGCTGACGGGAGACACGTCGTACGCCCGGGTGGCCCAGGAATCGCTGGGCTTTCTCATCCGGGAAATGCGCCACGAGCGCGGCGCCTTCTTCAGCACGCTCGACGCCCGGAGCCGGCCGCCGGAAAGCCGCGGTCGAGACGGTGACGAACCGGAGGAGGGCGCCTTCTACGCGTGGACGCCGTCGGAGGTTGACGCGGTTCTCGACGAGCCGGCGGCCTCAGTCGTGAAAGACCGGTACGGGATCGAGCCCGGCGGCAACTTCGAGCGCGGGACGACGGTTCTCACGATCGCGACCTCACTGGAGGCGATCGAGGAGGAGTACGGGCTCACCCGGCCGGAGATCCGTGACCTACTGATGGAGGCCCGCCTTGACTTGTTCGACGCGCGAGAGGAGCGCCCGCGTCCGGCGCGCGACGACAAGGTGATCGCGGCGTGGAACGGCCGCACCATCTCCGCGTTCGCCTCGGCGTCCCGTGCGCTCGGGGACGCCTACGCGGAGACGGCACGCGAGGCACTCGACTTCTGCCGAGAAGCGCTGTACGATGCGGAGACGAGGACGCTGAACCGGCGGTGGCTCGACGGTGACGTGCAAGGGCCAGGCTACCTCGACGACTACGCGTTCCTCGCGCGTGGCGCGCTCGACACGTACGCCGTCACGGGCGACGTAGAGCCGCTGGCGTTCGCGCTGGAGCTCGCGGAGGAGCTGCTCGACGCCTTCCACGACGAGGACGACGGCACGCTGTACTTCACGCGAGAGGGTGGGCCGGATGAGAGCGAGGACGGCGCCGGCGACGGACTCTTCGCCCGTCCCCAGGAGTTCACGGACCGGTCGACTCCGTCCAGCCTCGGCATAGCGACGGAGCTGCTCGCGCTCCTCGACGGATTTCGTCCCGATGACCGGTTCCGGTCCGTGGCGGAGTCGGTCGTCGCCACGCACGCCGGCCGGATCCAGGCGAGCCCGCTGGAGCACGTCTCGCTGGTTCGGGCCGCCGAACGCGTGCGCTCGGGCGGCACGGAGTTGACGATCGCGGCCGCCCCCGACAGCGCCGGTCGCGTCGACGTGCCGGCGTCCTGGAACCGGCAGCTTGGCGAGCGCTATCTCCCGGGCGTGCTTGTCGCGCCGCGCCCGGCGTCGGGCGCCGGACTCGACGAGTGGCTGGACCGTCTCGGGTTGGACACGACACCGCCGATATGGGCGGGCCGTGACGCGCTCGACGGCGAATCGACGGTGTACGCCTGTCAGGACTTCGCCTGCTCGCCGCCGGAAACGGACCTCGAGGCTGCGCTCGACTGGTTCGGCGAGGACGCGTAACCGACCTCCTCGGACCTGTCGTCACCGCACCCTGTCCGGCGGACGTTGCCCGAACGCCGTCCCTTTAACAGCCGGCGTGATGGAGATCATTCATGGAGCGGTACGACCTTCTCTATCGGCTTTATAACGAGTTCGATGCGGACGCCCTCCGCGAGTATCAGACGTTCGTCGACCTGTTTCCACCCGTCGACTCCCGGGTCGCCCTCGAACACTGGGAGGAGGCGAGCGACGAGCTGGACCGCCGGAAGACTGAGATCCGGACGACGCTGCCGGCGGGCGCGACGATGGCCGACGTGGCGGCGTACGCCGACCGCGAAACAGCCTTTCAGGCGCTGGACCTCCACAACCGGTACGGGCGGGCGGTGAACGCCCTCGTGCTTGACGTGGATGAGACGTTGCGCTCGGCGGGCGGGACGGACAACGAGATTCCGCGGGAGACGCTGCACATGCTGACACGGCTCCATGACGCCGGCGTCCCGGTCGTCATCTGCACCGGCCAGACGCTGGAGAACGTCAAGGGGTTCATGATCCAGGGACTCGGCAACGCGCTCGTCCACTCCGGCACGCTGTCGATCGTCTATGAGGCGGGCAACGGCGTGTTCACGCCTGGCCACGGCTCTCGGACGAAACAGCTGCTGTACGAGGAGCTCGACGAGTCGGTGCGGTCGGTGTTCGACGAGGTTCGCTCGCGAGTCCTGCCGGAGGCGCCGGAGAACGTCCGGCGGGGCTGTCATCTGCAGGGCAACGAGTTCAACGTGACGCTCAAGCCCAACTTCGAGACGGGGAGCGAGGAGGCGGAGACCGTGATCGACGACGGGCTCGTCCACATCGTCGATCTCCTGGGGAAGGCAGTTGTCGCGGCCGCCGAGCTCGACGGGAAGCAAGCGGTTGAGCAGCCGGACGGTGGGGGACGCTCCGGTGGAGCGGAAGGCTCGGGCAGCGTGGAACTCGTCGCCGACGACCGGGAGTACGACGCGTCGTCGGCCGGTGCGGCGTGGGCGCGCGCCCACTACGCCGCGGCGGACCCGGAGATCAGGGAGGTGCTGGAAGCAGACGGCGCAAGCGTCGACCTCGACCCCGGAGCGGTTCCCGATCCCGTTGTGGACTTGTTCGAGCGGGTCGATGTGGGGTACTACCACGCCGATGCCGCCGAGATCAGCTCGCTGGAGTTGAACAAGGTCGCCGGCGTGGAGGCCGCACTCGACGTGCTCGGCGTCACGGACCCGTTCGTGCTGGTGATGGGCGACAGCAAGTCGGACCTGCGGGTGATGGAGTGGGCGAAGCGGGAGGACGCCGGCATCGCGGCCGCGCCCGAACACGCCTCCGACGACGTGCTCTCACACGTTCGCGACACCGACGATCTGGTGTACGCCCGCGGGCATGCGGACGACCTGCTTCGGACGGTGTACGTGCTCAATCGGCTGGCACAGCTCTCCTGAGGGTGGGGTCCTGACACCGAGGCTTGACACCGCACTTCGACGCCGCACTCCGACGCCCCGTTTATATAGTCGGGCGCGGTTGGATCGGGTATGTACGACTTCGTCGTCGTGGGAGCGGGGCCGCCGGGCTCCCGCTTTGCACGACGGGCAGCCGAAGCCGGGTACGACGTGGTCGCCTTTGAAAAGGGAGCGGTGGGAACGCCGCTCGCCTGCTCGGGCCACGTGTCGACGGACATCTGGGAGTACGTGCCCGACGCCGCCAAAGCGGAGCTGTTCCAGAATCGGGTGTTCGGCGCCCGGTTCCACGTCGGTGACCCCGGTTCCCGGAGCTACCCCTTTTATAAGGACGAGGAGGTGTCGAACGTGATCGACCGGGTTGGCCTCGACCGGACGCTGGCCGAGTGTGCCCGCGAGGCGGGCGCCGAGGTGCGCGAACACCACACGGTGACGGGCATCGAGGAGCACGACGACCACGTGGCTGTCACGGTGAACCCGGCTGACGGCGAGACGATGACGGTCGACGCTCGGATGGTCGCCGGCTGTGACGGCCCCACCTCACGAGTTCGGCGGAGCGTCGGCCTCGGGGAACCCGACGACATTCTGCACGGCGTGTTGGCGTTCGATCCCGAACCGGACGACGGCGACTTCGTCGACGTGCATCTCACCGCGCCGACGTTCTTCGCGTGGCGGATCCCGCGTGGCGACGCCGGCGTCGAGTACGGCCTTGCCGCACCCCCCGGCAAGGAGGTTAACGAGCTGTTCGAGGCGCTCGTTGACGCGTACGACGTGGAGACTGAACACTTCTGTTCGGGCGCCATTCCCGTGGGGCCGCCGGATTCCGTGACGACCGACCGGGTGTTTCTGATCGGCGACGCCGCCGCCCAGACGAAGCCGTTCACCGGCGGCGGAATCCTCTACGGCATGACCGCGGCCGACATCGCGGCCCGGGTGATCGACCCGACGCGTCCCGAGACGCTCGCGGACTACGAGAAGGGGTGGCGCGACGAGCTGGCGACCGAGATCCGTCTCGGGAAGGCGATCCGTGCCTGCTACTCGCTGCCCGAACCGGTCCAGCGCGTCGGGCTCCGGGCGCTCTCCGGCGAAATCGGCGTCCACATGGACAAACCCTCGTCGTTCTTCTCACGGGAGCACCTCACGACTCTGTTCTCGCGTGGGTCGACGCCGGAGCCGGAGGCGGCTGCTGATCGGGATACCGGATCGCCGTCGAAAAAGCAGCCGTAATTGCTGCGGAAGAGACCCGTTATTCGCCGACAACGCTCGCGAACGACACGTTCTCGCGGACGCTCGTGATCTCGACGGTCACCTCGTCGCCGAGCTCGGCGTCGGGGACGATGACGACGTATCCGCGCTCGATCTTGGCGATTCCGTCGCCCTGGTCGCCGAGCGTCTCGATGGTCACGTCCCGCACGTCGCCCTCCGACACCGGCGGACCGTTGGACGCCGGGTCGTGCTCGCTTTGGCCGCCGGCGCTTCGTCCGTCGGAACTCCGTCGAGTGGACGTGTCGGAGCCGCCGGCGGCACCGCCCGCAGCCGGTCCGCTGGTTGCGCCCCCGTCAGCCGAGCGGCCGTCTCCGCTTGCGCCCGACGACGCCTCACGGTCCAGCAGCACGACGCGGTACGTCTCGCCGTTCCGGACGGTGTCGTGTTCGACCTCCGTGCGAGGGATGCGCACGACGTACTCGCCACTCTCGGACTCCTCGACCTCACCCGTAAACAGACATTTAAGTGAATCAGTCAGCTCGACCATGGGCCTGATACGGGACCCCCCATTGAAAAGGTCCCTATCCGCACCAACGATGACGGTGTTTTGGCGGCTCTGCTCGCCGGCGAATCCGTGGACACAAAGATTTACTTCGGTCCGAATTAACCACGATCCATGAGCAGAAACTACGAGTCGTTACACGACCCGAACGCGGAGTACACGATGCGGGAGCTGTCGAGCGAGACGATGGGCGTCACGGGGTCGCGCGGCGGCCGGCGCGACGTGGAGATCACGGACGTGCAGACGACGATGGTCGACGGGAACTTCCCGTGGACGCTCGTTCGCGTCTACACCGACGCCGGCGTCGTCGGCACGGGTGAGGCGTACTGGGGCGCCGGCGTCCCCGAGCTGATCGAGCGCATGAAGCCGTTCGTCGTTGGCGAGAACCCGCTGGACATCGACCGACTGTACGAGCACCTCATCCAGAAGATGTCCGGCGAGGGCTCCGTCGAGGGCGTGACCGTCACCGCGATCTCCGGCATCGAGGTCGCGCTCCACGACCTCGCAGGGAAGATCCTCGACGTGCCCGCCTACCAGCTGCTCGGCGGGAAGTACCGCGACCGAATGCGCGTTTACTGTGACTGTCACACCGAGGAGGAGGCCGACCCCGAGGCGTGTGCCGACGAGGCCGAGCGCGTCGTCGAGGAGCTGGGCTACGATGCCCTCAAGTTCGACCTCGACGTGCCGAGCGGCTTCGAGAAGGACCGCGCGAACCGCCACCTGCGCCCCGGCGAGATCCGCCATAAGGCGGAGATCGTCGAAGCCGTCACCGAGCGTGTGAAGGACAAAGCCGACGTGGCCTTCGACTGTCACTGGACGTTCTCGGGCGGCTCCGCAAAGCGGCTCGCCGCCGCCCTCGAGGAGTACGACGTGTGGTGGCTGGAGGACCCCGTCCCGCCGGAGAACCTGGAGGTGCAAGAGGAGGTCACCAAGTCCACGATCACGCCCATCGCAGTCGGTGAGAACCGCTACCGCGTCACGGAGGAGCGTCGCCTCATCGAGAACCAGGCGGTCGACATCGTCGCGCCCGACCTGCCGAAGGTCGGCGGCATGCGCGAGACGCGCAAGATCGCGGACGTGGCGAACCAGTACTACGTCCCGGTCGCGATGCACAACGTCTCCTCACCGGTTGCGACGATGGCCGCCGCGCACGTCGGCGCCTCCATCCCCAACTCGCTGGCCGTCGAGTACCACTCCTACGAGCTCGGCTGGTGGAGCGACCTCGTCGAGGAGACCGTCATCGAGGACGGCTACATCGAGGTGCCCGAGAAGCCGGGCCTCGGCGTGACCCTCGACATGGACACCGTCGAGGAGCATATGGTCGAGGGCGAGACGTTGTTTGATGAAGCGTAGCTTCATCGAGCCAGCAAATCTCCGATTTGCGTTGTTCGATCCGGCGTAAGCGCCAGTCCGCTGCGCGGATCTTCTTAAGACTCTCCCCTTCCCACAAGCCGCCGCACGGTTCCGGCGCCCGGCTTGCCGTCCTGCCACCACAGCCACACCCCCGCGACGAGGACGACGGCCTCGAACCAGAGCGTTGTCACCTCCACGCCGGCGACCGTGGCGACGTGTTTCACGCCGGAGTACGGGGGCATCTCGGTGACCGGCCACAGGAGGAAGCCGAGTTCGTGGGTGTCGCCAGCGAGGAGGTGCCACGGCACGTCCGCGGCGAGGTGTGAGAGGTAGCCGACGGCGAAGGCGACGCCGAGCTCCGGACGGTTCCGCCGGCGGGCGACGATCCATGCGGCGCCGACCGCAACCGCCGCGCCGAACAGCGAGTGGGCGATTGTCCGCCCCACGGGGGTGACGCCGAGCAGCCACAGCGGCTGGTCGATGAGGTCCGGGATGGCCGCAGCAGTGACCGCGACGAGTGTCGGTGCCCCCTCCGGCGGTCGCCCCTCCCAGACACGGGTCGTTGCGGCGTAACAGAGGTAGCCGACGACCGGATGCACGAACGGTTGCATCGCCGTCCGCTACACGCTGGAGGATCAAAAGCTCGGCCCCTCGTTTCGGAAATCCTGCCGTCGAACACCGGCTACGTCCGGTGGTGCCGAGTCGCCGGCGACTCAGACGACGGAGACGGGTTCGATCCCGCGCGTCTCGAACTCGCGTTCGATCGCCTCGATGCGGGGGGCGATCGCGTCGGGCTCATGGCTGTCGGTGCCGACGGTGAAGTTGACGCCGTGCTCGACGAGCGTGTCGAGAAACGCGGGGGCGGGGTGGAACTCACCGTAGTCGTCCAGCAGCCGACCGGCGTTGAGCTCGGGAACGGTCCGGGAGTCACGGAACGCTTTCGCCACGCGGTCGTACTGCTCCCGGCGCGCGAACCCTCGCAGGTGCGGGTTGCGCTCAACCAGGTCGGGATGGGCAGCGATGGCGAACAGCTCCGAGTCGACCAGCGCGACGAGCTTCTCGAAGTAGCGGTCGACGAACGCCCGCCGCTCGGCCTCGGACGCCGGCGCGAAGTGGTCGCGGACGTGCACGTTGACGCCGTCGAGGTCGTGGACGCTGCCGATCGCGTAGTCGAAGTCGGCCTCGTCGAGGAACGCGGCGATCGCCGCCTCGTGGTCGGGGTGGTAGTCCATCTCCACGGCGTCGTGGATGTCGACCGGCGCATCCACCTGCAGGTCGTCGATCGCCTCGCGCCGGCGTTCGTACGTCAGGTCGAGGTTGAACCCGTATGCGTGTTTGAACGACTCGGCATCCGGATCGGGGAAAACGTTGCAGTGATCGGCGATCCCGACACCGTCGATCCCGGCGTCGGCGGCGGCATCGACCATCCACTGGAGGAAGGTTCCGTCCGAGTACGTTGAGTGGACGTGGTAGTCGTGCATGGGAGGACACTCGTTCGAGGGGCCTTGTCGCTTGTGTCACCATGGGACCAGATCACGGGAGGCACCCGTCGGAACGACCGACCTGCCGGCGGGAGCCTCCGGGACGTCCGTATTTAAGTCCAATGCGGTGGATGTTGATCACGTATGACACACTACGACGAGCACGACGAGCCGTCCACCCGGCGCGAGTACACCGTTGACCACCACCTCTCGGACGCCGAGCGCAACATCCACCGCGCGTGGGACAACTCGCTCGACCCAGTCCTCTCCGTCGAGGACGGTGACGTGGTGCGGTTCGAGTGTCGCGACGCGGTCGACCGCCAGCTCGACGTGGAGTCGACCGCCGAGGACTTCGCGAACGTGAGCTTCGACCCCGTCCACCCCCTGACGGGCCCCGTCGCCGTCGAGGGCGCGGAGCCCGGCGACGTGCTCCAGGTCGAGCTGCTCGACCTCCAGCACAAGGGCTGGGGGTACACGGGGTACATGCCCGGCGAGATGGGTCTCGGGCTCCTGCCCGAGGACTTCCCCGACTCGGACGTGCACATCTGGGACCTGGAGGGCGACGTGGGCCACTTCGTCAACGGCATCGAGGTGCCGCTGGACCCCTTCCCGGGCGTCATCGGCGTCGCGCCGGGCGACGACGGCGAGCACGACACGCTTCCGCCGCTCTCGACGGGCGGGAACATGGACGTAAAGCACATGACGGCGGGCTCGACGGTCTACCTCCCCGTCGAAGTCGAGGGCGCGCTGTTCTCGACGGCCGACTGCCACGCCGCGCAGGGCGACGGCGAGGTGTGCGTGACGGGCGTCGAGGCGCCGATGTTCGTCACCGCCCGCTTCTCCGTCCGGAAGGACATGGAGATCGAACAGCCGCAGTTCGAGACGACGGGGCCGTTCACGCCCACCGGCCGCGACGAGCCGATGTACGCCACGACGGGAATCAGCGACGATCTGATGGAGGCGACGAAGAAGGCGACGCGGCACATGATCGACCACCTCGCGGAGAACCGCGACCTCACCCGCGGCGAAGCGTACATCCTCTGTTCGGCCGCGATGGACCTGAAGGTGAGCGAGGTCGTCGACGCGCCCAACTGGACGGTCACCGCCTACATCCCCGACAGCATCTTCCCGGACGAGTAGCCCTACTCGCTCCGGTCCGTCTCACGAGTGTCCGGCTGTCCCGTCCCGTTTTCGAGTCGCTCGGCGATCGCCGCGCCCGCCGTGCGCGGGTCGGCCTCGACGATTTGGACGGTATCACCGACCGAGACGGCTCCCGGTTCGACCACGTCACAGCAGAGCCCACCCCGATTTTTCAGTGCCGACGCGACGCCGTCCTCGCCGGCGAGTTGTTCCAGGTGAGCACACGGAGGACGACGACTCATCGGCCGGAGGTGGGCGTTGCCCACGGCGACGGTCGCATTCAACAGCGGGTCCATCCCCTCATCGAATCCGCGAACAACGACGTTTCGCCGGTGACGGCCGTCCGAGAGGTCGACGCCGATGTCGTCGTGAACGGCGTCGAGCGCCTCCGCCGCGACGAGCGTGACCGCACACGCGTCCAGCTGGAAGTGGCCGTCACCCCGGCAGTAACGGTCGCCCGACACGCCACCCGACACGATCTCGACCGTCTCGTGTTGTTCCGGTGGCGCGCTCTCGGCGGGGGCTGTGACCAGTCCCTTGACGGTCCCCGCGGGGGCCTTCTCATCCGTCAGGTCGTCCTCGCCCGTCATGGCGCTGGCTCCTCCAGCAGGTCCGGGTCGCCCGGTTTCAGCCACTCGCGGTGCGCGTAGTAGACGACGGCAACGACGGGGTACACCAGCGCGACGAGCGCGTACAGCCATTTGAACAGGCCGAGGTCGACGACGCCGTCGTCGCGTAGTGAGAGGGCGTCGAGGAGGATCGTCGCGGTCGCCAGCGGTGCCAGCAGGTAGGCGTACACGAACTCCACGCCTGCGCCCGCTGGCGTCACCGGATCGAGAAGTAGGCGATTGACCGCGAACAGGATGGTCCAGCCGACGACCGCGACGGCGAGGATCGCGAGCCACGGCCCGTCGAAGCCGCGGTCGGGCTCGATGAACCCGCGACTCTCGCGGGTTTCTCCGTCAGTTTCGTCCGAATCGTCGTTTCGGTCGCTCACGGCTGCTGTAGGTGATGCGCCGACATGAACGTCCGGATGGCAGGCTACAAGACCCCGGGGAACGGGGCGTTTACTATGGCCCGAGTAACCGTCTGGAACGAGCACCGACACGAGCGCGAGAGCGACGTGGTTGCCGACATCTACCCCGACGGCATTCACGCCGTCATAGCCGAGGTCCTGGACGCCGCCGGCCACGAGGTCCGCACCGCTACCCTCGACGAGGGGCCCGAACACGGGCTCACCGAGGAGGTTCTCGCGGAGACCGACGTGTTGACTTGGTGGGGCCACGCCGCCCACGACGAGGTGAGCGACGCGGTCGTCGACCGCGTGCAGGAGCGCGTTCTGGAGGGGATGGGGCTGCTCGTCCTCCACTCCGCCCACTACTCGAAGATCTTCAAGCGGCTGATGGGGACGACCTGCTCGCTCAAGTGGCGGGAGGCCGCCGAGCGCGAGCGGCTGTGGGTCGTCGAACCCGGCCACCCGATCGCCGACGGGCTCGACGAGTACATCCAGCTCGAGGAGACGGAGATGTACGGCGAGCGCTTCGACATTCCCGCGCCCGACACCCTCGTGTTCAACTCCTGGTTCGCCGGCGGCGAGGTGTTCCGCTCCGGCTGCTGTTACCACCGCGGCAACGGGAAGGTGTTCTACTTCCGTCCCGGCCACGAGACGTACCCCGTCTACCACGACGAGGACGTACAGCAGGTTCTGCAGAACGCGGTCGAGTGGGCGGCGCCCGGCGACGGCCCCCAACCCGATTTCGGCAACGCCGACCCGATCGAGGAGATCGACACGACTGACGACCGAACCGTCCACTAGGCGGTTTCAGCGCCGTTGAAACGCTGTTCTTTACCACGAAGCCGAATAGAACAGTCGCTCGGTGAGGCGTGCGAACTGGCCATGACAGAGAAAAATAAATATAACCTGATTGGATAAAAGTAACTCATGGTCGAATTAGAACGGTGGCAGTACCCGTGGATCATATTGGGTGGTGTCACTTTGGGGCTCTCCGGTATCGGAGGATACCTTGGATTCCCCATCGCGACGCTGTTCGCTTTTATTGTTGGTACTGGCATCCTCAGTATCGTTATCAAGCCAAGAGCGTACCCAATCGTAATGACAGGGATTGGTATCCTTGCGGTGGCCCTCTCCGGATTGCTACTTGTGTGGGATTGGAGCCTCCTCACGGTAGTGATTCTTGCTCTCGTCGGAATTGGGGCCGTTGTTCGGGGAATTCATACCTCTCTGAATATGGAACCCGAGCGGTAGTTGACCTGTACTGACCGCAAGGAGAGGCAAACAGCTCACACTCTATGGCTGCAACAGAGCCACGTTTTCCAATTTGTATCAAGCGGAGCGGCGAACGACGCCGTCGCTCATCGGTGTAGAACGGGTCGCCGCTACGGTGCGGGTTCGGCGGGATGTCACAGGCGCAGAGCGCAGGTGACGCCGATCTACTCGGCACCGGCGGCCGACCCGTTTCTTTGTCTTCCGCCGCGACTGATAAGGGCGTCGTACTCGGCCGGCGGCATGTGGTCGGCTGTCGGCGGTCGGCGGTCGGCGGTCGGCTGTCGGCGGTCGCCGGAACCTCTACCTCGCCGCGATCACTCGGGTCGGTGAACTTCGCCCTCCCGCGAATCGGCATCCTTCCGCCGGAGCGCGGCGGCCGCGTTGCTCGCGTCGTAGCCGAAGAACACGTCTTTGGCGTACACCTCGGCGACCTCCGTCGCGTGGATCAGGTCGTCCACGTCGACGTTCACCGCGTACAGCTCGAGTGAAAAGGGCGTCTCCGGCGGCGCGCCGTGGAGGTCGTAATCGCCGCCGAGCAACGTCCGGAAGCCGCGCGCGATCGTCTCCAGCCAGTAGGTGGTCCCATAGTCCATGTCGTACAGCGGCACGACGAACTCGTCGACGTGTTCCGCGAGGGCCTCGATGTCGAGGCCGGCGCGCTCCCGGAGGTGGCCCGGATACGGGTCGGGGTACAGCGTGAGGAAGGTCCGGCCCGGGATCCGGTCGGTCGCCTCGGCGACGAACGTCGTGATCACGTCGGCGCGCCAGTCGGCCCACTCGTCGTGGTCGGACTCCGCAAACAGGCGCTCACACCGGTCACACCGACAGAACCCCTCGCGGGGGAACCCCACGTCGTCGAGGCGCACGTCGCCGTTCTCGTCGGCGCAGTCCTCGATGATCTCGAAGAGCCCCTCGCGATACTCCGAGTGGGTGGGACAGACGTACGCCCAGTCGAAGTAGTCGCGGTCGCGCGTCGCGGGCTCGCCGCGCTCGTCGACCGGCACCAGCTCCGGGTTCTCGCCGGCGGCGGCGTTGTCGCCGAAACACGACACCATGTTCACCGCGTTCGGGAGCGGCGCCGCCGCGCGCCCGGTAACGTCCTTCACCTCGTAGAAGCCGAGATCGAACGGCTCCATGTCGACCTCGTCGGCGTTCCGCGTCACGACCCCGTACATACCAGCCGCTACGGGGTCGGGGTGGTAAAAGACCGTGGACCGTCCGCGGGACGAGGCTACTCGACTTCGACCGGCTCCTTGTCGCCGGCGAACAGGAAGTACGCGAGGACCACGAACGCCAGTACCACGACGAGCTTCACTTTCTTGCTCATGTCCAATCCTGCGACCGGCGGCGGCTAAAAGCTACCGGCGGCCGGGTAGGAAACCGCCGGTCCGATTGCGGAACACTCTGCCCTAGACGTCGATGTGCTCCGCCAGATTCTCGCGGATGATCGTCGAACAGTAGTCGCAGCGCACGCCGTCGGATACCACGTCGAAGCGCGTGTCGACGGGCTCGTCCGCGTTCGTGATACAGTTGTGGTTCGGACACGAGAGGACGCCGCGGACGTTCTCCGGGCGGGTGACGCGGTTCTTCTCGGCGACCTCGAACTCGCGGATGATGTTGATCGTCGCCTCGGGGGCGATCAGCGAGAGCACGTCGACCTCGGAGGCCGAGAGCTCGCGACCCTCAACCTTCACCACGTCCTTGTGCCCGAGTCGGTCCGAGGGGACGTTCATCCCGATGGAGACGCCGAACCCCTCGGAGCCGTCGATGCCGAGGATGGCGAGGACGTTGAGCGCCTGTCCGCCCTCGACGTGGTCGATGACGGTGCCGTTGCGGATCTTCGAGACGCGGAGTTCGTGGTCACTCATCGGTGGCCTCCATGAGGGTGTCGAGCAGCGCCATGCGAACCGGGACGCCGTTGTGCGCCTGCTCGAAGTAGCGGGCGTGGTCGGTGTCGTCGACGTCGGGCGCGATCTCGTCGACGCGTGGCAGCGGGTGCATCACGGTAAGGTCGTCCTTTGCCGCTTCGAGCGTCTCGGCGTCGATGCGGTACTCGCCGGCGACCTTGTGATACTCGTTCTCGTCGGGGAAGCGCTCGCGCTGAATGCGGGTGACGTACAGCACGTCGAGCTCCGGGAGCACGGCCTCCAACTCGGTGTGCTCGCGAACCTGCGCGCCGGCCTCGTGGAGGTCGAAGCGCACCGAGCGGGGGAGCCGCAGCGACTCGGGGCTGATGAAGTGCTGGCGCGCATCGAAGTTGGTGAGCGCGCTCGCCAGCGAGTGGACGGTGCGGCCGTACTTCAGGTCGCCCATGATCCCGACGGTGAGGTCGTCGAGCCCGTGGTTCTCCCGGATGGTGTGGAGGTCGAGCAGGGTCTGTGAGGGGTGCTGCCCCGCGCCGTCGCCCGCGTTGACGACGGGCACGTCGACGAACTCGGCGGCGAGCGTCGCCGCGCCCTCGCTTGGGTGGCGGAGCACGATGGCGTCGCCGTACCCCTCGATGACGCGCATCGTATCGGCGAGCGACTCCCCCTTCTTGACGGAGGAGGATTCGACGCTGCCCATGTCGATCGTCTCGGCGCCCAGTCGCTTCGCGGCGGTGTCGAAGCTCATCTTCGTGCGCGTGCTCGGCTCGAAGAAACAGAGCGCGAGCACCGACCCCGCGTGTCGGTCCGCGTACGCGGCGGGATCGGCGGCGACGTCGCGCGCCCGGTCGAGCACCGCCTCGATGTCGGCCCGCGAGAGCTGGGTCGCGGTGATGAGGTGGTCCTGACGCATTGTCTGAGAGGGGGACGCCGGTCGTCTTGAAACCCGCGGCTTACCCCCGAGAAAACCGCCCGCACATCCGTGCGCACCCGCCCCCGCCGGCGTTTCGAAATTCGCAACCTGACCATGTTCCTCGGTCACCTCCTGCCCACGTCACCGCTTATAAGCGCGCGCCGCCCCAACCGTCGTTCATGTCCGATGACGAGTTCGACCTCGACGACCTGCTCCCGAACGACCGCGTGCGCAAGGCGGCGCTCGCCGGCGACGTAACGCAGCTCCACCGCGGAAACCGCTACGGCGACCCCGGCGACACGTTCGAGGTCGACGGCGTGACCTTCGAGCTGACTGACGTCACGGAGCACACCCTCGGTGACATGACCGACGCGGACGCGAAACGCGAGGGGTCGCCATCGCTGGAGGCGTATAAGGAGCGAATGGTCAAGGTCCACGGCGGCAACTTCGAGTGGAACGACGACGCCGAGGTCGTTCGGCACCGCTTCGCGCGCGCCGAGGAGTCGTCGTAGTCGATTACCAAGACTCGCTTATAAGCGCTCGACGGCCCCGTGGAATGCTCACGAATTGCTCCCCGACCAAACCAGTCGGCGCGCCCGCGAGCGCCTGATAAGGCGCGAGCGGAGCGCGAGGGAGGCAGCGGGCGCCGGCGGAGCGGTTTCCCGCCGGCGGCCGTCTGCCGAGGCTGGGGAGGCGTGAGGTGCGGTTGCGGTGCGGTAGGGTGGGACTCAAAGGGGCAGCCGGCGAGGACGAAGCACGCCGACGTTTAGCACCGCAGCGAGCGACGCGAGCGAGGAGCGCAACGAGGCGCGCGAGTCGTCGCCGGCTGGGGCTTTGACGGTCGTGTTCTCCGTGGTCGCCGGCGCACTCCCCGCACAAACCGCTTATAAGGAGCCGGCTGGGGCTTTGGAGGCGTTCGCCGGCGCACTAACTCACTTCGCGGAACTACTCGCTTAAAAACCACCTCAAAACACGTACTAGTCGTCGTCGGCCGCCGCGCTCCCGCTCGCCGCGGCGTCGTCCTCGATGCTTGGCGGGTACTTGCCGCGGTCGAGCTTCAGGTCGCTCTGCGGGCGCGCCATACAGGTGAGCGCGAACTCCTCGGCCTCCTCGTCGGTGAGCCCGCGGGCGGCCGGCTGGGTCACCTCGCCCTCGACGATCTCCGCCGAACAGGCCAGACACATGCCGACGCGGCAGGAGTACTCCTGAGCGATCCCCTCCTCGATGCAGGGGTTGAGGATCGTCTCCGTGTCCGACACCTCGATCGTCTCGCCGGTGCCGACGAACTCCACGGTGTACTCGGTCATGCCACCGAGTTCCCGTGGGGCAATCAAAAGCGTTCCCCTCGGTTTCGTCGCCGTGAGGTCGCCGGAATCGGCCTGAAGGACCCTCCCGGACACCAGCCTTCCGGAACACTACCCGGACGAACTCGTCGGCCAAAGGACACCAGGTCGCCTCGCGGTGAACGCTCCCAGCACCTGCTGGACCGTTTATCGCATGCAGGGACCGTCTGCGCTACAATTATACTTCGTCCATGTGATGTGCTACCATGGATGACGGAGATCTCGAAAGCGAGTTGATCAGTGCGTGTCGGACCGTGATCGGAGATGAGATCCGGAGTATCACCCATTTCACCGAGGAGACGGTCGATCAGATCTACCTTCGTTCGGACCTCGAACGAACGGCCGATCTCACCGGCTTTGCCGAACTGGAACGAATGGGGTTCCGGACGGATTCGCTGTACGTCGACTCACAGCTCGGATCGTACCAGGCAACGGTTCGGATGTTCGAGCGCGGCTATCTGACGCGTGTCATTCACGGTCCGCATGGCGTCTGGGTGACGACTGACTCGATGTCGATGGAACGGTTCGAGGAGCTCGCCAGCTCCGCCAAGTCCATCCTCGCTGCGTATTCGAGTGACATCGACGGTTCGTAATCCGGGACTCACACGGGCCGATCCTCGCCGCCGGCCATCGCAACGACTAATCCCCCGCCGAACGCTTCCGGAGGTATGACCATGAAAGCCACCGCGCGAGCCCACCCCATCCAGGGGCTCGTGAAGTACCACGGGATCCGCGACCAGGAGAAGCGACACCCGTACCACGACAGCATCAGCCTCTGTACGGCGCCGACGGCGTCGACCACGACCGTCGAGTGGCAGCCCGATGCGAGCGAGGACACCTACGTGATCGACGGCGAGGAGGTCGAGGGCCACGCCGCGGAGCGGATCGTCAACGTCGTCGACCACGTCCGGGAGCTGTCGGGCTCCGACCACGCGGTTCGGCTGGAGAGCGAGAACTCCTTCCCGTCGAACATCGGGTTCGGCTCGTCGGCGTCCGGATTCGCCGCCGCCGCGCTGGCGCTCACCGAGGCCGCCGGCCTCGACATGACGCTGCCGGACGTGTCGGCCGTCGCGCGCCGCGGGTCGTCGTCCGCGGCCCGCGCGGTCACGGGCGCATACTCGATCCTCGAGACCGGCCTCAACGACGAGGACTGCCGCTCCTACCGGCTCGACGTGGGCGAGGGCGAGGACGGGTTCGACCCCGAGGAGGACCTTCGCGTCATCGCGTGCCACGTCCCCGCGTACAAGGAGACCGAGCAGGCCCACGAGGAGGCCGCCGCGAGCCACATGATGGACGCGCGGATGGCACACGTCCAGGACCAGCTCGTCGAGATGAAGGACGCGCTCCGCGAGGGTGCGTTCGACCGGATCTACAAGACGGCCGAACACGACTCGCTGTCGCTGACGGCGACGACGATGACCGGACCCTCGGGCTGGGTGTACTGGCAGCCGGAGACGATCGAGGTGTTCAACGCGGTCCGCGAACTCCGCACCGAGGAGGACGTGCCCGTTTACTTCTCGACAGACACCGGCGCGTCCGTGTACGTCAACACCCGGGAGGAGTACGTCGACCGCGTCGAAGCCCGCATCGCGGAGATCGGCATCGAGACCGACGTCTGGGAGGTCGGCGGCCCCGCCCACATCCTCGACGAGAGCGAAGCGCTGTTCTAGCCGTCCGAATCGGCGCCGATTAGCTCCGTTTCAGATCAACGCCGCTGCCTGCGTGAACGGCACCCCGACGGCGTCCGTAATTCCCGCAATCGGAAGGACGGTCAACACGAGGATGGCCGATCCCCAGGCGATGAAGCCGATGATGGCGGCGTGGACCCACGACGCACCGTAGCGCCACCGGATCACCCAGACCCACGCGATCAGCGGGATGAAGCCTCCGACGAGCGGGATCCACGACAGCAGGAGCTCGGAGAGCCCCCACACGAGCGCGCCGACGAGCGCGGTGAAGACGGCGTGGCTGTAGTCCCGCGTGCCGGTGACGACGCTTGCGGCGATGAAGATGGCGAGCCCGCCGACGAGCAGGCTCACCACGAACGCGACGAGCGACCCGATCAGTGACATTGTGAACGATTGCGAGCGGGAGTCACTTCAGGATACTGGGTGACCGGGACCGTACCACGGCGACCGTTCGGCAGCCGGCGGCCTCACTCCCCCGCTGCTGTTCGGCGTGGGTGGTGCGCCGGCGGCGACGACCGCGGCCAGCTCGGGGGCGCACACGGGGGGCCGAGACGACGTTTGTTTAAAAGTCGGTCACCCACGTACGGGTATGACCGTCCGGCTGGGCTACGAGAACGGGACGATCCGCGTCGACGCCGACGAGTCGGCGCCGTCGCTCCCGCCGCTTCCGGGGGTGGAGACGGACCCACGGTCCGGAACGAGCCGGGCGCCGGCCCACGAGTACGCGGCCATCCGGCGCGCCCTGGAGGTTGCTGGCCGGCACGTCGAGGACGACGTTCTCGCGGACCTCCCCGAACTCGACCTCTCCACGGAGTACGACCTCCGGGAGTACCAGCACGAGGCACTCTCGGCGTGGCACGACGCCGGCGACCGTGGCGTACTCGAACTCCCGACCGGCGCAGGAAAAACGGTGATCGCGATCCGCGCGATCGTCGACCTCGGCGTGCCGACGCTCGTCGTCGTCCCGACCGTCGACCTC
Source organism: Halorubrum gandharaense (assembly GCF_054654575.1). NCBI lineage: Archaea > Methanobacteriati > Methanobacteriota > Halobacteria > Halobacteriales > Haloferacaceae > Halorubrum > Halorubrum gandharaense. Next base: position 73,800 of record NZ_BAAIET010000001.1, read on the forward strand.
CTCGATCAGTGGCAGCGCGAACTGGAGACGGAGTTCGACGTGCCGATCGGCCGCTTTGGCGGCGGTGAACAGCGACAGGAGGCGATCACGGTGTCCACGTACGACTCCGCGTACCTCAAAGCGGAGGGCGTGGGGAACGACTTCGGCTTCGTCGTGTTCGACGAGGTCCACCACCTCGGCGGCGAGGGGTTCCGCGACGTGGCGCGGCTCCTGCCCACGCCCGCACGACTCGGGCTCACGGCGACGTTCGAGCGCCCCGACGGTGCTCACGAGACGGTCGCGGAGCTCGTTGGCGACCGGGTGTACGGCCTCGACGTGGACGACCTCGCCGGCGAGCACCTCGCGCCCTACGACATCCGGCGGATCGAGGTCGACCTCACGCCGGAGGAGCGCGAGCGATACGAGGAGAAACAGGGCACCTTCGTCGAGTACGTCCGCGACGCCGGCATCACGTTCTCAAGCGGGAGCGACTATCGCGAACTCGTCAAGCGGTCGGGCAACGACCCGCGGGCCCGCGAGGCGCTCCTCGCCAAACAGGACGCGCGGGAGATCATGATGAACGCCGACCGGAAGGTCGAGCGACTCGGCGACATCCTCGACCGCCATCGCGACGACCGTGTTATCGTCTTCACGGCACACACGGACCTCGTCTACCGGCTCTCCGAGCGGTTCCTCCTCCCGGCCGTCACCGCGGAGACCGGCGCCCCCGAGCGCCGCGAGACGCTCGAACGGTTCCGTGACGGCACCTACAGTCGGATCGTCGCCGCGAACGTGCTCGACGAGGGGGTGGACGTGCCGGACGCCAACGTCGCCGTCGTGCTCTCCGGCTCCGGCAGCGAGCGGGAGTTCACCCAGCGGCTCGGCCGGATCCTCCGCCCGAAGGACGACGGCGGGAGAGCGACGCTGTACGAGCTGGTTAGCAGCGAAACCGCGGAGGAGCGCGTCGCCGACCGCCGGCGGTAGGGAGTGATAGCGGGCCGGAACAGAGCAGTAGCCGCCCAGCGTCTCAGTCGCGTTCGAGGTCCACCGTCAGCGAACCGCCGGCGTCGAACGCCTCGTACGACACCTCGAAGTGGAGAGGGACCGTTTCGACTTCCTCAGCGGGGACGGCCACGTCCGCCCGCTCCTCGTGGCGCTCGTCGCCGACCGTAACGGCGACGACGACCGTCCCGGAGCGCTCGCTGGGGGCCTCGTTGATCACGTTCGTCTCCACGCGGAGGTCGCCGTCGTCGTCCGACCCGAAGTCCCAGTCGCCGAGCCTGAACGCCGGCGAACCGTCGTCGGGTTCGGTGGGGTCCGGCGCCGCGGACCCGTCCCCGTCCGGCGGATTTCGAGGACCAGACGGCGGGCTCGCACCCAAACACCCGGCCGCGGTCGTCCCGACGAGCAGTCCCAATACCGCTCTCCGTCGCATATTCGGAGGTTCGCGCCGGCGCGTATAGGCGTTTCCCCGTCGGGCTCGAAGGTGGGCCCGGCGCTCTCGACGGGAAACTCTCCGCCCACGTCCGTCGCCTTTTAAAAGACGGACCGATTACTCCGAGACGTGTTACGGAAGGACCTCCTGCGCGTCTCCCGGGCCGGCGGCGGCTACCGTCCCAGGTTCGTCAGCCGGGAGCGCCGTCCGATCGCCGCGCATGTGCTCGGCACGTTCCGCAAGCACGTCGGCGAGCGCCGGGGCGACCTCGACGACGCACTGGAGGACCTGGAGGCCGACGCCCCGGACTTCAAGCTCGTCCGAGGGTTCGCCACACTCGTCGAGCGCGAGTGCGAGTTTGAGACTCGAGCACCTGTTCCGCCGCAGCGGGTCCGTCGAACCGCCTTCGAGACTGCCGAGGCGGTCGGCGTCGCCTCGGAGGCGGAACGCACCGAGGCACTCGACCGCGCGGCCGACCGCCTCGGGGTCGACGCCGACACGGTCGAGGCGACGCTGTACGCCGACCGCGACGTGAACGAGATCCTGATCGACGCCGACGTACGGTGGGACCCCGACGACCTGATCGAGCAGTACAACCTCTCGCTGGCGCAGACGGCGCTGTTCGACGCGACGGAGGTCCGCGTCCGGTCGGCGGACCCCAAGCGACTCGTCTCCGCGGTCAAACGCCTCCGGCTGATGTACGAGGTCGAGCAAACCCCGGACGGTCGAGAGCTCGTCGTCACCGGCCCTGACGCGCTGTTCTCGCGAACCCGCCGATACGGCACCGCCTTCGCACGCCTGCTCCGAACCGTCGCTGAGACCGACGACTGGCGCCTGGAGGCGACGATCGACGACCGGGGTACGGAGCGCACGATGACGCTCACCGACGGCGACGTGACCGTTCCCGGCGTCGAGCCGGTCGCCGAACCCGGATTCGACAGCGGGGTGGAGGCCGACTTCGCCGCTCGGTTCCGTGGGCTCGATCTCGACTGGACGCTCGTCCGCGAGCCGGAACCGCTCGAAACCGGGACGAGCGTGATGATCCCCGACTTCGCGTTCGACTACGCGCACGCCGACTTCCGGCTGTTCTTCGAGGTGATGGGCTTTTGGACCCCCGAGTACGTCGCCAAGAAGCTCGACCAGCTGGCCGACGTCGAGGACGTGGACCTGCTCGTCGCCGTCGACGAGAGCCTCGGCGTCGGCGAAGCGGTCGCCGCCCGCGACCACCGCGTCGTCACTTACTCCGGAACCGTCCGTGTGAAGGAGATCGTCGACGTGCTCCGCGAGTACGAGACCGAGTTCGTCGCCGACGCAGCCGCCGATCTCCCCGACGAGCTCGTCCCCGAGGGCGACACCGTCGCGCTCGACGCCCTCGCGGAGCGACACGGTGTGAGCGTGGATGCACTCGAAGACAAACGCTTTCCGAACCACGAGCGGGTGGGCCGCACCCTCGTCAAACCGGCCGTCCTCGAAGAAGTCGCCGGCAACCTCGATGCCGACATGACGCTCGACGACGCGGAGACCGTCCTCGCGGACCACGGCATCGACGACGCCAGCGCCGCGCTCTCCTGGCTCGGCTACCGCGTCGCGTGGGAGGGGCTCGGCGGCGGCACGCTCCGGAAAAAGGACGCGTAGCGTCGTCACTCATTCGACTGAACCGTCCGCCCAACACCTTTTGAGTGAAGCCGAAGCAACTCGCCGCGATGCAGTGACCAGCCACCACACGGCGGCCCGCGGGTGTGCGACGCTCCGCCGTGTGATCTCCGGTTTCCGCGCCAAGCGGCGTCGCCTGTCAGCCATCATCCGAATCGGCTCCGCCACTCCGCTTATCCGCCGTCCGCCAGCGACGGCGCTCCGTTACTCGTCGCGCTCGACGACCGCCAGGTTCTCGCGGCTCCCCTTCGGCACCACCGACCGGAGCTCGTCGTAGAGGTAGAGCCCGACGCCCATCGGCGCGGTCTCGCCGGCGACCTCGTGAGTCGCCACGAGGTAGCCCCAGTCACCGTCCCACTCGGGGAGGTCCTGGTCCTCGCCGGCCGCGAACCGGGCGGCCTGTTCGGGGTCGAGCTCGACGACGTTCCGCGTCGCCAGTCCACCGAATCGCTGGACGGCACGCGTCGTCGGCTTCCAGTGTTCCTGTCGCGTCCGCAGGAACGACATGCCGATCGCCTCGATCCGCGAGGGGTCCCCGGCCTCGCCGTTGAAGATCCAGACCTTCCCGGCGCCCTTCTCCCAGAAGGTGTACTCGCCGAGAGTCTCCTCGCCGATGCCGAACCGCTCGTCCCACCAGTCGAGCACCTCCTCGCGGGTCGCGCGCCCCGCGACCTCGCGCTCGGCGTCGGTCGCCGGCAGCTGGTCGAAGCGCTGGCCGTCGTTGGAGGGGCCGCCAGCGGCGTCGCCGTTCTCGTCGCTCATGCGTCCACCTCCTCGCCCGTGCTCGTCGACTCGGGTGTGCCGCCGTCGGGCTTCGTCTCGCCGCCGTCCGCCACGGCCGTACCACCGTCAGTCGCAACCTCCCCACCGACGCGCAGCTTCGCACAGAAGAACCCGCCCGTGTCGTTGTGGTGCGGGTAGACGCGGTGTGCGCGCGTCACCGACTCGTCGTACGTCTCGCCGTCCCACTCGGTGACGCCGGGGACCGTCTCCAGCGGCAGGTCAAACTCGACCAGCTCGCAGTCCTCCTCGCGGAGCACGTGGTCCAGCACGGCCTCGTTCTCCTCCGGGGCGAACGTGCACGTGGAGTAGACGACGACGCCGCCCGGGCGGGTTGCCTGGACGGCCCGCGTCAGGACGCCCTTCTGGATGCCGGCGACCTGCTTGACGTGGTTGAGGGTCCACTCGTCGAGCACGTCCGGGTTCTTCCGGCAGGTTCCCTCACACGAGCAGGGCGCGTCGACGAGCGCGCGGTCGAACTCGTCGAACGCCAGCGGCTTCGTCGAGAAGTTCCGGGCGTCCTGGTTGGTGACGACCACGTTCGTCGCGCCGAGCCGCTCCGAGTTGTGTCGGAGCGCGGAGAGTCGGCCGAGATTGTTGTCGTTGGCGACGAGCGTGCCCTCGTCGTCCATATCCGCAGCGATCTGGCTGGTCTTGCTCCCGGGAGCCGCGCAGGCGTCCCAGACGCGTTCGCCGGGCTGGGCGTCGAGCGCCAGCCCCGGAAGCACGGACACCTCCTCCTGGCCGTGGAGCCAGCCGTGGAAGTAGGGCCAGTTGGTGCCCGGGCTCCGGTCTGGTAGCCGGAACAGCCCGTCGTGCCAGTCGACGGCCTCGTAGGTCACGCCCTCCTCGTCGAGCGCGGCGCGCGCCTGCTCGGGAGTCGCCTTGATCGTGTTCACGCGGACGACGGACGGAAGCGGCCGCTCGCAGGCGGCTCGAAACGCCTCCACGTCGTCGACGAGCGGCTCGTACCGCTCAAGGGGGTTCATACCCCGTCTTCCAGCCGCCCCGATTAGACGGTTTCGGAGCAGCACCGCCGCCGACCGACTGAAGCCGCACGTTTACCATGTCGGTTAGCGTATGGTAGCATATGGCACAAATCTCCGTCGTCGAAGACGTCGAGTTGACCGACCCCGTGTTGGTCGAGGGGTTTCCGGGTGTGGGATTGGTCGGGAGCATCGCCGTCTCGCACCTGATCGAGACGTACGACATGGTCCACCACGCGAACGTCCACTGTGGGGGACTTCCGCGTGTGGCCACCTACGAGTCGTCGGATCCGTCGCTCACGACGCCGGTTCGGCTGTACGCCGACCCTGAGCACGACGTCGTCGCGCTCCGGAGCGACGTGCCGGTGACGCCGGACGCGGCCGTCGAGTTCGTGGACTGTTTCGCCGGCTGGCTCGACGAGACGAACGCGATGCCGATTTACCTCTCGGGGATCGGCCGTGAGACGGACGAGGAGCAGCCGGGATTGTACGGGGTCGCCACTGGCGGCGCGGAGTCGGCCCTCTCCGATGCGGGAATCGACGACCCCCCCGAGTCCGGCGTCGTCGCCGGCCCGACCGGCGCGCTGCTTGCCGACGCGCTGGAGCGGGGCATCCGCTCGGTCGGTCTCATCGTCGAGTCGGATCCGCAGTTCCCCGATCCGACGGCGGCGCGCGTGCTCATCGAGAAGGGCATCGACCCGATCGCCGGCCTCGACACCGCGACGAGCGAACTCACCGATCGGGCAGCCGAGATCCGCGATGCGAAACGACAGCTCGCACAGCAGCTCCAGAGCGGCGAGGCGAGCGCCCGAGCGGAGCCGCTGCGCGGGTTCCAATAGGGCCACCCGGGTGGATGCGCGCCTGCTCGGCTCAGTCGTCCGTCTCCAGCTCGTCGAGGATCGGCCGGTACTTCAACTGGACTTCGTCCCACTCGCGGTCCGGATCCGAATCGGCCACGAGGCCGACGCCGGCGAACAAGGTTGCCTGTCGGTCGGTGGCGACCGCCGACCGGATGGCGACCGCGAACGCGCCGTTGCCGGCGGCGTCGATCCACCCCACCGGAGCGGCGTACCAGCCGCGGTCGAACGGCTCCGTGTCGTGGATGGTCTCCAGCGCGCGGTCCGGTGGCAGGCCGCCAACCGCCGGCGTCGGATGGAGCGCCTCCACGAGTTCGAGGACGTGGCGGTCGGCGTCGAGCTCCGCCGTCACCGGCGTGTGGAGATGCTGGACCGTCGCGAGTCGCCGGACTCGTCGTTCGCCGGCGGCGATGGAGGCGGCGAACGGCTCCAGCTGATCACGGATCGTCTCGGCGACCAGTTCGTGTTCGTGGACGTTTTTCGGATCGGTGAGCAGCTCCTCGGCGAGCCACTCGTCCTCCGACGGCGTCTCGCCGCGGCCGGTCGTCCCGGCGAGCGCGTCGGTCTCCAGCGTCCGTCCACGGAGGGCGACCAGTCGTTCCGGTGTGGCACCAAAGAAGCTGGCTTGGCCGCCGTTCGGCTCGAAGCTGTAGCGGTAGCAGTCGGGATATTTGTCGGCCAGTCGCTCCAGCGTCGCGGGTCGTGAGAGGTCGCTTACGAGATCGGCCTCCAGTGCCTGCGCGAGCACCACCTTACGGAGGTCGCCGCCGCGGATCCGGTCGACGGCGGCCTCGACGCTCTCGCGCCACGCCTCACGACTCGTGGTGCGCCGTTGGGAGGCGATCCCCGGACGTGGCGGTTGCGGGCCGTCGTTCGAGCGGCCGGAGAAGCGGTCGACGGCCGCTTCGAGACGCTTCTCGACGGCTTCCGGCGTTGCATCGGGGGCGGCCTCGGTGGCCGTGAGCCACGTCCCGTTGTTTGCGTACGTGACCTGTGTCCGGGGCAGGACGAACCGTGCCTCCGGAAAGTCGGTCCACGGGTCGGTTGCACAGCCTCCCTCGTGGAAGGCGAAGCCGCCGAAGAGGCGGGGGCGTGCGGCTTCCGTGCCGGCGTGAACGTCCCCGGACTCGAACAGCTCCTCGGCGCCGTCACGTACCGCAGTGAACCGGTCCGCTCCGGCAGCTTCGATGACGGCGGCTGCACCGCCAGCGAGGACGGTGGCGTCGTCCGGCGCGGACCAGGCGGTTCGTGGGCTCGGGAGCGCCTCGTACGCCGCGCGGAAGTCGGGCGCGTCGATGCGGGTCGTGCGACTGACCAGCGTCGTCGCGGCCGTCGAACGCGGCGGTTCCATTGAAAAGGGGTCCGGTCCCCGGCTCCTTTACGCTAACTATCCCGGTGGTCCGGTTGCGCGCGGGTCCCCACTCCGGGGGCTAGCTGTAACGCTCCTCGTTCCAGGGGTTCGCGGTGTCGCTGTAGCCGCGCTTCTCCCAGTAGCCCAACTCCTTGTCGGTCAGGAACTCGACGCCGGAGACCCACTTGGCCCCCTTATAGGCGTACTTGTGAGGGGTGACAACCCGGAGGGGGCCGCCGTGGTCCGCCGGGAGCGGGTCGCCGTCGAAGCCGTACGCGAGGAGCACGCCCTCGTGCCGGCACTCGGACAGCGGGAGGTTCGTCGTGTAACCGTCGTGCGCGTGAAACAGCACGTGGTCGGCGTCGTCGTGGACGCCGGCGCGCTCAACGAGTTCGTCGAAGACCACTCCCGTAAACTCACAGTCGAACTTGCTCCAGCCGGTGACACAGTGGAAGTCCTGCCGCTGGGTGACCGACGGAAGTGCCTTGAACTCGGACAGCGAGTAGTCGAGCGGTTCGTCGACCGCGCCGTACACGTCGAGCCCGGCGTCATCGGGGTCGACCGACGGCGTGCCGCTCTTCGAGAGCACGGGGAACCGGTCGGTCTTCCGCTGGCCCGGCGGGAGCCGGTCGTCGCCGTACTCGCGGTGGATGTGCGTAACGTCCTCGACCATGCCCGACGTAGGGCGTCGATTCACCTATGGGTACCGAATTCGCGACGACCGGCGCGATCGGCCGACCCACGATAGTTTGGGTGTCTTGACAAGAGGAGTTTCCGGAGTGCGAAACGTAATTGGGAGCGTATCGAACCGTGCTTTCCTATCCTCGTATTGTCGACGCCAAACTTATATGCCCTATGCGATTACAGCGGAACGTAGAATGCCCAAAGTAGAGATCACGGTGCCCGAGCATCTGGAGATGCAGATCGCCCAGATGGTCGAGGAAGGCGAGTTCCTCAACCGCGGTGAGGCGGTCGAAGAGCTCCTCTCCACCGGCATCAAGGCGTACAAGACGAGCGGCCCGATGGACGACGAGGAGACCGGCGGCAGCGGGTTCGAGGAGGAAGGAATGATGGGACACGAAGACGAGTACGTCTTCTAACGGTCCACGCGGCTCGCGCGCCACCGCGTCCGGCCACGGCCACGAACCGGCGCGTGTGGCAGTCGACCGCAAGAAGGATTAAAAGCCCTTCGTCCCCTATTCATAAGCATGCACAAAGATGAACTGCTCGAGCTCCACGAACAGATGGTTACCATCATGGAACACTTTCGTGAGCGCGAGAGCGTCGACGAGGAGCTGTTCGACCCCTACGACGAGCTCAGCGTCGATCCGTCCCACGTCCACAAATCCAAAAGCGAGCACAAACACGCCGTCTTCGTGCTCGGCAACGCGCTCGCCACCGCGATGAGCGAGGACGAGTTCTCGCCCGCGGGCCGCGTCGGCAAGCGCATGGAGGAGTTGGCGAAGGACGCCGAGAACAAGATCTGAACCGGTCCGACGTTCACGTTCACCAACGTGCACTGGAACCGGGAGCGACGGCCATCCCCACCGGATGCTGCATGCGCTCCGCTGCTCGTGACTTCGCCTGGTGGCCGACTCCTTCAAGACCCGCCCATTGATTAGCCGTGCGCCGGAGTGTGGAATATGCTCGCGGACGCGCTCGTTTCGGATGCCGGCCACCTCCTCGTCGCGCTTGCGACGGTGGCGCTCGCCGCGCTCGTCGTCCGCCGGATCGACCGCCCCGCCGGCGAGTGGGGCCGAACGCTTCGATCCCGCCTGTTGCTCGGCGTCCCGTGGGGGACGCTCGTCGCCGTCACGTTCGTCGTCGCCGTCTACCTGTTCGTTCAGAGCGGGCTGGAGAATCCGAACCGGCCGGTCGTGATCCCGTTTCGGGCGTGGTCGTACTTCTACCCGGAAGGCGTGCTCTGGTCCGGATTCGCACACTCCTCGCGGAGCCACATCACGGGGAACCTCCTGTCGACGCTCGTCGCCGGCGCGCTCGCCGAGTACGCCTACGGTCACTTCCCCCGTGAACGGGGGTCGTCGTCGTTCGCCGACGCTCGGTCGAACTCGTACGTCCGGGCGTTTCTGTTCGTCCCCGGCGCGATCCTCCTGTTCGGCTTCCTCTCGTCGCTGTTCGCGCTCGGTCCCGTCATCGGCTTCTCGGGCGTCGTCTTCGCGCTGTGGGGTTTCGCGCTGGTCCACTATCCGCTCGGCACGATCGCGGCGCTGACTGCCTCGACGCTGGTCAGCACGGTCCACTCGACGATACAGAGTCCGGTCGAGGTGGCGAGCGCGTCATCCTCCTACGGGCCGCCGAGCTGGGCGAACATCGCGGTCCAGGGTCACGCGCTCGGCCTGCTCGGGGGCATCCTCGCCGGCGTGCTCCTGATCCGCCATCGCGAGACGGCGATGGCGGCGGTTGGCGCCACTGGGGCGGTTGGGGCAGCCGCACCGGCCGGGGATGCCGACGGCGTCGACCGCGTGGACCGCGCCAGAGACGTCCTCACGAGTCGCTCGGCGCTCGCCGTCTTCACCGCCGTCCTGCTGTTCGGCGCGTCCCGACGGCTGTGGGCCGTCTACTGGTACCTCGGCAACGAGCGCTACGAGCTGTATCGGGCGATCGGCCTCGCGCTGCTGGTCCTGCTGGCGCTGATCGTGGCCGTGGCGGTGGCCGGACGCGACGAGCCGGTGTGGCCCGAGCGGGCGGTTTCTAACCCCGAGTCGACCGCGGAGCAAGTGCGCTCGGCGACGCCCGCCGCCGTCGGACTGCTCTGTGTCGTGCTCGCGCTCGCGGCGGTCGCCGGGCCGGGCATTCTCCCGAACCTCGTGACGGTGTCCGACGACGAGCTCCCGGGCGACCCGATCGAGGTCGAGGGGTATCAGGTCACCTACGCCGAGAACGTCGAGGACGGAATGGTGAACGTGGTCGACGTCGAGGCGTTCGGCCGGTCGACCTCCGTGCGGACCTCGGGGGTGATCGTGCGGAGCCCCGACCGAAACATCTGGACGACGGCGGTCTCGCGCGGCAATCTGGCGTTCTGGGAGTATCGCGCCGTCGACGTGGGTGGCACGGGCTGGCGGGAAACCGTCTGGGCGATCCGCTCGGGCTGGCAGCCGGCGGGCGCCGACGCCACCTACCGCGTCGACCTCCAGCACGACGGCGAGCGCTCGACGGCGTTCGTCTCGGAGGCTCAGGCGGCCGAGCCTCGAATCGACGGCCGGAACGTGACCGTGGCCGCCACCGAGGGCGGCTTCGACCTGATCGTCGAACACGACGGCGCAAACGAGACGGCGCGGATCCCCGCGGCCGGCGAGTCGGTCAGGCTGCAGGGGGTCGACTTCGTCCGTGAGGACCGCCGGCTGTACGCCGAGCGCGGCGAGACGCGGCTCCGGATCGCCGAGCGCGAGCAGTACGAGGGGCGGGAACGGAGCTAACCCGCTCCCCTTCCTTGCTCCTCTCGCTCGCCCCCTGCTACCCTAAAAAGCGGCCCTGAACCGGTCGATCAGGCGAGCGAGGAGGCGCGTGTTCCGGCCTCCTCGGGGGCGGTTCCGCCGTCTCCGTCGCTATCGCCGTCTCCACTGCTCCCCCCATCGGTCCCGTCGCCGCCACCGCTTCCGCCGTCGCCGAGCGCAACGAGGGTCGCTCGGGTTTCGCGTCTTCAGACGGGCTCACCACGCCGCGAGCGCCCGGCGACCGTGGTCGCGGACGAGGATCGCGAGGAACATGGCGACGCCGAGCAGCGCGAACCCGCCGCCGACGTAGAACACCGACGCCATGCTCACCTCGATCATCAGCCAGCCCGCCAGGAGCGGGCCGAGCACGGATCCCGGACGCCAGACGAGCTCGCGAATGCCGAAGCTGGAGGCGACGCCGCCGTCGTCGGTGCCCTCGTCCGCGAACAGCGCCATCGAGGCGGGCTCACGGAAGGAGTCGGCGACGCCGAGCAGCCCCGACAGCGCGACGAGTGGGAGGTACGCCGGCGGGAGGTCGCCGAGGAACGGCAGGCTCACGTCCGTGCCGAGCGCGGTGCCGATGGCCGGCGAGAAGGGGATGCAGATGGCGATCAGCCCGTAGGCACCGCCGCCGGCGAAGACGAACAGCGACCGCCCGTAGGCGTCCGAGAGCCGGCCGGTGAACAGCTGGCCGACCATGTTCGTCGCCTTCTCCGCGGTGACCGTGACGGCGACCGCGAGACCGGCGACGCCGAGCCCGCCCGACAGCATCGCCGTGCCGGCGTAGATGGGGATCCAGTTGCGCACCATCTCGACGGCGAAGGCGTAGTTGAACCGGAAGCTCGTCATCGTGAGGATCCGGCGGTTGACGGCCAGATCCGAGAAGGGGAACCCCTTGACGCGGGTCTCGTCGTCGTCGAGGAAGCCGAGCGTGACGAGCCACGCGGCGACCATCAGGACGGCGATGATGGTGAAGATGGGGCCGAAGCCGTAGAGGTCGTACAGTCCGCCGGCGGACAGCGAGCCGACGATGGAGGCCGCAAAGGAGGCGGCGTTCGCCTTGCCGATCTTGTCCGCGCGGGTGCCCACGTCGGCGATCTGCCCGACCAGCGACAGCGTCATCAGCCCCGCGCCGGTGACGACGACGCCCTGTAACGCCCGGACGCCGATGAACGACGCCGAGGAGTCGACCATCGGGAACAGCGCGTAGACGCCGGCGCCCGCCGCGAGGATCCACAACAGGACGGTCCGCTTGTCGAAGCGGTCGCCGGCCCACGCCAGGGGGACGACGGCGACCGTCTTCGCGAGCGTGTAGCCCGCGGTGTACATCCCGATGATCAGCCCCGCGCTGATCGTGATCCCGAAGATGGCGGTGGACTGCGGGTCCAGCGCCTCGATGTACATCGGCAACAGCGTGACGAGCGTGATGAACCCGAACCCCTCCGCGAAGCGGGTGAGGTAGATGGCCCAAAACTGGATCCGGTTGTCGGCGTTGCTCACAGTCGTAGGCGGCAGAGTCGTTTCAAAGGGGTTGCGGTTCGGAAGTCGCGGTCGAGTGCGTCGACGCCCGTCGGCGTCCGCCGGCGAGCGCTCGCGACGCCCCGCCGTCCCGCCCACTGATAAGGGAGGCCGCCGACTCCACGGGTATGCCCGACCTACTCGACACCTATCTGGAGAATCGCTCGCGGATCCAGCCGAACCACACCAACAACTACGAGATGGCCCACGGGGGGAACGTGATGAAGTGGATGGACGAGGTCGGCGCCATGTCCGCCATGCGCTTCGCCGGCGAGACCTGCGTCACGGCCAACATCGAGGGGATGGACTTCAAACGCCCAATCCCCGTCGGTGACACGGCCCTTATCAAGGCGTACGTGTACGACGCCGGGCGCACGAGCATGCAGGTCCGCATCCAGGCGTTCCGCGAGCAGCCCCGCACCGGGGAGGTCGAGCAGACGACGGAGTCCGCGTTCGTCTTCGTCGCCGTCGATGAGGCGAAGCGCCCGGTCGAGGTCCCCGAGCTCATCGTCTCCTCCGAGCGCGGCCGCCGGCTCCGGCAGGAGGCCCGCGAGCGCGCACTCGACCACTGATGGGCGACCCCGCCTGCGACCGCCGATTTTGTGCGGTCTGTGACGCGCCGGCGACACGCACCGACGAGGCGTGTCCCGAGTGTGGGGTGGCGTTGGAGGACTAGTCGCTCACGACGTGGGACATACTGTCCCTGTGTGCGGACGGAGGCCCGAATCTCGACATCTTAGTGCCCGGTCTGCGGTCGTCGTTCGCGACCGTCAGGCGGGCTGGTTGTTTCAGTTGATCGACGACCGCGTTTCTCGCCTTCGCCTTTTCAACCGTTTTTAAAGAACTCGCGAACTTCGATAATAGCCGTTGTTCAGTTGTCGTCAGCGTCGTCGTCATCGTCACGCTGGCGACCTTTCGAGACCCGCTCGCCGCCGCTGAGGAGGCTTTCACGCGCCTTTTCTCGGTCGGACCGTTCTTCACTCTCTGCGCTCATACAACCACTTTTACAGTCAATTGTATAACCGTTTGGTCGATACCACTTCTGAAGGTCGTCAAGCGTTCGGCAAGTTTGATCAGACCGGGTGTCAATGGGTCCTCTCCGAGGAGAAAGATCGACGCTACCGAGACCCCCCGAACGCACAAGTGTAGCTGCCGCCGGTTGCCATCGTCAGTTCACCGCCTCCTCGACGATCTCGATCTCCTCCTCGCTAAGCCCGTAGAGCTCGTAGACGATCTCGTCGATCAGGTCGTCAGTCTTCGCGATCTTCTCGTCGAGCTCGCCGGCGCGCTCGACCGTTCGGAGGTAGTTCTCAAGGTCGTCGGCCACGTCGTCGGGGTCCGGCAGTTCGATCGCCTTCAGGCGGTCGACGAGCGAGTTCGTCTTCGTCGCCGTCTCGCGGAAGTTCGCGAAGCCGCTGGCCTCGTCGACGGCGACCGGCACGAAGTGCTCGATGAGGTCCGCCTCCGTCTCCGTGAGGTCCGTGATCCGGAACGCGGGGAGGAACTCTGTCTCCGTGTAGCCCCACTGGTCCGTCTCGGAGGCGTCCTCGTCGTCGGGCTTGTAGCGAGCGGTGGCCTTTATCAGGACCGTGTTCGGGGATTCGCGCTCGACGGCGGCGGTGCCGATGCGGAGGCTGGGATAATCGCCGGCACACTTCTCTAATTTCTGGCTGCTCTGTGATGCCGGCTGGAAGAGGCCTAAATCGGTGATTGATTTTGGATCCACAGTGCTATTTATATAGTCTAAAAGGTCGGTGTTGAGTCTCCGACGTTGATCTACATTCTCCAACATATCCTCAGTGTGGCTCTCCAAAACATCACGCATTGATTCGGAGCTCTCGTCGGTTTTCTGCTGTAGCTCTTTCACACAGACTGGCAACTTCTCTATAAACCGACGGGCATACGAATAATAGCCTCCACGGAACTGTGAACTCTCTTTCTGTAATACCCATTCGAGCAGGTTACTGTTCAAAATGGGCAGTAGTGACTTGTGCTCAAGATTAGTCTCTGGAGATAAGACAACACCGTAACCACCGGCGTTACCTCCCCCGACGAATACGTACTCTCCATCCTCGTCAAGAGCAAATGATGATTCGGCTGCTAACACCTGAGTCATCAATTTGTCAGTTTCAAATTTGTCAAGGTTTTGTGGCCTCCCGTACTGCCACCAGTCTTCTTCATTCACACCGGACCGGTCAATGAGTCTCTGACGGTTCTGAGACAGGTATTCCCACGTTTTTGGATAACTCTCCCTCATAACATTCTCAGAAATCAGTGAATAGTGGCCCTCTGACGGGTTCGTGTTATATGGGAATATCACTCTTTGATCACAGTTCGACATAGTCCACTTTGACATGTCTTTCCCCCTCAAAAGGGGGTTCAAGATCTCTTTTTCCAGTTCCACAACGTCCTCCTGCTCCTTCGAGAACAGGCTCACTGTGTCATTCTTCTCATCACGAACCTCCAGAATGTATATTGGATCAGCACCTGTAATTATTCCCTGAAAAATCTCGTCAGTGATCGATCCTAATTCTGGATAGGGCTCAATCTTATCAAGTATTTCACGTTCTCCCGGTAGCGCAAATACCCATGGATCGCCTCCCAGATTTTCAATATTCTCGTCGTATGCGTACATCCCTTCAGTGCGCATCTGCCCTTCTCCGCCTGCGTCTTTGAGCTGTGAAACTGTTCCCTCTAGATCGGATACGTTGAGGTATCTGAACTCAGGACTATGTGACTTCTCCAAGAACAGCAGGACAGTGTATGTGCTGGCGCCATCGAAGATCTGTTGATCACCAAAATCAACTAGTTCAGTCACTGCTTCCCTTTCCGTGAGATATTCTCGGAGCATCTCACCGTACTCGCCTTGTATCCACTTCTTCGTCTCAATATACCCAAATATTCCTCTCTCAGAGAGGAGTTGATAGCCCTTCTCAGTGAACGGAACTGCCAGGTCGTAATTTTGATGAGTTGACTGATATACGATTCCAAGATAGTCAACCAATGTGTCGTTCGCAATGTTCTGTATGCGAATGTATGGTGGGTTCCCCACAACCGCATCAAACCCGGCCCCCGCCAGCTTCTCACCGTCTCTCCCGAAGAACACCTCGGGGAACTCCAGTTCCCAGTGGAAGAACGCCTGCTCCGCCGCGGTCGCCTGTGCCGCCTCGAACCAGTCCTCGCCGGCGATCGCTTCCCAATCGGCTTCGTCCTCGATAGCCCCCGCCATCTGCTCGTAGGCGCCCTCGGGCACGTCGACGCCGAACTCCGCGGCGGTGTGGACGTTCGCAAGCTCGAACAGCCGCTGGTACAGCGGGTCCTCGCGGATCTCGTCGTACAGCTCCTCCATCGACTTCACGTCTTCGAGCGTCTCGTTGTCGAACGCGAGCAAGTCCGCCATCAGCTCCATCACGTGTTCGAGCGTGTCCTGGCGCACGCGGGCGAACGCCTGCGTGAGCGTGATCTGTCCGGTGTCGTCGTCGCCGCCGTCCTCCGAGAGCACCTCCGTGATGTCGCTGCCCACGAGGGAGTTCCCCGCTTTGAGGTGGTGGTCCAGGAAAGCGAGCGGCTGGTCGGCGGCGAGCGTCTCCAGCCACATCGACAGCTTCGCGAGCTCGACGGCCATCCCGTTCAGGTCGACGCCGTAGATGCACTCCTTGGAGATCTCACGACGGAGGTACTGCTCGTCGTACGATCCGACCTCCTCCTGCTCGCGAACGACCGCCATCACCTGCTCGGTGAGGTAGCCCGTCGCCTTCGTCAGGAAGTGACCCGACCCCATCGCCGGGTCGAGCACCGTGAGGTCCTTCACCTCCTGCCAGAACTCGACGAAGTACTCCCGGTCGCTCGGTTCGAGCCCCTGCTCGCGGAGGTCGGCGTCGATCTCGTCGATCAGCGGATCGACCGTCTCCTCCACGATGTACGTCACCACGTAGTCGGGCGTGTAGTACGCCCCCGTCGCCTTGCGCTCGCCCTCGTCGTTGACGACGTAGAGCCCGCCCTCGTCGACGACCTCGACGGCGTCCGCGACCGAGACCTCGCCGGCGGGCTCCCACACCTGCCCGCCGTCCGCCGAGACCGCCGCGACGCCCTCCTCGCCCGCGATCCGGAACTCGTGTTCCAGAAGCCCCTCGTAGATGGAGCCGAGGTGCCGCGTGTCGAGGTCGGCGTAGTCCGCGGGGACGTGGTCGCCCTCGTCGTTCTCCGTGGTCGACAGCCAGAATACCACCTCCGCGATGTACGGGTCCGTCACCTCGTGCTCGTCGAGGAACGCGTGGTCCTCCCGGCTGAACAGCCCCCCGTTGTACGGCGGGATGTCGAGGTCCTCCTCGCCCTCGTCGATCAGCTCGAACAGCTCGGTGAGCCGCCCCCAGATCGACGACGAGTAGCTGCTGTACTCGTCGTCGAACGCCGCGCCCGACTCGACGTCGAGGCCGTCCACGTCGTCGACGATCTCCTCGCGCTTCGCTTCGAGGCTGAAGTACTCCTGATACTCCTCGCTGGCGGCGGGGTCGTCGGGGTCGATCAGCCCGCGCGACTCCGCGTAGAGGACGAACATCAGCCGGTAGAGGAGCACGAGCGACTGCTCTTTCAGCTCGTCGCGGGCCGCCTCGTCGTCGGGATCGATGTCGAGGTCGTTCGACTCGACGAACCCCTTCCCGAGCACGCGCAGCGCCCGGAACACGTTGTCCTGGAGGTCCTCGCCGAGCTCCTGTGCGGCCGTCTCCGACTCCGTCCACACGTCGTCGAGGAAGGAACTGCCGGCGCGCTCGACGAACGCCTCCGGCCGGAAGAAGACGTAGAA
This sequence comes from Halorubrum gandharaense, assembly GCF_054654575.1. Classification (NCBI taxonomy): domain Archaea; kingdom Methanobacteriati; phylum Methanobacteriota; class Halobacteria; order Halobacteriales; family Haloferacaceae; genus Halorubrum; species Halorubrum gandharaense. The sequence goes on from NZ_BAAIET010000001.1 coordinate 90,618, forward strand.
GTACTTGAACGCCTCCAGATTCCCGCTTTCGAGGATCTCCGGGAGGTCGACCTCGTAGTAGGTCTGCGTCTCGTAGTCCTTCGTCCCGTAGAGCCGCCACTTCTTCCCGTCGGTGAGCACGCCCCACTTGAGGTCGCCCGGCGTCCGCTCAAGGTAGTACTTGATCTGATGCGAGGCGTCGCGATAGGAGCGCTGTTCGGAGAAGAACTTCTCGAAGTCGGCGTCCCACTGCTTGGCTTCGAGGATCGCTGCGGCCCGCGAGAAATGTCCCGCAGTACCGCTGTCGAGCGCCTGCTTGGCGCTCTCTCGGCGTACGTCGTCGCTCTCGAAAAGCAGCCGGTCGACGTATCCGCCGCCGTCCGGAAGGGTCACCTCCGAACTCGTGCCGTACCCGAGGACATCGAGGATCTCGGCGATCCACGTGTCGAGCAGTTCGTCCTCCTTATACGACGAGAGCAACGACCCCTCTTGCTCCCAGAGTTCGCGTATCTGCTCGAACGCCGCCTCCGCTTCGTCGTCGCAGTCCCACGCGTCGAGGTCGGCGACGCGCTCGTCGAGAAAGTAGCCGGAGAAGAGATTCGAGTTCCGGTAGGGACCACTTCCGAGCGTCGCTTGGCTCATGTGCTGTCACATTCACACGTCAGCGTGGCTAAATAGATGACGGAGCGATCACCCGTTCCGACCGTCGTCGACCCACTCACACGGATGCCGCCGGTATTCGATCCATGCCCGAGAGAACGTTGTTGCGCTTTGATAAGTGCGTGAAGTCGCGCCGCCGCGCTCTATCCCGCAACCGTGGGTGAACCGCATCCGATACCCGCCGCTCGCGAAGCTGTTCGCGTCGAGAAAGCGGGCCGAGCGCGATTTGAACACACGGTCGGACGTGCTCGCTACCGCTGCGCGCGACCTCCCTGCGTTCAAATCGTGCCTGCCGGTTCCTGCACCGCCTCGCTGTCGCTCGGCGGTTCAGTGTACGGGCCGGGCGCGATTTGAACACGCGACCGACGGATTAAGAGTCCGTCGCTCTCCCTAACTGAGCTACCGGCCCTCATGACATCGTATCGTCGTCGGCTTAAAAGGTGTTTCCATTCGGTACGCGAGCGGCGGCGATTCACACGGCACGCCCTCCCACGATTTCTCGCAAATCATGTGACAACCCTACAAGACGACTGAACGAGGGAAACGGTTATCCCCGTATGTGACATCTGTACAAGAGTATGACAGACGACCAAATACACCATGGCACGGACCGACGCAATCTCTTAAAAGGGCTTGCGGCGGCCGGTGTCATCGGCATGGCGGGTTGTACGGACGACGACAATGGCGACGACGGTGACGCCGGAGACAACGGCGACAACGGAGACAACGGCGACGACGAAACCGCCGTGATCCGCTGGCACGCCGGCGGAACGGGCGGGACGTACTACCCGCTCTCCGGCGAGTTCGAGGGGATCATCGAGGACACCACGAACTACAACGTCGAGGTCTCCTCGACGGGGGCATCCGTCGAGAACGTCGGCAGCCTCGGCAACGGCGACGCCGACTTCGCGCTGATCCAGAACGACATCGCGTACTTCGCCGCCAACGGCACCGGGCTGGAGGCGTTCGAGGGCGACCCGATCGAGAACCTCCGTGGCGTCGCGACGCTGTACCCGGAAACGATCCACATCATCACGCGCCCCGACGCGAACATCGAGTCGCTCGCCGACCTCGAGGGCGAGCGCGTCAACACCGGCGACCTCGGCAGCGGGACGCAGGTGAACGCGCTGCAGATCCTCGAATCCGTCGCCGGGCTCACCACCGACGACTTCGACGAGCAGAACACCGACTTCACGCAGGCGGCCGACCAGATCCGCGACGGCGACGTCGAGGCGGCGTTCGTCGTGGGCGGCTGGCCCGTCGGCGCCGTCGAGGAGCTCGCGACGACCTCCGACATCGACATCCTCTCGCTCACGGACGACGAGCGCGAGGCCGCCCGCGAGGACGCCTCCTGGTTCGCGGACGACACGATCCCCGGTGGCACCTACGAGGGCGTCGACGAGGACACGCCGACCGTCTCCGTGCAGGCGATGATCGCGACCCGCGAGGAGTACGACGCCGACATCGTCGAGGGGATCAGCGAGGCCCTCTTCGAGAACGTCGACCAGCTGTCGATCAAGACGGACTTCATCAACCGCGACTCCGCACAGGAGGGCATGTCGATCGACCTCCACGAGGGCGCGGCCCGCTACTTCGAGTAGCGTGACGCGCAGGTCGCGGGCACCGACGGTCGTCGGTGTCGTCGCCGTCCTGCTCGTTATCAGCGGTATCGCGGTTTTTCTTGCGGGCGGCGTCGACCGAGTCGCCGGCGAGCCAACGCTCGTCGTGACCGATAGCGACGGCAACGAACTGGTCGCGGCACCGATCGGAGAAAACGAGGAGATCATCCTCGAATACACCCATAGCGTCGAGCGCACCCTCGTTCGGGACGTGTACGTCCACGAGGACGGACGGCTCGTGATGACGCGGATGGAGTTCAGCTCCTTCGGCGCGGGATTGCCATCGGACGCCGAGGTCGTCGTCCGTGACGGACGATACGTATATTACCCGCCACGGTCAGAGTACGAGACACTACGTGTCATGACCGGATCAACCGCCGACCACGACCTGATCATCGGCGGTGACCGGTACGACATCGCCGCGATGAGCGACGATGGAGCCGTGGAACTAACCGTGGTGAAACGAACACGGGAACTACTGTGACGACCCCAAGCCCACAGAGTGCCTCCATCCCGGATCCCGACGCTGACTCCGCCCCGGAGGAGGTTTTCGAGGAGATCGACAAGCGCCGAACCCTCCGCGGGGCCGCCGCCCTCGCCGTCACGCTCGTCGCGATCACGTTCTCGGCGTTCCAGCTGTGGATCGCCGCCCGAGGGTTCGTCTTTCAGTTCACGATCCCCGGCTATGGGCCCATCCGTCTGGGCGCGCTCGCCCAGCTGCAGATCCGCGCCATCCACGTCAACTTCGCGCTGATACTGGCGTTTCTGTTGTTCCCCGGGTCGACGGGGGATGGTGCGATCACCCGTCGGGTGGCGGCGGTGCCGGCGTTGCTCCGCGAGCACGTCGGCGGCGGCGTAGCGACCGCCGCGGAGCGCGTCCGCCGTGCGCTGTGGTGGCTGTTCGTCGACCCCGACTCGCGGCGGGTGGCGCCCTCGGACGTCGCGCTCATTCTGCTGTCGCTGTTGCCGACGGCGTACTACCTCACCCGCTACAACGAGGTGACGAACGTCGTTCGCGTTCGCGGGCTCGCCGGCGCCGGCACCGTCGGTGACGTGTACCCGTGGCTGGCGCCGCTGGAGATCGGGCCGCTGGTGGAGTACCCGCTCGCGTACCTGATGGGGGTCCTCGCCATTCTGCTCGTGTTGGAGGCGACTCGTCGCGCGCTCGGGCTGATGCTCACCCTGTTGGTCGCACTGTTCCTGCTGTACGCCAAATACGGCTACCTGATACCGCGTGATTTCCCGGTGCTCGGATCGTTCACGGTCTCGCAGCTTCGGTGGGAGCAGATCGTCCAGAACCTCTGGTACACCGTCGAGGGGATCCTCGGCGTGCCGGTGGGCGTCTCCGTGCGTTTCATCTTCATCTTCATCCTGTTCGGGGCGTTTCTGGAGATGTCGGGCGCCGGCAAGTGGTTCATCGACCTCGCCTACTCGCTGACCGGCACCCGGAAAGGTGGCCCCGCAAAGGCTAGCGTCGTCTCCTCCGGGTTCATGGGGATGCTCTCGGGGTCGTCGGTCGCGAACACGGTGACGACGGGCGCGCTCACGATCCCCCTGATGAAGCGCTCCGGCTACTCGCCGGAGTTCGCCGGCGCCGTCGAGTCGTCGGTCTCCTCGGGCGGACAGATCCTCCCGCCCGTCATGGGCGCGGCGGCGTTCCTCATCGTCGAGTACACCGCGACACCGTTCCGGGAGGTCGTGATCGCGGCGACGCTGCCCGCGCTCGCGTTCTTCTTCGGCATGTGGGTGATGGTCCACTTCGAGGCCGCAAAGGAGGGGATCGGCGGGCTCGCCCGGAGCGAGCTGCTCGACATCGGCCCCCACATGCGCCGGGGCTGGTTCTACCTCGTGCCGCTTGGACTACTCCTGTACTACCTCGTGATCGCCCGCCTCTCCGTCGGTCGCGCCGGGTGGCTCACGATCGCCGCGACCGTCGCGCTCATCGCGATGGTCGCCGCATACAACGAGCGCACGGGCCCGTACCTCGTCGCCGGGATCGCCGCCGGATTCACCGCGTACGCCGTCTCGTTGTTCTACACGGGGACCACCCCGGTGGGGCTGGTGTATGGCGAGGCGGGCGCCGGCCTCGCGACCCTTGAGGCGCTCCGTGAAGCGGTCTCCTCGCTCCCGACGGTCGTCACCGCGGTGAGTCTCGCGTTCCTGCTTGCGGACCCGCGCGGCTCCGCGCCACTGCTGGACCTCGACGACTCCGTCGAGGGGGCAGCTCAGTCCGTCGACGAGATGGCCGGCGGCGAGGTCGCGAACTCCCGGGCCGGGCGCTTCGCCACGTTCGTCCTGAAGTCGATGGACAGCGGGGCGCGCACGGCGACCATCGTCGTCATCGCGGTCGCGGCCGCCGGCATCATCCCGGGCGTCATCGGCATCACGGGACTCGGCGGGAGCCTCCGGGCGCTCATCCTGGCCGCCAGTGGTGGCTCGCTCGTGCTGCTGCTCATCCTCGCCGGCATCGCCTCCGTCATCGTCGGGATGGGGATGCCCACGACCGTGATGTACATCATCATCGTCGTGCTGCTCGGGCCCGTGCTGCCCGAGTTCGGGATCGCGATCCTCGCCGTCCACCTGTTCGTCCTCTATCTGGGGCTGATGGCGGACGTGACGCCCCCGGTGATGGTCGCCGCCTACGCGGCCGCCGGCATCGCCAAGTCCGACCCGTTCGAGACGGGGAAGAAGGCGTTCCTGCTCTCGCTGAACAAGATCCTCGTCCCGTTCGCGTTCGTGTTCGCGCCGGGGATCCTCCTGTTGCGCTCGGAGAACGGCTCCGCCTCCATCATCACGGCCGCGGACGTGACCGACCTCGGCTTCTTCCTGCCGGAAGTGGTCGTGCCGGTCCTCGCGACGTTCGCCGGCGTCTACGCGCTCGGCGTCGCCATCATCGGCTACTACCACACGCACGTCTCGCGTCTCTCGCGTGTGTCGCTTACGGTGGCAGCGCTCTTCCTCTCCGTCCCGGGGATGGTGCTGCTGCCGGCGTCAACCGGGCTGGGTCTCGTTGGCGTTGATGTGGCGTTCCACACGGTCACCAACGACGTACTCCTGCGTGCCGTCGGCGCGGTGCTGCTCGTCGGCGGACTCGTGCGGAACCGTCGCCGCGCCGCGCGCGGCGCGGACGGAACCCCCGTGGGAGACTCCGCGGAGGCCGACGACCGGAGCGAGGCGGCGGACGCGACGGACGCGACCGCCTGACCGAGCGTCCCAGTCATTCCCGCCCCGGCAGACGGTCTCCGGCGGTCTCCGGCAGCCCTCCCGGCTTTCAACACCGTTTGTGAACGGAATGCCCCCTGCCGGAACCCGGCGTGGCAACGCGCCACCGGCGGATCGGGACGCAACACTCCGGTCGGCAGTCCACTGCTCGCGCCGTCGGACAACGCCGTGAGCGACTCACGGCATCCGGTCCCGTTTTCGCCGCCCGCGACCCCGAGAACGTACTGATTAAGTGGCGTCGACACACAGCAACGTCAATGAGTAATGGGGTACGCGGTTCGGCACGAACGCGGTACGCCATCCTCGGCTGTGGCAGCGTCGGCCACGCGGTCGCCGAGGAACTGACGGACCGAGGCAAGGACGTGCTGATCCTCGACCGCGACGAGAGCCGGGTCGAGGCGCTTCGCGACCAGGACCTCAACGCCCAGGTACAGGATATCGCCGAGCCGGACGTGGTTGATGCGGTCGACGACCGCGACATCATCCTCATCCTCGCGTCCGACGTGGAGGCGAACAAGGCCGCGGTGTCGGCGGTCCGCGACACCGGCGGCGACCACTACGTCGTCGTGCGCGCCTCCGACCCCGTCAGTGAGGACGAGCTTCGCGATCTCGGCGCCGACGTGGTGATCAACCCCTCCACCGTCATCGCCGATAGCGCGCTCCGCTCGCTGGAGACCGGCGAGCTGGAGTATATGGCCCGCCAGCTCGCGGAGATCATCGAGGGGACCGACGGCAAGATGGCGATCCTCACCCACGACAACCCCGATCCCGACTCGATCGCGTCCGCGACCGCCCTCCAGGCGATCGCGGAGGCGTTCGACGTGGACGCCGACATCCTCTACGCCGGCGACGTGGGGCATCAGGAGAACCGCGCGTTCGTCAACCTGCTCGGCATCGACCTGCTCGCGCGCGACGAGGCGCAACCCCTCTCGGAGTACGACACGCTCGCGGTCGTCGACCTCGCGAAGTCGGGCGAGAGCGACCTCGCGCTCGACGCCGAGGTCGACGTGTACATCGACCACTTCGAGGCGGAGACGGCGCCGGACGCCCGGTTCGTCGACGTGCGGACGAACGTCTCCTCGACCTCGACGATCCTCACGAAGTACCTCCAGGAGTTCGACCTCTCGCCGTCGGAGGCGGTCGCGACCGCGCTGCTGTACGGCATCCGCGCGGAGACGCTCGACTTCAAGCGGGACACGACGCCGGCGGACCTGACGGCGGCCGCGTACCTCCACCCGTTCGCGAACCACGACACGCTCGAACAGGTGGAGTCGCCGTCGATGAGCCCGGAGACGCTCGACGTGCTCGCGGAGGCGATCCAGAACCGCGAGGTGCAGGGGAGCCACCTGTTCTCGACGGCCGGGTTCATTCGTGACCGCGAGGCGCTCGCGCAGGCGGCCCAACACCTGCTCAACCTTGAGGGGATCACGACGACCGCGGTGCTGGGGATCGCCGACGACAACATCTACCTCGCCGCCCGCTCGAAGGACATCCGGCTCAACATCGGCAACGTCCTCCAGGAGGCGTTCGCGGAGATGGGCGACGCCGCCGGCCACTCCACGCAGGGGTCCGTGGAGATCCCCCTCGGGATCTTCACCGGGATCGAGACCAGCGACGAGAACCGCGACACGCTGCTCCAGCTTACCGAGGAGGCCGTCCGCCGCAAGCTGTTCGACGCGATGGGCGTCGAAGGGTCGTCCTCGGAGCCGGCGAACGGGTCGTAGTGTGGGCGTGTCGGCGTGCGCCGGCGGTGAGACGCGGTTTCGTGTTCTCGAATCGGGAACGCCGACTTCGAGACCGACCCTCGACTGGACTAGTCGGTCGATGCCACTCCATACTGGCTACTGAGCGTTTTACTGTAGACAGTAGTACTATCCACTCTAGGTGCTGATCAGCACTCCATAGTGACTAAGATCGAATCAACTGTGGAACGTTCTTCGATAAGATCTATCGTAAATTCGTCCGCCTCTCCGCGCTCCATAGCAGTCACTTCAAACCTGATCTCGGATTCATCTACGTCCTTCCGCACGACAACTTCACCGTCGGCCCTTCGTGCTTCAATTACATCCACGGCGGCCGGATCAAGGTGGAGAGAAACCACTAAACAGGTCGTACGTGTTGAGCGGTCACAACTCCCATTGATTCGGGCGGTGTTGCTTGAGTGACTGACCGATTGTTGTTCAACGATGTCGGTGTCAAAACGGTCACTAGATGAAGAACAATCGGGACCAGGATCAATATAGCTTAAACATCCTGCAGTCCCGCTTGCAATCACTGTTCCGAGTATCGCTCTTCGTGAAGCGAACTGTGGAGGGCGCATAGTCAATAAGAATACCAGTACCAATTAATAATTTCTGTCATATTTATAAAAGTAATCATGGCTTGTTCTGGGATGATATTTTGATGATGCTGATAGATGTCGGGAGTAGGTGTATCACCTGAGCGGGTGCTGGGTTTATAAGTTAGACGTGGATGGTTCTGTCTGTCCTTTATAAAGAGTGTTTGTTTGGTGAGTTGCTCGTTCTGCGCATGTGAGGACCGCCTGCAAAGCCCCAGCCGGCTCCGGTCGAGGGGCTCGCTGCGCTCCTCGCTCTCAGCACCGCCCGCTGCGGTGCTTACGTCGCCCGTCGTCCCGGAGCCGGCTGCCCCTTTGAGTCCCGCCCCGCACAGCACTGCACCCGCACCTCACACCTCCCCAGCCTCGGCAGACGGCCGCCGGCGGGAAACCGCTCCGCCGGCGCCCGCTGCCTCCCTCGCGCGCCGGCTCGCGCCCGCTGGGCGCTCACCGGGCGCGCCACCGCACCGCGCGTCCATTTATAAGGAGAGCGTCACTTCCATTCTCGACCGTTTATATACCACGTCGCCGGCGACGATCTGATCCACCCCCTCCCGATATCACTCATCGAGGACTTTGTATAGACCACAACCAGGGCGGATCTTCTCAGCCACAGCGGATTCCACGAGCCACGTCCCGTATCAGGCGATGTCGCGACTCGTGTCCACGCTGACCGTGTCGGTGAGCTTCACCTTCACCGGCTCGGTGAGCGCGCTGCCGCCGCGGAACTTCGTCACGTACAGTCGGGTGTCGATGGACAGCGACGTTTTCACGATGTCCACCTCACACACCAGATCCGACCGCGCCAGCGTCCGGGTGCGCCCGGCGCCGTCGGCGTCGTCCACGAGACAGTGGACCATGCCGACCGCGCCGGCGGCCTCCAGTCCCGACTTGAGCGCGTCGAGCACCCCGACGTGGCGGGTACGGTCGACCGTCTCGACGGGGTTGAACGGGTCGACCACGACGACGCCGTCCTCCGGAATATCCGCCAGCAACCGGTCCGGCTCCGTGGTGAGCGTCTGTGGGTCACACGACCGGACGGAGACGTTCTCGACGCCGGCGTCCGCCAGCTGTCGTTCCACCTCCACGGCGGGACGCAGGGTGGTGAGGTACACTGCCTCCGTGGTGTCACACAGCGCGCGCAAAAACAGCTCACTCTGTGACTCCGGCGGGGCGACGAGCGCCGCCAGCGACCCCGGCGGCAGCCCCCCGCCGAGGCGCCGGTCGAGCACCGGCACCCCGGTCGACAGTCGGCTCACGTCAGACGTCGTCGTCCTCGTCGTCGCCCGTGTCGTACCGCTCGACCACGTCGTTGACGAGGACGATGTCGCCGACGGCACGCACCCAGCGGTACGGGACGATGACGCCCTTGCCGGCGTCGATTCGGCCCGCGAACAGCTCGGCGTTCAGCTCCGCCAGCGCCAGCCCGGTGACGGACTGGGCGTCCAGATCGAGGCGAACGTCCTCCACCTCGCCGACGAACACTCCGTTGTTCGAGTACACCTCTCGTCCGACCAGGGACGTGATCTCCTCCGGCGGTCCGCTCATCGCGTTCATACTCCATACGGTCACGAGCGCGCCTAATAAGCGTTCGTTGTCCGACGACGAGCGTCTGACGCTCGGCCGACGGAACGGGGCGTCGACTCCCCCTACGACGACGGCGCCACCAGTTCGACGGGGTGTCGCGCCGGCGCGTCCAACAGCGCGTCCAGTTGCTCGCCACACGAGGTACCCGTCGCGACGAGCGTCCGGTCGGTGTCCCCGAACTGCTCTTGAAGCGGCTCGCCAACGGCCATGCTCAACTCGTAGTAGTCGGCCTTGTAGCCGAACGACCCGGCCATGCCGCAACACTCCGTCTCCGAGACGCGCACGTCGTAGCCGAGCCGTTCGAGGACGGCGGTCGCGTGCTCGCCCACGCCCAACGTCCGGGCCTGACAGTGTGGGTGGTAGGCGACTCCCTCGCGGGCGTCGATGCCGGCGGGCGCCGCGAGCGCGTCGGGGTCGCCGCCGTTCTCCAACAGGCCGAAGAGGTACTCCATCAGGTCGTAGCTCCCGTCCGCGAGTCGCTCGGCCGAGCGCTCGGCGAGGAACCGCTCGTACTCGCCGCGGAACATGGCGAGGTCGCTCGGCTCGACGACGACGAGGTCGCGCTCGGCATCGAGGTGTTCGGCGACCGCACCGTAGAGGTCGTGCGCCCGCGACTCAGCGGTGGCGATCATCCCCTGTGAGAGCGGGGGTCTGCCACTTGGCGGGAGGTCGGGGACGGTCACGCGCACGTCGAGCGCTTCCAGCGCGCGCACGGCGGCTTTCCCCCGACCGACGTGGACGTAGTTGGTGGCGGTGTCGGGGTAGAGTACGGCCTCGCGGGTCGCTTCCGTAGCGGACACCTGCGCCCCGCCCCGCCTGTCGAACCACTCGACGAGGGACTCGCTCGCGAACTCCGGGAGGTCGCGCCGGCGGTCGATGCCGAGGGTTCGCTCCATGACGGCCCGGAGGGGACCAGTCTTCGCAAGGTGGTTGCTGATCGGCGCCGTTCGGCTTCCCCACTTCGCCAGCGTGGCGAAGTTGCCGACGAGCCGCTTGGTGCGGTCGAGGCCGGCGGGCTCGCCGGAGTCGTCAGGTGCCGCTCGTTCGGTGACGCTGTCGGGAACCAGCTCGTCGTACGCCCACTCCAGCGACCCGGGGTCGGTCTCCCCGCGGTTGATCCGGTCGCGTACGACGGTGTTGAGCCACGGGATGTCGATGCCGACGGGACAGGCGGGTACACAGCGCGAGCAGCCGGTACAGAGGTCGTTGAACTCGGCGGCGACGTCGAGCCCCTCGACGCCGGCCTCCCAGCCGGTCGCGATGCCGCCGGAGTACGTCTCGCCGCCGAACGCGTGGCCGCCAACCGCCTGAAAGTTGCCGCAGGCGTTCGCACACGCCGAACACCGGATGCAGTAGAGCGTCTCCCGGAGTTCAGGATCCTCGCGCATCTCGGTGCGCCCGTTGTCCACGAGCACAAGGTGGAACTCGCGGTCGTCGGCATCTCGCGCCGCGACCGGCGCCTCGTCATCGGAGAACTCCGGTACGGGCGAGTCGACGGGCGGCGTCAGCGTCGAGATGTAGGCGGTCACGTCCTGGCCCGTCCCCGAGCGCCCTATCAGCTCGACGAACGGGGCCACGTCCCCCTGCGTCGGGACGAGCTTCTCGACGCCGGCGACGGCGACGTGCGTGTCGGTCGCCGTCACGGTCTTGCGCGCGTTCCCCTCGCTGGTGACGAGCGTGAGCGTCCCCGAGTCCGCGGCGATGAAGTTCGCCCCCGTCACGCCCACGTCGGCGTCCTCGATCAGGTCGCCGAGGCGCTCGCGGGCGAATCGGGTGAGCTCCTCGGCCGTTTCCAGCGGCTCATCCGGGTCGAACCGCTCGTTGAACAGCGCCGCGATCGACTCCCGAGAGCGGTGGATCGCCGGCGCGACGATGTGAGAAGGCGTCTCGTCGGCGACCTGCAACACCCACTCGCCGAGGTCGGTCTCGACCACCTCGACACCGTCGCCCGCCAGCGCCTCGTTGAGGTCGAGCTCCTCGGTCGTCATCGACTTCGACTTGACGACGCGCTCGCCCTCGCGCTCGTCGACGACGTTCCGGATGTAGTCGTTCGCGTCGGCGGCGTCTTCGGCGACGTAGACGGTGCCGCCGTTGGCCTCCACGGCATCCCGCACCTCGTCGATCAGCGACGGGAGGCGCTCGATGGCGTCCTCCTTGATGGCCCGTGCTTCCGCCTTGAGCTCCTCGTAGTCGTCGAGCTCGGCGGTCGACTCGTACCGACCGGCGTTGAACCCGCGGGTCGCGTCGGCGACGGCGTCGCCCTCCGTCGCGAGCAGCTCTCGGATGCGGCCGGCGCGGTCAGGCGGATGTGGATCGTGTTCCCCCCTCGCGTCACTCATCAGTCGAGTCCTCCTCATCTTCCGCGGCATCTCGAATCAGCACGACGTGGACCTCCTTCGGCCCGTGTGCGCCCCGCACGAGTCCGCCCATGTCCGCCGTCGCGCTCGGGCCGGTGGCCCACACCACGTCAGCCGAATCCTCGCGGAGTCGCGGGGCGAGCCAGTCGAACGCCTCGGCCCACCCGTCCACGAGGTCGCTTTCGTCGAGAACGACGACGTGGCGCTCCACGAACAGCGAGACGGGTTCGGTGGCCGCCCCGTCGGCCTCGATCGCCACGGAGCCGTACTCAGCGATGCCGAGCGCGCCGGCCGTGACCCCGGTATGTGCCGCCCGGAGGTCCGCGGTCGTCGGGGTCGTTGCCACGCGCTCGGGGAGGTGCGCACCGTCAGCGCGGTCGAGCGGCACCCCGACTGCGGGCTCGCCGGCGGCTGCGTCCACGGCGTCAGCACACTCCGCGGGGGACGCGATCGTCCAGGACACGTCGAGAGCGTCGAGCTCCTCGCGGAACGCCGACGTGCGTGCAGTTGACATGGAGAGTCGTTCGCGGGACGGGGGTTTGGATGTTGTGCCGCCCGCCGCTGAAACCGGCGGGTTTGGTTCGGTCCGGGGGCTTTTCGTCGCTCGGGCGTGACGGTGTCGCATGGCCACTCATACGCCCGGTCCCGACCCGCGGGACGGCGGCGACTTCGACTACGTCGGCGGCGATGTCGAGCGCCCCGACCTCGTGGATGCGCTCGACGCGCGCGTTGACGGCGACGTGCGGTTCGACGACTACTCCCGCCGGCTGTATGCCACGGACGCCTCCGCCTACGAGGTGACGCCGATCGGGGTCGTCTTCCCCGAATCGACCGCGGATGTCGCAGCAGTTCACGAGTACTGCTTCGCGGAGGGGATTCCCGTGCTCCCACGGGGCGGGGGCACCTCGCTGGCGGGCCAGACGGTGAACGAGGCGGTCGTCCTCGACTTCTCGCACTCGATGGACGGTCAGCTCGAGGTGGACCCGGAGGAGGAGATCGCCCGCGTCCAGTCGGGGGCGATCGTCGGCGAGCTCAACACCACACTGGAGCCGCACGGACTCAAGTTCGCTCCCGACCCGGCGTGGCGCGACAAGTCCGCCGTGGGCGGCGCGATCGGCAACAACTCGACCGGCTCACACTCGCTGAAGTACGGCAAGACCGACCACTACGTCGAGGACGTCGAGGTCGTGCTCGCGGACGGTACCGTCGAGACGTTCGGCGAGGTCGCCGTCGAGGACCTCCGGGAGTCCGCCGACCCCGACAGCGACGAGCTCCTGCCGCGGATCCACGCCGAGGTCGTCCGGATCCTCGACGAGGAGGCCGACGCGATCGACGACCGCTACCCGGAGCTGAAACGGAACGTCTCGGGATACAACTTCGACCGTCTGCTCGCAGAGTATCGCGGCGAGTACGGCGAGGAAGGCGTCGTCAACCTCGGCCGATTGCTTGCGGGCAGCGAGGGGACGCTCGCGACGATCACCGAGGCGACGGTCTCGCTGGAGCCGATCCCGAACACGAAGGCCGTCGCGCTCCTGACGTACGACGACCTGCTCTCGGCGATGGAGGACGTGGCCCCCGTGCTCGAACACGACCCGGCCGCAGTCGAGGTGATGGACGACGTGCTGCTCGACCTCGCGCGCGACACCGCGGAGTTCGAGGGCGTGGTCGGGATGCTCCCCGAGGGGACGGACTCGCTGCTGCTCGTCGAGTTCTACGCGGAGACCGACGAGGAGGGACGACAGAAGGTCGCGGACCTCGTCGCGGATCGGTGTCCGGGCACCGAGACGGCTGCTGATCCCGAGGCGGGCGCCGGCGACACGACGAGCCAGCCCGTGCGCGCACACGCCGCGATGGAGGCACACGATCCGGAGCGGCGCGACCGCTTCTGGAAGATGCGGAAGGCCGGGATGCCGATCCTGCTCTCGCGCACCTCCGACGCCAAGCACATCTCCTTCATCGAGGACTGTGCCATTCCGCCGGAGCACCTCCCGGAGTACACCCGCGAGTTCCAGCAGATCCTCGCGGACAACGACACGTTCGCGACGTTCTACGCGCACGCTGGCCCCGGCGTGCTCCACGTGCGTCCCCTGATCAACACGAAGGACGTGGACGACGTGGACGCGATGGTCGACATCGCGGACCGCGTCACCGACCTCGTCGTGCGCCTCGGGGGGTCGGTGTCGGGCGAGCACGGCGACGGCCGCGCACGCACCCAGTGGAACCGGAAGCTGTACGGCGACGACCTCTGGGAGTCGTTCCGCGAGCTGAAGACCGCCTTCGACCCCGACTGGCTGCTCAACCCGGGCAACGTCTGTGGCGACTTCGACATGCGGGAGAACCTCCGGTTCGACCCCGACTACGACCTCGAACTCGGGCTCGACCCCGAACTGGCGTGGCCCAACGAGAACGGGATGCAGGGCATGGTTGAACTCTGTCACGGCTGTGGGGGCTGCCGCGGCTCACAGGAGACCACCGGTGGCGTGATGTGCCCGACGTACCGGGCCGCCGGCGAGGAGGTGCAGGCCACCCGCGGCCGCGCGAACGCGCTCCGCGGCGCGATGGCCGGCGAGCTCCCGGCCGACCCGACGGACGACGAGTTCGTCACCGAGGTGATGGACCTCTGTATCGGCTGTAAGGGCTGTACCGTCGACTGCCCGAGCGAGGTCGACATGGCGAAGCTGAAGACGGAGGTGGAACACGCCCACCACGAGGAGCACGGCGTCGACCTCCGCACCCGGCTGTTCGGCACGTTCGAGTCGCTCGCGCCGCTTGCCTCGCGGTTCGCGCCCGTCGCCAACGCGCTCCCGAAGGTCCCCGGCGCCAGCACGGTGATGGAGAAAACGCTCGGCATCGCCAGCGAACGCAAACTCCCGACGTTCCGCTCGGAGAGTCTCGTCGACTGGTTCGACAGTCGGGGCGGCGCCGGCGTGCCGCTGGAGAACGCCGAACACAAGGTGCTGTTGTTCCCCGACACGTATACCACGTACACGAATCCGGGCGCCGGCAAAGCCGCCGTCCGCGTGCTGGAGGCCGCGAACTGCCACGTCCGGATCCCGGACGTTCCCGGCAGCGGACGCCCGGCCTACTCGAAGGGGCTGGTCGACGACGCCCGCGACATCGCCGCGGAGACGGTCGAGACGCTGGCGTCCGACGCCGCTGACGGCTGGGACGTGGTCGTCGTCGAGCCCTCCGACGCGGTGATGCTCCAGTCGGACTACTTCGACCTGCTCGGCGGCGACGCGAGCGACGTGGACGACGAGGCCCTGGAGACGGTCGCCGCCAACGCCTACGGCGTGCTGGAGTTCGTGGACGCGTTCCGGCTGGACGACGAGCTCTCCTTTGCGGCCTCGACGGAGACGCTCACCTACCACGGCCACTGCCACCAGAAGGCAACCAAGAAGGACCACCACGCGGTCGGCGTGCTCCGCCGTGCCGGGTACGGGGTCGACCCGCTCGACTCCACCTGCTGTGGCATGGCCGGCACGTTCGGCTACGAGGCCGAGCACTACTCGATGAGCAAGGCGATCGGCCGGATCCTCTACGACCAGGTCGACGACAGCGACGGCGAGACGGTCGTCGCGCCGGGCGCCTCCTGCCGCACCCAACTGGAGGACCGCGAGGCGGACGCCGGCGAGCCGCCACACCCGATCGAGAAGGTGGCGGCGGCGCTGGAGTAGCGTCGAACGCGGTCGCGGTGGCGACCGACGGCCTCGACGGGCGACTTCTGAAGAGAAACGGGACCTCAACCGGGTGGAACGGCTCCGTTGAACCTCTCTGAGGCGGATCGCCGGCCCCTGAAACAGTCGGTCGATGAGAGCTCCTTGTTGAGCGATGTTGGGAGTGGGTGTATTACGTGAGTGGGTGTGGGGTTTATCAGTGAGGCGTCGGTGAGGTTGTGGATCATTTATAAGGAGTGCTTGAAACACGAGTCGTTGGAGTGAGCACGACGACAAACACCTCCAAAGCCCCAGCCGGCTCCGGTCGAGGGGCTCGTTGCGCGCTTTTCGGGGCGTCTCTCCACACCGCCCGACGCCCCGAAAAGTGCTTACGTCGCCCGTCGTCCCGGAGCCGGTTGCCCCTTTGAGTCCCACCCCGCACGGCACCGCAGCCTCAGCCCTCCCCAGCCTCGGCGGACGGACCGCCGCGGGACCGCTCCGCGGCGGCCCGCCGCCTCCCTCGCGCGCGTTTCTCGCGCGCGCCGACCGCAGTCGGGTTTATAAGCGAGCAGCGGGACCACTCACGGTTGTTTATAAGCGATCACCGATGGCGCCGGTTACAATACCCACTCCCGAGGTCACTCACTGAAAACTCTCGCTCGCCGACGAAAGGTAGTGTCCGACCGGCGTGATTTCGGGGCGATCTCGGTCGCCTGAACGTGCTTTCCGAAGTGGTTCACCAACCGCCATCATCCGTGGGTTCAATACGTTTACCACGTGTTCACATACGTCTCGTAATATTCACTATAATTGAAAGTCAATTATAAGATAACTATGAAAGCTCGAATGAGATTCAAACAAATCTTCGAGAGTCGCTTCGACTGGATCCGGACGTCGGCGGACGGTTCCCTCTATCCGTTCGACGCGGTCGGGATCAAGTCCGCGCAGTATCTCGGCGGCCGATCGACCGATCCGCGGACGTCCATCTCCGTCTCTCACGACGGCTACGTCGTCGAGACGGACGAGTAGTACCGGCGTTCGGCCGGAGCGCGGGTGCCGACGGGGCCGCCGGCGAACCCGCATGCGGTCCGTTGCGGGTCGATACCGGAGTGGCTCCTGACGAGCGGCCTCACTCCCCGCCGGCGGTCCGCTCACGCTCGCGCTCGCGCCGGCGCTCAAGGAGGCCTTTCACGCCCTTCCCAGGACCGCCCTCGATCGGCCACCCCTTCGTCCGCCACTGCGGGGGTTCCGGCGAGAACTCCGGACAGGAGCCCGAACACTCCCGCGCAGTCGGCGTCTTCTCCTTCGCGGCACAGTGCGGCGTCAGCGCCCGGCCGCGCCGCTCCAGCTCGAAGTGGCGGCAGTCGGGGCGCATCGTGTCGTGGAACGAGCGCCAGCCCTTGCCGTAGGCCCGCTCTGCGATCTCCAGCCGGAGGGTCTCGGTTTCCGGGTCGCGCCCACGGGTGAGGTCGTCGCCCGCGGCGGCGTTCTCACCGATGCCGCCCGCTCCCGGTCCGAGGTCGCTCGGGTGCCACGCAACGGTGCCAGAACCCGCCCGCACACCCTCCGAAAAGTCCGTGGTGAGCACGCCGGCCTCGACCGGCATCGCCCGGAGGAGTGCGGGCTCGACGCGCTCGCCGGTCGTCTCGGTGGCGAGCCACGCCTCGTCGGCGAGTCCCGCCTCGACATCGTGGGAGAGCTGGTCGGCGAGCGCGTCCGCGGCGCTCGCGTCCAGATCAGGCTTGTTCTCGACGGCGACGATCCGGCGCACCCAGTCGGGGTACGGGCGCTTGCGCCGGAGCTGGATCCGGTTGTTCCGCCGGCGCTTGTCGATCAGGTCACGGCCGGCGGCACGGTGGACGGCCTGCCGGACGTACCGCCAGGGGTAGTCGGGTTCGGGGAGCGCGTCGCGGTACCACGCCCACTCGGCGGGCGCGTGCCGGACGACGTGGAGGAGGTCCGAGTCGAGGGTGCGGTCGCCAAAGCGCCGGCGTGCGGCGAGTCCTTCCGGGTCGACCTCGACGACCACCGTGTCCCAGCGCCGGCGTTTGGTGCCGAGCTGGCGGGCGACGAGCACGGGCGTCGGGTCGCCGCCGGGTCGCCAGGCCAGCTCCGCGTAGCGGCAGACGAGCAGCTCGTACTCGAACTCGGCGTCGAAGCTCACGGGTGGGGTTCCGCGTCGGTGGTGAAAAAGCGCTCGCCGGCGGTCGGGATCGGCGCCCTCGCTAGACGTACTCGCCCGACTCGTCGTCCTGCAGCTCGTCGAGGTACTCGTGGGCCTCCTCGAGGATCTCGCGGGGGCCGTCCTGCGTGATCGTGTTGACCGCCTGGTCGTAGTCGCGCCACTGCAGGTCGCGGTGTTCCTTCGAGAGTTCGGCGCTCGCCTCGAACGAGCGCGCGATGAACAGGTGAACGGTCTTGTGGATCGTCTTGCCGTTCGCCTCGAACACGTAGTCGTACTCCTCGCGGAAGCCGTCGATCAGCCGGAAATCCTCGATCCCGGCCTCCTCACCGACTTCTCTGATCGCCGTCTGCTGGAGCTCCTCGTCCCCCTCGACCCCGCCTTTGGGGAACTCCCAGTCCCCCGGTCGGCTCTTCAGGAGCAAATACTCCCGTTCGCCGCGGGTATCGCGGAAGAGGATGGCTCCAGCGCTGGTCGCTTCGACCGTCATTATCATCAGGTAAGCAACCCCCCGTAAAGAGGGTGTCGGACTCGACGGTGCATCCGGGTTCTGCGACTCTCTCCGCCGATCTGGCCGCGTTTCGGCAGTCCGACAGGCTGATCTTTGGCCCGGTTCCCCCGGGAGGCCGGGGAGTGCGCTGGCGGGCGTCGGCGTGCGCCACCGTCCACACGTGCCGTCCGTCGGTCGCTCCGGGGCGGAAAGCGGAGACGTGGCAAGCAGTTCGCATGGGTGTGTCTCCCACGTAGGAGGCCGGTAGATGCGTTTTTACCGCTCGGGCAACGATTGACTGGTAACCCCCAGCCATGACCTTCGTGACCAAACTCTCCTTTACCTCCGGCGACCGCGACGTGCTCGCGGAGACCGTCGAGGACGTGAAGACGACGATCGAACGCAAGGGCGCCGAGTGTAAGGGCCCGCACTCCGCGCCCGCCGAGCGCGTGCAGGTACCGCTGTACAAGCAGCTCCGCGCCGGCGACGAGTTCTCGCCGTGGGAGTACACCGTCTACTCCCGGTCGATGGAGATCCACGGCTCCGACGACATCGCCCGTGAAGTCGTCGCGACGGACTTTCCGGACTCGATCCACATCGAAGTCCAGGTCGACCGCAAGAAGCCACTCGGGCATCGTCGCGACTGAGCGGCAGGGACAGCGGGTGCGCGACCGCCGGCGCTCTCGGACGCCGCGTTCGCCGCCGCCGCGTTCGCCGTCACGTGGACACGGTCCGATGGTCGGACGTTCCAGAATTTTCACAATTTCCAGAAATTGTGATGTTGTGGGCGCGATCACGGTCCTCCCTCTCTCCTCGATCCCGGCGCGTCTCCCCGCCACTGGACCGTTTAAGTTCCGTCGGGTGCATCCGGTCGTATGAGCACGCGAGACGCCGACGCGTACAGCGAGTTCCGCCGCGACCTCCACCGCCACCCCGAACCCGCGTGGTGTGAGTTCTACACTACCGCCCGCATCGTCGAGGCGCTCCGGGAGCGCGACATCGACGAGATCCACGTCGGGCGCGACGCGCTCGCTGACGGCGAGCGCATGAACGTCCCGGACGAGGAGACGCTCGCGGAGTGGCTGAGCAAGGCCCGCGAAGCCGGGGGCGACCCCGACGTGCTCGACGACGTGGCCGGCGGCTACACCGGCTGTGTCGCCGTGATCGAGCGCGGCGAGGGGCCGGTGGTCGGCCTCCGGGTCGACATCGACGCGCTCCCCATTCTGGAGGCGGACGACGATGAGCACGTCCCCGTTTCGGAGGGATTCCGGTCGGAGAACGAGGGCTACATGCACGCCTGCGGCCACGACGCCCACGCGACCATCGGACTCGGCACCATCGACGCCGTGCTCGACTCCGATTTCGAGGGAACGTTGAAGGTGTTCTTCCAGCCGAGCGAGGAGCAGGTATCCGGCGGGAAGCCCATGGCCGAATCCGGCCACCTCGACGACGTGGAGTACCTCTACGCCGTCCACATCGGCCTCGACCACCCGTCGGGTGAGGTGGTCTGCGGGGTCGACGGCTTCCTCGCGGTGCGCCACTTCCTCGCGGCGTTCGACGGCGAATCCGCCCACGCCGGCGCGCGCCCCGAGCAGGGCCGGAACACGGTGCAGGCGATGGCTGCGGCGGTCCAGAACCTCTACGCGATACCCCGTCATTCCGAGGGCCCAACCCGCGTGAACGCCGGACTGGTCGGCGGCGGCACCGCGACCAACATCATCCCCGAGGAGTCGTTCGTGGAGGGCGAGGTCCGCGGCGCGACGACGGAGCTCGCGGAGTACATGGCCGAAAAGGCCGACCGCGTGCTGCAGTCGGCGGCCGACATGCACGACGTGTCCGTCGAAGTCACCACCAAGGGCGAGGCGCCGAGCGCGACCAGCGACGAGGCGCTCGCCAGCATCGTCGGGGAGGTTGCGCGCGAGAACCCCGGCATCACGTCGATCGTCGACAGCGACGACCTCGGCGGGTCGGAGGACGCCACCTACCTGATGCAGCACGTCCAGGACCGCGGCGGCTTTGCCTGCTACGTCGGCGTCGGCACGGACCACCCGGGCGGCCACCACACCGGGACCTTCGACGTGGTCGAGGACGACATCGAGCTGGGGATCACGGTGTTGGCCGACGCCATCGAGCGCGTCTCGGCGACGCGGCCGTAACGCCAGCCATCACGGCACAGTGCCGTCGAGCATCCCGTCGAGCACCGTTTCGAGCGAGTTTTGCAGCGACGTGTCGACGCGTCCGAGCGCCGCATGGGCGGCGGCGGAGCGCCGGTCCGCGCGTCGGTCGGCCGCATTGAGCAGCGACGCCCGCGCGAGCTCCGCACGCAACGACTCACATCGTCGGAGCGCGACGGCGACGGCGAGGTGACGGCCCGCCTGTCGCACGGCGACGCGCTCCCCCTCGTCGGCGACGTTACCGATGCCGACGACCAGCGCGGTGGCGTACAGCGACCCCGCGCCGCGAGCCAGTGCTGCCTCGATGTCGGCGAGCGACTCGCCGTCCCACTCGGTGGCCTGACAGACGCCGGCGGTCACGTCCGCCATCGTCTTCGCGAGCGTGGCGAATCGTTCGACCCCGCTCTCGGGGTCGTCGACCGACTCGATCGACCCGAACCCGAGCGCGAAGCCGACGTCCCCGGCCAGAATTGCCGGAGGGATCCCGGCATCGAACTCGTCGTCAATCGGTGCGTCCGGCGCCCCGGGGGCTTCGGCGAGCGCGGCGTGAATGCGTGCAGCGAGGTCGATCAGGCCGATCGCGACGGCGGACTCCATCAGGTCGTCTCCGAAGTCGACGGCTGTGCTCCCGTCAGGGAGGGCCGAACCGGGCTGGGAGTCGGGAACGTGTTCGGCGGTCGCGAGCGCGAGCGCGGCGGGCTCGGACGGACCGAGTTCGGCCGCCGACCGGAGGGTGTCGGCGAGCGACTCCGACCGGCAGTCGTCGAGCCGTGATCGGAGCGCTCGTTCGATGCGGGTCGCGTGCGGGGCGAGAAACGCGCTGGAGTGGGCGGACATCAGTGGCGGTGTGTGCGGGGCTCAGTACTTCGGATCCGCGCCGGTCGTCTCGTAGATCCGGTCCATGATCTCGTCGCGCCGGCCCGTCCAGTTGGCCATCGCCGCCGGGCTCGTCGGGTACGACTCGTAGTGGTCGAGCAGCTCGTCGGCGAGCGTTTTCGTCCGGTAGAAGTTCCGAATCGTCCCCCAGTAGCCGAACGACTTGACGGCACACTTGAGCTTGAGGCCGAACGACATCGACGTGGATCCCTCGTACAGCGCCTCCGCGAGGTTCTCGCCCGGGAGGCTGGCGAGCAGCCCCATCAGGTCGTCGACGTCGACCGCCGTCGACAGCACGTTGTACACGTCGAGGGCGGCG
The DNA here is from genome assembly GCF_054654575.1 of Halorubrum gandharaense. NCBI lineage: Archaea > Methanobacteriati > Methanobacteriota > Halobacteria > Halobacteriales > Haloferacaceae > Halorubrum > Halorubrum gandharaense. The sequence continues at coordinate 112,074 of NZ_BAAIET010000001.1, forward strand.
TATCGGCCGCCGTAGTGGTCCATCACGCGCTCGTTGTACCGCCAGAGGTTCTCCTCGGAGAGGTCGCCATCGGAGATCGCCTTGACGGCCTGCTCGCCGGCGTATTTGCCGGCGTAAGCGGCGCCGGCGATGCCGCCGCCGGTGGTGGGATTGACGTGACCTGCGGCGTCGCCGACCGCCATATAGCCGGGTGCGACCGCGGAGTCGTACGGCCGACGGGTGGGCAGTGCGGCGCCGAGCTTGTCGCGGACCTCCGCGCCGGCGAACTCCGGCCGGCTCTGGAGGTCCTCACGGAGCGCCTCGACCAGCTTCATCGGCTCCTCGTTCATCTGGAAGCCGAGCCCGGCGTTGATCTCCGTGCTCGTCCGCGGGAAGTACCAGAGGTAGCCCGCCGCGCGGTCGGTGGGCTTGAACACGAGCGCGTCGTCCCACTCGACCGGCTCGGGCACCTCGACGATCTCGCGGTACGCCGAGCAGAACTGCGAGTAGCGAACGTTGGTGTCGAACGTCGTCCCCTCGAAGTCGGCTTTATCCTGGAGGATCGAGAGCGCGCCGGCGCCGTCGATCACGACATCGGCGTTGTACTCTCGGAGGTTGCCCTTGCGCTTCGCGCGGAGGCCGGTGACGCGACCGGCGGCGTCCTGCGTCACGTCGTTGATGACGGTGTCGTAGTGGAAGTCGACGCCCGCCGACTTCGCGCCGTCGATGAGCCGGCGACCGTACTCCCAGCGGTCGATGACGGCGAGCTCGCCCGGAATCGGGATATTGAGGACCGTGTCCTCTTTGGGGATCTCGAAGCGTCCGTGGTCGACGCCGGTGTTGGTGAACGCGGGTTCGAGGTGTGATTTCGGGATCACGTCGGGGAACGAGTCCGCGCCCTTCAGCGCGTCCCCGCAGGCGATGTGGCCCGCCTCCGTCTCGTCTTTGCGCTCGACGACGACGACATCGAGACCCGCCTCCGCGGCGGTCGCGGCGGCGTAACACCCGGACGTTCCTGCGCCCGCCACGACGACGTCGTACTCGAAAGTGCTCATAACCCGACTGTGGTTCCGCCGGTGGCAAAACTCTTTATGCCCGATTCGGTTGCCGTTGGGGGAACAGGAACGTGAGTGAGCGCGGCTACAGGCCGAGCTGGCGGCCCAACACGACGTGTTGGATCTCGCTGGTTCCCTCGCCGATCTCCATCAACTTTGCGTCGCGGTAGAAGCGCTGCGGGGCGAAGTCCGTGGTGTAGCCGTAGCCACCGAGCGTCTGGACGGCCTCCTCGGCCACTTCACGGGCGGCCTCGCTGGCGTCGAGCTTCGCGAGCGCGGACTCCTGGGTGACGCGCTCGCCGTCGTCGTACGTCACCGCCGCCTTGTGGGTGAGCAGGCGCGCGCGCTCGGTCTGGCGGTGCATGTGGACGATCTTGTCGCGAATGGCGTCGAACTTCGAGATCGGCTCGCCGAACTGCTCGCGCTCGCCGGCGTACTCCTTGGCGGCCTCGTAGGCGCCCTGTGCGAGCCCCGTCGAGAGCGCGGCGATGGAGATGCGGCCGCCGTCGAGCGTCTTCATCGTCTGTTTCCAGCCTTCTCCCTCCTCGCCGAGCAGGCGGTCGGCCGGAATGCGAACGTCGTCGAAGCTGATCTCGCAGGTGGGCGAGCAGTTGAGCCCCATCTTCTCCCAGACGGAGACAACCTCGAACCCGTCGTCGTTCTCGGGGTCGACAATAAAGGTGGAAATGCCGTCGTAGCCCGCGCCGGGCTCCGTGACGGCCTTCACCAGAATGCTGTTGGCGACGTTCGCGTTGGTGATGAACTGCTTGGTGCCGTTGAGCACGTACTCGTCGGCGTCCGCGTCGTACTCGGCGGTCGTGTCCATGTTCGAGGCGTCGGAGCCGCTACCCGGCTCCGTGAGCGCCCACGCGCCGATCCCGTCGCCCTCCGCGAGGGGACGGAGCCACTGCTCCTTCTGTTCGTCAGTGCCGAACATGTCGATCGGCTTGGCGCCGAGCGAGGTGTGGGCGGCATACGAGAGGCCGATACCCCCGGAGACGCGACCGAGCTCCTCGGTGACGAGCGCGTACATCAGCTGGTCGCCGCCGAGCCCGCCGTACGCCTCGTCGACTGGAACGCCCATCATGTCGAGCGCGGTGAGCTCCTCGAACACCTCGGCGGGGAACCGGTGTTCGTCCTCCACCTCCTGTGCGATGGGGCGGATCTCCTCCTCGCAGAACTCCCGGACGGTGTCCCGAATCATGCGGTGTTCCGCGGGCAGATCGAAGTCCATGGGGCAATATCTGCGAAGCCGGACTATAAACGATGCGAACGACCGTGAGGATCCTTGGAGATGGCCACGACGGGGCGCCCGCCGGCGGAGTGGTCACGGGGGAGCAATCCGCCGGCGGGACCTTTTATCCCTGACCGGGGCGTGAGAGTTCGATATGGAACTCCGCCGACTCGTGCGCGGCCGTGTCGACTGGCCCGAGCTGGAGCGAGTCGTGCGCGAGCTGACGGACCGGTACGACCGCGAGACGGCCCACGTTCGGTTTCTTGACGCCGACAACTGGCTGTCGACGCCGATGGTCATCGACGACGACCTGTTCGTGAAGGTGATCACCAAACAGAACATGCTGGTCCACACCCTCTTCACGACGGGCCGGAACCTCGGCGCGTTCTCCGCGGGGACGGAGGGCTTCTTCGAGCGGTACGAGACCCCCTACGAGATGGCCCGCCACGAGCTGGAGGCGACCCGCAAAATGCGCGAGCTCGGCGTCAACGCACCCGAGCCGATCGAGGCGCTGGAGGTCGGCGATCTCGGCGTCGTCGTGTTGGAGTACCTGCCGGAGTTCCGGCCGCTCGACGAGCTCGACCGCGACCGTGAGCAGGAACTCGCCCCCGACCTGTTTCGCAACCTCCGGATCCTCCACGACGCCGGGCTCGCGCACGGCGACCTGCGCGCCGAGAACGTCCTGATCCTCGACGGCGAGCTCTACTTCATCGACGCGACCAACGTGAACGACGACGCCCGCGAGGACGCGCGGTCGTACGACCTCGCGAGCGCGACGGCCGCGCTGGAGCCGCTGATCGGCGCATCCGCGACCGTCGACGCCGCCTTGGAGCATTACACGCCGGAAGAACTGCTGGCTGCCCGCGAGTTTCTCGACTTCGTCGCCATCCGCCCGGACCACGAGTTCGACGCCGCCGCGCTCAAAGGAGAACTGGAAAAGCGCGCGACGTGAGGCGGGATTGGCGTGGTTGGTGTGGTTGGTGGGATCAGCCGCCGAGGTACAGCTGTGACACTTCGTCGTCGTTCAACAGCTCCTCGGGCGTCCCCTCGAACCGGACGGTGCCCTGGTCGAGCACGTAGCCGCGGTCGGAGATGCCGAGCCCCTTGGTCACGTTCTGTTCGACCATCAGGATCGCCGTGTCCATGTCGTTGACCGCCTGCACGTCCTCGAAGACGTCGTCGGCGGTGTTGGGTGCGAGCCCGGCGGACGGCTCGTCGATGAGGAGCACGTCGGGCTCCATCACGAGCGCGCGGGCGAACGCCAGCACCTGGCGCTGGCCACCCGAGAGCGTCCGCGCTTTTGCCGACCGCTTCTCCTCGATGATCGGGAACCGGTCGTACAGCTCGTCGATCACCTGATCGAGACTCCCCTCGCGGGCGACGCCGCCCATTCGGAGGTTCTCCTCGATGGTCAACGAGCCGAACACGTTGTCGGTCTGGGGAACGTAGCCGATCCCCTCCCTGACGATGTCCTCGGGCGCCATGCCGCCGATGTCGCGCCCGTGGTACTCGACGGTCCCCTCCCAGGGCGTCAGCATGCCGAACGCCGTCTTGAGGACCGTGGACTTGCCGGCGCCGTTCGGGCCGACGAGACAGACGATCTCGCCGGCGTCGAGCCGCATCGAGAGGTCGTCGAGCACCTGCACCTCGCCGTAGCCGCTGTCGACGTTCGACAGCGCGAGCACGGGGTCGGACTCGTTCCGTGCCTCACCACCGGGCGCGTCGCTCATGCGCCACCTCCGAGGTACGCGTCGATGACTCTGTCGTCGCTGCGGATCTCCGACGGCGTTCCCTCGGTGAGCACGCTCCCCTGGTCGAGCACGATCACCGGGTCAGCCAGGTCCATCACGAACTCCATGTCGTGTTCGATCAGGACGAAGGTGGTGCCCGCCTCGTGAAGCCGGCGGATCTGCGATTTGAGCTTCTTCGCGAGCGTCGGGTTCACACCCGCCACGGGCTCGTCCAGCAGCAACACTTCGGGTTCCGCCAGCATCGCCCGCGCGAGCTCGACGAGCTTCATCTGCCCGCCGGAGATGTCCGTCGCGGGCTGGGTGGCGAGATGGTCGATCTCGAACTCCTCGAGGATGCGCTCGGCGTCCGCGAGGTTCGCCGACTCGCTCTCGGTGACCGTCGACGGCGAGGTGAACAGCGTGAGGAACGACTCACCGGGCTGGTTCCGGGGACCGACCAACATCGCCTCGCGGACGGTCATTCCCTCCAGCTTGCGGGGGGTTTGGAACGTCCGAATGAGGCCGTGCTCGGCCACCTCGTACGGCTCCATGCCGGTGACGTCCGTGCCGTTCACGGTTACCGTGCCGCCGTCGGGCTCGTAGAACCCGGAGATCAGGTTGAACAGCGTCGACTTGCCGGCGCCGTTCGGGCCGATGAGCCCCGTGATCGTCCCACGCTCGACCTCGAAGGTGGCATGGTCCGTCGCGGTGAGCCCGCCGAACGACTTCTGGAGGTCGTCGACCCGGAGGACGACGTCGTCTTTCCCCTCGACGGCGCCGACCTGCGGTGTCGTCGTGTCGGTTTCCGCCCGATGCTCCGTCGCCGTCGAATCGCCCTCGTTGGGGGCGTTGGTTCCGTTCGTTGCGTCACTCATTGGTGTCACCTCCGTTGCCGCCCTTCTGCTCTCTGACGCCACTCGACGGCCGATTCGGCGCGCCGTCGTCGTCGAGCGCGCTGGGCCAGATCAGCTCGCGCTGTGGCGGCAGCACGCCCTGCGGCCGGTACCGCATCACGAGCACGATCAGCAGGCCGATCAGCAGGAGTCGCAGCGGCGCCCCGTCGACGGGGAACCACGCGAAGTCGTTGAGGAACCGCGACCCCTCGCGGATCGCGACCACGACGAAACCGCCCAGCAGCGCGCCGCGGTTCGACCCGCTACCGCCGAGGATCACCGCGACCCACACGTAGAACGTCGTGATCGGGTCGAGGTCACCGGGATTGACGAAGAGGTTGAGGTGCGCGTAGAACACGCCGGCGAGCGCCATGATCATGCTCCCCAGCACGAACGTCTGCATCTTGTACGAGAACGTGTTCTTCCCCAGCGCCTTCGCGAGGTCCTCGTCGGACCGGATCGTCCGGAGCACGCGTCCCCACGGCGACCGCTGTGCCCGGCTGAGCACGAAGAAGGCCACGCCAAGGAACGCGAGCAGCAGCGAGACGTTGAGAAGCTGTCGCCAGAACTGCGTGCCGAGCACGATCGGTGACCCGGGGACGATCACGATCTCCAGTCCCGGCATCGTCTGCGGCAGCGTCCCGAGGATCGGCCACCCCTCGAAGAAGCTCGGGATCCCGCGGATCCCGGCGCTGCCGTTGGTCCACTGTCGCTCGTTGCGGAGGAACAGCCGGATCACCTCCGCGAGCCCGAGCGTCGCGATCGCCAGATAGTCGGCACGGAGCCGGAGCGTCGGGATCCCGATGGCGACGGCGACGACCGCCGCGACGACCAGCCCGACGACCAGCCCGACGAGCGGGTTGAACTCGCCGGCGATCGGGGAGTTCCCGCCCGTCATCAGCGCCGCGCCGTACGCACCGATTCCGAAGAAGGCGGCGACGCTGAAGTTGATGAGCCCGCCGAACCCCCACTGGGCGTTCAGCCCGAGCGACATCAGCGCGTACATCCCGGCGAGCCCGAACAGGAACAGGAAGTACGAGGCGCCGAGCGTGCCGGTCGCTAACGCGAGAAACAGCGCCAACACGACGAAGCCGAGCGCGACGGTGACCGTGGTCTCCGTCTCCGTGAGGTCCCCGAAGAACTCCCGGGGGTCAAATCGGGACACGGTCAAACACCCCCTCCATCGGCGGCGTCACCCGCGATCCCCTCCGGCCGAACGAGCAGAATCGCCACCATGATCAAGAAGGCGACGGCCTCGGCGTACTCGATGCCGATCGGGATCCCGACGCGCGACAACAGCGGCGTCATCTCGACGACCATCCCGATGAGGAACCCGCCGAGTACGGCGCCGTAGACGGAGCCGATGCCGCCGAGGATGACGGCGGCGAACACGACGAGCAGCAGGTTGAACCCCATGCGCGGAAGCAGCTGATTGAACAGGCCGAGGAACGCCCCGCCGGCGCCGGCGAGTCCGGCGCCGATCACCCACGACCAGAGCTTCACCCGGTCGATCCGGATGCCGCTGACGCGGGCGAGGTCCGGGTTGTCGGCCATCGCCCGCATCTTGCGTCCCAGGTCGGTGTGCTGCAGGAGTACGTGTAGGCCGATCACGAGCACGGCGGCCGAGATGATGGTCGCCAGGTCGTGGGCCGTGATCCGAATGCCGTACGGCACGAGCGCCTCGATCGGCCGGAGCGAGGCGATGTCGTACCGGAGCGCGTCGGAGCCGAACCCCATCTGAATCAGCGCCCGGTAGACAAAGGCGACGCCGATCGACGTGATCAGCAGGCCGATCGAGCCGACGTCAAGCGGGTCGTACACCAGCCGCTGTGTGAGGACCGCGACCGCCGCGGCGACGACGATGCCGACGGCGACCGCGAGGAAGAACCCGAGCGGAAGTCCGAGCACGGTGAAGCCGACGCTGCCGATCAGGCCGAACGCGATCAGCGTGGCGTACGCGCCGACGGTCATCGTGTCGCCGTGGGCGAAGTTCGCGAATCCCGCGATGCTGTAGATCAGCGACAGCCCGATGCTCGCGAGAACGATGATGCTACTGTACACGAGCCCGTTTGCGGCAAATTCGAGAACCGACATGGACGGGGGGAGCTACGACTCCCGGAACTCGATCGTCTCGTAGTCGTGGTCGCTCACCTCGAACACGGCGAGGCTCCCGCGCGGGTCACCGTTCTCGTCGAAGTCGATCGGGCCGCTGACGCCCTGGTAGTCGATGTCGTCGGCCGTACCGCCGTCGTCGAGGACGGCGTGCGCCTCCTCGTAGGTGAACACCTCCTCGCCCTCGGGGCGGGTCACGTCGCGGACGACCTCGTCGAGCGCGGCGCCGCTGAACTCGTCGGCCGCCTGGATCGACAGCGCCGCGGTGACGACGCAGTCGTAGGCGAACGCGGACCACGCGGTCGGCGACTCGCCGAACTCGGCCTCGAAGTCGTCCGCGAACGCCTGGTAGTTCTCCTGGTCTTCGGGCGCTGCCGGCTCGACCAGCTTCATGCCGTCCATGCTCCCCTCCGGGGTGTTGGCGAGGACGGTGTCGCCACGGTTGGAGTCGGCGCCGTACAGCTGCGGCTCGTAGCCGCTCTCGAACATGTTCGTCACCATCGTGGCGAACTCCTGCTGGTAGGTGATACAGAGCCACGCGTCGGTGCCGGAGCCGTTCATCTCGGAGACGAGACTGCCGTACGACGACTGCTCGCCGTCGTGTGAGCTGTCGTAGACGATCTCGCCCTCGTACGCCTCCGCGAAGGCGTCGTAGAGGCTCTCCCCGAACTCGTCGTTGATGTAGGTGACCGCCACCTCGTCGTAGCCGTCCTCGGCGATGATGTCGGCGAGCGCCGCCGACTGCGTCCGACCGCTCGGCGACATGCGGAGCAGGCCGGGGAAGTCGGTCAGCCCGAGTCCGGTGGAGTTCTGACTGAGCTGGACGGCGTCGGTCCCCTGCACGACGCTCTCGTAGATCGACAGCGAGACGCCCGAGCCGACAGCGCCGATGAGGAACGGGACGTTGTCCTGGTTGATGAGCTTCTGGGCCGCGGAGACGCCGGCCTGACTCTCGCTTTCGGAGTCCTCGACGATGATCTCGAGGTCGCGGTTGCGCACGCCGACCGCGTTGACGTCGGCGAGCGCGAGCTCGACGGCGCGCTGGTTCCGCTCTCCGAAGTCCGCCAGCGAGCCGGTTAGCGAGTCGACCATCCCGATCTCGTAGGCGTCGGCGGACTCGTCATCGTCGTCACCGTTGCCATTGCCGTCTCCCATCCCGTCGTCGCCGTCGTCACCGTTGTCGTCACCGTCGTCGTCCGTCGTACTGATACACCCGGCGAGTCCCAGTAGGCCAACCCCCCCGGTCGCCTTCAGGAGCGTTCGCCGATCCGCCATGTCCATGGTATCTCGTGACATATGCTTCCTACGACTTCCGAGAATATATGCATACGTTAAACCCTTCCCGTCCATGGTCGGATCGGCGCGATTTTCGTCTCATCCGTTGCAACACTCGCCACCCTGGTTTAATTCGACGGGTGAAGTCGGGGGATAATTGGTCGGGTGGGCATATATGTCGACGGGTCTCTCCGGTGTGTACATGCTGCCACCCATCGCGAGCAACTTCGTCGCCGGCGAGACGCCGGCGGCCGCGCTCGACCACGTCGAGACGCTCAACGCCCGAGGGGTCGCCGGGATCGTGAACCTCCTCGGTGAGCACTACACGGAGCGAGCGCCGGCGGACGCCGACGCCGAGGCGTACGTCGACCTCGTCGGGGGGATCGCCGACCGGAGCCTCGATGCGTGCGTCTCCGTCAAGGCGAGCCAGATCGGCCTCGACGTCGGCGAGGACGTGTTTCGGGAGAACCTCGCCCGGATCGTCGACGCCGCGAACGCGCCCCCCGGGAGTGCTGACGCCGACGCCGGCGATGACACGCCGGGGGTCTTCGTCTGGATCGACATGGAGGACCACGAGACGACCGACGTGACCCTCGACGAGTTCGAGCGACACACGACCGCCACCGACGGCAACGTCGGCGTCTGCGTGCAGGCGAACCTGAAGCGGACTCCCGACGACCTCGAACGGCTCGCCGACCTCCCCGGGAAGGTCCGGCTCGTGAAGGGGGCGTACGACGAGCCAGCCTCGATCGCCCACACGAAGAAGGCTCGCGTCGACGAGGCGTACCGCGACTGTCTCGCGTCCATGTTCGAGGCGTTCGACGATGGCATCGCCGTCGGCAGTCACGACCCCGAGATGGTGGCGTACGCCGGCGAGCTCCACGCCGAATACGGCACCCCCTACGAGGTACAGATGCTCACCGGCGTGCGCGAGTCCGCACAGTTCGCGCTCGCCGACGACGGCGTGACGGTGTACCAGTACGTGCCGTACGGCGACAAGTGGTTCTCCTACTTCTACCGGCGGATCCGCGAGCGGAAGTCGAACGCGCTGTTCGCGCTGCGCGCCGTGCTCGGGCGGTGATCTGGAGGAGAACGGACGCCCCCGCAAACGGGGCTCAGGGGTCGAGCAGTTTCGACTCCGCCTTCCGCAGGTGTTCGAGCAGCGTCGTCTTCGAGACGTCGAGATCGTCGGCGAGCTCCCGCGTCGAGGTGCCGCGAGGCCACTCGTAGTAGCCCGCCTCGCGGGCGTGCTCGTACACGTCACGCTGTGTCGTCGTCAGCGTGTCGAGGCGGTGCTTGCGGGCGGACCGTCCCGCATAGCCGGACGACGACATCGACTCGACGGTGACCTCGGCGCCGCTCGCCTCCTCGACGCCGTCGAGCGCGTCGCGGATCTCCGTGCGCTCCCCGACGAAACACGCCTGCCACTCCTCGCGGCCGTTCTCGATCCGCACCGGGGCGCTGTGGACGAACCCGTGTTCGAGCAGCGTCGGACACACCATGTCCGCGGGGTCGTACTCCAGGAAGAACTCCCGAACCACGTTGCCGGGGGCGTCCCTCGCGCGACCGAACCGCTCCTGCAGTTCGAGCACCTCCCCTGCGTGGTCCGACTCCCGGATCGCGTCCAACAGTGCTTCGACCTCCTCGTTCGTGTCTCCGAACGCGGTGAAGAGCCCGTTCACGGAGTTCGGCGCCTCGCCGTCCGCCTTCGGCGAGTTGTAGATCGCGTGTGCGAGCACGCCGCCGTCCGTCCGCCCCGTCGCCTCGATGGCCCAGCAGTTCGGGTGCCACAGGTCGAGCGTGAGCCGCGTCCCGGACCACTCCTCCATCGCCGCCGCATCTGATGTCCCCATTACGTCCCCCTCTACGTCACTGCATCACAAAGACTTTACCGACCATGGTCGGGTGGGTTATTTGGCCGTTCGCCGAAAACGGTGAACCATGGCAGACGCCTATCAGCACTACATCGACGGCGAGTGGGTCGACGGCGAGGGGGCGGAGACGTTCACGAGCGAGAGCCCGGCGACGGGCGAGACGCTCGGCGAGTTCCCCACGGGGACTCCCGAGGATGTCGACCGCGCGGTCGCCGCCGCCGACGAGGCGTTCGACGAGTGGCGCGAGCTGTCGCGGGTCGAGCGCGCGGAGTACCTCTGGGACGTGTACCACGAGCTTCGCGAGCGCACCGAGGAGCTCGGCGAGATCGTCTCGAAGGAGTGCGGCAAGGAGATCTCGGAGGGGAAAGCCGACGTGGTCGAGGCCGCACACATGGTCGAGTGGGCCGCGGGCGACGCGCGCCACCCGAAAGGCGACATCGTCCCCTCGGAGATCCCCTCGAAGGACGCCTACATGCGCCGGAAGCCGCGCGGCGTCACGGGCTGTATCACGCCGTGGAACTTCCCGGTCGCCATCCCGTACTGGCACATGGCGATCGCGCTGGTCGAGGGGAACACCGTCGTGTTCAAGCCCGCCGAGCAGACGCCGTGGTGCGCACAGGTCGTCGCGGAGATGTTCGCGGACGCCGGGCTCCCGGACGGCGTGTTCAACATGGTCCAAGGATTCGGCGACGCCGGCAACGCGATCGTCGAGCACGACGACGTGTCGACCGTCCTCTTTACCGGCTCCGCGGAGGTCGGCCACCACATCCAGGACAAGCTCGGCGGCGTCCCCGGCAAGCGCGTGGCGTGTGAGATGGGCGGGAAGAACGCGATCGTCGTCACCGAGAACGCGGACCTCGACATCGCCGTTCACTCCGCCGTGATGTCGAGTTTCAAGACGACAGGCCAGCGCTGCGTCTCCGCCGAGCGCCTCATCGTCCACTCGGACGTGTACGAGGAGTTCAAAGAGCGCTTCGTGGAGATCGCGAGCGATGTCGCCGTCGGCGACCCCCTCGACGAGGACACGTTCATGGGGCCACTCATCGAGGCGGAGCACTTCCAGAAGGTCCGCGACTACAACGAGCTCGCCAAGGAGGAGGATGTCAACGTGCTCGTCGACCGCACGGAGCTCGACGACGCGGAGATCCCCGACGGCCACGAGGACGGCCACTGGATCGGCCCGTTCGTCTACGAGGCCGACCCGTACGCGGACCTCCGCTGTACACACGAGGAGGTGTTCGGTCCCCACGTCGCACTCCTGGAGTACGACGGCGACATCGAGGAGGCCGTCGAGATCCAGAACGACACCGACTACGGGCTCGCCGGCGCGGTCATCAGCGAGGATTACCGGCAGATCAACTACTACCGCGACCACGCGGAGGTCGGCCTCGCGTACGGCAACCTCCCCTGTATCGGCGCGGAAGTGCAGCTCCCGTTCGGCGGCGTCAAGAAGTCCGGCAACGGCTACCCCTCCGCCCGTGAGTCGATCGAGGCCGTCACCGACCGCACGGCGTGGACGCTGAACAACTCCAAGGAGATCGAGATGGCACAGGGTCTCTCGGCTGACATCAAGACGAGCGACGAGTAGCCGCGGTCGGCGCCGGCGTGAGCCCCTTCGAGACGTGCGAGCGCGACGCTCGCGGCTGTCGGCGTGCGCCGGCGGCAGGCGGCCATAGTGGGTCGCATCGCGCCGCCGGTCTCATGGAATATTTAAGGAGCATTGATGTCGAGGCAGTACCCCTATCCGGAACCGTCCCGAAACACGGGTGCAGTCAGCACGGACGTGAGCTGTCTGCTACCGGCATTCCACACCGTTCACGTCAGAGGCACGTGTGGGGGATCTGCCCCCGCATCCACCGTCCGTTCTTCCGTTCTCGCGGTCAGGGCTCCCCGTCGTCGTCCAGCTTCAGCGTCGCGCCGATGAGCGTGCTGAGTCCCCGGCGAAGGCGCTCGTTGACCGCCTGGTCGGAGAGGTCGAGCTCCTCGGCCACGTCGACCAGCGTCGTCCGCCGCGGGATCTCGAAGTACCCCTCGTCGTAGAGGTGTTCGATGAGCGTTCGCTGCTCGTCCGTCAGATCACCCGTCCGCACCGCCGCCGGGTCGATGGGGTTGTACAGGCGGTTGACTTCGAGGTCGACACCGCGCTCCCGGCACTCGGCGTGGAACGAGGAGAGCTGTGAGGCGTCGAGAAAGCGGAGCTTGAACGCCCAGGCGTCGGCGTCGCCCGACGCCTCCTGGAGTACGACGTCGTGCGTGACGACCGCCTGCACGAACGTGTCGACGCCGGTCTCCCACTCGGCACGGTAGAGATGACGCCCGTCGAGCTCGTCGATGACGGTGAATCCGAGGAGTGCAGGGTCCTCTTTCAAGACGGCCTCGAACTCGTCGACCCCCTCGCCGATCACCCAGAAGTAGGGAATCGTTGCGCTGCCGACCGGAATCATCTTCTCGAGTTCGACGGACAAGCCGGTGGTCCGCTGCAGTGCTCTCCCGAGCACGAAATCCTCGGCGGGGACCCGGAAGTCGACGATCACGGTCACTGCGAATCACCCGGACGGCAGCCTGTGCCAGTTGCGAAACTCCACATCAACGTACGCGACCGTACACGGGGGTCGGTGGAAACCCTTTGGCTGGATACCAAGGGCATTTATCAGTATTCCCCGGTCAGTCCTCCTCATCGTACTCGACTCTCGTGATCTGGATATCCCAGTGATGCTCGCTCGATCCGCGGGTCGAGCACTTCCACGCGCCGTCGACATCGGTCCCGTTCCGATGTGCGCGCTCGATCAACCGTGTGAGCGACTCGTTGAAACTCTCGTCGTCGATCGGATCGGATTCATCAGTCATGTGTGTCTCGTCTCCACGAAATACAGGGACGAACGGACTGGCGGAACACGTGTGTGACGACGCTTCCGGACCTCGTATCTCGTGAACACTTACTTCGCTGACGACAAAGCCCTTTGGGATAATACACCTTGATATCCATGGTTTCCCTGACGACAACGCCGTTGATGGCGGGACGCGGCGCCGCAGACTCGGGGGTCGTGTCCGCCGCGGCGATACCGACGGTGCCGCCGGCGTCCGGTGAAGGCTGATGAGACGAGCGACAGCCTCATAACTGCCAACCCGCTTTCCCTGCTCCATGAACCGCACCGACCGCGTGGACCGCGTCGGGTTCACGGGGGCCGACGGCGAGCTCCGCGTGACCGACCGGATCGAAAACGAGACCCTCGTGGTCGGCGTCGACGGAACGCCGGCGCCCGAGCCGGCGCTGACCGACGTGTTCCCCTTTCCGGTGGACGGGGCAGTCTCCGTCGAGACCAGCAGCCTCACCTTCGAGAACGTGGCGAGTCTCCGGCTGCGCGACGAGCACGGGGACATGGTCGCAACCCTGATTGACCCGGCGACGTTCCCCCGCGACACCTACTGTCTGGAGGTGTCGGGAACGATGAAGCTGTACGTCCGCGTCCGCGACGCGGCGATGGACGCCGAGGGGATCAGCGGTCCGGAGCCGGCGCGGATAACGTTCGACGAGTCGACGGTCGTCACCGTCGGCGCCCGCTCACGGCACACGCGACCGGAGGCGACGATCACCGTTCCCGACGACCCGGAGTCGTTGATGGCGGCCGTCTCGGTGCTCGGCTCGTCGATCAAGGAGTTCTCCGCGGAACGCTCGTGGCCGACCCTCCGAGGGTACCCGCCCCGGTTCGAGCGCGGCGACGAGCTGCGGGTCCCGGACCGCCTCTCCGTTCCCGAGACGGGCGTTCGGATCACGGTTCCCGCGACGTATGCGGACGTCTACCGCGTGGCACCGCTGGCGTTCTACCTCGGCGCCCGCGTGGAGCCCGGCGACCCCGCGCTCCACCTCGACGGCGGCTACGTCGAACGCCTTCCCACGGAAGGGGCCGAGCTGGAGCGCCGCGTCGAGACGTTGGTGGGACAGTTCCTGCTGTTGGACTCGCTCGTGCGAATGGAGGGATACGCCCCGAGTGAGCGACGGGAGTACGGCGCGCTTGCACCACAGCTTCCCTTCTACCCGCCCACCCTCTACGACCGGTCGATTCCCGAACAGCTGTTGGAGTACCTGGAGATCGACGCCGCCAAAACCGCCCCCTACGTGCCGACGCCACCGGTCCGGGCACAGCTCCGCCCCGACCCGGCGGATATCGAGCTGCTTCCGCATCTCGTCCACGGGCTCGCTGCTATCCGGGTTGCGTGTCCCTCGTCGCCACGGACACCCACGCGAGACGCCATGCCCGGCGAGGAGACCGTCGGCGGCGTGCTCGGCGTTCCTGCGGGGATCCACGCCGTAACGGGCGGCGGTTCCGATGTCGTCACCGACCTGTCGACGGCGCCGAACCGCACCGCACTGCTGACGCCGGCGACCTACGAGAACCGGCTGGCTCGGTCCCTCCCGACGGAGGGCGAGGCCGTCGTTCACGTCCTCGTCGACGATGACGAGCGCGCGAGGGCGACCCGGCGGGCCGTCGCCACGGTTGACGCCGCGAGCGACCCGACGGTCACCGTGGTTTCGGAGCCGACCGTCGCCGACGTGGAGGCGTCGCTTTCGGATCCCGGAGTCGACGCCTGCCACGTGGCGCTGCCGGTTCAGGACGGGAGAATACGCTGCGGTGACGGCCTGTTCGACCCGTCCGGGATCGAGCTCGTCGGACCCGCGCTGGTGACGTTGGGGGCTCGGACCGACGCCGCGCTCGGCGGGACACTCGTCGACGCCGGCGCGCTACTCGCGACGTTTCTCGATGAACCGACCGAGCCGGACACGCTCCGTGCGTTCACACGTCTGCTCGGCGCCGGCGTCACCGTCGCTGAGTCGCTGCAACTGTCCGGCATTGCGCAGTCGACCCGCGTTCGGCACGTCGGCGATCCGACGCACAGAATCGCGTCGCCGAAGAGAGGTATAAAAGCGATACTGTCGTATTCGCCCACGGAGTCCGGAGAGTTCACGGCCACGATGTGGATGTCTCCCGCCGTAGATACCCAACTTGGCATGGAAATAGGGCAACTGCTGGATAGCGATGGGACAGTTATGTCCCTCGTTGGGGGAGTTGCGAACGAGCAACGCGGAACGTCCACGGCCGTCGAGGTCAGCGACTCCATCGGGGAGGCCGATGTCGTGACGCTCATTGGCAACACGCCGATCCTCGACGACGAGCTCTCGCCGGCGGAGATCGAACGGCTCGCCGAACGGGAACCCGATGTCGAGGACTCGCCAGTACGTCGACTGCGGTAGCGGAGGGGCGGTGGCCCCGACCCTTTTGACGACGGGACGCGAATGCTCGTGTATGCCACAGATCCACCTCGACGAGGAGACGGTCGAGCGGCTCGACGCGCTCCGCGTCGACGACGAGGACTACGACGAGCTGGTGACCGAGCTGATCAACATCTACGAGGCCGAGGAGCTGACGCTGTTCCACGGCGGCGACGTCGAGTAGTCGACGCCGACCATTCGGCCTCGACCGCCGCCCCGTTACTCCTGATAGGCGACCCGAACCTGCTCGAACTTGCCGACGTCCTCGAGATGCGCCTGGAGCTCGTCGGCGTACTCCTGAACGAGCTGTTCGGCCGCGGCGAGCTCCTCGTCGCTGGCGCCGGCGTCCGCCGATCCGCCGCCGCCGAGTCCAAGCGCGCCTTTTACCGAGTCGAGAAAGCCGCCCGACCCGCCGCCGCTTTGTCCGCCGGCGCCCCCCTGCCCGGCCGCACCGCCCATCGCGGCCACCTGGTCGCGAACGTTCGCCAGTTCGGGCATGATCGCCGGGAGCTTCGACGTGTCGGCGACGACCCGTGCGGCCTCGGGGTCGTCGGCGTTCTCGATCTCGAACTCGGTCGCCGTCATGATCAACCCCCACTCCTGGCTGGAGAACTGCGAGCCAGCCACGCGGTCGTTGAACTCGCGGTCCACGGTCATGCGCTCGCCGACGATGGCGTCGGTCCAGTCGCTCATACTCGTCGTTTGCCGTCCGCGCACAAAGGTCGTTCCCCTCGCGGGGATGGGTGCGGAAGCGACCCGCTCACGGGAGACGACACCTTTCGGGCGTTCCCGCCGGGCGGGAGCGAACGCGGTTCTTTAGGCTCCCGGTCGGCTACTCCGCACATGGTCAACCGTACGCGCCGCCAGGTCGTTGCGTCCGCAGGTGCGCTCTCCGTCGTCGCGCTCGCCGGCTGTTCCGACGACGACGATAACGAGGTCGTCGACTTCACCGGCGAGGACCGCGTCGACGTGGTGGTCGGTGCCGGCCCGAACGGGCTGGAGTTCGATCCCGAGGACATCCGCATCGACGCCGGCACGCTCGTTCACTGGGAGTGGACCGGCGAAGGCGGACAGCACAACGTCGTCGACATCGACGGCGCCTTCGAGTCCGAGCTCACCGCGGAGGCAGGCCACACCTTCGAGCACACCTTTGAGGACGCCGGCACCTACGAGTACGTCTGCACGCCCCACCAAACGCAGGGAATGCGCGGCACCGTCGACGTCGTCGAGTAGCGTCGGGTGCACTTTTAAATGACTCTGTTGAAATCCTATTCTTCAAATACAAAATAGTGTGAAACAGCTGGTCGATGAGACTTGCTTGTTGATCGATATCGGGAGTGGGTGTTGCACGAGGTTGTATGAGGAGTTTATAAGTGGATCATTGGTGATTTTGTTCGCCATTTATAAGCAGTGTTTGGTAGGTGAGTTGTTGGTGCAGCCCTGGTGAGGACCGCCGGCAAAGCCCCAGCCAGCTCCGGTCGAGGGCCTCGCTGCGCGCTCAAAAGGGCTCGCAGTGCTCGCCCTTTTGAGTGCTTACGTCGGCCGTCTTCCCGGAGCTGGCTGCCCCTTTGAGTCCCGCCCCGCACCGCACAGCGACCGCACCTCACGCCTCCCCAGCCTCGTCGTCGCCTGCGGCGACGACTCCCTCGCGCGCCGGCGAGCACCCGCGGGGCGCTCGCCGGGCGCGCCACCGCACCGCATCCCGTTTATAAGGAGACCACTACTGCCACTCTCGACAGTTTATATACTCTATCGCCAGCAGCGAACTGCAATACTCACTCCCGATCTCGATCACCGAACAGTCTGTCCAACCGGATCCGGGCCAGAATTTGTCACCTGCTGAGGATTTCAACAGTGCCTTTTAACTGTCAGTGTGGGGGTCGTCGCCCTCCACATCCGACTCGTCCAGTGCAGCCGACTCTCCCTCTTCACCCGCTTCGTCCGTCCCGTTCGCCTCGCTCGCCTCGACCACCTTCTTCCCCGTTTCCTGTGGCAGCACACGCCGATCCGCGTCCTCCCACTCGCGTTCCAGCTCGGCACCCTCGAACAGCCGGTCGAGGAAGACGGCGAGGCCGGCGACCTCCGAGTGCGGCTGGTTGGTGACGCCGACGTTGAAGTCGGCGCGCTCGTACAGCGACCACGGCACCTTCTCGCCGCCGACGACGACGAGGAGGTCGCGCGGGGTACTCGCCGCCGCATCGACGGGTTCGTCTCCCGCGGCGCTCGCGAGCCCGACCGCCTCCCGGATGTCGGCTTCCACGTCTTGGACGCGCTCGCCGTACATCGTGAGGTGGGCGACGACGCCGTCGAAGGTCCGGACGATCGCGTTCTGGTCCTCGCGGAGCTCGACGCTGAACGGGCCGCCGAAGCGGTCCGTGATGTCGCGGACGGTCTCGGCGGATTGGCCGGCGTTGTCGGGGAGGACCACGCGGTCGGCGCCGAGCGCGCGGGCGGTGAGCCCGACGTGGGTCGTCATGCGGTCGTCGCGTCCCGGACGGTGGCCGTACCGGAGGACGACGACCTCGCGTTCGTCGTGCATACCCGTGCTGCGTGGGGAAGCCGGGTGGACCTTTCGATGCGGCGACGGCTAGGGTTCCGGAGCGACCCGTCCAGGCGGCTCCCAGCCGCTCACCTTCCGTCCCTTTTAAGCCGACACGCTCGTCGGGTGACGTATGAAGCGACGCTGGTTCGCCGTTCTCGGCTCCGCGCTCCTGCTCGGCTATCTGGTGCTCACCGCGGTGTTCGGGTTCGATCTGTGGCGGGACCCGATCATGGTGACGCAAGGGGTGCTCGTGCTGCTTGCGGGCGCCGCGTTCTTCCTCGCTGGCTTCGGCCGGAGCGCCGCCGGCCTCTCGTGGCTCCAGCTGATCGGCGCGGGTGACCTGCTCCTCGGCATCCTGCTCGTCTCCACGTCCCTCCCCACGCTCCTCGACGACGGAGCGGAGAGTGCCGACCTCGTCGGCGCGGCGGCTGCCGTGCTCGGCGGGCTCTTTCTCGTCGCGCTCGGCGTCGCCTACCTCCGCGGCGTGTACGATACGGACGCGTTCGAACCTGGACCGCTGTTCGGATGAGTGCGGGCCCTCGTGACGGACGCGGTCGGAAGCCACGCCCACCGCGACCGCAACCGCTTTTTCCGTTGCTCCTACAGGTCGTCACATGAACCTCTCCGACGCGCGGGTGCTGGTGACCGGCGGCGCCGGGCTGGTCGGCAGCTACCTCGCCGCCGCGCTCCTCGACCGCGGCGCCGACGTGCGAGTCGCCGACGACTGCTCGAAGGGCGAGTCCGACCGCGTGCCCGAGGACGCGACGTTCGTCCGCGCGGACATGACGGACTCCGACGACGTTGCCGAGGTCGTCACGGGTGACCTCGACGCCGTCTTCCACCTCGCGGCGTACACGGACACCAACTTCGACGACGACCGGACGCTCTACGAGGAGAACACCACGATGACGTACAACGTCGTCGAGCGCATGCGGGAGGTGGGCGTCACCAACCTCGGATTCACCTCCTCGTCGGCCGTCTACGGCGAGGCGCCGCGTCCGACGCCCGAGGACTATGCTCCGCTGGAGCCGATTTCCGTCTACGGCTCCTCGAAGCTCGCCGACGAGGCGGTGTTGTCGACGTTCGCGCACTCGTACGACTTCACCGTCTGGAACGTGCGATTCGCCAACATCGTGGGCCCGTACCAGCGCGGCAACGTCGTCCCCGACTTCATCGAGAAGCTGCTCGCGGACCCCGACGAACTCGAGATTCTCGGCGACGGCCGCCAGGAGAAGTCGTACATGCACGTCTCGGAGTGCGTCGACGCCCTGCTCCACGTCGTCGAGCACGCCGAAGGCGACATGAACACCTACAACCTCGGCACGCGCACGACGACCTCCGTTACCGCCATCGCCGACATCGTGAGTGAGGAGCTCGGCGTCGAGCCCGACTACCACTACACCGGCGGCGACCGCGGCTGGACCGGCGACGTGCCGAAGATGCGCCTCTCCGTCGAGAAACTCGCCGCGCTCGGCTGGGAGCCCTCGCTGTCGAGCCACGAGTCCGTCCGGCGCGGTGCGCGCGACCTGATCGCGGAGCTGGCGCCCGACCGGCTGGACGGCGCCTCGTAGGCGCGTCGGCGCCGACGACGCTGTTCTCGCCGATCGGAGACGCTGCTACTTGGCGATCGGCCCGTCGTTTCCCGCTCGTCCCCGTCACTCACCGACTTCGACGGTCGCCGTCGCGCTCACGTCAGCGTCGGACGCCGCGAGCTCGCCCTCGACCTCGTAGGCGCCCGCCGGCGGGTTCGACCACGTGGCGATGTAGGTGGTGGACTCCCCAGGATCGAGCGTCTCGGAGCCAAGCACCTGTGTGAACATTCGGCCCTCGCCGTAGCGCCACACCGGGTCGGTGTCGGTGCCCGCGGTTCCCGCGGTGCCGTCTCCCCGTCCTCCGCCGCCCCCGTCACCGACGGCGCGCGCGACGAAGTCCGCGCGCTGGCCGGTTCGGAACGAGAGGCTGACGGGGTCGGCGCCGGCGTTCGTCACCGTCAGCGCGAGGTCGACGGCGTCGCCGTCGGCCGTCGGCGCCGCCGAGAGGGTCGCATCGAGCACGGCGGAGCGTTGCCCGGAGTCGCCTTAAAAGTGGGCGCCATGCGGGAGCTCTACGCGGATCAGCGGCGCCGATCGAGCCAAGCATTCACAAGGCTTCGACCACAAATTCGGCGTGCAACCATGAGCCTTGCCGGTACGCTTCGGCGTATCGTCGCGGGGCCGGACGAGGAGGCGGCGACGTTCGCGTACGAGTGCGTGGCCTGTGGGGCGGCGTTCGAGGAACCGCGCGACCGGATGCAGCGCATCGCGTGCCCGGACTGCGGCGGCTCGAACGTTCGAAGTGCCGAGTGACCGGGCGTCGGCGACGCCGTCATCTCAACCCGGCCACCGGGCCAACGCTTTCTTCGAGCGCCGATCGACGACAGCCGACCACGACCGCCGACGGGCCCATCGCTCACCGTTTAAGTCCTCCCGTCTCCTACGGGATGGCGTGCAGGTAGTGGGGTACGACGCGCGCGACGAGGACGGCGACGGTGGCCTCTATCTCGCGGGAGACGGCGCCGGCGAGGCGGCCGGCCGACCGGATGCGGACGCCGCCGATGTGGTCCGGCTCGACTGTTCACCCGGGACGGAGCTCGCCTTCGGGCTCGGCGAGCGTCGCTGCGCGGGGACGATTCACGAGGGCGAGCATCTGGCGTGTGACGCGACGGACGCACCATACTGTGACGCACACTCCTCGGTGTGGGTGTGTGCGCGCTGTACCGGGTCCTGTTTAAAAGACGAGATGGACTGTACGGAGCCACACGCCCTCTATCTTGCGGCATTCGCTCCGGACACGTTCAAGGTGGGCGTCACCCGCGAGTGGCGCCTCGACACCCGGCTCCGCGAGCAGGGCGCCGACCGCGCTGCCCACGTCCGCACCTACCCCAATGGGCGGGTCGTGCGGGACGTGGAGTCGGAGCTGGCAGCCAGCCCGGAGACCGGCCTGGTCGACCGCGTGCGCGTCCCGACGAAGGTCGACGGCTTCGCCGAGACGGTGGACGAGAGCGCGTGGAACGACCTGCTCGACCGGTTCGATCTCGAGGCCACCTACGAGTTCGACTACGGGCTCGACCTCGCGGAGCGCCCGATGGCCGAGACGATGGCCGCGGGCACCGTCCGCGGCTGGAAGGGCCGCGTGATGGTACTCGACCGTAACGGCACCACCTACGCGGTCGACGCCCGCGACCTCGTCGGCTACCGGCTCACGGAGGAGGTGCCGGAGCGCGACCTCCAGTCGAGTTTGGGCGCGTTCGGGACGTAACACGGAATTTCACTCCTAGCTCTCGATCCCCTCCCGGCGCACGAACTCCCGCACGCCGAGGAACGCCACGACGGCGATGACCGCGTACACTGCCACCGTGAGGTACGTGGCGGCGTCGGCGCTGTCGATGGCGAGGCGGGCGACGGCGTTGGTCGGGCCGCCGGCAAGCGCGGTGGCGCCGCCAAACAGTGCGATGACGGCGACCGAGTAGAGGAACTGCGCGGCCCGCCGGTCCGGCGACACCAGCGCGATGGCGAGCGCGACGGCGACGACGAGCAGGGTGAACGCCGTCGTCACACCGACGACGATCCCGACGTTCGAGACGGGTGTGCCGTTGAGCGACAGCAACACGAGCCACGCCAGCGCCTGTACCGGAGCAATGGCGACCGCCGCAAGCGCCTTGCCATCGACGATGTCGGCGGGCGTGATGGGGGCAACGGAGAGGAGCTCCAGCGTCCCGCGGTCCACCTCCTCGGTGACGGAGTCGACGGCGAGCGATCCGGAGATGAAGACGGGGAGGAACACCAGCAGGGGAATCAGCACCGTGTACGTGAAGGTGTAGTACGGACTCGATCCGGTTCGATCGGGGATCGCAAGCGGCGGCTGCTCTAAGAAGGCCGACCGGTCGGCGCGCTCGGCGTTCTCGTAGGCGTACAGCACCTCGCGGAGTTGGACGACGATAACGGTCGTCTCGACGTTCGAGTCCGGCGCGGTTGCCGAGACGGATATCCGACCGTCGTCGGTTCGTTGGGCGATCACCACCGCGTCGGCCATGCGGTTGTCGAACGTCGCTCGCGCGTCGCTCGGCTCCTCGTATCGGGTGACGCTGGCACCGGGCACCTCGTCGGCGGCGCGTTCCAAGTCCGCGACTGCGTCGCCGGAGCCGGCGATCTCGATCTCCGCGCCGTCGAGTCCGGCCGGGTCGTACATCGAGACGAGCCCCACCACCAGAAACGACGAGAACGGCGCGATGAACAGCTGGATCCCGATCGCCAGCAGGATCGTCTTCTCCGCGCGCAGGCCGGCAAGCTCCCGTTTCGCGATCGTGAGGCGCGGGTCGCGTCGCCGCGGTCCACGGCTGCGAGCGTCACCCATGGATGCTCACCACCACGAAGTTGTACGCCGCGTGGATCAGCGTCGCCAACACCAGCGTGGCCGCGTACACCGTCCGGTTCCGGCTGGCACCCACCGCCGCGACGACGGTGACGAAACAGTGGAGCGCCAGGGGGGCCAGAAACAGCCCGAGTGCGACCGCCGGCGAAAGTCCCTCGACGCCCGCGACGGATCCGAAGGCCGCCCGACCAACGTACAGCTCCAGCAGGCCGACCGCCTGGACGACCGCGGTCACCTTCTCCGCGAGGAAGAAGCCGAATCCGGAGGCGAGTCCGACGCCGACCGCGACCACGTCCGTGCGGGCGAAGACGCCGCGCTCGAAGCCGGCGTAGAGGTGGAGGCTCTTGGCGACCTCCTCGATGAACGCGATGGAGACGAGGAGCACGGGGATCGACAGGGTGATCGGCAGTGCGAACAGCACCGCGACAGCAAGCAGCTCCGCGACGAACACGAACGGGATCGTGCAGGCGGTGATGACCGCGACCGCGGCGAAGGGGCGGAGTCGCGCGCGGAGCGATCCTCCGTCTGCCGGAAGCGCCGAGAGCCGGACGGCGAGCGCGTCGAGGAACTTTCGCGGGAGCGGTTTCTGCGTGAACATGTCCTCCTCGCGGTAGACGCCGGCGCCGAGCGTGAACAGGAGCCCGGCGACGACCAGCGGCGGCACCGTCGAGAACAGTCCCTCGACGAGTGACATCGACTCGCCCTGCAGATCGAAGACGACGATCGTCAGCGGCGAGACGAGGGCGATGGGCGTCACGTTGGTGAACACCGCCGGAACGAACGCGTACGTCGTCAACACGACGCTGACGGTGACCGTCACGAAGGTGAGCTCCTTGAACGACCGCGCGAACATGGCGCCGACGAACGTCGCGCCCAAGAACGCGAGCGCCAGCGGGAGCACGGCGAGCACCGAGAGCGGCCCGCCGCCGACCGCGAGCGCGATGGCCGTGGTCAGCCCGACCGCCGCGACGACGTACGGCAGCGTCTTGCCGGCGACCACGTCGCCGGGCGCCAGCGGGGTGACCAACAACAGCTCCCCGCGACGGTTCACCCGCTCGTTGAGGATCGACGAGCCGTACGCCTGGATGAGGAAGTTCAGCGGTACCAGAAAGACGAACGCCAACACCAGCGAGACGAACGGGAACGGCGGGGTGATCCCGCCGGCCGACCCGACGTGGTCGGCGCCGAACGCCCCGCCGCCGATTGAGGGAACGCCAAGTGCGTCGTCTTCGCTGTCCTCGTCCGTCCCGTCACTGTCCGGGTCGCCGGCATCCGAATCACCGTCGCCAGCGTCGTCGCCCGCTTCGCCGTCTCCGTCATCATCGCCCGAATCCGGTGGCTCACCAAGCGTCACATCACCGCCGGCGCTCCGGCTCACGTACCGGAGCGTCACGTCGAGAGGGTACGCCGCGGTGGCGTTCGACTCGGCGGCCATCCGGCGTTCGTTCTCCGCGAGCACCGCGTCGCGGACGGCCGCGGCTGCTGCCTCGCCCTTCGCGGAGTCCGCCGCCCACACGACCACTCCGCCTGCGGCTCCAGCACCGCCTGCTCCGCCTCCTCCATCATCCACGATCGCGTCCGCGTTCTCCCCGAGTGTCGCGCGCTCGGCTGGAACTGGCGTCAGCGGCGCGGACTCCTCGACCGCGTCGGCGTACGGCGAGTCGTCGTCCACGCCGACGCGGTACACGTCCCGGTCCACATCGAGACCGGCGACGCCCGCGGCCAATCCGACCGCGACGGTGCCGCCGGCGAACAACAGGATCACGAGCGCGGCCAGCAGCGTTTGGCGGTCGAGCCCGCCGGCGGCCTGGCTCGTCTCCCAGCGGGCGATCCGGAGGATTCGTCGCAGTCGGTCTTTCACTCCTCTTCCTCCACCGTTCCGGTCTGTCGTCCCGGCATCGGCCGTCCGACCAGGTCGAGAAACACGTCCTCCAGCGTCGACTCGCGGGTGCGGATGTCGACGACCTCGCCGCCGGCGTCCGCGGCGGCCTCGCGCACGGATTCGACGTGGTCCATCGTCGGGACGGTCGTCCGGTAGCGGTCGCCGACGGACTCCGCGGATATCGGCTCGTCGAGGTCGGACTTGGCAGTGGAGAGCTCGACCGGCACGTCGGTGAAGACGTGGTACGTCGTCTCCCCGTGCTCCTCGCGGATGTCCGTGACGGAGCCGCGGGCGACGATTCGCCCCTCGTTCATGATGATGACCCGGTCACAGACGGATTCGACGTGGTAGAGGTTGTGCGCCGAGAAGACGACGGTTTTCCCGGCCTCTCGAAGCTCACGGGTGAATTCCAGCACGGAGTTGGTCGTCACCGGGTCGAGCCCGGAGGCGGGCTCGTCGTACACCAACACGTCGGGATCGTTGACCAGCGAGCGCGCGATGGCGACCTTGCGTTTCATTCCCTTCGACATGTCGCCGAGCCGGCGCTCGCGGTGGTCGAGCTGGAGCCGGTCGAGCGCCTCCTCGATCCGCTCGTTCGCCTCCTCGCGCGGCACGTCGTAGAGGTCCGCAAAAAAGCGGAGGTACGACAGCGGCGTCATCTCCTCATATAGCGGCGACTCCTCCGGGAGGAAGCCGAGCTGGCGGCGCATCTCCGGGTCGCCGGCGTCGAACCCCGCCACGCGAGCCTCGCCGTCGGTCGGCTCGACGAGCCCGGCGAGCACCTTCAGCGTCGTCGTCTTGCCGGCGCCGTTGGGGCCGACGATGCCGAACACCTCGCCCTCCTCGACGGCGAAGGTGCTGTCGACGACCGCCGCGAAGTCGCCGTACGTCTTCGACAATCCCCGCACCTCGATCATACGCCTTTCTCCTCAATCAACCCGGTTAAAGCTGCGGCCGCGGCTATCACCGGCGAGAACGCCGGCTGTTGGTCGCGGTGGTTGTGGCGTGTCACGCCCGCCGAGCGAGGCGATCGCGGCGCGCGCGGCGAGCACTGCGCTCGACGACTTATGAGGACTTCAAAAGGATGTGAAGATCGCAGACTGGCGGTTACTCTTCCTCTTCCTCTTCTTCTTCGCTCTCCCATCGTCGCCCTCGCGTCCAGACGGAGTCCGCTGAGGTATCGTTCGGTGCAGTGTGCGAGACGTCTTTCATGGTGCCGCGGTTCGAGTCAGCCATCTTGGCACCGAGTAGCAGTGTCCCATATATGAACGCTCCGGCAAATGAGGTAGGGATACTTAATAGCATATAAGGTCATAAGAGGTGATCGCACGTCCGGATGATGACCGGGAATCCGGGGACCTTCGCAGAAGAGACTGGCTCATTCTATTTAAACGGGTGATCAATCAGAAATCAGCACCGGCAGTCAGGGCTGTCCCTTTCCCTCCTCAAAGGGGTCGATCGTCGTGCTCCCCGGCTTGTCCTCGTCGACGGCGAATCCCGGCTCCTCCGTTGCCAGCTCGAAGACCAGGCCGTCAGGGTCGGTGAAGTAGATGCTCTTGAAGTACGTCCGGTCCTTCACCGGCGAGACCTCGACGCCGTGCTCCTGGAGGTGGTCGCGCCACTCGCGAAGCGTCTCCTCGTCGGCGACGCCGAACGCGAAGTGGTGGCCGGCGCCGGGACCGGGAGTCCCCCGAGAATCGGGATACTCGAAGTAGGTGACGGTCGTTCCGGGCTCGCCCGTCGGCGTGGACGAGAAGTAGTAGTGGAGCGTTCCCGGATCGTCGTAGTTCTGCGTCCGCTTCACCGTGTGCCAGCCGAGCACGTCCTCGTAGAACGCGACCGTCTCGTCCATGTCGGTGCAGACGTTCGTGACGTGGTGAAGCCCCGTCGTGGGTGGCGCGTCGCTCATGATGCGGGCTTCGTGAGGACGGCAGTTAGCTGTTGGCAGTTTGCAGGCGGTAAGCCCCCTTCCTCAAGGAGCGAACGGCGTCAGCCGTGAGCGAGTAGGGTGGGGTAGTTCACCTGTTGGCCGGGTGTGGCGGAAGTCGAACGCCACCGCGGTCGGCGACAGGTCCCGAAGCGGGCCTAGAGCAGGCCGAGGTTCACCGCGTACGGCCACGCGGAGCCGCCGACGGCGAGGAACGCGAGCGCGGCGCCGGCGCCGAAGACGTTCTTCAGGAATCCGGTCATCTCGCTCTGCTTCTGCTCGGGGTCGTCGATCGCCCAGAAGTCGTGCATCGTCACCGCGGAGACGAGCAGGAAGACGGCGAGCGCGCCGGCCGAGATGACCGGAGCGATCCCGGCGGCGAGTCCGAGCCCGCCGGCGACCAGCAGAAGGCCGGAGGCGATCACCGAAAAGCGGGGCGCCGGGAGGCCCTTGAACTCGGCATAGCCCGCCATGTTGTCGAGGTCGAGGAAGTGGTTCAGTCCCATGAACGCCAGCACGCCTCCGAAGAGGACGCGAGCGACGAGGAACAGTTCGCCAGCGAGCGGCGAGTCGAACTGGAGTAGTACTGCTGCAATATCTGGTGACATTGTGTAACTACGTATACGAACGACACCTATATATTGGTTCCCGGACGATCTGGTTAGTAGGTAACACCGATGTCATCACCGGAGCTCACCTCGGCGGATGTGGATGCAGATGCGGCAGGGACGCCGGGAGACGACTCCCCGTGTCCAATCGTCGACTCGTTGGAGCAGATCGGCTCACAGTGGCGGCTCATCGTCCTCCACGAACTCCAGGGCGGCGAGCGCCGCTTCAACGAGCTGAAACGGGAAACCGACGCGAACGCGCGGACGCTCTCGCGGGTCCTCGACGACCTCCAGGAGACGGGGTTCGTCGACCGACGCATGGAGGAGGACGCCCCCGTGGCGACGTACTACAGCCTCACCGAGAAGGGTGAATCGCTGGGCGGCGTCTTTTCGGAGATCGAGACGTGGGCCGACGAGTGGCTGGCCGAGTGTCAGGCGTGACGGCCGCCCGGACGCGCGTTCAGAAGAAGAGGCCAACGTCGACGGCGTACGGCCACGCCGTCCCGCCGAGCGCGACGAACGTGAGCGCTGCGCCGGCGCCGTAGACGTTTTTCAGGAAGCTCGTCATCTCGTTTTGCCGCTCCTCGGGGTCATCGACCGTCCAGAAGTCGTGCATGGTGAGTCCGGACACCAGCAGGAACACGGCTACTGCGCCGGCGGTGAACACGGGGAACACGCCGGCGACGATGCCGAGCCCGCCGACGACCAGCAGGACGCCGGAGGCAATCACTGAGAACGTCGGGAAGGGAATTCCCTTGAACTCGGCGTAGCCGGCCATCCCCTCGACGTCGAGGAAGTGGTTCAGTCCGGTGAAGGCGATAACGCCGCCGAACAGCAGTCGGGCGATCAAAAACAGCTCATTGGAGAGTTCGAGATTGAACTGCAACAGCGTCGGATCGATCATCGTGTGTTTACACACATGCCGCCGCGCCGTATAGCGTTTCCCGGACGTTCCGGTTAGCGGGTGACGCCCGGACAACTACACACGTTCACACTCCGCAGCGACGCCGTCAATGCGGAGTCCGGCGACATCGTACGGGCGGGGACCCGGCGAACCGGGCGCTCGCCGGCGTCCGTGGCGTCTATGCGTCCGCGGGGTCCGTCGGCGCCCGCTCTGGTCGACGGACGTCACGAGCAGTCGTGCGGAGTGGGCACCTTTTCGGCGCAGTCGCGGTAGAACCGGGGCTGTTTCTCGACTGCGCCACGGACCAGTCGCTCGTCGGGATCTCCACATCACCCGATTTGGCGACCGAGAACGCGGCGCCGGAGCACGCCGAACGCGACCGCTACCAGCGGACCTCGAACCCGTCCAGTCCCTCCGGCTCCTCCCGCTCGACGCTCACGTCGTCGACCTCGGCGGCCGGACTCCCCGTTTTACACCACGTGACCAGCTCCTCGACGGCGTCCGGCGGCCCCTCGAAGACGGCTTCGACGCGCCCGTCGTCGAGGTTGCGGACCCAGCCGTCGACGCCGGCCTCGCGTGCGGTGTCGCGGGTGGTCGCGCGGTAGTAGACCCCCTGTACCCGTCCGGAGACGAACACGTGTGCTCGTTGTCGCTCATCGCTCATCGTGCGGCATCGGGTTCTCGCGCCGGACCTTATAACCCGATCGCCACGGTCGCTCCGGACCGACGGGTTCTAACGACCCGCGGCCGACCGTACGCCCATGAGCCTGTTCGGAACCGCCGGCGTCCGCGGCAGCGTCGAGGACCGGGTTACGCCGGAGCTCGCGCTCGCGGTCGGCCGCGCGGTGGCGACGGACGTGCGGAACCGCCGGGACGACGACGCCGACCAGCCGCCCGACGACCAGCCACCCGAGGTCGTCGTCGCGCGCGACGGCCGGGTGAGCGGGTCGGCGATCGCCGCCGCGATGGAGGCCGGCCTCGCCTCCGGCGGCGCAAAAGTCCTGCGCGCCGGCCAGCTGCCCACGCCCGCACTGGCACACGCCTCACAGGGACGCCACGGCGTGATGCTCACCGCCTCGCACAATCCGCCGGAGGACAACGGGATCAAGCTGTTCGTCGACGGCGTCGAGTACGAGCGCGAGCTGGAACGCGCCGTCGAGGATCTGGTCGCCGAGGAGACCGACCCCGCTCCGTGGGACCGCTGGACCGACACCGAGCGCATCGACACGCTCGACGACTACCTCGGCGACGTGACGGCGTACGCCCGCGAACTGGGTGCCGATCTCGACGGACTGCGAATCGCCGTCGACTGTGGCAACGGGATGTCCGCGCCCGCGACCCCGACCGTCCTCCGCGAACTGGATGCCGAGGTCGTCACCCTCAACGGCAACGTCGACGGCCACTTCCCCGGCCGGGGGAGCAAGCCGACGCCGGAGACGCTACGTGACCTTCGGGCGTTCATCGCCGACGCCAACGAGGGCGTCGACCGACCGGGACGGCCGCCCGCGGAGGGTGCCGGCGCGGGTGCGGGGGAGGATGGCGTCGGCGAGAGTATCGCCGAGTCCCCGGAGGGGTTCGCGTTCGGCATCGGCCACGACGGCGACGCCGACCGGATCGTGATCATCGACGCCGACGGTGAGGTGGTCCACGAGGACACCGTCCTCGCGATGCTGGCCGAGCTGTACACCCGCGAGAGCGAGGCCGACGACCCCGTCGTGGTCACGACGCCGAACGCCTCCGGGCGCATCGACGAGCGCGTGCGCGAGGCCGGCGGGCGCGTCGAGCGCGTCCGGCTGGGCGCGCTCCACGAGGGGATCGCGACGGTACGGGCGGAGGCCGGCGCGAGCGACGACGACACGGAGGTCGTCTTCGCGGCCGAGCCGTGGAAGCACGTCCACCTCCGATTCGGCGGCTGGATCGACGGCGTCTGCTCGGCGGCCGTCATCGCACGGCTCGTCGCGGAATCCGGACTGGACGATCTCCGTGCGCCGATCACGGAACGCCCCTACCGGAAGGTGAGCATCCCGTGCCCCGACGAGGCGAAGTCGCCGGCGATGGCGCGGCTGGAGACGACGCTTCCCGACGCGTTCCCCGACGCGTCCGTCGACACCGACCACGGCGTCCGGCTGGAGTTCCCCGACGCGTCCTGGACGCTGGTCCGTCCTTCGGGGACGGAGGCGTACGTTCGGGTGTACGCGGAAAGCGACACGGTCGACGAGTTCGTCGCGGAGGTCCGGGCGGTCGTCGAGGACGCCGTCGCGGCGGCGTAGAACCCCACGCATCCGAGACGCCGTCGTCGTCGCGCCCACCCCCTTTTCAGCACGGCCGTTGACGTTCGATCAACCGATCGACGATTTGACGCATAGAGAACCCAAGAAGCGACGATTTTATGCCCTGTACCCCCCGTTCTACGGGTGACTATGGCTTCCGATTTCGATCGTCGTCGGTTCCTCAAGGCAACAGGTGTCGCAGGTGTCGCGGGACTCGCCGGGTGTACCGGTGGGCCGGATGACGGCGGCAATGGCGGAGATGACGACGGCGACGGCGGTGACTCCGGCGCGAACGGGGACGCAGGAGAGGAGGAAGAGGCGACCGGTGAGGCCGAGTACAACGTCGGGATGGTGTACGCGCTCGGCGGACTCGGCGACGAGTCGTTCAACGACGCCGCCCAGCGCGGGATCATCGATGCCGCGGACGACTTCGATATGGAGTTCAGCGAGTCCCAGCCCGCGGACGCCGGCGAGTTCTCGCAGTTCCAGCGCCGCTACGCCGAGTCCACGGACCCCGACTACGACCTCGTGTCGTGTATCGGGTTCGCCCAGCTCGACGCGCTCTCGGAGGTCGCTCCGGAGTTCCCCAACCAGAACTTCATGCTCGTCGACGACCAGCTCGACGAGCCGAACGTCGCGAGCTACGAGTTCAAAGACGAGGAGGGATCGTTCCTCGTCGGCGCGCTCGCCGGGCTCCTGACGGGCCAGTCGTTCAGCGCGGGCGGCGGCGAAACCCAGGCGGACTCCACGAACGTCGGCTTCGTCGGCGGCGTCGAGTCCCCGCTCATCCGCCGGTTCGAGGCCGGCTTCACCGGCGGCGCGAAGTACGTCAACGACGACATCGACGTGATCACCAGCTACGTCGGCGACTTCGCGGACCCGTCCGGCGGGCAGGAGGCCGCCCTCTCGATGTACGAGAGCGGCGCTGACGTGGTGTTCCACGCGGCCGGCGGCTCCGGCGTCGGCGTGTTCCAGGCGGCCCAGCAGGAGGAGCGGTTCGCCATCGGCGTCGACTCCGACCAGTCGCTCACCGAGCCCGACTTCGCGGACGTGATCCTCGCGTCGATGGTGAAGCAGGTGGGCGAGGCGGTGTACGAGTCGGTCGAGAACGTCGTCAACGACGACTTCCAGGGCGGCTCGCAGGTCGAGCTCGGACTGGAGGACGAGGGTGTCGCCTGCGTCTACGGCGACGAGCTCGGCTCCGAGATCCCCGAGGATGTGGTCGACGAGGTCGACGAGATCCGCGACGACATCATCGCGGGCGACATCGACGTGCCGACCGACCCCGACGAGGCCTGATCGGCACTCGACCGGGAGAACGCCTCCCGCACGAAACTCCTTTTTAGGGCCCTAGCGACCACCAGCGCCGGCGTTGCGGCGTATCCGATCCCACGTGCTTTTAGGCACCCGCACGAGACAGTTCAACGATGACACAGGGGGCAGACCCGCCCGCGGTCCACTTGGACGGCATCACCAAGCGGTTCCCGGGCGTGGTCGCGAACGACGACGTCGACCTCGCCGTCGAGAAGGGGAGCGTGCACGCCCTGCTCGGCGAAAACGGCGCGGGGAAAACGACGCTGATGAACGTGTTGTACGGGTTGTATCACCCCACCGAGGGTCAGGTCGTCATCGACGGCGTGGCTCGCGAGTTCGACTCCCCGCGAGACGCCATCGACGCCGGCATCGGCATGATCCACCAGCACTTCATGCTGGTCGAGCCGATGCAGGTGTGGGAGAACGTCGTGCTCGGCAACGAGCCGACCGAGTGGTTCGGCACGCGGATCGACGAGGCGGCTGCCCGCGAGGCCGTCGAGGAGCTCAGCTCCCGATACGGCTTCGACGTCGACCCCGACGACCGGGTGGCCGACATCTCCGTCGGCGTGCGCCAGCGCGTCGAGATCCTGAAGGCGCTGTACTGCGGCGCCGACGTGCTCATTCTCGACGAGCCGACCGCCGTGCTTACGCCACAGGAGGTCGAGGACCTCTATGGCGTCTTCGAGGAGCTCACCGCCCAGGGGAAGACGATCATCTTCATCACCCACAAGCTCGGGGAGGCGATGCACGCCGCCGACGGCGTCACCGTGCTGCGCGACGGGAAGAACGTCGGCACCGTCTCCACGGACGACGTGACCCGCGAGGAGCTCGCCGAGCTGATGGTCGGTCGCGAGGTGTTGATGGAACGGGACACGTCGACGAGCGACCCCGGGGAAGCGGTTCTCGACGTGCAGGACCTGACCGTCGAGGACG
Source organism: Halorubrum gandharaense (assembly GCF_054654575.1). Lineage (NCBI taxonomy): Archaea > Methanobacteriati > Methanobacteriota > Halobacteria > Halobacteriales > Haloferacaceae > Halorubrum > Halorubrum gandharaense. The sequence goes on from NZ_BAAIET010000001.1 coordinate 144,285, forward strand.
ACCGCGGCGTCGAAGCCGTCAGTGACGTTTCCGCCACCGTACGCGAAGGCGAGGTGTTCGGCATCGCCGGCGTCGACGGCAACGGACAGAGTCAGCTGATCGAGGCGATAACCGGACTCCGCGATACCGCCGCCGGCGAAATGGCCTTTCGGGGCGAGTCGCTGGAGGGCGTGAGCCGGAGCGAGCGGATCGACCGCGGGATGGCGTACGTCCCCGAGGACCGCCACGCCCGCGGGCTCGTGATGCCGTACGACCTCGTGCAGAACGCCATTCTCGGCAGCCAGCACCACGAGGAGTTCGCCTCCGGCGGCCGGATCGACTGGGACGCCGCCGGCGAGCACGCCGAGCGGCTCATCGAGGCGTACGACGTGCGTCCGCCGAGCGCGGACGCGACCGCGGAGTCCTTTTCGGGCGGCAACCAGCAGAAGTTCATCGTCGGCCGGGAGTTCGAGCGCGACCCCGAGCTCGTCGTCGCCACGCACCCGACTCGGGGGGTCGACATCGGGTCGACGGAGTTCATCCACGACCGGCTCATGGAACTCCGCGACGAGGGGAAAGCCGTCCTGCTCGTCTCCTCGAAGCTCGACGAGGTGCAGTCGCTGTCGGACCGCCTCGCCGTGATGCACGAGGGGACGTTCAGCGGCGTCGTCGACCCCGCGACGGTGACCGAGGAGCAGCTCGGTCTGCTGATGGCGGGCGAGTCGCTGTCCGACGACACTGTGGAGCGGGCCCGGCTGGAGAGTGACGGGACCGCAGAGGACGACAACGGCGAGAACTCGGAGGTGTCGGCATGAGCCGAATCGCCGGCGTTCGCGCCTCCATCCGGTCGTTCCTCCGGACGCTCGTCGGACTGTCGGGCGTCGAGCGGATCCTCATCAGCGTCGCCGCGCTCGTACTCTCCATCGTGGTCGGTTTCTTTATCATTCTCGTCTCCGGGCGCATCGCGGAGTGTTCGACGGCCGCCTGGACGATGCCCGTCACTGGGCTCGGCTTCTGTTATGACCCGTTCGAGGTGTACTTCGTCCTGTTTAACGGCGCGCTCGGCGAGCCGTTTTACACCTGGGAGCCGGCCCTGCTCAACCCTGAGTGGCTGCCGTTTACGTTCACCTGGCTGGGCTTGATGCCCGGCTGGACCCCGTTTAACAGCTCGCTGGCGCTGACGATGTCGGAGACGACCCTGCTCGTGTTCACGGGTCTCTCAGTCGCCGTCGCGTTCCGTGCCGGGCTGTTCAACATCGGGACGCAGGGCCAGCTCGTCGTGGGTGCGCTGTTGACGGCCCTCGTCGTCGTCGCGCTCGCGCCCTTCTTCCCCGAGAATCGGCTTGGGGGTGCCGCGCTGATCGCGATCGGCATCGCCGCCGGCGCGCTCGGCGGCGGCTTCTGGGGCGCGATCCCCGGGGCGCTGAAGGCGTACGCGGACGCCAACGAGGTGATCACGACGATCATGCTCAACTTCATCGCCGCGAACGTCGCGTACGTCCTCGTCTTGGAGGTGTTCCGCGACGAGGGAACCTCGGTCGTCGCCACTGCGCGTATCCCCGAGCACGCCCAGATCAACCCGTGGTTCTTCCCGGGAACCGGCGACTTCGCGGAGCTCGCGCTGTTGATCGGCGTGGTCGTCGTCGTCGGGCTCTACGTCCTGCTTGAACACACCTCGTTCGGCTACGACCTCCGCGTCAGCGGCATCCAGCCGCTTGCCGCGGAGTACGGCGGCGTGGACAGCAAGCTCACCACCGTCCGGGCGATGACCCTGTCGGGGGCGCTCGGCGGCATCGGCGGCGCCCTGTGGGTGCTGATGGCCGAGGGACGCTGGATCGAGTCGGTGCCCGACCTCGGCTTCGACGGCATCGCGGTGTCGATCCTCGCCGGGAACAATCCGCTCGGGGTGATCCCCGCGGCGGGGCTGTTCGGCGTGCTCAAAGGCGGTGCCCTGGAGATCGGCTTCCAGACCGACGTCCCGACCGAACTCGTCGCGGTGCTCCGCGGGCTGATCATCCTGTTCGTCGCCATGCCGGAGTTCTTCCGGATGGTCGGCACGTACGTCGACATAGAGGAGCCGGACGCCGGCGCCGGACCGGGCGCTGGAGGGGGTCCGGGTGCGGACCCGGCTGCTGCCGCGGACGACGGAGGTGAGACCGATGCGTAATCCGATCGCGGACGTGCGAATTCCGATACTCGACGAGTTCGTCGACTCCGACTACGTTCGGTCGCTCATCGTCGCGACCGTCGGCTTCCTCGCGGCGCTCGGGCTGCTCGGACTGCTGTTCCCCGACACCGTCGTTGGGGATCTGGCTGGAATCGTCTTCTCGACGGGGACGGCTGCCTCGACCGTCCGCCTATCGGCGCCAATCGTGCTCGCCGCGCTCGGCGGAATCTTCGCCGAGAAGTCCGGCGTGATCAACATCGGGCTGGAGGGACTGCTGATCATCTCGGCGTTCACCTCCATCTACACCACCTACGTGGTCGTGGAGGCCGGCGTCCTCGTCGGGTCGAGCGCGCTCGCCGCCGGCTTCCTCGCCGGCGTGCTCGCCAGCACGCTGCTCGCGTTCGTCTTCGGTATCGTCTGTATCGAGTTCAAGGCGGACCAGATCATCGCCGGACTCGCCATCTGGCTCATCGCCCTGGGGCTCGCGCCGTTCCTCTCGACGGTGTTCTTCGGCAGCGTCAACACGCCGGGCGTCTCCAGCGTCGGCTGGCACTTCGCGGGCGTGCTCCTCGTCGTCGCCACCGTCGCCTCGTGGTGGACGCTCAACCACACCGCGTTCGGCAACCATCTGGAAGCCGCCGGCGAGAACCCGAAGGCGCTCGACACCGTCGGGGTCTCCGTCTCGAAGATCCGGCACACCGGCGTGCTCCTCTCGGGCGTCTTCTCGGGAATGGGCGGCGCAGCGCTCGCGCTCGGCGTCGGTCGGTTCGTTGGCGCCGGCGAGACGATGGTGCAGGGGAAGGGGTTCATCGCCATCGTGGCGTACCTGTTCGGCAACTACAACCCGCTCGGCGCCGTCGGCGCCGGCGTCCTCTTCGGCTCACTGGAGGCGATCCAGATCCGGCTCCAGCAGATCGGCTACGGGATCCCGAGCGCCCTCGTGGAGACGATCCCCTACGTCGTCGTCATCGTCGTGCTCGCGCTGGTCGGCCGCACCCGGCTGCCCGCGGCCGCCGGCGAGCACTACGAGACCGAGGAGTAGGGCACCACTCGCTCCGGTTTACTCCCGGAGCGTTTCGCGGGCCACAGCAACCACGTCCTCCATCGGCGCGTCCGCGAGCGCGTCGCTGGCGACGAGCCGCTGTCGCGGACGCCCGACGGGCTGGTCGACCTTCTCGGTCGTGAGGAGGCCGGCGTCGACCAGCCGGGACTTCACCTTCGAGAAGGTGGACGGGCTGCCGAGGCCGGCCTCCTCGCCCGCACGGCATAGCTCGTAGTGGAGGACTCCGTGACGGGCGCCGGCGAGGTACGGGCGTTCGCGAGCGCCCACGAGGTGGTCCGCGTCGGGGGCAGGGTTCGTGTCGAGCAGGTGCAACACGTCGTCGGCGACCGCCTCGCCACAGCGGTTGCGGAACGCCTCGTGGATCCGGCGCCGGCTCGGCGTCCGCAGCGTGAACGAGTCGGCTGCCGCCAGCGTGTCGGCGTATCGCTGGCGCAGCGTCGGGTCGTTCCCCACCCGATACCGCTCCCCGCCCGCCTCGACGACCGAAAACCCCTCCTCGCGGGTCGCGATCACGGCCGCGGGCTGGGGTCCCGCTAACGTGTGGAGTCGAATCGCGCCGGTTTCCACCGGGTCCGCGAGTCGGCTCGCCTCGTGGAAACCGTCGGTCGCCGCCTCGAAGATGGCCGGCCGCGCCAGCACCGTCAGGGTGGGACGAGCGGCGTCCGCCGTCGCATCCGTCCACCCATCGGAACCCTTCCGGCCATCCCGTATCCAGGCGTCAATGATTGCCTCAAAAAGGGACTGGCTGGGGTCGACCAATAGCGGCTCGGTTTCCGGGTCGAACTGCACCGTCTCCGTCGCCAGTTCCAGGACGGGTGCCGTCGGCATCGTTCCACAGTTCTGCCGGCAGGATATAAGTGTCGGGGACGCGTTTCCGGGGGTCCCGCCCCTGGAGCACGCCGGTCGCTCGTGACAACCCGAACCGACTTGTCGCCGCCCGCCCGACGGGTCCACATGACACGGATCCTCGTCGCCGGCGAGACGCTCGTCGACTTCATCCCCGAGACGCCCGGCCCGCTCGACGCCGTCGAGACGTTCCACCGTCGAGCCGGCGGCGCGCCGGCCAACGTCGCCGTCGGACTCTCACGGCTCGACGTGCCGCCGCGGTTCTGGACCCGCGTCGGGACGGACCCCTTCGGCGACTTTCTCGCGGACACGCTCGCGGACGCCGGCGTCCCCGCCGACCTCGTGGAGCGCGACCCGGACGCCAAGACGGGGCTCGCCTTCGTCAGCCTCGACCCTGACGCCGAGCGCGCGTTCAGCTTCCACCGCGACGGCAGCGCCGACACCCGGATGGGGATCGACGGCGTCCCCGCGGACGCCCTCGACGACGTGGAGTGGGTCCACGCCGGCGGCGTCACGCTCGCTGACGAGCCGGCGCGGAGCGGGACCCTCGACCTGTTGGAGCGCGCGGGCGAGGCCCGCGGGGCCAGCGAGGCCGGCGCCACGGTCTCGTTCGACCCCAACGCCCGCCCGGAGCTATGGGGCGAGTTCGCGTTCCCGGACGCCTGTGAGCGCGCCTTCGGCCTCGCGGACGTGGTGAAAGCGACCGCCGAGGACCTCGCGGAGGCCGGCATCGGCGGCGACGCCGTCGGCGACGAGGAGACCCCCGCGGACCATGCCGCGCTCGCGGAAGCCGTCACGAACCACGGCCCACACACCGCCCTGATCACGCGAGGGTCCAACGGGGCGCTCGCCCGCGCGGAGCCCGCCGCGCCGTGGAATCCGAGCGACGAGCCGCTCGTGGTCGAACACCGCGGGTACCGTGTCGACCCGGTCGACGCGACCGGTGCGGGCGACGCGTTCACCGCCGGCGCGCTGGCCGCGCTGTCTGGCGGCGAATCGTTGACGGAGGCGCTGGCGTTCGCGAACGCCGTCGGCGCTCGAACGACCACTGAAAAGGGCGCGATGACGGCGCTGCCGACGCGCGAGGAGGTGGAGACGTTCCAAGAGGGTCAGTAGCTCACGACCGAACCACCAACACCAGCGCCGCGGCCACCACCACGCCCGCCCCCGCGAACGCGACACTGTAGCCGGCGGCCGCGGCGACCGCGCCGCCGAGCGCGCTCCCGACGCCGGTGCCGAATCCCGCGACGGCGGTGTAGACGCCGAGCGCCTCGCCGCGAACGGCCGCTGGCGCAAGGCGGGTGACGATCCCCGTCGCGGTGACCGCGATGGCGGCCCAGGTGGCGCCGATCAGGAGGAACGCGGGCGAGAGCGCGTACAGCAGGCCACCCGTGAGGAGCACGCCGGCGGCTGCGACGGCGGGAAACAGGACGGCTCGAAGGCCGAGTGCGGTCGCCTGCACCCGTTTTGGGGTCGACTTGGAGACGAGCCGGCCGACGGGCTCGTAACAGACCGCGGAGCCGATGTTCGAGAACAGAAAGAGCACGAAGACGAGCCCGGTTGTGAACCCCACGTCGGTGAGGTACGCGGGCATCGGCCCCCAGAACACCGAGAAGCCGACCGAAAAGAGCGCGGCGGCGACGAGGTACTTGCCGAGATTCGGCCCGAACCGCTCGAACGAGCTTCGCCCGCTGCGTCGCCGGCGGCGGATCAGCCCGGTCAGCGTCCAGTAGAGGCGCCCGGGGCCGTAGGGGACGCTCCGGAGGTAGCGCCCGGCGCCCCAATTGCTCCGGTCGAGGCCGGCGAACACCCGGCGGAACCGGTCGGGGGTGGTCGTCGGACGCTCGGGGTACCGCACGCGGACGAGGACAAACGCACCCGTCGTCGAAACGGCGAGGAGGAAGAACAGCAGCTCCTGGGCGGCAACGGGGTCGAACACCCGCGGAGCGGCCGCGGTCCAGATGGTTCCCGCGACCAGTCCGGCGACCCAGCCGTACCCCTGAACGGCGTTGAGCCGCCCGATCCGGGCGTCCCACTGGGATTCGGGGGCGCCCTCCACGACGATGAGGTTGAGCACGGGGGCGGCCGCGCTAACCACGAACCAGAGTGCAGCGTTCGCGGCGAGGAGGGTCCACGGCGAGGCGAGAAACGGCGTGATGGCCAACACGCCCGCGGTCGCGCCGAGCGCGACGAGCACGAACGGACGCCGGCGGTGTGTCCGGGCCGCGAGCCGGCCCCAGAGCAGTGCGCCGGGCACGCCGGCGAAGGCGGCGGTCGAGGCCATCAGCCCGACGTGGAAGGCGTCCGCACCGAGCGAGATCGCGTAGAGCGGGATGAGCAGCGAGGCGGCGCCGACCGCCGCGTAGCCCGTCCCCCACCCGTAGAGCCAGTGGTCGCTCACGAGCCGACGGTCGACGGCCGGCGGCTTAAGGGTCGTGTCTGCCGCGGAGCGCGCCCTTTTGAGGGCGGGCGTGGAACCGCCTCCCATGCCGCTACTCGACCTTTCGCTCGGACTCGGCACGTCCGGGCTCGACGACCCCGCGGAGTGTACCGACGCCGTCCGGCGTGCGCTGGAGGCGGGGTATCGCCACGTCGACACCGCACAGATGTACGAGAACGAGTCCGCCGTCGGCGACGGGATCGCCGCCGCGAGCGTCGACCGCGAGGAGGTCGTCGTCGCCACGAAGATCCACCCGGACAATCTCGCACCTGACGACCTCCGTGAGACCGCTCACGAGAGTCTCGACCGGCTCGGACTCGACCGTGTGGACCTCCTGTACGTCCACTGGCCCACGAGCGCGTACGACGCCGCGGCGACCCTGCCCGCGTTCGACGAGCTCGTCGACGACGGCGTGACCGACCACGTCGGCGTCTCGAACTTCACGCCGGAGCTGGTGCGGGAGGCCACGGGGATCCTCGATGCGCCGATCGCCGCCCATCAGGTGGAGTGTCACCCGCGGCTTCCCCAGAACGAGTTGCTTGATCTCGCCGCGGAGCTCGACCACGACCTCGTGGCATACTCCCCGCTCGGACGCGGGAACTTGCTCGACCATCCGGTCGTCGAGGAGGCAGCCGAAATCGCGGGCGAGCACCCGGCCGTCACGCTGCTGGCGTGGTCGCTCGACCGCGGCGTGGTTCCCATTCCGAAATCCTCCGGCGACCATGTCGAGACGAACGTTCGTGCGCAGTCGGTCGACCTTCCGCCGGCGGCGACCGCCGCGCTCGACGGGCTCGCCGACGACCCGAAGCGCTACATCGACCCCGACGAGGCCGCCTGGAACCGGTAGCCGGAGCTCGGGCTCCGAACTGGACCTCTTTCTTGCGGACATCGCCGATCATCGACTGACGGCCGCCGTGCTCACAGTCGTGAGAATCGAGGGACCCATCGTGCCGACAGGTGCAGTGTCGGCAGCGGGTCGATCGTGCTCCCAATTATGGTCCCGTTGAAACGGTCCCGGGTTCGGGTGCGGTGTGGGAGCGGGTTCCCGAACCCGCGAGCCGGCGGACGACGGACGGTGGAAACGAGTGCCCGACCGGTGTCCCCCCGGGCAGGGTGACGCCGGTCAGCTTCGTCCGCGGCGTTTCCTTCGAGGCAGCGGTCCGTGATGAACGCACCGACCAAATTATTGAGGTTGATAACAGGGAATCACAGTCTGTGGGTGAGAGTCGTAGGTTAATCGACTTCGGGAGTACATGTATCAGGTGAGGGGATGTGGGGTTTATTAGTGGGGCATGGATGGTGCTGTGAGTCGTTTATAAGTGACTATTTGAGTGAGTACGGCGACAAACACCTCCAAAGCCCCAGGCGTCTCCGGTCGGGGGTTCCGGAAGACGATCCGGCTCGCGCTTTGTAAGCGCTCGCCGGCTGCGACTTCCGTCGTCCGTCTTCCCGGAGACGCCTGCCCCTTTGAGCCCCACCCCGCCCCGCACAGCACCGCAGCCTCAGCCCTCCCCAGCCTCGGCGGGCGGGCCGCCGCGGGACCACTCCGCGGCGGCCCGCCGCCTCCCTCGCGCGCGTTTCTCGCGCGCGCCGACCGCAGCCGGGGTTTAAAAGGAGAGCAGCAGAATCCTGATGGTCTTTTATAAATAGTCACCGATGACGCTGAGTGAAATACTCACTCCCGATATCACTCATCAAGGACTCCATCTAGGCCGGATCCGAGGGGGAATCCGTCACCTGTAGCAGAGTTCCACAACGCTGCCGCTTCCGGAGTGAAACGTCGATGAAACGGGAGAGGCGGGAGTGGACGACGCAGGTCGCCACAGTGGACCCCCAACTGCGTGCGAGACGCGTCGTCCGGCGGTCGGGACGGGCGCGGATTTGAGTTGCCGAACCCGACGAGAAAAGCGTCGGTCTCCGGCACGTGCAATTACACCCTCATCACGGATAAAGGTACGAGTTCCACAGTCGACAAAAACCGCGTGACACGGTGGCGTGCCGCTCGATTACAGCCGGCGGTCGCGCAACGCCGGGAACTCCTCGCGCACGCCGTCGACGCGCTCCGGATCGACGGTCGCGGTCACCGTGGTCGGCTCCTCGCCCGAGGAGGCGAGCGTCGTTCCCCACGGGTCGTACACCGTCGTACGCCCGCAGAGCGCGTCGTCGCCAAACGTGCCGCTGCCGTTGACGGTCGCCACGTACGCGAGGTTCTCGATGGCCCGCGCGCGTCCGAGCGTCCGCCAGTGCTCGACGCGGGGGTACGGCCACGCGCTCGGCACCAACACGAGCTCGGCGCCCTGCTCGGCGAGCCGGCGATACAGCTCCGGAAAGCGGAGGTCGTAGCAGGTGGTCACGCCGACGCCGATCCCGTCCAGCTCGACGACCGGCACCGTTTCGCCGGGCACCATCCGCTCGGTCTCCTCGGAGCCGTAGCCGAACAGGTGGTGTTTCCGAAACGTGAGCCGGCGCTCGCCCTCACGATCGAACAGCACGGCGGCGTTCGCCAGCCCCTCCGCCTCGGGAACCCCGATCCCGTCGGCGGCCGACGCCGCCAGATCCTCGACGATCGTCCCCGCCAGCAGGTTGACGCCCTCGTCGGCCGCGACGCCGGCGAGTCGCTCCAGCCGGGGGCCCGCGAGGCTCTCCGCGGCTCGGGCGTACGCGTCGAACGCGAAGTAGCCCACGTCGAACAGCTCCGGGAGCACGACGAGGTCGGCGCCGTCGGCGGCCGCCTCGCGGATGCGCCGCTCCGCGCGGTCGACGTTGCCCGCCACCTCGGCCCCCTCAACGCCGAGCTGGACGCAGGCCAGTTTCATCGTTCCGTCTCGAGCCACTCACGCAGCGCCGTTTCGAGGTTGTCGAGCTCCTTGGTGAAGTTGCGCTCGAAGAAGGACTCGACGCCCGGAAGACGTCCCTCGACGACAAACTCGTTTTCGAGCGTACTGCCCGTCTCCGTCGCGGTGATCGTGTGCTCGCCCGTGACGCGGAACGCCCGTGACTTGCCGAGGAACTTCACGTGGCGTGGCGGATCCCGCTCCAGGTCGTTCGTCTCGACCGGAATGGTCGAGTTCATCATCGGGATCGGCAACGCGACGTGCCACGTCGCGCGCTCGTCGTCGTGCACCTCGAAGGAGTCGACGACGCTTATCGCGCCGGCGCGGAGGCCGGCGTCCGAGATGAACGCCCACACGTCCTCGGGCGGGGCGTCGAGATCGAGCGTTCGTGAGACTCGCACGGTCATGCGACGGCGTAAGCAGGGAGGGGAATAAAAGGGACCGGGTCGGGGATGACGGGCGCGGCGGGACCGTCCGTGGGGACGGAGCGTTGTGTTACCCCTGGGTGACCCGCCAGGTCGTCGAGCGCGCCCGCCCCCACTTTTCGATCTCCACGTCATCGGACTTCTCCGCGAGCCGCGGAAGTCTGGTGCCCACCTGTTTTGCGGTGAGGCCGATGGCGTCGGCGATCGTCTTCGACCGAACGTAGCGCTCGCCGCGCGAGACGCTGTCCGTAAGGTACGCGAGGATCCGCTGTTCCTCCTCGGTGTACTCGGTCATCGGCGAACGTAGGTGTCACCGACGCTTAACGGTTTCCCGTCAGTCGAACACTTGGACGGCGACGACCGCGAGGATCGCGAAGATCATGGCGGCCGCAAAGCCCCATGCGCGGTCGAGCTGCGTCGGCGCGCCGTACATCGCGACGGCGCCGACGAGCGCCACGGCGACGAACACGAGCATCACGCCGAGTCCCTTGTCGGATTCGATGGATCCTTCGCTCATACCTCAGGGTTCGCCGGTGGCTACTTAATTGATGCGAAGCAGGGAAAAACGGTCGCCGGCGGGCTCAGGCGTTGTTCATCCGCATGCGAGACTCGGTCCCGCAGCTCGTACACGTTGCGACCCGGTACGGCTCCCGGGAGAACGCGGCGTTCTCCGAGTCGGAGCTCTCCGTGAGGATCTGCACGCTCACCTCGTGGACCTCCTTCGACTCACAGGTGGCGCACTCCTCGACGATACCGTCCTCGTCCAACCCAGACGACGCGTCACGTCCCGTCGGTTCTACCGAGGCCATACACACAATAACGCAGACTTCACTGATACCGTATCTCCCTAAGCACTTTGGGCCGTGGTGGTTCCGCATCCCACGTTCCCGGCGAACGCCGGCGCGTACGCCCGTCGACGCCGGCGGCTACGTGATCTCGACGTGCTCGGACTCCTCGTTGAGCGCGAGGTTGGCGGCGATCTCGGCGTTTCGCATGGCGTACTCCGCGGTGTGCTGGAGACTGACCAGTACCTCGCGGGTCATCAACAGCGTTTCGTTGTCGAGGTCGTCGGGCAGCTCCGAGAGGATCTCCTGTTCGCGGTCCTCCAGCGCGTGGAACAGGTCCCGGCACTCGACGGTGAGGTCGTAGTCGCGCTCGACGACCGCGCGCACGGCGAGCGCGGTGAGCTCGTCGATCTGGTCGGTGAAATCGCGGATCTCCCGCATCGTCGAGGAGTCGACGTCGAGCGTGTGGCCGTCGGCCTCCATCACGATGTCCGCGATGTCCTCGGCGTTGTCCGCGGTAAGCTCCAGGTTCTTCGCGACCGAGCGGTAGCCGATCAGCGGGAAGCCCTCCTCCAGCCCGACGGCGCGCGCGAGGTTGGGGTTCTGGTACGAGGTGAAGATCAGGCGAAGCAGCAGCACGAAGATCTTGTTCGCCTGCCGCTCGCGGTTGAGCGCGCGCTGTGCCAGGTCGGGGTTGCCGTGCGCGAGCGCCTTCACGGCCTCGCCGCGCATGGTCGACCCGGTGTTCTCCAGCCGTTCGAGGAGGTTGTCCAGCGTGAAGTCCTCGGGGTCGACGGAACACCGGATGGCGATGTCCTCCGGGGTCTCCTCGATGACGCCGAGCCCCATCAGCTGCGTCTCCGCTTTGTACACCGCGTTGATGTGGTCGCTGCCGAGCGCGCCGTCGCTCGCCACGTGGATGACGCGCCGCCCGAGCACGTACTGGGCGACGATGGCGCGTTCGAGCGCGCCGGCGTCGAGGTTGTCCGCGCTGATCACGGCCTCCGACTCCTCGGAGTTGACGGACTCGGGGAGGACGGTGAGCGTCCCCTTCCCGCCCATCCGGAGCGACACCTCGTCGCCTTTGTTCACGCCGTGTTCCTGTGCCCACTCCGCCGGTAGCGTCATCGCCAGCGTCGAGGGTCCCAGCCGTTGAACCTTCCGCGTTTCCATGTCACCGTATAACGCAGGATCCACCTTAAGGTTGACCCTATGTTCATTATACTCCTTCGCCAATATACAAGGGGAAACGAGGGTTCGCGCCGGCCGATTCCTCAGACGATCTTCATCATCCGCGTCTCGAACTTGCCGACGCGCACCTTCACCCACCCGGCGAGCTCGTCGTCGAGCGCGGGGTCGTCGGTGTCGACGCGCAGCACGCGTACGTCGTCGAGTTTCGACCGTGAGGCGACGATCTCAACGTCACACTGCCGGATGACGGCGGGTGACAGCTGTGGATTCCCCCGGCCGAAGACGAACCCCTGTCCGCCGATGGGCGAGACGACGACGACGTTCTCCTCGCCGAGCGCGTCGAGGATCTCCGACTCCGTTGCGTCCCGCACGACCACCTCGCCGTCGCGCCACACGTCGACGCCGATGGGAGAGGGCTCGAATCCGAGCGCCTCCTTCACCGCGCCGACGGTCGATCCGGGTCCGAGCACGTACGTGACGCCCGGTCGCGAGCGCGCGTCGTCCGCAACTCCCTCCGCGAGCGATTCCACCGTGCCGCCGCCGGTCTGTTTCGAGGACTGCAGCTCGTCGGCGACGGGGACGTGTGCGACCGCGCGGAGCTCCGGGTGGACCTCGCCCTCGCGGTACTCGTCCTCGTCGATGTCCATCACCTCGCGACGCTCAGTTCGCGAGAACGAGGCGACGACCTCCGCGGCGTCCTCCGGCGAGACGGCGAAGACGGACGAGTACACTTTCACGCCGGCCGGCACTCCGAGCATCGGCGTCCCCGTTCCCTCCACCGTTTCGGCCACGTCCGCGGCGGTCCCGTCGCCGCCGACGAACAGCACGACATCGACGCCGGCGTCGAGAAACGCCCGCACTGCGGTCCGGGTGTGTGCGGCCGTGGTTCCGGGATCGCCGTCGGTAGTCTCATGATCGCCGTTCTCATCCCCGAACGGGTCGACGACCGTCACGTCCTCGAACCCCGCCTCACGAACCTCCCGTTCCCCCATCGGCTCGGCGGCGACCGTAATGGTCGCCTCCGGCGCCAGCTCCTGCAGGCGGGTGAGCGCTCGCCGTGCGCGCTCCGGCGCCCGGGGCTCGGCGCCGCGCGCCAGCGCTTCCTGCACCTTCCCGTCGGTCCCTTTCAGGCCCACGCGGCCGCCCATCCCGGCGACCGGATTCACGACGACGCCTACGTGCATACGCGTCCTTCCAGCTCCTGCCTCTTAACGGGAGCGCGGCGTCGGCTCCACCGATGGCCATCGAGGACTCTCCCGACCGGGTCTCCCCATGAGACGAACGATGAACGTTTAAGCCCCACCCGGAACAAGGGCGGCGTATGATTCCGCTCGCCGTTCAGCCGGAGCCGCTTCCCATCAACGAGACCGCGCTTGCCGTGCTCCTTGTCAGCCTGCTCGTCACCGCGCTCTGGGCCGGCTACCTGCTTCGATAGTCGCCGGCGTCGTTTTCGGATCTCGGCGTCGACTACCGCGTCTTCGACGAGTCCGGAGACTCCACTCGCTCCGTGAGCCACGCCGCCGCGCGCTCCGCCTCCTCCTCGCTGCCGGCGGTGAGCTTCACTCTCACGCCGTCGCCGGGGTACGAGCCGACCGTCACGTCGAACCGCTCCTGCAGTTTCGTAAACCGGTCGAGCAGCGCGCTCTCCGGCTCCGCCGCCTCCACCGTCCGGGTGTAGGTGGGCGCACCCGAGAACTCCTCGGCGACCCCCTCGAACATTGCCTTCATCTCCGCGGGAACGCCCGGGAGCACGTACGTCGTCTCCACGACGGCGCCCGGCGCGACGCCGACCTCGTTCGGGAGGGGTCGGCAGCCGGCCGGGAGGTGGGTCGTCCGTTCGGTGAGCTCCTCGGCGCTGTAGCCGTGCTCAGCGAGCCACGCGGCCGCCTCCTCGTTGGCGACGACATCGCGACCGAAAGCGGCGGCGACCGCCTCCATCGTCACGTCGTCGTGGGTCGGGCCGAGCCCGCCGGTGACGATGACGGCGTCGTACTCCGCGTTGTACTCGTTGACCACGCGGGCGATCTCGCTGATCTCGTCCGGCACGACCGTCACCCGCCGAACCCGGACGCCTCGCTCGTCGAGGCGTCCACAGAGCCACGTCGCGTTCGTGTTCACGGTGTCACCGACGAGCAGCTCGTTGCCCACGGTGACGACTGCGGCTTCCATGCGTCCGAGAAGGAGACCGCCACTCAAAAAGTCGCTGGCGGCGGCACGACGCGGATCAACAAACGAGACTGTGTTGAAATCCGTCGTCGGTGATACGTTCTGACCAGGTTGCGTTTATAGGGAGCCCTCGATGAGCGAGATCGGGAGTGGGTGTTGCAGATCGCCGCCTGCGACAGAGTATATAAAACGTCGAGAGTGGTGGTGACGCTCTCTTTATAGATGGGGGCGCGGTGCGGTGGCGCGCCCGGCGAGCGCCCAGCGGGTGCTCGCCGGCGCGCGAGGGAGTCGTCGCCGCAGGCGACGACGAGGCTGGGGAGGCGTGAGGTGCTGTGCGGGTGCGGTGCGGGGAGGACTCAAAGGGGCAGCCGGCTCCGGGACGACGGGCGACGTAAGCACTCAAAAGGGCGAGCTGTGCGAGCCCTTTTGAGCGCGCAGCGAGCCCCTCAACCGGAGCCGGCTGGGGCTTTGGAGGCGGTCCTCATGTGCGCAGAACCACCGACTCACCGGACAAACACTACTTATAAATGAAAGACAGAAACATCCACGACCCATTTATAAACACCGCATCCGCTCATGTGACACACCTACTCCCGATCTCGTTCAACACGCAGTTTCACCGACTGCTGTCTCATCTGCTGTTCTCTCTGGAAAATAGGGTCTCAGTGGAGCCGAAAGAGAGAGTGCGGATCGGGAGAACGACGATGTGGATCGTGCGGGTCGAGACGGACCGTCAGCGTGCAGTTCCGCCTATCGGCCGCCGGGCGGCTCGTCCTCGTCGTTGCCGCCGCCGGCGCCGTCGGACTCCTCGTCCTCGTAGACGCCGAGCCCGAGCTCGCGTCGTCGCTGCCGCAGCTCCTCAAGCTGTCGACGGAAGTAGAGCGTGCCGCCGACGGCGGCGCCGAACGCCACGACGAGGATGCCGGCAAAGATGACGAGGTCGCGCTCGCGGTACGACTGCACCACGATGGAGCCGCTCGTCACCGACTGCCAGGCGATCCGGTCGCGACCGTCGACCTCCTCGACGGTGTGGGACCGCGGCGAGACGTGTCCCACGATGGGGATGTCCGTGCTGAAGCCGGGCGGCAGCGTCACCGCGTACGACCCCTCCACATAGGCGTTCATCGTGAACCGGCGGGGGGAGCCCGTGCCGGAGTACGCCACGTGTCCGCCCTCCATCTCCTCGGTGAAGCGGATCCACGTCTCGTCCGGGGTGCGGTCCACCTCGCCGCCGCGCTCGCGGAACTCGGTGCCGTTGATCACCTCGCCGTCGGGGTACTGGAACCGGAACGAGTGGAACTCCAACGGCTGATCGCCGGCGTACACCGTCCCCTCGTACAGTCGAAGCGGCTCTCCATCCGGAACGTGGTAGACGACCTTGTACGTCCCGTTGGCCGAGAGATCGAAGTCCGCGTCGTAGCTGGTGTCGAACTGGTACTCGCTATGGGGGTCGCTGTCGAGCGTCTCGTTCGCCACCTCGCCGCCGCCGGTGACGTAGCCGAGACAGCCGGCGCCGAGCGTGAGCAGGACGACACAGCAGACCGCCAGGAGGAAACGTCGGTTCACGGGGTCAGCTCACCTCAGACGACACACCGCATCTCCGCCGGGAGATACTGGCCGATAGCGGCGAGCAGGCCCGGTGGGTCCGTCCCCTCCTTGCAGATGATGCTCTGTTCGAGCAGGCCGAGGCGCTCGACGGTGATGATGTCCTGTGCGTGGCCCGCACGGTTCACCGTCGCGCGCACCTCGCCGCGAGTGGCGGAGTTGACGTTGAGCCGCCCCTCGCCACGCTGCCAGTCGTAGAGGCGGTCACGTTCGTCGTCCGACAGTCGGTGGGGAGCGTCCGCCGAGGCGTCGCCGTCGCCGGCGTCGTCGTCACCGTCGCCATCGCCGTCACCGTCGCCCTCACCGTCACCGCCGCCGTTGAACACGAACTCCATCGGGAGGTGCTGGACGAGACCGAAGCGCTCGACGACCTGTTCGGGCGAGCCGACGCCGAGGCCGAGCTCGTCGGCGGGGACGAACACGTCCTCGCCGGCGTCGAAGACGAACCCGTCTTCGTCCCACGACTCCAGCGTGCCGACGTACGTCTCGCCGGGCTCGAAGCCCTCGTCGTGGGCGACGATCTCGCCCCACGTCTCCGCAAGGACGTTGCGGGCGACCTCGGCGTCGTCGCCGGAGAGGTCCACCTGCACGAAGTCGTCGCCGCGCACGCCGACGTTCCACTCCACGTGGAGGTCGCCAACGTCGTTGTCGACGAGCGAGTACATGCCGTCGAGCGCGCGGTCGCGGGCGTCACCCTCGACGTAGCACTTGGTTGCAAGGACGACCATTAGCTGGTCACATCCACGTTGAGCTCGTCGCGCAGCTCATCGACGCGCATCTCCAGCGCCTCGCGGAGCCGCTCGTTTTCCATCGACTCGACGGGCGACCCGCACTCGGGGCACTCGAAGCCGAAGTCCATCGCCTCGCCGAACTCGAAGCGGATCGAACACACCTCACAGAGGTAGAACTCGTGGGTGCGCTCGTACTCCTCGCGGTCCTCCAACGCGTCGAGCAGGCGGTACATCTCCTCTTCGAGGTTCTCCGGGATGTTGTCGTAGTGGAACGTCCAGAGGTACGTGAGCCACCCGGAGTCCTCGTCACGAACTCGGCGGTACGACGCGAGGTCGTTCTCGTAGAGGATGAACAGCGCGCGTCGGACGTCGTTCAGCTCCAGTCCGAGCTCCTCTGCCAGCTCCTCGTCGGTGACCTCACCGTCCGGCGGTGCCGCCGCGACCGGCATCCCCGTCGGCCCCACGAGTTCGTGGAGGTACTTCTGGATGACGGGGTCGTTCAACAGATCCTCAAAAGCCATTATCCGAATTTCGGCCCGGAAGTAGGTTAAAAGCTCCGGAAGGGATACGCCGGCGCGGGCCCCACGACCGCACCTCGCTCGTCGTCTCCGCCGTCCGGCAGACCTTTAACCCGCGTGCGCCACCTGCCGTCCGTAATGCGCTGGAACGGGCAGGTGACGCCGCGAGGGGCCGCCGGGCTGATCGCGCTCGCCGTGGTGCCGGCCGTCGTCGCCGCCATCCCGCTCGTTCCGCTGTTTGCGTTTTTCGGTCCCGGCCCTGCCGTCGGCGTGCTCGCCGCCGTCCTCGTCGGGATCGGTGGCTCCGCGCTGCTCGGCCCGATCCTCGTCGAGCGCCGGATAGAGCGCCTTCCGCGGGCGAACCTCGACGAGGAGCCGGCGGCGTTCCTCGACGACAGGATCGGCGCGCTCGCGGGCGAGGTCGGCGTCGACGCGCCCGACGTGCTGGTCGTCAACGCGGACGCGGCCAACGTGGCGGTGACGGACGGCTACCGCGGCGCGACGCTCGTCGTCTCCACGCGGCTTCTCTCGCTGCCCGAGGCCGACCGTGACGCCGCGCTCCGGCACGCACTCGTCCGACTCGACGGGGGAGATGCCGCGGTGACGACCGCACTGCTTCCGGCCACTCTCCTCGTCGAAACGCTCGGGCTCCTTGCAACCCTGCTGGTCGCCCGCCGGGAGGAGCGCGGCGAGAACGACCGTCGCGTCAACCGCATCCACGGCTACGAGCCCGAGCGCAACCGGATCCCGTGGCCGGTCTACACGCTGGCTGGCGCCCTCCTCTGGGTGTGTCTTCTCCCCATCTGGGTCCCGTTCGTCATCGGCGACCGCCTCTACGTCGCGGGGAGCCGCCGTGCGGCGGATGCCGCGGTCGCCCGAGCGTCGCCGGACGATGGCGAGGGGCTCGCGAACGCCGTCGAATACGCCCGCGACGCCGCTGGCGCCGGCGACTGGCCGCCGCTGATCGACCGGCTCTCGCTGCTGTCGATGGCCGACGAAGAAACTCGCCGCGTTCGCGGCACCAGTCGGCAGGAAACCCGCATCCGACTGGCTCGGCTGCGGTCGAAGCGGCGGCTTTGAGCGGGCGAGACGCCCCCCGCTTGGCCCGAAACCGGGGCCGTTCACTCCTCGTTGACGATGCCGTCGAACCGCTCTCCCGCGAGTCCCGCCTCCGTGGGCACCTCGACGTCACCGTCCTCGACGGGACACGGATCGGGTGCCAGATCCTCGGCGAGGAGTTCCCCAGTTGCGAGCCCACAGGCGCGAACGTGGGGGATCGCGGCCGCGACGTGAACCGCGGCGGTGCGCGCGACGACCGCGTCGACGGTGGTCGTCACCACGGGCTCGACGTTCGCCTCACGGGCGCGCATCGCGGCATCGAGCGCGCGGTCCGGGCCACCCAACACCATCGGCTTCAGGATGACGAAGTCGGCAGCCTCGGCGTCGAGCACCGCGTCCAGTCCGTGTTCGGCGAGCGACTCGTCGGCGGCGATCGCCACCCGGCTCTCCTCACGGAGCCGTGCGAGTCCCGGGAGGTCGTTCGCCGGGAGCGGCTGTTCGACGTAGGCGACATCGAGGTCGGCGAGCGCGTCGAGCGCGCGCCGGGCGGTGCCGCGGTCCCACCCGCCGTTGGCGTCCGCGCGGATCTCGACTGCGGGGCCGACCGCTCGGCGGATCGCTCGAACGCGTTCGAGGTCGGCCTCCAGTGGTCTCGCGCCGATCTTCACTTTCACCGCACGGTGCCCGTCGTCGACCGCTCGGCGGGCGGTTTTTGCGTTCGCTTTCGAGCTTCCGTCGCCGATGGTGGCATTAACGGGGACTCGCTCGGCGGGTTCGGGGAGGTCGCGCTCGGCGGCGAGAGTGTGTGCGAGCGGCTCCCCCTCGGCGCGTGCCTCCGCGTCGAAAAACGCCACCGAGAGCCCGTGTCGCGCGGCGGGCGCGTCCTCCAGCCCCGCCATCGCGGCCTCGACACCCTCCCGCTCTGCGCGGTCGATCGCGGCGGTGCATGCCTCCTGAGTCTCGGTCCACCCCGGGAGGGGCGTCGCCTCGCCGATACCCGGCTTGGGGACCGGATCAGCGCCCGGATCGAGTTGGAGAACGACCCCCTCCCGGTCGAGGATCTCGGCACGGGCGGTGGAGAGCGGGCTGTCGAGCCGGAGCGAGAAGTCGCGGCGTCTCATAGCGCCAGCCCGACGGCGAAGGCGGCGGCGAACGCCGCGAGCAGTTTGCCGGCCGACTCCAGTGCCGGATTCAGCGCGTCGCCGGCGGTCTCCGTCAGAACGGTGCGGCTCAGCGTGACGGCGAGCGGCAGCGTCACCAGTGGGAGGAGCACGGCGAGGCCGTACCCCTGGAGCAGGAACCAGAACGGCGTCAGGTACGCCAGCGCGACGAGCGAGAGGAACTGGATGCGTGAGAAGCGGTATCCGAATCGGACCGCCAGCGTGCGCTTGCCGGTGGTCGCGTCCTCCTTGCGGTCACGGACGTTGTTCACGACGAGGATGTTCGTCGAGAGCGCGGCGACCGGGAGACTGGCGACGACCGCCGCGAGCGTAACTGTCCCCTCGGGGAGCCACAGCGGGAACGGGGCCGCGTGAAGCACGCTGACTGCCTGGACGTAGTAGGTGCCCGTCACGGCGATCACGCCGAAGAAGACGAAGACGAACAGGTCACCGAGCCCGTGGTACCCGAGCGGGTAGGGCCCGCCGGTGTAGGCGATGCCCGCTGCGACGGAGACGAGTCCGATCACGAGGATGGGGACGCCGCCCTCGTAGACGAGGTAGGTGCCGACGAGGATGGCCGCGAGGAAGGTGAGCCACATCGCGCGTTTCACCTCGGCCGGCTCGATGATGCCGGCGGCAACGACACGGGTGAACCCCTCGCGGTCGTCGGTGTCCGCGCCCTGGATCGCGTCGTAGTAGTCGTTCGCGAAGTTGGTCCCGATCTGGATCAGCGCCGCGCCGACGAACGCCGCGAGCGCGGGCAGCGGCGCGAACACGCCGGCGTCGATGGCGAGCCCGACGCCGACGAGGATCGGCGCGGCCGCGGCCGGAAGCGTCTGGGGACGGGCCGCCATCAGCCACGCCCGCGTTCGCGAAACCTCGGTCATTGGTGGGGGTTCGGGTGTGGCGTTCGTGAAGGTTGCGGGACCGACCGTGGCGAGGGCGACCGGAGGGAGCCCTCGATAAGCGAGCGACGAAGGCGCGAGCAGGGAGCGGGACGACGGAGGTCGCAGCCCGTGAGCGCAGCGAGCCGGACCGGCGTCCGAAACCCTCGACCGGAGCCGGCTGGGGCTTTGCAGGCGGTCCTCACGTGCGCAGAACCACCGACTCACCGGACAAACTTCTCTTATGAAGGTGTTACAGTATCGAGTGCTCGGGCCCCTATCTAAATCGAGGAGAGAGTCCCGCCCTTTATAACAGGCGTGAATCCGACGCTTCTTTTCCAATCGAAGTGTGAACCGCCTCGGGGTCAACCCACGGGGTGATTCACGGTACGGAAGCCCCGGGGAAACCTTGATGCAGTCTCGTATACGACGTATACATATGAGTACGAAGAGCGTCCGACTCGATGAAGATGTCTACGAGCGCATTAAAAACGAGAAGCGTCCGGACGAGACGTTTTCAGAAGCTATCGACCGCCTCACCGGGGGCGCGTCGCTGCTCGACCTCGTCGGGATCCTCTCCGACGAGGAAGCGGCGGAGTTCCGAGCAGCGATTGACGAGACCGACGAGGATGCCGTCGACGAGATTGATGAGGTAGTCGAACGGTTCGAGGACAGCCGTGATTCTTGATTCCTCGTTTTTGATCGACTTGATGAATGCCGACGAGGACGCAATAACGGTCGCAACCGAGCTCGAGTCTACGGACGAACCCCAGCGCGTTCCCGCACAGGTCGTCTACGAACTGTACGTTGGCGTGGGATACACCGAACGGACTCACGAGGAGGTCGGACAGATTCAATCCGTGCTCAATTCTCGGCCGATCGTTCCTCTCACCGACGAAATCGCGCGCCACGCCGGCCGTATCGACGGACAGCTCCGCCGCGAAGGTGACCGAGTAGGACAGGGTGATCTCAAGATCGCGGCGACTGCGCTCCGATATGATGAGCCGGTCGTCACGGGGAATCCCGAAGACTTCAGCCGAATCTCCGAGCTGATCGTTCGAGACTACTGAAAACGCCGAGCGCGAGGTGTCGGTTTCATACTCCGACGGGTTCAGCGAACCCGCTCCCCGCCACGAGCGCGACGGCACCGCCACCGAACCCGGCGAACGCTACCGAGCCCCATACGCCTAACCCGCCTCGTGTCCACTTCCGCGACATGGCACGCGTACCCTACGTCGACGCGGACGATGTCCCGGACGAGTACGAGGATCTGCTGGAATCCTCGCTGCAGGGCAAACCGCTCCATGTCTACCAGTCGCTCGGCAACAATCCGGCGGTGCTCGCGGGGATGCGTGGCTTCCTCTCGTCACTGTGGAGCGACAGCGGGCTCTCCGACCGCGAGCGCGAGCTCGTGATCCTCGCGGCCACCTCGGAGATCGGCAACCGCTACGAGTGGCACCAGCACGTCAACATCGCGCGCGGCGTCGACATCGCCGACGAGACGATCGCCGCGATCGGCGCGGACGACCTCGCGGTGCTCGACGACGACGAGCGCACCCTCGTGGAGTACGCCCGCGCAGTGGTCAACGAGGAGGTCGACGCCGTCGCACACGACGAGATCGCGGCGCTGTACGACGACGACGCGATCGTCGGGATCGCGGCGACCGCGCAGGGGTACGCCGCGCTCGGCGGCATGATCACGGCGTTCGACTTGGAACTGGAGGAGGGCACCGAGTTCCACGGCTGGGACCCGCGGTAGACGACCGCGCGGTTAGCGGTCCACGGGTTTTGCTTAGTCGCCTTCGCGCTCCTGCGGGTCGACCTCGTCTCCATCCGGCGGCTTCTCGGCGGCGAGTCGTCCCGGTTCGGTGTCGCCCCCGTGGCCCTTCACGACGGACTCGTCGAGCGGGGACCGTTGGAAGTCGGCGCCCGCGGACGCTATCTCCTCTCCGCCATCCACGGTCGCGATCATGTAGGCGTGACCGGCGGCGAGCGCGCCGCAGGCGAGGCTCAACGCTCCTCCTGCCAGCATCCCGGCCGTTCCAGCTCCGAGAGCGGCGTAGCCGGCGTACACCGCGATCGGCATCCAGAACAGGAACGCCAGCGTGTGGAGGGTCCGTCGGCGCATGTGCCGGCTTTTCGGCGGGATCGGATAGGCGTTTCGCCGGTCACGAGCGCCGGCGGCTTATAAGCGGTTAGTGCGGTGAGAACGCCGCGAACACCTCCAAAGCCCCAGCCGGCTCCTCAAAAGTGGTTGGTGAGGTGAGTGTGGCGACGACTGCGGAGAACACGACCGCCAAAGCCCCAGCCGGCTCCTTTGAGTCCCACCCCGCACAGCACCGCAACCGCACGGCACCGCAACCGCACCTCACGCCTCCCCAGCCTCGGCGGAGAGCGCGCCGGCGGACCGCACCGCAACGCCGGCGCGCTCCCGCCTCCCTCGCGCGCCGGCTCGCGCCAGCGGGCGCTCGCCGGGCGCGCCACCGCGACGTGGTGGGTGACGGGTATCGTCTCTCCGCCTTCTCAGTGTCGTCGTCGCTTCAGTAGTGCCAGGGGTACTCCTCGAAGTTCGGCTCGCGCTTTTCGAGGAAGGCGTCGCGGCCTTCCTGGGCCTCCTCGGTCATGTAGGCGAGGCGGGTGGCCTCGCCGGCGAACACCTGCTGGCCGACCATGCCGTCGTCGGTCATGTTGAACGCGTACTTCAGCATGCGCATGGCGGTCGGGGACTTGCTGGTCATCTCGTCGGCCCACTCCAGCGCGACTTCCTCTAACTCCTCGTGGGGGATCGCCTCGTTCGCCATTCCCATGTCGACGGCCTCCTCGGCGGAGTAGGTCTTGCCGCGGAAGAACACCTCACGCGCCTTCTTCTGGCCGATCTGCTTGGCGAGGTACGCGGAGCCGAAGCCGCCGTCGAAGGAGGCGACGTCGGGGTCCGTCTGGAGGAATTTCGCGTGCTCCTCGCTGGCGAGCGTGAGGTCACAGACGACGTGCAGCGAGTGGCCGCCGCCGACCGCCCAACCCGGGACGACGGCGACGACGGGCTTCGGCATGAACCGGATCAGGCGCTGGACCTCCAGAATGTGGAGGCGGCCGGCGCGCGCCTCGCGCACGAGCTCGTCGTCCTCCTTGCCCGCCTCGTCGTCGTCGCGATACTCGTAGCCGGAGCCGCCCCGGACGGACTGGTCGCCGCCGGCACAGAACGCCCACCCGCCGTCCTTTTCGGACGGGCCGTTGCCCGTGAGCAGGACGCAGCCCACGTCCGCCTGCTTGCGTGCGTGGTCGAGCGCGGCGTACAGCTCGTCGACGGTGCCCGGCCGGAACGCGTTGCGGACCTCGGGGCGGTCGAACGCGATCCGCACGGCCGGGAGGTCGACGGCGCGGTGGTACGTCACGTCGTCGAACTCGTCGGTGACCGGCTCCCACCGGTCGGGATCGAAGATCTCAGAGACCATGGCCGCCGTTTCGGCCGTCGTTCGCTTAAAAGGAGCCGGAACGCGCTCGCTCCCCTACTCCGACTGCTCGGCCGACTGCTCCGCGGACGACTCCTCGGACGCCTCCGCGACCTCTTTTAAGTGGGTGACGTGCGTGTCGAGGACCGACAGCGTGGCGTCGGCGTCGACGTAGCCCTGGTCGTACTCCGACATCGCCTTCTCGTAGTCGGCGAGAAACGTCTCGACGGCTTCTCGAAGCTCGGGATCGCTCATGGCTGAACGTGGTTGCGCCAGCGCCTTATAAGCACCCGCCGGCCCTTTTGGGCCGCCACCCGCTCCGCAACGGCTTAGTCGCCGGCGGCGTCCGTCTCCGTATGCACGGAGACGACGGGGACCCCTACGCCCCGGCTCGGACGTTCGGCGTGGGCGACCCGGTTGACCCGGCCGACGCCGATGATGCCGACGCCGGCGACCCGACCGACGCCGCCGAAACGGCGGCACGGCTCGACGCCGCCGACCCGCTGGAATCCTTCGCGGACCGCTTTCACGTTTCCGAGGACGTGCTGTACATGGACGGCAACTCGCTCGGCCCGGCGTGTGACGCCGCGCTCGCGAGCCTCGACCGGGTCGTCGACGAGTGGCGCGACCTGCTGATCGAGGGCTGGACGGGCGCGGATCCCCCGTGGTTCGAGGTCGGCGAACGACTGGGCGCCGACCTCGCACCGCTCGTCGGTGCCGCGCCGGCGGAGGTCGCCGTCGGCAACTCCATCACGGTGAACATCCACACGCTCGTCGGCACCTTCCTCGACGAACTCCGCGCGGGGAACGGCCCCGACCGTGAGGGCCACCCCGCGGCCGACGGCACGTGGGACACGGAGACGGCGCCCGCCGTGCTCGTGAACGAGCTGGACTTTCCCTCGGACCACTACGCGATCCGGTCACAGCTTCGCGCTCGCGGCATCGACCCGGACGAGAAGCTTCGACTAGTCGAGAGTCGAGACGGGCGGACGATCGACCCCGCCGACGTGGAGGCCGCGCTCGCGGAGCACGACGACGTGGGCATCGTCTGGATGCCCACCGCGCTGTACCGCTCCGGGCAGCTGTTCGACGTGGCGCGGATCACGGAGGCGGCACACGCGGCGGGCGCCTATGCGGGGTTCGACGCCGCCCACACCGCCGGCGTGGTTCCCCACGAGTTCGCCGACCGGGGAGTCGACTTCGCCACCTGGTGCACCTACAAGCACCTCAACGCGGGACCGGGAGCGCTCGCCGCGCTCTACGTCGCCGAGTGCCACCACGGGCTCACGCCCGCGCTGACGGGGTGGTGGGGCCACGAGAAGGCGACCCAGTTCGAGATGAACGCCACGTATACGCCGGCCGATGACGCGGGCGCGTGGCAGATCGGCACCCCGCCCTTGCTGGCGGCCGCCCCCATCGAGGGCGCGACCGAGACCATTCACGAGGCGGGCGTCGACCGAATCCGCGCGAAGTCGCTTGCGCTCACGGACTTCCTGATCGCCCTCGTGGACGAGCGGCTCCCCGACATGTCGGTCGGTACTCCGCGGGAGCACGACGCCCGGGGCGGCCACGTCGCGCTCGAACACCCGGAAGCGAACCGGCTGAGCCTGGCGCTCACCGATCGTGGGATCGTCGTCGACTTCCGACCGCCGAACGTCGTCCGGATCTGCCCCGCACCGCTGTACACCTCCTTCGCGGACGTGCTGGACGCCGTCGACACGATCGAGCAGGTGCTGGAGACGGACGCCCATCTGCGCTACGACGCTCCGGATGACGGCGTGACCTGAGGGCGCCGTGCGCGACTGTTGGCAACGCGCTGGCAGCGTACTGGCGACGCGCTGGCGACGAACGGCAAGTACCTCTTTGGGCGTGGCGCCTCTCCGCCCAGTCAATGCACGTCGTCGTGCTCGGGGGCGGCTACGCCGGCCTCGTCACCGCCACGAAACTGGAGGAGCGACTTCCGGAGGACGCCGACCTCACCGTCATCGACGAGACGGGCGACCACCTGATCCAACACGAGCTTCATCGGGCGATCCGTCGCCCGGAGTTCGTCGACGAGATCAGCCTCCCGCTCGCTGAGCTACTCGACGACGCGACGGTGCGAGAGGCAACGGTCAGCTCCGTCGACCGTGAGGAGCGCGTTGTCGAGCTGGAGAGCGGCGTCGAGCTCCCGTACGACGCCGCCGTCGTCGCACTGGGTGCGGAGACGGACTACCACGGGGTACCGGGTGCTCGCGAGCACGGGACGCCGCTGAAGCGGCTCCCGCACGCCGCGCGGATCCGCCGGACGTTCCGCGAGGTGGCGGCCGCGGGCGGTGGCCGCGTGGTCGTCGTCGGTGCCGGACTGTCGGGCGTCCAGACTGCCGGCGAGCTCGCCCAGTTTGCGCGCGAGGAGGGCGTCGCCGACCACGTTTCCGTCGTGCTGCTGGAGGCGGGTGACCGGATCGTCCCGGGGTTCCCCGAGGAGTTCCGTGCGGCGACCCGCGAGGAGCTCGCGCGGCTGGACGTGGAGATCCGGGCGGAGACGCCAGTGACGCGAGTGGGCCCCGAGGAAGTCGTGCTGGAGGAGGAAGGGGAGGGAGAGGACGACGAGGGCACGCTCCCGTACGACCAGCTCGTGTGGACGGGCGGGGTGCGCGGTCCGGAAGCGCTCGGCGGGGAGCGCGAGCCGGTGGACGCCACGTTCGCGGTCGACGACCGGACGTTCGTCGTGGGGGACGCGGCGCGGGTGCAGGACGCCACGGACGCCGAGGTCCCGGCGAGCGCGCAGGCCGCGGTTCGGGCTGCGCCGACGGTCGCGGCGAACGTCCGTGAGACACTGGCGGCCGCCGAGGCGGACCGCGAGCCCGAGTTCGAGACGTGGACGTTCGAGACGCCGGGCTGGCTCATCTCCGTGGGCGATGGGGCCGTCGCTCAGCTCGGGCCGACCACCTTCACGGGCGCGAGCGCGAACCTGATCAAAAGTGCCGTCGGGATCACCTATCTCGCCGACCACGGCTCGCTGTCGGACGCACTCGACGTGCTGCGTGAGGAGGTGGCCGCCGAGCGCTCGCTACTCGACGACGTGCGCGAGGCAGTCGAGGAGGGTCAGTCGTAGGAGACGAGCTCGTCGTCCACCTTCCGGAGGCTCTCGGCCAGCCGCGAGTTCGGCGGGACGGCGTCGAGAAACGCCGGCGACCCGAACGGGGCGTCAGCGTTGACGGACAGAAAGCTCAGATCCGACGGCCCGCCGTCGAGGCCGATGAGGAACGCGACCTTGCGGACCGCGGGCACGTCGTCGACGCTTGCCGCAACGTCGACGGAGCCGTACAGCGAGGCGTGGGTGGCGACGTGGTGGACGCAGGTCGGCGTGGGCGCGAACAACAGCAGGAAGTGGACGCCGGGCTCGGTACGTCCGAGTTTCCGACGGATCGCGTGCGCATTATCATCGTAGAAGTAGCGTTCCATCCGGCGGAACTGTCTGAGGACGGCGTTTGCCCCCGTGGCGCGGCGGACGGCGGCGTCGCCTTTCAGCTCCACCACACGGTCGACGCGCTCCGGCGTCTTCGTCCGGACGTACACGTCCGCGACGCCTCGGCTCGACCCGGCCTCATACGGCTCCTCAAGGCGGATCTCGGCGTCGTCGTGGACGACATCGTAGTGGTCGACGACTCGCGTCGCGAGCTCGTCCTCCCGCATTCGACGAACTCTTGCCGGGGGCGGGGTTAAACGCGCCGCTTCCTGACGGGAACTGGAGATGCTCGCCTGACCACGTCACTTATATACTCTCAAACATGCGAATTTGAGTATTTCGGCAGTTTCACAGGTGTGAGAAACCCGAATTCGCTACTGGCATCACGGGGTTTGTATACGTGCGCCACCAAGGTTCAGCTGATGTCCCAAAAGCTCTCGCGACGGCAGTACGCGGCCGGAACCGGATCGGTGCTTACGCTCGGCGTGCTCGCGGGCTGTGCGGACGACGACGCCGAACCCGACGCGAACGGCGGCGCCGGCGGTGATGGCGACGACGGGGACGATGACGGAAACGGAATGAACGGCGACGAGAACGGCGACGAGAACGGTGGTGACGTGCCGTCCGAGATCGACGAATACCTCGCGGACGCGCGGCTGTACGAGGGCTCCATCGAGGACCACACCGGCGAAGACGAGGTCGAAGTACTCGTCGGCGGCGGTCCCGACGGACTCGCGTTCGATCCGCCGGCGATCCGGATCGACGCCGGCACCACCGTCCGCTGGGAGTGGACCGGCGAGGGCGGCCAACACAACGTCGAATCGGACGAGGAGTCCGCGTCCGACTTCAGCAGCGGCGACGCGGTCGACGACCCCGACGAGACGTTCGAGCAGTCGTTCGACGACGACGGTATCCAGCTGTACGCGTGTACTCCACACATCGGCGTCGGGATGCTCGGCGCGATCGACGTCGTCGACGCCGACGAGTAGACCGGCGCCCGCGATCGGTGACGGCGTGGGGTTCAGGTGACCCACGGCATCGTCGTCGGTCGTCCGTTCTCCGCGTATATTTTCAATGAACAGGAGTGCGGAATTGGCCGTGTATTATATCCCCGCTCCCCCACTTCATGAACCTGCAACACGAGACATCCTCGTCCAGTGGGTGTTGACGGTTGCGGCATTCCAGCGTTTGCCCCCTCGGGGGTGAACGTTAGGAACATACCGTGAGTCACACATGCTAGCGACTGCCGACGCGATCGTCGTCGCCACGTCCCGGATTCCGCGGATCACGGGTGGATCTGCAGTTGGCTCGCCCGTGGACACCATGGGCAGTCGGAATGCCGCGCCCCCAATGGGGAGATTCCGTCCGACGGCCGGCGTTCCCGGGAATGCGGGTCTTTCGTCGCTCCGCGGCGGGGTGCTCGGTTCCCGCTCTCATCGCCGTCGGCTTTCGGGTCACAATTATCGAGTAACCCCGGCGTCACCCGGTCGCGTTCGGGTTCGCGCGGGCATAAGTGGCTGGCGTGTCTCCATACGTGTATGAGCAGCCACCTTGCCACGCCAGGACTCCACCACGTCACCGCCATCGCCAGCGACCCGAGCGAGAACCACGCGTTCTACACCGAAACGCTGGGGCTCCGTCTCGTCAAGCGCAGCGTCAACCAGGACGATGTGGGCGTCTACCACCTGTTTTACGCCGACCACGCCGGCAACCCCGGGACGAGCATGACGTTTTTCCCGTACGTCGGCGCCCGGCAGGGACAGGTCGGGACGGGGCAGGCCTCAACGGTGTCGTTCACGATTCCCGCCGAGAGCGTCGACTACTGGACGGACCGGCTCGCGGCCGAGGGCGTCGACGCGGAGATGTTCGAGCGGTTCGGGGATACCGTGATTCGGTTCGCGGACCCCGACGGCCTCCCGCTCGAACTCGTCGCCCGCGAGGACGCGCCCGCCGGCGATCCCCCTGAAGGACCCGTTCCGGAGGGGCACGCGATTCGCGGGTTCTTCGCCGTCGAGCTCTCGCTGGGCGCGCCCGGTCCAACCGTCGACCTGCTTGAGGCGATGGGGTACGCGGAGACGGACCGGGACGACGACGAGGGCCGTATCCGGTACGCGACCGACGGCGAGCTCGGCTTCGTCGTCGACGTGCTCGCCGACCCGAACGCTCCTCGCGGGGTTCCGGGTGCAGGGACGGTCCACCACGTCGCCTACCGCGTGACGACCGACGAACAGGAGTCGTGGCGGGGCCTCCTACAGGAGCACGGGCTTCGCCCGACCGAGGTGATCGACCGCAAGTGGTTCCGCTCCGTCTACGCCCGAACGAACGGCGGCGTTCTCTTCGAGTTCGCCACGCAGGAACCGGGGTACGACGTGGACGAGCCCTTGGAAACCCTCGGCGAGAAGCTGGTGCTGCCGGAGTGGCTGGAGGGACGCCGCGAGGAGATCGAAGCCGACCTGCCGCCGCTGTCGACGGAGTGACCTAGCGGAGACAGGACCAGCGCACGTCGACGATCCGGTCGTCAGCGCTGGTGACGGTCGGGCGCTGGAGATGGTCGTTGGCGTTGGCGCCGGCGTCCGCAAGTCGGGTGAGCGCGTCCTCGATCGAGCGCTCGGAGCGCTCGACGGCCGCGCTCCGGTCGTAGGGGGCATCCCGCGGCGCGTCCGCGGAGTTGGTGACGCGGATCGCGTTCGTGAGCTCGCTGCCGATGGCGTACGGCGGCTGGTGGAAGTTCCAGTCCCCGACGGAGAGGTGGAGCCACGCGTCGCCGTTGATCGCGTGGTACTCGCCGACGACCGCCGACGGGTCGTGTGCGACCACGCGGGCGATCACCTCGCTTTTGAGGCGGTAGAGGGCGTTCTTCCGTGCGGAACAGACGTTGCTCCGGGTGGCGTCGCCGCGATCGTAGGCGTCGGTCGCCTCGTCCGAGAGCTGCTTTGCGACCTTGTTGACGACGTACAGCGATTCGAGCAGGTCGTCCGTCGGTTCGAGTGGGTCCACGGTGGCTCCTCGCGGCGGGGCCGCGACTGACCCCCTCTCGGGGACTCGCGCCGATAGGCGTTTCGCCACGGAGGGATGCCGGCGGGCGCTGCCGGGTCTCCGTCCGGTCCCCACCGGGGCGCTCGCCGACGACCGCTCCCGGTCCTGACCGAGGACCTACCCCTCAACAGGGGTGACGTTCTTCGCGTCCCGGTGTTGCTCCGCCTGCAACGAAAGGTAGGTGAAGTAGCACATGGCAGCCATGATGGCGAACAGTGCGACGACCACGACGCCGACGACGAACGAAACGGGGTACATCAGTGGTCGAACGAACGCCACCCACGACTCTCAATCTCGCTCGGGATTATCCGGTCTTTTAAACATCACCACACCACGTTTCCGGTGGGATTCGGGGACGCGACAACGCCTTAAGCGTCCGTCACCTCCTTTCTGTAGAGGCGATATAACGTGATGCTCCCCACCCACGCGGTCGTCGGGCTCCTGCTTGGGCTGCCGTTGGCGGCGCTCAATCCGGAGCTGGCGCCCGTGGCGCTGTGGGCGGCGCTGCTCGGCGGCGTCGTCCCGGACCTCGACCTGTACGCCGGCCACCGCCGGACGCTCCACTACCCGACGGGATACGCCCTCGCGGCGCTACCCGCGGGTGTCGCGGCGCTGTTGGCGCCGAGCTCCGCCGTCGCGCTCGCCGCGATCGCGTTCCTGCTCGGCGCGACCGCCCACTGCCGGATGGACCGGTACGGCGGCGGGCTGGAGCTCCGGCCGTGGGAGGGCACCTCCGAGCGTGCCGTCTACGACCACGTGCTGGGGCGCTGGCGTCGCCCCAAACGCTGGGTGCGCTACGACGGCTCCCCGGGGGACCTGCTGCTGTGTGGAGTCGCGGCCGCGCCGCTGCTCCTCCTGCTCGACGGCCTGCTGTGGGTCGTCGTCGCCGGCGCGCTCGGCGTCGCGATCCTCTACGTCACCCTTCGGCGGTGGCTCGCGGCGCTCGCGCCGACCGTGTTCGGGGCGCTTCCGGAGCCGGTCCGCGAGCACGTCCCCGAGCGCTACGTCGAGTAATCCTCCGTTAACCGTCCCGCGACCGGTGCCGCCCACTTTTAAGCGTGAGCCCCACATCCGACCTGTATGAGCAACGACGATCCGCCGGCGGACGGCGGCGTAGACGGTGGCGAGGACGACGACGTGCTCGCACGGCTGTTTCGTGACGGCAAGACCAACGCGATCATCGCGTGGGTGCTGGTCGCGGTGTTGCCGCTCGTCGCGATCGAGAGCTTCCTCGACGCCGACTGGCTCTGGCTCGGCTTCGTGGCGGCCGCGACCGCCGTCGTACTGGTCCCGCCGGTCGCCCACCGCAATCCGCGGATGATGCTCCCGTGGGAGCTGCTGGTGTTGGCGCTCGCGCCGATCCTCGTCCGGGCGCTCGCCGGCGGCGAGCTCGGCACGTTCGGCTACTACCTCTCCGTCGCGGGGCTGGCGTTGCTGGTGACCGTCCAGCTGCACATGTTCACGGACATCCAGCTCACCCACTGGTTCGCCGTCTTCTTCGTCGTGCTGACGACGATGGCGTCCGTCGCCGCCTGGTCGGTCGTCCGCTGGAACGCCGACCGCCACCTCGGGACCGAGTTCCTCATGGGGCCCGGCGTCTCTCAGGACGCCGCCAACGCCGCGCTCATGGTAGAGTTCTTCTGGGTCACCCTCGCGGGCCTCTTCGCCGGCCTGCTGTTCGACGCCTACTTCCGGCGTCGAGGACGCGCCCTTCGCCGTCACCTCCGACGGGTGGTGCGCCGATGAGCCGACTGCTTCCCCGGCCTGACGAGCGGACGCAACGCCGGCTCACCCGCGGGATGCAGATCGTGCTTGCGGCCATCGTCGCCTACGGGCTCGTCGCCGGCGAGCCCAAGGCGATCACGAACGGCTCCGTCGCGTTGTTGATCACGTTCGCGCCGGCGATATTCGAGCGCAACTACGAGGTGCCGCTCGACCCCTGGCTCGGGCTCTGGATCACGCTTGCCGTCTTCCTCCACACGATGGGGTCCGCCGGGCTGTACGCGCAGATCGGCTGGTGGGACCACCTCACGCACGCGATGTCGGCGTCGCTGGTCGCCGCCATCGGCTACACGTTCGCGCGCGCCGTCGACCTCCACCACGACGAGATCCACCTCCCCCCGCGGTTCGCGTTCGTCTGGATCGTCATCGTGGTGATGGCGTTCGGCGTCATCTGGGAGCTGTTCGAGTTCGGGCTCGACCTCCTCGCCGAGGAGACCGGGATCCAGATGCCGCTGGCGCAGTTCGGCATCGACGACACCGTCCGTGACATGATGTTCAACACGCTCGGCGCCGTGCTCGTCGGGCTGTTCGCGCAGGTGCACCTCTCCGGCGTCGCGGAACACCTCGTCGACGAGCTGCTCGGCGGCGACTGACCGGCCGAACGAGTTTCGTCGCCGCCGGAAGCGTTACCCCGCTTCCGGGCAACCATCTTCGTGATGTCCGAAGAGAAAAAGGACCGATTCAAGCGTATCGACTCGGCGATCGACCGCGTCCGCGAGGAGGTCGACGAGCTCGCAGACGAAGGGAAGGAAGCCGGCGGCAAGGCCTCGAAGGAGGCCCGCGAGGCGATCGACTCGCTCGAAGCGAAGATCGAGAAGCTGCGCAAACGCGACGAGAAGTAGAGCGGTTCGGTCGCCGTGCGCACCCTCACGCACATTGCGGAGGATGTCGCGCGGGAGTGCGGACGCCGCCGGATTTTTGTCAGCGTGACGCCCACTACATCGAACAGTGCTGCGAGCAGCTAGTCAGGGGGGTGCCCATTGCGCTGATCGTCGAAGGTGGAAACATGTACGGGACCACGCGGTGGGGACTGGCGTACTTGTCTGAGGACCTCGATGCCGGGCATCCCCTCGATGGAGTGTTGACGAATACCTAAAGAATGATTGAGAAATCCCTCGTTAGTAGATCCGTTAACATCAACCATTATACCGAATTGAGAGAGAAATTTCTGAACACATATGAAATTCCTGAGAATACAGAACCCATTAAATATTATTTTGGCAGTATCGTGAAATCAAAAATCCCATTGATGCGGGTGGGTCATGGACAGATAGTAGTGAATCCAACTCACAAAATCAATTTCAGTTACTTTTGACACTTTCGCTCGGCCGCTTCCTTCACGCTAAGGTTGACACCCTTGTCTATTCGCCCATTATATCTCATTAGTTGTCACCCAACTGATTTTGATTACAAATGAAACCTTCGTAAGCCATTATTTTGATGATCTCAGTCATTGCTAAGACGATTACCAAGTCGGTCCATAATTTCCCAGAGCAGCGGAATTGGCTGATGATTTTCAAAAGAAACAGCCTCATACCTGTATTTTTCTTCGTCCGATAAGCGCTGTTGAAAGTGTCCCCATCCATCCACATGAGGGTTCGGCTCGTGATGCCACCCGCAGTCGAATCCTGAGGAGTCGCTATAGTGAAATGCGAACTCTGGGTTCGCGTCGGCAGCCTCTCCTGCGTACCAACGAATTGTCAGGGTTGCCTCCGCAACGTCTCTGTCGAGAATGGAAGGAGAGAGCGTGACAATTACACGGGTAAATTGTCCAGATGGTTCCCCGCTGGCGTGTTTGACGGCAGGATGCCGCTTCACAGTTTGACGAAGTTCAAGCAGGACTGTGTGCGATGCTCGTCCGGGTTCGTAGCCGCCGTCGAATGCGAACATCCGCGTTAGGCTGTGGCAGGAGTACTACCAGCGTAATCTGAGTAGTGCTTGATCGCATCCTCGACGAGTCGAAGACGGTACGCAACGATATCCCAATCATTTGCAGTTCGACGCATTTCGTGGGTCTTTGCGGCAGAATTAGCGTGTGCTGCCTTCTCCCGAAGGGCGCTTGGAGAATCAGAATCATACTGGGCTTGCCACTCCTCCACTTGCTCTTGGAGGTCGCCTCGCAACTGGAGGAGACCGTCGCGGTCGCGACCGTCAAGGAGGTCACGAAGGGCCTGCATACGTGTGTAAAGCGGGTCTGGCGCGTAATGGGTTGCACTACCTTCCGTGATGGTCTGGAGTACGTTCATCTCGACGAGACGTTGGAGATGACCGCGTGCAGTGTTCCCCGCAACATGAGCCTGATTTGCAATCCAATCTGCTGACCGAGGCTCAGAAACCGTCATGGCAACAGAACGAACGCGGTCGAACGCACTCTGGTGTTCTTTCCAGCGTTCGGCTCCTCGTGAATCACTCATAGGTGCAGGTAGTATTTCAGACACAATAATTCTACCGCAGGTACAAACTATTGAAATAGATGGCAGTAGAAGATACGCATCGATAATTGCTAGCTCTGCGCGCGAGATATTGCAGGGGATAAGAGTGACTTTGGCAGTAGTTTTATGGGGCAGAATGAGCGCTGGAGGATTTGAACCCCCGGCAACTTGGTCCGAAGCCAAGCACTCTATCCAGACTGAGCTAAGCGCCCGTGTTCCGTCGTAACCCGTTCGCCCGCTTAAGTCCCGCGGTTCAGGACGACGGGTGCAGGGGTCTCACGCACTCGGTGTGGCCGCCGCGGGCGTGTGTTGAGGCGCCCGCCGGCGGGCGCTGAGGGCCGTTCGCCGGCGCCCGTCCCGGCGGTCCTCCGCTGACTCCGCGCCTTTTAACGCCCTCGGCTGAGAAGGGGTCGTGTATGTCGGTCACTCGCCGTGCCCGCGGTCTGCTGGAGCTCACCCGACCCGGCAACGCGGTCGCGGCGGGCGTGTTGACCTTCACCGGCGCGTACGTCGCCGGCGGCGCCTTCGAGACCCCGCTGTTGGTCGCGGCTGCGGTGCTCGCAACGGGGCTCGCGGTCGGCGCGGGCAACGCAGTCAACGACTACTTCGACCGCGAGATCGACGCCGTCAACCAGCCCGACCGGCCGATCCCGCGGGGCGCGGTGTCCGCGCGCGGCGCGCTCGCGTTCAGCCTCGTGTTGTTCGCCGGCGCCGTGGTCTGTGCCCTCGTTCTCCCGACGACCGCGATCGCCATCGCCGTGGTGAACCTGCTGCTGTTGGTCGCGTACACGAAGCTGTTTAAAGGCCTGCTCGGGCTCGGCAACGTCGTCGTCGGCTTCCTCACGGGCTCGACGTTCCTGTTCGGCGGCGCGGCCGTCGGCGAGCCGCTCGGCGCCGCCGCGCTCGCCGTCCTCGCGGCGGTCGCGACGTTCACCCGCGAGGTGATCAAGGACGTCGAGGACCTCGCCGGGGACCGCGAGGAGGGACTGCGGACCCTGCCGATCGCGTTCGGCGAGCGAACGGCGACGACCGTCGGGCTCGCCGCGCTGGCGCTCGCGGTTGGCGCGAGCGTCGTCCCGTACCTCGACGGCACCTTCGGCGTCGCGTATCTCGCCGTGGTCGTCCCCGCGAATCTGGTGATGCTCCGGGCGGCGGTGCTCGCGTACGACGATCCGGCGACCGGGCAACGCCAGCTCAAATCAGGAATGTTGCTCGCCGTCGGGGCGTTCATCGCCGGGCGAACGGTGGCAATATGGTGAGAAACGCTCGCATGGCCGATCAAAAAGAATATTATCCGGAGACGGCATCTTTCCATCAGTTGATGGACACCGGTCGGACCGCCCGCTCTCTGAACCAGCGTCCGCCGCCGGCCGCCGCAGCGAGGCACACCCATGTATGACCTTGCTCCCCACCTCGACGCCGAGGTGGAGCCGGGAACGAACCTCCTGTTGACGGGGCCGCCCCTGACGGGCAAGCGCAAACTCGCGCTCGACATCCTCGCCGACGGGACGACCGGCGGGGACGGGTCGATCATCGTCACCACCAAGGACAGCGCCGAGCGCGTGCTCAAGGACTACAAAAAGCGCGTCGACTACGAGGGAAAACCCGTCGCCGTCGTCGACTGCGTCACCCGCCAGCAGGGCGTCGGCGACGTGCGCGACGACGACCGGATCAAGTACACCTCTTCCCCAGTGGACATGACCGGGATCGGGATCAAGCTCTCGGAGTTCCTCCAGGCGTTCTACCGCGACCGCGGTATCGAGCGCAACCGGATCATGGTCCACTCGCTGTCCACCCTCCTCATGTACGCGGACCTGCAGACCGTCTTTCGGTTCCTCCACGTGTTCACGGGCCGCATCCAGAGCGTCGAGGGGCTCGGACTGTTCTGCATCGACTCGACCGCCCACGATGATCAGACGATGAACACCCTGAAACAGCTGTTCGACGGCATCGTCACACTCTCGGAGGACGGCGACGTCTCCGTCCGGCTCGCCGAGTAGCGCTCGCCGAGTAGCGCTCGCCGGCGCTCTGCCCGACCCACCGTCCCCTCCCGCCGCCCAGTTCACTCCCCGTATTGCCTTTTAAGTCGCTACGCGACCATTCGTGACCATGCCAGTCACCGACGATGCCGCCCTCCGTGAGCTGCTCGACGCCGACACGATCGCCGTGGTCGGCTGCTCGACGACGCCCGGAAAAGCCGCCCACGACGTGCCGGCGTACCTCCAGCGACAGGGCTACCGGGTGATCCCGGTGAACCCCTTCGCGGACGAGGTGCTCGGCGAACCCGCATACGGCTCGCTCGCGGACGTGGAGGAGTCCGTCGACCTCGTCGACGTGTTCCGCCCGAGCGAGGAGGTGCCGGAGATCCTCGATGCGGTGCGCGAGCGGCACGCCTCTCGCGGGGACGCCGGCGACGTCTGGCTCCAGCTCGGAATTGCCCACGACGAGGTGACGGCCGCCGCAGAATCCGACGGGCTCCGCGTCGTGCAGGATCGTTGTATCAAGGTCGAACATCGACGCCTGCTCGGATAGGGTCCTCACCGCCGACTCACGCCGGTCTCAGTACCCCGTCCCGAGCGCGGCGTTCACGGCGAGCGCGAGGAACGCGGCCGCAAACAGTCCCGCGAGGATCGCGAAGGAGACGCCCCAGCCCGCGAGGTCGGCTGCAAGCCCGACGCCGAGCGAGCCCGTGGCACCCACGACGGTGTAGACGGTGCGGACGAGTCCGAAGCCGGCACCGCGCTCGGCGTCGCCCAGCACGTCCATGAACCGCGGGTCGATCGCCGAGAAGAAGCTGGACCCGAATCCGCCGAGCAGCACGCCAAGGACGATCCCTGCCCAGCCGGGCACGAGCACGAGCGCGGCGACGCCGGCCGCACCGGCGGCCATCGCGGCGCCGATGGCGGCGTCACGCCCGAGCCCGTCCGAGAGCCGGCCGATGACGACCTGTGCCACCGCGCGCATCACGAAGAACGCCGAGAAGACGCCGCCGGCAACCGCCGTCGAGACCCCGTGGAACTCCACGAGGAACGTGGGCAGGAACGACATCAACCCCTGCACGACGTAGGTGCCGACGGTGGCGACGAACAGCGGCAGGAGGATCTCGGGCCGCGAGAGGAGTTCGACGAGCGGCGCGAGCGCCAGCCGGTCGCGCATCGGCTGGTCGGGGCGCCGCGGCGGCGTCGGACGCACGCGCCAGACGAACAGCAGGAAGATGGGGACGCCGACGAGCGCGCTGGTGGCGACGGCGGGTCGCCAGCCGTAGGTGACCCCCACCCACGCGGCGGCGACGGGGGCGATGAGGCCGGCGAGGGGGCCGCCGACGGAGTGGAGCCCGACGGCGGTGCCGAGGTCGTCGAACGTCCGCGAGAGCAGCGTCGTCGCCACGGCGTAGTGGAGCCCCGCGACCAGCCCGAGCAGGACCGCCACGCCGACGAACGCCGGGTAGGCGGGCGCGAACGCGAGGAGCACGCTGGCGACGGTCGTCCCGCCGACGGCGATCAGAATGATGGGCCGCTCACCGAACCGGTCGGCGAGGATGCCCGAGGGGAACTGCGAGACGCCGTACGCCAGCCACATGCCCGAGAGCGCGACGCCGATCGCCGTGTTCGACACCTGAAAGTCCTCGACGATCAACGGCACCACCGGGCTGATCGCCATCCGCGCGAAGTAGGTGACGAAGAAGGCGAGCATACACAGCACCAGCACTGTGTGCCGATACTGCCAGTTCACCTGCCGACCCCTCCGGAAACCGGCTGCGACGGGGACGGCGAACTCGTTCGCATCGGTCGTCGTTCACCGCCGGAGGGAAAGTAGCCGACGGTAGCGGCGGCTTTCGGTGGTGCCGTCACCACGTGAGGACTGCCCTGATCACTCACCGTGCCGCAGGCGCTTGCCGGTCCGTTCGGGCAGTCCGGCGGCCTCGACGGCCTCCACGACGTGCTCCACGTCGTACTCGACTCGACGAAGGTCGACGGCGTCCTCGTGTGTGCCCCCGCCCTCGGCATCGCCTTCCGACTCCGTCGGCGTGTCGAGCACGGCGTAGGCCGCACGCGGGTCGCCATCGCGCGGCTGCCCGACGCTGCCCGGGTTGACCACGAGGTGCCCCTCGGCTCTCTCGGCACCCTGCACGTGGGTGTGGCCCAGAACCAGCCCCTCGCCGTCGTCGAGATAGCGGGCCATATTCGGGAACTCGCCGGGGTAGACGTAGGCGTCCTCGCGTGTCGGGTGTGAGTGGACGAGCCGGTAGCGGCCGCCGGCGACGCTCGTCTCCGTCGGGAGTTGACGGAGCCACTCCAGCGCCTCCGACGAAAGGTTGCGCTTGGCGTACGCCAACCCGGCTTCGGCCATCCGGTTGGCGGCGTACCGCTCCGGCGTTTCGACCACGCGGTCGTGGTTCCCCTGCACGACGGCGTCCGCCTCCTCTCGAATCAGGCGGACGCACTCGACCGGCCAGGGGTTGTACCCCACCACGTCGCCGACACACGCCAGCGCGTCGACCGGTGGCATGTCGTCGAGCACCGCCTCCAGCGCCGGCAGATTCGCGTGGATGTCCGACACCAACCCGATTCGCATGATTTCGGACTCTCGGTCACGGCCCAAAGGGCTTCCGACGGCGTTCGCTGCCGCCGGCCCTGCCCCCGCCGACCGGGGCGGCCCGCAACCGACGGTGTGTTTATTTCCGGTGAGCGGATCCCCTCCATATGGCACCGACGTTGGTGAACGCCGCGCTCGGCGCGCTCGTTGCGGCCGCCCTCCTCGGGTTCGCCTTCGACCGCCGGTCGCTCGCGGTCGTGGTGGGCGCCGCCGTGTTCCCGAGCCTCGACGCGGTCGCCGGCCTCGTCGTGTTCGGCGCCACCAACGCCCTGTTTCACACCGTCTGGATCCCGCTCGCGATCGGGGGGCTCCTCTACTACGACACCGCCGTTCGCCCCTCCGAGAACTCCTGGCTCCGCCGTCGACACGGCGCCTATGGCGTCAGGGTGGGGTGGGTCGCGCTGGCGAGTCTCCTCGTCGCCGGCATCGCCCCGGACCTGTTCGGACGCGCCGGCGTCAACCTGCTGTACCCCTTCCACGACGCCTACTACCTCGTCCGGGGGCGACTGCTACTGTCGACACGGGAGGGGCTCGTCCAGACCGTCGTCTCCCTCCCGCATCTCGGTGCCGACAGTCCGGGCGTCCTCCCCTTACAGAGTCCCGGCACGACCGAGTCGTACACCATTCCGACCGCCGTGAACCCGGACGGGCGACCCGGGCTGGGTGGCGGCGACCGCGCCCACGAACTCTCCCTCCTCCGAACCGGCTGGCAGGCGGTCGTCGTCGCCGCCGCGGCCGCCGTGGTGGCGGTCCGCCGCTGGGAGGGTGATCTGTAATGCCCTCGACCGTGGTCCACGCCGGATTCGCGCTCCTGCTCGCCGCCGCGCTCCTGAAGGGGAGCTACGGCCGACGCGCGCTCGCCGTCGTGCTCGTCGTGATGGCGATCCCCGAAGCCGACACCCTGCTCGGGCTCGTGATGCCCGGCGCCCACCGGACGGTGGGCCACAACTTCGTGCTCCCCGCCGCCGCCGGCCTCCTGCTGTACTACGACACCCGCATCCGCGACGCCTCCCTGCTCCGCGAGTGGGTCGACGACTGGGGCGTGCGAGTGGCGTGGGTGGCGCTGTTCGCCCACTTGTTCGCGCACGTCTTCCTCGACTGGGCGCATCTCGATGGCGTCAACGCCCTCTGGCCGCTCCACGACGAGTTCTTCCGGCTGGAGGGGGAGCTGTACGTCTCCTCACGGGAGGGGCTCGTCCAGACGTTCGTCGACATCCAGCTCGACGAGGAGACGGGGCAACGCTCCGTCGACGCCGGCTCGACGGGCACCACGGAGACGGTCCACGTCAACAACCCCGTGGAGCCCGACGGCAGGCGAGATCCGGGGTCGACGGAGCCCGTCGACCGCCGCTTCCCGCTGGCCGAAGCCGGATGGCAGCTCTATCTCGTCGTCGCCGGCGTGTTCGTCGTCGCGGCGCGGGCGCTGCAGGGCGACGACGCCTCGCTCAGTGAGAAGACGGAGGTGTAAGCGGCCTGCACCGGCCTGTCCTCGTGGCAGTGGTCGTCGGCGCAAGCTACCCGGTCGCCGGCGTCGCGGGTGCCGCCGCGGTCGTCGGCGCGGTTGCCGGCGCCGCGGCTGAGAGACGATACGTGCGCAGCGACCCCGACTCGACCCGTGGAACGCCCCAGCTGGGGCGATGATGGCCGGCAGGGAGTGAGCACACCACGCTTCTCGTCGCCTTTATTCGCCGTCCCTCCGTTGGGATAGCCGAGAGACGTGGCTCCCGACACCGACCCGGCCCGACGGGCCGACACGACTGACTCGTCCGGCGCGATCCGCCTCGGCGTCGACGTGGGCGGGACGTTCACCGACGCCGCCCTCCTCGTCGACGGCGAGCTCGTCACTGCGAAGGTGCCGACGACCGCCGACGGGAGCGTCGGCGTCCTCGACGCGGTCCGGAAAGTGTGTGCGAGCGCCGGCGTCGACCCCGCCGACGTGGACGGGTTCACCCACGCAACCACCGTCTCGGTCAACGCCCTGCTGGAGCGGGCCGGCGCGCGCACTGCACTCGTCACCACCGAGGGATTCCGCGACGTGCTGGAGATCGGCCGACAGGACCGCCCCGCGCTGTACGACCTCGACGCCGAGAAGCCCGACCCGCTCGTCCCCCGGCGCCGACGGTTCGAGCTTCCCGAGCGAGCGACGACCGAGGGAGTCGAGACGCCGGTCGACCCGGAGGACGTGCGAGCGGTCGCTGAGCAGATCCGGGAGACAGACGCCGAGAGCGTCGCCGTCTGTCTGCTGCACGCCTACGCGCACCCCGAGAACGAGGCACGGGCGACGGATGTGCTTCGCGAGGAGCTCGACGTACCCGTCGTCGCCTCCCACGAGACGCTCCCGGAGTTCCGGGAGTACGAGCGCACCGCCACCACCGTCGCGGACGCCTACCTCACCCCCGGAGTCGACGGCTACCTCGGACGGCTGGTCGACCGCGCCGCGGACGCCGGCCTCCCCGTTCCGCGAGTGATGGCGTCGAACGGCGGCGTGATGGAGGCGAACGCGATCCGCGATAACGCCGTCGCCACGGTGCTGTCCGGCCCGGCCGCTGGCGTGGTAGGCGCCGCGGCGGCCGCGGGCCCGGACGCGGAGGCGGGCGTCGTCACCTTCGACATGGGCGGCACCTCCAGCGACGTGAGTCTGGTCAGCGGGGGCGAGGCCGCCAGAACCGCCGAGACCGAGATCGACGGCATCCCGATCCGGACGCCGACCGTCGACGTGGTGACCGTGGGCGCCGGTGGCGGCTCGATCGCGTGGGTCGATTCGGGCGGCGCACTCCGCGTCGGCCCCGAGTCCGCCGGCGCGGACCCCGGCCCTGCCTGCTACGGACAGGGTGGGACTCGCCCGACCGTCACCGACGCCGCCGTCGTCCTGGGCTACGTCGGCGACGACGCC
This sequence comes from Halorubrum gandharaense, assembly GCF_054654575.1. NCBI lineage: Archaea > Methanobacteriati > Methanobacteriota > Halobacteria > Halobacteriales > Haloferacaceae > Halorubrum > Halorubrum gandharaense. Next base: position 185,777 of record NZ_BAAIET010000001.1, read on the forward strand.
GCGCTCGGCGGGGAGATCGGCCTCGACGCGGACGCAGCGTGGGAGACCCTCGCCGACCTCGCTGACGAGGCGGGGCTGGCGGACGCCACGGACGCCGCGCTGGGGGTTCACCGCGTCGCCGTCGCCCGAATGGCCCGCGCGATCCGGAGCGTTACCGTCGAGCGCGGCCACGACCCGCGGGAGTTCGGGCTGGTCGCGTTCGGCGGCGCGGGCCCGATGCACGCCGCCGCGCTCGCCGACGACCTCGACATCGAGCGCGTGCTGGTTCCCGGTCCAGCGGGCGTCTGCTCCGCATACGGGCTCCTGGCTGCCGACGAGAGCCACGACGTTGCCCGGACGGAGCGGTTCGCCCTCGACGACGTGGACCACGAGGTTGTCGAGAAGCGCTTCGAGAAACTGGAGGACCGGGCACTCGCGAACGTCTCGGATCCCGACGCGGCTCGCGTCGAGCGCGCGGTCGACTGTCGCTTCGAGGGACAGAGCTTCGAGCTGACCGTGCCCGCGAGCGACCCCTTCGACCCGGATACGCTCGGGGAGGCGTTCGTGGCGGCCCACGAGGAGGCGTACGGCTACGCGCTCGATACAGGAGTGGAGGCCGTGACGCTCCGGGTGACGGCGACCGTCGAGCGCGAGACGCCGCCGCCGGGCGGGGACGCAATGGGGGACGCCGGTGACAGTGATGGCGACGGCGCCGGTGACGCCGACGGCGACGGCGACGGTGTCGGCGGGACACGGATCGGCAGCCGCCCCGCGACCTTCCCCGAGGCGGGACGCGTGGACACCGCGGTCCACGACGGCGCGCGACTCGGCGCCGGCGCGACCCTCGACGGCCCTGCCGTCATCGAGCGCACCGAGGACACCACCGTGGTGCCGCCCGGCTGGACCGCCCGAATGCGCGAGAGCGGGACGCTGGAACTGCGGTTCGGGGACGGTGAACGTGAGGATGCCGACGAAGCAGAGGAGGTGCAGCAATGAGCGATCCCGACATCGACCCCATCACGCTCGAAGTGCTCCGGAATCGTCTGGAAGGCGTTGCCGAGGAGATGGGCCGCGTGCTCATCCGCGGCGCCACCTCCCCCAACATCAAGGAGCGGCGCGACTGCTCGACGGCGCTGTTCGACGCCGACGGGCGGATGGTCGCGCAGGCCGAGCACATCCCGGTCCACCTCGGGGCGATGCCCGAGGCGGTCGACGCGGTCCGCGACCGGGACCCCGAACCCGGCGACGTGTTCGTGCTCAACGACCCGTTCACGGGCGGGACCCACCTGCCGGACGTGACGCTCGTCTCGCCGATCGCCCCCGATGGCCGGATCCTCGGATACGCGGTTTCCCGGGCTCACCACGCCGACGTGGGTGGGATGACGCCGGGGAGCATGCCGGCGGGCGCCCGCGAGATCTACCAGGAGGGGCTGCGGATCCCGCCCACTCGACTCGTTCGGGCCGGCGAGCGCGACGAGGACGTGTTCGACCTCCTGCTCGCGAACGTTCGGAACCCGGGAGAGCGCCGGGCCGACCTCCGCGCACAGCTCGCGGCCAACGAACGAGCCGCCGACCGGATCGCGGAGCTGGTCGACGAGCGCGGACGCGAGTCCCTTTTGAGGGGCTTCGACGCCGTCATCGACTACGCCGAGCGCCGGGTGCGCGACGAGCTGTCCGCGCTCCCGGACGGCACCTACGAGGCGACCGACTGGCTGGAGGGCGACGGCGTGACCGACGAGGACGTGCCGATCCGCGTGGCGGCGACGGTCGACGACGACGAGCTCCGCGTCGACTTCACGGGAACGGCCGACCAGCTCGCGGGCAACTGCAACGCCCCGCTCGCCGTCGCGCGGAGCGCGGTGTACTTCGTCGTGCGCTGTCTCACCGACCCGGAGATCCCGCCGAACCACGGGTGTTACGCGCCCGTGACGGTGTCCGCACCCGACGGGTGCCTCCTCAACCCGAATCCCCCGGCGGCAGTCGTCGGCGGCAACGTCGAGACGAGCCAGCGGGTGACCGACGTGACCTTCGCCGCGCTCGCCGGCGCCGCACCGGATCGGGTGCCGGCGGGCTCACAGGGGACGATGAACAACCTCATCATCGGCAATCGTGGCGGGGTGGAGACCGGGGGCGATGGCGGCGACGGGGGCGATGGAGCCCCGTCGTTCGCCTACTACGAGACGATCGGCGGCGGGTTCGGCGGCCGAGCGTCGGCCGACGGGATGGACGGGGTCCAGGTCGGGATGACGAACACGCTCAACACGCCGGTGGAAGCGATCGAGGCCGCGTACCCCTCACGAGTCGAGCGGTACGCGCTCCGGCCGAATACGGGCGGGGACGGCGCTCACCGTGGTGGACTCGGGCTGGAGCGAATCGTCCGACTTCGCGCGCCAGCAACCGTCTCGCTGCTCACGGAGCGCCGTCGCCACGCGCCAAAAGGGGTTGCCGGCGGCGCGAACGGCGCGCTCGGCGAGAACCTGATCGACGGCGAGCCCGTCGGCGCGAAAACCACCGTCGAGGTCGAGGCGGGGTCGACGGTTACCGTCCGGACGCCCGGCGGCGGCGGACACGGCGATCCTGAGGAGCGGGAGCCCGTGGCTCGCGAGGAGGACCGAGCGGACGGGAAGGTGACTGACGACGCCGACCGCTGATCCCGCGGCGGAGTTTAAAAGGGGAGCGCGTCGCGAAGGTCGTCGAGGAAGCCGCCGCCCTGCTGGCGCGCCTCGTCGAAGACGGGGTACACCGCGTTCAGAAACTCCGTCTCGTTCTCGAACCGGCGGCTCGGCGCCCGGTCGACGACCTCCGAGAGCGCAAGCGTCCGCCCCGAGGCGTCGTAGGGGATCTCCGGGTCGCCGAGCTCACGGGTGATCTCCTCGCCCGTCGCGGGGAACGACACGTCCGCCTCCTCGATCCGGGCGTCGAGCGCGGCGATGCCGAACTCGATCGTCTCCGGCTCGGAGGATCCGCCGCCGCCGGGTGGGCGTGCTGCCATTGCCAGCCGTTACTGGCTCGGTCCCCTTTAAACCGCTGTCTGTGAGCTCACTCCGGCACCGACTCCTCGGGCGGCGCGGCGTCGACCACTCGGATCTCGACGCGATCGCCCGACCGGTCGAAGCCGGCGACAGTGCCCTCGTCGTACGGCGGCACCGCCACGAGCACGACGGCGGCGAGGTCGTCCGCCTCGCTCACGCCGAGTTCGCCGTCCGGGTGTGAGATGAACCGGGCTTTGCCGCGGCCGGCGGGGGTGCCGAGGTCGACGCCGAAGACGGCGTTGATCGACCCGCCCACGTCGGGCAGCGTGAAGTGCGTGAGCACGGGCGTCTCGGGGTCCCAGCCGGCGCCCGGAAGCTCGTCGAACTCGCCGGCGGGCGTCGCGGACAGCTCGATGCTGACCGCCGACGGGTGGCGGTCCTCGGCGTGTTCGAGCAGCACCGTCAACAGGTCGCGAGTGACGTGGATCACAGTCCGAGGAACGACTTTGCGGTGCTTGCGTAGAGGCCGGGCGCCTTCCGCCGGGCGTTCGCCAGCGCGTCGTCGATCGCCTCGCCCGCACGCTCGTGGACGCCGACGCCGTGGCCGACGAGGACGCGCTCGGGGTCGTAGCCGGAAAGGGCCCGTCGTGGGGGCGTCAGCCGCAACATCGGGTGGACGCCGAGGCGCTCACGGTCGCCGCGGAAGTAGGAGGCGGTGCCGAGCGACTCGGGAACGACGAGCGTCTCGCCGTCGAACAGTCCGACTTCCTGCCACGGCGGAAGCGAGGAGTTGCGGACGCGGATCGCCTCGAAGCCGGTGTCGGCCAGCCGGCTGCCGAAGCGTTCGACGGGCGCATCAAGGTCGCTCGCGACGCCAGTCATCCACTCGGGGATGTGGACCGACACGTCGTGGCGCGTGGCGACGGCGGCCGCATCCCGCTTGTGGCGGTCGAGCATGACCACGACGCCGGCGACCTCGCCGAACTCCGCGAGCAGATCGTCCAGCGCGGGGGCGTCAACGGGGTCGAGCACCCACACGTCGTCCGTCTCCGACTCCTCGTTGTGGACCGCGAGCGCGTGGCTGGCGCGCTCCATCCCCTCGTTCGGGTACGCGACCCACCCGACGCCGCCGTCGAACCGGTCGATCTCGTGGAGGTCGGGATCGCCGGGAGCCTTCATTGTCATAGCCGAATAGTGGGGCGCACGACGGTTAAATGGACGCTCGGCGGCGCAGCGGGTGGGGTACAAAAGGGGCGGGCCGGCGGGCGCTACTCGTCGAGCCGCTCGGTGTCGATCCGCTGTCCCGGGGGTGTGACCACGAGGAAGCCCCGGAAGTGCATCAGCTCGCCACCCATGTCCTTCACCTCGCGGGCGAACCCGGCTGCCAGCTCGTTGAGGTCGCCCTCGATCGACAACACCAGGGTGTTGCCGTAGTCGACGTTGCGCACCCACTCGTCCGGCTCCGTCGACCCGTCAAGAACGCCGAGTACGACATCGCCGCCGGCGAACGCCTCGTCGATCTGATCCTCGGCGTCCCGCAGGTCGAGGTCCCAGTCGCTCATACCCGACCCTCGCCGTACGCCGTCAAAAGGGTTCGGTACAGCAGATGCCGCCGACGAACCCCATGCCCCGCTCGTCGGAATAACGCGATATTTGACGGTATCCGGTGGTGTTCGGCGGAGATGAACGAATCCCGAGGATCATCGTCGGCCCAAAACACTACTAAACATGAACACGTACTGCAGGGTACATGCCGGAATGTAGGAACTGCAGTTCGTTCGTCACGGAGCGGTACGTTCGAGTGTTCGCGCCGCCGGGCTACGAGGACGTGCGCGTCTGTCCGAGCTGTGAGGACAAGGTTCGCGACGGTGCCGGCGTTCGCGAGGCTCGGTCGAAGCGCGTATAGCGACGACGCGTTCGCGGGCGACGCATGAACGACCCGCGAACGACGGCGAGACTGCAAGACGGCGAGAGGGCCTCCCGTTCCCTGTCCGACCCCTATCCGCCGATTCCGGAGCAGATGCGGTGGACATCCACCCCGTCCCATCCCGTTTCGTTCACTCCGCCTCGCTCCCGCCGTCCCCCCGGGCTTCTCACGCTTCTCCGTCGTTCCCCCGAGGTCAGCGCTGCACACGTGCCAGCACGTCGATGTTGTGTGTCCCGTAGGTCAGCCGTTCGTCAGCCACGGCCTCGTGTCGGTCCGCCGCCCATTCCTCGATGGCCGTCGCGTCCAGCCGGTCCGCGGGGGCGGTGCCGCCGAGCGTCGGCGAGAGCGACTCGCGGGCGCCGGCGGCGATGTCGTCGATCCGATGGTGCAGCATGTACGCCTCGTCGGCGGGGTACGGCGGCGTCACCAGCCGGGCGGCACCACCGGCGGCGAGCACGTCGGCGCCCGATCCGGGAAGTGCGGTGAACAGCGCCCGGCCGGTGTGGGTGCCGCCGGGGCGTCCCGGCTCGTTGCGCCCGGCGTGGTAGGCGTCGAGCACCGCCTGCTCCCGGTCGGGATTCGGCGTCGGCCGGAAAAACGTCTCGCCGTCGTACGTCAACGGGAAGTACGCCAGCCCGTCGGGCACGCAGTCCAGTAGGGTGGGAAGCCCCTCCGAGAGCGCCACCATGCCGAGGAGCCCGCGGGCGACGAGCAGGTCCCACTCGCGGTCCGTCGCCTCCGCGACCGCCAGTCCGTCCGCCGCCGAAAACGTCGCCGTTACCTGTTTGCCGCGCTCCTCGTCGACGAGGTGGAGCGGATCGCCCGGCTCGGTGGCCGGCGTGTCGACTGAAAACCCCTGTGCCGGTGCCCAGTCGGCGACGGACTCGAGGGCTGCCTCCACCGCCTCCCGCCGGAGGTCGTAGCCGTCGTACACCACCCGGTCGGGGAGCACGTCCATCGACAGCAGTCGCTGCAGCGTGGCGCCGGTTTCACACCCCACCTCGAACACCCGAACCGGCTCGGCGCGCTCCGCGAGCGCCTCGCGGAGCCGGCCGAGCGTGGGGCGATGGAGCGCGCGGGCGTCCACGGTGCGTTTCGCCTCGGCGTACCGCCTGACCGTGTACTCGTCGGGGTGGGACACGCCCCTGCTACGATCCGATACGGAAAAGGCGTTGTTGCCGATGTCGCCGACCCTTCGGCGCCGGACGGCCCGAATCGGCGGACGACGGCGGCCGGCGGCCGCGGCGATGCTCGACGCTGCCGGAACACCCCGTCTCGCTGCCGTTCTCGGTGTCGTTAAGTGTGCCACGGGCCTACCGTCGCCATGAACATCACGCGACGAGCGGTGCTCGCGGGCGTCGGCACCGCCGGCGCCGTCGGACTGGCGGGCTGTAGCGACGAGGACGCACCGGACCACGACGTTCCGAACTACGACTGTTCGGACACGGCAGCCCCCGACCGGAGCGACGAGGTTCCGCGTTCCGTCATCGGCGACCCCGACGCGGGCGTGACCGTCGCCGTCTTCGAGGACTTCGGCTGTCCCGCCTGCCGCGACTACAAGCTCAACCACTTCCCGACCGTTCGCGAGGAGTTCGTCGACACCGGCGAGGTGCGCTACGAGCACTGGGATCTCCCGATCCCCACAAGCGAGGAGTGGTCGTTTGCCGTCGCCAATGCCGGCCGCGGCGTCGCGGACCGCGAGGGGAGCGAGGCGTTCTTCGAGTACGCCCGCGTCGCCTACGAGCTCGACGCCGCCGAGGGGTACTCGGAAAACGGCATCGGCTACGCCGCCGAGCAGGCGGGAGACGACCCCTGTCTCGCGATGGCGAACGCCGAGATGGGCACCTACGACGACCTGTTGCAGTCGGACCGTCAGGAGGGGAACGCCCGCGGCGTGGAGGGGACGCCCGGCATCATCGTCGACGGCGAGCACGTCTCGGGATACGACGCGGACGACGTGGTTGCCGCCATCGAGGCGGCACTCGAGTAGCGGCGATTCGGCGGTGCGGCGCCGAGAAACGTCCCGGGAGCGCGGCGCTTTTCACCCTTGGAGACGGCGGTTCGCACGATGACGACGACCCACGACGAGGACCGCCGCCGGCTCGCCGCGGTGGTGCTCGCCGTGCTCGTCTCGCAGGTGTTGTTGTACCCCGGCGTCGACGACCTGGTCGTCGCGCTCGGATCCCCGGGTGGCATCGATGCGGGGATGTGGTTTCTCGTCGCCGAGTTCTCGGCGTTCGTCGCCTTCGCCGCCGTGTGGGGCGCGCTCTCCGACGCGCTCGGCCGCCGCGTCCCGCTGGTCGTTCTCGGCGCGTTCGGCGGTGCGGCGTCGTACCTCCTGTTGACCGCGCTTCCCGGTCTCGGGGTCGGCTTCGAGGTCGCGCTCCTCGTCCGGCTGGTCGGCGGCGCGCTCACCATCGCCGCCTTCTCGCTGTCGATCACGATGCTGATGGACCTCTCCGGCGGTCACGGACGGAACATGGGCGCGGCCGGCATCGCCATCGGGCTCGGCGCCGCCGTCGGCTCCACCACGGGCGGCGTGCTCGCCGACCTCGACCCCTTTTACCCCGTTTACGCCGCCGCAGTCGTCCTCGTGAGTGCCGGGCTGTTGGCGGCGACCGTTCCGGACCGAGCCGGCAAGGTTGTCGGCACGGACGCTTCCGGGCCGGCCGTTGCAGCCGACCCTCGGCCGGACCCCGGGGCCGCGCCGGCGACCCCCGCGTCGCCCGGCACGCCGGCGAGCGAGGGACCGATCCTCGCCGGAAAGCGCGGGTCAGCTGGCGCCGACGCTCGTCCCGAGGTCGGCTTCCGCGACGTGCTCGCGCGGACGCGGTCGACGCCGGCGCTGTTCGTCCCCTTCGCGTTCGGCTTCATCGACCGGCTCACCGCCGGCTTCTTCTCGCTCGTCGGGATCTACTACTTCCGCGACGTGTTCGAGCTGTCGGCGACCGGCGCCGGCGCCACGCTGGCGCTGTTTTTCGTCCCGTTTGCGCTGTTGCAGTACCCGTTCGGGTCCCTCTCCGACCGCATCGGCCGGTTTTATCCGGTCGTCGGCGGGTCGCTCGCGTACGGCGCCGTCGTGATCGGGGTCGGCATCGCGCCCACCTACGCGGTCGCCGCGGGAATGATGGTCCTCGTCGGGGTGTGTGGCGCGCTGGTGGCGCCGGCGACGATGGCGCTGGTCACGGACCTGGTCGACGTGGAGGCGCGCGGCGCCGCGATGGGCGCGTTCAACGTGTTCGGCTCGCTCGGCTTTCTCACCGGCTTTCTGGTCGGCGGCGGGATGGCCGAGACGTTCGGATACGTTCCGGCGTTTCTGGTCGTCGGCGGACTGGAGCTGCTCATCGCGCTGCTGCTGTTCCCGGTGGTGAAGACGATCGCCCCCCACATCGGGTCGCATGCGGGCGAACAGCCGTCACGACCCGGCGACACCTGAAAGGCGGAGTGTGACCCGAAATGCGCTGTGTGACCGATCGGTGCAGTAGCCGGCCCGAACGCCTTTTTGTTCGTCTTTTGAACGATCGTGTATGGCTCCCGAACGTGTGGTCAGAGTCGCCGGCGTCGCCTCGCTCGGACTGCTCGCGGCGCTACTGCTCTACGTGCCCACGCACGAGGCGTGGGCATCGGTCGGTAACGGGGGTATCGGTCTCTCGCTGGTTCTCATCGGCGTCATTCCCGTCGCCGTCGCCGTCGCCCTCATCGGGACCGCCGGCTACCTGTGGAGACGGGACGTGCTGACGCGCCACATCACGGCTGCGGCGATGTGGGCGTGGGGCGCCGTCGCCTTCTCCTGGCTGATGCACGAGTACGTCTCCGTCGCCCAGACGATCGGCGGCGGCGCGGTGGACCATCAGGTGAACATGACGACGACGGTGGCGACGTGGTCGGTGATCGGGCTCGCAGTCGGCCTTGCCCGCTCGTTCCGCACGGAACAGCAGGAGGAGATCGCTGCCGAGCGGGACCGCTTCTCCTCGCTGTTCGAGAATACGAGCGACGCGGTGCTGGAGGTCACCACTGAGCGTTCGACCCGTGGCGCGGACGACGACGATGCTCGCGTGGAGGACGACGGCGCTCGTACGGACGGCGGCCTCAACCTCCGCGTCCTCGACGTGAACAGCACGTACGACCTCACGTTCGAGCGCGAGCCCGAAACCGTCCTCCGTGAGGCCGTCCCCGCCGAGGACGGCGACTACGAGTACGAAACGCTCTGCCGACGCGTCGCGCGCGGCGACCGGTACGGAGCGGAGATTCACGTGCGGACGACCCCCAGACAGGGCGACGACCGGTGTTTCATGCTCCGCACCGTCGACACCGCCGCGGACCGGTCGTTCATCACCCTGACCGACATCACCGACCAGAAGGAGCGGCAGCAGCTCCTCGAGGAGCGTGAACGCGAACTCGAGCGCATGAAGTCGGAGCGCGAGGCGGAACTGGAGGAGCGGACGACCCAACTGGAGTTCCTCCACAGCCTGCTGCGTCACGACGTGCAGAACGGGATGATGGTGATCAACTCCCGCGCGGAGTTCCTCGCCGACCGGGTCGACGACGACGTCGCCGAATACGCCGAGACGATCGCCGGGCGCAGCGACGACATCGCGGGCAAGATCGACCGCATGCGCGCGGCGATCGCCGCGATCACCGGGGAGGGTGCCCAAAAAGAGGTGGTCGACCTCTCGTCCGTCCTCAACGACCGGGTGGCGGCGCTGGTCACCTCCGAGCCGGACGTGGAAGTCGAGACCGCCGTCGACGAGGGGCTGCGGATCCGCGCGAACGACCTCATCGACGACGTGTTCGAGAACGTGTTGCGGAACGCGATCAACCACAACGACGCCGACCATCCCCGAATGCGGATATCGGCCGGACGCGAAAACGGCACCGTCCGCGTCAGGATCGCCGACAACGGTCCGGGTATCTCGCCCGAGAAGCGTGACGCGGTGTTCCGGCGCGGCGTGACGAGCGCCGCCGAGGGGCACGGCGGGTCCGGCTTCGGTCTCTTCTTCGTCGACACGATGGTCGACGCCTACGACGGCGTCGTCCGCATCGAGGACGCCGAGGAGGGCGGCGCCGCGTTCATCTTCGAGTTCCCCGCCGCGGAGGAGTAGTCCCCCCTCCTACTCCCCGGCCTCGCCGTGAACTGCCCGCTCGACTGCCGTTCGGAGCCGGCCTCGCGTCCGGTGGCTGGCTTCGCCGTCCGTTCGTACCTCGATCAGGTGTGAGCCGTCGGCCTGCTGCGCCTTGTGGAGCGCGTCGGCGAGTTCGCCGGTGAGTTCGTCGGCGGGTTCCTCGGCGAGTTCATCGTCGAGCGTGTCGTGGGGGTCGCCGGGCTCGCTGGGCTCCCCCTCCGGTCGCGCGTCGATCCGTGTGTACGCCAGCCCGTGCAGCTCCGCCATCGGCTCGAACTCGATGCCGTGCGGGGTGCGGAACTGCTCGGTGAACGGCGGCTCGAAGTTCTCGATGGGGAGCTCGTGGAAGATGCCGCCGCCGTCGTTGTTGATCAGGACGACCGTCGCCTCCACGTCACACCGTCGGAGCGCGAGCAGGCCGTTCGTGTCGTGGTAGAGGGCGAGATCTCCCGTCACGAGCGTGAGGTCGTCGGTCGTCGCGGCGCCGGCGCCGAGCGCGGACGACACGATGCCGTCGATGCCGGAGACGCCGCGGTTGCCGAGCGCGGTGACGTTCGTCGTGGACGGGCCGACGAAGCGGTCGAGGTCGCGCACGGGCATCGAGTTGGAGACGAACAGCGTCGCCGGGTCCGGAAGCGCGTCGGCGACGACGCGGAGCACGTCGCCCTCGTGGAACTCGACGTGGGTGTCGGCCGGCGTCTCCGGTGTATCCTCCGGCGTCTCCGGTGTATCCTCCGGCGTCTCCCTCTCCCGCGCGTGGACCGCCTCGGCGGCACGGTCCGCCTCCTCCCACTGCGCCCGCCAGTTGGGGTCGCCACCGGAGCGCACGAGCCGCGAGAGGCGGGCACAGAGGCGGTTCGGCTCGGCGACCACGAGATCGGTCGCCGTGAACTCCGCCTCCCGCCAGCGCCCCGCCGGGTCGACCACGTACTGGTCGGCGTCGGTCGCGGCGAGGTACTTCCGGAGCGGCTTGGACGTTGGTGAGCCGCCCAGCCGGAGCACGACCTCGGGGTCGTCCCAGTCGCCGGCCGGGATGTCGGTGTCGTCGCCGGCTCCATCCTCACCGCCGGCGAGCCCCGGCGAGAGGTACGCGTCGTACGCGCCGATAATCGGCGCCACGCGGGTGTGGCCGCCGTACCGGACACCCGAGAGCGGATCGGCGAGCACCGGATAGCCGGTGGCGTGCGCCAGCGCGGTCACGGCCTCCGGGTCGAGTCCGGGCGGGTCCGCGGGACCGGCGACGATCAGCCCGCGGTCCGCGGAGAGCGCTTCACCCAGCTCGCGGAGGCCCTCCTCGCTCGGCTCGGGAGTGCCCGGCGTCACGTCGACGTAGGGGCCCTCTCGACCCAGCTCCGCGGCGTCCGGAAGGTCGTCGGGTACGTCACCCGGCACTGGCGTCGGCTCCAGCGGCTTCGCGAACGGGACGTTGAGATGGACCGGGCCGGGGTCGCTCCCCTCCGCGGTGGCGACGGCGCGCGCGACCGTGGTCCGGAGCGAGCGAAGCGCGCGGTCGGCCGCGGCCGGCTCGGGCAGGTCCTTGTACGCCCGGACGGCGTCGCCGTACAGCTTCTCCTGGTCGGCGGTCTGGTTCGCCCCCGAATCCCGGAGCTCCGGCGGGCGGTCGGCGGTGAGCGCGAGCAGGGGGACCCGCCCGCGGTCGGCCTCCATCACGGCCGGGTGGTAGTTTGCGGCGGCGGTTCCCGAGGTGCAGATCAGCGGCGCCACCTGTCCGGTACGACGGGCGCGTCCGAGCGCGAAGAAGGCGGCCGAGCGCTCGTCCAGCTGCGAGAAGACGTGGAGATCCTCGTGGCGCGCGGCGGCGACGGTCAGCGGCGTGGAGCGACTGCCCGGCGAGGCGACGACGCTGTCGACGCCGGCGGCGACGAGCTCGTCGATGAGCGCCCTCGCCCACAGCGTGTTCCGATTCGGCGCGGTCATTGGCCGTCGTTGGCGGTGGTGGCTTAAATACGGTCGTGGGTTATGACGGGTGCGGACCGGGCCCCGGTCCGCCCCGGTCCGAGACGGTTCTGCAACGCTTATCCCCGACGACCGACTTCGTTCGTGTATGAGCGACGACGACGCCGTCGACATCGACGTGGAGACGCCGGAGGAGTCCGACGCGGACGCCGCGTCGTCCGACACCGCCGAGCGCGCGGCGGCCGCGACCGCCGCCGCGGAGGCCGAGGCGACGGGCGGGAGTACGGCTGAAGCGGACGCGGACAGTGAGAGTGGCAGTGAGACCCCCGAGCTCGCCGACCGCGTTGCCGACCACGACGAGGAGCTAGCCGAGGAGGTCGCCGAGCTGGAGACCGAACTCGCCGAGAAACGCGAGGAGGTCGAAACGCTGACGAGCAAGCTCGCGCGGGTCCGCGCCGACTTCTCGAACTACAAGGAGCGCGCCAAGCGCAAGCAGGACGAGATCCGCGAGCGCGCCTCCGAGAAGCTCGTCGAGCGCCTCGCCCCCGTGCGCAACGACCTGCTGCGCGCGCTCGACCAGGAGGAGGGCAGCGACATCCGCCCCGGCGTGGAGTCCACGCTGGAGAAGTTCGACGACGTGCTCACCGAGGAGGGCGTCGAGACGATCCACCCGGAGCCCGGCGACGAGGTCGACCCCAACCGCCACCAGGTGATGCTCCGCGTCGACAGCGACCAGCCGGAGGGCACCGTCGACGAGGTGTACGAGCCCGGCTACGAGATGGGTGACCGTGTCGTCACCGAGGCGCAGGTGACGGTCTCGAAGGGCGAGTAGTCCACCGCCACCAGCAGACGACCCGGCGTGCGCTACTGTGGACGGCGCACGCCGGCGGTGGCTGTGCGGGCGCGGCGGCTGTGCGGTTTCTGTTGCGGTTGGTCAGGCGTGTCGTACCGCGAGGGCGACGAGTGGCGCCGAAGGCGCCCGGGTCGTCACTCGCGGCCCCTTCTTGGTGGAGATTTTTGGCCGGGGGGTTGAGCGGAACCGGCTGAGCCGGTTCCGCTCAACCCCCCGGTTAAAAAGGTCCTAGTACGTCTCAGCGAGCCCGTCGAGCGCCTCGTGGCGTTCGGTGGTGTGCGGCGCGGTGAGCGGCGAGACGGACACCTCGCCGTCGACGATGGCGCGGCGGTCCGTGCCCACCGGATCCGGAATGGCGCCCTCGCGCATCCGGTCCCAGATCCGGTCGTGGAGCACGACCTCGCGGTCTCCGTTGCGCTCGGCGTCCATGTCGTACCAGGTGGAGGGTTCCGTGATCCGCATCGGTGCCTCTGCCGGAATCGCGTCGTCACCGTCGCCGTCCGCGCCCACCGGCGGCTCGCCCGCGATGGGGGCGTTGACGTTGAGGTAGTCGGCGCGGTCGAAGACGCCGGCGTCGACCGCGTGGTCGACGAGATACTTCGTGGCGCGTGTCGCGTGGGCGTACTCGTCGGCCGACAGCTCGCGTTTCCACCAGTCGTCGCCGCCCGGGACGTACAGCGAGGCGGCGATCGCCGGCACCTCGAAGAAGGCGGCCTCGACGGCGGCCGAGACGGTCCCGGACCGACCGAGCACGTACGCGCCGAGGTTCGCGCCCTTGTTGCAGCCGGCGACGACCGCGTCCGCGTCCGGGACGAGCTCGCCGAGTCCGGCGACGACGCAGTCCGCGGGGGTGCCGTCGACGGCGTAGCCCAGCTCGTGCTCGTGGACATCCACGTCGTGCGAGAGCGACCGGCCGACGGAGGACTGGTCGGCCGCCGGCGCCACCGCGACGACCTCGTAGTCGGCGGCGAGCGCGTCGTACAGCGCCCGGAAGCCGACGGTGTCGATGCCGTCGTCGTTCGTCAACAGGATCCGCTCGACGCTCATACAAGCCGTGTGGGTGGTCACCTCAAAAGCACACCGGGAAGCGACCAGTGAGTGATGTCGGGAGTGAGTGTTGTACGTGGTTGGGGGTGGCGTTTATAATTAGGGCGTTGGTGGACTTGGTTTCTCTTTATAAGTCGTGTTCGTTCGGTGAGGTGCTGGTTTTGCGCTGGTGAGGACCGCCGGCAAAGCCCCAGCCGGCTCCGGTCGAGGGTTCCGGAAGACGGTCCGGCTCGCGCCTTATCAGGCGCTCGCGGGCTGCGACTTCCGTCGTCCCGGAGCCGGCTGCCCCTTTGAGTCCCACCCGACCGCAACCGCTCAGCACCTCATACCTCCCCAGCCTCGCCGCTCGCTTCGCTCGCGGCGTCCCTCGCGCGCCGACGAGCTCCCAGTGGGCGCTCGCCGGGCGCGCCACCGCACCGCATCTCGTTTATAAGGAGATCGTCACCGCCACTCTCGACGGTTTATATACTCTACCGCCGGTGACGATTTGCAACACCTACTCCCACTATCGCTCACGCCGACGGCGAAGGAAACACGTAGGTGGCCGCGTGAGAACAGTTACACATGGGACTCGGCGGAACGGCCAAGAAGATCCAGACGGTGGCCGACAAGGCGGAGCAGATGTACCAGAAGCTGAACGAGCTGCGCGACGAGGTCGAGGAGACCCAAACGACGGTGAAGGACACCTCCACGCGCGTGAAGGGCCTCGAAAACGAGATGGCCGAGCAGCGCGCGGTCCTCGATGCGGTCGCCGAGGAGGTCGGCGTCGACCTCGACGCCGTCAGCACCGAGGCGCACATCGCGGAGGCGGAGGCAGCCGGCGAGGACGACGAGGCAGCCGGCGACGACGAGCCGGCCGACCGGGACGACGGCGAGCTCGACGACGGCGAGTAGTGCGAGCGCTCGCTGGCGCGGCAGTGTGACGGCACGGTATCTCGACAGCTCGCCGAATAGCGGGATCGAAAAAACCGCAGCGTGACCGGCTCCGCGTCCCCGGAGACCGGTTGGAAACGACCGGTGATGGGAGAAGCCCCCAATGGCGGTCCCTCGCCGGTCGTGGCCTCGTCACGGGTAGTGACACCTGACGTGACCAGCCGGGATTTTTATGGAAGTAGTCAACTGTTCTCACAGAATTGTCGCAGATCCGCACGCCGAAAATCGCCGGCGGCGGTTAGCCGAGGACGTACTCGAGGACTGGGTACTTCTCGATGAGGGGTTCGCCGTCGACCTCGTAGTTCTCGATGTACGTGTCGAGCCCGAGGATGCGGCCGGCGCCGAACGCGGCGACCGCGAGGAACACGAGCATGTACGCGAAGTCACCGTTGATGAAGCCGTGGGCGATATCCCAGTTGGCGACGTAGAACATCGCCATCATCAGCGCGCCGAAGAACGCTGCGAGGCGCACGAACGCGCCGACCAGCAGCCCGAGGCCGATCGCGATCTGACCGAACGGCACGGCGACGTCGACGACCGCCATCATCGTCGGGTTGCCGGCCATCCAGAGGAACTGGTCGACGAACGGCCCGCCGTTCGCGGGCACGGCGTTCGCAAGGAAGCCGTACGCGCTGAACTCGCCCCCGAGGAGCTTGTCGAGGCCCGCATACAGGAACGCGAAGCCCATCATGAGCCGCAGCGAGAGGACGAACCACGCCGAGAGGCTGTGGGCCTTCCCGCGAACCGTGAAGCCGCCGATCGTGCTCTCGAACGTGTTGGTGTCGGATTGGAGTTGGTTGGTTGCCATCTGTGTCACCTTACAGTTGAACGAACGCTTTCGGGTTGCATATATACCAGCTGTGATTCTCTACCCCGGAGAAACAGGCGCTAGGGTGCTCTAATCCGTCATCCGTGCAGTTGCCGGCACTCCCGAGTCCGTCCGCGGAACGTTTAGGTGGCCGCCGGGCGCTTCGGGGAGTATGTTCGAGGACCGACCGGGGACGGACCCCGCTCCCGACCCCGAAGTCGTCTTCGCCGCGCTCGACGACCCCGCGTGCCGCGACATCGTCGTCGCGCTCGACGAGCCGATGACCGCCAAGGAGGTGTCGGACCGCGCCGACGTGCCGCTCTCGACGGCGTACAAGAAACTCGACCGGCTGGAGTCCGCATCGATGCTGGAAGAGCACACGCAGATCGACGCCGGCGGCCACCACCGGTCGCAGTATGTGGTGGCGTTCGACCGGCTCCTCGTCGGACTCGAGGAGGAGGAGGAGGAGGAGGCGACGGCGGACGAGCGCCGGTCGTTCGACGTGGTCGTCGAGCGGTCGATCCCGGAGCCCGACGACCGGCTGGTGGAGATGTGGTCCGCGGTACGGAGGGAAACGTGATCGACCCGCTCGGGGCGACCGCGGTCGTCGCGTTCAAAACGCTCACCCTCGTGCTCGGCGGGGTGATCACCTTCTTCGCCTACCGGGCGTACCGCAACACCGGCGCACGTCCCATCGGCGCGCTCGCGATCGGATTCGGCATCGTCACGCTCGGCGCGCTCCTCGCCGGACTCGGTCACCAGGCGTTCGGGTTCGACACCGACGCCGTGCTGGTCATCGAGAGCGCGCTTACGACGGTCGGATTCGCGGTCATCCTCTACTCGCTGTACGTCGACCGCTGAGCCGCGACCCGGAACGCGCGGCGGTGGTTGTCAGCGCGGCCAGCCCACAAGCACGTCCCCGATACCCCCCGCGCGTCCCGGGGATGGAAACACACAAAACCCGAGGTAACATTTGCCATCACATGACCACCCACCGGGAACCCCTTTCGTCCGTCCTCGAGACGATCGGGGAGACCCCGCTCGTTCGCGTTCACGACTCGCCGGACTCGGTGCCGGTGTACGCTAAACTCGAGTCGTTCAACCCGGGTGCGAGCATTAAGGACCGTATCGGCCGGTACATGCTCGAGCGGATGTTGGAGCGCGGCGACGTCGACCCCGGCGGCACGATCATCGAGCCGACCGCCGGCAACACGGGGATCGGCATCGCAGTCGCCGCCGGCCGCCTCGACCTGGAGGCCGTCTTCGTCGTCCCCGAGCGCTTCTCGCTCGAGAAACAGCAGCTCATGCGCGCGCTCGGCGCCGAGGTGATCAACACGCCCACCGAGGAGGGGATGGGATACGCTATCGACCGCGCCCACGAGCTCGCCGACGAGCTCGACAACGCGGCGGTCCCCCAGCAGTTCTCGAACCCGCTCAACGCGGAGGCCCACTACGAGACCACCGGTCCCGAGGTCCACGAGGCGCTCGACGGCGAGGTGGGCGCCGTCGTCGCCGGCTGTGGTACCGGCGGCACGCTGATGGGGATGGGCGAGTACCTCCGCGAGCAGCACCCGGACACCCACATCGCCGCGGTCGAGCCCGCGGGCTCGGCGTACCGCGAGTTCCTCGGCGAGGACCCGGAGCACGGCGAGTACAAGACGGAGGGGATCGGGACCCACGACATCGAGACGAACGTCCTCTTCGACCCCGAGCTCGTCGACGAGATCTACTCCATCCCGGACGAGGAGACCCACGCCGAGATGCAGCGACTCGCCGCGGAGGAGGGACATCTCGTCGCCTCCTCGTCGGCCGCAAACGCGCTCGCCGCAAAGCGGGTCGCCGAGGGGATCCGCGACGGCGAGATCGACGCACCGTACGACTCCGTCGTCACCGTCTTTGCCGACTCCTCGGAGCGCTACCTCTCGAAGGGCGTCTACGGCGACTTCGAGGAGTGGGAGGGGTAGGCCGGCGGTCGCGGTTGACGGCCCCCGTTCAGTTAGTCGTCAGCGAACTCCTCCAGCCGCTGCTGTCCGGGTGGCACGGCGTCTTTCGGTGGTTTCGGCTCTGCACCGAGCAGCCGAGGGAGTGCGGTGTACGCGAACGTCAGCGCCAGCACGAGGATGATCGGCGCCAGGAACAGCCCGTGGAAGCCGAACACCACGGGACCGAAGATGTACGCCAACATCAGGAGGCCGACGTGGGTCACCTTCCCGCTGAAGTACGGCCGGAGCACGAGGTCGGGGATCGTGTCCACGATAACGACGGCGACGACGAGGAACCCGAGAATGTACGCTAACGCCTGTGGCTCGACCGCCAAGCCGTTCGCCAGCAGCGCGGGGGCCGCGGCGGCGCCCGCCAGCGGGAGGTAGACGATCTTCATCCCGACGACGGGAATCAGACTGGCGACACCGGTAAGCGCGCCGGCGAGCGCGGGATACGGCACCTGCACGGCGGCGGGTGCCACGAGGTTGTACCCCATATACGTCACCACGGCGATGATCGAGATGGCGATCACGTTGAGCAGGTTGCCGAACAGCACTGCCTCCAGTTCGTCGTCAGCGGCCTCCAGGTACTCGCGGACGATCGCGTCGTCGTCGAACGCCACCAGCCAGTCGTGGGCGCGCGATCCGTCGATCAGCAGGTAGTAGGTGACGACGACCGTGATCAGCAGGTTGAGCAGGAAGCCGGTAAGCGTCTCCGTCAGGAAGGCGGCGTGCTCGATCGTAAACTCGATGAAGGGGTCGAAGCTCCCCGAGCGGTACATTTCGGCCAGGCCGTCGAGCGTCGGCTCCGGGAGTTCGCCGGCGTCATCCAGCCAGTCGACGTTCTCGGCGGCAGCCGCGACCACGTCGTACTGCTGGACGAACTGGCGCACTTCGATCACCATGAGAACGACCGTATAGCTGATCAGCCCGATGAGGGGGACGCCGACGAACGAGAGCGCCAGACCCGCCCGGACCCGGGACGGAAGTCGGAGCCGCTCCAGCCCGTGGTAGAACCGCCGCGTCGAGTAATAGAGGAACACTGCCATCGTGAGCGCGGCGACGAACCGGTACGCGACGTATGCCGTGATGAGGCCGACGGCGAGGCCGAAGAGGGTGACTACGAACCGTTTCTCGTCCATGCTCCGTTCCAGTTCTCCCCGGCTTATAAAGCCCGGCGGCGAGCGCCTCGACGCCTACGAGGTAGCCGACGCCATCGCGCTCGCCGACGCGTTCGCGACGATGACCGCGAGCGGTGCCGAAGAGAGTGATGAGAGGGAGGAGTCGGCGGGGATGTGTCCGGTCGTCGTTGACCGTGCTGGCGTCAGATCGTCGACCGGGAGACCGTCGAGCGTGCCGGCGGCGTGTGCGAGGGTCTCTCCTGATAGCCTCGGGACCGGAGCGTCCCGTTCAGCCGCGCTCAAACGCGCTCAGTCGCTCCGGTCGCCCCGGTCGCTCACCCGCTCGCGGTGGCTGAGCTGCTCGCGATGGAGCGTGAGGATCATGTCCGCGAGGACGCCGAAGATGAGCAGCTGGATCCCGAGGATGGTGGCTCCGACGGCGCCGACTGCGACGATCTCGTGGCCGACGCCGGCGACGATCCACCGGTAGAGCACGTAAGCGGTCATCACGAGGCCGGCGGCCGTCGAGAGGGCGCCGACGCTCCCGAAGTAGAACAGCGGGTTGTTCGTCTTCGCCTTGCGGTAGAGTTCGAGGAAGATGACGCCGCCGTCACGCACGGGATTGAGGTTGGTGGCGGAGCCGTCCGGACGCGGGAGGTAGGTGATGGGAACGACCGTCACCCCAACCCGATTCTTGACGCACTCGACGGCCATCTCCGTCTCGATGCCGAAGCCGTCGGCGGTGAGGTTCATCCGGAGGAACGACTCCCGGGTGAACGCGCGGTATCCCGAGAGGATGTCCCGGTAGTGGTGTCCGTGAATGACGCGGAACGCGGCGTTGATGACCCGGTTTCCGACTTGGTTGAGCGTCGTCATCGCCCCCGGGCGCATGTCCGCGAAGCGGTTGCCGATCACGTGTTCGGCGTCGCTCGAGAGGAGGGGGTCGAGCATGGCGTCGGCGTCGTCCGCGTCGTAGGTCGCGTCGGCGTCGACCATCAGGACGTACGGCGCCTCGACGTGATCGCGCACCGCCTCCCGCACCGCCTGACCCTTGCCGCGACCGGACTGGCGGACGACGCGCGCGCCGGCCTCGCGGGCCGCCTCACGCGTGCCGTCCGTGGAGCCGCCGTCGACCACCAGCAGGTTGTCGAACCCCGCTTCCCGGTAGTCCGCGACGACGGTGCCGACCGTCGCGGCCTCGTCCATGGTCGGCAGGAGGACGCAGATGTCGTCGTACTCGCTCATTGACGGGTGGTGACGGGGGAGTCGCTAAACTCTGTCCCTCCGCGGTCGGCGGCGAGTGTGGGGGTGTGGGGACTGCGGCGAGAGCGCAGTCACATCGGCGCTGTTGAACCCGTCTCGTTCAGACGGACGCTTGCCTGAAACAGTCGGCCGATAGGGACTGCAAAGACACCGGTGCCGCCGTCTGTGCTATCTATGGTCGTCAATCCACTCACACCACTCTTGGAAGTCGTCAGCCCCGCATTGGTCGGCTATCGAGTGAAGCGTCCCGATCCGAACCTCCGTATGAAGCGGAACATCGACATTTCGCACCTCGCCGGTGTCCGTATTTTCATAGCGGAGACGGACGTGACTACCACGGTGTGACTGTGGAACGTACCCAAAATCAGTTAGTACTGCGATTATTTCTTGACCCGAAAACGTCTGCCGAACCATCTACCGCAAGAAGTCAGGAAGTTCCTTTTCGTTAGCATCGGAGCTCACACCGATCTCCTGTAAAAAATCGTCGGGGTCTTCGATAGGATCGCCGTCACCGGATTCAAGCGTGAGCACCTCTGCAAGCTGTGTGAGTGCCTCAGATCGGGTGTTTCCGCCACGGGCGAGTCCCGTTTCGAGATCGCGAGCAGTGATGGTCCCGTCGTCTTCACGGATAAACTCGATCCCGTCGGGATCGTCCTCATCTCGACGAGTCGCGCTTGCCATACCTGTTCTACGTGACCCGCTCTGAATAAGTGTTCGGCTGTACGGACCGGAAACGGGCCCGGGTGTGTCCCACGTAGCGGCCCCAACGACGCCGTCACATCGCGATGAGCGTCACGCCGGCGACCGCCAACACCGCTGCGACGAGCCGCACCCGGAAGTAGCGCTCGCCGAGCAGGAGCCCGCCGAGGATCACCGCGACGACCGCCTGCACGTTTATCACCGGCGACGCGATGCTCGCCGGGAGGAGCGCGAACGCCAGCGTCGTCACGTGTTCGCCCGTCGCCACCAGCGCGCCCGCGAACAGGAACTTGGGGAGGTCGGCACGCACCCGGGCCGCGTCGGGGTGATTCCGCAGCGCGCTCGGGAGGAGAACGACGGCGACCCCCGCCAACAGCAGGGGCACCCACAGCCGCTCGGGAATCGCCAGCTCCTGCAGCGCCACGCGTTTGCCCACGTCGCTGACGGCATACAACATTGCGCTCACGAGTGCGAGCTGTGCGGGCCGGGAGTTGGCCGCCTTGCGGAACGGCTCCAGAAAGCCGCCGGGCTCGTAGTTCGCGACGTAGACGGCGAGCGTGGCGACGACGACGCCGACCACCTGGATGGGGGAGAGGAGCTGCCCGAGGAGGAGCACCTCCAGCGGGAGCACGAACATGGGGACCACCTTGTTGATCGGCGTCACGTACGACACCTCCCCGTTCGCGATCGCCGTCAGAAAGAGCACGAACGCGCCCGCGGTCGCCACGACCGTCACCGCCGTGATCGCCAGCTCCGCGAGCCCGAAGGCCGCGAGCGCGGCGCCGGCGGCGTCCTCGCCCGTCGGGCCGGTCGCGACGACCGGCAGGTACCACGCGATCGCCGTCGCGTTGATGAGGACGGTGAGCGTCGCCGGCGGGTAGCCGTCGAAGAGGCGCTTGAGAAGGAAGATGTAGACGCCCCACACGAGGGCCGCGACGACCGCGAACCCGAGGCCTGCCTCCATTGGCAAGACGGACGCCGGCGGCCGCGAAAGGGCGTTCGATCGCGGCGGATGTTAGGGCGGAATCGGTGGTGGCCAAACGCGGCACCGAGAAACGTCCTGGTGGGTGGAGACGTTACTGGTCTTCTCGGAGGTCACGAACGGCCTCGACGGCGTCGAGATCCACGTCGAGCGCGAGACCGGCTAGGGCGTCGCCGAACGGCCTCGACTCGTCGTCAGTCGGATCCACAGACGTGAACTCGGCGAAGTCGTCGGTGATTTCGACGGCGTCGGTTTCGCCCATATCGATGGGATTCAACTCCGAGGCACCGTCTGACTCATCGCTCACCATACGCGAAGGTATGGCGTCACATCTGATAAAACCCGAGATCGGGTGGCACTCGCGAGCTGTCGGTGTCACCCGCGCCTCGTCGCCGGCGCGGCGGCCTAGCGCTCCGCGGTCGCGCCGTCGTCGGCCTCTGCCGCCTCCTCGTCGTCCTCGCCGTCGCTCTCCTTCGCGTCTTCGCCGTCGTCGCTCTCCTCACCCTCCAGCTCCGCCAGGCGCTCGGCGGCGCGCTCGCGGTCCTCCGGGAACCCCACGTCGATCCACCGGGTGACTGCGTCACCCGAGGTCCCGCTCGCAAGCCCGCGGGACCGCCACCCGTCCAGCTGGATCGCGTCGATGGTCCGGCCGGACTGGATGAGCAGGTCGATCGCGTCCGGGAGCTCGTACTCGCCGCGGTCGGAGGGCTGCACCAGGTGGCAGGCATGGAAGATCGCCGGCGAGAACGTGTAAAAGCCCGTCATCACAAGGTTACTCGGCAGATCACCGACCGAGAACGTCTACCGGGAGATTGCGCATGGCCGTCTTCCGGAACCGAGCGGAGATGACGAGCAGCACGAGGAAGTAGGTCGCGGCACCGAGCCCGACCAGCAGAGCCACGAACATCTCGTTGAAGACAGCTATCATCGTTCCCTCGCTCAAGGCCCTGGCGGAGTACACCACGCCACCCATGACGAGCGCGGCGGCAACCTGACGCCCCACGTCGCCCACGGGTGCGGTAAAGTCGACGAGTCGGGTGAGTGCAGCGTACGACAGTATGGCGCCGACGAACGTGGAGGCGACGCTCGCGATTGCGGCGCCGACGAGTCCGAGTGTGGGGATCAACGCGAGGTTTAGCCCCGCGTTCGTGACGATGAAGACGATGTTGATCCGGAACGAGAGGTCGGGTCGGTCGACGGCGTTGAGCGCGTTCGACAGCTGCTTCTGGTAGGCGTACAGCAACACCGCGAAAATCAGCAATCCGAGGATCGTCGTCCCCTCGGCAAACTCGGGGCCGTACACCAGCATGATCCGGTCCGCGAGGAGCACGCCGCCGACGAGTCCCGGGATCGCGACGAGGCCGGCGAACGCCAACGAGTCCTCGACGAGCCCGCTGGCGGCGTCGAGGCCATCTTGGGATTTTTGGCTGATCTCCGGGAACAGCGTGTCGCGAATCGCGGTGGCAAAGAGGTTGAGGAACTTCGCGAGGCTCCAGACGACGACGTACACGCCGATCAGCGCCTCACCGACGAACACCCCGAGCACGAGCACGTCCACGTCGTTGAACGTCCGAGACTGGAGGTTGCCGAGCCACGAGAACTTCGCGTAGTCGTAGACGCTCCGAAAGTGGCGACGGCGCGGGCGACGGAGGGACGTCGAGACGCACGCAACCCCTATGACCCCGATCAGGATCCCGCCGGCGGCGTAGCCGACGAGCATTCCGAGAAGGCCGAAGCCGGCGAGGACGAGGGTGATCTGGACCAGGCTTCGGGTGCCGAACTTCACCGGATCGAGGAGTCCGGCGATGTGGACCTTGTGCTCCCCTTCCAGCGTCTTCAGCGTCACCTTGTAGAACAGCCGGATGAACAGCAGCGCCACCACGAACCACACCACCGACACGGCGACGTACGCGTCGAACGCGCCGACGTACGCCTCGACGTACGGCTGCGCGAGCACGACGCCCGCCGAGATGACGAGGCCGAACGCGACCGCCGTGAGGAGCCCGGCGGCGAGATGCTCGCCGCGCTCCTCGCCCTCGCTTAGGCGCTTGGTGACGGCCGTGCCGACCCCCATCGTCCCGCCGAGCTGGAGCCACGCGACCAGCGTCAGGACGAGCCCGTAGATGCCGAGGACCTCCGCGCCGACGACGCGCGCGAAGAAGATGGTCGCGAGAAAGGCGAGGACTGAGCCGACGACTTTCGACGCGAAGACGATAATGGAGGTTTGGCCTGGGCGCATCGATCGTATCTGACCTGTGTGACCTGTCGTGATATATCTCACCCACTTTCGACGGTGGATTCATGCTGCGATAGCTGGTCGTATACGCGTAACCAGTCGAAACGGTAATTGCTAGAAAGGTCGAGTATCCAATAACGAATGGACCAACGTTCTGATGCCGATAAGACGGTCCGCCCGCTCCCATCGTCACCAACGATCTCGGTCGTGATCACCACGTACGACGAGCACATCTACCACCACTTCGCGGAGTGTGTCAGAAGCGTGCTCGCTCAGATGTACGACGATTTCGAGGTCGTGATCGTCACGGAAACGGAACACGCCCAAACGCACGTTGAGGAGGACTTCGCTGATCGGGTTGAAATCACCCACGTGCACACAGAGGAATCCCAAAATCTAGCATCTGCCCGGAATATCGGTGCCGACCACGCCGAAGGCGACGTGTACGCGTTCATCGATGATGATGCCGCTGCTGATCCCGATTGGTTAAGCGAGATCGCTGATGGATACGTTGAGAACGATGCACTCGCTGTAGGCGGGAAGCTCGAAGCCGACTGGCCGGACGGCAAACCTGCGTACCTTCCCCCCGAATTCTATTGGCTGGTGGGAGTCACACATGAGGGGTTCCGGGAAACGGAAGGTCCCGTTCGAAACACCTTCGGTGCGAACATCACGTTCAGGGCCGACGTGTTCGATTCACTCGGGGGATTCGACACACAATTCGGCAAGGACCACGGGCACAATTTGCAGGGTGAAGAAACGGAATTGTGTGCACGGTTATCGAGAGAGTATAGAGAGCAGTTGTACTACAAACCGAATGCCGTGGTCACTCACAAGGTGTATCCGTGGCAACTAAGATGGTCATGGCTCTGCAACCGGGCCTACTGGCAAGGGTACACGAAGCGGCTGCTACAATTGACGGTTCCTGAAAGTACAGGTGAAGAGTCTCAGTACCTCTCTCATCTCTTCAAACGGGCAATTCCGAGTTACATCAAGAATACTGTCAACACTCGAAGTACAGAACCCCTGTTAAGAGGTGTTTCATGTATGGCGTTAGTTTTGTTCGTCGGATCGGGATTTCTTCATCTCTCATTCCGAAGATTCATTGCAAAATCGAGTGCGACTTGATCTGACGTTTGTCACTCTACTTCAGTCATAGATCCTGCAGGTCAGGATGATCCTTTGTAACCGGACGTTCTACTATCGAATCCCGGTACTCCATCCACATCTCGTGTCTAACATGTATCACTGCAGGGATTGAATCAATTTCCAATAATTTCGCGACGATTAGTCTATGTTTCCCGTCTGCAAGGAGGAGGTCTCCATTTCTCCCCACGTCTACTGCCACTTCGTCAAGTTCGCGCGGATAGAGCGAACTTGTCCGTCCTTTTCCGGTTGACAGTTCCTTTTGAGGAAGATATCCATCGTCCAATATTGTATTATATAGCTTATCAAATTCAGTGAGTGATTCAAATACATCATCAGAATCAGAGAATGATTTCGTACCCCATCTGTTGTGCTCCACACGTTCGACTAATTCTTGTATCTCGTTGATATTTTCCCAGGCATCTCCGTTCTTAAAATGTTTTTTTGCAGCTATATAAAGGAAATGTTCTTCAATTTGGTCGCATTCTTTATCCCAGTCACCATCCATCACCTTTCCAAAATATAAGCGACGATTGAGATATGGTTTGCTTCGACCAGTTATATATTCTATATTTGTTGGATCAATACGGACGGATTTGAAAGGGCATGGAGGATGATTATAATCGAGAACATCTCTCGAAGCCCGCCATCTATAATAGTTAAATCGAAGATCGGTTGATAAGAGTTGATCTACCTTGTAGCAGAGCGCTACGACAATCGTCTCTAATCCACCTCGAACAACGTGGTATACCCCCCCATCATGGAGTTCCAAAACGATCTGTCGAATTTGCTTATGTATGAATCCCATATCAATTGTAGCGTTTGTACGATGGTGCGTAGTACATTTTATTTTTCTCATCCATCATCAACCACTCGCCAAGAATGTCCTTGAGGTACCATAGACCTCGACAAAACACAGTACTATCAAGGTGGACCCAAAGTGCGAGTTATGCGGGAGGCCGAGCTTATCGAAAGAATCAACGAGGAGGTGTCCGACGAAGACCGTGCTCGTGAATCAACCCTCCAGTCAGTAGAGGAAGTAGCTACTTTGTTATCGCCTCTTCAGAAACAAAACCTAGAGAAGATGGCAGCGCTTGGTATTGGTCATGGTGCGTTGCCAGCCTCGATAGCGCGAGCATATGATATTATTAACATTCATGGAATTGACGTTGACGACGAGTGTCGGCAGGTAGCATCAGAGCACGGAATTTCTACCTACGATGTAGATGTTGAAGTGGAAACACTTCCGTTTGAGAATGGTGAAATAGACCTTGTCGTCTCCTTCGGCCTCCTCGAACACCTCACGTGGTACGACAACGTGCTGTCCGAGACGAACCGCGTGCTCCGCGACGGCGGCTACGCGCTGTTCGCGATGCCGAACATGGCCGGCTGGACCAACCGTCTCTCGCTGCTCACGGGTCACCAGCCCCGAAACGTCGAGTTCTCGCGGGAGAAGGCGTTCGGCATCCTCGACGCGTACGGGACGAGCTCGACGGTCGGGCACGTCCACACACCCACCGTCGGAGCGTTCAGGGAGTTCCTGGAGCATCACGGGTTCGAAGTCGTCGACACCGTCGGGCTCCACCCCTACCAGCGTGGCCGTCTCGTCGCGCTCGTCGACCGCGCGGTCTCCTGGCGTCCCTCGCTCTGCCGGCGGTTCGCCGTGCTCGCTCGATTGCCCGTCGACGAGTAGGGCATCATAAGGCTTATGCGCGTTTTCCCTATCGTTCAAGGCAATGAGCGAAAACGGCGCACCTCCCGACGACGGAGGTGATTCGATTCTCGACGCCTTCGAGAATTACTACCACATACCCGCCCTCCTCGGCGCAGTAGTGTTCATGTTCTGGACGCGCGTCCAGTCCTGGGACAACTTCGTCGTGGACGGCGAGGTGTTGTTCCGTGGAAACGACCCGTGGTACCACTACCGCGAGACGATGTACCTTCTCGAAAACTGGCCGTGGACGATGGAGTACGAGGTCTGGTCCGGGTTCCCGTACGGCCGCTGGACCGGCCACTTCGGGACCCTCTGGGACCACATGACGGCACTCCTCATCTTCGTCACCTCGCCGATCACGGGTGGTGGCGAGCACGGCGCGATGCTCACCATGTTGTTCATGTCGCCCATCGTCGGCGTCCTCGTCGCGGTCCCCACGTACTTCATCGCCCGGCGCTTCGTCGACCGCTTCGCCGCCGTCATGGCGGTCGTCGTGCTCGCGCTCATCCCGGGGACGTTCTTCAGCTACACCCTCGTGGGGTTCAACGACCACCACGCGGGTGAGGTTCTCTTCCAGACGCTCGCCGTCCTCGCGTTCCTCGTCGCCTTCGCGGTCGCCGAGCGCGAGAAACCCGTCTGGGAGCTCGTCGTCGACCAGGACTGGGAGGCCCTCAAAAAGCCCACGGCGTATGCGGCCGCTGCCGGATTCGTGCTTGCACTCTATCTCTGGACGTGGCAGCCCGGCGTGATGATGGTCGGGTTCACGGGGATCTTCCTGGCGATCAAGATCACGAGCGACGTGTATCACGGGAAAAGTCCGGAGCCGGTCGCGTTCGTTGGTGCGATTTCCTTGGGGCTTGCAGGGCTGTTGATGCTGATCCCGCTTGAGGAGCTCACGATCCGGGTGACTGGATACTCCCTGTTACAGGTGATCCTCCCCCTCGCGGTCGCCCTCGGCTGCGTCTTCCTCGCCTGGCTCGCCCGCGAGTGGGAGTCGCGCGAGCTCGACGCCGACCTCTACCCGCCGGCGGTCGGCGGGCTGATCCTCGTGTCGATGGCGGTCGTCTGGGCCGCGCTCCCCTCCCTCTGGTCCACCGTCACCAGCAACCTCCTCAACACGGTCGGCTTCTCCGCACGGGACACAACCCGTACCATCGGCGAGGCCGCCCCGCCCCTGATGCGCCAGGGCTTCGCGGACTTCGTGATCTCCCAGTACGGGCTGGCGTTCGTCCTCGCGCTCGCCGCCGTCTTCTGGATCGTCGCGCGCCCCCTCATCCGCAGCGAGGAGACGAACCACACGCTGTACGTCGTCGCCGCGCTCGCGGTCGTCGGCTCGGTGTACGCCGCGCCCGGCCTCTACGGGACGATCGGCGGCCTCGCCGGCGTCGGCTGGCAGGTCGTCGGGCTCGTCATCGCGACGGCGTTCCTCGTCGGCGCGACGTTCCTCGCGAAGTACGACACCGAAGAGCTCTACTTCGTCGTGTGGGCCGTCTTCATCGGGAGCGCGGCGTTCACCCAGGTGCGGTTCAACTACTACCTCGCCGTCATCGTCGCGATCGCGTCGGCGTACTTCCTCCAGCTCGCCATCGACCGGCTCGACCTCGCGCGCTCGCTCGACGAGCTCCGCGACCTGGAGGGCTGGCAGGTGATGGCGGGCGCGACCGTCTTCCTCGTGCTCCTCGCCCCGCTCGTCTTCATGGCCGGTCCCGTCTGGGCGGTCGGCGCCGCGACGGGTCCCGGCGACGTCACCGAGTGGGACGAGAGCCTCCAGTGGATGAACGACGAGACGCCGCATCCGGGCGAGCTCGAGGGCCACGACAACGCGATGGAGCACTACGGCACCTACGAGCGACCCGAGGACGACGACTTCGACTACCCTGAAGGCGCCTACGGCGTCCAATCGTGGTGGGACTACGGCCACTGGATCACCACCCGCGGCGAGCGGATCCCGAACGCCAACCCGTTCCAGCAGAACGCGGGTGAGGCGGCCAACTACCTGCTCGCGCCCGACGAGGACACCGCTGCCGGCGTGCTCGACCGACAGAGCACGGAGGGCGGTGACACCCGCTACGTGATGGTCGACTGGCAGATGGTGACGCCGGGCTCGAAGTTCGGCGCACCCGTCACGTTCTACGACGATGCGGAGGTCGAACAGGACGACTTCGTCTGGCAGCTGTTCCAGGCGGGCGAACAGGGCGTCCAGCCGGTGTCGCAGGTCCACACCCAGCGCTACTACGAGAGCCAGATGGTGCGCCTGTACGAGTTCTACGGCAGCGCCGCCGACCCCGAGCCGGTCGTCGTCACCTACGACGACGAGCAGTTCACGGACCAGCGCACGGGCGAAGCGGTCGACCTGCGCACGACGCCCTCGGCTGACGAACCCGCCGTACAGCGGTTCGACACGATGGCGGAGGCCGAGGCGTACGTCGAGGAGACGCCGGGCGCGCAGATCGGCGGCGTCGGCGACAACCCCGAGGAGCGCGTCGACGCGCTCGAAAACTACCGGCTCGTCCACGCCACCGAGGCGCCCGGGCAGGGGCCGTTCGCCCAGCAGCTCCAGGGACTCGCACAGCTCGGCGTCGACGTCGAGTCGGTGCTCCAGACGGACATGCTGGAGGCGTTCTCCGACGACTTCGTGAAGACGTTCGAGCGGGTTCCCGGCACGAGCGCGACGGGCACCGGCGCGGACGCCGGCGACGAGGTCGAAGCGACCGTCGAGATGGAGAAGCCCAACGGCGAGACGTTCGAGTACACCCAGTACGCGGAGGCGGACGCGAACGGCGAGTTCGAGCTCCACCTTCCGTACGCGACGACCGGCTACGACGAGTTCGGTCCAGACGAGGGGTACACCAACACGAGCGTCCGCGCGACGGGCGCCTACGAGGTGACCACCGAGGACGGCCTGCTCGTCGGCGAGCTCGACGTGAGCGAGGCGCAGGTCGTCGGCGAGGACGAGACGACCGCCACGGTCGAACTCGAGCCCGCGGCGGAAGCCGAGGACGAGGACGCCGAAACCAACGGGGCCGAGGAGGACAGCGAGGAGGACGGAGAGGGGGGTAGCGAGACCGGCTCGCTCTCGGCCGACGGCACGCTCGATGCCGCGGCATCGCTCGCCGAGGCCGGCTCGTAACGCGATGGTCGACGTCCGGACGTGGCTCGCGGTGTATCTGAAGGGGCTGGCGATGGGCTGTGCGGACGCCGTCCCCGGCGTCTCGGGCGGCACCATCGCGCTGATCGTCGGCATCTACGAGCGGCTGATCGCCGCGCTCACCGCCATCGACCCGGACCGGATCCGGCGGACGGTCGCCGGCGTTCGCCCGGCCAACCTCCCGGACGCCCGCGCTGCGCTGCTGGAGATGGACGCCCCCTTCCTGCTCGCGCTCGGCGCGGGCATCGCCACGGCGGTCGTCGCCGTGTTGCGCGCCGTCGACCACCTGCTGACGACCGTGCCGGTGGCGACGTTCGGCTTCTTCTTCGGGCTGATCGCGGCCTCCGCGGTCGTGTTGTACGTCGTCGTCGACCTCTCTACCCGCGGCCGGAAGGCCGCGGCGGTCGCCGGCTTTCTGGCGGCGTTTCTCACCTCGGGATACGCCTCGACGGCGCTCGGCAACGAGCTGCCCGTCGTCTTCGTCGCGGGCGCCGTCGCGGTGAGCGCGATGATCCTCCCCGGGATCTCGGGCTCGCTGCTGCTCATCATCCTCGGACAGTACGACTTCATGTCGGCCGCGCTTTCGACGTTCGTCGATTCGCTCGGCACAGCCCTCCTCTCGGGCGGGGCGGAGACGGGTGCCGTCTGGGAGGCGGCGCCGCCGGTCGTCGTCTTCATCGCCGGCGCGTTCGTCGGACTGTTCACGGTCGCGCACGCGGTCCGGCGCGCGCTCGAAGCCTACCGGATGGCGACGCTGGCGTTCCTCGTGAGTCTCATCGTCGGCGCGCTGCGGGCGCCCGTCGTCGAGGTGTCGCTGGCGCTCTCCGAACGCGGCGAGACGTGGGGGTCGGCGTTCCCGCGCTTCGCGGCCGCGGCGCTCGTCGGCGCGCTCGCCGTCGTCGTGCTCGACCGGTACGCGGGCACCATCGACTACTGAGCGTCAAGACGCGCCGGACGGACGGAAGAACGCGGAACGAGGTTACCAGGAAGGGCCGCCGGAGGCTCACTCGCGCGCGACGGCGATGTTGCGAACCTCGCCGGCGCACTCCGGGCAGTCCGCGAGCCGCTCGACGCCGCTCTCGCGATGGCCGCAGTCAAGACACTCGAAGTAGCCGTTCGACGGACTGTACGGGTCGATCTCGTTGTGGGTCGGGGTCATGCTAACTACTCCCACACGCGAAGGGAAAAACGCTTCCCTGAATATATTATTGTCATATGAATGCCCTTATATTGGACTTCGGCAGTTTTCCTCCGGATCGCTCGGTGATTGGGCAACATCGTCCGGCGAGGGGCGCCCACACGCCACTCGAACGATGACGGTCACCGGGAGACTGCCGTTCCGCATGGACGCGAACTTCCGGATTCGCCGTGCACGGCGACCCCCTCGATGCGGACGCCATCGACGCGACGAGCGACGAGTGGTACGACACTGACGGACTCCGGGCGTCGATGGGCGCGGCCCGACACGCGATGGCGGTCGCCGAGCACCGGGCACCGGACGGAGGACGGCAAACGACCGAACACCGTCGGGAACGGATCGGGTCCCAACGACGCGAACGCCGCCTCCGCCGTCACCCTTTTTTAGGCGCGTCGCCCTCTGTGGGATATGAGCATCACGATCACCCCGCCGACCGAGCGCACCTGCGAACGCTGTGGCCGCGCGGAGCAGTGGGACGACGACGCCGAGGCGTGGCGGGTCGCCGACGACGCCGGCGACGTCTACTGCATCCACGAGTGGGACGTCAACGGCACGTTCGTCCCCTTCGAGGAGTAGTCCGACTGTCCCCAGCGATCCCCCAATGCCAACCGCCCTTATCACCGCACCGCCGGACGCCGCCAGTGAGCTCGCCGAGTTGCTCGTCGAGCGCCGGCTGGCCGCCTGTGTCAACACCCTCGAATGCGACTCCGTCTACCGCTGGGAGGGCGAGGTCGTGAGCGACGACGAGCGGATCCTCCTCGCGAAGACGACTGCCGACGCCTACGCCGACCTCGTCGCCGCCGTCGAGGACACTCACCCCTACGACGTGCCCTGCATCGAGCGCTTCGACGAGACCGACATTCTCCCGGCGTTCGCGGAGTGGCGCGCCGAGAACGTCGACGCCTGACCGTCGGCCACTCCTTTAACTTGCCTCGGCGACAGGTCCGATCATGTCGCGTGAGGGGCCCGGCTATCTCGTCAATCTCGCCACGATCTCTCTGGCGCTGATGGCCGGACTAGTCGTTGTGGGTGTGTTCTACGAGGCGGTGCTACCGACCGTCGGCGCCGCCGTCGCCGGCGGTCTCGGCTTCGTCGCCGGCACCCTCGCCGCGTTTGGCGTGCTCCTCGGCTACTACGCCCTCTTTCTCGCGGACTGGGCGCCGCTCGGGTCGCCAGCCCGGCTGGCGTTCGTGACGGTGACGGTCAGGCTCCTGATCGTCGGCTTCATCGCGGCCGCCCTGCTGTCGCCGCCGGACCCGACGACACAGCTTCGCTGGATCGGGATCTGGGCCGTCATCTCCCTCCTCGGTGCATACGTGTACGTCTACCTGGTCCGCGGCGGTGATCCTCCCGAATCCGAATCGGCAGCCGAGTAGCAGCCACCTACTTCGGATCGACCCAGCCAACGGGGGGTCCCGATGTTCAGACAGTGTTCGCGGGGTCCTCCCCCGCAAGCAGCGCGTCGAGCACCGACGCAGTTCCGTCCATGTACTCCCGTTCGAGCACGTGGTCGGCGGCTTCCTTCGCCGCCGCATCCGCATTCGACACCGCGTACGACTCGCCGGCGGTCTCGAAGGTGGAGACGTCGTTCTCGCTGTCGCCGATGGCGACGAACGCGTCCGGCTCGACGCGGAGCTCCTCGGCGACGATCTCCAGCCCGGCGCCTTTGTTGACACCCGGCGACTTGAGGTGGAAGGCGTAGCCGGTGTCGACGACCTCGACGCCGGCGGCCTCGGCGATCTCCCGAAGCAGCGCCTCGTCGGCGTCCATCGACACCGCCACCTCCGTCTCGCGCCACCGGTTCACCGTGCTGCGCGTTCCCCAGCCGAGGTCGCCGCCCCTCTCGACGAACGTCTCGGCGACCGCCCAGCAGGCGTCGGGGTCGCCCGCCAGCGTCGTGTCGCCGTCGGCGTACACCACGCCGCCGTTCTCGGCGATCACGACCTCGGGAAGCCCCAGAAAGTGGGCGAGCGCGACGGGGTAGGGGAACGCCTTCCCGGTTGCCAGCACGACCGGCGCGTCCCAGTTCGGCAGCAGCTCGAACACGCGACTGTCGATCCGGTGGTCGGGCGTCGTCAGCGTCCCGTCGATGTCGAGGACCAGCGGCGGCACCATATCGGGGCCAAGTCGGGCCGGGGCAAATTGTCTTCCGCTCGACCGGAGGAGGACTCGCAGGGGTCTCCCTGATCCCCTGTTCAACGGTCACGCTCGAACAACTCGCGGAACGCCAGCGTGGGGAACCGGGGAACGAGCCGGCTCGGCGGCCGCCCCTTTCCGTCGGTCTTCTCGACGGTCACGCGGTCGAGCAGCCCCTGATCGGCCAGCTCGTACAGCACCCGTCGCACGGTTGACGCCGAGAGATCCACCCGATGGTCGGCGGCGATCGCCTCCGTCGCGGCTTTCACCGACGCGCGGTCCTCCTCGGACAGCGACACCAGCACGTACAGCAGCCGTCGGCGACTCTCCGGCAGCGCGAGCACGCGACCCAGCGGCACGCAGGGCTTCGGCACGGCGTCGATGCCGGCGTCGAGGTCGTCGGGACGCACGGTCGCGGAGCCGTCGCGCTCGGCACACACCGCCGCGCCGAACGTCGCCGCGAGCGCGTCGTGAGCGTCCCCGTCGGCCCACTCGGCGATCTCGCGAACCTGGTCGTGCGTGAGCGCTTCGCGGGCGAGCCCGTTGGAGGCCCGGGCGGCGACCAGCTCCACCAGCGCATGCCGCCGATAGCGCTCGAACGACACCGTTCGCTCCGGGTCCCACGCCAGCTCCTCGGGCGGGTCCCGACCGAGACACACCGGGACGATCCGGTCGCTCGCGTCGGCCAGCCACTCGACGACGGTCGCCGCGTCCGGCGTCGACGGTTCGCCCACGTGGTCGACGGCGACCACCGCGTCGCCGGCATCACGAACCGCGTCGGCGAGCGACGTTTGGAGCTCGTCGGTGCCCACGCCGTGGTCCGGCACCGGCCCCTCACGGAGTCCCGCCAGCGCGTCGTGATACACGCGGAATCGCGTGGGAGCGGTCCGTGCGTCGACGTGGACGAACGCGGGAAGGGTCGGATCCGCCGCCCGTGTCGTCGTCCGGATCGCCTGCCGCCGGTGGCCGCCGTGCTCCGCAAGCTGGTCGAACAGCGCGGAGACGACGGCGCTTTTCCCGCCACCCTTGGGGCCGTGAATGTAGCACGTCGGCGGGAGCGACCCCGCGAACGCCGGATCGAGCGCGTCCAGTAGGCGCTCGACGTGGGGACCGCGTCCCGTCGGCTCGGGCGGATGAACGACCGGGGAGACGGCGTCGAGGTCGGTGACGACGCTGCTGTCGCCGCCGAACCCGAGGCGTCTCTCGATGCGGTCGTCGATGTTCACGCTCCCGCCTCCGTGGTACGGGGATAAAGGTGCCACGGAGCCTGTTCCGCGACAGTTCTCCCGAACATCGTTGTGTGTGCCCCTCTCGTTGCCGATCCTACCAGTGGTCCGGCTTCACGCGATCGATGATCAGTGTGGTGATACTGAAGACGATACCGCTGATGAGGCCGGCGACGGCGCCGACGGCGACCCGGACCCCGAGCGGTCCTGCGGTCGTCACCGCCGCCAGCACCC
Organism: Halorubrum gandharaense; assembly: GCF_054654575.1. NCBI lineage: Archaea > Methanobacteriati > Methanobacteriota > Halobacteria > Halobacteriales > Haloferacaceae > Halorubrum > Halorubrum gandharaense. The sequence continues at coordinate 220,421 of NZ_BAAIET010000001.1, forward strand.
CCACGATCACGACGACGACCAACAGATTCCGCACATCGCGACGCTCCAGCCCGAGTTGCTCTCTCATGTCCCATCCAGGAGTTCGTCCCGTTTAAAGACCCCCCGCTGCCACCGCCGGCGCTCAGTCCATGGAAACCTATACCACGCTCGAACCGCCACGCTTCCGTATGTCCGCCGACTCCCCGGGTGAGTCTCCGGGATCGACATCGCGTGAATCGTCGACCGTGGCGCTTTCGCGCGTCGACAATCGGAGCAAAGCAGTCGCGGTGGTCGCGACGCTGCTGGCGTTCGGCGCCGGCCACGTCGCAGTCGGCGAGGTGCAGTTCGTCTCCATCGCCGCGGTCGCCGTCGGGATCGGCGCCCGATTCGGCTCGCTGTGGCTCGGGGTCCGACTCGTCGAGGCTGCCGACCCGACCGCGCTGCGGACGCACGACACCGCCGGCGGCTATCACCACGGGGCGGCCGGGGTCGGGCTGTTCGCCACTGGCGTCGTCGCGCTCGTCGCACGATGGCTGTCCGCGGAGCCGGCGACCGCTGGGAGCGTCGCCGCCGTCACCGCGGTTGTCGGCTACCTCGTCGTCTCGCGGCTGCTCCCGGCCTGAACGTGAGTCGCCGTCGCAGCCTGTTGCGTGCGTCATGTATGGAAAAATCGGTGAGTGTGTTTGCTAAAAAACGAAATCGGTGGGTCGGGCGTCTACAGCCCCGTTCCGGGGATCCAGACGGCCCACTCCAGGAGTCCGGCGACGACCAGCAGCCCGAGCGCGAGCGACCAGACGATGATGGCCGCGGCGGGCGGGTCCCAGTGGGTGTCACCGTGCGCGTAGAACACGCGCTGGCTCGCCTCGCCGACGAGCGCGGCGAACACGCCGAAGACGGCGCCGAACAGCAGCGCGCCGCCGGCGCCGAACACCAGCGGTGCGGAGGGGTCGACGCCGGTTAGCTCCACGATGCCACCCTCCCACACCGCAAGGAACGCAGTTGCGCCGCCCAGCGTCATGTGGTGAGTAACCGGGATCTTCTCGACGCCGAGGTTGAGGAAGATCAGCGACGCTGCGCTGAATCCGAACCCGGCGAACACGGCGATGTTCCCGTGGCCAGCCGCGACCATGTTGTGGGTGATGACGGCGGCGGCGAGCCCGGCGAAGAAGCCGATCGCGGCGACGTGTGTCCACTTGTACATGTTCGGAAGCCACGGCTCGACGGCGAGGCGGTCGGAACCGTCCATGTCGCCGTCGCCGACGACCGACGTTCCCTCCCCGCGGTGCTCGCCGCGCTCGAACGGCCCCATGTCGAAGTAGCCGTTCGCCTTCTCGCTGACATCACCGACGATGCTGTAGCCGAAGACGGCACGCACAACGAACGCGCTGACGATGATGGACACCGGAATGGGGTCCACCGGGAGCGCGAGCTGGCGGGAGATCTGCTCGATGAGGACGCCGAAGAGACCGAACGCCGCACCCACCGCGAGGATGTCCGGCTTGCTCCCGAGCGCGGTGCTGATGTCCTTGGCGTTATGGTAGTCGAAGCCCGACTCCATATACCCCTTCTTGGAGGCGTAGCCGGCTGCGGCGGCACCCCCCGCAAAGGAGATGTGTGGCCCGAAGACGGGACCGAACCCGACGTCGACGCCGAATCCGCCGCCTCCCAGCGACCCCGCCAACACGAGAAAGCCCGTGAAGACGAACGCGGGCAGCGCACCGAGTGCGGCGCCGAACGCGCCGCCCGCGATCGCGCCGAGCAGGATCGCGGGGTCGGTGAGGCTCTCGATCACGTCGGTCGGATCGCCGGGATTGTAGCCGGACTGTGCCAACAGGTCGCCGGCGACGGCAGCCTCCGCGAGGAGTTCCAGCGCCATCTTCACTCACCGCCGTCGTCACGAGCCCAGTCTTTCGCGCGCTCGACCGCCTCGCCCCAGCGGCCGTAGCGCTCGTCGATGTCGTCGCGCTCGTCGGAGGGCTCGAACTCGCGGTCGATCTGCCAGTTGTCGCGCAGCTCGTCGAGCGTCTCCCAGTAGCCGACCGCGAGGCCGGCGGCGTACGCCGAGCCGAGCGCGGTCGTCTCGTCGACCTCCGGGCGGACGATCTCCGTGTCCATGATGTCGGCCTGCAGCTGACAGAGGAAGTTGTTCTTCACCGCCCCGCCGTCCACGCGGAGACTGTTGAGGTCGATGTCGGCGTCCTGCACCATCGCCTCGGCCACGTCGCGGGTCTGGAAGGCGATCGACTCCAGCGTCGCCCGCACGATGTGGGACTTCTCCGTCCCGCGGGTCATCCCGACGATGGTGGCGCGGGCGCGCTGGTCCCAGTGGGGGGCGCCAAGTCCCGTGAACGCCGGGACGAAGTAGACGCCGTCGGTGGAGTCCACCTGCCGAGCCAGCTCCTCGGTCTGGGCGGCGTCCTCGATGAGGTCGATGTCCTCCAGCCACTCGATGGCGGCGCCGGTGACGAAGATGGAGCCCTCCAGCGCGTACTGGATCGGCTCGCCCGAGCGCTGGAACCCGATGGTGGTGAGCAGGCCGTGGTCGGACGCGACGGCCTCCTCGCCGGTGTTCATCAGGAAGAAGCTCCCCGTGCCGTAGGTGTTTTTCGCGTCGCCGGCGTCGAAGCAGGTCTGGCCGAACAGCGCGGCCTGCTGGTCGCCGAGCGCGCCGGCGACGGGCACCTCGGCGCCGAGGAAGCCCTCGGCGTCCGTGCTACCGTACGTCTCCTCGTCGGAGGAGGGTCGGACCTCGGGCAGCATTTCCTCGGGGACGTCGAACTCCTCGAGGAGCTCGTCGTCCCACTCGGCGTCCCGGATGTTGTACAGCATCGTCCGGGAGGCGTTCGTCACGTCCGTGATGTGGTTGCCCGTGAGCTTCCAGATGAGCCACGTGTCGATGGTGCCGAAGAGGATCTCGCCCTCGGCGGCGCGCTCCTCGATGTCCGCGGGCCGGGAGCGCTGGAGCTTGATCGGATCGGAGTTCTCCAGCAGCCACTCGGCTTTCGTCGCGGAGAAGTAGGCGTCGACCTCCAGGCCGGTTTTCTCGCGGATCGGCTCCTCCCAGCCGTCCTCCTGCAGATCCTCGACGCGGTCCGTGGTTCGGCGGTCCTGCCAGACGATGGCGTTGTGGACCGGCCGGCCGGTCTCGGCGTCCCAGAGCACGGTCGTCTCGCGCTGGTTCGTGACGCCGAGCGCGGCGAGCTCGTCCGGGCTGATGTCGGCCCGCGAGAGCGCCTTCTGGATCACGTCTTTCGTGTTCACCCAGATCTCGGTCGCGTCGTGTTCGACCCAGCCGGGCTCCGGATACACCTGTTCGTGTTTCTCGTAGGCGTTCGCAACCACCTGGCCGCTGTGGTCGAACACCATAAAGCGCGTTCCTGTCGTCCCCTGGTCGATCGCTCCGACGTATTCTGTCATGTGTTGGATCCCTCCCGCGGTGGCAGCCGTCGTCGGGTCCGGACGCGGCGTCCGGCGAGCGCCGGCGCGACGCCGTCACGGGACCATGCAGAGCCTCGTCCGGCTCGGCGCCGAGCGCACCACGACGTATCTTCACGGGTACCTCCGCTTCGTTCGTGAAGATAGTGGACATTCATTTAAAACTATCTGTATAACTCACTTTTCTGAAACGATAGTGCGCCTCCTATCGCGGAATAAAGGGTGAGGCGCCTGCACCATACGATGATCGATTCAGATAGTTACTGTTGGTCTAGGATGAGAGGTAAAGTAAAGTGCCCGCGCTCCCAACCGCCATCCATGAACACGGAGGTGGACGTCGTCGTGGTCGGCGGGGGATCGACCGGATGCGGCGTCGTCAGGGATCTCGCGAGGCGAGGGCTCGACACGGTCCTCGTCGAGAAGGGGAACCTGACGCACGGAACGACGGGCCGGATGCACGGGTTGCTCCACTCGGGCGGCCGGTACGCGGTCTCCGACCAAAAGAGTGCGCGTGAGTGCATCGAGGAGAACCGCGTCGTCCGGGAGATCGCCGGCCACTGCGTCGAGGAGACCGGCGGGATGTTCGTGAAACGCCCGGAGGACTCCGAGGAGTACTTTCAGGAGAAGCTGGAGGGCTGTCGCGCCTGCGACATCCCAGTCGAGGTGATCGACGGCGAGGAGGCCCGCCGGCGCGAGCCCTACCTCGCACGCGACATCGACAAGGCGATCGTCCTCCCGGACGCCGCCGTCGACCCCTTCCGGCTCTGCGTGGCGAACGCCGCCGACGCCAAGGAGCACGGCGCCCGGATCGCCACCCACGCGGAGGTCGTCGACGTGCTGGTCGAGGACGACGAGATCGTCGGCGTCGAGATCGAACACGGCGACGGCCCGGGCAAGCAGGGATCGGACACGCAAACGGCCGGCGAGCGCGAGCGGATTCGCGCCCGGCACATCGTCAACGCGACCGGCGCGTGGGCGGGCCAACTCGGTGAGATGGCGGGCGTCGACGTGGCGGTTCGCCCCTCCAAGGGCGTGATGACGGTGATGAACGTCCGACAGGTCGACACCGTCATCAACCGCTGTCAGCCGAAGGGCGACGCCGACATCGTCGTCCCCCACGAGACGGCCTGCATCCTCGGCACGACCGACGAGGAGGTGTCCGACCCCGAGGACTACCCCGAGGAGGAGTGGGAGGTCGACCTGATGATCGAGGAGCTGTCGAAGCTCGTCCCCGCCCTCAAGGACGCCCGGACGCTCCGGTCGTTCTGGGGCGTCCGCCCCCTCTACGAGCCGCCGGGCACCGGCACGGAGGACCCCACCGACATCACCCGCGACTACTTTCTGCTCGACCACGACGACCGCGACGACCTCCCCGGCATGACGACCATCGTCGGCGGCAAGCTCACCACCTACCGGATGATGGCCGAGTCCATCGCCGACCACGTCTGCGAGAAGCTCGACCACGAGGCGGCGTGTGACACCGCCGAGAACCCGCTTCCCGGCTCGGACGATTTCTCCGTGCTGCGCGACTACATGGACGAGTTCGGCCTGCGGTCGCCCATCGGACGCCGCTCCGTCCAGCGGCTCGGCTCCCGCGCCGACGACGTGCTGGCGACGAACGAGCCGAACCCCGTCGTCTGCGAGTGCGAGGGCGTCACCCGCGCGGAGCTGCGCGACGGCATCGACGACGCCGGCGCCGACCTCAACGCGGTCCGGCTTCGCACCCGCGCGTCGATGGGGAACTGTCAGGGCGGCTTCTGCACCCACCGGATCGCGAGCGAGCTCGCTCGCGAGTACCCGGAGCCGGTCGCACGCGACGCCGAGCTGGAGCTCTACCAGGAGCGCTGGAAGGGCCAGCGCCACGCGCTGTGGGGCCGGCAGCTCTCACAGGCGATGCTCAACCACCTGCTCCACGGCACCACGATGAACCGCGACGGCGACCCCGCCGAGCTCGACGACGACGTTGACTTTTCCGCGTTCGACGCGGGGCCGCCGGCGGAGGACGCGGAGGGCGGTTCCACCCCCGACCGCGCCGCGACCGACGGAGGTGACTCGTGGCGATAGAAAGCGACGTGCTGGTGGCGGGTGGCGGCATGGCAGGCATCGCCGCCGCGGTCTCCGCGGCCCGAGAGGGGGCACACGTCCGGCTGGTCTCACACAAGGCGAGCACGCTTCGGCAGGCCTCCGGCCTCGTGGACGCGCTCGGCTACGTCCCGCCGACGGAGCCCGCAAAGCCCCTCCGCGAGGGACCGCCGACGGCCGGGAGAGGGGTGGACCCCGACGAGTGGCCCGACCCCGAAGGGCCTCTCGCGGACCCGTTCGACGCGATCGAGCGTCTTCCGGAGGACCACCCGTACCGCGTGCTGGGCCCCGACGCGCTCCGCGAGGGGCTGGCGCTGTTCGACGACCTCGTGGGCGACGCCTACCTCGGCAGCCACACCGACGCCAACGCCCTCGTGCCCACGTTCGGGGGGACGGTGAAGCCGACGGCCCGGTATCCCCGAGGGTCTTCGGCCGGGCTCGCCAGTGACGACCGACCGACCCTCGTCGTCGGGTTCCGGTCGCTGACGGAGTACGACGCCACGCAGGTCGCGAACCGCCTTCGCGACGCCGGCGTGCCGTTCGAGGTGGCGGGCGCCGAGGTCGAGTTCGCGGAGGCGTTTCGGTCGGACGCGAAGATCACCCGCTTTGCGCGGGCGCTGGACCGCGACGAGCCGATCGACGGCAAGCCGGCTCGCGAGGCGCTCGCGCGCGCCGTCGGGCCGCACCTCCACGATGCGACCGACGGCGAGGGTGGAATCTCTCGCGTCGAGCGCGTCGGCTTCCCGGCGTTCCTCGGGGACGACCACGCCGCGGAGGTCCGAGCGGACCTTTCCGACCGGCTCGGCGCCGAGGTGTTCGAGATCCCGATGGGACCGCCCAGCCTTCCGGGACTCCGGCTGGAGGATCTGCTGTACGAGGCGCTGGACACGGAGGGCGTCGACTTCGAGACGGGCGTGCCGGTCGTCGACGCGACGACGGACGAGAACGGTCGCGTGACCGATCTCCTCGTCGACCGCAAGGGGAGCCACGTGCCGTATGCAGCCGACACGGTCGTGCTCGCGACCGGCGGGCTCGTCGGGAAGGGGCTCGACTCCGACCGCGGGGGCGTGCGCGAGCCCGTCCTCGACCTGCACGTCCCGCAACCGGAGAGCCGGTACGACTGGTTCGTCGACGACGCGTTCGGTGACCAGCCGTACGCGCGCTTCGGCGTGCGGATCGACGAACAGGGACGGCCGACGGGGCCGAACGGCGACCCGGAACATCCGAACGTCTTCGCGGCCGGCAGCGTGGTCGGCGGCGCGGACGTGGCCCGCGAGAAGTCCGCCAGCGGCGTCTCGCTGGCAACCGGCCTCGTGGCCGGGCGGGAGGCGGCGCGCGCGGCGCAGGCAGGCGACGAGACAACCACGGAGGCGACCCGATGACACACCCGAACGACACCACCGACGGCGGCGAGGAGGCGAACGACCAATCGACGGCCCCGACTGAGGGCCGCGGCGAGCCCGGGGTGCCGACGCTCGGCCGCGACGAGCAGCCGGCGATCTTCGTGCCGGATGCGGAGGAGGAAGAGAGCGGAGTTGACACGGGCGGGACGACGGCGAAACCGGCGGAACCGGCGACCGCCGCCACCGACGGCGGGAGCGCGTCGGCCGCGCCGCCGGAGAACGACGCGCTCGACCCGGACGCCTACGACCCGGTCGACGTGTTCCCGGGCGGCGAGCTCGACCTCCGGGACGGCGCCGACTCCTGTTACAAGTGCACCTCCTGTGACACCAGCTGTCCGGTGGCGGAGGTGGACGACGAGTTCCCCGGGCCGAAGTTCCAGGGGCCCGAGCAGTGGCGGCTCAAGCGGAAGGACGACACCGAGATCGACGAGTCGATCACGTCCTGCTCGAACTGCATGCGCTGTGACGACGCCTGCCCCTCCTCCGTGCCGCTCTCGCAGATGCACAACGAGGCGCGCGGGCAGTTCGTCGAAGAGCAGATGGAGAAGCTCTCGCGGGAGTACATCCGCAACCGGATCCTCTCGAACTACCGCTTTTTCGCCGCCATCGCGAGCAAGGTGCCGCGGCTGGCGAACGCCGCGACCAAGGTTCCCGGCGCGATGTGGGCCGGCGAGAAGCTCCTCGGTGTGACGAGCGAACGGGAGTTCCCCGAGTTCGCCACCCAGACGTTCCGCGAGTGGTGGCGCGAGCGCGGCGGCGCGCAGGTGGAGAACCCGGACAAGCGCGTGGCCTACTTCCACGGCTGCTACTCCAACTACAACACGCCGGAGGTCGGCAAGGCGTTCGTCCGGGTGTTCGAGCACTTCGGCTACGAGGTGATGGTGCCGCCCCAGAAATGCTCGGGCACCCCGATGTTCGCCAACGGAATGTTGAAGGACGCCCGCCGGCACGCCGAGACGAACGTCGAGGAGCTCGTCGCCGCCATCGGTGAGGGTGCCGACGTGATCGCCTCCTGTACCTCCTGCTCGATGAGCCTCCGCCAGGAGTACCCCGAGCTGTTCGACATTCACGGCATCGAGGACGTAGCCGAGCACACCTTCGAGGCGATGGAGTACCTCCGGATCCACGAGGACCTGTCCGGGGCGCTCGCGGACGCCGAGCTCGACGAGGAGCGCGCGTTCGCCTACCACGCGCCGTGTCACGCACGGAATCAGGGGCTCGAACGCCAGGCCGTCGAGACGTTCCGCGACGTGGACGGCGTCAACGTCGAGGACGTGGGCGACTCCTGTTCGGGCATCTCGGGCACCTACGGCTGGAAGGCCGAGAAGTACGAGACCTCGATGGAGATCGGCGAGGAGATGTTCGACCACATGGAGCACGCCGAAGGCGAGGTCGGCATGACGGAGTGTCCCACCTGCGCGATGCAGATGGAACACGGCACCGGCTACGAGATCGAACACCCGCTGCAGCTGCTCGCGGACGCCCTCGACGCCTGAGGGCGGCGTTCGCACGCGCCGGCGGTCCGCCGCGACAACCCCCTTTCCACCGGCGAGACTCACCCCCGTGCGTTTATCAGTCTCTCGTGTGCATGACGAGACAGTGACGCTCGTACGGCTCATCGACGCGTTCGACTCCGCCGAACGCTCGATCGTGGTGGTCAACCGCACCGAACCGGACCCGATCCGGAACATGCTCGCCGAGACGTTCGGCGAGGGCGCGATCGACATCTCGGACCGCAAAACCGACGAGAGCTACGGGAACGCCGGCGACCGCGATGGCGCCGGCGACCACGACCGCAACTGGCAGGAGACGGTCGAGGCGTTGGTCGGCGACGGCGGGGCGGACCTCGACGTGGACGCGCTGGTGGAGGCGGCTATCGGTGACACCGCATCCGCCGCTCCCGGCACTGACGACGCCGACACGATCTCGAATCTCGTGTTGCTCGTCGAGGAGGGGAAAATCGTCGCGAGCTCGACACTCGACGAGTTCGTCGAGGCGATCCTCCTCGTTAACTCCGACCTCTACATCACCGGTGCACGCGAGCTGTCGGACCTCGATCTGCCGGACGTGCTCACCGGGCTCTCCGAGACGGTGTTCACGCTGCGCGGATATCCGGAGTCGAACCGGCAGAAACTCCTTCTCATCACGATCTCCCGGTTCATCGAGCGGGCCGCCTCCGAGGCCGGCGCTGGGACGCTCCGGTCGTCGTTCCAGCGACTCTCACGGCTTGAGGACGAGGTGGGCACTCGCGAGGTGTACGAGGAGGTCGTCGCGCGCGGCGTCGACACCCACGTGTACGGCGTTCCGGACGCGGTCCCCGAGGACCTCGGCGCGACGGTGCATGGGGGCCGAACCCGGAACTACACGGACACGTGGTTCGTCGTCTTTCGACCCGAGGGCGGCGCCGAGCGCGTCTCGGCCGACGACGACCTCCAACGAGCCATCGAGGGAGGTATCGCCCTGCTTGCGGTCGAGGTCGAGGACCGGCTCTGGAAGGGCGTCTGGACGTACGATCCGGCGTGGGTCGAGCGGATCGACGGGATCATTCGCGAGGAACTCTGAGGGCGCCACTCCGACGAGTCTCAGCCGTACTGCCGTGCCAACACGCAAAAGCCCCTCGTCCCGCGGCTGACCCGTGCGTTCATATTCGCTGAGCGGCGAGAGGAGGGCATGTTACGGGACGCCGCCGGCCTCCTCTCGAGCGCGCCGCCGATGCGCGGCTACGGGGTGAGCGTCACCCCCGGTCGGGAGGGCCCGCTCGTGTTCGTCGCGGGCTACGGCGAGCCCAACCGGCTGTACGCTCGGCGAAACGGGCGCTTCGTCGACACCGCGTGCGGGATCGTTGCCGACGGCGACCGCCACGGAATGGGTGTCTGTGCAGCCGACCTTGACGCCGACGGCTGTGAGGAGGTGTACGTCCACAACTGCGCGAGCTACGCCGGCCTCACGGGCGACACCGACCTGCTGCTCGACCGGCTGGAGTCGGAGCGCTACCGCTGGACGGACGCGTTCGCGCTGGCGGTGAACGCCGACCGGCTCAACTTCCGGGCGGGGCGGTCGGTGGCCGTGCTCGACCGCTTCGGGACGGGGCGGTACGGCGTCGCCGTCGCCAGCTACGGCGCACCGGTCGCCTACTACGAGGTGGGCGAGGACGGCGAGGTCACGGATATGGCCGAAAGCGTCGGACTCGACGTGAACGGCGGCTGCCGGTCGCTGCTTCCCGGTCCCATCGTCGGCGACGGGATGGACCTGTTCGTCGGCGTCGAGGATGGCCCCAACCGGCTGTTCCGCAACGAGCGTGGCCACTACGTTCCGGTCGACGCGGGGCCGGCGCTCGCCGACCCGACGGGCGACGCGCGCGGGGTCGCACTCGTCGACGAGGGGCGCGAGGGGTTCTCCATCGCGCTCGGCAACTGGGAGGGGGAGAGCCGGCTGCTCAGGCGGGGCGGCGACGCGTCGGCAAGCACGGCGGCGCCCACCTACCGCGACGTGGCCCCCGATTCGCTTGCGAGCGCCGGGAGCGTCCGGTCGGTGGTCGCCGCCGACCTCGACAACGACGGCCGCCAGGAGCTGTTCTGTAACGCGCTGGGCGAGCCGAACCGGCTGTTCGCGCGGGAGCCGGCGGCCGGTCCGGGCCCGCGGGCGCCGCAGGCGGATCCGGGAGCTACCACCCGCTGGCACCGTCTCGACGCCGGCGACGCCGCGGAGCCCGACGGGTTCGGAACCGGGGCGGTCGCCGCGGACCTCGACGGCGACGGCGCACTGGAGCTGTTGGTCGTCCACGGCGAGGTGGCCGCCCAGCCGATCACGGTGTACGAGGTGCCGGGTGCGGCCGCGAACGGGTGGCTTCGGGTGGCGCCGACCACCCGCTACGGGGCGCCGGCGCGGGGTGCCGTCGTCCGGCTGGAGACCGACCGCGGAAGCCAGCGACGACTGATCGACGCGGGAAGCGGCTACCTCTGTCAGACCGAGCCGGTGGCGCATTTCGGGCTCGGCGGCGCGGCGCCCGAGCGCGTGGTGGTCCGGTGGCCCGACGGGCGCGAGCACGTCGTCGAGGCGCCGGCGGCCGAGGCGGTCCACGAGGTGGCACATCCGGCGGCCGAGGACGGGTGAGGACGGGTAAGAGCGGCGGACAGCGCCACAGTCCAAACCTTGCCGGCCTTCGCGGTTTCAAGTGCGCGCGGACGGGAGTGGGGGTATGGTAGACCCGACCTCCGATCTCGGAGAGGACGTGGACGAGGAGTCCGCCCCGCGGTGTGCGGTCTGTGACCGCCCCGTGCTCGGCGCCGGCCAGCGCGTCGTGACGTGGGTGGCGGACGACGCCGTCGAGACGCGACGCTTCTGTGACGACGACTGCCGCGCGGAGTGGGACGACGAGCGCCCGTCGGCGTGAGGGCGCCGGCCTCGGGGCGGACGACCTCGGGACGGGGCGCGCGGCGCCCCCGCGACCCGCTCCGTCCCGGGAGGCTTTTTAAAGCCGCGGCTGGTAGCAGTACCCATGATATCACTCGACGAGGCGGTGACGGCCCGGCTCGAATCCCACGGCGAGCGATTCGAGGTGCTGATCGACCCGGACGCCGCACTCGAGATGAAGCGCGGAGAGTTCGACGGCGAGCTCGAGGACGTGATCGCGGCGGAGGACGTCTTCGAGAACGCCTCGCGCGGCGACCGCCCGGCCGAGGGGGATCTGGAAACCGTCTTCGGCACGACCGACCCGCTGGAGATCATCCCGCAGGTCGTCAAGAAGGGGGAGATCCAGATCACGGCCGAGCAGCGCGAGGAGATGCTCGAACAGAAGCACAAACAGCTCGTCAACACCATTGCGCGCAACGCCGTCAACCCGCAAATGGACAACTCCCCGCACCCGCCCGAGCGGATCGAGCGCGCGCTGGAGGAGGCCGGCTTCGACGTGGACCCGATGGAGCCCGTCGAGAACCAGATCGACGACGCCCTCGAAGCGCTCCGGCCCGTCATCCCGATCCGGTTCGAGGAAGTGACGATGGCGGTCCAGCTCCCGCCGGAGTACGCAGGCTCCGGCCAGGCGCAGATCCGCGAGTTCGGCGACCTCGAACGCGAGGAGTGGCAGAACGACGGCGGCTGGGTCGGCGTGATCACCTTCCCCGCCGGGCTCCAGAACGACCTCTACGACCTCGTCAACGAGCTCACCTCCGGCGAGGGCGAGGCGCGCGTCATCAAGGACAAAGACGAGCTGAGCACCCGGTAGGACGAGTTTTAAACGGGATTCGTTCGAGCGTTCGGTTTTTAAGTGGTTGCTGGGGTGTGAGCGCCGGCGAACGCCTCCAAAGCCCCAGCCTGCTCCGGTCGAGGGTTCCGGAAGACGGTCCGGCTCGCGCCCGTTGGGCGCTCGCGGGCTGCGACTTCCGTCGTCCCGCTCGCTGCTCACGGCTTCGCCGTTCGCTATCGAGGGCTCCCTGTGGTCGCCCTCGCAATGCTCGCGGGACGCTCGCTGTCGTCCGAAAATCGGAGATTTTCGTGATGACGAGAGAGCTGCGCTCTCTCGAACCACGCGCTCAAAAGGCCTCTCGGCACCGCCCGGCCTTTTGAGTGCTTGCGTCGCCCGTCTTCCCGGAGCCGACTGCCCCTTTGAGTCCCGCCCCGCACCGCACAGCACCTCACGCCTCCCCAGCCTCGGTCGGCGGCGGCCGCGGGACCGCACCGCAGCCGCGGCCGCCGCCGACCTCCCTCGCGAGCCGGCTCGCTACGCTCGCCGGCCGCGCCACAGCCTCGCAAAGACGCTGCTAATTAGCGTTCCGGGAGTCTCTTCCTCCGGCGCCCCACTCTCCCTTTTAAGCGCGCGCGTCGCGCCGCCAGAGCGCGAGGCTCGCCAGGAACGCGACGGCGAGGACGCCGGAGACGATCCCGAACGCGACCCGGTAGCCGAATTCGGTGTAGGCGACGGTGCCGCCGACGGTCTCGCCAGTGGTGTACGCGTCGAGCGCGACGCCCATCGCCCACGGCAGCAGGGAGGCGCCGACGAACCCCGCGGTGTTCACCGTCGCCGTGGCGACGCCGCTCGCACCGGAGGGGTACCGCTCCTTGACGAGCGTCAGGGTGAGCAGCCCGGAGCCGATAAGGAACCCGGAGACGCCGTAGACGACGGCGACGACCCACAGCGGTGGGCGTCCCGTGACGGCGATGATGGCGAGCACGAACGAGAAGCCGGCGACGCCGAGCGACATCGGGAGGTGCCGATTCTCGAAGCGGTCCGAGAGCCAGCCGATGGTCGGCCCGCCGAACAGCATCCCGACGGCGCCGACGAGGGTGAACAGCGAGGCGGTGGTCACGTCGAAGTCGTACACCACCACGAGGTAGGGGACGCCCCACAGCCCGATCAGCGTGAGCAGCGTGCCGTTGGTGGCGAAGAAGACCGACGAGAGCAGCCACTGGTCGCGGTCGCGCGCGAGTCGCCCGAGGTACTCGCGCGTCTCCGCGAGGGTGACCGACGGCTGGTCGGGGACGCCCTCGATCGGCTCCAGACCGGCGTCCGACGGCGAGTTGCGCACGAGGACGTAGGCGGCTGCGCCCGCGAGGAAGCCGACGCCGGCGAGGATCTGCATCGTCTCTCGCCACCCGATCGCGTCGACGGCGACCGCCAGCGGCGTGGTGGCGAGAATGGCGCCGAGCCCGGCGACCGCACCCGTCATCCCGGTCATCGTCGCGAACTCGTCGACGCGGAACCAGTTGGCGGCGAATCGGAGGATGGAGACGAAGATGACGCCGCTGCCGAGCCCGACCAAGCCGCGCGCGGCGAGCGCGATCAGGTAGCCATCCCCGAACGAGAATACGACGGCGCCGAGGCTCAACAGGACCGCGCCGCCGGCGCCCACGTACCGCGGGCCGATCCGGTCGACGAGCACGCCGGTGGGGATCTGCACCAGCGCGTAGACGACGAAGAAGGCGGCGTGGAGCGTTCCGAGCTGGGCGGCTGACAGTGAGAATCCCGCCCGAAGCTCCTCGGAGAGCACGCCGGTCGAGAGCCGGTGGAGATTGACGAGCAGGAAGACGAGCGCGAGCGCTCCCCACGCCACCCAGCGCCGACGCCGCGGGTCCGAAAGCAGGTTCACGCTCGGGGGATTCGGCGGCGGCGCCTAAGGGGTTCGGGTGGGGGCAACCGCGAACCTTCAAGCGGCCGGGAGGCGTACGCCCGGACAATGGACGCGATCCGCTTCCTGACGTGGCGTGTGACTCGAACCGAGGTGACCGGTCGCCATCCCTGACGTTGTTGGCGTGGACATCAGCGGTCGCCACGAGGAGAACGGCGACTATCTGATGGTGGCGGCGGCGGTCCATGCCCGGATCGACTCCGCGCGCATCCGGTCCGTGGAGGGGATGGGGTTCGCCGCCGTGCGCGAGGAGCCGACGCTGGAGGCGACGGTGGCGCTGACGGCGGAGGCGGTCGGCGACCTCCCCGAGCCGCCGGAGTGCCCCGTCGTCTCCGAGCGCGGCGAGTTCTACGAGGAGCCCGCACGGCGCGTCGGGCTCGCCTTCCAGCCCGAGTTTAAATACGTCGAGAGCATAGGTGAACGCGAAACAGTGCAGGCAGCACATCACGCCGCGTACGCCGCCAGAGGTCTCCTCCAATGAGCAGCGACGCCGGCAATCGAGCGGTCGTCGCAAAACGCGTTGACGAGGGAGAAGCGGACCTGACCGAGATCACCCAGCTGGCCGAAGCCGCCGGCTACGACGTGGTCGCCGAGCTCTCGCAGACCCGAACGGAGGACGCCGCCTTCATGTTCGGCGAGGGGAAGGTTGCCGAGCTCCGCGACCTTGTGGTCCGGGCGGACGCCGACTGCGTCATCATCGACAACTCCGTCGGCCCGTACCAGATGTTCAACATCGGCGGGGAACTCCCTGAGGGGGTCGAGGTGGTCGACCGGTTCACGCTCATCCTCGAGATCTTCGGCCAGCGAGCGAACACCCGCAAGGCCCAGCTCCAGGTCGAGCTCGCCGAGCTCCGCTACGAGCTCCCACGAGCCGAGGCGAAAGCCAGCCTCGCGAAACGCGACGAGCGCCCCGGGTTCATGGGGCTCGGCGAGTACGACGAGAGCGTCGAACGCGACATCAAACGCCAGATCTCGGAGATCCGCGACGAGCTGGAGTCGATCGCCGAGAAGGAGGAGTCGCGTCGCGAGCAGCGCCGCGCGTCCGGCTTCGACCTCGTGGCGCTCGCCGGCTACACCAACGCCGGTAAGTCCACGCTGATGCGCCAGCTCGCCGCCGAGCTCGACGTCGACGAGAACGTCGACCGGCACCCCGACCTCGGGACGACGGCGGAGTCACAGGACATGCTGTTCACGACGCTCGGCACGACCACGCGCCGCGCCGAGATGGACAAGCGGGACGTACTCCTCACGGATACTGTCGGGTTCATCTCCGATCTCCCCCACTGGCTCGTCGAGTCGTTCGAGTCGACGCTCGACTCCGTCTACCGCGCGGACCTCGTCTTGCTCGTCGTCGACGCCAGCGAGCCGGTCGAGGAGATGCGCGAGAAGCTGGTCACGAGCCACGACACGCTGTACGAGCGCAACGAGGCGCCCATCGTCACCGTGTTCAACAAGGTCGACCGGCTGGCGCCCGGCGAGCTGGCCGACAAACGCGCCGCCCTCTCCGGACTGGCGCCCGATCCGGTCGCCGTCTCCGCACGGACGGGCGCCGGCGTTGCCGAGCTCCGCGACCGCGTCGAGGCCGAACTCCCCGCGTGGGAGGACGAGCGACTCGTGCTCCCGCTCTCCGACGACGCGATGAGCCTCGTCTCGTGGATCCACGACCACGGCCACGTCGAGGAGGAGATGTACGGCGACGACCACGTCACCGTCACCTTCGAGGCCAAGCCGACCATCGTCTCTCGGGCGCGCGCGAAGGCCGCCGACCTCACGCCGGCGCCCTCGACGTAGACGGTCGGGGAACCACTCCCGGGACGGCGGGCGACCGAGGTTTGATGCACCGACAGTGTGAACAACTCGCACACATATGTCCGACAACCGGATACCAGTTACCGTCCTCAGCGGCTATCTCGGGGCAGGGAAGACGACGCTCGTCAACCACCTGCTGGCGAATCCCGGCGACCGACGGATCGCCGTGATTCTCAACGACATGGGCGAGGTGAACGTCGACGCCGAGCTCGTCGCTCGCGAGAACGACGACGAGGGGATCGTCGACCTCTCGAACGGCTGTATCTGCTGTCGGCTGCAGGACGACCTGCTGTCCGAGGCGAGCCGGCTGGCCGACGCCCGCGACTTCGACTACCTGCTGGTGGAGTCGTCGGGCATCTCCGAGCCGGTGCCGGTCGCTCGGGCGTTCCTCGAGGGGACCGATGAGTCGGACGTCGACCCGACGGAGCGGTTCCGGCTCGACACGATGGTAACGGTGCTCGACTGCTACGGCTTCTGGAAGGAGTTCGACGCCGGCGAGGACCTCCCGACTGCGGGCGAGACGGACCCCGACCGACCCCTCGCCGACGTGCTCGTCGAGGGGATCGAGTTCTGTGACGTGCTCCTGTTGAACAAGACGGACGTGGTCCCCGACGACGTGGTCGACCGGATCGAGGCGGTCGCCGCCGAGATCGGCCCGCGGGCGAAGCGGATCCGGACGGTGGAGTCGGCGGTCGACCCCGGGGAGGTGCTCGACACGGGGCGGTTCGACTTCGAGGAAGCGCGACGCTCGGCCGGCTGGAAGCGGGCCATCGCGGAGAGCGAGGGTCACGAGCACGCGGAGGAGAGCGACGACCACGGAGGACACGCTCACGACCACGAGGAGGGCGCCGCCGCGGCTCACGGCGTCGGCTCGTTCGTCTACCGGGAGCCGACGCCGTTCGACCCGACGGCGTTCGCGGACTGGCTCGCCGACTCCGACGACGCCGTGATCCGCGCGAAGGGCGTCGCGAACGTCGCCGGGACCGACGACGTGGTCGGCGTCAGCCGGGCCGGCACTTCGGTCCGGGCCGGCCCGATCGGCGAGTGGGACCCCGACGACGACCGCCGGAGTCGACTCGTTTTCATCGGTGGTGAGGAGATGGACGAATCGCGGATCCGGGCCGACCTCGACGACCTCCTGGTCGATGCGGATGGCGCGGACGGCGACCGCCCGGCAGCCGCGGACGAGGCGTTCCCGATCCGGACGTAGCCGGGGCTAGATGCCGAGTTCGGACTGCAGATCGTCCCACTCCTCGTGGAACCCGTGTGTCGACTCGGTCTCCCCGCCGACCGCCGACTGGTACACTTCGTCGTACTCCAGCAGTTTTCCCCAGCCGTCGGAGAAGGCGTAGTTGCAGTACTTGCACATACGCACACCCATGCGTGGGAGTCGCTTACGCGTTTCGCCGGCGGGCGTCGTGCTCCGGCGACGTTCTTCCCCAAGCGCGACGCCCGCGCGACCGGTTCCCCTGTGGGCCGACAACGTGAACCGTGACGGGGGTTTACGGACCACGATGAGCGGATACAGACGCGGCGGGTACGTGCGGGCCGGAGACGACGGCGTGGAGCGCGAGTGTGACCTGTGTGAGTGGTACGCGGTCGCAGACACCTACCCGGAGCTGGTCGGGGCGTACCAGTCGCATCTTCGCGAGGAGCATCCGCGGGCGTGGCTCCGGGCGTGAGGTAGAAAGAAAGTGAACGGAAGCGGAAGCGACTCCGGTTTCAGGGCTCCAGCAGGACCTTCGTGACGCCCTCCTCACGGGCGTCGAACGCCTCGTACATCTCGGGCGCCTCCTCAAGGCTGACGCGGTGTGAGACGACCCAGCTCGGGTCGGCGCGCCCCTCAATGATCATGTCCCGCAGGTAGCGGTTGTACGCCTTGACGTTACACTGGCCCGTGCCGCACTTGAGCCCCTTCTCGAAGAACTTCCCGAAGTCGATGCCGAGTCGGCCCTGCGCGGCCATGTCGTCGGGTGCGCCGGGGTCCTCGGGGACGTACAGCCCCGGAATCCCGAGCTGGCCGGTGGGACGCACGACGCGGATGAGGTTGTTGATGACGACCGCGGGATTCTCCTTGGCCGGGTCGTACGAGTAGTCGTCCTCGTTCGGGTCGACGTCGTCCGGGTCGGTCGCCTGATAGCCGACGGCGTCGACGCCCTTGTCGACCATCCCGCCGTGTTCCTCGATGATCTGGTCGACCGGGTCGCCCTCGCTGAAGTCGATCGCCGTCGCGTCACAGTGCTCCTCGGCGAGCTCCAGCCGGCTCGGCACTTGGTCGACGACGTAGATCTCCGCGGCGCCCTTGATCTTGGCGCTGTAGGCGGCCATGAGCCCGACGGGGCCGGCCCCGAAGACGGCGACCGACTCCCCGGGCTGGAGGTCGGCGAGCTCCGTGCCGTGCCATCCGGTCGGGAAGATGTCCGCGAGCAGCGCGAACGCGTCCTCGTGTTCGCGCCCCTCCGGCAGCTTCAGCGCGTTGTGGTCGGCGTACGGGACGCGGAGCTTCTCGGCCTGTCCGCCCGGATACGGCCCCATCGCGACGTAGCCGTACGCGCCGCCGGCGAAGCCGGGGTTGACGTTGGTACAGAATCCGGTGTACCCCTCCTCACAGTTCTGACAGAATCCACACGACACGTTGAACGGCATCACGACGCGGTCGCCCTCCTCCAGCGTGGAGACGGCGTCGCCGACCGCCGAGACGATTCCCATGTTCTCGTGGCCGAAGATGATCCCCTCCTCGGCGGCAGTCCGGCCCTCGTACATGTGCAGGTCCGACCCGCAGATGCACGAGGTCGTGATGTCGACGATTACGTCGTTCGGGTGTTTGAGCTCCGGTTCCTCGACCTCCTCGACAGCGACCTCGTAGGGTCCCTGATAGACGACTGCTTTCATGAATGATCCATGTCAACAGTTTACGCGAGCATAAGTAAGTCTATTTACATGACAATTACACTTAACATTTCCAGACCCAATATTGTGAACGTTTATGAAGAATTCAAAAGTAATGGTACGGGGTGTAGAAAGGCGTAATACGCGACCAAATAATGAGTCTCGATTCATTCACCGGTACACTCATACATCAACGGTCCGTATCCGTGACATATGAGCACACGCACTGTGGGTGATGCGGATGGCGAGTGAGGAGGCGGTGAACACGATCTGTCCGTACTGTGGGGTCGGCTGCGGGATCTCGGTCCGCCCGGGTGAGGAGGACGCCGGCGACATGCGGTTCCAGCCGTGGGGCGACGCACCCGTCAACGAGGGGCGCGTCTGCATCAAGGGCGGCGCCGCGACACAGGTCGTCGACCACGAGGACCGCCTGACGGAGCCCCTGATCAAGGAGGACGGCGAGTTCCGCGAGGCGACCTGGGAGGAGGCGTACGACCGGGTCGTCTCGGAGATGGAGCGGATCCGCGAGGAGTACAACCCCGACGCCATGGGATTTTACGGCTCCTCGAAGACGATGAACGAGGAGAACTACCTCCTCCAGAAGATCGCCCGACGGTACGGCACCAACAACGTCGACAACTGTACGCGGATGTGTCACGCCTCCACCGTCTGGGCACTCCGCACCAGCCTCGGCGCCGGCGCGATGACGAACAGCATGGCCGACTTGGAGGAGCACGCCGACGTGCTCTGGATCCAGGGGGCGAATCCCGGCGAGCAACACCCGATTGCCAACAGCCAGTACTTCCGACAAGCAGTGTTGGAGGGGGCGACCGTCATCCAGGTCGACCCGCACGCCAACAAGACGACGGAGTCGTTCAAGATCGACGAGACGGAGCGGCACATGCACCTCCAGTTGAATCCGGGCACGGACATTCCCCTGCTGAACGTCGTGCTCAAGACGATTCTGGAGCGTCACGAGGCGGAGCCCGACGCCGGCTGGATCGACGAGTCGTTCATCGAGGAGCGCACGAAGGGGTTCGACCACCTCAAGGAGACGCTCGCGGACTTCGACAAGGAAGCCGCCGCCGAGGAGTGCGGCGTCCCGCTTGAGGACCTCGAACGCGCCGCCGAGACGTACGCGATGGCGAACAACGCCGCCATCTTCACCGGGATGGGGATGAGCCAGCACACCTGCGGCGTCGACAACGTTCAAAACGAGATCAACCTCGCGCTCATTACGGGCAACCTCGGCAAACCCGGCGCCGGCGTCAACCCGCTCCGCGGCCAGAACAACGTCCAAGGAACCTGTGACGTGGGTGCGATGCCGAACGTGCTCCCGGGGTACCAGCTGGTCGACGACGACGAGGCGCGCAAGAGCGTCGAGGACGTGTGGGGCTTCGAGATCCCGAGCGAACCCGGGCTCACCAACGTCGAGATCTCACACGAAGCCGGAAAGTCCGTCCACGGCCTCTACGTGATGGGCGAGAATCCCGTCATGAGCGAGCCCGACGGCAACGTCGTCGAGGAGCGACTGAAGGAGCTGGAGTTCATCGTCGTCCAGGACATCTTCATGACCGAGACCGCCAAGTTCGCGGACGTAATTCTCCCCGCCACGACCTGGGCGGAGCGCGGCGGCACCGTGACGAACACGGACCGCCGGGTCCAGCGAATGCGCGGCGTCGAGAAGGTTCACGAGAACACCGAACACGACATCGAGATCCTGATGGAGGTCGGCAGTCGGCTGTTCGGCGAGGACGGCTTCCGCTTCGAAGACGAGGAGGCCGTCTTCGAGGAGCTTCGCCAGGTGTGCCCGAGCTACCACGGGATGACCTACGACGCGCTCGGCGAGGAGGGGATCCAGTGGCCCTGCTACGAGGAGGGCGACGAGGGCGACCAGTTCCTCTACGAGGAGTCGTTCGACACGGATGACGGCCTCGGACAGATAGAGGGCGTCCGCCACCAGCCGCCGGCGGAGGTTCCCGACGAGGAGTATCCCCTCATTCTCACCACGGCCCGGCTGGAGGAGCACTACAACACGGGGACGATGAGCCGGCGCTCGCCGACGCTCAACCGCCAGCACCCGGAGAACTTCGTCGACGTGCATCCGAACGACGCCGAGCGCTACGACATCGAGGACGGCGACACCGTCACGCTTCGCTCGCGGCGCGGCGAGATCGACGTGAAAGCGCAGGTGACCGACGCGATCAAGGAGGGCGTCGTCTGGACGACGCCGCACTTCGCGGCCGCCTCGGCCAACCGGCTCACGAACGACGTGCTCGACGAGCGCGCGAAGATTCCCGAGTACAAAGCCGCTGCCGCGGAGATCGCGGTGACGGTCGATGACGGGGACGGCGTCGACGACGCGGCGCCCGCCGACGACTGAGGGGAGAACCGGAAGGACGGACCCTCCAACGTCGGCGTTTCAGTTTTCGATCCGCTCTTTTCGCTTCTCGACGACTTCGACGTCCGTGATCCGGGTGTCGGGGTAGCCGCCGTCGGCGTCCTTCTCGGCCGCCTTCACCATGTCCCAGACGACGTTGAGCCCGGTGGTGACGCCCTCCAGCGCCTCCATCTCGCAGCCCGTCTTCCCCGTGGTTTCGACGACGACGGACAGCTCGACGCGGTCGTCCTCGACCGCGAACGTCGTGTCGACGTTCGTGATCGGGATCTGGTGGCACATCGGGATCGTCTCCCAGGTGTGTTTGACGGCTTGAATGGCCCCGATTCGGGCGGTGGCAAGCACGTCACCCTTCCCGACCTCGTCGGCGCGAATGGCGTCGATCGTCGATTCGGTCAGGTGGATCGTCCCCCGGGCCTCCGCTCGGCGGCTGGTGTCGGGTTTCGCGCCCACGTCAACCATCTGCACGTCGCCGGCCTCGGTCGTGTGGGTGAGCTCGTCGCCGGCGTCCGCCTCGGTCGGCGTCTCCTCGTCGATCTGAGAGTCCGTCTCCTCACTCATTGCTGTACAACGCCTGCGGGAGCCGGTCGATTAAGTCCGTCGCCACGAGCCCGTAGCCCCGGTCCTCGACGGCCGCATCACCCGCCCGCCCGTTGATGTAGACGCCGACGGCGGCCGCCTCGAAGGGGTCGTTCGTCGCGGCGAGCGCGCCGAGCGCGCCCGCAAGCACGTCGCCGGTGCCGCCCACCGTCATCCCGGGGTTGCCGGTGCGGTTGAGCCGCACCTCGCCGTCGGGTCCGGCGACCACGTCGACCGCTCCCTTCACGAGCAGCGTGTGGCCGAGCTCGGCGGCGAACTCGCCCACGAGCGCGGCGCGTTCGTCCGGGTCGTCGGCGGTTTCGCCGCCCATCTTCAGCAACTCTCCCTGGTGGGGGGTACAGACCAGCTCCGCGTCCGTCTCCACGTGGGGGACGACTTGGAGCGCGTCGGCGTCGACGACGACCCGGCCGGCGAACTCGGCGAGGAACTCGCGGACGAACGCGAGCGTCGCGTCGGCGTCGCCGAGTCCCGGCCCGAAGACGACCGTGTCGTGGCCCGTCGCCAACTCCCGGATCCGGTCGAGGTGGGCGGATGCGAGCGTCTCGCCGGGAAAGCCGTGGACGATCAGGTTCTCCGAGAATCCCTGCACCTCCCGGGCGACCGACGCCGGACAGGCGACGCGCACGAGGTCGGCGCCCGCGCGCAGCGCCGCCCGCGCCGAGAGCGCCGGCGCGCCCGTGTACGGCCCGCCACCCACGACGAGCACCTCGCCGTTCTCGCCCTTGTGCGAGTCCGGCTCCCGTCCGATTCCGAGCAGGTCACCTGGTCCAGTGAAACGCTCGGCGGCCTCCGGGATACCGATGTCCGCGACGGTCACGTCTGCATCAAGGTCGTCGAGTCCGGGCTTCTCGTCGTGGAAGGTCACTACACGGTCGGCGCCGACGGCGAGCGCGTCGTCCCCGCCCGTGGATGCTCCAGTGTCGGCGTCGATTCCCGACGGAACGTCGACCGCGACGACCGTCGCGCCCTCCTCGCGGGCGTCGTTGATCCGTGTCGCAGCCGTGCGCTCCGGCTCGCGGAGGGCGCCGGCGATGCCCGTCCCGAGCATCGCGTCGACGACGACATCCGGTTCACCGAGGTCGAGGGTCGTGGAGTCCGTCACCGTTTCACCCGACATGTCGGCTTCTTGCAGCGCAGCCCAGTTCTCGCGGGCGATGTCGGTCGTGATCGACTCCGGGCGCCCGAGGAGGTGAACGGTGGTATCGTACTCGGAGAGGAAGCGCGCGGCGACGAAGGCGTCGCCGCCGTTGTTCCCCCGGCCACAGACGAGTGCGACCTCGTCGTCCGGGTCGGCGATTGCTCGCACTTCGCGGGCGACGGCATTGCCCGACGACTCCATCAGCTGTTTGCGCGGGACGCCGAGCGCTGCCGCGTTGGCGTCGACGGCCGCCATCCGATCCGTCGTGATCATGGACGGCGGTTCACCCGGAGTCGGATTAAGCGTAGGGGGCGGAACGGCGCAAGTGAGCGACAACCCCGGGTGAACCCCGACGTGCGGGTCACCTCCGGACGGACCAACTAGAGAGGTCGGAGGCCAGTCAAAGACGATGCTAATTTGAGCGCGAGCGTCGCCGGAAATCCCACAACACATGCAGATCACCCACAGTTTACAAATTGTAGAATTTTCACAAACTTCAGATGGTCCAAACACGTCGTTCGCCGACCACCCTCCGGCGGTTGCCGGGGCTCAGTCGTCGCGGAGCACGCGCTCGGCGAGCGCGGGTAGCACCTCGGTCACGTCAACTCGGAGGTCATAGTCGGCGTTGCCCGCGTATCGCGTCCGGTCGAGGTTGACGACGGCGAGCGTCCCACCCTGTCGGTGAGTCGGCAGCGATGCCGCCGGGTCTACGGTGAGCGACGACCCCGCCGCGAGGAACACGTCGCTCGCCGCAGCCAGCGACTTCGCACGTCGGTGTGCCTCCTGCGGTAACAGCTCGCCGAACAGCACCACGTCGGGTTTGAACGGGCCGCCGCAGTCGCAGGTCGGCGGGAGCTCGCCGTTTCGCGCCCGCTTGCGGACCGGGCCGGCGGGCGCCTCCTCACCGCAGCGGATGCAGACCACCCGGGCGTTCGTCCCATGGAGTTCAACCACGTCCGCCGTCCCCGCCGCCCGGTGGAGACCGTCGGTGTTCTGGGTGATCACCCCATCGAGCACGCCGGCGTTCGTAAGGTCGGCAAGCGCCTCGTGAGCCGCGTTCGGCGCGGCGCCGCCGTCGGGCTCCATGTGGTCGTACAGGTCGAGCCGGTCCGCCCAGAACCCCGCCGGATCGCGCTCGAATCGTGCGACGTGGAACGCCTCCTCGTCGAACGCGTCACCCCAAATACCGTCGTCGCCGCGGAACGTCGGGATTCCCGAGGCCGCCGAGAGCCCGGCGCCCGTGAGCGCGACGGCTCGGTCGGCCTCCCGGATCTCGTTGGCGAGCGCCTCGACCGCTCCATCAAGGTCGCTCCCGGCGTTTTCCGGTGCATTTGCGACCGGTGACTCTCCATCCCACATTCTTCGCGTGCTTATAAACCTACAAATGAAACTCGGAAATTCACGAGTTAGTGACTACAAATCCGGTGCGAAAATCGGACGAGACCGAATTAGCAACTACGGACCATTCATAGATATGATAGTTAG
Source organism: Halorubrum gandharaense (assembly GCF_054654575.1). Classification (NCBI taxonomy): domain Archaea; kingdom Methanobacteriati; phylum Methanobacteriota; class Halobacteria; order Halobacteriales; family Haloferacaceae; genus Halorubrum; species Halorubrum gandharaense. Next base: position 244,763 of record NZ_BAAIET010000001.1, read on the forward strand.
TTCGAAATCCGCAAAAACCGACAGCGCAACCGCTACCGAATCAGTGAACCCAGAGTGAGAAAAGCGTTACCCGAACTCACGCAAGAAGTCGCCTAACGCCCGCACGAACGTCTTTGCTGTGATCACTGGCGGTGACCGGATCGGCTCGTCGAGCGCGACCTTGATTAGATAATCCGTCAGCCGCCACAGATTGTAGATCAGCGTCGACAGCGCGAAGTTACACAGCCGAAGCCGGTAATCTGTCGATGATGTCTTCGGCATGAAATCCTTGATCGACTTGTACTGGTTCTCGATGTCCCATCGACGACTGTACCCGTTCACGACACTCGAGATTTCTTCGGGCTCGACGCAGTCCTGGTTCGTTACGAACACCGCGTACTTTCCGTCAGCATCATCGCTCGTACTGGGAGCATAGAGGAACTCAGCCTCGTGGTGGACCTCACCGTCGATTCCGAACGGGACGTTGTGCTTGACAGCTTCGTCCGCCGTTGGATGTTTCTGAATATTTTGGATATCCTCTAAATCATCCTCATATGTCGGAACCGGCGAGAGGTACGTGAGCCCGCGATCGTGAACGTCGGCGTACACGCGATTGACGTAGAATCCACGATCGAACATCACCAGATCCAGGTCGACGAACTGCTCGGCCCGGTCAAGCAACCGACTTACTAAGTCGGCTTTCGAGTACGATGGAGAGTCGTCGGGTTCCCACGCAGAGTTCTCTTTGACCGGCTCAATACCGAGAACGATCGGTGCGTGGTCTCCAACCAGCGTGATAGTGGCGTACTTGTACCCGCGCTTGTACTCGCCGTCTTTCTTGTACCCGCTCACCATCTTCGGGTAGTCTGGCTTCGTGATCCCCGCCTCCTTGTCCTCCCACGGCCAGACGTGGAACTGCTCGTGGGTGATGTCGATCGCCGCAACGGTCTGACGAGAGTCGAAGGGATCGTCACCACGGATCGAGTTGATGATGTTTTCCGTCGCGGCGTTGAACGCCGTCATAATAGCGTCCCGAATCTGGTCGATCTCGGGCATCGAGTTATCGTCCTCGAAGTCCTCGAACGTGAGCTGGCCGTCCGAGTCTTTGGGCATGGCTATCTTCTTGATTGCCCGTAGGAAGGTCGAGTCGTCGCAGATGAGTTCGTCGTCGGTGAGCCAGCCGTACTCGGCTTCTGAATGAGCACTACCGTTGTTCGCGCAGATACTCGCAAACATATCCAGCATTACCTCGTCGGAGTACGTCTTGTGGGCTGCTCGGTGCGTGTCGAACTCAGGGATAACGTGTTTTCGAGCGAGCGTCAGCGTCTTCTGGGCCTTCTCTTTCTTATACTCGTTCGCGCTTTGTGACTCCTCCTCGGCGTCGGCTGGGACTGACGGAACGAGGCCTTCCGTGAGGACGTCGTTGTCGAGAGCAACTTTCCGGATACCAGCAACCGTCTGATTAAGGATCTCTTGGGTATCTTCGCTGAATTGCGCGTGCGTGTACGAAAGCTCTTGTTGAGTGGGTGTATCCGAGAGATCGGTGATATCGAGGTGGAAGCTCTTGACTAAGCTCGGCTCCCGTCCAAGTCGTTGCGCTAATTCATTCTGGGAGATGCCTCGAATCCCTTTGAACAAGAGCGTGCGGAACATCTCGTCAGTTCCAAAGGTTACGCGGTTCTGATCGCGGGCGTCCTCCAGTTCGTTGACGGGGATTGAGAGTTTACGGATGACATCCCAGAGGTGGTCTTCACGCTCACAGAGCGTCTCCGCGTGAACAATGATTGACTCAGCAACAGCCGACGGATCAGTTGGCATTGAGCCACCTCCAGGACAAGCTGCTCTGTTTTTGGGCTGCGGTCGACCAGATACTGGAGTGATCGTGTGTAGAAGCGTCTGCTGTGAAGGAGCGAATATCAGTGTAGGATAGAGTGAAAATATGATTGTGCATTAGTGCCGGTTGTCTGCTCTTGGCTTGTGGTGGGGGACATATGAAGAGGTATGCGTGCTATACTTGGAGAATTGATTGTGGCCAGAATACGGTGTAAGTCAAGAATCAGTATGAATCGGATATCGGTTGGAGTTATAGTAGTAGACTGAGAACAGGTAGGTACGATGGGATTGGACGAACTCGAGTCGTTTCTTCGGAAGAAGGGAGCGGCGGAACTTATCACGGAGATCGGAACGGGAACAGCGACGTTCAACGCACTCGTCGACGCGGTTGCGGTAAGTGGATCGACGGTCTCCTCGCGACTCTCTGAAGGCGTTGAGCGTGAGGTGTTCACGGTGAGTCACTGGCCAACCGAGCATGGGACAGAGAAGCGGTATGAGCTCACCATCCTCGGGCGTCGTGTGTATGATTGGGCAGTGCAGACGGAGTTCGAGCGGAAGATTCGAGAGCTCCGGCGGGTTCGGCAGGAACGTGAGACGACGTTCGAGCAGCTGATCGGGAAAATCAATCGGGATATGGAGATTCGCAAAATGGTCACCGATTCGGACCCAATGCAAGATCAGGACATTAACCTCCCTGAAGGCACGTCGTTCGTGCCGAAGATGCCGTCAGAAGACGAGCTTCGTAAAGCTAAATACGAACGGATGGAAGCCAATCTCAAGCCAGTCGAAGAAACCGAAGATACCGATGAAATAGGAGAGAACAGCGAGTAACGCAGGTCGTCAATTAGGGCTCAGATCGTACAGTTGCCCCGACAGACGCAGCACCATTCGTCAGACTGTCATCTTGATCCAATCAAACGCCCTTACTAGCGTCGAAAGATACGGAAGGCTGACCGGCAGAGGGTTGTGTATGGGAAAATCAAATGATCCACAATCTAATTTATACTAACAAAAATTCGGTTGTTTAGAAGTGCCTTGACGGAGCGCCGCACAACTTCAACATCGAAGACGGAGACGGCAACGGCTTCTGAGTACGGAAATCATAGCGGCAACAGCACGGAAACCCACCCGTTCACAGTAGTTGCTGATTCGATCAGGAAAACCGGGAGGATGGAAGCTCCGTATCGGCTCTGACTTCGTGAAATCGTGCCCCAGGTCTGGCCAGAGAGTGCAACAACTGCCGAATCATCCCGTCAGCCGCTGTTCTCCCAGTCTTGCCAGTACTGAGGGGCGGATAGCTCGTTCACAGGATCGCCAGAGACATGCTTCGACACCGCTGCGCAAGTCTATCTACGGTGGGAATCGCAATTGGTACGGATTTACTGGATGGTCCATTAGATTACCACACAATTCGGTAAATGAACCACAAAACGCAAATGAGAACCACAGTTATTTCAGGTATGAACGAACAACTGTCGTGGCGATTGGTTTATCTGGCTGGTGGGCTCGTATTTATTTCGGCAACAGTTCATCTCATCGTCGGCATACTTGGGCTCTATGAGTCACTCGGCTTGAATGAGGGAACCGCCACGTTACCGGTGCTATTCATTCTTGCTGCACTCGTCGCCTATGCTCTGATTGGGGCATATCTCACCAACCGTATCGCACCAATTCCGGCTTATGCGTTCGGAGCTGTATTGATGGCTCTATATATTGTCACCTTCGCTGACTGGCATGCGTTCGGTTACGCCGACACCCTCCTTCCGCTCGAGACAATCGGTCTCGATCCCCATTACCATGAGGACCCTGTGGTACAGATATTGCTTGATCACCTCCTCAATGATCCGTTTGCGCTGGTTAGTAAGATCGCGGAGACAGGTGCAGTACTTATTCTCGGCATGCTAGCCCTGAGTGAACGCATCCGACCGTCCTAATCGAACGTCGCTCATTCTGAGAGATTGTAGCCCGACGGAGTAGTAATCTCACTGATATTCCGATCCTTCGAGAGTAGCGCTGTAGAGCTCAATTCTGGACCAAGGGATGAAAAGTTGAAGGGTTGTGAATCGCCTTGGGACTTGACCCGTGGCATTCCCTTCGATACCTCTGTAAAATTCCCTCGCTCGTTCGACGATTTCGAGATTCGCACCAATCATCTCTTAGTTATCCATGCATAACTTCGTCTAAGATGGCTTCTAACCGATCCGATATTGGTCGCCGGACTGTTCTTCGGGGCACCGGAGCGGCAATGCTCACTGGGACACTGGCCGGCTGTTCGGACATCCTTTCGCTGGGCTCAACTGGTGCTAATGATAATGTCGTGCTTGACCTGCCGGAGGAGTATGACCAGCGTTCCGAAGCCGATTTACCATACCCAATTCACGGAGAGGAACTCCCGGCAGCGACTGCCCCCGCGCCCCTTCACGATCGTGAGGTATCGACCCGGGAGTTCGTCGGTGATCGGCACGTCATGTTGACCGGCATATTTACGCGCTGCTCGGAGGTCTGTCCACGGCTGGTCGAACCTCTTGTGCAGGCACAGGCGGCATCTATCAAGGACGAATTTGCCGACGAGTTTGCGTTTCTTCCAATAACCTTCGACCCGGAATACGATACCCCAGAACAGATCACCGAATACAGCGAAGAACGAGGGGCTGACCTCGATATCGGAAACTGGTGGTTCCTTCGCCCAGAAAGCCGACAACGGGCTGAAGAAGTTACCGATACCTTTGGCGTTCTCTCCGAGTTCGTACCAGAGGACGATCGAGAGATGGAAAACATGGCATGGGTTCACAATAACGTCGTCATATTGGCAAACGCTGATGGCTACGTTGAGCGGACATATACCCGCGAGCCGCCGAACCCTGCGACAGCTCTTGAAGATGTCGAGACACTCCGTGAACGGTGGTGACCATGCGGCGGCGCGACCTTCTCGCTGGCATCGGTAGCTTAGTAACACTAGGCGGAGGTATCGCGTTGGCGTTCGGAAAGCTTGGCGGGCCCGACGGAGCTGCCGGGATCCAGCCGGTTGACCTAGAGACGGTGGATACAGCCGGTAGTTCCGGTGAGACTGTCACTGTCCCTGCACTGGGTGAGCCGACGTTTATAAAATTCTTTGCAACTTGGTGTACTGTTTGCCAGGGAATGATGCCTGAGCTCGCTGTCGCCCACGAGGAAGTTAATGATGAAGTGCAGTTCTTGTCGGTAACCAACGAACCGGTAGGCATCACGACCACTCGTGAAGAGGTCGTTGAATGGTTAGAAGAGCACGACGGTAACTGGCCAGTCGCATTGGATTCCGAGCTTGAATTAACGGAGCGATTGGACCCTTCTGGTGTGCCGTATGCCTACGCGCTAGATTCCGATAACCGCGTCGTCTGGGAACATCGCGGCGATGCTACCGCTGATGAATTAATCAAGGGGATTCGATCGGCGATGGGCGAAGAGTAACGCTACGGTATGATCTGTAACATAATGCTCGGAAATTGGACTCAAAATGGAGGTGTACTCGGTGAGTACTGAACCGTACGCAACGCTAACTCTTGCAATTGGGGCGGGGGCAGCGACGTTTTTTGCCCCCTGTTCATATGCCTTACTTCCGGGCTATATCGGGTACTATGTCTCTGCGACCGACAGCAATAGGGCACCACTCGCTGGTGCTGTCGTGAGAGGCACTGCAGCCGCTGTGGGCGTATTGGTGGCCTTTGGTCTCCTAGCTGCTGTCACCGTGACCGCAAGCGATATTGTTGAGAGTGCCCTACACGTGATCGAACTTTTGGTGGGAATCTTTCTGGTCGGATTTGGCCTAGCGGTTCTTCAAGGGTGGACAGGGAGTTTTCATGTACCACTCCCTGAACGGCGGGCTACCGTTGCTGGCTTCGGGTTTTTTGGCACACTCTACGCGCTAGCGTCGGCTGCCTGTGTACTTCCAGTGTTCCTTGGCGTAGCACTGCGAGCGACGACACTTCCACCGACAGAAACTGCAGTAGTTCTCGGCGCATATGGAGGCGTCGTCGCCGTGTTGATGCTCGCTACAACAGTCGCTATCGCAACCGGGCGTTCGCTGGACATTGAGCGCGTCGTTGGTCCCGATCGGTTGATATCGGCTGCTGGTGTACTGCTTATACTGGGCGGAATTGGACAACTGTACGTCGCATTAACAATCTCGTAGGGCTCAGTGAGGGTGTCGATTTTCCCTTCTAGAATCGAACCAGAGATGGTAACTCAATTCGGCTAAATGGTGAAATAGAGCATCGCATCTTCGTACCCTATGACCACACGCACAACGCCAGAATTGACCGCCAGCGCTACATCAGCGCTCTATGATTGAGACGGTCAACTCGGCTGTCAAGCGCTCGCACGGCTCGCCGTGCGAGCGCGGTCCGATTTCGGGAGTTCCGAGAAATCGCTTTGATGTGTGTCGTCTATAACATCAAGCGAGGCGTGGAACAGTGAATTGCACCACCTTATGGCGATTCAACACGGCCCCATAGATAGTTTATGCTCCAATCACCAGTATCGTCCATGTTCGCTGTGAATTTTTGGGGTAGCGAATGGCTGGATCCGCAACTGGCTCCCCTTCTCGTCCTGATAATCGTTCTTGCGGTGGTCGGTACGGTTATCCTGTTCGGAATCAGCCTTATCGCGTATTTGAGGCGACAAACCGTCCGCTATTTGTTGATTACGTTCGTCTTAGGGATACTCGTGGCTCGCTCTGTTGTCGGGCTTGGAACAGTCCTTGGACTCGTTCCAATGACTGTCCATCATCTCGTTGAACATGGCGCGGACGTCCTCATTTCAACTACTCTGCTCTATATGATATATCGAGGCGGCTCGCCAACAGCTACACGTTCTATCGAAACGAACAGGTATCAATAGACGCATGACTCCGTCGCGCCGAAGCGGGCGCGACGGAGTCGCTCATAACGCTCGTCCGGATCAAGAAGGAACACTTCTACCGAATCCCCAACAGCAACTAACGGACTCGTCGCTACTGGAAGTTACGACTGGTCGGGATGAGCGCGCACATATACTGAACGTCTGTCACCACAGATGAGCAGCTATTAATAGTCACTTTTTATCAACTTTCGCGAGCTATTGGCGGCGATAAGGCCACCGCTTGCAATCACCGCAACAGCGGCCGTCAACGGGTTGAACACACCAGCAAGTGCGGCAGGGATCGCAATCCCATTATAAACGAAGGCTAATCCATTATTCCTCCTGACACGTTGTTGCGCGGCGCGGGCAAGGTCGAACGCCATCTCAACGGAGCGAATTTCGTCGTCAGCGATTGCAATATCGGCTGCATCAGCCGCGAGGGCAGTTCCTCCGCCGAGCGAGATACCAAGATCAGCCGCTGCAAGTGCTGGTGCATCGTTCGTTCCGTCACCGACCATAGCGACTTGTCCCTTGGATTTAAGCCGCCGGATCGCTGCCGTTTTCCCTTCAGGCGGAACGCTTGCAAACACGTGCGTGACATGTGCATGCCGGCTGAAGAAGTCAGTGGCTTCTTCGTCATCACCGGTCAACACCACGACGTCAGTTCCACGTTCTCCCAGACGCGTTATCGTCTCATCCCACCCCTCTCGCGGCTCGTCACCGACAATAATGATCCCTTCTGCAGTGCCATCTCGCCCAACGATGACTGGGAGTTGACCGAATCCGCGGGCATCAGCGACCCGCGATTCGATGTCATCGCTCACTGTCCACTCCTGTTCTGCGAAGAGATCGAGGTTACCGACCAGGGTCTCTCTGTCCTCCACTATTCCCTCAATTCCTGTCGCGTGACTCGTGAACTCTCTGATTCGGCCTGTCTTCTTCTGTTCGTTGTCTCGTTCGTCGATCACACCGTCATCAGAGCGAGGAGGCTTGGGTTCTCCACCGTCATCGGTGTGGGAAAATGCGGTCACGATCGCGTTCGCAGCTGGGTGAGATGCCCGCTGCTCTAGTTCAGCGACCACCTCCAATAGGTCCGGCGGCGCATCGGCTTCGATTACGTCCATCTCCCCTGTCGTGAGCGTCCCTGTTTTATCGAAGACGACGATATCGATGTCTCGGAGCCGTTCGAAAACCGTCTCGTCAAAGACGATAATACCTCGCTGCACCGCTTCTTCGAGACTAGTTGCCACTGACAGCGGAGTCGCAAGCCCAAGCGCCCATGGTGATCCGACGAACAGAACCATCAACACTAGTAAAACGATCTCTGGTGGTTCGACACCGAGCAATACCGCTGCACCACCGATGAGGACGGCCGAACCGCCGACTAGCCCGATGACACGTGCCGCCAGTCGATCCGCGCGGCGCTGGACGCCGTGATCGGCACTCTGTAACTTCCAGACAGCGGCCGTGATCCGGTCGATACTACTCGTGGCACTCTCGCCAACCTTAACAACAGCCACATCATCCGTAACGACCGATCCACCAATAACAGTATCACCCGTTCGCTTCAGCACCGGGAGCGATTCTCCTGTGACGACCGCTTCATCAACGGTACAGTTGCTTTCAACCAGCATGCCATCTACCGGGATTCGTTCGCCCTGCCGGACAAGGACGCGATCACCCGGCGCGAGGTTGTCAACTGCAACCTCTGTCGTTGTCCCACCCGTTTCATACACCCGCGCGGTGTCCACCTGTGAGACGGTCAGATCCGTGAGTCGGTTCAGTGCGCGTTGTTTGATTGATGACTCGTAGAACATCATCGCTGTCACGGCGGCCGCGACCACTATCGTAAGGTCGTAGTAGATGTCGTTCCAACCGACCAAAACTGCAACCGTGCTATAGACGTATGCGCTTATGGCAGTGATCGCAACGAGCAAGTCTGTGTTCGGGCGTCGCATTTTCAGACTAATGTACGCGCCGCGTAGCACTGGCAGCCCGGTAAAAAAGAGGATTACACCGGTCAATATGAAGTAAAGACGTAGGAACACGAGCCCACCCTGGCTATCCAGTTGGAATGCACCGTCGAACATCTGGAGCGCCTCCCAATCAAAGAGTGACGCGAGGTGGGTCGGATAGAGTATGGTCACGTACGGGATCATCAAGAACGCACCGAAGAGCAGGCCCGCAGCATATCGCATTTCCAAGAGTTGGTCGTCTCGACGTTTCCGAATTCCGGCCATTTCTCGCGATTGGAGCGTCGTGTTTGTCGAATTCTGGGTAGTGTCTGTGGTCTCCTCACGGAGGTAGGCCGTATACCCGAGCGTGCTTAGCGCATCACAGAGATCTGTTTTTGAAATCTGATCGAGATTGTGCGTAATCCGTATCGTCTCCGTTACGTAGCTTGCCTCGGCGTCACTGACACCGTCCTGTTTTCCGGCAACCGATTCTAGAAAGACTTCGCACGTCGCGGAGTGCATACCGTCAATCCGAAGGAACGTTCGGACAATTTCTCCCTCTTGGCCATCGGAGGTGTCATTTCTTTTCCCTATTTCATCATCGATGTCTCCTCCATCTGTCGGCGCGATCTCACTATCCTGCGGCTCAGGACCTCCGAGTGTCGAATGAACGTCCCGACACCCTGTCGAACAAAATACTGCCTCGGTCTCGTCCTCGATACTGAATGGCGGTATCTCGCGCCCACAGAGGCTGCAACTAGAAGCCTCAGCGGAGTCAGTTCGCAAGAACCATCCCCTCCACTATGTTGAAGGCGAACCTACTATTCGTGATCTCGCCAAATAGAAGTCCCATCACGAGGAGTATTCCTCCGAGCATTATAATCCCAGTTCTTACGATGTGATACCGAGGTGGACAACATGAGGCGACGAACGATTTGATCGACTCTGTCGACACATTGACCAAACCTGAGAGTGTAATGACACTGATGACAGCAAGAAGGGAAAGGAACAGGCTGCTTCCAGTTGGTTCCACAACAGCTACGTTCCCGCTTTGTGTGGTTGAAATGTATGCTACACCGAAGATGGTCGCATTATACGCTCCGTGAATGAGGGCTGGGACGACGATATTGTCGGTATATTCGTAGACTCCACCGAGAATCAGGGCAAGGACAAAGACGGTGACGATATAGACCCATTTTCCGTCCCCCTGAAGCGATGGACCGTGAATAGCTGCAAAGAGTGCGCTTGCAAGAACTACTGCACGAGGGGCAGAAAACGTCTCTCGGAGGCGTCCTTGAATGACTCCTCGATAGAGGAGTTCTTCGCCTGGCCCGACGAGCAAGAAGGAAAATACGATGAGGAGGAGGAACACTGAGGGCTCTTGCTCTGCTAGCGTAATAATCTGGTTTTGTGCCGACTCAATACCGAACCATTCGATTATCGTTGTGATCGCCCACAGGGCTGCCAGCAAGGCGAGGAATCCACCGATCGTCCACGCGATATCACGGCGCGTCGGTATTCGAACGCGTATGAAGCTGATTCCCCTCTGACTGAATTTGAGATACAGCAATGCGATTCCGCCAAACGCAACGCCTTGCACCATGACCGTACTGACACCGAGTTGAATTGCTGGTCTGTCGTAGACAGAAATCCCTATTCCAAGAAGCCCTAATGCGGCCACGAGTACAACGAGCTGGCCAACGCCTATTGCTCCGACAGCCAAACCGATGCCGACTAGCACCGACCGGACTCGGGACGTATCTCCACTCATGATGTCGGTGTTTTGGCTTCGAGAAGCTCATCTGGTTCGATCCGGGACAACCGCGTCGCATTTCCAGTGACGGCCACAGTCATGCCGGCATCACCGATGAGCACTGCCGCCCAGACTGGAACCAAACCGAAGGGAACGCCAGCAGCCAGCAGGCCCTTCGCAACGAGACTCGACCAGATGTTCTGCCGGATCACGCTATTCCCCTTATGCGAGAGGTCATACAGGTACGGTAAACGGGAAAGATCATCACTCATCAGTGCGATATCAGCGGTTTCCAATGCGGTATCGGTTCCAGCCGCGCCCATTGCGATGCCGACCGACGCCGTCGCCAATGCGGGTGCATCGTTCACGCCATCGCCGACCATTGCAACCCCGTCATACGTGTCGTCGAGTTCCTCGATGGCATTGACCTTCTCTTCCGGCAGGAGTTCAGCGCGATAGTTGTCAACGCCGAGTTCTGATGCAATTGCCCGGGCAGTCCGTTCGTTATCGCCTGTGAGCATGATTATCTCCCGGATGCCGAGCTCGTGGAGACGTGTGATGGTCGCCTTCGCTTCCGGGCGGATTTCGTCAGCCACCGCGACGACCCCTTCGATTTCGTCCTCGGTCCCGATCAAGACGACCGTCTTCCCCTCGGATTGTAGCTCAGGAATCGCCTCATCAAGGAGGTCGAGACAGTCATTTCGTTCGCATAGTTCTCGACTTTTCGTTGTTACGACGCCACCATCGGTCGCCGCATGAACGTGGTTGAGATCGAAGCCAAGTTCTTCAAACAGGCCGGGCTTGCCAGCATAGTGGGTCTTCTCGTGAACAGCCGCCTCGACCCCCTTGCCGGTAATGCTCTCGAACTCCTGCACCTCGGGTGTCTCGATATCCCGACCTGCGGCGTGCTCGACGATGGCCTCACCGATGGGATGCTCGGACCGGGCTTCGAGCCCGCGAGCACATCGAAGGACATCCGCTTCCGTATACCCGTTCAACGGGATCACATCAGTGACTGTGAGTTCACCTTTCGTGAGCGTCCCGGTCTTGTCCATGGCGATCGCGTCCACGTCGCCCATCGCTTCAAGGTAATTTCCACCTTTGATCAGGACTCCGTTTTTTGCTCCGCTCGTGATACCTGAGACAACTGAAACGGGCGTCGAGATGACGAACGCGCACGGACAGGCGAGGACTAGTAGCGTCAGACCGTAGAGGAACCAGACCTCCCACGCCGCCGGGAAGGTGTGGGCGTATCCTGCGGCGAGTTCAACCGTCACTGGCTCATCTATGAGAAGCGGTGGAACAGCTGCGGTGAGCACCGCAAGTACCACGACAACAGGCGTGTAATAGGATGCGAACCGATCAACAAACTTCTCTCGCTCAGTCTTGGCCGCCTGCGCGTCCTCGACCATCTCGATGATCCGGGACAAGGTATTGTTGCTCGCCTCAGACGTGACTTCGACTTCAAGGTAGCCGGATTCGTTGATGGTCCCGGCGTATACCTCGTCACCTTCGACTTTATCGACCGGGACGGACTCACCCGTGATCGGTGCCTGATTCACAGCACTCTCACCGTCGATAACGACCCCATCCATCGGGATTTTCTCTCCGGGGCGAACGAGTACGACATCACCAATCTCGACATCCTCGACGGGAAGGGAGATCTCTTCGCCGTTGCGGCGAACGGTCGCCTCGTCGGGTGAGAGATCCATCAACTCTCGAAGCGAGTTGCGGGCCCGATCGATCGAGTACCGTTCCAAGAGTTCGGCCACACTAAACAGGAATGCCAGCAGTGCGGCTTCCAAATACAGTCCAGCGCCGAATCCAAGGCTGGCCGCGAGCGCACCGATGATAGCGATCGAAATCAGCAAGTCAATGTCGAGGCTCCGATTCCGGAGGGAATAGTACCCGTTCCGAAGGATGATCTCGCCTGCGGTTCCGACAGCGGCGAGAAAGAGGATATCAGCAACGAAGAGATCTCTTCCGAGAATGATGGCGACTTCAGTGTTGATGCCGATCAGTAGGAACTCGATGAAGAGGCCTGCGAGGGCAAATCCCCCACTGATCCAGGTTTTGATGGCGCGCTCGCTTTTCCAGACACTTCCCGGCATTTCGTCATGATGAGCATGTGCCTCCGAACCCTGGGACTCGGCACCTGGTGTCGAGGTTTCAACTGAAGAATCAACAACATCGTACCCAGCGTGTTCGATTGCGCGTACGAGATCACGAGTCGAGAGGCTCGCCGTATCATACGTTACGACGACTTTTCCGGTCGTTGGCCGCGTCTCATACTGAATAATGCCTTCGATACTGTCGAGTGCGTTTTCGATCTTCCCTGCACACGACGGACAGTCCATTTCAGGAACATCGAATTGGACTTCGTCGGTTCTTTCAACTGACTCGCTCATTGAGTCACACTACTCGTTGAGGTCTTATGAATTCATCTGCTATCTATTACCCTTATTCTAGTATTCCTTTATCAGTGTGTTCCAAGTGAGTTAATAATAATACTTTGACTAGTTCCTCCTATTCTTCTCGGAACGTGGAGTCGTCGGGCCATTAGACAGCGGAAAGAGGTGGTCAACTCGTGCCTGGAGCCGTCTCCTTATACTGTCTGATTCCATGATAAACAGGTACCAGTGGTTTGGCCTTGCCACTAGAGGGAGTCATAGAACGATTCACATGGCATTCCTACGCCCTATCTGGACCAAACTATCCGTTCACTACAGGAGGTGAACAGAACGCCAAAGTATTCATCAGATAAATATCACCACAACACTTCGACCACGACCCATGCCGTCGTAGCAACCAGTAAGACCGCATGTGGGAGAAGACTTCGTACAATCGTTCGCTTGGAGAAATTGAATCGACGGAACGCGAACCAGACGATACCGAGGCCCCAGATGACACCGATCCACGGGAGAAGCGTCGCATTGAAGCTATTCCAAACGGCGATCGTTGACTCACTGACGAGGGACTCAGACAGAGTAATCGGAATTCCGAACGTGGTGAAGAAGACGTTCAGTGCAGCCCCACCGCTCTCAAGAAAGCCGGGGATGCCATGATTTCCGAGCATGAAGAGGACAGCCCACGGAAGATAGGCGTACGCCAGCCATGTGAACGATTCTTCCCAGTCGATTCCACTCCACCATGATCCGACAGCAGTCGCTGTGAGGTACCCTGCAAACGCGAGAAGGAGACTGGCGAAGTAAGCATAGATATCAACCCAATCTCCAGGGATGAACGCTTCAGCATTCGTGACGGTGACAATGTGATCGGAGAGGACGTGGTCAATCGGGAACACGGCCCACAGTACGATGATGAGAATCGCTTCGTCGGGGAGTGGAATTCGTTGTCGTATGGCTGCGGCACCTGGCCACCGAGCACGGAGACCGACATCTTCGTCAGGCTGTTCCGTTGTACAGTTCATACAGGAAACACAGCGGCGGTCTGAAGACAGGTACTCACTCTTGTATTCAAGCGTCGCGCACTGCACTCCGGTTTCGGCCTCTTGGCGCAACTCGAATGGTGACAACCGGGAGGTGACAGTCATTACTCCCGAAGCAGGGCAGACGTACCGGCAGAACGCTTGTCGTTGATAGACTAAACTCACACCAACTGCGAGGATGGTACTGATCAAGAAGAAGTACGAAATCAGTTGTGGATCGAATACCATTCCAAGATTGTACATCGGCATTCGAGCGAGAATGAACGTAATCGCCGTAATTGACACGACGGAAATAGAGATCCCGAGTACCGTCGTTTTCGTATTCGCAAACATCGGAAAGTGTCGCTTGAGGCCAAATCGTTGTGTGAACCGCACGATCGCACCCATCGGACAGAAATAACACCAGATGCGCCCGATAAGAACCAGACTAAACAACATCACGGGTATCCACCACAACTCAAAAAAGGCGACCGCACCGAAGTTGGACCCAGGGTCTTGTGGACCTGTGAGCCCCTCCCAGATAGCTAAAAAGAAAATCCCTACCATAATTACATGGACAGTTGGTTGAACGTATTTGTTCGTGAGTAGAAATTTCATTATACGATTATCTGTTAGTGTGATATGCCACGGTCGCTCGGAATTCTCGCCCATATGCGTACCGTAAACAGAAAGAAACTGAATAAGTATTGGTGCATTCATCGAAACTTCCACTATATCTAACATCTGTTATATTGTCTCGTGATCAGATCTACTGACTGATAGTGCAACGACCTTTCTCTGCGTTCAGCAGGACCCTCTGACAAGATTCAGAGGAGCGTAATCTCGCCCTGATAACTGTTCTACCAGTATCTCGCGTACAAAGGTGAGATACGTGGTGTTGAGGTACTGCAAGAAAACGAGTGGGAGACGTCGAAAACCTGGTCACGTTGTGGCGACGACACGAAGTCGAATCGCGTGGAACGTGGCTTGTACGTCTGCTCACCGTGTGAGTTGATGGCCAACGCAGATTGTTACGGATCGGAGAATACGTGACAAAAGATAACTCCGGATCCTCACGGCGAGGAGAGGAGTAATGGCTGTGTTGCACAGTCATCGATACACCTATTCGACCGCGAGAGCGGGATGTTTCGCACGAGAGAGCAGGTCGTGTCGTAGACCTGCAAATATCCCACCTGCCGTACGGGAAGCCGCGCCCATCAGGGTGCGGAGGATGTTACAGGAGAATCATATCGATAAACACCTCGTCAAGAAGGAACATGAAGACGAATCCACCGACAAAGCCGCTCATATTTGCGCGGGTGAGTACCTGCGGCGTGTCGAATTTGATGAGGTCTACCACCTGCCAGATCACTTGGGCGATTGCACCAATCCCCACTGCAAGGAGTGCAGCTGCCATAACCGGTGAAAAGGCGACAGCAGCGATCCAGCCGCCAAGCACGACGGGACCGCCCGCAATCACGCCGAGAGCTGCAAAATGAAGTAGCGGTGGTGCTTCGGCGTCACGGGCAACGGCAGCAACTACGGTCGGCCCTTCTGTCACGTTATCGAGGATAAAGCCAACAATCAATAACGTTGCGAGTGCTGCTTCACCCAGCAATAGGGAACTCCCGATTGCGATACCTTCACCGAGGCTGTGCAGGCCAAGCCCGAGTGCAACCAAGTACGCAACGCCGAGCCCTCGGTTTCCGCTCTGTTGAGCGCGAGCAAGACTCCACCGGCTCACGCCAACCATCAGGAGGAGCGTCCCGATGAATCCAACGATAGCTAACCCTGCTGCAAGACTTGGCGACGGTGCCGCCGCAGCGTACTCGATTGCTTCTTCCGTCATTTCTACACCGACGAACGCGAGGACCCCGGCTGAGAGTGCTAACACAATATGGAGTTTACTGTGATCGAGTGTCCGCATAAACGGGAACCAGAGCATCCCAATCACAACAGGGATAATTCCGACAATGAGTCCGATCAGTACCATTGTCCCAAGCACCTCACCTGTTGTGGCGGTTTCAATTGCCTCCAAGTCACCAAGCGGAGAGGTGATTGCTAAGAGCGCAATTGCTGCACCGAGAACGATGAATGGTCCGAGAAACAATACCGACCGAGGAAGCTGCTCGTACGGTGATTCCCTCATGAGCCATCACCAACAGGAAAAGTCGTGTCGGACAGGCTAGGCGCGTTAGCACTCGATCCAGTGAGTCTATCGTCGGTACCGCAAATCGCATCCGAGCCGAAATCTGCGTTCATCAAGCCAAATTTGATTGGGCTAAATAAAAAGTTTTGCTATAGGTATATTAGATTGAGCCTAATAAAACACCTGTGCTGGTTCCACAGTGGCGACACGCACGTGGTGGGCAATGTGTTGTGGGAGTGAGACTGGTTGGTCATTATCACCGGCTAGAACAGTGATCATCCCGAACGGTGCAACCTCACGGACTGTAAGTTCGGTTCCGGGAGTGATCTCATGGTCGGCCAGATATTCGAGGACTTCCGAATCCCGGTCGCTCACTTGTTCAACAATGACTATCGTATCCTCCTCAAACTCCGAGAGGGCAATCCCTGGTCCGCCATCCGGAAGTTCGAGCGTCGAATTAGGAATCGGATCGCCGTGTGGGTCGGTTTCTGGATCGTCAAGTGCCGCAGCTATACTCGTGACAAACTCGTCGCTGATGTGGTGTTCGAGCCGATCCGCTTCCTCGTGGACCTCTGCCCACGAATAATCGAGATGTTCGGTTAAATAAGCTTCAAGGAGTCGATGATGGCGGATGATTTCAAGGGCTACCCGCTTTCCATGTGCCGTCAGCGAGACGCCTTTGTACTTTTTGCGCTCGATGAGGTTCCGCTCTTCTAGTTTGTCGAGCATACTTGTCACCGTGGGCGCAGTCACGTCGAGTTCGTCAGCGATCTCCGATGTCCGGACTCTCTCCTCGTTCTCTTTGTGGAGGTGGTAGATTGCCTTAATGTAATCCTCCATCACAGCGCTTAGCATCATTACTTAAATTAGACATCCCTAATCCCTAAATATGTTGTCCCAAATTACGGGCAGTAAAAAATTAGTATTTCTGGAAGTCCCTAGACTTACGCCCAGTCCACCTTGACTAACGAAATGGATGGATCTCATCGCATAGTTGTAACACCGTCCACACACGCTCCACTCCAGAGGGTACTACCTTGGAATCAACCTTCATAAGGATGACTCGCACGTCGCCGTTGTGGACGACGATGGCGAGGTTGCCGAAGAGATTTATGTTACAGGTTGTAACCTGAAAATACCTCGCTCTTCGAAGCCCGTCGTTGAAGTCGGTCTATCATGCGGCTGAATCTGACTGAACTGTAGCCCATTCTAAATGCGGTTCGAGTCGGCCTCGAATCTCATAGTGTTATGTTGAATAGCCTGTCAGCCTCTGCTGAACAGGATAGCAGGGTCAAACGGGCACCACTCTCGATCTCTAATTGCTACATGGATATGTGCAATCACTCCGAGGAGAGGGAGTTCTAAGAGCGGTCCGATCACTAATGCCAGCGGGATGAGCGGTTCGTGTGGAAACGCGACAACGGCAATTGCGAGGGCTGTCGGTGAGTTCCGTGAGAGGATAGTATTGTTGAAACAAACCATCTCTTTGTAGGAAAACGAGAGCACTCGCCCGACGCCAAACCCGATGCCGAGGTTGATCGCATAGAAGACGATTACGGGAACAGCAAGGAGTGCTAGCAGTCCGGGATTCTCAAGGATCACCTCACCTTGCGAGGCGAACATCGCGCCGATAGCGAGGCTTAAAAAGATGATTTGGAGCGGGCTCAACTTCGGAAGGAACTGCCGATTGAACCACTGCTGGCCCATCTGACGAGTCAACCCCCACCGAGCAATTCCGCCGAGCACGAGCGGAACGATGAGCACGAGAACGACACTTTCGACCAGCAACTCCACCGGTAACGTAACCAGTTCGCCCGCGAAGACGTACAGGTAGAGCGGAAGTAGTATCAACTGGAGAACGAGGTTGTACGGGAGAATAGAGGTTGCCAGCGGTACATCCCCGCCCGCGATGTCGGTGAAGATGAGATACCAGTCCGTACATGGCGTCACCATCAGCATAATAAGTCCGACCCACAGGGCAGGGTGGTCTCGCAGAAATATCGCGCCGAGTGCCACCGCCAACAGCGGACTCCAGATGAAATTTATCAGAAGACTTGACCCGACCACACGACGATTTTTGAACGCCGACCGGAGTCGAGAAAGTGGAATTCCGGCGAACGCGGCAAACAGCATTACCATCAAAAATGGAAGAATCAGTTGGTCAGCGACAGGAGCGACGCCAGAAACCTGCCCCACTGCGAGGCCGCCGCCGATAACGACGAGAACAAACACTGTCTGATATTTTTCGACGAAATCCATTTTGTGAGAAGTTACGTCTGTTGCTGGTTATGCCGTTTGATTTCCACCAATACCTGCTCATGGGAACACGAGTCTCGGAATCAATTCCACGAAGTTGAAAAATAACAGTCAGTAGCTGTGGAACCCGTAAGCACCTCCTTTTCGGCCCTCGCTTCTAACCATTACCTATATACAATTTTGACAATTATCGTAGAACACGAGGAGGCTGACCAGTTGTAACGGCCAGAGAATATCAATCAGTTGGTGGTTTGTAGCTGCGAGCATGCCGAATCTCTGCCATCCTGATCCGCCATAATTCTGTATAGCGTCTTATAGTGTATAAGACTGACTTCGATCGCTCTTGTGTGTTACCAAATGACGTGCAAATTCCCACCGACTCCGGAACGATTACGGATTTGCCCCTCACAGTCTGCTCTATGACCAACTCCGACTGGGGCGACTGGTTGCCGCACGCGGTGGCCGACGCCGACCCCGACACGGTCGCACTCTGGTACCTCGGCTGTAACGGCTTCGCAATCAAGGGTAGCGAAGGGACCGTTCTCTGGATCGACCCGTACGTGGGCACCGGCGACCCGCCGCGTACGGTGCGGATGATCCCCATCCCGTTCGACCCCGAGGACGTCGAGGGTGCGGACGCCGTCCTCGCCACGCACGAGCACACGGACCACACGCACGGCCCCTCGCAGGCGCCGATCCTCGCAAACACGGACGCCGAGTTCCTCGGGCCCGACGACTCGCTCGCCGTCGCACGCGAGGAGGAGTCGTGGACCGACGAGTGGGACGTTTCCGACGAGCAGTTTCAGGAGGTGCGTGAGGGCGACGAGCTTCGCATCGGCGAGTTCACCGTCCACGTCGTCGAGACGTTCGACCCCGACTCCACTCACCCCGTTGGCTACGTGATCGAACACGACGCCGGCACCGTGTTCCACGCCGGCGACAGCAAGCCCTCGCCGTCGTTCGCGGGGCTCGCGGAGTCGTTCGACATCGACCTCGGCATCCTCGCGTTCGGCTCCGTCGGCACCGTTCCCGACAAGGAAACGGGCGATCCGGTCCGCACCAAGTGGTACAGCGACGAAAACGAGATCGTGGAGGCCGCAAGCGCCCTCGAACTCGACCGGCTGCTCCCCACACACTGGGACATGTGGAAGGGGCTCACCGCCGATCCGACGGCGTTGCACGCCCACGCGAACAGCTTTGAGCACCCACAGCGTCTGGAGATCGCGGAGATCGGCGACCGGATCGACCTCTGAGCCGTCAGCAGGGGTCACGGCCGGTTCGCCGGCACGCTTAGCGCCGCGTTCGCCGCCGGCGTGGAGGCGATACTCGCCGCGTGAGGATTATCAGCGACGAAACCCGGCCCGTGTGATTTAAGCCCTTCCTTGCGGACGCTTGAGCCATGAGCGAACGGACCGCGGAAGCAGCCATGACCGTCGAGGAGGACGGAGTACGCGTCGAGAAGTCCTTCACGGACGACGAGTTCCCCGTGCCAGCGGTGACGTACGACCTCTCCTCCTCGCGTGAGGAGGCCGCCCGCGTGCGGATCGTCGACTCGATCCCCGAGTCGTTCCCGATGGACCGCGTTGGCTTTCACCCCGACTACGAAAGCGAAAACTGGACCGCCTACAAGGACCACCGCGTGGAGTTCGAGCGCGTGCTCGAACCCGGCGAGGAGGTCCGCACGGTGTTCGGAATCCGGTCGGACGACCCCGATCTCGACGGCTTTCTCTCGACGCCCGTTATCGAGCACGTCCCCGTCGGCGAGGAGATCGAGGACGTCCTCGGCGAGGACAGCGACGCCGTCCGCGAGGTGCTCTCGGGTGACCGGACCACGCTCCCAGGGATGGAGGAAGCGGCGGAGGACGCCGAAACGGCCGACATCGGCGACATCGACGTTGCGGAGGAAGCGGACGAAGGCGACGGGGCCGACGAGCCTGCTGCACCCGAATCCGTCGAGCCCCGCGAGCTCGCGACCACGACCACCGCTGCAGTCACGCGCCGGAGCGGGGCGACCGACGAGGAGGTCGCCGTAGAGGAGAACGCGGAAGCCGAAACCGGAGCGGGCGCGGACGAAGAGGAAGCGCCGGAACCCGACACGGAACGTGCGCCTGCCGCGACCACCGCAGCACCGCCCGAGGGCGGCGTCGCCGCCGCGCTCGCCGCGGAGGTTCGTGCGGGCGAGGCCGCCGAGGAGGACCTCGAACTCCTGCGTGAGTCGCTCGGCGAGGGCGTCCCGCGGAGCGTCGACGTCCGTATTAGCCGGCTGCAGTCCAGCGTCGCCGACATGGAGGCGTACACCGACGCGCTTGAGGCGTTCCTCGACGAGGAGGGAACCGCCGAGGAGGTGCTCTCTGGGCTGCAGGACCGCCTTGACGATGTCGAATCCGAGGTCGACGCGCTCGTCGACCGTGCGGATTCGGCCGCGACGGAGCGCGAGGAGCTCGACGAGCGTGTCGGCGGCGTACAAGACGCCCTCGTTGGCGTCGAGGAGACCGTCATGCGCGTCGAACGCTCCGTGGGTGACGTGGAGGAGACGGTCGACGATGTGGAAGGAACCGTCGAGGGCGTCGTTGACGACGTTGCAAGCGTGGAGTCCGAGATGACGGGTCTCGACGAGGCGCTTGACGACCTGAGCGACGACGTGAGCACGCTGTACGACGAGCTGGAGTCGACCGCCGCGTCGCTTGAGGACACCGACGAGCGCGTCGCCGACACGGAGGCGACGCTCGACACCTACGACGCCGAGTTCGGCGACATCTGGGACGACCTCGCGGAGGTCGACACCCGACTGACGGCGGTCGAGGAGGACCTGGGCGACGATCTGGGCGATGTCGAAGCCGAGATCGAGGCGATCCACGACCAGCTGGAGGAGCTGGACGCGTTCCGCGAGCGCCTCAACGAGGCGTTCGGGCCGTAGTTCGGCCGGAAACACAACCCGTTTTACCGCCGACCACCGAGTGACGGCAATGAGTGAGATCGTGCCGGTTGCCGTCCCTCGGAAGGGACGACCGCTCGAAGCCGTGTTAGAGCGGATCGCGAACGTCGGCGACCGCGAGGAGCTCGACGCGCTCGCCGACCGCGTGAGCAACACGCTCCGCTACGAGAAGGCGGTCACCAAGGGGAACATGACGGCCGAACGTGGTCCCTACGAGCGGCTCGCCGAGTACTCTGCGCCCGGAGAGCCGGACGAACCGGAGTTCACGCTGATGCGTGACGACAGGGACGGCAAGCCTCGGCGGATCGTTTTCGACGCCGCCACCGTCGAGCTCGATGGGGTCTCCATCAAGCTCGTCGGCCGCGAGGAGCCGTTTCGGGCGCTTCGGACCCACGAGTTCGCGCTGGGATTCGACTCTGCTGACCTCGTGTTGGAGGAGGTCGTCGAGCTCCGCCCGCAGGGCGTCGAGACGCTCGCCGACATCAACGAGCGGATCAACCCCCGCGACACCGACGTGCGGGTCGTCAACGGCCTTGGGGACACCGTCTACCACACGTTGATGGCCGACCCAGAGATTCTCCCGTCGGGCGACGAACTCGACCGCGAGTTCGTCGCGAGCTACGAGGGATCCCTCTGTATCTCGCCGCGATACGAGCGGCTGGTCGCCGCCGTGCTCGGCACGAACGCCCTCGAACACGTCGAGTTCGCCTATCCGACCCCCGACGAGGAAGAGGAGGCCGCCATCGCCCGCACGGGCCTCGGCGTCTATCTCACCGTCACCGGCTCGACCGCGCGCGACCACGGGCTCGTGCTAGGGGAACACCTCTTCCCCAGCGAAACCGTGCTCATGCGCAACGTTGCAGAGTCCGGCGCTGCCATCGAGCGCGCCCGTGACCTCCTCGTGGCGCCCGAACCCGACTCGAAGATCGCCGTCTGAACGCTCTCCGCTTCTCCCGGCTGTGCCGTCCGCCAGCGCCCGCCGGCGTCCGTGAGCGAGCGTATCGTAGAGTGTCGTTTATCGTTCATGGATGACGAGTGCGCCGGCGAGCGCTGGCACCCTCGCTCTCCGAAAGCAACCGTCGAATGATCGGACCCGCTCTGCAGCGCCGAATCCTGTCCTACTCTTGTGAACACAATCAGAATCGGAGGGGGAATCATATCTTATTATGTAGGACCAGATAGGCTACTAGATAGTACTTCAAATCAAGATATTCTAGATACGACCACCGTTTTGTAGTGTGGTACGTTCGGATAAAGTCCCTTATCCGGAATTGTGGGATAGATTCAAGGTGCTTGCCCGAGAGGTGCCGATAACGGATGAGCACCGACGACGAGACGGACCGGCGCGCGGTGAAGACGTACGTGCCCGAATATCAGAAATCCGAGTGGAAGGCGCACGCCGACGAACTGGGGATGTCCCAAAGCGAGTTCCTCAGAACGATGGTACAGGCCGGGAGACGGGGGTTCTCGGTCGAGAATTCGAGTAACCCCGAGGAGGGCAGTGATCAGGGGGATGACCCTAGGGGTGATGGCCTCGAAACCCGGGTCGAGGATGCGCTCGCCGGCGGCGCCCGTTCGTGGGACGCGTTGGTCGAGGATCTCTCGGGCAATTTCGAGGATCGGCTGGAGCAGGCGCTCGACTCGCTACAGGATCGCAACCGCGTTCGGTACCGTCCCCGCGAGGGCGGGTACGCGCTCGTCGATGAGTAGTCGAGAGGGTGGTGCCGACGCCGGCGCGGGGGAGGCCGCCGAGGATCCGGTCGGCTACTTCATCGAGGACCTCACCTACCACGGGAAGAGTCGGCGCACGCGGGAGTCGTACGAGCGCGTGCTTCGTCGATTCGAGGCGTTCCTCGCCGAGGGTGGGCCCGCCGGCGGGGCAACGACGCCGGCGGACGCGAGCCACCGCGACTGCATGGCGTTCGTCCACTCGCTGCGGGGCGAGGTCGGCGAGAGCACGGTGGCGACGTACGCCGCCTACCTCCACCGGTTTTACGCGTACATGGCCCAGGTGGGGGCGTTCGACGGGAACCCCATGACCCTCGTGATGGAGGAGATGGACGAAACCGTGGACAAGGACCCCGCACGCCGGGACGTGCCGGTCGCGGCCATGCGGTCGTTCGTTGCCGACGTACGCCATCCGCTACATCGAGCGCTCGTCGTGACGTTGCTGAAAACCGGCATGCGTGTCGGTGAGCTCTGCAACCTCGACCTCCGGGATCTCGCCGTCGACGACCCGGAGCTCGACGAGGCGTACGCGCTCGGCATGCGGCCGACGCTGTCGAACCGCCCGAATTCGCTGTACGTCACCGACGAGGCCGCGGTCGGCGAGTCGCTCAACGGCGAGGTGCGAACCGCCTCGAACAAGCGCAAGCGGGGTACGGTGATCCCCGTCGACGACGAGCTCGCTCGGACGCTGAAGGCGTGGCTGGCGGTGCGACCGGACTCGCGCTCGCCGGCGGACCCCCTGTTCGTCGGCACGAGCGGGGACTGGGGCGAGCGGCTCGATCCGGACGCCGTCCGCCACGTCGTCGAGCGGTACGCCCGCGAGGTGGGCTGGTACCGCACCGGCGGGGGCGCAGCCGAGAACGTCACTCCCCACTACTTCCGGCACTTCTTCACCACGCACCTCCGTGACCGCACCGGCGATCGCGGCGTGGTGAAGTATCTCCGTGGCGACGTGGCCGACGACGTCATCGACACCTACACCCACAACTGGGGCGACCAGGTGCGCGAGACGTACGAGGCCAACATCTACCGGCTGCTTGAGCCACGCTAATTCTGTTCTTCCGTTGACCACACAAATTTCGTCGTGTCAAACCCGACACAATTATGTCCGAAATGGTACTTCTAAATCGTATTCCGCTATATCTAATGCTATAGTTCGTCCCGCCGATCAGCGACGCATTCCTTAAGAAGCGGGGCGGACGACGAGGAGTATGGGGGCCCAGACGAGGACCGACGAGAAACGGCGGTTTCGGCGGGCCGCCGGCGTCAACGTCCTCGGCAACGCGGCGAAGATCGTCGTGCAGGGAACGGCGGGACTCCTGTTCGGCAGCGTCGCCCTCGTGGCCGACGCCGCGCACTCCGTCGCGGATCTGGTTGCGAGTCTCGTCGTGTTGGTGTGGGGTGGGACACGCTACGACGACCCCGACGACGAGCATCCGCACGGCCATCAGCGGATCGAGCCGCTGGCGGCGCTGTTCGTCGGCGCGCTCATCGTGCTGCTCGGGATCAACCTGCTGTGGAGCTCGATCAACGGGCTCCGGTTTGGCACGGACGTGCGGTTCAGCCCGGTCATGCTCGGCGCCCTGGCGTTCGCGATCATTGATATGTACCTGCTGTACTGGTACACCACCCGCGTGAACGCCGACCTCGACTCGACGGCGCTCGCGGCGCTGGCCACCGACTGTCTCAACGACATCTACACCTCGGTGGCGGCGACGGTGGGGGTGCTCGGCGTGCTCTTCGACGTGCCGGTGTTGGACCCGCTCGCCGGCGCGCTCGTCAGCCTGCTGGTCGTACACCAGGGCGTGGAGATCGCCCGCGAGAACGTGACGTATCTCGTGGGCGCGGCCCCGCCGGCGGACGACCGTCAGCGCGTCGCCGAAGCGCTCCGGTCGCATTCGGCCGTCGAGGGGATCCACGACCTCACCGTCTTCTACGACGGGACGGACATCGAGGTGGAGGTGCACGTCGAGGTCGACGGCAGCATGACGCTCCGGCAGGCCCACGATATCGAGACGGAGCTCGTCGACCAGCTTCGCGCGCTCGACGGCGTCGGGGACGTCCACGTCCACCTCGACCCCTCGGGTGTCGGCGAGTGGAAGGACGCCGCCGACTGATCCGGACGGGGCGGAGTCGGAGGGTGGGCCTACGCCGGTGCGTCGAGGCGTGTGACTCCTTCACTCATAGCCACATTTAAGATTAGACGTATCTAATCTTGAAGTACGATAGATGAGTTCTTCTGATCCCGGAGTGTCGTCACCGACCGACTCGCTGCCTCGATGGGCGCTCGCGGTCGGTCCGCTCGTGATCCTCGGCGCCGTGTTGGCGCTGTTGTTTTTCACGTCTCCGTTTGGTGATGCCGGCGCGATGGCCGATGCTTCGACCGGTGAGGTGCTATGGACGATCACGATCATCAGTCTCTTCGTCGGGATCGTCCCCGTCGCCATCGGCATGTTGTGGTTCCCGTACATCCGCCGGCTGAATCCGGTGTATTTGCACGCGGTGTTGGCACTGTCCGCCGGCGTGCTCGCGTTCGTCGCCGTCGAGATGACCGAGGAGGCGATCGACTACGCCGGCGAGGCCGCCGACCCGCTGCTTGCCGGCGGCGTCGCGCTCGCCGCGGGCGTGGTGACGTTCCTGATCGTGATGGGCGCGAGCCGGTGGAGTCACCGGAAGCTCCGTGACACCGAGAGCCGTGGACTCGGCGTCGCGTATCTCGTCGCCGTCGGCCTCGGTCTCCACAGCGTGGGCGAGGGGATCGCCATCGGCGGCGCCTTCATGATCGGCGAGGTCGAGCTCGTGTTGTTGCTCGTGATCGGGTTTCTGATCCACAACATCACCGAGGGGCCGACGGTGGTGGCCGCCGTCGCGCGCGACGCGGAGACGCCACCGCTGCGCCACTTCGCCGCGCTCGGGCTGATCGCCGGCGGGCCGCTCGTCCTCGGCGGGTGGATCGGCGTCGTCGCCTACTCGCCGATGCTGGCAGCGGCGCTGCTCGCGGTCGGTATCGGCGCGATCCTACAGGTGGTCCTTGAGGTCGTCGGCCTGATTCGGCTGGAGGCCGCCTCCGTCGTGACCCGCGCGAACACGATGGGGTTCGTCGTCGGCTTCGTGCTGATGTTCCTGCTTGAGGAAGTGTTCCTCGACATGTACCTCGGGCTCTGAGCGCGCCGGATCCCCTTTTGAGGCGCGTCGGTCGCGTATTCGCCGGCGGTCACTCGTCCTGTGCTACGTCCGCCTCCGCTTCCGTCGGGAGCTCGCCGGCCGCGAGCATGGCGTCGACCGTTTCGTCGATCCGAGCCCGCACGGCTGCCAGCTCGGGGATCGTCGTCCGATTGTAGGCGCGCTTGCTCACGTCGACGTGCTCGGGGACGATCCCGTGGGCCTCCCGGGAGAGGTCGGCGACGCGCTCGGCGGCCTCAGTGTCGGGGTACTCGGGGAGGGCGAGCTCGCTGACGACCGACTTGGAGAGGCCGGACTTCCCGCCGCCCGTGACGGCCTCGATGGCGCGGCGGTAGCTCTCGGAGTTGAGCAGACCACAGAGGAAGTGGGCTTCACGCTCGTCGTCGGTCGGCACGAACATGCAGTGGTCGCCGGGGACGACGAGTTTCTCGCCGAGCAGGTCGTCGTCGACGGTCGACACCACGACGAAGTGCGGTTTGAACCCGAGCCGGCACCAGACGACCTTGTACGGTGCCCACGTGTACTCGCCGAGGCCGAACACGTTGTAGAACGGCCCCTTCTCCAGCCACGACGAGGAGCGTGCCGCCAGTCGGTCGCGATGGTCCTGGAGGTAGGCGTACGTCTCCGGGCAGGCGTCGCGGAGCGCGGCCTCGTTGTCCTCGTGGGCGGCGTCCATCGGAACGAGCCGGTGCTCGTGCCCGAACAGCCCGAACTTCACCACGTGTTTCGACTTGAGGTACGGGAACACCCGGTCGGGCTCGACCCGGTCGAGGTCGGCGTCGTCCATCCCGAACACGGCCGCCGCGTCGTCTTTCACCCCGTGGCGGATCGGGACCTCGCACTCGCCGAGCGCCCGCCGGTCGGCGTCGGTGCGGACCCACGATCCGGCCGGATCCTCCGGGTCCACGGGCGTGAGCCCGGTCTCCTGGCGGGCCAGTCGCCGGCGCATGGTCGCGACGGAGTCGAACGTCGCGCGTTGGGGAGTGTCGGTCGGTTCCACCCCATCGCCCGGCGGCCGCGACCACGCGACGGCGGGAACTGGAAACGTCGGCTCCCGGTCCGCACGGAGGGTGTAGACGGCGGCATCGGCGTTCACGCCGTCGCCGAACGGCGCGAGATGCGTGAAATCGTGGACGCGCGCGGGGGCGAGTCGGCGGTGGCCGACGCTTCCCTCCCGAAAGAGGCGGCCGGCTGGACCCTTCATCAGCCCACGCTTGCAGACCACGCTCACGGTGCCACCCCTCGCGAGGTGGCGGTCGATGCAGGTCCACAGGAACGGGACGGAGACGTCGTCGTTGGCGTGGCCCAACAGCGACTCGGCACCCTCCCGGACGGAGAGCCCGAGCCGGTCGACAGGCCCGGACCGCCAGGCGTCCCGGACGGAGTCGGGGAGGTCACTCCAGGTGATCCACGGTGGATTGCCGACGAGGTGGTCCGCGATCGGGTCGTCCGGTGTGTCAGCATCGATGCCGCCGGCGAACGGCTCCCCCCGAAACCGGATCCGGGTGTCGTGGGTGATCCCGACGGCGTCGACGAGGAAGACCGGCAGTGAGACGGTCTCGCGCTCGGAACCGGAGAGCGGCTCGGCGAGCGCGGCCAGGTACCGGAGTTTGGCGCTTTTGACCGCGAGCGGGTCGAGGTCGAACCCGACGACGGCGTCGGTTATACTCCGCACCGCGCCGTCGGGAGGAGCGGAGAACCCGTCAAGAGCGCGTTCGACGGCGGCCGCCAGAAAAACGCCCGACCCGCAGCCGGGATCGAGCACGCGGTCGAGCTCGCCCGTTGATGCGGGTGGCTCCGGAAGCTCATCGATGGCGAGGTCGGCGACCCCCCGAGGGGTGTAGTACTGACCGAGCGCGCGACGGTAGGCCGGTGACACCACGCGCTCGTGGAGTTCGCGGAGGAGTCCGTCGTCGAGCGTGTGGATGACGGCGTCGGCGGTCACCGCGGATGGCGAATCGGCCGACTCCTCGCCGCCGATCCGGTCGTGGAGGTCGTCGAACGCCACGTCGAGGAGGTCGGTGTTCGCGGACGGTTCACGGTTCGTCACCCGAACGCCGACGCCGTCCTCGACCACGTCGAGGAGTTCGTCGACGACGCGGTCGTACGCGAGCGCGTCGGCGAACGCGGCGGTCGGATCGGCGTCGGTCTGCGCGAACACGTCGCCGTGCGCCTCGCGGACGAAGGTGGCCCACGTGTCGGCCGCCTCGCGGAGCACCGGATCGTCGTCGATCCGGGAGGCGGCACGAGCTGCGTGTGGTGTCGCGACCTCGGTCGCCAGCCGTGCCGCGAGGACGCCGGCGTCCGTGTCGGCTTCGTCCGCGGGTGCGGCCACGTCGCCCCCGCTCACATTCCCATGTCGGCGGCGGCCTCGGGAACCGGCAGGTCGTGAACGTCGACGCCGAGCAGCTCCGCGGCGTGGTCGAGTGCCATGTCGAAGCCATAGTAGCGTTCCAGTTCGTCGCCATCCGGTCCGCGGCGCACCTTCAACATCGCGTAGCCGTCGACGTTCTGGGCCACCGTCGCCGTCCTCCCGTCGTGCGTGAACGTCAGCAGGCGCTCGGCGTCCGTCTCCTCGTAGGTCGCGCGTACGCCGTTCGCCTCGGCCGTCGTCGCGTCCGCCGCATCGGTCATGAGGGGAGTTCGAACCGGGGCCAGTCGTATCTATCGGTCGCCGGTGACCGCTGGCCTGCAGCGACCAGCGACCAGCGACGGCGCCCGCGTATCCTCGCCGGCGTCGGGCCTTTTAACCACGCCGGCCGCCAACTTCCGGCAACGAATGGGACTCACGAAGCGTATCATCCCCTGTATCGACGTCGACCTCGACGAGGAGGGCGACGCCGCCGTCTACACCGGCGTCAACTTCGAGAACCTGGAGTACACCGGCAACCCCGTCGAGCTCGCCAAGAAGTACAACGCGGCGGGCGCCGACGAGTTCGTCTTCCTCGACATCACTGCCAGCGCCGACGGGCGCGAGACGATGCTGGACGTGGTCCGGTCGGTGGCCGACGAGTGTTTCATCCCGCTCACCGTTGGCGGCGGCATCCGCACGAAAGCGGACATCAAGGAGACGCTCCGCGCGGGCGCCGACAAGGTGTCCATCACGACCGGCGCGCTCGAACGCCCCGAGCTGATCGAGGAGGGCGCCGCCGCCTTCGGCTCGCAGTGTATCGTCATCTCCGTGGACGCTCGCCGGCGGTACGACGACGAGGGCGAGCGCTACGTCACCGACGAGGACGGCGAGGAAGTCTGGTTCGAGTGCACGAAAAAGGGCGGCCGTGAGGGAACCGGCATCGACGCCGTCGCCTGGGCGGAGGAGGCCGAGGCGCGCGGCGCCGGCGAGCTGTTCGTCAACTCCATCGACCGCGACGGCACGAAGGACGGCTACGACGTGCCCCTGATGAAGGCGGTGTGTGACGCCGTCTCCACGCCCGTCATCGCCTCTTCCGGCTGCGGCTCGCCCGAGGACATGCACGAGGTGTTCACCGAGGCAAACGCGGACGCCGGCCTCGCCGCCTCCATCTTCCACTACGGCGAGTACTCCATCGAGGAGACGAAGGCGTATCTCGACGAGCGCGGCGTCCCCGTCCGCCTGTAGCGCCGGCCGGCAGTTTTCAATAGGTTTCCCGGGCGATCCATCGAAAGCAACATCTATTAAATGATGACGAGCAAACGGTCGCGTATGCACACGCCGCCGCCACGAGCGCAGGCCACGGGGATGGGCACCGCGAGCGACGACGACGGCGAGCTCGTCTGCCGGCGAACGCGTGAGCCGACGGGTGTGACCGAGTGGACGTTTTTCGAGGCCGACCTCGACCCCGAGGAGCGCACCGCGCGCTGGATCACGGTCGAGGAGGCGGACATCGTCCCGGAAAGCGACTGGCGCTGAAGCGGTGCTCGCCGTCGCCCGGCGACCGCCGTTCGCCGGCTGGTGTCGGCCGCTGACCACCCACCGTCTCCAGTCCTTTTAAGCGACGCCGACCACGCCGCCGGCGAGTAACGGCGCCGTCGCTCTCGGGCGGATACGCGAACGGGAGAACGGAGGGCGCTCGAAGGTCGGGGATCGGCAGTCGGCGTTACGCCGCCTTGACCGCGTCGCGCAGCTCCGTCGTCTTGTCGGTGATCGACGTTGCCGCGTCCTCGACGCAGTCGAGCGGGTCCGTCGTCTCCGACTTCACCGTCAGGATCGGCTCGGTCTGGCCGCCGGACTGCTCGGGGTTCACGTCGTAGGTCGCGGCGGTCACGTCCTCGGCCTCCAGCAGGGCGCCCTTCAGCACGTTCATGAACGTGTGGTCCTCGCCGGCGATCTCGATGCGGAGTTCCGTGTCGGTCTTCTCGATGACCCGCAGTTCCATGGTGCGTGATTCGCCCGAGGCGCGTTTCAAGCTTTCGTCTCCCGGATATCGGAGGTTGCGGAGGGTCCACACGCCACGCGAGCGTTTTTAACTGGAATTAGGTGCTAAGTCCTCTTCCTCAAGGAGCAACGCAGGGAGCGAAGCGACCGAGTAGCGCAGTAGGGAGGGGATACAGCGTTCACAAGAGCGGAGCTCTTGTGCGCGAACGAGACGCACAGCGTCTCGTCAACGCCGCACGGTTCTCAAACACGTTCACCACTCGGCCCACAGGCCCACCGCTACCTTTATGTCTATCCATAGTCTATACAAGGGTGATGGATAGATTTGAAATTGAAGGCGAGGAAGTTCTCGACGGGACTGCAAAACCGTCAGGGAATAGTGCCCACGTCATCGTTCCCAAACGCTGGCGCGGAGCCGACGTGAAAGTCGTCCGCGTCTCCGAACCAAACCCAGACGAGTAGACCATGCAGTACAACTACAAGTATCGACTGAACCCGTCAGAAGACCTCGCTGAGGCACTTCTGTCTCACATCGATACTTGTAGGCAACTGTATAACCACGTTCTCTACCTGCTCAACAAGGCAGACGATATTCCCGCCCGCTACGAGGTGCAGGGACGACTTCCCACCCTCAAATCGTGGTGGGACGACCTCGGAGATGTCCACTCGAAAGTTCTCCAAATGGTCGTCAAGCGCGTCTACGACAACCTCTCCACGCTCAAAGCCCAGAAGGAGAACCGACGCAGCGTGGGAATGCTCAAGTGGAAACCGCCCCGGAAGTATCGGTCGCTCACCTACAACCAGTCCGGCTTCGAACTCAAGAATACGAGTGGTCGGTCCGTGTTATGGTTGAGCAAAATCGGTGAGGTTCCGATACATCTCCACCGAGACATCCCCGAGAACGCAACACTCAAACAGGTCACGGTCAAGCAGGAACCCACAGGTGAGTGGTTCGCCACGTTCGGTATCGATGTGGACGAAGCCACGCCTGAGAAACCGGAGACGCCCGAGAAGGTCGTCGGCATCGACGTGGGGATTCTCAAGTACGCGCACGACACCGACGGGTATGCCATCGAGAGTCCCGACTTCAGCGCCGAGCGTGAACGGTTGGAACGCGCCCAGCGCAACCTTTCACGGAAGGAACACGGCTCTGCGAATTGGGAACAACAACGGCAGGTCGTTGCCGAACGCCACGCCGACCTGAAGCGGAAGAGACGAGACTTCCTCCACAAGTTGTCGAACTACTATGCCACCGAGTACGATTTGGTGGCGGTCGAGGACTTGGACGCGAAGGGACTGGTCGAACTCCCCGGAAACTCGCGGGATCGAGCAGGTGCGGCATGGGGAACGTTTCTGCGGATGCTCGAATACAAGTGCGAGCGCGAGGGGGCCCACTTCGTCGCTGTTGACCCGACAGACACGACGAAGGAGTGCGCCTCCTGCGGTGTCAAGACGGACAAGCCACTGTGGGTTCGTGAACACTCGTGTCCCTCGTGCGGGTTTGAAGCGGACAGGGACGCGAATGCAGCGTGGAATATTCTTTCTCGCGGTCTTGCAGAAGTAGGAGTGGTTCACTCCGAATCAACGCCTGTGGAGACTGCGCTCGCTGTGGATACACCTGTATCTGCAAAGCGCGTCGTAGAAACAGGAAGCCCCACCCTCAAGGAGCGAACGGCGTCAGCCGTGAGCGAGTAGGGTGGGGTAGTTCACGGCGCGTGGACGCAGTCGCGGGCATGGAGCTTCGACGCCTGCCCCCGGACGAGGACGTGCTCCGGCGGTTCGCGCGGGAGTGCTGGCTGCCGTACCACCGCGACCTGGCGGCGGCGTCGGCCTCCCACGCGCTCGCTGACTGGGACGACGACCGCATCGTCGAGGCGAACGTCGACTTCTACCGCGGGCAGTTCGAGGAGGACGGGCGGCGCGGGTGGCTCGCGGTGGTGCCGGCGGGGGACGCGGACGGTGGCGAGGAGGGCGACGAAGATGTCGCCGACCCCGCGACCGCCGCGCTCACCGACCCCGACATCGAGCTGGTCGCCCACCTGCTAACCGAGGCGGACGAGGCACCCGCCGTGTTCGACCGGCCCGACCGGCTCGTGGTCGGGGACATCTACGTGCGCGAGCCGTACCGCGGCACCGGACTTGCCGACCGGCTCGTCGAGCGCGCGGCGGCCGACGCCCGCGAGCACGGATGTGGGGAGTTACGGCTCGACGTTGATGCCGGGAACGAGCGCGCGCTCGCCTTTTATGCGAAGCAGGGGTTCGAGACCTACCGGAAACAGCTGACGCGTGACGTGGACGGGGTGTAGGCTGCGATCTGCGCTTTCGATGTGGCTGTCTGGCGCTTATAAGCGGGTTGTGTGGAGAACAGGGTGATGGACACCTCCATAGCGCCAGTCAGGGCCTTATAAGGGGTTGTGCGGTTGCTGCGGTGAGCACGACGGGTGGGACTCAAAGGGGCAGCCGGCGACGACCACCGGAAGACGTTCCTGCTCGCTTCGCTCGCAGGCTGCCCCTTTGAGTCCCACCCGCCCAGCACTGCAACCGCACCTCACACCTCCCCAGCCTCGGCCGACGACGGCCGCGGGATCGCACCGCCGCGGCCGCCGCCGGCCTCCCTCGCGCTCCGGCTCGCGCCAGCGGGCGCTCGCCGGGCGCGCCACCGCACCGCGCGTCAGTTTATAAGAAGAGCGTTTCCGCTCTGCTCGACCGTTTATATACTCTCTCGCCGGCGGCGATCTGCAACACCCACTCCCGAGGCGTATCACGGAGATCGTCAACGCAGTCACGCCGGTTCGCTCACACGTCTTGGAGGTGCAGCCGGTGGGCGCCGCGGTGGCCGTCCTCGTCGTGGTACGAGATGGGCTCCTCCAGCGTTGCGACCCGTCCGCCGGCGGCCGCAACGTCGACGGCGACGCCGTCGGTTCGGAGGTGCTCGACCGCGCCGGTTTGGGGGACGACGACGCGGACGCCGTGCGTGTCGGGGTCGCGGTCGCGAAAGTGCTGCCCGACGGCGAGCAGGTGGTCGCCCTGGCCTTCCGCCCCCGCGGATTCCGCCCCCGCGGATCCCGTCCGACCGGTCCCGCCCAGCCAGCCGCCGATCGGTGTGGTCCACGCCTGGGTTCCGCGCTCGCGGTCGACCGCGGTGAGCGTGTGCTCGCGGGGGTGGCGCGCATCGGTGTCCCGGCCTGCTTTCGGGAAGGTGTTTCCGGTGACGAACAGCGCGCGGTCGCCGGCGAGCGCGACGTGGTTCGGGTAGGTGTACACCACGTCACCGCCATCAGCACCGTCACCACCGTCACCGCGGCTCGCCGGTTCGCGTTCCATCGGCCGACCGAGGTCGACGCGCCAGCGCTCGCGACCGTCGTGGTCGAGCGCGTAGCCCCGGTAGTCGCCGTGGCTCGCGACGACGACGCCGTCGGCATCGAGCACGACATCGCCGACGCGCCGGCCGCCGTCCGTGCCGGGGTCCCACGTCAGGTCGAGCTCGCCGGTCGCCGCGTCGAGAACGACCAGCCCGCACTGGTGGGCGCCGTGACAGCGGTTGTACGCGACCGCGAGGCGGTCGTCGCGCCGGTCGAGCGCGATCGGCGAGGCGTCGGCGTCGAACGTCCACGCGACCGACCCGTCCGGGTCGAAGGCGTACACCCGGCTCTCGAAGTGGCGGTCGTCGCCGTCGCGCTCGTAGCGCCGCGCGGCGGCGTACAGGCGGTCGGTGTCGCTCGCGAGGGCGACCGTCATCGGGTAGTAGAACAGCGTCTCCTTCGTCGCGCTCCCGAGGTCCGCCTCGATGTCGTGCGTCCAGCGCACGCGGCCCTCGACCGCATCGAGCAGCGCGAGGACCGCGGTCTCGCCGCGCGTCCCGACCAGGACGACCGGCTTGCCGTCCACGAGCGTCGGTTCGAGCGCGACGGCCATGCCGCCGAGGTCGACGGCCCACGATTCGGTGCCGTCGGCGTCGAACCCCCGCACCACGCCGTGACCGGTGCCGACCACGAAGTCGGGAACCTCCTCTTCGTCGCCCCCGACCGCCGCCAGGGCCGACCGCGTCCACTGCTGGCGGGTGTTTCGCGGCGTCAGCTCCGGGAGGTCGACCGTCATCTCGGACCTCACGTCCGCCGTGTCAACGGGAGAGCCTCGGGCGCCTTGCCCTCCCTCACTCATCGACGGGGAAGGTCTCGTGGAGCGTGTGGTGTGTATCCCCGAGGTCCGACAGGAACGACTCCCCTCCATCGACGAGTCGCGCCAGCGAGCGCTCGGCGTCCCGGACCGCCACGACGCGGCCGCGAGTGTAGTCGTACTCCGGGTCCTCGGCGTCCATCGCCGCGACCTCTTCCTCTAAGTCAACCAGTGCGGCGTCGAGGTGGCGTTGGAGCCCCGCCAAGGACTCCGCGTTCGCCAGCGCGGCGATCGGGCCGTCGCCGTCGAGCGCGTCGCCGAGCTCCTGTTCCGCATGCTGGCGCACGGACTCGTCTTCGGTGCCGAGGACGTTCATCAGGCCGAGTCGCAGGGCTTCGATCTCATCACAGCTCATGGCGTACAAGTGGAGTTGTGTCTCATAAAGTCTGGTGAACCAAGTCGCTCACGATGCGGTCGCGCTCCGTCGCGGAGACGATCCGCTCGGCGTCCTCGGCGTCACAGCCACCGTACCAGACGCCATCCGGATACTGCGCCACGATGGGGCCGTCGCCACACTGGTCGAAACACGACGATCGCGTCACGTGGACGTCCGCGTCGGCGTCCCGGGCTGCTTGCCGCAGGTTCTCCAACACGGCGGGCGACCCGCCCGCCGCGCAGGTCTGGTTCGTACAGACCGCGAGGTGTGTCCCGGGGGCGTCGTGCGCGTGTGGCTCGTCCGCGACGTTCTCGCGGTCCTCGTGCGCCTGCTGGTGGGTGAGCGCGCGGAGCATCGCCCGTGCCCCGCCGGTGTCCTCCTCGTAGCCGTCGAGCTCGACCTTGTACTTGCAGGTGTCACACGACATGTCGACGGAGTCGGTGCGCGCCTCCTGCCAGCGGTCCGCGAGCACGTCAAGTAGTCGCGTATCCCGCCCGAGCGGGTCGCCTGCAGCGGCGTCGACGTACGGGTACTCCGCGTCGAACTCCGACGCGCCATCACGGATCCGGCCCGTCAACACCCCGTCACCGAGCATGTACGGCAGCACGACGACAGCGTCCGGCCGCGTCTTCGCCAGGTCGTGCAGCGCCTCGTCCAGCAGGGGCTCCGTGACGCCGATAAACCCGGCGTCGACGCGGGAGAACTCCCGTCCCTCGTACAGCAGTCGGGCGAGTTTGTGCACGTCCGCGTTCGAGTCCGGGTCCGAGGAGCCGCGTGCACAGACGACGACCGCCACGTCGTCGGTCTCGCGGTCGACGCCGAGCTCCGCTTCCACTGCCGCCGCCCGGTCGTCGAGCACGTCGAGGATCGCCGGGTGGATCCCGAGGTTGCCGCCGGCATGAAAGGTGACGCCCGAATGCTCGCTCCGGGCGCGTTCGACCGCCAGCGGCAGGTCGTTTTTCACGTGGCTGGCTGCAAACAGGGAGAGCGGAACGAGCGTGAGCCGGCTCGTCCCGCGCGCGAGCGTGCCGACCGCGTCCGGGATCGACGGCTCCACGAGCTCGAGGAACGCGGCGTCGGTCGCGACGCCGATCCGCTCCTCCAGCCCGGCGGCGAGTTCGCGCACCGCCTCGTTCGACTTCTCGCGACGGGAGCCGTGGCCGACGAGGAGGACCGCCTCGTCGTCGCCGACCCCGACCGCGTCGGCCACGCGGCTCATGGATCGGCCCCGTCGGCGTCGTCGGTTCCGGCGGCGTCGGTCCCGGTTTCGTCGTCCCGCTCCGCGGGCTCGATCAGCGTCCCGACTGCTAGCCCCGCGGCGCGCTCGACGCTCCGGAGGGCCTTCCGCCGGCGGTCGGTGGCGAACAGCCCCGTCTCGCCGGAGCCCTCGTACACCCACTCGGCGAACGCCGCCGTGTCGCCGTCGGCGACGCCGAACCAGTAGCCGCCCGAGGAGGACGCCGCCGGCTCGTCGGCGTCGAACCCCTCCGCGTCGAGGAGGGTGCGGATGCGGTCCAGCAGGCGCGTGTCGTCGTGGACGAACGAGATGCCGACCGCGTTGCTCGACTCGCGGAAGCAGACGACGCCACAGGCCTCCAGTAGGCCGCGCAGCAGCTCTCGCCGGTGGTCCCGCAGCGTGTCGAACCGGTAGCCGCCGGGGTCGGAGCCGACGGGGAGACCGAGCGCGCCGGCCGCGTTCGCCGCCAGCGACGGGTCGATCACCTGAACGGTGTACTCGTCCTCCCGGCGGGTCACCGCCGTGTCGTGGGCGAAGTCGCGCTCGGCGATCCGGTGGTCGACCGACCCGCCGCCGGCGATGGCCGCGAGGCGGTCCGCGGCGTCCTCGTCGCTCGTCGTCACCGTGACCGACGTCTCGGTGACCGTCCCGTTTCCGGCGACGTGCCCCCAAAAGTACGCCGTCTCGGGGTGCCGGGCGAGCAGGTCGTCCGGCGCCGCCTCGGCGGCGTCTCCCGTGCTCATGGCTGCACCTCCTCGACGGCGATCGCGTCCAGCGGACAGGCCGCCGCGGCCTGCCGGGCCTCGTCCACGCGGTCGTCGGTAAACGTCGCGGACACCGCGTCGGGAGTGCGCTCGACGCCTCCGCTCGCTGCGGCGGAGTCGAAGCCGGCGAGTCCGTCGTCGGCCTCGACGAACCGGTCGTCGCGGACGAGGCAGGCGAAGACGCCGTCACAGGCGTCCAGATCCACCGTGACGCGGTAGGTGGTCGTGGCGGCCGATGTCGTTTCAGTAGTCATACTTGCTCTCGTAGCCGCGCGGAGTCACCATCCGGCCGTCCCAGACGTACGTCTCCTCGTTGCCGACGAGGATCGTCGTCGTCATGTCGACCAGGTCGGTCCCGCCGAGCTCCTCCAGCTCGCCGAGCTCGACGATCTCGACGCGCTCGTCCTCGCGGCCCGCCCCGTGGACGATGCCGACCGGCGTGTCGGTCGGCCGGTGCTCCAGGAGGATCTCGCAGGCCTTCTCGAAGTTCTCGCGGCGCTTCCGGCTCCAGGGGTTGTAGATCGCGATGGTGAACCCCTCGCCGGCGACCGCGTGAAGCCGCGACTCGATGGTCGACATCGGGGTGAGATGGTCCGACAGCGAGACCGACACCGAGTCGTTCACGAGCGGCGCGCCCACGCGAGCCGCACAGGACTGTGCGGCCGGGACGCCGGGAACGACCTCGAAGTCGAGCATCGACGCCGTCGCGCCCTTCGACTCGACGATCTCCAGCGCGAGCCCGCCGAGCGCGTACACGTTCGGGTCCCCGGAGCCGACGATGGCCACGTCGTTGCCGGCGAGCGCGCGGTCGATCGCCTCCTCCGTTCGCGAGACCTCGCCGCACATCGGCGTGTCGTACAGCTCGTCCGCTTCCGCGGTGATGTCGTCCGGAATCAGGTCGATGTACGTCGTGTAGCCGACGATGTGGTCGGCGTCCAACAGCGCCGCGCGGGCGCGCTGGGTCATCCCCTCGGGCTGGCCCGGGCCGAGCCCGACAGCGACGAGCCGTCCGGGCTCCGCGTCGAAATCGTCGACGGTCGAGCCGACTTTCTCGTCGGTCGCGGACGACGACCCGCCGCACGACGAGGACGACGAGGTACCCGACGAGTCAGAGTCGTCCGCGGAGCTCGCGCCGCACTTCGAGGCGGTCCCGCTCGACGCCTCCGTCGTCGCTCCACCATCAGTCGCCGTTCCGCTGTCAGTCGCCGTTCCCGTCTCGGTCGCCGTTCCGCCGTCAGTCTCCGTTCCGCCGTCGCGTCCGCCGCATTTGGATGTCGATTCGTCGGTCGATCCGCAGGTGTTGTCGCTCATTGTGTCGTGTCGTTCTCAGAAGTCGTCGACGTCTCGCCCGCCACGCGGGGTGACGAGGAACTCATCGTGGTCGTTCTCCCAGACTTCGGTCTCGTGGGTCCCGATGATGAGCGAGGTCCCCATGCCGCCGACCTCGTCATCGTGGTCGGTCGCCTCGCCCAGCGTCGTCAGCGTGTACGTCTCGTCGTCGAGGTTACGACCGGCCTCGCCGCGCCCGGCGTCGTTGACGATGGCGACGGGCGCGTCGTCGGTCCGGTGTTCGCGCAGCACCTCGATGGCGCGCTCGTAGTCGCGCCAGCAGTTGTAGAGGACGACGACGAACCCGGAGACGGCGGCGGCCTGGAGCTTCTCCGCGATCTCGTCCCAGCCGCGCCACTTGTCGGACAGCGACACCGTACAGAAGTCGTTCGAGAGGGGCGCACCGACCATCGCGGCGCCGCCGAGCGCGGCGGTCACGCCGGGGACGATCTCGATGGGGACGTCGTACGCCTCCTCCTCCTCGGCCATCAGGTAGACGAGGTCGGACTTGCCGTAGACGTTCGCGTCGCCGCCGGAGACGTGAACGACGTCCTGTCCCGCTCGAACGCGAGCGAACGCCTCGCGGGCGAGCTCGACCTGCTGGCCCATCGAGGAGCGGACGATCTCGACCGTCTCGCCGTCCGGATGCGTGCCGATCTTGCCGGGCTCCCAGTCGTCGAGGTCGTCGGCTGCGTCGACGGCGGCTCCGCCGTCGGCCGCCGTCCCGTCTGGCGCTTCCTCCGTCCGTGATTCCGGCGGAATCGTCCCGTCCTGCCGGAGGAACTCCTGATACAGGTTGGAGGCGATGACGCAGTCCGCGTGCCGGATCACGTCCCGGGAGCGCTGGGTCATCGCGTGCGGTAATCCCGGGCCGATCCCGACGACGTACAGCGTTCCGAGCCCGTCGGGCGCGTCGTCGGCGCCGCCAGGGGCCGTGCCGTTGCCGGTCATCGGTCACCTCCTGGAGGGAACGCCGGTCCCATCATCGTCCCACCGCCACGGTGACCTCGCTCTCGTGGCCGAACTTCTCGAGGACGAGCTCGTGGTCGCCGCCGCCGGCGATGGCGCTCGCCTCGGCCACGCCCGGCCACCCGATCAGCGCCTTCGACTTCGAGGGGGTTGGCCCCTCGTGGTCGAGCAGCGTCTCCTTCTCGAAGGCGACGACGCCCACGTCGCGCGTCGCCGCCGCGGCGAGCAGCCCGTCCTCCTCGGCCTTGCGGGTCGCCGTGGCGACGAACTCCACGTCATCCCACTCGCGGTCGGCACGGTCGAGCGCCTCGTCCCACGCTTCGAGGAAGCGCTCCTCCGACGCGCCGGAGACGGAGCCCGTGCCGAGGACGACACCGTCGTCGAGGTTGCGCTTGAGAACGGTCACGTCGTCGTCGACGAGCACCGCCTTCGGGCCGTCGAGACGCTCGACCGGCCCGAGCTCGTCGTCGAGGACGGCGAGGTTCGTCGCGACCGTCGAGTCGCCGTTGACGACGTGTGCGGACAGCGCCTTCGCCTGCTTTTCGACGCCCTGTTTGTCCGCCGCCTCCGACGCGGTCGTCATCGCCGGCACCGCGCCGAGCGTCGCGAGGTCGTCGGCGACCTGGTTGGCACCGTGGTGGCCGCCCGTGATGGGGATCGCCCACGTCAGCTCCTCGTCGACGACGACGATGGCGGGGTCGTCCCACTTGTCGTCGAGCAGCGGCGCGGTCTTGCGCATCGCGATGCCCGAGGCCATCAGGCCGACGAAGCAGTCGTACTCGCCCCAGTGTTCGGCGAACACGTCGCCGTGGTACTCGATGACATCGATGGACTCGTAGCGGTCGCCGATCCCGTCGACGATCTCCGCGGCCGTGTCGAGCTTGCGCTCGAAGCTGATGATCCCGATCTCCTCGGCCACTTCCCCGTCGGAGTCGGGGGTCGAACAGTGGCCGCCGCCGTCGTCGGTGTTCCCGTCATCGGTGTTGCCGTCGTCCGTGGTCCCGTCGTCCGTGGTCCCGTCGTCGGTCCTCCCCTCGTCCGTCGTGCCGCTCGTCGCGGCGTCCTTGTCAGTGCTCATCAGTCGTCGGCCTCCGTCGCGTTCACGGCGTCGTCGGCCGCGTCAGTCGTCTCCTCGGCGCCGTCCGCCGTCGAATCGTCCGATCCGCCGTTCGCCCAGTCGCCGTAGAGGTACGAGCGCTCGTAGCCCGCGCCGGTCGCCGCCTCACCGATGAGGACCATCGCCGAAGCGCGGTAGCCCGCTTCCTCGACCTTCGCGCCGACGGTCTCGACGGTGCCCGTGATCACGTCCTCGTCGGGCCACGACGCGTGGTAGACGACGGCGACCGGCGTGTCGGGGTCGACGCCCTCGGCGTCGAGCAGGCGGTCCATCGTCTCGCTTACGGCGTGGGTGCCGAGGTAGATGCAGGTCGTCACGTCACCCATCTCGACGAACTCAGCGACGTGATCCTCCTCCGGATCCAGCGTCTTCCCCTGTGGACGGGTGAACGCGACGTGGTTCGCGACGCCGTTGAGCGTCAGCTGGGTGCGAAGCGTCGCCGCCGACGCGAACGACGAGGTGACACCCGGAACGACGTACGCCGGGACGCCCTCGCGTTCGAGCGCGTCGATCTGCTCCAGCGCGGCCCCGTAGATCGCGGGGTCGCCGCTGTGGAGCCGCACCACGTTCCGCCCCTCCTCGTGGGCGTCCCGCATCAGCGGGATCAGCTCCTCCAAGTCCTTGCCAACGGAGTTGACCAGCTCCGCATGTGAGCAGTGCTCCTCCAGCAGCTCGCTGGAGACCAGCGAGCCGGCATGGACGACGAGGTCGGCCTCGTCGACCAGCTCCTTCCCCGTGAGCGTGAGCAGTCCGGGGTCTCCCGGGCCGGCGCCGATGAACGGGATCCCCTCCTGCGTCTCGCCGGCGGTGTGCTCGCGGACGCGGGGGTCGAGCCCGCCCGCCTTCGCCTCGCCGGCGGCGTCGATGGCGTCCTGCGGGTCGTCGGTCGCGTTGTCGCCGTCGCCTTGGTCGGTCATTGGCCCTCACCCGGGTGGTCCCCGTGTTCGGCCGCCTCGGATGGCTCCACGGCGTCTCCGCCGTCCGCGACGACGCCGTCGTCCGACTCGCCGTCAGACACGCCCTTCGCGGCGTCCGCCTCCGTCACGAACGCGTCGGTGGCGCACGAGGTGTCGAGGTCGCGGCGCTCGGCGTACGCCAGCGTGTAGTAGTCGCGGTCGGCGAGGTCGGTCGGATCCTCGGTGACGACGGTGTCGCCGGCGTCCATGAACAGCCGGCGGCCGAACGTCACGTCGTACCCGGCCGCGTCGAGCCCCTCGGCGGTCGCCGGCGCGTCCGTCACCTTGAACAGGATCAGCCGATCGGGACCGGTCGGGGCGGCGCCGCCGGACGCCTCCCGCAGCGCGAGCCCCGCTCCCGCCTCGACCTCCACGTCGAGCGCGGTCGCGAACGCGGTCATCGCGCTGATCCCCGGCACGACCTCCACGTCGATTTCGGGGTGAAACGCGTCCATCGTCCGCCGGAGGTGGCCGAACGTGGAGTAGACGTTCGGGTCGCCCAGCGTGACGAACGCCACGTCGCCGTCGCGAGCTTTCGGGGCGATCTCCGCGGCGGCCTCCTTCCACGCGGCGCGGAGTGTCTCCTCGTCGCGCGTCATCGGAAAGTCGAGGTCACCGATCCGCGACTCGGGGACGTGTTCGGTTGCGACCGCCCGCGAGAGGCGGCCGGGCGAGTACACCACGTCGACCGATTCGAGGACCTCCTTGCCACGGACGGAGACGAGGTCCGCCTCTCCGGGACCGAGTCCGACGCCGTACACCGTCATGCGCCGCCCTCCTGTTGGTCACCGGGCGAACCGGGCTCCGCGATGAGCATGTACACCGGGTTGTTCGCGTCGAAGCTCGTCGCCCCGGCGAGGTCGTAGCCGGTGGCCACCTGGAGACACAGCGTCTCGTCGAGCACGTCACGCTCGCGGAACGCCCGGGCGGCCTCGCCGGCGACCTCCAGCCGCGAGACGTTCATCACGATCCGGTCGTACCCCGCGTCGAGCGCGGCGTCGAGGATCGCCTCGTAGTTGCGCGACCCGCCGAGAAAGAGCACGGTGCCGTCCGCCGGGAGTCCCTCGGGTGCCTCGGCGTGAACGAGTGAAACGCTCTCATCGCCGGTCTCGACCTGATCGCCGGCGGCGTCATCCCCAGCGTCGTCCTGATCGCCGGTCTCGTTCCCGCCGCCGGCGTCGACCCCGTTGGCCGCGAGGTTCGCCCGGGTGGTCTCCAGCCGGTCGGGCTTGCGCTCCAGCGCCGTCACCCGGCCGGCCCGCCGGGCGGCCTCGACGGTGACCGCCCCGGTACAGGAGCCGACCTCGACGAAGTGGTCGTCCGGTCCGAGCGCGAGCTTGCGCTCCAGGACCGCGCGGACCTCCGGCTTCGTCGGGCCGGCTTTCGCGTCGTTCGGAAGTCGTGTCGTCTGCATCGTGATACACAAGCGAGCCTTCACGTAAATCAATTGTGCTTGTTTTATAGCAAGTGCTATTTCGTTATAGGCGCGATATCGCCCGTATATCGCAACAGTACCGGGAGAACTGCAACAGTACTTTATCCCACGAACGCGGATCACGGCCGATGGCAGACTCCGAGAGCGGTGGGACGCCGGAGGTTCTCGACAGCAAGCGCGACGCGACTCGCTATCAGGTGCTCGTGGAGATCGCGGCCCGTCAGCCGGCGGTCAGTCAGAGCGAGATCGCCGAGGCGATCGGCGTCACCTCACAGGCGGTCAGCGACTACGTGCGCGACCTCGTCGAGGCGGGCTACGTCGACAAGGGTGGACGTGGCCGCTACGAGGTGACGAAGGAGGGCGTCGACTGGCTCATCTCCCGGACCGACAGCCTGGAGACGTACCTCGAACGCGTGAGCTCCGACGTGCTCGGCAGCGTCGAGGTCGACGCCGCCGTCGCCCTCGACGACGTTTCGGAGGGCGAGGAGGTCGGACTGCTGATGCGCGACGGCGTCCTTCACGCCACCACTGCGGGCGGGTCGGCCACCGCCGTCGCCGTCACCTCCGCGCGGACGGGCGAGGCGCTCGGCGTCACCGACTTCGAGGGCGTCGTCGACTACGACACCGGCACCGTCGTCGTGCTCCCGGTGCCCTCGGTCACCGACGCGAACCCGCCCGCGCCGGAGACGGTGACGAACC
Organism: Halorubrum gandharaense; assembly: GCF_054654575.1. Lineage (NCBI taxonomy): Archaea > Methanobacteriati > Methanobacteriota > Halobacteria > Halobacteriales > Haloferacaceae > Halorubrum > Halorubrum gandharaense. Next base: position 288,248 of record NZ_BAAIET010000001.1, read on the forward strand.
ACCTCCCGGACGACGGGCTGCTTGCGGTTGCGGGCACGGAGGCGTACGCGCTCGTCTCCCGGAGCGACGCCGACGTCGACCTCCGATTCGGCACCGCCGACGGCGTCACCGAGGCCGCGCTCCGCGGCCTGGACGTGCTGCTGGTCGCAACCACCGACGAGCTTCCCCGGCACACGAACAAGCTTCGCGAGGAGAACGTGCCGCACAAAGTGCTCGACCCGGCCGACCGCTGACGGCCGGCTCGGCCGCCGACGTCGTTCGAGTTACGAAGTTGTCGTCACAGAACCGAACTCACCGAGCCGCAACAAAAGCCGCTTCTCCACGCTCCTCGTTCCCGAGCCGCCGGTCCGACCGGCCGGCCCGCCGACCGCCTACCAGGTGTCGTGGAACGTGTCGAACTCGATCGAATCGAGCGGTTTCTCGCCGATGGCGGCCTTGTACTCGCCGGGCGTGAGCATCGGCTTGTGGAACTGCGGGCCATCGTCGGTCGTGATCCGCGGACAGCCTGTGTTGACGAACGCGTCCATGGCGAAGTTCCGCAGGCGGTCCGGCGTCACCTCGTCCATCGTGATCAGGTAGGCGTTGTCGTTGTTTTCGACGATCTCCTGTGCCTGGTCCCAGCGACCCTGGCCGATCTTCGTACAGAAGATGACGCCCCACTTCTCGGCGTCCATCGCGCGGTGGACGGCGCCGTAGCGCTGTTTGAGGAACTTCTCGTGGTCGGCGATCTTCACCACGTTGTTGACGGGGTCGCCGATGACGACCGTCTTCTCGGGGTGCTCCATCGCCAGGCCGACCGGGTGGAACTTGCCGCCGCCGACGTACAGCACCTGGTCGGCGGGGATGTCCGCGGAGGCGTAGTTGCAGCCGAGCACCTGCCCCTCCTGGGTGAGCCGGTCGTCGCCCCGGCGGGTGTGGACCTCGTAGCCCCGCTCCTCCAGCCAGTCGGTCATCTCCTCGAAGCGGTTCATGTGCTGGGCGGTCGTCACGAGCCCGACGTCAGGGTCGTCTTCGGGGTCCGCCAGCTCGTCGAGCGCGTCCTCCATGATCGGGAAGGGGTCGACGTTCGAGAACAGCGGGACGTAGATGATGCTGTCCGACTCCTTCATCGGCGTGTGGCCGAAGTGGACGAACACGTCCGTCCGGCGCATCAGGTAGGTGTCGAGGTCGCAGGCGCCGTAACACGGCTGGCCCGACAGCATGAACGTCACGTCGTCGGGTGCCGCCTCGCGGAGGTCGTCGGCGACGCTCGGACCGCGGCGCTTCAGTCCCTCGGGGAACTGCAGGCCGACCTTCGAGGCGTCCCGTTCCTCGATCTCCTCGACGATCCGGTCGAGCTCGTAATCCCACTCCCTGTCGTGTTTCAGGGCCATCCCCGTCTTGGTGAGGTCGCCCTCGGTCGAGCCGCCACTCATATGGGCGAACTTGCGTGCCAGCACGGTTAAACGACGCGCTCGACGGACGTGGGTGGGACGGTAGCGCGTAGCAGCCGTATCCGCAGCAGGCACCCTCCTCTCCACTCACCCACTCCATCCGCCCCACCCGTACCGCGAATGCCGCCGGCGACAGACACAACACCCGTGCCGGCCAACGACTCGCCATGCCCGAGATCCCGCTGGAACACGTCCACGTCGCGCCCGACGACGGCGCCGCAAACGCTCCCGCCGTCTTCGTGCTGCACGGTCGCGGCGCCGACGAGGAGGACCTGCTCCCTGTCGCGGCCGAGCTTCCCGACGATCTCCACGTGATCAGCCTGCGCGCGCCGGATCCCCTGCAGGGCGGCTATACCTGGTACGAGCTCGACCTCTCCGGCGGCGGACTCCACCAGAGTCAGCCCCACGCCGAGGAGTTCGCGCGGAGTCTCGACCTCGTGTCCGAGTCCGTTGACGCGGCGGTCGAGGCGTACGACCTCGACCCCGACCACCTTGGCCTGCTCGGCTTCTCGCAGGGCGCGATCACCAGCCTCTCGCTGCTGCTTGAGGACCCCGACCGCTACGCCTGGGTCGTCGCGCTCCACGGCTACCTCGCGGACTCCCACGCCGACCTCGCGCCCGCCGAACTCGACGGCAAGCCCGTGTTCGTGGGCGCCGGCGCGGCCGACCGGATCATCCCGAAGGGGCGCAGCGAGGCGGCCGCCGAGCGGCTTTCGGCCGCCGGCGCCGACGTGACGTTCCGGAGCTATCAGGCCGGCCACGGCATCGGCCAGGACGAACTCGCCGACGTGGTCGCGTTCGTCGAGACGCACGTCGGCGGCGCGTAGCGCGTTGGTCACGTTGGTCCTCCGCTCCGGGCCCGACCCGCCGGCTCCGGCAGTTTCAAACCGTTCGAGCCCCGCGGTTCGAGTATGAGCGTGGAACAGGCCACCATCGAGGACCTCGGTCGCGAGCTCGGCGAGCGCATCGCGCAGACGCCGGAGTACGAGCGGTTCGAGGAGGCCCGCGACGCCGTCCAGCGAAACGACGAGGTTCAGGAGAAGATCGACGAGTTCGAGCAGCTCCGCGCGGAGTTCATGCAGGCACGCCAGACCGGACAGGCCACCCAGTCCGGCCTCAAGACGGTCCAGGACGCCCAGGAGGAGCTCCACGCTATGCCCGACATGAAGGAGTTCCTCGACGCCCAGGACGCCCTCGACGAGACGCTCGAAGCCGTCAACGAGGCGATCTCCGACCCGCTCGCCGTCGACTTCGGCGGTGAGGCCGGCGGCTGCTGTCAGGACTGACCGGTCCGCCCTCATCCGCTCCTCGACCCCCACTTTTAACCCCGATAGCGACGCAGACCCCCCATGATAGTCGTCGCCGGCGGAACGGGAGCTGCGGGAGGACGCTGCTCGGGGTCGCGCGGGCGTTCGCCCGTGGGCCACCGGACGACCGACGGCCGGGTGATGGATGCGGACGACGCGGTCGCCCGGTATCTCGCACGGGGTGGGGGCCCGGACGGGCGTGGGCGGCACGCACGAATCACCGACACACCCAAGAGCCTATAGCGGCTTGTCCGGAGTATGGAACGCGTACCGACCGGCGTCTCCGTGCTCGACCGCGAGCTCGGCGGCGGCCTCCCGGTCGGGAGTATCGTCGTGCTGGCCGCGGACCCCGCCAGCCAGTCGGAGCTGTTTTTGAACACCTTTGCCGCCGCCCACGACACGCTGTATCTGACGACGGTGCGCTCCGAGGAGGCCGTACGCGACGGCTTCGAGCGCTCGCCCCCACGGATCCCCGACCCAACGATTCGGTCCGTCGGCGGGAAGGCGGCGCTCGACGACGCCAGCGACCTCCTCTCGACGCTGCCCGAGGAGGCGAACCTCGTCATCGACTCGCTGGAGCCGCTCGAGGACGCCGACCCAGCCCGTTACCGTCGGTTCCTCAGCGAGCTCCAGACGCGCATGGTCAACACCGGCGGCGTCGCGATCCTCCACGCGCTCAAGGGCGTCGAGGCGGACGACGGCGGGCGCAACCGCGCGATGTCCGAGCAGGTCGCCGACGTGGTGTTCGACCTCCGGACGACCGTCACCGACGCCGACATCGAGAACCGCCTCGCGGTGCCGAAGTTCCGCGGCGGCGCCGCGCTGGAGGAGCCGGTGAAGCTGAAGCTCGCCGATTCGGTCGCCATCGACACCAGCCGCGACATCGCCTGAGTCGGGGGAAACCCTCGCTTTCACCGGCTATAGCCCGAACGGATAGAGCTCCGGCACGCGCTCCCGACTCGGGTGTCGCTCCAGCGAGTGGAGCGCCGTCGTCTCCTCCACGTGCAGGTACGCGTCGTAGCGCTCCCGCAGGTCGGTCGGCACGTAGTTGCCGGACTCCAGCGCGGGCCGATAGACGACGCCGATGGCGCGGTGGCCGCGCGGCTCCGCGAGGGCCGTCTCCGGATCGACCTCATCGGTGAACAGCAGCCGATCCTCGCCGCCAGCCCGGTGGAAGACGTCCTCGTAGCTGCCTGCCTTGGCGTGCGGCACCTCCTTCCGACCCGGGACCTCGCCCCACGCGTCGGCGGCGACCACGCGACCGCGGTGGCTGCCGAATCCCACGGCGGACGTGTTCTCACGGCCGTACGCCTCCCGAACGAGCTGGCCGACGTTGAGCCGGCCGCGCTCGGCCATGTCGGTGGCGCGGGCGTCGCCAACGTGGGTGTTGTGGGCCCAGACGACGGCCTTCGGCTGGTCCATGCCGTCGCCGCGTTCAGCACCGGCACCGTCTTCCGCGTGATGGTCGAGCAGGCGGTCCAGCGTCTCCGCCATGTGCTCGTCGCGGACGTTCCACGAGTCGGTCCGCGAGGCGAGATTGCGGTAGTACGCCTCCGCGTTCCTGGCGACGAGCGCGTTCTGCTCGGCGCCGAACCGCTCGTCCGGGTGCCGGTCCGCGTCGTCTCCGGCGGCCTCGGCGGCCTCCCGCCGTCGTTCCTGCATCGCCAGCAGCACGTCGACGACCTCCTCCTTGCAGGACTCGGGCACCATCCGCGTCTCGCGGGCGTACTCCTGTGCATCCTCGCCGTACGGCTCGAAACACCGGTAGGCCCCCCGGGCGTGCTCGGCGGCCTCCGGGTCGACATCGGACAGATAGTCGACCACCTCGTGCATCGACTCGAAGAGCCCGTACACGTCGAGTCCGAAGAAGCCGACCCGTTCGTCCGGCGACCGGGTTTCGTTGTGGAGGCGGAGCCACTCGAAGAACGCCACCGTCTCCCAGTTGGCCCACATCCAGGTCGGCCACCGGTCGAATGCGTCGACGGCGGCCTCGACGGTCTCGGGGGCCTCCGGGAGCCCCTTCACGAACCGGTTGATGGCGAAACAGCTGGGCCAGTCACCCTCGACGGCGACGAAGTCGAAGCCGTGGTCGCGAATCAGCTCGGCCGTGATCCGGGCGCGCCACCGGTAGAACTCGCTCGTCCCGTGTGAGGCCTCGCCCAGCATCACGACCCGGTCGTCGGCGAGCCGGGCGACGAGGTCGTCGAGGTCGTCCGGCCCATCGACGATGCGGCTCTGTGCGCGCACGTCGGCGGTGGCCCGCTCCGTTGCCGGCGGCTCGGACCAGTCCTGTCGGTCGCGGAGTGGCATCTCGTCGGTCGTTCGTCGAGGCGCGTGAAGGGAGTGGTGGCCGGCGCGGGCGGTCGGACAGCGCAAGAGGGCCGCGCGGGCGACCGGCGCTGGAGGGCGGCTGGACGGCGCTCTCCCGTTCCGTTACAGGAAGGCCGCCCACGCCAACACGGCGATCCCGACGAGCACCGCGAGCACTGCCCAGTTGCGCGCGGTGTCGAGCGCGCCGTAGGGACCGCCCTTTCGGGTGAACACGTACGCGAAGTAGACGCCGACGGGCGCGAGCATCGGGAACGTTCCGGGGTCGATCGCGGGGACGAAGCGGCCGACGAGCGCCACCGACACGGTGACGGCTGCGGCGGTGATGGCGACGACGAGGTCCTCTCGGGCGCGGTCGAGTTCCATACGCGTCGCTGGCGTCGTGGGGTTCAAAAGAACACGGTTCGTCGCGGATGGCCGGCAGTTCGACCGACCGGTGGGATGAGCTTACTCCTCGTCGAGCTCGTCGACGATCTCGTCGGCGTCGACGTCGACGTCCTCGAGGGCCTCCTCGATGTCGGCTTCGCCGGCGCCGCCCATGCCGCCCATCATGCCGCCGAGACCGCCCATGCCGCCGCCCTCGATGACCTCCTCGACGACCACGCGGTCGAGGTCGAGCCGGGACATGATGTCATCCGCGATCTGCTGTTTCTGGAACATCCACTGCTGGTTCATCTGCATCGACTGGGTCGCCGTGATGTAGAGCACGTCCTTCTCGACCTCCTCGGTCTCGACGGTCTCCTCGCCGTCCTCGTCCTCGACGGTCGTCTCCTCCTCCTCGGTGACCGTCTCGATGCGGACCTCCGGCGTCTCCTGAAGGTACATGCCGAGCATGCCGGCCGCCTGCTCCTCACGGTCGTCGACCTCCTCGAGGATCTCGTACTCGTATTCGAGGTCCTCACCCGCGAGCGGATGGTTGAAGTCGACGCGGGCGCGGCCGCCGATGATCGTCTCCAGGTGGCCCTGGCGCTCGTCGATCTGGACCTGCGCGCCGGGGTAGCGGCTCTCCTCGGGGATCTTGTCGGCCTTGACCGTCTCGACCTCGTCGGGGTCGTGCTCGCCGAACGCGTCGGCGGCGGGGACGTCGACGGTGCCCGTGTCGCCGACCTCGGCGCCGATGAGGGCGTCCTCGACGGAGTCGAAGACGTGGCCCGCGCCGATGGCGATGATGCGCGGCTCGAACTCGTACTCGTCGACGTCGATCTCGGACTCCTCGGCGACCTCCTCGTCCGTCGTGTCGATGACGCGGCCGTCGTCCGTCCGGATCGTGTACGCGATGCGGACGAAGTCGCCGTCCTGCAGACCGGTGGTCTCGTCTTCCGTCGCTTCCTCGTGTTCGGCCTCCTCGGCCTGCTCCTGGTCGCTCATGCGCTGAACATACCTCGTTTCACCCTTAAGAAGCACGGTTCGCCGCGCAGAGCGTGGTTGCGTGTGACACACGCCGAGAGCGGCGCTCGCCGGCGGAACACAAGGAGGGCGTCGCTCTCCGCGACTCCCAACCCCTTTTGAGGCCCCCAACCATCCTTGCGCTCATGTACGAGGTCGAGATCAAGGTGCCCGCGAGAGTGGCCGACGTCCGAGAGCGCCTGCGCGCGGCGGGCGCCGAGCGCACGGACGCGCGCCGTCAGCGAGACGTCTACTACGACGCGCCCCACCGCGACTTCGCCCGGACGGACGAGGCGCTTCGGGTGCGCCATGAGACGCCGCTTTCGGACGGGATCGGGTCGCCGGAGGCCGCCGGCGGAACGACGAAAATCACGTATAAGGGACCGCTGCTCGACGCCGGCTCCAAGAGCCGGGAGGAACATGAGACGACGGTGGATGACGCCGACGCGGCTGCCGGAATTTTCGACGGCCTCGGCTTCGAGCCGGCCGCCGAGGTGACCAAGCGACGGGAGTTCTGGGCGTTCGAGGGGTTCACCGTGACGCTGGACGCCGTCGACGAGCTCGGAGATGGTGAGGAAGGAGAGACAACGGAAGCCGGCGAATTCGTGGAGATCGAACGGGAGGTCGACGAGGAGGCGGCGATTCCCGAGGCCCGGGAGGCCGCCGGCGACGCGCTCGACCGGCTGGGGCTCGACGCCGACGACCAGATCCGCACCTCCTACCTCGGGTTGGTGTTGGCGGAGCGCGCGGACGCGTGAAGACCTTGATCGCCAATTAGCAGCGTCTCGCCGGCATCGACCGATTTTGGTTGCGCAAAGGTTGCCAAAACATAACCTGAGGGCATGAAATGCGGGCGAAGAGTTTCCGCAAGTTATACTGCGGCCGGCCGGATAGGGGAGGGTAATGAGCCGGAACATTCAGGTAAGCCGTCTCGACCGACAGGCGGTCGAGGACCAGGAGGTCGAGATCGTCGAGCGCAAGGGGATCGGTCATCCCGACTCGATCAGTGACGGGATCGCGGAGTCCGTTTCGCGGGCGCTCTCGCAGCTCTACCTCGACCGCGTCGGGAAGGTGCTCCACTACAACACCGACGAGACGCAGCTCGCCGCCGGGCGCGCGGCGCCCGCCTTCGGCGGCGGCGAGGTCATCGAGCCGATCTACATCCTCATCGTCGGCCGCGCGACGAAGGAGTACGACGGCCAGCAGATCCCCGTCGACTCGACGGCGCTCGCGGCCGCCCGCGACTACCTCGATGACGCAGTGCCGGAGCTGGAGTACGGCACCGACGTGGTCGTCGACGTGAAGCTCGGCGAGGGCTCGGGCGACCTCCAGGACGTGTTCGGCGAGGAGACGCAGCAGGTGCCGATGGCCAATGACACCTCCTTCGGCGTCGGCCACGCGCCCCTCACGGAGACGGAGACGATCGTCCACGCTGCCGAGGCGGAACTCAACACGACCTACTACGAGGACCACCCCGAGCTCGGCCCCGACGTGAAGATCATGGGGAAACGCGAGGGCGACCGGATCGACATCACCGTCGCCGCCGCGATGGTCGACGCCTACATCGACGACCTCGACGACTACGACGACGCGGTCACCGATGTCCGCGAGTTCGTCGAGGACCTCGCGCGTGACCACACCGACCGCGAGGTGAACGTCGAGGTCAACACCGCCGACGACTACGACGAGGGCTCCATCTACCTCACCGTCACCGGCACCTCAGCCGAGCAGGGTGACGACGGCTCCGTCGGGCGCGGCAACCGCGCCAACGGGCTCATCACCCCGAACCGTCCCATGTCGATGGAGGCGACCTCCGGCAAGAACCCCGTCAACCACATCGGAAAGATCTACAACCTCCTGTCCACCCACATCGCCGAATCCGTCACCGAGGAGGTCGACGGCATCCGCGACCTCCAGATCCGGCTGCTCTCGCAGATCGGGCGCCCCATCGACGAGCCCCACGTCGCCGACGCCCAGATCGTCACCGAGGACGACGTCGAACTGGCCGACATCGAGGAGGACGTACAGGAGATCGTCGACCGCGAGCTCGCCGACGTCACCGAGATCACCCGCAAGGTGATCGAGGGCGACGTGTCGACGTTCTGAGTCGGCACTCCGACCGCCGCGGTTCTTTTTCAGGCGATGTCGCGGCTCGTGTCGATCGACACGTCCCGGCCGAGCTCCAGTTTGAGGCGCTCCTCCGGCGGCTCCTCCCCGCGGAGTTTCGGCACCGCGAGGTGGTTCTCCACCTGTATCCCGTCGGTCTCGACGGAGAGCTGTAACACCACGTCCGCGGCCTCCAGCGTCCGTGATCTGAGCGCCGGCGGGCTCTCGCCCGCGACCGCGTGCAACACCGCGATGCTGTCCGTCTCCAACAGCGACTCCTTGAGGTCGTTCAGGAACGTCGCGTACGCCGTCGGATCCGCCGTTCGCTCGACCGCGTCGACGGTGTCGACGATGACGGCGGAGCGTTCGGTGGGGATCTCCAACGCCTCGGCCAGTCGCGGGAGGGGTTCGTCGACCCCGACGTGGACGACTTGCCAGTCATCGTCCGGGGTGAACTCGTCGGAGTCGTCTTCTTCACCGCCTTCTTCCCCGTCGTCAGCCGCGGTCGGCTCCGCGTGCGCCAAGGAGGCCTCGACGACCTCCTTTGAGCGAGTGGTGGTGGCGTACATCGTCGGACGGCCTCGTCCCATGGACCGCACTAGCGGCTCGCTCTGTGCTTCCGGCGGCGCCTCGACGACGACGAGGCTCCCCCGCCGGAGCCCGCCGCCGATCCGCCTGTCGAGCGGATCGAGCCCGGTCGAGAGCCGCTCGCTCATCCACGAACACCCGGCATCGAGTGATGTGAGGGACGGCGTCGGAAAAATAGCTGTGGCAGCCGCCGGCGACCGCAACCGATTTGCGGCGGGGGCGGGTTCCTCGTGATATGACGCGGGTGTGTCTCGTCGGCGACGCCGACGAGAACCTGACGTACGAGCTGCTCTCGCGGGAGACCGCCCGCGACGCGCTCGCCACCTACGAGATCCGGGAGCCGTTCGCCAACAGTCTCGCCGTCGACACGGTGAGTCTCGGCGCCGCCGTCTCCCTTTTAAACGACCTCAACTGGTACCTCACGCGCTTCGTCGAGGAGGCGCTCGTGCTCGAACCGTCCGTCTCCGAGACGGAGTGGCTCTCGCGGGACCTCGCCCGACAGGTGCGCGACGGCGACGTGCGCCCCGAGGAGACCGACCAGCGCCTGAAGGTGTTCGGCGTCGAGGACGGCCGGCTGGTCGAGCCGCTGTACGTCCGCCGCCGACAGGGCGAGGTCCCCGACTACGACCTCCGCGACGTGGACGAGACCGTCGTCGTCCGCGTGAGCGAGGAGGAGTTCGGCGGGTGAAGCGGAGCGCGGACGGCTGGGGACGATGGCACACGGAATTTTCTACGTGGCGCGCCGGTGAGCGCCTATAAGGCGCGAACCGCGCGCGAGGGAGGCAGCGACCGCCGGCGGAGCGGTTTCCCGCCGGTGGCCGTCTGCCGAGGCTGGGGAGGCGTGAGGTGCGGTGGCGTGCTGGACGGGGAGGGACTCAAAGGGGTAGCTGGCTCCGGGAAGACGGGCGACGTAAGCACTTCTCAGGGCGTCGGGCGGTGCGGAGAGACGCCCTGAGGAGCGCGCAGCGAGCGTCCAGCGAGCGTGCGAGCGGGACGACGGAAGTCGCAGCCCGCGAGCGCAGCGAGCCGGACCGTCTTCCGGAACCCTCGACCGGAGCCGGCTGGGGCTTTGGAGCTGTTCGCCGGCGTGTTCATCCCAGCAACCGCTTAAAAGGAGCAGGCTGGGGCTTTGGAGCTGTTCGCCGGCGTGTTCATCCCAGCAACCGCTTAAAAGGAGCAGGCTGGGGCTTTGGAGATGTTCGCTATCGCGTCCACATCATCGATCCCATCCACCGCACCACGATCGTCCTTTTAAACGTCAAACGCGCCCGTGGAGAGGTAGCGCTCGCCGCTGTCCCAGAACACGGTCACGACAAGCGGCTCGTCGCCGACGTACGCCCCCGACTCGCGGAGCTCGGCGGCGACCTCGCCAGCGGCGAGATTCGACGCGGCCGACGACTGCCCGACGAACAGCCCCTCCTCGCTTGCCAGCCGCCGGCATTCGGCCTCCGCGGTGTCGATGTCGACGGTGTGGACCTCGTCGATGAGGTCCACGTCGAGGTTGGGCGAGATGAACCCCGGGCCCATCCCCTGAAAGGTGTCGCCTTCGGGCTCCTTCCCCGACAGCACGGCGCTGTCTGCGGGCTCGACGGCGTCGATCCGCATCTCGGGCCACTCCTCGCGGAGTCGGCGGCCGATCCCCGTGAGGGTGCCGCCAGTGCCGACGCCGGCGACGAACGCGTCCACGGTTCGGCCCTCGACCTGGTCGAGGATCTCCGGGGCGGTCGTCTCGTAGTGCGCGCGCGGATTCGCGCCGTTCTCGAACTGGCGAAGCTGGACGTAGCCCTTCTCGCGTTCGATCTCGTCGGCGCGCTCCTTGGCCGCGCTGATGTCGCCGTCGACCAGCTCGATGTCGGCGCCGTACGCGCGCATGATCCGCCGGCGCTCGGGCGACTTCGAGGCGGGCATCACGAGCGTCACGTCGTACCCCTTCACGGCGCCGACCATCGCCAGCCCGATGCCGGTGTTGCCGGAGGTGGGCTCCACCAGGCCGTCGCCCGGCTCCAGCTCGCCGCGCTCCTCGGCGGCTTCCACCATGTACAGCGCTGGCCGGTCCTTCGCGGACCCGCCCGGATTGCGCGACTCGACCTTCGCGGCGACCGTCGTCCCCGGCGGGGAGTCCACCCGCACGAGTGGAGACCCGAGGCCGTCCAGCACGTCATCGTCCATTGATGGGGCGAACGCGCGGCGGACGGAAAGGCGTCTCGGACCCCGGCAAGCCCCGCCACCCGTTGCCACTGGCGCGCCGTTTAAGCGGCGCGGCGGCGTATCCTCGTCCATGACGCTCGAAACGCTCCAGCCCGACCCCTCGCTGTCCGCCGCGGACTTCGACGCCGACGACCTCGCCGCGCTCGGCGCCGCCGACCTCACGTTCAAGGTGTGGGGCGGCGACTGGTGTATCGACTGCAAACAGCAGCTCCCGGCGTTCGGCGCCGCGCTCGCGGCCGCCGGCGTCGACGCCGAGCGGATCGAGCACTACCCCGTTACCAAGACGCCGAGCGGGAAGGAGGGCCCCGGCGTCGAGGAGTACGACATCGACCTGATCCCGACGGTCGTCGTCGAGCGCGACGGCGAGGAAGTCGCCCGCTTCGTCGAGCAGGAGCCCGAGGGTATCACGGCCCATCTGGCCGCACAGCTCTCGGAACTGGAAGCGTCCGCCTGAACCGGTCGCACACCGCCTTTTAACGGCTACTCGACGTTGACGGACAGCACGCCGTCGAGCATGTGGTCGGCCTCCGCTTCAACCACGTCGAGCTTGTCACTCTCTCCGTCGTCACCCTCTCCGTCGCCATCCCCCACTTCGAGACGCCCGACTGCACCGTATCCGGGTCCGCCGGTGCCGTACAGCCGCTCGAAGCGGTCGATCCGGTCGAGGGCGTACTCCAGCGCCTCGACCAGCGTGTCGATCTCGACGCCGAGTTCCTTGCGGAGCCCGCCGTTGCGGTCGTGGTGGTAGAACGTCGCCGGCCCCTGCGGGTCGAGGTTCGACTCCGGAACGAGCGCCAGCTCCTGGCGCGACCGGTCGTGTCGGAACACGAGCGCGTCGGTGAGCACGTCCTCGCCGTAGACGACGACATCCGGCCGCACCGACCACTCCGCCGGGAGGCGCGCGGCGAGCGCGTCGGCGTCCGCCACGTCCCGGAGCGTCTCGGCGGTCCGGACGCTTGCGAGGTCGGGCTCGCTCGAGCCGCGAAGTCGCTCGACCAGCCGGGTGACCATGCGTGGATGTCACACGACCAACGACATAGTGGTATCGGCCGATCAGATATCCGCAGCCGCGAATAGACGACCGGACCACCAGCCACCGCCGTCGCCCCCTTACGGCCAGTTGCCACCCTGCGCGTACGCCTTTCTGACGCGCTCGATGGCGACGACGTACGCCGCGGTGCGGAGGTTCGGCAGGTCGTGACGTTCGTAGGCGTCGATGATGCCGCCGAACGACTCCGTGATCACGCGTTCGAGCTCCTCGTTCACGCGCTGTTCGGTCCAGTGGAACCGCTGTCGGTTCTGGACCCACTCGAAGTACGAGACGGTGACGCCGCCGGAGTTGGCGAAGATGTCCGGGACGACCCACACGTCGCGCTCGGCGAGCACCTCGTCGGCGCCCGGCGTGAGGGGCCCGTTGGCGGCCTCGACGACCACGTCAGCCTCGACCTTCCGTGCAAGCTCGCGGTTGACGGCGTTCTCCAGTGCCGCCGGAATCAGCAGGTCCACGTTGAGGGTCAGCAGCTCCTCGTTGGTGATCGCGTTCGCGCTGTCGTATCCCGAGACGGCACCCGTCTCGCGTTTGTGCTCTTTCACCGCGGTGGCGTCCAGTCCCGCCGGGTCGTGGATGCCGCCCGAGGAGTCCGAGACGGCGACGACGTTGGCGCCGATCCCCTCCAACAGAATCGCGGCGACCGACCCCGCGTTGCCGTACCCCTGCACGGCGACGGTCGCGCCCTCGATCCGCTTGCCGACCCAGTCGAACGTCTCGCGCGCGGCGAGCATCGTCGAGCGCCCCGTCGCCTCGACGCGCCCCTCGCTGCCGCCGGAGTCGAGCGCCTTCCCCGTGATGACGCCCGGCGCCGTCGTGTTTTCCAGCGTCTCGTAGGTGTCTTTGATCCAGTTCATCTCCCGCTGGCCGGTGTTCACGTCGGGCGCCGGGATGTCCTTGTCCTCGCCGATAAGGGGGCGGAGTTCCTTCGCGAATGACCGCGTGATCCGCTCCAGCTCGGTCTCCGAGTAGTCGGCGGGGTCGATGGCGATCCCCCCTTTCCCGCCGCCGTAGGGGATGTCGACGACCGCGCACTTGTACACCATCCACCCCGACAGCGCCGTCACCTCGTCGCGGGTGACCGCCGGGTGATAGCGGATGCCGCCCTTGTACGGGCCGCGGTCGCCGTTGAACTGCGCGCGGTACGCCCGGACGGTCTCCAGCGAGCCGTCGTCGCGCTCGAACGTGAGGTTGGTCTCCAACACCCGTTCGGGGTTTTTCAGGCGCTCGACGACGCCCGCGTCGGCGTCGAGATGCGCCGCCGCGTCGTCGACCTGCTCCTGCAAACTCTCGAACGGGTTCGTGTCGTCCGACATGGCAAAAAGTGGCACGCTGCGGCGGGTTAACTGTGTCGTCCGGGACATCGAGTGCCGCCGTCACTCCCCGTCATCTGCCCAGATGCGAATCCCCGTCCTTACCGCAACCCAGCGGCCTCCGCCCGCGCCATCACTCGTTCGGCCTGGGCGATAAGCGGCGCGTCGATCATCTCGCCGTCCACCTCGAACACGCCACGGCCCTCGGCGTCGGCCTCGTCGCGCGCACCCAGCACCGCCTCGGCCCACTCGATCCGCTCGGGCGCCGGCGTATACGCCTCGTTGATCACCGGCACCTGCGCCGGGTGGATCGCGAGCTTGCCGTCGTAGCCGAGCGTCACCGCGAACTCGGTGTCCTCGCGGAGCCCCGCCTCGTCGCCGAAGTCGGTGTACACCGTGTCGATCGCGTCGATCCCCGCGGCCGCCGCCGCCGTGACGATCCGCTCGCGGGCGTACAACACCTCCGTCCCTTCCTCGGTGCGGACGGCGCCCACGTCCGCGGCGAAGTCCTCGGCGCCGAATAGCAGCGCGTCCGTGGGGTCAGCGTCGGCGATCGCCGGCGCGGCCTGCACGCCGGCGGCCGTCTCCACGAGCGCGAGCACGGCGACGTCGAGGTCGCGCTCCGCACACATCGCGGCGGTCGTCTCCACCCGCTTTGCCGTCTCCACCTTCGGGAGGACGACGGCGTCGAGGCGGAGGTCGTGGTTCCCCACGAGCGCGTCGAGGTCGGCGGCCGGCTCCGTCGTCGTCAGCCGAACCGTCACCTCGGCGTCGGGGTCGAACTCTGGGTCGGTCAGGACGGTCCGGACGGCCTCGCGCGCCTCGGGCTTCCGGCCGGGAGCGACGGCGTCCTCCAGGTCGAAACACAACACGTCCGCGTCGGAGCCGGGCGCCTTCCGCATCAGCTCGGGTCGGTCGCCGGGCGAGAACAGCAGGCTTCGTCGGGTCATATCCGGACGTGTGTCGGGTGTCGTATAAAAAGCGACGGCCGCGCCCGGACCGGGTCACCAACAGTCAGCACGCGACCGCTCGACGACACGCTTATGAGGTGCCTGTGGAACTCCCGGACATGCCCGGACTGTACTACGAGGAGTTCGAGGTCGGCGAGACGATCGACCACGCCCGCCGGCGGACGATAAGCGAGTCGGACAATCAACGCTTCTGTGACATGACGATGAACCAGCAGCCACTCCACCTCGACGCCGACTTCGCGGAGGACACGGCGTTTGGCGAGCGGCTCGTCAACGGCCTCTACACGATGTCGCTGGCGGTTGGCGTCTCCATCCCCGAGACGACCGACGGCACCATCGTCGCCAACCTCTCGTACGACGACGTGGAGCATCCCGAACCCGTCTTCCATGGGGATACGATCCGCGCGCAGTCGACGGTGACGGACAAACGCGAGACCAGCGACGGCGAGCGCGGCGTCGTCACCATGGAAGTGGAGGCGTTCCGCGTCGAGGACGACGGCGAGGACACGCTCGTCTGTTCGTTCACTCGCACCGCCCTCTCGCTGAAAAAGCCCGACGGTGACGGCGACGACGACGGCGACGACGACGACGGCGACGACGACGGCGACGAGTAGGGCGAACGCCGTCGCTCGCCGTTGGAGAGGGAGAAAAGCAAAAGTCGGAATCGCCCGAAACGGAACCGCGTGTTCGGCTTAGTCGTCCTCGAGCGCCTGCGCGATGCGCTGGAGCTGCCGGGTCGCGTCGCGAACCTCGTCGCGGAGCTGGCGAACCTCACGCACCAGTTCCTCGTTGCCTGCGCTCTCGGAGCCACCCTCGCCCCGACCGCCGGCGCCCGGCGGGCCGCCGCCCATCCCGGGGGGACCGCCCGCGCCGCCGGCACCACCGGCACCGCCGGGGCCGCCACCGCCGCCCATCATGCCGGACATCATCTGCGCGAAGGGGTTGCCGCCGCCGCCGCCGCCGCCCATCCCGGGCGGGCCGCCGCCGCCACCCATCATCTCCTCGGGCGAGGGGCGGTCGCCCTCCTCGCGCTCCTGTTCTCGTCGCTCGCGGATCTCCTCGACCCGCTCGCGGAACGACTTCTCCTCGCCGTCGCCACCATTGTCGCCGTTCTCGCCGGCGTCCGTGGTCTCGTCGTCGGACATGGCTCCCGGTTGGGGGCCGGCTCCGAAAAGGGTTGTTCCTGCGACCGACGGCGGACGCACGAACCACGACGGCGTGCCTCGCGGACGCCTTTTTGGTTGCGGGGCGCCAAGCGGGCACCATGAACCCCCGCGACCCGCCTCGTGACTCCTCGCGAGACCCCGACCGGGACCCGTCGCGAGACCCCTCGCGCGGCCCGCCACGCGACGACGACCTCGAGGAACGCCTCGACGAGCTGGAGGACGTGCTCACCGAACTGCGCCGTGACCTCCGACGCGAGGAGCGCGGCGGGCGGTCGGGACGCGACGAGCGCCGGCCGTTCGAGCCGCCGCGTCCACCTCGCCTCTCCGAGCTCCTCCGGTTCACCGAACAGTACACGATCCCGACGCTGATCGCGCTGCTGGAGACGACGATCAAGTCGCTGAAGCTCCTACAGGGGACGCTCCGTCTGGCCGATCCGGACCGGAGCGCGATCGAGGACGGCACGCGCGCCGGGTCACGCGCCGCCGGCGCCGCCAGCGACCGGCTCGCCGGCGTTCGCGACGAGGCGACCGCCGGGCTGTCCCGGTCGCTCTCCGAGCTCCAGACCGCGCTCTCGGAGGCGGACCTCCCGGAGGACGCGACTTCCCGCTCGGTCCTGGAGGACGCCCGCGACCTCACCGCCGAGATCGAAGCCCGGATCGAGGAGGGGCGCCGCGACGCGGATGATGCACGCGACCGCCGACGCGGCCGGACCAACGGTCGAAACGGCGATCGGGACGGGTCCCGTGCTGGACGCGAACGGGGGCGCGACGGCGGCGATGACGCCGGTGACGGCGACGCCCATACGGGGTCCGGCGTCGTCCACATCGACGTACGGGACCCGGACGATCCGGAAGTGGGTGGTGACGCTGCGGACGCCGGCGCCGATGAGGACGCGCCGGAGGTCGACGTGGAGTCGGAACTGGAGTCGATCAAGAAACAGCTCGACGACCCTGAGGACGGGTCCGCCGGCGACAGCGGTGAGGGCGCTGACGGAGGGGACGACGTTGATGCAGAGCCCGACGGCGACGAATCGCCGTCGGACGAAACGGGCCGCTGATGCTCGCGTTCTCGTAGGCTCCCCTACTCGACCGGCTGAAAGCGGAAGCCGTCCCAGTCCTGGCTGTCGGGTTCGCGAATGCCGGCGCCCGGCTCCCGGAGCTCGTCGGCGTACACTGGCTCGACGCGGTCGCCGATCTCGACCTCGTACGTCTCTCCGTCCTCGTCGTCCGCGATCTGCCCGAGCGCTCGCACGGGCGGGCCGTCGTAGTCGTCGCCCATGTCGAACGCGACGATCGCGAGCGTGTTGGGCTGGCGCACGCCCGGCGGCGTCGCCGTCGAGGTGGTCCAGGTGATGACGGTCGCCTCTCGGGCACCGAGGTCGACCGTCCCCACGCGCTCCGTCCCCTTGGGTCCAACTGGATGGGGCGGGTAGGTCACCGCGCCGCTCTCGTACTCGGCGGCCTCGAAGACGGCGCCGCAGTCGGTCGCTGTCGCCGTCTCGTCGTTCGCTTGCTCGGTGCCGTCCGCCTCGGTCTCCGTTCCGTGGTCCGTCTCGTGGTCGCTCATTCTGAACCCTCCATGATCGTGGTGGTGACACAGTTCCCGAATCCGCCGACGTTACACGCGAGTCCCACGTCGGCGTCGACCTGCCGGTCGCCGGCGTCGTTGGTCAGCTGTTTGTGGATCTCGTACACCTGTGCGACGCCGCTGGCTCCGAGGGGGTGCCCCTTGGACTTGAGCCCGCCCGAGGTGTTGATCGGGAGCTCGCCGTCGCGGTCGGTGACGCCCTCCTCGACGGCTTTCCACCCGTCGCCCTTCTCGAAGAAGCCGAGATCCTCGCTCTGGAGGAACTCGAGGATGGTGAACATGTCGTGAAGCTCCGCCACGTCGACATCGTCCGGACCGAGTCCGGCCATCTCGTAGGCCTGATCCGAGGAGTCGACGACGCCACCCATCGTGGTGGGATCGGCGCGCTCGTGGACGACGTGGGTGTCCGTGGCGCCGCCGATCCCCGAAATCACGGCGTAGTCGCCGGGGTCGGCGTACTCCTCCGCGACGGATTCCGGACAGAAAATGAGCGCGGCGGAGCCGTCCGTGATCGGACAGAAGTCGTACAGCCGGAGAGGATCAGCGACGATCGGAGAGTCGAGCACCGTGTCGAGGTCGACCTCCTTGCGGAACTGTGCGTGCGGGTTGTCCAGCCCGTTCCGGTGGTTCTTCACCGCAACCTTGCCGAGGCTCTCGCGGGGCGCGTCGTACTCGTCGAGGTAGAGCCGCGCGGTCATCCCCGCAAACGAGGGGAGCGTGACGCCGTGTTTGTACTCCACCGGGTGCGTGAGCGAGGCGATCACGTCGGTCGCCTCACCCGTCGTCCGGTGGGTCATCTTCTCGCCGCCGACCAGCATCGTGCAGTCGCTCGCGCCGGAGGCGACCGACTGCCACGCGGCGTAGACGCCGGCGCCGCCGGACGAGGAGGTCTGGTCGATCCGCGCGGTGTAGGCGGGCATCGCCGCGAGGTCGTGTGCGAGAGCGTTCGGGATGCCGGTCTGGCCCTCGAACTCCCCGCTGGCCATGTTCGAGACGTACAGGTGGTCGAGCTCGGCGCCGTCGATGCCGGCGTCAGCGAGCGCGGCCTCGCCCGCCTCCGCGAGCAGCTCACGGACCCAGGCATCGCGCTGGCCGAACTGCGTCATCGACGCACCGACGATCGCTACGCGTTCCATACCCGCCCATCCCGGGCCCGGACCTAAAACGTACCTTTCCGTCGCTTGCGCGGTCGCTTAAAAAGTGAGGCGCCGGGCTACCACGTCGGCGCCGAGAAGCCGGCGGCCTCCAACACCGGCTTCCAGCCCTGTTGGACGGAGAGCCGCGAGACGCTCATCGCGTCGGCGACCGCCGACTGCGACCGCTCCTGACCGCGGACGAGCGCGGCGGCGTAGAGGCTCGCAGCCGCCGTCGCGGCCTTCGACCGCTCCTCGTCGGGGACTTCCGAGAGGAACATATCCGTCGCCGTGGTCAGCGCATCATCGTCGAGGTCGAGCTCCGCGCACGCCTCGCGGAGTCGCTCGACCCACTCGTCGTTGTCCACCCGGTCGCTCGCCCGGTACATGTGGCGACGTTCGGCGTCGGAGTACAAAAGGGACGCGGGGCGTGGGATGGCGGAGCGCCGGCGGGCTCCCTCGCCCCGGTTCGTCAGGTACTTGAGGGACTTGCGACTACGAACGGGTGCGAGCGCGGGTAGCCAAGCCGGGAAACGGCGCAGCGCTTAGGACGCTGTCTCGTAGGAGTCCGCCGGTTCAAATCCGGTCCCGCGCATACTTCTCCGAGCAGTTTCGCGAGGAGAAGCATCGTTGCGGTGGATTTGAACCCTGCAAGTCGCAGCCCGCGCAGGGCCGGAGGCCCGAGCAGGACCGTCTTGCTCCGGTTCAAATCCGGTCCCACCCCCACCACGCCCCCACCGACACGCCCTTTTGAGCCCGCCGGCAACCACACGCCATGCGACCACTCACCGCACACCACTTCGGGATCACCGTCGCGGATCTGGAGCGCGCCGTCGACTTCTACACCGAGACGTTCGACCTGCCGGTCCTCGCGGAGTTCGAGGTGTCCGGCGAGGCGTTCGCGGACGCCGTCGACGTGCCGGGCGCGACCGGGTCGTTCGTACATCTCGATGCGGGCGACGCGCGCGTCGAACTCGTGGAGTACGAGCTGGCAGCGAGCGACGACGGGCCGGCGCCGGCGCTCAATCGACCGGGCGCGACACACCTCGGGCTCGAAGTCGAGGATCTGGCCGCCTTTTATGAGGAGCTCGACGACGAGGTGGCGACGCTGTCGCCGCCGCGCACGACGTCAAGCGGGTCGCGGATCCTGTTCGTGCGTGACCCGGAAGACAACCTCGTCGAGGTCATCGAGCCCGCCGACTGACGCTCGTGCGGCGGGCCTCACGACGCGCTGAGGTAGGCGCAAGCGCCCCGACACATTTCCATAACTTATGAGAATCACCTGCGTTCGCGCCGCTTGGGGTACGGCCTGTTCCGCCATCGGTCGCTAATTATCATCGTCCGTGATGAATGATCGACGATCGCAAGAGGGCGGCGTGTTGCTTCCGTCGGACGCCCCGGAAGAGCTTTATATGTCCCCCTGATGTCCAGCAGTGAAGACATATGCTCGAACGCATTCGCACCTCGGTCCTTTTCGGACTCCACCAGGCCGCCGTCGCTGCCGGTATCTCGCTGTTCCCCGTCGCCGTGTTCGCGCGGCAACACCTCGGGATCGACCTTCCGATTCGGCAGTTCGTGGAGGCGACCGGCACGGCATACGAGCGCGCCGAGGAGTAGCCCTCCTTTTCCTCACGTTTGGACGCCAGCTCCGCGAGCGACGGCGCCGTCGCTCCGAGGGTGCTCGTGAGGCCGGCGCCGGCGTCAGCGGTGCAGTCGGCGGTCGCGACCCCCGGACGACCGCACCGACCGAGCGGCGCACCGGGGCGACGGCGCTAAGCCTCCGGAAAGGTTGCATTTATCAGCGCGCCGGGCCAACTCTTCGCTAATGCGAACTCCGAACGGCGATCTCTCGGGCGACCTGTCCGGCGAACTGGGCCGCAACCAGCCCGTCTTCGGGCCGGAGCTCGGCGAGTTCGACCAGAGCGAACAGCGCGCCGCACAGGCCTCGGGCGACGACGAGCTCAAGACCGGAACGACGACCGTCGGCATCAAGACCTCCGAAGGTGTCGTGCTCGCGACCGACATGCGAGCCTCCCTCGGCGGGATGGTGTCCTCGAAGGACGTCCAGAAGGTCGAACAGGTCCACCCGAACGCCGCGCTCACGATCGCGGGCGGCGTCTCGGCTGCACAGAACCTCATCTCCTCGCTGCGCGCGGAGACGAACCTCTACGAGGCCCGCCGCGGTCAGGACATGTCGATGCAGGCACTCTCCACGCTGACGGGGAACCTCCTGCGCACGGGCGCGTTCTACATCGTCCAGCCGATCCTCGGCGGCGTCGACGAGACCGGCCCCCACATCTACTCCATCGACCCCCTCGGCTCCGTCATCGAGGAGGAGTACACCGTCACCGGCTCCGGCAGCCAGTACGCGCTCGGTGTGCTCGAACAGGAGTACAGCGACGACCTCACCATCGAGGACGCCAAGACCGTCGTCGCGAAGGCGATCAAGTCCGCCGTCGAGCGCGACCTCGCCTCCGGCAACGGGATCAACATCGCCGTCGTCACCGACGAGGGCGTCGAGATCACCCGCGAGAAGGACATCGACTCGCTGCTGTAGTCGGGAAGCGGTCGCCCGATAAGCGGTCTGCGGTCCGCGGACCACGATCCGCGGTTTGCGATTCTCCAGTTTTCGACCCAGTAGCGTCGGCTCCGGCCGGCGGAAACAGCCCGGCGACCGCCGATTACCACTCCGCGAATCCGCCGTCGATCAGCGTCTCCGCTTGCTTCCCGATGTACGCGCGCTGGACGCCGTGGACGGCGTCGGCGAACGACTCGCCGTCGGCCAGTCGGGCCTCGACGCGGTCGCGCTTCCAGCTCGCCGGCGTGACGCCCTCCTCGACCCGCCAGCGGAGCGGCGCGAGCCACGACTCCGCCTCGCTCGCGGAGCACCCGGCGGTCCGAAGTCCGGCGGCCGCGGCGTCGAGCAGGTCGTCGTACACGCGGTGCCGGTCGGTGGTGCGCTCGCCGTCCTCCCCGACCCACGTGATCTCGGCGTCGAGGCCGTCGGCGACGGCCGCGTAGAAGTTGTCGCGGGCGGTCTCCCAGTCGAGCCCGATAACCGGGTGATTGCGCTGTGGAAGCGCCTCCATCAGCCCCGCGAACGCGGCCTGGAACGCGATCGAGTCGCGGACGGTGGGCTGGGCGGCGATCGGCCGGAACTCGATGCGGGCGTTCGCCGACGAACGGCTCGCCCCCTCGAAGACGGGGCGGACCCAACGCCAGTAGGTGCCGTGTTTGGTCCGGAAGGTGGCGAAGGCGTCGTCGAACCGGTCCGAGCCGCCCGGATCCGGCATCGGGACGATCGTCTCGTCGCCGGCGATGCGGTCGACGGCCTCCTCCACGGTGTGGAAGTCCCGGGGGAATCGCACCTTCTCCTCGGCGGTGCGACTGTTGAGCACCGACTCGAACACGTGTACCCGGTTCTCACTGGCGCCCTCCGCGAGCACGCGCTCGCCGTCCCACGCCTCGTCATAGAGGTCCGGCGGGAAGAATGGCGAGTTGACGCCGAGCGCGAGGAGGGGGCCGGCGATCCGCAGCGCGTACCGGAAGTGTCTGGGGAGCGTGTCAGCCTGTGCCACCTGGTAGTGGGGCTGGATCGAGGTGATGAGCGCCTCCGGCATCACGGTGTCCGCGGGCAGGCTGACGCCGGGCGCCTCCAGATGGGTGACGGGTTCGGTGTCGGTTCCGTCGGTGCCCCCGTCATGGTCGTCGGCATCCGTCTCCTCACCGGCCTCCGTCTCCCCACCGGCCTCCGTCTCCGTGTTCGCCATCGCGTGATAGCGCACGGCGCCGCTCATGTTCGCGGCGACCTCGACGCCCCCCATGTCGACGCTATCGGTGAGGTACTTTTCGGCGGTCTCGCCGGCGGGCGGGATCGTCCAGATCCCGTCGGAGACGAGCCGCATCCCCTCGACCCGGGCGCAGTCCTCGGCCGCGGAGAGGCGGGCACGAACCTCCGCGAGCTGTGCCTCCAGCCCGTGGTCCGAAAGCGGCTGCGGGCTGGTGGACATCTCCGCGTTGTGGAGCCCGAGCTCCTTCTCGAACCCCATCAGCTCCAGCAGGCGACGCGGCACCCGCATCAGCGCGTAGTCGCCGGCGCGGGACTCCTCGCTCCAGCGCCCGTCGGCGACCGCGTAGAACTCGTACTCGAAGCCGACGATCGACTGGTGGTTGTCGAAGACGCCGTCACGGAGCCCCTGTTTGACGACCTCCGCTTCGGCCTCCGCGCGCTCGGCGAACGCCCCGGCGTCGACGTCGAGCGCCTCGCGAACGCCGGCCGCGAGGTCGGAATCGCTGCTCATGCGCCACCCGAGGGTCGGAGACAGTAAAAAGGCCGGCGACCGGTCGGCACCACGGGTAACCGACCCACACCAGAGTGAGACGCGTCGCTTCGACCAACCGCTGTGGGACGCACCGCGGTGCTTTTGGCGATGTCTCACGGAGTCACCATCAATGGAGTTCGCCGCGTTCGCCGACCGCGTCGAGACGCTGGAGTCGGAGCCGGGCGACCTCGCGACGGTCGCCGCCGTCGCCGAGCTGCTCGTCACCGCGGACGAGGAGCTGCCGGTCGTCACCCGCTTCCTGCTCGGCCGGGTGTACCCCGCCCACGACACCCGCACGTTGGACGTGGGGCCGGCGCTGTGTTATGAGGCGCTCGCCCGCGCGGCTGGGACGAACGTCACCAAAGCCGACGTGGAGGACCGACTGGCCGAAACCGGCGAGATCGGGGCCGTCGCCGCAGATCTCGACCTCGGCGGGCAGCAGGGTCTCGCGGCGTTCGCCGCAGGTGCGGGCGACGGGATCGGGGCCGGCGAAGGTGACGGGCTCACCGTCACGGAAGTCGACACGACGCTCCGCGAACTCGCCGCCGAGAGCGGCGAGGGCAGCGAGTCCCGGAAGCTCGACACCCTGTTCGGGCTGTTCAACCGGTCGTCTCCCGCGGAGGCGAAGGTGCTCGCCCGACTCGTCCTCGGGGAGATGCGCATCGGCGTCGGCGAGGGCGCCGTTCGCGACGCGGTGGCGGAGGCGTTTCTCGCGGACCCCTCGGCGCCGGCGACATCGGCTACCGACGAGCCCGACACGGACGCCACCCTCGCCGACTTCGGGACGGACGCCGGGGACGGGAACAACGCCGACGCTGCCGTCGAAAGCGACGACGCCGACGACGAGCCGGTCACGCACGCGACGGACGAGGCGATCGCCGCTGTCGAGCGTGCCCTCCAGGTGACGAACGACTACGGGCGCGTCGCAGCGCTCGCACGCGAGGCCGGCGCCGCGGGACTCGCCGAGGAGCGGCTCCGGGTGGGTCGTCCCGTGCAGGCGATGCTGGCACAGGCGGGCACCGCAGCCGACGCCGTTGAGTCGTTCGGGACGGTCGCCGTCGAGACCAAGTTCGACGGCGCGCGCGTCCAGATCCACTACGACCCCGCGGGCGCGTCGACGACCGACGGCGAGCCGCTCGCTCCGGAGGTGTACTCCCGGAACATGGATGACGTGACGGGAGCACTGCCGGAGGTCGTGGAGTACGTGGAGGAACACGTCGACGCCCCGGTCATTCTCGACGGCGAGGTGGTGGCCGTGGACGACGACGGCGACCCGCTCCCGTTTCAGGAGGTGCTCCGACGATTCCGGCGGAAACACGACGTGGACAGAATGCGCGAGGAGGTGTCGCTCGAACTCCACGCCTTCGACTGCCTGCACGCGGACGGCGACGACCTGTTGGACGCTCCCCTCCGCGAGCGCCACGACCGACTGGCTGACCTGCTGCCCGACGCGGCCGCCGAGGTGACGCTCGTCGACAGCGTCGACGCGGTCGAGCGCATCGAGACGGAGGCGCTCGAGGCGGGTCACGAGGGGATCATGCTGAAAGACCCTGATTCGCCGTACACGCCAGGCGATCGGGGTGCCGCCTGGCTCAAGCGCAAGCCGGACGTCGAGACGCTCGACGCGGTCATCGTCGGCGCGGAGTGGGGGGAGGGCCGGCGTGCGGAGCTGTTCGGCACGTTCCTGCTCGCGGTCCGCGATGGCGACGACTTCGTCACGATCGGCAAGGTCGCCACCGGACTCACCGATGAAGAACTCGCCGCGCTCACCGAGCGACTGGAGCCACACGTGATCGGCGAGTCCGGCACCGAGATCAGCGTCCGTCCGGCGGTCGTGCTGGAGGTCGGCTACGAGGAGATCCAGCGCTCGCCCACCTACGCGTCCGGCTACGCGCTCCGCTTCCCCCGGTTCCTCGGCGTGCGCGAGGATAAGGACCCCGCAGACGCCGACACGCTCGACCGGATCGAGCGGCTCACCGGCGAGAGCTCGGCGGCCGACGAGCCAGCGACCGACGGTCGGGCAGCCGATGATCCGGCGACCGACGACCGATAGCCACGCTCAAGGCGGAGCCGACCGCAGCCCCGTCCATGACCGTACACACCGATGACCTGACCGTGGAGTGGCTCGGCTACGCTACCGCGCGCGTCGAGACGACGGGCGGCCCCGTCGTGTACACCGATCCCGGACGCTACGGCGTGCTCGACGACTACTGGGCGACGGACGGCGACCTCGTCGTCGTCACCCACGACCACCACTACTCCTCCGACGGCATCCGCTCGGTCGCCAGCGAGGACGCCACGCTCGTCGTGTACGAGGGCGTCGACCCGTCCGGCATCGACCGCGACGTTGAGTCCGTCGAGGAGCTGGCGGCCGACTACAACGTGGTCCGCGTCACCGACGAGGACCGCGTCACCGTCGAGACGGCCGCCGGCGACGCAACCGTCTGGTCGGTCCCCGCGTACAACGACCCCGAGGGACCGAACGCGAACGACGACGGCACCGTCCCACACCCGGAGGGGCTCGGCTGCGGCTTTCTCGTCTCCGCGAACGGGCACAAGACGTTCTGGCCCGGCGACTCCGACGCGCTCGACGGCTTCGCGGAGCTCGATGTCGACCTCTTCTTAGCCAACATCGGCGGTGGCGGGATCGTCTCGGACCGGCACACGTCCGCCGACCTCGCCGAGCGCATGGCGCCCGAACTGGTCGTTCCGATCCACTACGACACCTTCGAGCAGTTGGAGGCCGACGGCGAGGCGTTCGCCGGCGACGTGGCGAGCCGATCCATCCCAGTTGCGCTCGACGAGCGCTCCGCGAACCAGTAGTAGCGGTCGGTGCGGCGGTGGTCCCCCGCCGCACGAATCCCCATCCGGGGAACCGTTTTCCCGCTGGGCGTGCTAGCGTAGCACATGTACGTCCGCGACGCCAAGAACCGTGACGAGGCGTGGTTACTGGACGAGATCGAGGGGATGGGGCTCGACGCCGCCGCCTTCCGGTCACGCGACTACGTGATCGCGGTCGACGAGGACTCCGGCACCCGTGCCGGCTTCGGTCGTCTGCGGATCCACAAACTCCCCGACAGCGACGACGAGGTCGTCGAGCTGACGGGGATCGGGGTCCTTCCCGAGTGGCGCGGACAGGGCGTCGGCGCCCACGTGGTCGAGCGGCTGGTCGACACCGCCGCCGCGGAGGGGTTCGAGACGGTGTACGTGCTGACGGACGCCGCCGACTTCCTCACCCAGTTCGGCTTCGAGCCCGTCGACGAGGACGAGCTCCCCGCTCCCCTCCGTGAGCGACTCGACCAGAAGCGCGAGGAGGTCGACGAGGACGCCGTCGCGCTCGCCATCGGGATCGACGAGTTCGAGATGGCCGACCACCTGCGGGAGGCGTTCAAGCACGCGGCCGCCGGCGGTGGGGGTGAGGAGGACAGCGAGGAGGCGACTCCCGAGGACACCGCCGAGGACTTCGGCATCGATCCCGACTCGGCGACGTACAAGTACGACACTGGCAAATAGGGTTGAAAGGCTCTGTTGAAATCCTATTCTTCAGACACAATATCGAATGAAACAGCTGGTCGAGAGAGACTGCTTGTTGATCGATGTCGGGAGTAGGTGTTGTACGTGGGTGGAGATGGCATTTATAAGTAGGTCGTAGATGGTGTCGTAGTTCGTTTATAAGGTGTGAATGATCGGTGAGTCGCCGGGAGTTCGCCGGTGAGGGCCGCCTGCAAAGCCCCAGCCGGCTCCGGTCGAGGGGCTCGCTGCGCTCCTCGCTCTCGGCACCGCCCGCTGCGGTGCTTACGTCGCCCGTCATCCCGGAGCCGGCTGCCCCTTTGAGTCCCACCCCGCACGGCACCGCAACCGCACCTCACGCCTCCCCAGCCTCGTCGTCGCCTCCGGCGACGACTCCCTCGCGTGCCGCCGAGCGCCCGCGGGGCGCTCGCCGGGCGCGCCACCGCACCGCGCGTCCGTTTATAAGGGCCGCGTCACTGTAACTCTCGTCCATTTATATACCACCTCACCGGCGAAGAATTGCAATACCCACTCCCGCAGTCACTCATCGAGGATCCTGTATAGACCGCAGGTGGGTCAGTACTTATCAACTGTCGAGGAATTCAACGGAGCCGGTTGAAAAGGGAGACAGGACGCCTCGGCGACGTTAGTCGTGCCGGAAGCAGCGCGAGCCGGTGAACGCCATCGCCATGTCGTGTTCGTCGGCGGCGGCGATCACGTCCTCGTCGTTGACGCTCCCGCCGGGCTGGATGACGGCCTCGATGCCGGCCTCGGCGGCCTCCTCGATGGCGTCCGGGAACGGGAAGAAGGCGTCCGACGCCATCACGGCGCCGTCGGCGGACTTGCCCTCCGCATCCTTTTCGGCTTTCATCGCCGCGAGCGTGACGGCGTCGACCCGGGAGACCTGGCCCATGCCGACGCCGACGGTCTCCGTGCCGGTCGCAAAGAGGATCCCGTTGGACTTCACGTGTTTGAGCGTCTGCCACGCGAACAGCATCGTCTCGACCTGGTCGTCGGTGGGCTCGCGCTCCGTCACGAACTCGAGGTCGTCGGCCGTCGGTGACTGGAGGTCGCGCTCCTGAACCAGCCGGCCACCCGTGATCGGCTTCTCCGCCAGCTGCTCGGTGAAGCGGTCGTCGCCCTCACCGAGCGGGCCGACGGCGAGCAGCCGGAGGTTCTCCTTCTCGCGGAGCACGTCGAGCGCGCTCTCGGAGAACGCGGGCGCGACGACGACCTCCTTGAACGACTCCGTGATCGCCTCGGCGGTCTCGGCGTCGCACTCCCGATTGAGCGCCACGATACCGCCGAACGCGGATTTCGCGTCCGTCCGGAGCGCCGCGTCGTAGGCGTCCGCGAGCGTGTCGGCGGTTGCACACCCCGCGGGATTGGTGTGTTTGATGACGGCGGCCGCGGGCTCGTCGAACTCCTTGACGAGGTCGAGCGCGGCGTCGGCGTCGTTGTAGTTGTTGTACCCCATCCCCTTCGCGCCGGGGTTCAGCTGTTCTGCGGCGACGACGTTCGCCTCTTCGCAGGCGTCGTTGGCGTACAGCGCGGCGTCCTGGTGCGGGTTCTCGCCGTAGCGCAGGGTCGCGGAGCGGTCCTCCGAGAGGAGCCGGCGCTGGGGAAACGCCCCGCCGGTGTCGCCCTCGACGGAGACGGTGCCGGCGTCCTCGTCCACCGTCACGCGGTCCTCGGCAAACCAGCGGACGGCTCGGGGGTAGGCGGTGAACTCCGCCTCGTGGAGCACGCGGTCTTTGAGGCTCGCCTCGTCGTCGTCCTCGTAGACGGGCACCGGCTCCTGAGTGACGACGGGCCCGGCGTCGACCTCCTCGGTGGCGACGTGGACGGTACAGCCCGTGGTGCGGACGCCGGCCTCAAGCACCTGTTCGTGGGCGTTCGCGCCGGGGAACGCAGGTAAGAGGGAGGGATGGACGTTGAGGGTGGTCGGCGCGGCGTCGAGGAACTCGTCGGTGAGCACCCGCATGTAGCCGTCCAGACAGACGAGATCGAAGTCGTAGGCGTCGAGCCGGTCGAGGATCCGTCGTTCGTGGTCCTCGCGGGACTCACCCTCCTCACGGACGACGACCTCCGTGGGGACGCGGCGCTCGGCGGCCGATTCGACGACCGGCGCGCCCTCACTGTTGGTGAGAACGACCGAGAGTTCGGCGCCGCCCGGCGCGGCGTCGTCGATGTGCAGCAGGTTCCGCCCGCGGTTGCTTGCGAGGCCGGCGATCTTCATACGCGAACCCTCCGCGGCGCGGCGTAAATCGGTTGCGGTCCGCAGTCCGATTCGATCCACTATCGCGCATCAAACACCCGCGAACCACAGCTTGTTTCCGATGAACTATGCACTTCCGTGGGTGTTCCCATCGACACGCTTTTGCGCCTGCCGGCGGCACTCGCGGGTATGACCGACGACGCCGTCGCCGACCTGCCGCGGGAGGATCCGCTCGCCGCCGTTTCGCCGCTCGACGGCCGCTACGCCGGCCGAACCGCACCGCTCTCGCCGTACGCCAGCGAGGCGGCGCTGATGCGCGCCCGCACCCGCGTCGAGGTGGAGTACCTGATCGCGCTTGCCGAACTCGACGCGACGCCGCTCGCGCTCGACGACGGGGTTCGCGAACGACTCCGTGCCGCTTACGAGGAGTTCTCGGCGGCCGACGCCCGCCTGATCAAGGATCTGGAGGTATCGGGTGCCGAGGGATACGCCGCCACCAACCACGACGTGAAGGCGGTCGAGTACTTCCTCCGTGTCACGCTCGACCGGCTGGAGGACGACGGCGTGGTGGCCGATGCTGAAGCAGTCTACCCGTGGATCCACTTCGGGCTCACCAGCGAGGACGTGAACAATCTCGCGCACCGCGTGCTCGTGAAGCCGGCGGTCACCGAAGTTCTCCTGCCCGCCGCCCGCGAGGTGCGCGACGCGCTCGTCGAGCTCGCCCGCGACCACCGCGACACGCCGATGCTCGCACGCACCCACGGCCAGCCCGCCACGCCCACGACGTTCGGCAAGGAGATGGCCGTCTACGCCTCACGTCTCGGACGGGCGCTTGGCCGCGTGGTCGTCGCGAACGGCGACCTCTCCGGCAAGCTCGCCGGCGCCTCCGGCACCTACGCCGCCCACGAGGCCGCCTACCCCGACGTGGACTGGCGGGAGTTCTCCGAGGCGTTCGTCCGCGGACTCGGCTTGGAGCACACCACCCTCTCCACGCAGGTGAACCCCTGTGACGACCTCGCCGCGCTGTTCGACGCGATCCGCGGCGTGAACAACGTCCTGCTGGACCTGGACCTCGACGCCTGGCTCTACGTCTCCGACCGCTACCTCGGCCAGCGCACCGTCGAGGGCGAGACCGGCTCCTCGACGATGCCACACAAGGTGAACCCCATCGACTTCGAGAACAGCGAGGGGAACCTCTCGAAGGCGAACTCGGATCTCACCTTCCTGGCCGACTACGTCACCACCTCCCGGCTCCAGCGTGACCTCTCGGATTCGACGGTGAAGCGCAACATCGGCGCCGCGCTCGCCCACTCGCTTATCGGCTACAACAAGACCGCCGCCGGGCTCGGGAAGGTCGTCCCCAACGAGACCGTCATGCGCGAGGAGCTGGAGGCGACTCCCGAGGTGCTCGGCGAGGCCGTCCAGACGATCCTCCGCCGGGAGGGCGACACCGCTGCCTACGAGCGCGTGAAGGAGCTCACCCGCGGCAAGCGCGTCACCCTCGACGACTTCCGCGCGCTCTTCGACGACCTCGACGTCGACGAGGACGTTCGCGCCGAGCTGAAGGCGCTGACGCCCGCCGGCTACACCGGCGTCGCCGACGAGCTCGTCGACGAGCTGGGCGACGAGGAGTAGGTGCACATCGAGCGGCGACGGTGAGGCGACGGCGAGAACATAAGCGGGACCCCGCGCTGTCTCCTCATGCTGTCCGTCCCGCGAATCGCCGACTCCTTCTTGCTCAGTCTCGCTCGATCATGCCCGGGCCCACCGTCATCACCGGTTGGGATGCCCGTCGCACGACGGCATCGGCGACGCTTCCCGTGACGGCGCGCTCGATCATCCCGCGTCCGGCGGTGCCCATCACGACTATATCGACCGACTCGCGGTCCGAGTATGCGAGAATCCGGTCGGCGGGGTCCCCCGTCTCGATGGCGGTCGTCGTGTCGACGCCGTGCTCCTCGGCAGCGCTCACGAGCCCGTCGAGACGCGATTCGGCACCCTCATCGGACGGACCCTCGCCGTGGTCCGCGACCGCGTTCGCCGTCGCCTCGTCGATGACCGTCAACAGGTGGGCAGTCGCACCAAGTGCAGCCGCGAGATCGAGAGCGTATGCGGCCGCCTCGTCGGCGGCGTCGCTCCCGTCCGTCGGCACGAGCACGTCGTCGACGGGTGAGACCGGAACCCCGTCAACGGCATCAGCGTTTGCAGTCATCACCGGCACGGGAGCGGTTCGAACGACTTTATCAGCGACGCTTCCCATCAGGGTCCGAGCCACGCCGCCGCGACCAGAGGTTCCCATGACGATCGCGTCGATGTCGTCGGCCGCCGCATGCTCGACGATCTCGGCGGCAGGCACGCCCTCGTGGACGACTGTTGTCGCCTCCAGCCCGTGTTCGCGTGCCGCGTCGGCCAGCGCAGTCGCGCGCTTGTCGGCTGTCTCGCGCAGGGTGCTGCGGATCGACGCGGAGTTGCCCGCGTAGCCTGCGCCGGTCGCGACCGCCACGTCGGCGACCGAAAGAACGCAGATCCGGGCGTCGAGTCTCTCAGCAAGCGCGAACCCCCACCGTGCCGCGTTGGTTGCCGTCTCGCTACCGTCGGTCGGAATCAGCAGTGTGTCGATCATCGTGAATCAGTCGTCGTTTCGGTCCGGGTTCGATACGTCCACCGGGGTCGTCGGGTCGAGCCGGCCGGTTTCGTAGCCGTCCCAGTCGAAGCGCTGCTGGAAGTACACGGCCACCTTGACCAGCGCAAGGAGGACCGGCACCTCGATCAACGGGCCGACGACGGTGGCGAACGCCACGCCGGAGCCGACGCCGAAGACGGCGACCGAGACGGCGATGGCGAGCTCGAAGTTGTTCGAGGCCGCGGTGAAGCCGATCGCCGTCGTCGTGGAGTAGTCGGCGCCGATGCCGCGCCCCATCCCGAAGCTCACGAGGAACATCACGACGAAGTAGATCGTCAGCGGCACGGCCAACAGGAGCACGTCGGTCGGCTGCGCGAGGATCGCATCCCCCTGGGTTGCAAACATCACGATAACGGTAAACAGCAGCGCAAGCAGCGTTACCGGGCTGATCGTCGGAACGAACCGCTCGGCGTACCACGCTTCACCCTTCACACGAACGCCACCGAGACGGGTGAGAATCCCGCCGGCGAACGGGATCCCGAGGAAGATTGCGATGGCCCAGAACACCTGTTGGACCGTGATGTCGAACGTGCCGATGCCGGCGGCCAGCGACTCCAGGCCGAGGAGCGGCGGGAGAAACAGCGCGAAAAACCAGACGTACACGCCGTAGGTGATGATCTGAAAGAGACTGTTGAACGCCACCAGGCCGGCGGCGTACTCGCTGGAGCCGTCCGCGAGGTCGTTCCAGACGAGCACCATCGCGATACAGCGGGCCATGCCGATGAAGATCAGTCCGAGAAAGTACTCGGGACGGGCCGGGAACCAGGGGACGACCCCGCTGAAGAACACCACCGCCAGCAGAAACATCAGCGTCGGACCGATGAGCCAGTTCTGGATCAGGCTCAGACTCAACACGCGCCACTTGCTGAACACCAGCGGGAGCTGCCGGTAGTTCACCTTCGCGAGCGGCGGATACATCATCGCGATCAGTCCGATCTCGACGAGATAGTACTCCTGGATCGGCTCGACTATCGTCGGAAAGACGGAGCCGAGCCCGACGCCGAGCGCCATCGCGGCGAAGATCCACACGGTGAGATACTTGTCGAGGAAGTCCATCGACCGCGGGTCGCCACAGCTCGGACAGCCACAGTCCGGACCATGTTCGTGGTCAGTCGCGCTCATTCCTGGCCGGCGACGACATCTAACTGCACGTGTGCGCCACCCGGCAGCGAGCAGACACCGACCGTCGTCCGTGGCGGGCGTTCGCCGTCGAACCGGTTGCGGTACGCGCGCTCAACTGCGTCGGCGTCGGCCGCGCTGGTCACCTGAACTTCGAGTTTGAGCACGTCGTCGAGGTCACATCGCCGGTCTGCAAGCCGCGTCTCCAGCCGGTCGAAACACCGCTCTGCCTGCCACTCGGTTGAGCGCTCATTCAGAACCGTCCCGTTCTCTACCGGGAGAAATCCCGAGAAGAACACGAGGTCCGAACTACCGGTTCGACCTCCCATCCCCCCTACGTGGTTTGTGCCCTCGCGCTGTCTCCGACTTTCAACGCGGTCCTTGGATGGATCGGGAAGCGGGATGTGCTCATGCCGCTCTTCATCAGCGTTGTCGGATGTGACTTCCATAGCAGCTCAATTGAGATAGTACTCAATTAAATATCTGTTCATCCGTTTCCCAGCTGACCGTTCGGACGCTGCCGATCACCGGGAGCCGTCGAGGACCGTGAGGAGCGCGACGGCGCGGCTGGTCGCGCGGTACTTTCGCCACCGGCCATCCTTCCGTTTGGAGACGAGCTCGGCGTCGTCAAGTCGTGAGAGCGCGTGACTGACGCCGCTGTCGCTCACATCGACAAGAGGCGTTATCTCACAGACACAGAGCTCCTCGCCGGCTTCCACGAGCAGTCGAACGATCCGATATCGGGTCGCGTTTCCGAGCGCTGAGAGCGCCCCCACGTCGCTCGATACGGTCTCCTCGTCGAGTGCGGACTCCAGATCGTCGAGCTCCGCCAGGCGTCGTTGAAGATCCTCGTCATGGCACTCTCCGAGTTCGTCTGCAAGGTAGCGCTGGAGGCGATCGGTCTCACTCATGGATCACATATGTGGATTCGCTCAAATAAGCGTTCCGTCGGATGAGTTCCTCAGCCCCCCCCGACCCTCGCGTATTTCGGGGTCGCCTCGCCGGGAAGCTCCACCGGGAATGACGGCCGCGCTCGCCGGCGTCCACCTCGCGCTTTCTCCACCACCTACGAGGTCCAGAACGCCTTCGTGAACAGCACAAGCACCGGGATGATCTCGATCCGGCCGATCCACATCAACACGACCATCACGGCACGGGTCATCGCCGGGAACTCGGCGTAGGAGCCGTACGGCCCCGCCTCGCCGAACGCCGGCCCGATGTTGAGGAACGTCGACGCCGCCGCGCCCATCGCCTCGAACTCGGTGAACACGCCCGGCGCGCCACGCTGGGTGTCGACGACGATGAAGACGGCGAGCGCCGCGAAGATGACGAGGCTCAACAGGATGTACGCGTAGATGTCGCGGATCGTCCCCTCGTCGACGGGACGCCCCGAGATCCGGATCGGACGGACCGCTTCGGGGTGGACGCTGGTGAACAGGTTCCGCCGGAACGCCTTGAGCGCGACGAGCCACCGCAGCGACTTGATCGAGCAGGTGGTCGACCCGACCATCCCACCGATGAACATCCCCATGAACAGCGCGTACTTGGCGGCCGGCACCCACAGGTCGAAGTCGGTGCTGGCGTAGCCGGTGGTCGTCACGATGGACGCGACGTTGAAGACGGCGTGCCGGACGGAGGCTTCGACGCCGAACTCCGTCCCGCCGTCGGAGAGGAGGACGACGGCGACGATGCCTGACAGAACGCCGAGTGCGCCCAGATAGAAGTGGAACTCCTCGTTTTTCAGCAGGCGCCAGGGGTCGCCGTTGAAGAAGTAGTACAGCAGCACGAAGCTCGTCGAGCCGAGCACCATGAAGGGGATGATCGCCCACTGGATCGCCGGATGGAACGCGCCGACGCTCTCCGGCTGCGGGGAGAAGCCGGCGGTCGCCACGGAGGTGAACGCGTGTGCGACCGCGTTGTACAGGTCCATCTGCGGGTCGTAGACGGCGCCGAGCGCGAACAGCACGGCGATCGCCGAGAGCGTGATCCCGACGTACAGTCCCCATATCAGGCGTGCCGTCTCCGAGATGCGGGGCGTGAGCTTGTTCACGTCGCGAGTCTGCGTCTCGGACTCCATCAGCTGTGCACCACCGACGCCGAGTTCGGAGAGGACGGCGGTTGCGAGGATCAGGATCCCGAGCCCGCCGAGCCACTGGATCACCTGCCGCCACATCAGCACCGACTGCGAGTGGACGTCGAAATCGAGGATCACGGTGGCGCCCGTCGTCGTCAGGCCGCTCATCGACTCGAACAGCGCGTTCAGCGGGTGGGCGATGTTGCCGGCGCCCGCCACCACGAACGGGACCGCGCCGACGGCGGCGACCAGCAGCCAGATCACCGCCACCGCGAGAAACGCCTCTCGCGGGCCGAGGTTCTCGTCCGGGTCCGCGAGCACCCGGCAGACGCCGGCGCCGGCGAGCGACACGAGAATGGCGGCGACGAACGGCAGGACGCTCTCGCCGTAGTAGACGGCGACCAACAGCGGAAACGCCAGCGGCGCCGTCAGATACAGCAACACCTGACCGGTGAGGTCGACGCTGGCCCGCCAGTCCACCCGGATGCGAACGTCGTCGAACATGGTCACGTCATCCCGGTGAGCTCGCTCACGAACGCGGATTCCACGAAGACGATGATGTGGTCGCCCGGCTGGAGCACGGTGTCACCTCTGGGTGTCACGAGCTCGCGGCCACGGGTGATCGCGCCGATCACCAGGTCCGCGTCCAGGTCCGCGACCACCTCACTGATCGGCCGGCCGACCAGCCTGCAGTCCGCCGTCAGCTCCAGCTCCAACACCTCCGCCTGGTCGCCCTCCAGCACGGCGATGTTCTCGGCGACGCTGTCGTAGCTGAACCGGGTGATCTCCTCGGCGGTGACCATCCGGGGGTTCACCGCCACGTCGATGCCGATCTCCTCGAACAGGGTGACGTAGTCACCGCTGTCCACGACGGCCACCACCCGGTCGACGCCGAGCCGCTTGGCGAGGACGGAGACGAGCAGGTTCTGCTCGTCGGAGGCGAGCGCGGCGACGACGATGTCGGCTTCGTCAACGTGTTCGCGCGCGAGGAACTCGGTGTCGGTCGCGTCGTGTTCCATCACCAGCGTGTCCGGAAGGTTCTCTGCAAGCCAGCGCGCTCGCTCCGTGTCCTGTTCGATCAGCCGCGGTTTGAGGCCGCGCTCCTCCAGCAGTCGGGCGGTCTGATACCCCACCTCCGATCCACCCACCACCACGATCTCGTCGGCCGCATCAGGCGTTGATTCGGGCTCGATGTCCATCGCGAACGACTGGACGCTCTCCGGGCTCCCGATGACGACCGCCCGGTCGCCGGCGCGGACCTCCGTGTCACCGCGTGCCAGGATCATCTCGCCGTCGCGGAACAGCCCCGCGAAGGTGAGCGACTCGAACCGGTCGGCCTCCGCGACCGTCTGGCCGGCGACCGGACTGTCGTCGGGGATCTCGAACTCCGCCATCTGGACGAGTCCGCCGGCGAAGGGGTCCACGTCGACGGCGGACGGAAGGCCGATGACCCGGACGATGTTCTCGGCGGTGAGGAGGTCCGTACACACCATGAAGTCGACGCCGAAGGCGGTCTGCTCGCGCTCCCACGTGCGGAGGTACTCGGTCCGTCTCGTGCGCGCGATGGTGAACGGGTCACCGAGCGTCTTGGCCGTTCCACAAGCCACGAGGTTGGTGAGGTCGTCGTCCGTACACGCGATGACCATGTTGGCGTCCGCGACGCCGGCGGTCTCCTGGATGGAGTCGTGGGTGCCGTCGCCGGTGAGGGTCAACACGTCGAGCTCGTATTTGAGCTGCTCCGCGCGCTCGTCATCGCTGTCGATGACGACGACTTCGTGGTCCGACGCCAGGTTGGCGGCGATGGTCGTGCCGACCTCGCCGGCGCCGATGATGACCACATGCATGTCCCGACTCTCACACCCGACCCTCAAGTGGGTTACTATCGCTCCGATCGGAACCGCTTATTACCGCTGGACGGCCTACACCCGGGCGTGAGAAACGTTACGGACCGAACGCGGAATCCCTTCGGGATGACACCCGACTGCGATCGCTACGTTCCCGGCTACGGCGACGCGAACGCCGATTTCCACGTGGTCGGCGACCATCCGGGCGTCCACGGCGGGCTCGCGGACGGCATCCCCTTCACCGGGGAGGAGTGGTCGACCACGTTCCTGTCGGCGTTAGCCGAGGCCAGGTTGCTGGAGAGCGCCGCCGGCGTCATCGAGGCGCGCGCCGCGACGAACGGGGCCGGGAACGTAGACGCCGTCGACGACGGCACGGTTACGAACGCGACCGAGGCCGGCCGGGACGGCGAGCCACTGATGGCCGGCTCGACGTTCCTCTCGTACCTCCACATGTGCGCGCTCGACGGCGGCCGCACCCCGACGGACGCCGAGTACGACGACATGGACCGCTTTTTCGACGCCGAGCTCCGCGCCATCGCGGCCCACGTCCTCCTCCCCGTCGGCGCGACCGCCACCGACCGCGTGCTGCGCACGTACACCGCGCAGGCGTGGAAAACGGAGGTCGACATGGACGCGCTCCACGCCGAGGAGATCCGCGGCTCCGGGTGGCTCGTCGTCCCGATCAAACACCCGGGCGACTGGGCTGACGGCGACGCCGAGCGCCTCGTCGAGAGCCTGCGGGAGCTCCAGTCGACCGACTTCCGGCGGGAGACTGACCTCGGCCGGTTCATCGCGGGTAACGACCCGTACCTGGTGCGATAACGCGGCGGACGGATCACGGGAGAAGCGACGAACGTTCGAGTTTCGGGGCATCGCTCGCCGGCTTTCCGGACGATCGTTTTCGGAGGAGTCGTCGATCACCGCATCCGATCCGTTTTTGTCCGTATTCGGCGCCAAATTTGTCACCACGCCCCGTATTTTATACTGTCCACACGTACGGTTTCGATGACGCCCTCCATGGGCGTCGGCCGCAGGACTGGTACTCCACGGCGGCTTGGTCAGCGTCGGCCCTTGCGGGCCGGCTTTTCGTCACGCTCCATTCGCACAGCGACGCCGCTCTCTCAGCGGTGGCTGTCGTCGTCGCCGGCCACGAACGCCGTCCCAACCGCTCACTTCTCGATGAGCGACGCGATATACTGGCCGACGTGGTCGTCCATCCGTCGCTTATAGCCCGCCTGCCGGGCGAGTCGGTCTATCTCGCGGGCGACGTAGGTGCCGTACTGGACGGCCTTCTTGTCCGCGGTTCGCACCGATTCGGGAACGAGTCCCTCGGCAGCTCGTCGCAGCGCGACCTTGCGCTCGTCCGGCGTCGCGAGCAGCTCGCCCGGGAGGTCGAGCGCGGCGGCAACGACGCGGTCGTCGAGCAGCGGCGCGACGGGGTCGACGCCAGCCGCCCGCAGCGCGAGCACGTCGCGCTCCAGCTGGGCGGGGAGCGTTCGCACCGTCTCCATGCGCGCGCCGCGGACGGTGTCGGCCTCGACGCGGTGGTCCTCGGCGGGCTCGACGACCTTGCTGTAGCCGCCGAACAGCTCGTCGGCGCCCTGCCCCACGGCGAGCCGGTCGAAGCCGTCCGCGGCCGCTGCCTCCGCGGCCAGATACAACGGGACGGCGATGTTGAGGTCCATCGCGTTTTGCCGGCCGGTTGCGGCGGCGATCTCGGGGATCGCCCGGACAACGTCATCGTGGGTGAGCTCCACGACACGGAGATCGAGGGCCATCTCGTCGGCGGCGTCGCGCGCAGCCGCCAGGTCGTGACAGCCCTCGAAGCCGGCGACGTAACAGGGAGCGCCGGGCACGGCCGACGCGACGATACCCGAGTCGACGCCGCCCGAAAAGGCGACCGCCAGCCCGGAATCGTCCACGTCCGCGGTCGCCGCGCGCACGGCCTCGTCCACGGCGGCCTGCGCCTCGTCAGGGGGTGCGGGGTCGGGGTCGGGAAGCGTCCACCCGGTCAGGCTCCGCTCCGTGGTCGCGATGGTGCCCGCGGGAAGCGCTTCGGGCTCCGAGAGGTCTCGTCGGTCGAAGCTCCACGCGCCCGGGTCGGTCGGCGGCCGAGCCTCGCGCTCGACGAACAGCGGCTCGCGCCCCAGCACGTCACGGACCAGGATCGGCGAGTCGAACTCCGGCGAGTCCGCGATTCGCCCCGCGAAGCCGCGTCCGCCCGGGAACGGGTCGTTCGCGGCGAGCGAGCGGTCGACGAGCGCGGCGTCGGCCCCGCGAAGCCGGGTCTCGCCGGCATCCTCGGAGCGCTCCGTGGCTCCGGAACTCTCGTCGTTTGGCCCCCCTGGATGATCCCCGCCGCGACGATCCGCGGTCATCGCAGATCCCTGACCGCGCGGAGCGCCCGACGCTTCGCGCCGCCGGCGAACTGGCGGACGGAGACGTGCCACGGGGTGCGCTTGCCGATCACGCTGGTGCGCCCGTCGGCGATCGCCTCCAGGATCGCGTCGGCCGAGCGTTCGTCGGCACCGACTTCGGTGACGGCCTGGCCGATCATCTCCGAGATGTGGGCGTCGCTGCCGGCGGTCATCGGCAGCCCGTTTTTCACGGCGAACTTCTCCGCCTGCCGGTTGGCTCGCCCCGTGAACAGCCGGGAGTTGTACACCTCGATGGCGTCGGCGCTCGCCAGCGCCTCGTCCGTGACGTGGGCGGCGACGCCGTGGCGGGTTTTCTGGAAGGGGTGCGGGACGACGGCGATCCCCCCCTGCTCGTGGATCCGGTCGAGCGTCTCATCGAAGGGGAGTCCGGGCTCGACGAGCTCGTCGATGCCGAACGCGAGCACGTGGCCGGCCGCACACGTCACCTCCATGCCGACGATGCCGACGAGCCCGTAGTCGGGGGCCTTCTCGGCCGCCTCGATGCTGGCGTCGATCTCGTCGTGGTCCGTCACGGCGAGCGCGTCGAGCCCGATCGCCGCCGCCTGTTCGAGAAGGAGGTCGACCGGGTCACGCCCGTCGTGGGACAGCTCGGAGTGGGTATGCAGCTCGACCGATAGCACGGGCAACCATTAGCGGGTTGGCTAAAAAAGCCCCCCGGTTGTGTCGGATTCGCGGCGTCCGGACGCACAAGAACACCCTTAAGAGGGCCGGCGTCGACCCCATGAACGGGAACAGCACAGCTGCAAATCCGACCCGCCGGGGACGATTTCGCCCACGGCTTGGGATTGTAGCAGTGCACCGTCGCTCCGGCCGCGCGGCCGGCGCGCTCGGCGTGCACGTTCGCTCGTTATCGAGCGAGCCCGCCGGCGCACCGACAGCCGCGCAGCGCGGAGCCGCGGTCACGTCATGTGGTTGTGCCGTTCCAATTACAGACCAATGTCACGAATGCACACGCGCCGTCGCGGTTCGTCCGGTTCGGACAAACCGGCGACGGACGAGAACCCGGAGTGGAGCGACGTCGACGCCGAGGACATCGAGTCCCGCGTCGTCGAACTGGCGGAGCAGGGCCACGACCCCAGCGTCATCGGCCTCAAGCTGCGTGACGAGGGCGTCACAGGCACCCCCGTGCCGGACGTCAAGCTGGCGACCGGCAAGAAGGTCACCGAGATCCTCGAGGAGCACGAC
Organism: Halorubrum gandharaense; assembly: GCF_054654575.1. Lineage (NCBI taxonomy): Archaea > Methanobacteriati > Methanobacteriota > Halobacteria > Halobacteriales > Haloferacaceae > Halorubrum > Halorubrum gandharaense. The sequence goes on from NZ_BAAIET010000001.1 coordinate 328,216, forward strand.
GCGAAAAAGGACCTGCCGGAGGACCTCCGTAACCTGATGGCTCGCGCGGTCAACCTCCGCAAGCACATGGCGGAAAACGAGCAGGACCACCAGAACAAGCGGGCACTCCAGAACACGGAGTCGAAGATCCGCCGTCTCGTCAACTACTACCGCGGTGACGAGCTCGACGAGGAGTTCACGTACACCTACGAGAACGCCGCCGAGCTGCTCGACCAGTAACCACGCGACCACCACGCGGACCCACGTAGAACCGCATCCACACCGACCCCACCGACCCCACGACCACACCACCCGTGACCGAAACCGCCGCCACGACCACGCCCGACGCCCTCGCCGGCGTCCTCGCTGACGCGCCGTTCGTCCGGCTCGTCGCCGCGGACGACGGGGATAGCGTCGCGGCCGCCGGCCTGCTCGCGAACGCGTTGCGAGCCGTCGGCGTGCCGTTCCAGGCGCGGGTTTCGCGCGACCCGACTCCCCACACCGACGTGTCCGACGATGTCGTCGTCACCGTCGGGACGGAGACGGGTGAGAACGCGATTTCCGGCCAGGGCTGCCCGGCAAGCACGACCGCCTTCGCGGTCGCTGGCGAGCTGGGTGCCGACCCCGACCCGGTGCTCGCGCTCGCGGGCGTCGTCGCCGCCGGCTCCGTCCCCGGGACGGACGGCTCGGGCGACGCGCTCGCGGCCGCCGAGGAGGCGTCGGTCGTCGAGCGTCGCCCCGGCGTCGCGGTTCCGACCGCGGACCTTTCGGACGGGCTCTCGGCGTCGACGCTGTTCCGGGCGCCCTTCTCGGGCGACCCGGAGGCGACGCGCGCCATGCTCGCCGAGCTCGAGCTGCCAGCGGAGCTCGACGACGACGCCCACCGACGCCTCGCGTCGCTGGTCGCCGTCGAGGTCGCTGCCGCACCCGATGCGAGCGAGCGGGCCGCCTCCGCAGTCGAACGGGCACTTCGCCCGTATGCGACGCCCGAAGACGTTGCGCCGTTCGCGACCGTCGGCGGCTACGCCGACGTGCTCGACGCGCTGTCCCGGGAGGCACCCGGGACCGCCGTCGCGCTCGCGCTCGCGGACGACCCGCGCGGCGAGCTCCGCACCGCGGCCGTCGACGGCTGGCGCAACCACGGGCTCGCCGCCCACCGCGCGCTCGACTCGGCGACGACCGGCCGGTACGACGGCTGTGTCGTCGCTCGCGTCGACGCGCCCGAGGCGGTGCTCCCGACGGTCGCCCGGCTCTGTCGCGACTTCCGGTCGCCGGAGCCGGTCGCCGTCGCGCTCGCCGAGGACGCGGGGACGCTCGCGGCAGCCGCCGTCGAGCCGACGGGGCTCGGAGACGTTTGCCGGGAGGTCGCCGCCGAGGTCGGCGGCGAGGGCTGGGGCACCGCCGACCACGGCGGGCTCTCGGTCGAGGGGGACGGCACGGAGGCGCTCGCCGCGCTCCGGGGGGCACTATGAGCGAGAACGCACGCGAGACGGCTGGTGGCGAGCCGGGGGCCCGGACGGCAACCGTTCGGACCACCCACGCCGATGCCGAGCTCGTCCGTGCCGCGCTCGCCCCCGACAACACCGACTCGATGGACGCGCGCGTCGACGGCGACGCGTGCGTCTGCGAGATCGAGCGGGAGACGACGGGCGGCCTTCGGTCGACCGTGGACGACTACGTGGTGAACCTGCAGGTCGCGGACCGCGTCGCGGCGCGTGCACGCACGCACCGGGACGGGGGAGCCGACGCCGGCGCAGCCGGGAACGGCTCCGCAACCGACACCACCGACACACACCACAACACATGAGTGAACGATCCGTATCCAAGAGTAGAGGAGAGAAGCGCTGGTACTCCGTGCTGGCGCCCGAACAGTTCGACCGTCAGGAGATCGGCGAGACGCTCGCCGAGGAGCCCGACCAGGTCGTCGGCCGCACGCTGACGACGACGCTCGGCGAGCTCACCGGCGATTCGAGCGCGAACAACACGAAGCTCACGTTCAAGATCACCGACGTGGGCAGCGACACGGCCTACACCGAGTTCGTCACGTACGAGCTCACGCGGGACTACCTGCGCTCGCTCGTCCGCAGCGGCGCCTCGAAGGTCGAGGCGTCGATCACGGTGCTGACGACGGACGACTACCGGCTCCGCGTCCAGCCCGTTGCGCTGACGACGAAGAAGGCCGACCGCTCCCAGGAGAAGGCGATCCGCCGCGTCATGATCGACAAGGTGCACGACGCCGCCGACGAGCGCACCTTCGAGGCGTTCGTCGACGCCATCGTGGACGGCAACCTCTCGTCCGCCATCTACGGCGAGGCGAAGACGATCTACCCGCTGCGCCGCGTCGAGGTCCAGAAGCTGACCCTCGAAGCGCGCCCCGCGGAGGTCGCCGCCGAGGAGGAGACCGCCGTCGACGTCGACTCCGAGGACGTTGCGGTCGACGACGAGTAACTCGTCGCCGAGCGCCACCACACCCGATTTCTCCATTTATAAGGCTTGTAGCGACGGCGCTCGCCGGCGTTCAAGTTCAAAAAGTCCCTTGCGCACCGAATAGCAGCGCGCCCGTGGAATCGTGGGTTGCTCACGGACAGACAACAACTGCGGTGGCGCGCCCGGCGAGCGCCCGCTGGCGCGAGCCGGAGCGCGAGGGAGGCCGGCGGCGGCCGCGGCGGTGCGGTCCCGCGGCCGTCGTCGGCCGAGGCTGGGGAGGTGTGAGGTGCGGTTGCAGTGCTGGGCGGGTGGGACTCAAAGGGGCAGCCAGCTCCGGGAAGACGGCCGACGTAAGCACTCAAAAGGGCGAGCAGCGCGAGCCCTTTTGAGCGCGCAGCGAGGGTCCCGCGAGCCTGCGAGCGGGACGACGGAAGTCGCAGCCGGCGAGCAATGCGAGAGCGACCGGAGGGAGCTCTCGATAGCGAACGGCGAAGCCGTGAGCAGCGAGCCGGACCGTCTTCCGGAACCCTCGACCGGAGCTGGCTGGGGCTTTGCCGGCGGTCCTCACCAGCGTCGCACCAGCAACTCACCGACCAGTCTCTGCTTATAAAAGGCGAACAACACCACCAGCGTCCCACTTATAAATGCCGCACCCGCCCACGTGATACACGTACTCCCGCAGTCTATCAGTGAACTCGACCAGTCGGGAACAGTTGGCGTCCTCTCGGGGCGGAACGTCTCAGTCGCTCGCCTCGCCGGCGACCTCCCGATCGGGAAGCGTCTCCCCGAGGAGCGCCGGCACGTCCTCGACGCCGACGTTCGCGAACCACTCGTCGGCCGGCTGGACGAGCACGGCGGCGCCGTCCTCGCTGCACATCCCGAGACAGGAGGTCTCGGCGACGGCGACCTCCGTCCAGTAGCGGTCGCGCTCCCGGAGCCAGTCGCGGGCGGCGTCGGCGACGGCGGCGCCCGCGACGTCGGCACAGCAGGCGTGGTCGTCGCGGGCGGTGGTGCAGACGAACACGACCGTCTCCAGCCCGCGCTCGTGCATCCGCTTGGTGCGTCGCTCCATCAGTCGGCGGGGTGTGCCGCCGGCGTCGTACCGGTCGTGCTACCGCCGGCGGTCCGGCGCTCGAACCCCCGATAGCTCGCGGCGATCAGCGTCCAGAGCGCCGCCTGACCGAGGACGACGAGCCACTGGAACGCGACCGCGAGGTCGGCCGGCGCGTCGCCCAGCACGAGCGTGGTCGGGGCGAGAACGGAGAGGGCACCGAGTCCGGCGAGCGGAATGATGGCGGCCGCGACGCCGGCGGCTCGACCCCGCGTCGCCGTCATGCGGTCGTACGCCAGGACGCTCGCGGCCGCGACGAGCGCGCCGAGGACGACCAGTCCGAGGTACAGCGGGACGCGAACCCCGGAGCCGTACAGCTGTTCCATGCCGGGTGCGACCGGCGGGAGTACCGTCCACGGGGCGACGGAGACGGCGAGGAAGCCGGCTCCCGCGAGCACGTAGTGCCGGAGGTCGCCGCCGGGGAGCGCGGGCTCGAAGAGGTAGTGCGCGACGCCGAATGCCGCACCGAGGAGGATCCCCCAGAGCACGCCACCGCCGGCGCTCACGACGGCCGTCGTCGCCTCGCTCACGACGTGGGCGTGGTCGTGGCCGTGCCCGTGCCCGTGGTCGTGATGCGCCAGATGTTCCATATACCCCACGAGCGGGGAGACCACCAGCCAGGTGAACAGCCCGTAGGCGGCGCCGGCGAGCGCACCGGCCGCGACGCCGCGTTTCAGTCGGTCGATCATCAGTGGCAGGTGATCCCGGCGCCGTGCCGGAAGTCGTGGAGCGCGTCGTGCGCGAGCGGTTCCTGCATGAACGCGAGCGTGAAGCCGAGGGCCGCGACCAGCGCGATGGCGGCGAGCGCGGTCGTCGGGTCGACCTGCGCGCGCGCCGTGGCGAGCCGGTCCGCGACGGTGTCGGAGTTCGTCGACATGTGAAAGTCGAGTTGAAGAAGGACAATCTAGTTTGTAAAACTGCCGGTCGAGCACAACCTTACTGGTGGTCCGCGACGGCATCGGACGAGAGCGCGGAGAGGGGGATCCCTCGCGCGTCGGTCGCCTCGCGGACGACGCCGAGGAGCCCCGCCCGGGAGTCTCCGGCCTCGACGACGAGGACCGAGGCGTCGGTCGCTCCCAGTCTGCGCGCGGCCTCCCGCGTCGCGGCCGTCGGGCTCCCGTCCGCCACGTTCGCGCGCCCGTCCGACACGACGACGACGAGCGCGCTGCCGGGGTCCTCGCGCTCGACGATCGCCGTCGCGGCGTCGAGGCCGGCCGGGAGGGGGGTCCGGTCCGCCGAGGGGAGCTCCTTCAGGTGGCGGGCCGCCAGCGAGACGCTGTCCGTCGGCGGCAGCAGCGTCTCGGCGTCGTCGCCGCCGACCGCGACCAGCGCCACCTCGTCGCGCTCGGCGTACGCGTCCTTCAACAGCTCCATGGCGACTCCCTTCGCGGCGCGCATCGCCGGCGCCATCGACGCGCTGGCATCCGCGACGAACACGGTCAGGGTGCGCGCGTCGCCGGTCCGGACCGCCTGCTGGAGGTCGTCCTCCGTCGGCCGCGACCGGCCCTCCCTTGCCGCCGTGCGCACGGTCGCCGCCGGGTCGACCGCGCCCGTTCCGTCCGCGGGCTCCGTTCGGACCGTGGCGCCGCGTCCCTCCGGCGACGGTGCCGCGTCGCCGCGCCCACCCGCCTCGGCCGCGGCGCTCCCCAACGGGGCCGGTGTCTCCACGTCGGGCGCGGTCGCCTCGCCGACTCCCGCCCGCGCCGCGCCCGGGACGAGGGGAGTTGCCGACTCGTCGCCGTCGTCGGCGTGGTCGTCGTCGTCCCCGTGGTCGCCGTCCCGGTCGTCGCCGTCACTCCCGCCCTCCAGTGGCTCGTCGGGCGCGTTCGCCGCTCTCGGGTCCGCATCGGCGGGGTCGGCGCCGTCGGCTTCCCCGTCCGTTTCCTCACCCGATCCCTCGTCGGAGTCGGCGTCGGAGCCGGCCCGGGAGTCGTCCTCACCGGGCCGGTCGCCGTTTCCCGACTCGTCCGCCGACTCGTCGCCCTCTCTGCCGGCGTCGCCGTCCTCCTTCTCGTCGGCTTCTCCGTCGGCGTCGTCCCCCGCCTCGCCGGTCCCCTCGTCGTCGAAGTGGTCGTCGACGACCTCGTCCGGGTCGGGAGCGTCCTCGAACGGGCGGCTCCGTAGCCGGTGGGCGAGCGCGTACTCCGCGGCCTCGACCACGTCCGACCGGATCACCTTCGGTCGGCCGTCGAGCGCGGCGAACGCGCGGGCGGCGCGGGCGACGGCGAAGTCCGCGCGGTGGCCGTCGACGCCCGCGTCGCGGCACAGCGCCGCGATGTCACGTTTGAACCCGTCGGGGATCGTCGGGCGTCGCTCGCGGGCGTCGCGAACGCGGTCCCGAAGGGTGGCGGTCTCGTCGGCGAACGCTTCCCGGAGGTCGCGGTCCGCGTCTGCGTCACCGTCACCGTTCCCGCCCCCGTCGACGACGCGGTCCAGGATCTCGACGCGGTCGTCGAGGTCGTCGCTGCCGGTCACCTCGACACAGAGGTCGAACCGGTCGCGGAGCTGCGGCCGGAGCTCGTCCTCCTCGGGGTTCATCGTCCCGATCAGCGTGAACTCGGCGGGGTGACTGACGCTGACGCCGTCGCGCTCGACCCGGTTGGTCCCCATTGCGGCCGCGTCCAGCAGCACGTCGACGAGGTGGTCGTCGAGCAGGTTCACCTCGTCCACATAGAGGACGCCGCGGTTCGCGCGGGCCAGCAGACCGGGGTCGAACTCCGCCTCGCCGGCGAGCGCGTCCGCGACCGAGAGCGTTCCGACTACCTGGTCACGGGTCGCCCCGAGTGGAAGCGTCACCAGCGGCGTGGGGCGCGTCTCGACCGGCGGATCGTCGCGCTCGCGACACGCCTCGCAGCTGTCGACGGCCGCCTCGTCGGCCGCGTCGTCCGCGTCGTCCGCGCCGGGCGGTGGACACCCGTACGGACAGTCCGCGACCGCGCGCTGTGCCGGCAGGAGGTCGGCCATCGCCCGGACCGCCGTCGACTTGGCGGTGCCTTTCTCCCCGCGGACGAGAGTCCCGCCGAGCCCGTCCTCGACCGCGAGCGCCAGCAGCCCGCGCTTGAGCGGCTCCTGGCCCACGATGGCCGGAAACGGCGTGGAAACCTTTTTGTCCGCGCCTAAATCAACCATACTTGTGCTAATGCAGAGGAGGTTTAATATCTTGTGACGACGATCGGCCTCTACACGGCGACGGAAAACGAGCTCGGGGCGGTGCAGGCCGCCGCCGAGCGGGTGGACGGGATCGACCTCGTCGTCCGGTCCGAGAGCGACCTCGACGAGCAGGCGGACGTGGCGGCGTTCGTCGACGAGCTCCGCGACGCGACGGCCGCGGCCTTCTGGCTCCACGGTGCCGAGGACAGCATGCCCGGCTACGAGTTCGCGGTCGAGCAGCTCCGCGACGCCGGCGTGCCGCTCGTCGTGAAGGCGACCGGCGACGCCTTCGCGATCGAGGACACCAGCGTCTCGGACGCCGACCGCGAGGCGGTCTCCGAGTACTTGGAGCGCGGCGGCACCGTCAACATCGCGAACGCGACGCGGTTCCTCGCGCGCGAGTACGACGCGGACTGGTCGGGCGACGTCGAGGAGCCGGTCGACCTCCCGACCGAGGGCGTCTACCACCCGGATCATCCCGGCGCGGAGTACGACGACCTCCGCGAGCGGTTCGACGACGACGCGCCCACCGTCGGGATCTGGTTTTACGAGTCCCACTGGACGCACGAGAACACGCGCTACGTCGACGCACAGGTCCGAAAGCTGGAGGATCTGGGCGTCAACGTGCTTCCCGTCTTCTGTAACCCGGTCAGCGACGAGCCGGGTCAGGAGGACGCGGAGTGGACCGTCGACCGCTACTTCACCGAGGATGGCGCCGGCGAGGGCAAAAGCGAGCCCGTCGTCGACGCCGTGCTCTCGTCGTTCATGTTCTCGCTGTCGATGAGCGAACGCGGCCGGGATGCGGACGACGAGGGGTCGGACGCGGAGGACGTGTTCCTCGACGAGCTCGGCGTCCCCGTGATCCAGACGGTGACGACGATGCGGTCGCGCTCCCGCTACGCGGCGAGTGAGACGGGCGTGATGGGGTTCGAGCTGGCGCTGTCGGTCGCGCTCCCGGAGTTCGACGGCAACGTCATCACCCATCCGATCTCGGGGAAGGAGCGCATGGACGACGCCGCCGGCGTCGGCTCCGCGCCCAAACAGCACTTCCCCATCGAGGACCGTGTCGACCACGCCTGCCGGCTCGCGGTCAACTGGGCGACGCTCCGGCACACGCCCAACGAGGAGAAGAACGTCGCCGTCGTGCTCCACAACTACCCGCCGAGTAACGACGGTATCGGGACCGCGTTCGGGCTCGACTCGCCCGAGTCGACCGTGAACCTGCTGGACGAACTCGCCGCGCGCGGCTACGACCTCGGGAACCAGCAACGCGACGGTGACGGTGCCGCGACGGCACCCGTCTCTGACGGCCAGCAGCTCATCGACGTGCTCACCTCGCAGCTCACCCTCGACGACCGGTGGGTCGCGCCCGAGGACGTCCGCGACCGGAGCGTCGACACGGTCTCCCCCGACCGGTACGCCGAGTGGTTCGACGGGCAGGCCGACGGATTCCGGCAGGGCGTCCTCGACGAGTGGGGCGAGCCGCCGGACCGACCGTTCGCCATTCCCGGCGTCGAGTTCGGCAACGTCCTCGTCACGGTGCAGCCACCTCGCGGGTTCGGCATGGACCCGTCGAAGGTGTACCACGACTCCGACCTCTGGCCGCCCCACGACTACGTCGCCTTCTACGGCTGGCTCCGCAACGAGTTCGACGCCGACGCCGTCGTCCACCTCGGCACTCACGGCTCGCTGGAGTGGCTGCCGGGCAAGACGGTCGGGCTCGACTCCGGCTCCGCGCCGGACGGCCTGGTCGCGGACCTCCCGAACGTCTACCCGTACATCGTCAACAACCCCGGGGAGGGGACGCAAGCGAAGCGCCGCTCCTACGCCGCGATCGTCGACTACCTCACGCCCGTAATGCGACGGGCCGGCAGCTACGACGAGCTTGCCGAGCTGGAGGATCTGTGTCGCCAGTACCGCGAGGCGGGCGGCACCGAGGTTCGCAACGACGACGGGGAGCGGCTCGGCCGCCTCATCCGCGAGCGTGTCGACGAGCTCGACCTCGCCGTCGAACTCGGCATCGCCGGCGAAGTCGACGAGACGGTCGACGTGCGCGGTCCCGAGGAAGCCGGGACCACGCTCGCGGAGGGCGAGGTTAATGGTGAGGATATCGCAATGGACGAGCTCGTCGAGCGGATCCACGCGTACCTCACCGACGTGAAGAACACCCAGATCCGGCTGGGGCTGCACACGATGGGCGAACCGCCCGTCGACGACCGGCTCGTCGAGTACCTCGTCGCGCTCACGCGGCTGGAGAATCCCGGCGCGCCGAGTCTCCGCGAGTCGGTCGCGGGGGTGCTCGGCGTCGACTACGACCGCATGCTCAACGCGCCGGGCGAGTACGATGAGACGCTGGGGATGACGTACGGGGAGGCCGCCGACGAGGTGTACGAGACGAGTCGAGAGCTCGTCCGCACGCTGGCGGCACACGACTTCGACGTGCCCGAGGCGGAACCGGATGCGGCCCCGGGTGATGAGACGACGGTGAACCTGATGGTCGTCGACGTTGACCCCCTCGGGAACGCTCGGGTCCGGGGCGGCGCACACGACGCGCTCCGCGAGGCGCTGGCGTTCATCTGCGAGGAGGCAGCGCCGCGTGTCCGTGGCGCGGAAGCGGAGATCCCCCAAACGGTCGACGCGCTCGCGGGCGAGTACGTCCCGCCGGGCGGCTCCGGCGCGCCGACCCGCGGCGGCGTCGACCTGCTCCCGACCGGCCGGAACTTCTACACGCTCGACCCGCGGAAGGTCCCGGCCAAGCCCGCGTGGGAGGTCGGCCGCGAGGTCGCCGCCGACACGCTCGACCGCCATCACGAGGAGGAGGGCGAGTACCCCGAGGAGGTCGGCGTCGTCGCGTGGGGAACCCCGACGGTTCGCACGCGCGGGGAGACGGTCGCTCAGGTCCTCGCGATGATGGGCGTCGAGCCCGTCTGGACCGACGCGGGCCGCGTCGACGACGTGGAGCCGATCCCGCTCGACGAGCTGGGTCGCCCGCGCGTCGACGTGACCACCCGCGTCTCCGGGCTGTTCCGTGACGCGTTCCCGCAGGCCGCGAGCGTGGTCCACGACGCGGTCGACGCCGTCGTCGACCTCGACGAGCCGCACGACCGGAATTACGTCAAAAAACACGTCGAGGAGGACGCCGCCGAGCTGGAGGCCGATGGTCACGACTCGCCCGAGACGGCGGCCAAACACCGCGTGTTCACGACCCGGCCCGGGGGCTACGGGGCGGGGACGAACAAGGCGGTCGACGAGGGGAACTGGGACGACCGGGCCGACCTCGCTGAGGTGTACGTCCAGTGGGGCGGCTACGCGCTCGGCTCCCGCGGCAAGGCGAGCGCGGCGCACGACGCCTTCGAGCGCCGGCTCGGCACCGTCGAGGCCACCGTCAAGATCGAGGACACGATGGAGCAGGACGAGTTCGACTCCTCGGACTGGTACGCGTTCCACGGCGGCTTCATCACCGCCGTGACGGAGGTGTCCGGCTCCGAGCCGGCCTCCTACGTCGGGGACTCCTCGAATCCCGACAACGTGACCGTCTACTCCAACGAGGAGAAGGTCCGTAAGGCGATGCGCTCGCGGGTCCTCAATCCCGACTGGCTCGACTCGATGGAGGAACACGGCTACAAGGGCGCCGGCGACCTCTCGAAGACGGTCGACGTGACGCTCGGGTGGGACGCGACGACCGGCGTCGTCTCCGACCGTCTGTGGCGCGAGGTGGCCGAGAAGTACGCGCTCGACGACGACCGCGCCGAGTGGCTGCGCGACGTGAACCCCTGGGCGCTGGAGTCGATCACCGACACCCTCCTGGAGGCCGTCGACCGCGGCCTCTGGGACGCGGACGACGAGGTGGTCGACGACCTCCGCGACCGCAACCTGGACGTCGACGGCGACCTCGAATCCCGCTCGGCCCGCGACCCCGCGGAGGTGATGACCGATGACGACTGAGGAGAGCAGCGAATCTGCCGTCGAGGCGTACGCGGATCTCGGTGCGACCACGTCCGACGCGATGGAGATCGCGGAGACGAGCATGGACCGCGTCCACGAGATCGTCCCGCAGGAGACCCCGAACGACCGCCTTCGCGCGAAGGCGGTCCACGCGACCGGGGACCCGGAGTTCCACCACCTGATGCGGTTCGCGAACGACCCGGTGCCGGCGGGGGCCGAGGCCGTTCTCGACGAGCGCCAGATCGTCACCGACATCACGATGGTGAAGTCGGGGATCACGGGCCGCGGACACGACTGCGAGGTCCGGAAGGCCATCGGCAACGGGGCCGAGCTCGCGGCGGAGACCGGGATGACTCGGACCGCAGCGAGCGTCCTCGAACTCGACCGGCAGGGCGTCTACGACGGCGCCATCGCCGTGGTGGGCAACGCGCCGACGGCCGCGCTCGCGCTGGCCGACTGCATCGAGCAGGGGACCCGGCCCGCGGTCGTCGTCGCCACGCCGGTCGGCTTCGTGAAGGCGGTCGAGAGCCGCGAGCGGCTCCGCGAAGTCGCCGCCGAACACGACGTGCCGGCCGTGACCAACGTCGGTCGCCGCGGCGGATCCGGGCTGGCTGCGGGGCTGACGAACGAACTCGTCCACGTGGCCAGCGACGTGCGCTCCGGTGAGACGACCCTCGAACGCCTCCGCGAGGGTGAGCTGTGAGCGACGAAGACGGCTGCGAGACGGGAGACCCGTACGACCTCGACGCGGGACCCGACCCCGCGACGTATGCGGCGGCGGCTCCGGAATCCGCGCGCGTCGACGGCGAGCCGGCGGTCCACGCCGTCGGAATCGGCCCCGGGAATCCGGAGTACCTCGTTCCGCGCGCCGAGCGGGCCATCCGAGAGGCGGACGTGGTCGTCGGCTTCGAGACGGTCGTCGGCTTCGTCCGCGAGGTGACGGACGCCGACCTCCTCACCTGCGGCTACCGCGACGAAGCCGAGGCACTCGAATCGTTCGCCGAACGAGTCGCGGACGGCGAGCGCGGGACGGCGGTGCTGATGGGCGACCCGAACCACTCCGGCTACCAGTTCGTCGGCAAGGTCGAACGCGCCGTCGACGCGGCGACCGACGGCGAGCGACCGGTACGAGTCGTGCCCGGCATCTCCTCGCTGCAGGTCGCCGCGAGCCGCGCGCGGACGCCGATGGAGGACGCGACGTTCGTCACGCTCCACAAGAGCGGCGATCTGACGGACGACCTCGCGCGGCTGCGCCGGGACGCCGGCGAGCGCCACCTCCTCGTCCTCCCCCGGCCGTTCGACTGGATGCCCGGCGACGTCGCGGCCGACCTCCTTGACCACGGGGCATCGGACGACGATGCCGCGCTCGTCTGTGAGCGACTCACGCACGACGACGAGGCGATCACGCGAACCACGCTTGCGGAGCTCGCGTCGCACGCCGGCGGAGACGGGCAGGAGGACACGCCGTTTTCGGACCTGTCCGTTCTCATCGTCCGGCAGTAAGCGGTGAGAAAGCGTCGATCTCCGGCGGATGCGGATTGGGGGACTGTTACTCGGCGTTCCCGCGTCCGTCGGTCGCGACGGGGCGGGCGTTCGTCACCAGATCGGTGCCGGGGGTAGCGGCGCCCGACTCCGCGAGCACTCGTTCGCGCTCGACCTCGGCCGCGATCGCGTCGGTGATGGCGGTGGCGTCGCCGAGCGGGTCCGTGTACGTGAACCCGCCACGGTCCAGTTCGAGCTTCGCGGGGATATCCGTGGTCGTCGCCTCACAGTCGGACAGGAACAGCGGGACGACGACCGCGTGGTCGCCGTCGAGGGTGTACCGCGCACACTCGACGGCGGGACTCTGCAGGAGGAACGCCGTCCGCACCTCCTCGAACGCTCCCCGAAGGCGGTCGGCGTGGAACGCCGCGGCGTCGCGGGCGTGGTCGTCGCGACTGTTCCCGAGCGCGACGAGCAGGACCGCGCTCGCGTCATCGTCGACACGGGCGCGGATCGCCTCGGTGGTTGCCGGGCTCTCGCCAAGGGGGTCACAGTAGCGGACCTCACAGTCGAGCCGGCCGAGGGCGCGTGGCACGTCCTTCAGCGTCTCGTGAGCGTGCGCGAACCGCATCGGCACCGCGTACAGCCGGTCGGCGTCCGTCCCGGCGAGCTGCGCTCCGAGGTCCGGCGTGGGCTCGGCGCCGTAGGTCGCGACGGTGACGCGGTCGACGATCCCTCGCTCGCGGAGCGCGTCCGCGTGCCGCCGCGCGACTCCCGAAACGGACTCCCGCCCGACGAGAACCAGTGTCTCTCGTGTCATGAGTGAAATTTTGCTTGTCCTACTGAAATCGGACTTGTATAGTTGATGCGGAGCCGTGGATAAATAGCTTGCCCACCGGGTTCGATCGATCGGAAAACCCGCCGGCCAGGCCGTACCGAGCGAGCGGCTCATTTCGGCGGTCACGGTCGAAAAACGGGTCGTGAGGCCGTCTCGTACGCTGGCGATTTCGATGTGTGGGAGCGAAAAACCCTTACTAGCATGCCGAGAAGCGGGCGGCATGGAGCCCTCCACTCTCCTCAGTTTCACAGCCCGTGTCTCGTCTCTCGCACAGTTCGATGCTCCCGGCTCACCGATGCCGGACTCGTTCCTCACCGCGTACGTGCTTGAGGTGCTCGGCACCCTCCTCATCGCCGGGATTCTCGGCGCCATCGTGGTCGCCGTCGCTTCCGACTTCGTCGAGGAAGGGGCCGCGTACGTCCGCGGAGACCCCGTCATGGCGTTCGTCTACGGACTGATCGGCTACGTCGTGTCGATCGTGTTGATCTTCCTTTCGGTCATCACGATCGTCGGCATCCTGCTCGCGATCCCCGCCATCATTCTGCTGGCGATCATCGGGTTCGTGGGCAACGTCGTCGCGGTCGTCGCGCTCGGCGGCGTCCTGATCTCCGGACCCGGCGAGGCGGCGGACCGCTGGACGGCGTTTCTCGCCGGCCTCGTGATGTGGGCGCTCGTCGGCTCGATCCCGGCGGTCGGCGACCTGTTCACGTTCGTGGTCGGCGCCATGGGGTTCGGCTACGTGATCGCCTACGCGCTCGACTCGCGGTCGGAGACGGACCGGCGACTGGGAGACGTTCGCCGGCGCCGCGGGCGCTCCGGGCCGGAAACGGGGACGATGGGCGGGTCGGGAACGGGGACGCCGGGTGACTCGTCGTTCGGCGATTCGGGGCGCGGGGGGACCGAGGACGGCGAGAACGACAAGGACGGCGAGAACGACAAAGACGACGAGAACGACGAGGACCGCTTCCGGAATCTCGCCGCGCTCGACGCCGAGAAACGGGAGCAGCGTGAGCAGGAGCGGCGCGAACGGAAGCGCGGAGGACAGGGGGGTTCGGACGCCGGCGAGGACGCCGACGAGGACGAGGACGATCCGAAGCGGTAGCCGACGCCGTCCCCACGGAGACGCTGCTACTCGGCGCCCTACTCGATGCCGCTATTTGACGATCGTGACGGGCACCGGCGAGCGCCGCGCGACGGTCTCGGCGACGCTGCCGAGCAGGACGCGGCTGGCGCCGGTGCGGCCGTGGGTCCCGATGACGATCTCGTCGAACCCGCCCTCCTCGGCGTAGTCGACGATCGTGTTCGCCGGCGTTCCCGTCTCGAAGGCGGTGTCGAGCGTCGCGTCGTGCTCGTCGGCGAGCTCCTCGGCGGTCTCGAAGACGGGTTCGGCCTGGTCGCGCGCGGCCGCCTCGAGGTCGCTAATGGCCGCGCCCGGGACCCCCTCCAGCGAGGAGGCGTTCATGCCGAGGTCGGCGACGAACAGCGCCGTCACGTCGGCGTCGTACGTGTCGAGTGCGTAGGTGAGCGCGTCCTCGGCCTTCGACGAGCCATCCATCGGAACGAGTACGGAGTCCGGCATACGTGGCGATGTGGGTCGGACGGTGCAAAAAGCTACTTGCCGGTCATCGTTCGTCGACCGGTCGGTCGCCGTCGACGGCGCCCGCCACGTCGGCGGCGACCTCCACGTAGTCGACCGCGTCCGCCGGCGTTGCAACCACCTCGACGCCGTCCACGTCGTGGGTGTCGAGGCCGGCGACCGGGAGGCCGTACACGCAGCCGATGGCGATCTCCGAGAGGGTGCCGTAGCCGCCGTCGACGGCGACCATCGCGTCGCCGTTCATCGCGACGAGCGCGTTGCGGCCGTGGCCCATGCCGGTCGCGATGGTGGTGTCGACGTACTCGTTGGCGTCCGCCGGGTCGTCCGTCGGGAGGATGCCGACGGTGTGGCCGCCGGCCCCTTTGGCACCGCGGCAGACCGCGGTCATCACGCCGCCGAGTCCGCCACAGATGACGGTGTGGCCGCGCTCCGCGAGGCGCTCGCCGAGCGCCTCCGCGACGGCCGCCGTCTCCGCGTCCACGCGACTGCCGCCGACGACGCTGACTCGCATACCGGGTCTGTGTGCCTCGGTCACCTATACGTGCCGGCGTGGGGGCCGGCTGCCGGTCAGTGATGGAGCAACGCGGGGCAACGCGAGCCAACGCGGGGCAATGCGAGTCAAGACGGCGGAACGCCCATGGCCGACCGGCCCGAATAGCCGGTGTCTGCCACCATGGCTCACGACACGCGTCCCATCGACCGCCGTACCGCCCTCCGTGCCGGCGCCGCGCCGCTTGCAGCGCTCGCCGGCGTCTCCAGCATCGCCGGCTGTCTGGATGATTCCGGTCCGACACCCGGGGATGAGGACGATGCTCAGCCGTCGGACGACGGCGACGTGGTCGTCGAGGAAGTCGTCTCCGGGCTGTCGGCTCCGTGGGGAATCGCCTTCCTTCCGGAGAGCATGGAGGCGGTCGTCACCGAGCGGGACGGCGACCTGTTGCTCGTCGACGTTGCGGAGGGGGAGACCCGCGTGATTGCGAACGCGCCGACGGCGCTCTCCGCGGGACAGGGCGGGCTTCTCGATGTCGCGCTCCATCCGGAGTACGCGTCCGATCCGTGGGTGTACCTCACCTACGCGGTGGCGAACGAGGATGGCGAGTCGACGACCGCCGTCGGGCGGGGTCGGCTTGAGAGGGACGGTGGCGAGCCGGCGTTCGCCTCGTTCGAGCAGCTCCACGCCGCGGAGCCGTACGTGGACTCGACCGGGCACTACGGTTCCCGTGCGACGTTCGGGCCCGACGATGCGCTGTACGTGACGGTTGGCGACCGCCAGTTCAAGGACTTCGGCCCGGACCACGTCTCACAGGACACGGCGACCGAGCTCGGGACGACCCTCCGACTCAACCCCGACGGGACGGTCCCCGACGATAACCCGTTCGTCGACGACGAGGACGTGCTGGACACGATCTACAGCTACGGCCATCGCAACGCGCAGGGGATGACGGTCCACCCCGAAACCGAGGAGATCTGGCAGAGCGAACACGGCGAGGAGGACGGCGACGAGATCAACGTGATCGAGGCCGGCGGGAACTACGGATGGCCGGTGGCACACACCGGATGCGCGTACGGGACCGACGATCCGGTCGGTGACCATCCCGAGGACCGCGAGGATGTCGTCGATCCCGTCTACTACTGGGAGTGCGGCTCGGGTGGGTTTCCGCCAGCCGGAGCGACGTTCTACGACGGCGACGCCGTCCCCGACTGGGAGGGCGACCTGTTCGTGGGCAACCTCGCGGGGCAGTACCTCGGGCGGTTCGCGGTCGACGGCCACGAGGTGACGGAGCTGGACCCGCTGCTTGCGGACCGCGGCTGGCGGGTCAGGGACGTTACCGTCGGGCCGGACGACGCGCTGTACGTGCTCGTTGACAGTGCGAGCGCACCCGTCGTGCGGATCGGCCCCGAAGACGAGTCGAGTTAAGCGCTTGCGGCGCCGGCGTCGCCGTCGTCGCCGGTGGCCTCACCTGCGTGGTCGCCGGTCCGCTCGGTCGTGCTCTCGCCGCCGAAGCCGGGGAAGGTGGACTCCTGCGCTTCGAGCAGCTCCTGATAGCGGTTTCGGATGGTGACCTCGCTCATGTCGGAGACGGCGCTCACCTCGCTCTGGGTGAGGTCGATGTTGGTGAGCTTGCCGGCGGCGTAGATGGCGGCGGCCGCGAGGCCGACCGGCGACTTGCCGCTGTGGACATTCTGCCGTTTGGCCTCCGCGAGGAGGTCGCGGGCGACGCGCTCCGTCTCGTCGGGCACCTCGAGGTCGGAGGCGAACCGCGGGACGTAGCTCTCGGGGTCGGCCGGCTGGATCTCCAGTTTGAGCTCCTTGTTGATGTAGCGGTAGGCGCGTTTGAACTCCTCGGCGTCGACCCGGGAGACGCGCGCGACCTCGTCGATGGAGCGCGGGACGCCCTCCATGCGGGCGGCGGCGTGGAGCGCGGCGGTCGCGATCCCCTCGATGGAGCGGCCGGGGAGCATGTCGCGGTCGAGCGCCTGCCGGTAGATGACGGAGGCGGTCTCGCGGACGTTCTCCGGGAGGCCGAGGGCGCTCGACATGCGCTCGATCTCGCCGAGCGCCTGCTTCAGGTTGCGCTCCTTGGAGTCGCGGGTGCGGAACCGCTCGTTCCAGGTGCGGAGCCGCTCCATCTTCTGGCGCTGGCTGTTCGAGAGGGCGTTACCGTAGCCGTCCTTGTCCTGCCAGCCGATGTTCGTCGAGAGCCCCTTGTCGTGCATCATGTTGGTCGTGGGGGCGCCCACGCGGGACTTCTTGTCGCGCTCGGCGCTGTCGAACGCGCGCCACTCCGGCCCGCGGTCGATCTCGCCCTCGTCGACGACGAGTCCACAGTCGGCACAGACCGTCTCGGAGCCCTCGCTCCGGAGCGTGCCCGAACACTCCGGGCAGGCGAACTCCTCGTCGCCGTGGCGCTCGCCGTCGCGCTCGTCGGCGTCAGCGGTCGTTCGCTCGCCGGCGGTGCCGCGTTCGCCGTGGCGCTCGTCGGTGTCGGTGTGGTCGGTCGTGTCAGCGTGGTCAGTCGTGTCGGTGCGGTCGTTCGAGTCAGCGTGCTTGTGAGCACGGAATCGGGATGCAGTCATGATGGTGGGTGGAGGGCGACCGCGACGGCAAGAGAAAATTGGGCCGTCGCGCTCAAGTCTTCCTTCACTCATAGTTAGGGGACTGTAGTATATAAATGTTTGTGACATCGCGTCCCACGTTACGGTCTGCCGAAAGGACCTGATCGGGAGTGTAGGCGCTGGAACCCCCGGTTATCGGGCTATTCCGATCGAACGAGACGGACCTTCGAAAGATTCGCGGGTGAAAGCCTTTTAAATATGAGCCCCGAACGGAGGGTATGACGTACGATACCGTCGTATTCGACAACGACGGTGTCCTTGTCGGCCGCACGCGCTTCGACGTGCTCCGGGACGCGACCCGAGAGACGTTCGAATCGTTTGGCGTAACCGACCCGGACCCGGACCACGTAGAGCAGATGACGATCGGCGCAACCCCCGGCAGCGTGGGGACGGTCTGTCAGACGTACGACCTCGACCCCGGCACCTTCTGGCGCGAGCGCGACAGCACGGTGTCGAAGGCCCAGCAGGTGGAGGCCCGCGAGGGGCGCAAGACCCCCTACGACGACCTCCACGAGCTGGAGGATCTCGACGCCGAGATGGGGATCGTCTCCTCGAACCAGCAGG
The DNA here is from genome assembly GCF_054654575.1 of Halorubrum gandharaense. NCBI lineage: Archaea > Methanobacteriati > Methanobacteriota > Halobacteria > Halobacteriales > Haloferacaceae > Halorubrum > Halorubrum gandharaense. The sequence goes on from NZ_BAAIET010000001.1 coordinate 346,426, forward strand.
AGACGGTCGACTTCCTCGTCGAGCACTTCGACGGCTTCGAGCGGATCGGCGCGGCGTACGGTCGCGAGCCCACCATCCACTCGCTCCAGCTGCGCAAGCCGAACCCGCACTACATCGAGCAGGCCCTCTCGGATCTCGACGCCGACAACGCCCTGTTCGTCGGCGACAACGAGTCCGACGTGCGCGCGGCGGAGAACGCCGGCATCGACTCCGCGTTCATCCGCCGGCCCCACCGCACCGACTGGGACCTGAACGTCTGGCCCACCTGGGAGATCGACTCGCTGTCGGACCTCCACGACATCTGCACGCCGTAAGAGGCTGGTGGGGGCGGGGGTTGAGGTGGTGAAGGCGCCGGCGAAACTCCTGGCGTTTCGTTATAAGCAACCTGTCAGGTGAGTGTCATTGCTCGCTCCGAGACGGGTCCAACGTCGCCGCCGTCCCCTTTTAGACGGGTGTTCCGGTGAGCGCGCCGGCGAGCGCCTTAACGGACGCTCGCCGGGCGCGCCATCTGCGTTGGTGTCGCTGCGGCGGACGCCATAGAACAGTTCTCCGCTCACAGTGCAGGTACACGCCGAGATGGAACACTCCCAGCGGGCCTACAAGAGAGCTGATCCGACCAACTGACTACGCTAGCGCGCCAAGAAGGGCACTTTGCCGGCAGAGGGACCAGCACCGGAGGATTTATAATCATTAAAGATGTACGATCACTTGAGTGTGATATGTATGAGCACACCAAGGAACTCGCAGGCGGAACGGTCGTCCCGCACTCCTCGTGCTAACTCGGGGACCAGTACGCTGTGGGAGTGCCTAGAGTGTCTGGCGGGCGGCGTCGCCTCTGTGCTCGTACTCCTCGTTTGGTTTCCAACGTGGTTCGATCTGACGCAGTCGCTTGGCCTGTTATCAACGACGATGTTGGCATCCCTGTTTCTCCTCGCATGGGGCGTTCTCTGGACCGCGTTCGGAAGCTCTCGCAGATACTTGAGCGAAATCTAATTCCCCGTCTGGGGGATGGCATCGCGGAGTTCACCTGAGACTCACAGAGCATGCGTACTCTGCGGTGACTTTCTCGTCGCCGTGGGCATCGACCGCTTCGAGTGACGGGCGCTTCGCAACGCTTGAGGTTCCGGCGGGGTTCCGTCTCGTCGTGACACGTCGCGTTTTCGCCGGTCTCTGCGGGCTGGTGTTCCTCGTCAATCTCGGCCGCGTGGGGTTCGCGCCGCTGGTGCCGACCATCGGCACGGAGTTCGGTGCCAGCCCCGCGGTCGTCGGCACGGTGACGACCCTCGTGTGGGTCGGCTCCGCGCTTCCGCGCATCCCGGTCGGCTACCTGCTCACGCGAGTGCCGCGCCACTACGTCGTGCTCGGCTCGGGGATCGCGCTCGCCGCGGCGGCCGCGTTCACGGGCTCGGCGGAGACCGTGCGGCACCTGCAGCTCGGCGCGCTGTGTATCGGACTCGCCTCGGGCGCCTACTTCGTCGCCGCGCTCCCGCTCATCGCCGAGCTGTTCCCGAGTGCTCGCGGGCGGGTCATCGGCATCCACGGCGCCGCGAGCCAGCTGGCCGCGGTGGTCGCGCCCGGCGTCGTCGTCGCGGTGCTGCTCGTCGCGGGCTGGGGCGCCGTCTTCCACCTGCTCGCGGTTGCCGCGCTCGCGGTTACCGCGGCGCTGCTCCTGCTGATCCGCCGCGACCCGCTGCCCGCGGGTGCGGGCGCCGACCGGAACTTCCGTTCCGCACTCGCTCACTGGCCCGTCATCCTCGTGGGCGTCGTCGTCGTGGCAACGCCCGGCTTCGTCTGGCAGGGCGTGTTCAACTTCTACGTCACCTACCTCGTCGGCACAAAGGGGCTCTCCGAGGGGATGGCGAACGCGCTGCTGACAGGCGTGTTTGCCGCCGGGCTCCCGGCCTTCTGGTTCGGCGGCCGACTGGCCGACCGGCTCCCGCACGTCCCGTACCTCCTCGCGATCATGGGCGGGTTCGCGCTCGCACTCGCCGCGCTCGTCCTCGCGGAGGGCACCGTCGCGCTCGTCGCCGTCACCCTCCTGCTGGGCGTCGTGGTCCACGCGCTGTTTCCCGCCATCGACACGTTCATGCTGGAGTCGCTTCCCGTGGACAACCGCGCGAGCGCCTACGCCGTCTTCAGCGGCATCGCGATGGGGCTCGAAGCGACCGGAAGCGGCGCGGTCGGGTTCGCCGCGGAGACCGTGGGCTTCGACGTCGCCTTCCTCGCGGGCGCGGTCGGTGTCGTCCTCGTCGCCGCCGCGCTCGGCGCGGTCCACGCAGCCGGGCGGTTGCCCGGCGGCAAGTCGAAGTCGGCATCCACGACCGACGCCTAACGCGCCCCGCCCCTGCCCTCCCTCTGAAGGGTTTAAACCCGATGGCGCACAACTCCGCCACAGTGACCGATTCGCCGCCGTGGGCCGACTTCTTCGGCCATCCGGAACCGTACCCCGAGCAGGCCGACGGCATCGACGCCGCGATCGACGCCGCCGACGACGGCGGCTTCCTCGCGCTGGAGGGCGCCTGCGGGACGGGCAAGACGATGCTCGCGCTGACGGCCGGGCTCGACCGCGTGCGCGACCCCGGCTCCCCGTTCGAGCGCGTGTTCGTGCTCACCAGCGTCAAACAGCAGCTCCGCCAGTTCGAGACCGACCTCGAGACCGTCAACGAGAACCTCCCCGAGGGATACGATCCCGTCTCCGGGCTCACCCTCGTCGGCAAGGCCGACGTGTGCCCGTACGCCCGCGAGAACCGCGCCGGAATCGACCGCGAGAACGTGTACGAGCGGTGTGAAGGGCTCCGCGAGCGCACCCGCAACCTCGTCGGTGATGGCGGGGCGACGACCACCGGGAACCTCGTGAGCGAGGCCCGGAGCCAGCAGGTGGGGCTGATGGACTCCGGTGGCTCCCGCTCCGGCGGCGATCCGGGCGGCACAGACGCGGCCGACGCCGGCGCCGACTTCCTCTCGGTCGACGGCGAGCCGACCCCGTACGCACCCGACACGGAGGAGTACGACGGCACGGAGTACTGCCCCTTTTACGCCGGCTACCTCGACGACCTCCCGGAGGACGGCGAGCCCGCCGAGGCCGTCCCCTTCGACGTGACCGAACTCGGGCACGTCGACGCCACGGAGCTCGTGAAACTCGCCGCCGGCCACGGCTCCTGTCCCCACTCCGTGATGGGCGCGCTCGTTCCCGAGGTGGAGGTCGTCATCGGCAACTACTACCACGCGTTCGACCCCGTCACGACCGGCTCCTTTACGGGCGCACTGCTCGACGAGTCCACGTTCGTCGTCTGTGACGAGGCGCACATGCTCGAACCGCGCGTCCGCGACCTCGTCAGCGACGCCGTCGCGGACGCCAGCCTGCGCGACGCCGAAAACGAGCTCACGCGCGTCGTCCAACCCCTGCAGTTCGAGGAGGGCGGCGCCACGAGCGAGGACGCGGAGCTCGTCCGCGGTGAGCTCGAGGACAGCGACGTGACCGTCCAGGAGATCGACGCCGTCCGCGAGTTCTACCGCGACCTTCGTGAGGAGCTGGGTCGGCGCGTCGTCGAGCACCTCGACCGCGAGCGCCCCGACTGGCGCGCGTCGATGCAGTCGCTCGACGACGACGAGATCCCGCTTCGTGACCCCGAGACGCCGGCGACCGACGAGATCACGAAGTGGGCCAAACAGGAGGGGTACGACGACCGAGTGTGGGCGCGCGCCCCGCAGGTCGGCGCGGTCGTCAAGCGCGTGCTCGACACGCTCGCCGACGAGGACAAGAAGCGTGCGGCGCCCGGCGTCGGGAGAACCCTCAACGCCTGGTACCGCGAAGGACATACCGACTTCTTCCGGGCGATCGACCTCCAGCGCACGTTCGACGAGACGGCGCCGCCGGACTCCTGGCGGCGGGCGTACACCGGGAGCCTCGCGCTGTACAACTGCCTCCCGAGCGAGCCGATCGGCGAGCGCCTCGGGGAGTTCGGCGGCGGCGTCCTGATGAGCGCGACGCTGGAGCCGATGGACGTGTTCCGGGAGGTAACCGGACTCGACCACCTCGAGAAACAGGGCCGGCCGGTCGTCGAGCGGACCTACGGGCTCACGTTCCCCGAGGAGAACCGTGCGAGCTACGCGGTCGACGCGCCGAAGTTTACGCACGATAACCGTGGTGCGCCCGGCGAGACGAACGACACACGCACCGCGCACCTCGACGCGACCGCGGAGGTCGCCGGCCGCGAGGGGAACGTCCTCGTTGGAATGCCGAACTACGGCGAGGCGGAGTGGATGGCCGGGGCGCTCGACGAGCGACTCGACAAGCCCGTGCTGCTCGACGAGTCCTCCGGCGACCGCGCCACCGAGTCGCTGAAAGACGACTTCTTCGCCGGCGAGGGGAAGGTGCTCGTCACCAGCCTCCGGGGGACGCTCACGGAGGGCGTCGACTACCGTGGGGACCGGCTTGCTGCCGCCGTCGTGTGTGGAGTCCCGATCATCAACACCGCCCGTCCCCGGACCCGCGCCGTGATCACGGCCTACGACCGGCGGTTCGACTCCGGCTTCGAGACCGCCCTGACGGTTCCTGCGGTCCGCAAGGCCAGACAGGCGGTCGGCCGCGTCATCCGGGGGCCCGAAGAGCGCGGCGTCCGCGTGCTCCTCGACGCGCGCTACGCCAGAGAGTCGTGGAACGGCGTCCGCGGGTACCTCCCGGAACACGAGCGCGAGGAGTTCCAGCCGGTAACCCCGGACATGCTCGGGTTCGCACTCGACCGGTTCGCTCGAAAGGAGTGATCGCTGTCGGTCAGGGAGTGGTTACCGCATATCAAGCGGTGCATAACCAAGAGGGAAGATCGCCAACAGTTGTCTATGAGCCAACTGGACTCTTCCCGTTACTCGACGCTCGATAAACGCTTCCACGTCGTCTGCCGCGACTGCCCGACCGAGAAAATTCTCCACGACGCGATTGAGGCGGCGTCGTTCGTCGACGAGCACGTCGAAAGCGAGGACCACACGGTCATCTACGAGCGGATAGAGTAGTCCGCAAGAAGACTTCGCCTTTCCGCTACTCGCGATCGCCAACCTCGTACGACAGAACGATGCCGTCATCGAGCCGTTCGGTTTTCGTCAGTTCCAGCCGCGGGAACGCGTCCACGAATCCCTCGCCGTCGGCAAGCGTCGGCGCCTCCCGGCCGCCGACGACCAACGACCCCACGTACACCTGAAGCTCGTCGACGAGTTCTGCCTCGAAAAGCGAGAAGATGAGCTCGCCGCCACCCTCCACCATCAGTCGGTCGACGCCGCGCTCCCCGAGCTCGGTGAGTCCCGCGGCGAGGTCAACGCGCTCCTCGCCGGCGACGACCACCTCGGCGCCGGCGGCGGTGAGCTCCTCACGCCGGGATGGCGGGGTATCCTCGGACACCAGCAGATAGGTGGTTGCCTCGTTGTCGAGGATGCGGGCGTCCGTGGGGGTTCGTCCCCTGGAGTCGGCGACGACGCGCGCGGGATGACCGGAACGGCCGTTCCGCAGTCGTTGGACGCGACGGTCCTCCTCGTCGAGCGTGAGGTGGGGGTCGTCAGCGAGAACGGTGCCGACGCCGACCATCACGGCGTCGGCGGCCGCACGGATCCGGTCGACCCGGTCAAAGTCCTCGTCCCCGGAGATGCGAAGCTGTTCTCGCCGACGGGTCGAGAGCTTCCCGTCGACGCTCTGTGCGGCGTTGACGACCACGTGCATACTCGCGGGTGGACCGGCGACGGGATGGTCGTTTCGGTGGGGTGGTGTCGCCACTCCCCGACTCGCGCCCGCCGAGCGCGGTCGTCGCGCACGCCGATCGTGCGCGCTCGAACGACTGTGTCAGTGAGCACACCTAAGTGGCGAGTGATGTAACTGAATGGCATGCCGCCGAGCGTACTCATGCTGGGATGGGGATATCCGCCGAACATCACTGGCGGATTGGACGTACACGTTGGAGAGCTCTTTTCGGGACTCCGCGACGAGTACGGCGTCGACGCGAAGCTCGTGCTCCCCGCGGAGCTCGCCCCCGAGGACGAGCCCGGCGTCGAGGGTGTCGAGACCGGCGAGGGCGACATCGCGACGCGCGTGAGCCGACTCTCCGACCGGTTCGTCGAGCTCGCACCCGACTACGACATCCTCCACACCCACGACTGGTTCGGCTACGGGCCGGGCCGGAGCGCGTCGCGGGCCTCCGACGCGACGTGGGTCTCCTCGTTCCACTCGCTGGCGAGCGACCGCAACATCGACCCGCCGAAACGGGAGGTCGAGACGGAGCGGCGGCTGGCGAACGCCGCCGACTGCAACATCGCCGTCAGTGAGATCGTCCGAGAGGACATTCAGGAGCTGTACGGCGCGGACTCCCGCGTGGTGTACAACGGCTTCTCGATGCCCGAGTTTACCGGACGGGACGTGAAAGCCGACCTCGACATCGACGGCGAGATGCTGTTTTTCGTCGGGAGACACACCGACCAAAAGGGGATTTCACACCTGTTGTATGCGATGCGAAAGCTCCGTCGCGAGAACGTGACACTCGTCGTCGGCGGATCGGGCCATCAGACCGAACAGCTCAAGCGGTTCGTCGAGCTGACCGGCATCGAGGACCGCGTGGAGTTCGTCGGCTACGTGCCGGAGGCGGAGCTCGGCGACTACTACGCGTCCGCGGACGCGTTCGTCTCGCCGTCGCTCGCCGAGCCGTTCGGGATCACGATCACCGAGGCGTTAGAGGCGGGTACGCACGTGGTTGCGACCCGCAGCGGTGTCATCGAGATTCTCCCGGACGGCTGCGTGGTCGAGGTCGTCCCTGACTCGGAGTCGATCGTCGGCGGGCTTGAGCAAGTGCTCGACCGCGACTCGCCGCCGGAGTACGAGCGACGCGACTGGTCGAAGGTTGCCGAGGACACGCTCGCGGTGTACGAGGACGTGGCGTAGCTGCGGGGCTATTGGGTGGAGAGGAGGGGTAGAATGGGGCGAACAGGCGGTACTCGCTATCGGGTTCCGAACCCGTGTACCGCGCTCCCGCCGTGTTGGGTCCGGGGGCGTCTCTCGCGCACGGCACGGGTTGCTTCGGCTTCCCTTTTAAACGGTTGGCTCAGTCGTCCCGGTAGAGGTCGATCTCCGTCGCCGGCTCGTCGTGGCGGATCCGGAAGCCGCCGGCGGTCGTGACGACGCCGCGGGTGCTATCGGGCGCCTCGCGGTACGGGCTTTCCTCGGAGTCGCCGCGGGCGTACGAGCCCTGGTACGGCGACGGCTCCGGCTCCTCGTCGAACCCCTCGGGCGGCAGGTAGATCCGCTCGCCGCTCTCGGATCGCACGACGACCGCGAGATCGCGCGTCCCGGTTACGTCGATAACGGTCCGGTTGTCCGCGATCCGGGTGTCGATGTCCACGTCAGTCATGGCGTGGACTGTGTGCGCCGGGGGCTTTACTGTGGCGCCGACGGCGGTGTCTGCAAAGCGGGTTCCGTGGCTGCAGCGGACGCACGGGTGAACCCTTTTGTGCGGTGACGCCGAATCCGCAACCGATGGACGTTAACAGCCACGCTGAGGAACTCGCCTCCGACCTCGGTGTTGACAAAGAGGAGGTCACAGCCGACCTGCAGAACCTACTGGAGTACAGCGTTCCGATCGACGAGGCCAAACAGAGCGTTCGCCGGAAACACGGCGGCGGTGGCGGCGGCTCATCGCCAACCCCCGATTCCGTCGACCTCGACGAGATCACCACGGACCACGGCAACGTGACGGTGACCGTGAAGGTGCTTACCGCCGGTACACGGACGATCCGCTATCAGGGAGATGACCTGACGATCCGCGAGGGGGAGCTGGCCGACGAAACGGGTACCATCTCCTACACGGCCTGGCAGGATTTCGGGTTCGAGCCCGGCGACACCCTCACGATCGGTAATGCCGGCGTCCGCGAGTGGGACGGCGAACCGGAGCTCAACCTCAACGACTCCACCACGGTTGCCATGGCCGACGAGGGGCTCGACGTCGACGCGACCGTCGGCGGCGACCGCGACCTCGTCGACATCCGACCGGGCGATCGCGGGCGCAACGTCGAGGTGCGCGTGCTGGAGGTCGACGAGAAGACGATCTCCGGACGCGACGGCGAAACCGAGATTCTGGAGGGCGTGCTCGGCGACGAGACCGCCAAGCTCCCCTTCACGGACTGGAATCCGCGTGCGGAGGTCGAGGAGGGCGCCGACCTGCGGATCGAGGACGTGTACGTCCGCGAGTTCCGCGGCGTCCCCTCGATCAACCTCACGGAGTTCACACAGGTGACGCCGCTGCCGGACGCCGTCGAGGTCGCCGACGAGGCGCCCCGGCTCTCGGTCGCCGAAGCCGTCGCCTCCGGCGGGATGTTCGACGTGGAGGTCGTCGGCAACGTGCTGGAAGTGCGCGACGGGTCCGGCCTTATCGAACGCTGTCCCGAATGTAGCCGCGTCGTGCAGGGCGGACAGTGCCGAAGCCACGGCGAAGTGGAGGGTGAAGACGACCTGCGAGTGAAGGCCATCCTCGACGACGGGACGGACACCGTCACGGTCGTCCTCGACGACGAGCTCACCGCGGAGGTGTACGGCGGCGGCTTGGAGAAGGCGCTGTCGGCGGCCAAAGACGCCATGGACAAGGAGGTCGTCGCCGACGAGATCGCCGACACGCTCGTCGGAAACGCCTACCGCGTGCGGGGGAACCTCTCGGTCGACGACTACGGGGCGAACCTCGACGCCGACGAGTTCGAGCTCGCGGACGAGGATCCCGCCGAGTCCGCCCGTGAGGTGCTCGCGACGCTGGAGGGAGACGGGACAACCGGTGAAGCCGCCGACGCCACGGAGGTGGCCGAATGAGCGACGACGGCCCCGGCGCTCGGGAGGTTGCCCACCGGGTGTTCGCCGCGGAGTTCGACGACGCCTCGCTCTCGTACTCCGAGAGCGACGAGGAGCGTGCGCCCAACTACGTCGTGATGCCGACCGGCGCCCGGGTGAACCGGCTGTTCGTCGCCGGCGTGCTCACCGAAGTCGAGCGGATCAACGACGATACTCGCCGCGGGCGCGTCGTCGACCCCACGGGTCCGTTCGTCACCTACGCGGGCCAGTACCAGCCGGACGAGCAGGCGTTCCTCGAGCGCGCTGACCCGCCCGCGTTCGTCGCGCTCACCGGGAAAGCGCGGACGTTCGAGCCCGACGACTCCGACCGCGTGTTCACCTCCGTGCGCCCGGAGAGCATCAACGAGGTCGACGCCGACACGCGCGACCGGTGGGCCGTCTCGGCCGCGGAGAACACGCTCGACCGGCTCGCCGTGTTCCGGAAGGCGCAGGAGTCGGACCTGCGCGGCGACGACCTGCGAACCGCGCTGGAGGCCGGCGGTGCGCCCGCCTCCCTCGCTGCCGGAATCCCGCTCGCGCTCGACCACTACCGCACCTCGCCCGCGTACGTCGAGGCGGTTCGGCAGATGGCGGTCGATGCGCTGGAGCTCGTCGCCGGCGAGCGCGACGAGGTCCGGACGCCGGAGGTCGCGCCCGACGAGGGCGGCCACGTCTCGGTCGGCCCGCTTCCGGAGACGGACGTGACCGTCGCGGCCGATGCCGTGGCACCTCCGAGCGAGGTGGAGGAGAAGACGACGGAGCCCGCAGCCGAACCGGAGACGACGGCGGAAGAAGCGGGCGCAGAGACGGAATCCGCCGAATCCGAGCCTGCAAAATCGGCGGCTGAAGAGCCGGAGACCGACGAGACGGAGGCCGACGAGCCGGAAACCGGCGGAGAGACCGAACCTGAACCGGAGCCTGAATCAGAATCTGAACCGGAGCCTGAATCAGAATCTGAACCGGAGCCTGAATCAGAATCTGAACCGGAGCCCGAACCCGCCTCGACGACGACCGAAGATGAAGGACTCGGCGACTTCGACGCGGAGGATGGTGCCAGCGAGGCCGCCGGCCTCGGCGACTTCGACGACGGTGCTGGAAGTGACGCGGACGACTCGGCGGAAACGGCCGAGGATGAGGCGCCGGCCGACGTGTCCACCGCGGCTGACACCGAGGCGGCCGCGACGGACGAGATGTACGAGATGGACGACGAGGAGCGCGAGCAGATCGAGTCGGAGTTCGGGACGGACTTCTCGACCGGCTCCGAGGTCGAGGAGCCGGGCGAGGCCGACATCGACGTTCCCGACGCCGACGACCTCGCGGAGCGTGAGAAGTCGGAGCCGGGGAGCGCTGGTGAACCAGCGGACGACGAGGCGGAGCCGGACGACGTCGAAGCCGAGGCGGCTGCCGCGGCCGACGCCGAAGACGCGGCGGACGCCGCGGAGTCCGCGGAGGATGCCGCGGACGGCGTCGACCTCGACGACCTCGACGCGCTGGTCGTGGAGACGATGGAGTCGCTCGACGAGGGCGACGGCGCCGACCGCGAAACGGTCGTCGACGCGGTCGTCTCGGAGTACGGCGTCGACGCGAGCGACGTCGAGGACGCGATCCAGGACGCGCTGATGAGCGGGAAGTGTTACGAACCCGGCGAGGGGACGCTCAAGGCGATCTGATGGCGCGCGTCGAGCCCGTCCCCGGGGCGCCGGCGGCGGTCGCCGACCTCGGTGAGGAGCGCGCACTCTGCGTGGCCGACATCCATGCCGGGATCGAGGTCGGACTCCGATACGAGCGCGGGGTCGAACTCGACAGCGCCGCCGACGAGCGTCGCGATCGACTGTTGGGGGTGCTCGCGGAGACCGACGCCGATCGACTGGTCGTGCTCGGTGATCTTGCTCACCGGATCGCGGCGCCCGAAGGCGACGAGCGCGCGGAGCTGGAGCGGCTGATCGACGCCGTCACCGACCGGGTTCCGCTCACGCTGGTCGAGGGGAATCACGACGCGGGCGTCGCCGACGCGTTCGCCGACGACCTGGACGTGGTCGGCACCGGTGGTGCGCGGCTCGGCGACGGCGCCGTCGGCGTCGTCCACGGGCACACCTGGCCGGAGCCGGACGTGTTCGCGGCCGAAACGGTGTGTATGGGCCACGAGCACCCGCAGGTCCGGTTGGAGGATTCGGTCGGCGGATCGCGGACGGAGCGTGCGTGGCTGCGCGGCCCGTTGGACCGGGATCGGGTGGCCGACGGGCTCGGCGTCGAGCCGGCGGCCCTGCCGTGGAACGACCCCGAGCTCGTCGTCTTCCCGGCGTTCAACGATCGGTCGGGCGGGACGTGGGTGAACGTCGCCGGGCAGTCGTTTCTCGCACCGTTCCTCCCCGAGGGCCTCGCGGCGGGCGAGGCGTACCTCCTCGACGGCACGCGACTCGGGGACTTCCGGCGGATCTGACTTCGGCGGAGCGACCGGGAAGCGCGTTTATCGCTCGCCGCCGAGGTGGTCGGCGACCCGGTCCGCGGAGTCGCGGAGGAGGCCGGCGTCCTCCGTGAACACCTCGAGCGCGGCGGTACCGTCGAAGCCGGCGAGCTCCTGGCTCACGAGGTCGTAGTCCACCTCGCCGGCGCCGACCGGGATGTGGGTGTCGCCGCGGCGGCGCACGTCGTGGAGGTGGAGGTGTGAGACGCGGTCGGCGTGGCTCCGGAGGAACCGCTTGATCGCGTCGTTGCCCCCCTCCATGTAGGCGTGGCCCACGTCGAAACAGACCGGCGTGTCCGTCTCTCGGGCGATGTCGCCCAGCACGGAGAGCTGGAGCCCCTTGTGCTGGTGGCCGACGTTCTCGACGACGACCTCAACGCCCACATCGCGTCCGGCGTCGGCGACTCGCCGGAGCTGTTCGGCGGCGGTGTCTCTGAACTCCACGTCGTCACGATCGGCGGAGGTGGCGTGGAGGACGGCCTTTTTGGCGCCGAGGCCGGCCACCTCCTCAAGCAGTCGGCACTGGTACGTGACGATCGCGTCGTTGATCTCCGGCGCGTAGCTCGTCAGCAGCTGGTCGTACGGGAGGTGGACGAGCAGGTCGCGGTCGCCGAGCGCGGCGTCCAGCCGGTCGGAGTCGATCGACGACGGCGGCAGGCTTCCCGCGCCGATTCCGAGTTCCACGAACGCGAACTCCGACGGGGACCGCTCGACGGCACCGACTTCCGCACCGACAGTGAGTCCGATCTCCATGTCGAACGCTGCGGTCGCCGTGGGCTTATAAGTGGAGGGCGGCGACCGCCGGCGCGCCGGCGACGGCGTCGGCGCGGGGTCCCGCGGTCGGCGGCGCGCGCGAGTCGCGCGACTCCGGTGAAAGAACGTCCAGCCGGCATATGAATGGCGTTCCGAAACAAAATCAGGGGGACCCGACCAAACCACATATTAAGCATATAAGGAATACTCAACGCGTCGATGTCTGTCGATTCTGCGTGTTTCCCACGTAGCGGTGTGGGCGTCGATCTGGCATCTTCTGCCGGTCGGCGGAAGGTTTAAGTTCATATCCCCATTGGTGTGAGTCGATGACAGACATCACGGAGGATTCGTCGGACACCCCGGCGGGTCGAGTTCTTCCAGGGCACGATAGCTTCTAACATCGATATCGGTCCTGTCCGGATCTTCGACACGACGTTACGAGACGGCGAACAGTCACCACGGACGTCGTTCAGCTACGACGAGAAGCGCCGCATAGCGGCGCGACTGGACGACATGGGCACCCACGTCATCGAGGCCGGGTTCCCGGTGAACTCCGACGCGGAGTTCGAGGCCGTGAGCGATATCGCCGCCGCGACGGACACGACCGTCTGCGGACTCGCCCGCGTCGTCGAGGGCGACATCGAGGCAGCCATCGATGCGGGCGTGGAGATGGTCCACGTGTTCGTCTCCACCAGCGACGTGCAGCTGGAGGACTCGATGCACGCGACCCGCGCCGAGGCGAAGGAGCGTGCGGTCGACGCCGTCGAGCAGGTAAAAGACGCCGGCGTCGAGTGCATGTTCTCGCCGATGGACGCAACCCGGACGGATCCGGAGTACCTGATCGACATCGTCGAGGCCGTCAGCGACGCCGGCACCGACTGGATCAACATTCCCGACACCTGTGGCGTCGGGATGCCGACCAGCTTCGGACAGACGGTGAAGGCGGTCGTGGAGGCGACCGACGCGCGCGTCGACGTCCACACCCACGACGACTTCGGCATGGCCGCCGCCAACGCGGTCATGGGCTTCGAGAACGGCGCCCACCAGGCGCAGGTCTCGGTGAACGGCATCGGCGAGCGCGCCGGCAACGCCGCCTACGAGGAGGTCGTGATGGCGGTGGAGTCGGTGTACGGCGTCGACACCGGCATCGACACCACCCAGATCACGGAGCTGGCCCGGATCGTCGAGGACGCCTCGGACATCCCGGTGCCGGCGAACAAACCGGTGACGGGCCGGAACGCGTTCGCCCACGAGTCGGGCATCCACGCGGCCGGCGTCATCGAGAACGCCGAGACGTTCGAGCCCGGCGTGATGACCCCGGAGATGGTCGGCGCCGAGCGCGAGTTCGTGTTGGGCAAACACACCGGCACCCACGCGGTACGCAAACACCTCGTGGAAGCCGGGTACGACCCGACCGAGAGCCAGGTACGGGAGGTGACCCGTCGCGTCAAGGAGTACGGCTCCGGCAAGCGGCAGGTGACCGCCGGCGACGTCGAGCGCTTCGCCCGCGAAGCCGACGTTCGCCGTGAAGGGGAGGTCACGACGTAATGGCCCACCCCGTGGCCGCTTCCGACAGCCAGCGACGGCGTTCGCAACCGAAACGGTCCGGATCTCACGGATCGTCGGCGACCACCCGGGTCGCGTCGACGGATCGTTGCAATGGTTGCGGCCCTCGACAGGGATTTATAGGTCGAACCCGATCGGTCGAACGAGATGCGACGGCACACCGCACGCCGCGATCCGCACGCCGCGTCGGGAGCCGTCGCCACGATCATTGTAGGGGTATAATCCCCTACACTATCCCTTCCTCTCCGACCCGACGTATCGACGAACGCCAGCAAAGCGGCCGTGTTGCCGCCGAGCGCTCGGCGTTCAGACCGAGACGACCTCGACCAACACCGATCCCACACATCACATGAGCGACACCGCGACACAGCAACGAGACGACGAGCAAGACGCCGCCGAGGGCCGATCCCACGACGGCGGTGACGGCCCATCCGACGGCGGATCGTCCCGCCCCGGCGGCGTCACCACCGGTTCGGAGTCGGTCGTCGCCGCGCTGGAGGCCGCCGGCGCGGAGACCGCCTTCGGCGTGCAGGGCGGGGCGATCATGCCCGTCTACGACGCACTGTACGACTCCTCGATCCGGCACGTGACGATGGCCCACGAGCAGGGTGCCGCCCACGCGGCCGACGCCTATGGCGTCGTCGCCGGCGAGCCCGGGCTCTGTCTGGCCACGTCCGGCCCCGGCGCGACCAACCTCGTCACCGGCATCGCCGACGCCGACATGGACAGCGACGCGATGTTGGCGTTAACCGGACAGGTGCCCACGGAGTTCGTGGGCAACGACGCCTTCCAGGAGACGGACACGGTTGGCGTCACCCGTCCGGTCACGAAACACAACTACTTCGCGAGCGACGCCGACACCGTGGGTGACATGGTGGGCGAGGCGTTCGCGCTCGCTGGCGTCGGACGCCCCGGCCCCACGCTCGTGGACCTGCCGAAGGACGTGACGCTCGACGACACTGAGGAGACGCCCGGTCCCGCGGAACCGCCCGCCGGCACCGATCCGTCGCCGAGCGCCGACGCCGAGGCGGTCGAGGAGGCGGCACGTGCCATCGAGGAGGCCGAGCGTCCCCTCTGTCTGTTCGGCGGCGGCGTAATCAAAGCCGAGGCGAGTGCGGAGGCGCGGACCTTCGCACGCACCTACGGGATTCCCGTGGTGACGACGATGCCCGGCATCGGGTCGTTCCCCGAGGACGACGACCTCTGTCTCTCGTGGGCGGGGATGCACGGCACCGGCTACGCCAACATGGCGATCACCCACACCGACTGCCTCATCGCGGTCGGCACCCGGTTCGACGACCGGCTGACCGGCGGCATCGACACGTTCGCGCCGGAGGCGGAGGTCGTTCACGTCGACATCGACCCCGCGGAGATCTCCAAGAACGTCTACGCGGATTATCCGCTGATCGGTGACGCGGGCACCGTGCTGGACCAGCTGACGGCGGCCGTCACCGAGGCGCCCGACGCGGCGGAGTGGCGCGAGCAGTGTGACGAGTGGACGGAGACGTACCCGCTCACGTACGCGACGCCCGAGGACGAGCCGCTGAAGCCGCAGTTCGTCGTCGAGGCGTTCGACGAGGCGACCGCCGACGACACCGTCGTGACGACGGGCGTCGGCCAACACCAGATGTGGGCCGCCCAGTTCTGGACGTACCGGGAGCCCCGCACGTGGGTCTCCTCGCACGGCCTGGGGACGATGGGGTACGGTCTCCCCGCCGCGGTCGGCGCCCGGATGGCGCTGGACGCCCGCGGCGACGAGGAGACGGACGTGGTGTGCTTCGACGGCGACGGCTCCTTCTTGATGACGCTCCAGGAGCTGTCGGTCGCCGTCCGCGAGAACCTCGACATCACCGTCGCCGTGCTCAACAACGAGTACATCGGCATGGTTCGGCAGTGGCAGGACGCCTTCTTCGAGGGGCGACACATGGCGTCGGAGTACAACTGGATGCCCGAGTTCGACAAGCTCGCGGAGGCGTTCGGCGCGGCCGGCTTCCGCGTCGACGCCTACGACGAGGTGGCGCCCGCCGTCGAGGAGGCGCTCGCCTACGAGGGACCGGCGGTGATCGACTTCCACGTCGACCCGCAGGAGAACGTGCTGCCGATGGTGCCGAGCGGTGGCGCCAACGGCCGATTCGCCACCGCGGAGGACCAGCTATGAGCGGCGAGACGCCCAACGACCGGTTCCGTGACCCCGTCGGCGAGCGCCCCGCAGGCCGCCAGCGGACGGACGGCTCCGGCGCGGAGACGGCACCCGGCCCGGCACCCGAGGAGCGCCCCCATCCCGAGGGACGGCGCAACCTGGAGGGCAACCGCATCGACCCCGTCGTGGAGGCGGAACACGAGCCGCGTCGCGCGGTTCTCTCCGCGCTCGTCGAGAACGAGCCGGGGGTGTTGGCGCGCGTTTCGGGACTCGTCTCCCGACGGCAGTTCAACATCGAGAGCCTCACGGTCGGGCCGACGACCGTCGAGAGCCACTCGCGGATCACGATGGTCGTCGAGGAGACGGACCCCGGCATCGACCAGATCGAAAAGCAGATGGCGAAGCTGAAGCCGGTCATCTCGGTCGGCGAGGTGTCCGGTAACGCGGTCACCCGCGAGCTCGTCCTGCTCAAGGTGCACGGCGAGGAGCCGGACAAAGTGCACGCAGTCACCGAGATGTACGGCGGACAGACGCTCGACGCCGGCCCCAGGACGATCACCGTCCAGCTCACCGGCGACGAGTCGACGATCGACGACGCGCTCGACGCCTTCGACCAGTTCGGCATCATCGAGATCGCTCGGACCGGACAGACCGCGCTGGCGCGCGGCGACACCCCCACTGCACCCGGAGAGAAACCCGGCACCGCCGGCGAACCGACCACCCCCGAATCCAACTGATCACAATGACAGACGACGACACTCAGACGTTCGAATCGACCGTATACTACGACGACGACGCCGACCCGAGCTACCTCGCGAACGAAACCGTGGCCGTACTGGGCTACGGCTCACAGGGCCACGCGCACGCACAGAACCTCAACGACTCCGGCGTGGACGTGGTCGTCGGGCTCCGAGAGGACTCCTCCTCGTGGGACGCCGCCGAGAGTGACGGGCTCCGCGTGGCGACGCCCGGCGAGGCGGTCGCGCAGGCCGACGTGGTGAGCGTGCTCGTGCCCGACACCGTCCAGCCCGACGTGTACGAGAACGCCATCGAGCCCAACCTGGAGGCCGGCGACACGCTCCAGTTCGCACACGGCTTCAACATCCACTACAACCAGATCCGACCGCCAGAGGACGTGGACGTGACGATGGTTGCCCCCAAGTCGCCGGGCCACCTCGTCCGCCGCAATTACGAGAACGACGAGGGGACACCCGGGCTGCTCGCCGTCTACCAGGACACGACTGGCAACGCGACCGAGCGCGGACTGGCGTACGCCGCCGCGATCGGCTGTGCGCGCGCCGGCGTCGTGGAGACCTCGTTCCGCGAGGAGACCGAGACCGACCTGTTCGGTGAGCAGGCCGTCCTCTGTGGCGGCGTCACCTCGCTGGTGAAGCAGGGGTACGAGACGCTGGTCGACGCCGGGTACTCGCCGGAGATGGCGTACTTCGAGTGTCTGAACGAGCTGAAGCTCATCGTCGACCTGATGTACGAGGACGGGCTCGGCGGCATGTGGGACTCCGTCTCGGACACGGCGGAGTACGGCGGGCTCACGCAGGGCGACGTGGTCGTCGACGAGCACGCCCGCGAGAACATGGAGGAAGTGCTGGAGAAAGTCCAGGACGGAACCTTCGCCCGCGAGTGGATCGTCGAGAACCAGGCCGGCCGCCCCAACTACGAACAGCTCCGCGATGCCGAGAAGAACCACGAGATCGAGGAAGTCGGCGAGGAGCTCCGCGGACTGTTCTCCTGGCAGGAGGACGACGAGACGGAGGACGACGAGGAGACGGCCGAGGTGAAGGCCTGATGCGACCGGCGGAGGACGACCGAACCGACGACGACGGGTCCACGATGGGCGACGTGGACCACACGCCTCCGAACGAGGACGTGAACGACGTGTGGGCGCGCGGCGTCGACTCCCCCGGCGACGGGGAGTCCGGGGGCACCGACGACGAGCCGGCGTCCGCCGAGAGAGGTGACGACGTATGAGCCAGGGCACCCTCTACGACAAGGTGTGGGACCGACACAAGGTGACGGAGCTGCCGACCGGACAGGACCAGCTGTTCGTCGGCCTCCATCTCGTCCACGAGGTGACGAGCCCGCAGGCGTTCGGGATGCTGGAGGAGCGCGACCAGCCGGTGGCGTTCCCGAAGCGGACGCACGCGACCGTCGACCACATCATCCCGACGGACGACCGCGACCGCCCCTACGCGGACGAGGCGGCCGAGAACATGATGGCGGAGCTGGAGGAGAACGTCCGCGATGCAGGCATCGAATTTTCGGATCCCGACTCCGGCGACCAGGGGATCGTCCACGTCATCGGCCCGGAGCAGGGGCTCACCCAGCCCGGGATGACGATCGTCTGTGGAGACTCTCACACCTCGACGCACGGCGCGTTCGGCGCGCTGGCGTTCGGGATCGGGACCTCACAGATCCGCGACGTGCTCGCGACCGGCTGCGTCGCGATGGAGAAACAGAAGGTGCGCAAGATCGAGGTCACCGGCGAGCTCGGCGAGGGTGTCACCGCGAAGGACGTCATCCTCACCATCATCCGGAAGCTCGGCACCGACGGCGGCGTCGGCCACGTGTACGAGTACGCCGGCGAGGCGATCGAGAGCCTCGGGATGGAGGGGCGGATGTCGATCTGCAACATGTCGATCGAGGGCGGCGCCCGCGCGGGCTACGTCAACCCCGACGAGACCACCTACGAGTGGCTGCGGGAGACGGACGCTTTCGAGGACGACCCCGAGAAGTTCGAGCGACTGAAGCCGTACTGGGAGTTGATCGCGTCGGACGACGACGCCGAGTACGACGACGTGGTCACCATCGACGGGTCGGCGATCGAGCCGACCGTCACGTGGGGGACGACGCCCGGCCAGGGGATCGGCATCACGGAGCCGATTCCGGAGCCGGAGTCGCTTCCGGCTGACAAGCAGGACACCGCCCGACGTGCACAGAAGCACATGCGCGTCGAGCCTGGCGAGACGATGGAGGGATACGACATTGACGTGGCGTTCCTCGGCTCCTGTACGAACGCCCGGCTGAAGGACCTGCGTGAGGCCGCCGAGGTCGTGAAGGGCCGCGAGGTTGCGGACGACGTGCGCGCGATGGTCGTTCCCGGCAGCCAGCGCGTCCAGCGCGCGGCGATCGAGGAGGGCCTCGACGAGGTGTTCCGCGAAGCCGGCTTCGACTGGCGCGAGCCAGGCTGTTCGATGTGTCTCGGCATGAACGACGACCAGCTGGTGGGTGACGAGGCGAGCGCCTCCTCCTCCAACCGGAACTTCGTCGGCCGACAGGGCTCGAAGGACGGTCGAACCGTGCTGATGAGCCCGATCATGGTCGCGGCGGCGGCGGTGACCGGCGAGGTCACTGACGTTCGCGAACTGACGGAGGTGACCGTCGCATGACCGACGTGGACCACTCGCAGTTCGCCGGCGGCGAAGCCCCCGCAGAGAAGGTGACGGACGTGTCGGGAACCGGGATTCCGATCCGGGGCAACGACATCGACACTGACCAGATCATCCCGGCCCGCTTTATGAAGGTCGTCACCTTCGACGGGCTTGGCCAGTTCGCCTTCTTCGACCAGCGGTTCGACGACGAGGACAACGAGAAGGAGCACCCGTTCAACGAGGAGCAGTATCAGGGCGCGAATCTGCTGGTCGTCAACGCCAACTTCGGCTGCGGCTCCTCGCGTGAACACGCCCCGCAGGCGCTGATGCGCTGGGGGATCGACGCCGTCGTCGGCGAGTCGTTCGCGGAGATCTTCGCGGGGAACTGCCTCGCGCTGGGTATCCCGACCGTCACGGCCGACGAGGACGAGATCGTCGCGCTTCAGGACTTCGTCGAGGAGAATCCGGACGCCGACATCGACATCGACGTCGAGAACGAGACGATCACCTACGGCGAGACGACGATCGACGCCGACGTGAGCGAGGCCCAGCGGAAGGCGCTCGTGGAGGGCGTCTGGGACACCACGGCGCTGATGAACGCGAACCAGGGGGCCGTCAAGGCGACTGCGCGGTCGCTCCCGTACGTCCCCGACGACCACATCCCCGCAGCGAGCGATGGCAGCGACAACGGCGACGCCGGCGACGCGACCGGGGCGGGTGACGACTGAATGGCGGACGAAATCGTCGTCATCGAGGGTGACGGCATCGGACAGGAGGTCGTCCCGGCCGCGGTCGACGTGCTCGACGCGGTCGCGGCCGAAAGCGACGCCGTCGACGGCTTCGACTACGTCGAGGCGGACGCGGGCGACGCGGTCGAGGAAGCGACCGGCACCGCGCTCCCCGAGGAGACGTACGCGGCGGTCGCCGGCGCCGACGCCACCCTGTTCGGCGCGGCAGGCGAGACGGCGGCCGACGTGATCCTCCCATTGCGGGAGGCCGTCGGCTCGTTCGTCAACATCCGTCCGGCAAAGGCGTACCCCGGCGTCGACGCCGTCCGCCCGGAGACGGACGTGGTTTTCCTCCGAGAGAACACCGAGGGCGTCTACTCCGGTCACGAGGACCGGCTGAGCGAGGACCTCTCGACTCTGACGCGCGTGGTCACCTCCTCCGCCTCCCGCGAGCTCGCGGAGTTCGCCTGCGACTTCGTCGAGGACGGGCGCGGCCCCTCCGGCGATCCCGACGAGGGGTTCACCGTCGCCCACAAGGCAAACGTGATGCGCGAGACGGACGGGCGCTTCCGGAAGGAGGTGCTCGACGTGGCTGCCGAGCGCGGCGTCGACGCCGACGAGGAGCTGATCGACGCGTTCGCCACGAAGCTCCCGCTCGACCCGAGCCAGTACAGCGTCGTGGTCTGTGGGAACCTCGCGGGCGATCTCCTCTCGGACCTCGCAGCCGGGCTCGTCGGCGGGCTCGGCCTGCTCCCGTCCGCGAACGTCGGCCACGACAACGCGCTGTTCGAGCCGGTGCACGGCACTGCACCCGACATCGCCGGCGAGGGCGTCGCCAACCCGACGGCGGCGATCCTGTCCGCGGCGATGCTGCTGGAGTATCTCGGCTACGTCGAGGAGGGCCAGCAGGTTCGCGACGCCGTCGAGGGCGTGCTCTCCGACGGGCCGCGGACTGGGGATCTTGGTGGGAGCGCGACGACCGAGGAAGTTACGGACGCGGTTGTGGAACGACTCTAAGCACTCACAGCACCTGGCACTGAGAAGTGCCCGAACGACCGGCCGCTGTCGGGTTTCGCACGGTCCCCGCCGTGTCAGGCGCTCGCGTCGTAGCCGGCGGCCTCGATCGCGTCGAGCACGGCGTCAACGTCGATGTCGACATCACCCTCCACCGTGGCGGTGCCGTTCTCGTGGTCGGCGCTTGCCAACTCGACGCCCGCGAGGTCGCCGAGCGCGTCGGTCACGTGCTTCTCACAGCCGCCACGCGCCATTCCCTCGACTTGGGCGGTTACCATAACCGAACAAATCGGGTGCTCGGTCATGTGGGTTGTGGACGGAGTCGGTCGAGCGTCACGGACGGGGTCGCCGGTGCGCACTGATTCTTCCACCCCGGGCCTTATGCCGGATCGGGCGGAAGAGTGGATATGCGCACCCTCGACGAGACGGACCGTGAGATACTCCGGCTACTGCTCGCGGACGCCCGCCGGCCGTTCAGCGAGATCGCTGAGCACGTCGACCTCTCGGGGCCGGCGGTGTCGGACCGCGTCGAGCGGCTCCTGGAGGTTGGCGTCATCGAGGGGTTCACGCTCCGGGTCGACGACAGGAAGCTCGCCGCCGGGCTGGACGCGCTGGTGACGCTCGGCGTGCCGCCCGCGGAGGCGACCGGCGTCCACGAGGAACTCGCCGGTCACGAGGGCGTCGAGCACGCCTTCCTGACGGCCGACGGCGAGGTCGTCTGCACGCTCCGCGCGCCGGCCGACGGCGTGCGGACGCTGCTCGACGACGCCGTGGGGCTGGAGCGACTCACGAACGTGGACGTGCAGGTGGTGGAGCGCCACGACTGGACGCCCGCGCTCGGCGACGCCGACCTCGCCGTCGACTGCGTGGTCTGCGGGAACGCGGTGACCGCGGAAGGCGAGTCAGCGCGGATCGACGGCACGCTGTACCACTTCTGTTGTGACTCCTGTCAGGGTCAGTTCGAACGGCGCTATGAGCGGTTGGAGGAGGGCGCGTAAACTACCCCACCCTACTCCTTCGGCGCATACGCGCCTCAGTCCTTGAGGGTGGGGCTTTGATGTGGACTCCCGGCAATCAGTCACCAGCAATAGGCTGGTAACTCTCGCCGTTCAACATCCCACCATTCACACGCACGTCTACTGGTGCGTCTCCGCTCCCCGACGTGGGCGAGGAACGGAGTCTGTGTTTCCGCTTCCGGGCGTAGCGTACCCCGATATTCTTCGCTGCATTGTAGTCTGCGTTCACCTCGTAGCCGCACTTCTGGCACTCGAAGTGTTCTCCGTGGCGGTTGTCCTCATGCGTGAACCCACAGTCCGTCCGAGAACAGCGTTGGGACGTGTGGTTCGGCGCGACTTGCTCCACGGAGACGCCCTGTTCGGGAGCTTTGTACCCGACGTACTCGGCAAGGCGTCGAAACGCCCAGATGTGGTGCCACTTCGCCTGCGGAAGCCGCTTGCGGATGTCCGTTAGGTCCTCGAACACGATCACGTCGCATCTGTTCTCGACGGCTTCCGAAACGATCTCGTTGGCGATCGTGTGGATGTACTGTTTCCGCCATGCTTCTTCGCGCTTGCCAAGGCGAAGCAGGGCGTTGTGCGCGGCTTGCGTGCCGCGCTGTTGCATCTCACCACGCCGCTTCTCGAACTCGCGGCACCAATGATCGTAATCGTTCCCCTGCCAGAACGTACCGGTTGAAGCTACTGCGAGGCTGTTGACGCCGAGGTCGATACCGAGGACTGTTTGGTGCTCAGTATCTTCCGAAACCTCGTCATCGTCCGAATCGTACTTCCGCGTCGTGATGTGGAAGTAGAACTCGTCGGTCGCCTTGTCGTATTGGAGTGTGCTTGCTCGGAACTCGTAGTCCTCCGAGAGAACGTACTGCTCGTATGGCGTCGGGCTGTCCGCGGGGAGTTCAAACTCGCACTCAATGCGCCCGTTGACGGTCGAGAGGGATACGCGGTCGCGGTAGAACGTTGCGCTTCGCTTGTCGTAGACCATGCTCCACGAAGTGAACTCCGGTTGGCTCACGCGCTTGCCCTGTTTCCACCGTTCGACGCATCCTTTCGTCGCTTGGACGGCACGTCGGATGGCCTCTTGAACGAGGTTCGCGGTAAGGTCAGTTTCCTCCCGCAGCTCCGCGTAGAGTGCGTCCCGTGCGGTCGTGTTCGCCGTAACGCAGTTCGCGTAGGAGCGGTCGTCCCAACAGAACTCGGCAGCACGGTTCGTGCAGTGAAGGAACTGTCGCGCGGATTCGTGGAGGTCGTCGCGCCGCTCATCGGGAACGACGAGTTTGACCGGCGCAGTTCGACGCACCTCCATGTTTCAGATTACTACTTGACGGTTCTTATAATCTCGGGAGTCGGATAGCTACCGTCGTGCGGTTGCGTCGTCCTTAGTCGGTTCCCTCTCCGACCTACTCGCTCGCTACACTCGCTCCTTGAGGTCGGAGGCTCCACCTCGAATTATGCTGAAAACGTCGGACGGCCGCTGATTTCGTCTTCCTTGTCCGTTCGCCCGCGATCCGGTGGTCGGGTCGGCACATACTTGCCTCCGTGCGTGCTACGGTGACCCACATGGTGCCTGCATCCTCGGGAAGCGGGGTCGACGGCCACGACGGGTCGGACGACGACGAGCCGCCGGGGATCCTGCTCGATTACACTCGCGACAAGGTCGTCGTGCTCGACCGGACGGGAGCGTTTCGCTATCTCAATGCCGCAACGGAGGAGATCCTCGGCTACACGCCCGAGGAACTCGTCGGCGAGAACGCCTTCAACTACATCCATCCGGACGATGTCGAACACGTCCGTGAGGTGTTCGTGGAGACGGTCGCCAGCGACGAGGAGTATGCCGCAGCGACCGTCGAGTACCGGCACCGGTGCGCCGACGGGTCGTACGTCCACATGGAGAGCCGGTTCTCGAACGTCGCCGTTCCGTCGTTCGACGGTTACGTGATCAGCTCGCGGGACGTGACCGACCGCGTCGAGGCCGAACGTGAGCGCGACGAGACGGCTCGCCAGCTGTCGGCGATCGCCGGGGCGACCGACGACGTGCTCTGGATGTTCAACGGCGACTGGTCGGAGCTGCTGTTCGCCAATCCCGCTTATGAGACGGTGTACGGCCAGCCCGTCGAGCAGATCGAGGGAGATCCGACCGCGTTCCTGGAGGCAGTTCATCCGGAGGACCGTCCGCGGGTCGCGGAGGCGATGGACCGACTGTCGGCCGGCGAGCCGGTCGACATCGAATATCGAGTGAACGCTCGACAGAACTACAATCGGTGGGTTTGGGTGCAGGGACAGCCGATCGTCGACGACGGCGAGGTAACGCGAATCGCCGGCTTCACGCGTGACGTGAGCGACCGCCGCCGGCGGGAACGGCAGCTCGCCGTCATCGACACCGTGCTCCGGCACAACCTCCGGAACGACCTCAACAAGATCGTCGGATACGCCGACGAAACCGGGGATCTGGAGGGACCGGTTTCCGCCGACGACCTCGACGAGTGTGCACGCGTCATCCGCAACGTGGGAGAAGGACTCCTGGAAAAAGCGGAGAAACAGCGGACGATCAACCGCATTCTCACCGACAACTCCGGGTCCCGACGGCTTGATCTCGCGTCCGTGATCGAGCACGCGGTCGAACGGTTCGAGGAGGACGAACCGGGAACGACGGCGACGATCGAGGTCGACGTTCCCGAGGGTCTGGCTGCTCGAACCCGCCCGGATCTTGAGGTCGCGGTCGGCGAACTCGTCGAGAACGCCGTCGAACACGCGACGGAGGACTCGCCGTGGATCAGGATCTCCGGCCACCGAGACGGTAACGAGGTCGTGTTGACGTTCGAGGACCACAACCCACCCATCCCGGACTACGACTATCGGATCCTCACCGGAGACGACGAGATGAGCGAGGTGTACCACAGCAGCGGGCTCGGCCTCTGGTTAGTGTACTGGGTCATCGACCTCTCCGACGGAAGTATCGAGTTCGACAGAACGGACGACGGCAACCTGGTTCGCGTGCGGCTCCCGGTGGCGGACGACGGGACGTAGCCCGTATCCCACCCGGCCCACCCGACTCAGCCGACGAGCCAGTAATACGGGCGGGCCAACAGGAAGTGGTAGTCCGTCTCCGGGTCCCAGCGGCGGAATGCGAGACTGTTCGTCATCACCGACACGGACGAGCCGGCCATCGCGAGGCCGGCAAGCGCCGGGTTGAGCAGCCCGAGCGAGGCGATCGGGATGAGCGTCGTGTTGTAGACGAACGCCCAGAAGAGGTTTTGGTGGACCTTCGAGATGGTCGCCTCGGAGATCCGCAGCGCCTTCAGGGTGTCCCGCGGGTCGTCCCGCATCAGCGTCACGTCGGCGGACTCGATCGCCACATCCGTCCCGGACCCGATGGCGATCCCGACGTGCGCGGTCGTCAGCGCCGGCGCGTCGTTGACGCCGTCGCCGACCATCACGGCACGGCTGCCGTCCGACTGGATCGCGTCGATGGCGTCGGCTTTGTCCTCGGGGAGGACCTCGGCACGGACGCGATCGGGGTCGATCCCGACCTGCTCGGCGACCGCACGTGCGGTCCGCTCGTTGTCGCCGGTGAGCATCGACACTTGGATGCCGCGGTCCTGAAGCGCGGCGACCGTTTCGCGCGCGCTCTCGCGGACGGTGTCGGCGGTCGCGACGACGCCGAGCAGCGTTCCGTCACACGCCACCAGCATCGCCGTCTTCCCCTCGCGCTCCAGTCGCTCCATCGTCTCCTCCGCGGGCGACGGGTCGACGCCGTTATCGCGCAGCAGCTTCCGGTTGCCGACGAGCGTCTCGCCGACCGCGGTCGTCGCTTTCACCCCGTGACCGGGAACGTTCTCGAAGCTCGCCGGCTCCGCGGGGTCGATGCCGCGTTCGGCAGCACCCGCGACGATCGCCCGGCCGAGCGGGTGTTCGCTGCCGGATTCGGCGCCGGCGGCTGCCAGCAACAGCCGCGTGGTGGGGTCGGCGGCGTCTGCTGTGTCGGGTGTGACTGCGACGCCGCCGTCGGGCGCGGGCGTCTCGCTCCCGTCCGGCTCGGGCGTGCCGCCTCCGTCGGCCGACTTCGCTGACTCCACCGGCTCGCCGTTCTCGAAGGGGACCGCGTCGGTCAGCTCCATCTCGCCGTGGGTGAGCGTCCCCGTTTTGTCGAAAACGACCACGTCCACGTCGCGAACGCGTTCGAGGATGTCGGCGCCCTTGAAGAGGACGCCGTTGGTGGCGGCGATGGTGGAGCCCACCATCGTCGCCGCGGGCGTCGCCAGCCCGAGCGCGCAGGGACAGGCGATGAGGACGGCGGACGCGAACACGACCATCGAGAACTCGAGGACGCTCACGCCGCCGGCGGCCGGCCCGCCGCCGACCGGCTCCCACAGCGGGAGCGCGGAGACGAACGTCGAGAGCGGGCCGGGGAACAGCGCCCACACCGTCGCCCAGAACAGCGCGTTGATGATGACGACCGGCACGAACACGCCGGACACCTTGTCGACGACGCGCTGAATGTCCGGCTGACGCGACTGCGCCTCCCGGACCCGCTCGACGATCTGCTGAATGGCGGTGTCCTTCCCGACCTTCGTGGCCTCGACGAGCAGCACGCCGTTCTCGTTGACGGTGGCGCCGACGACCTCGTCACCGGGCGCCTTCTCGACCGGGACGGACTCGCCCGTGAGCATCGACTCGTCGACGGCGGACTCCCCTTCGAGGACGACGCCGTCGGTCGGGATCTTCTCTCCCGGGCGCACCTTCATCACGTCGCCGACGGCGATCTCCTCGACCGGGACCGTTCGCTCGGTGCCGTCCTCGTCGACGAGCGTCGCCTCCTCGGCGCTCATCCGGAGGAGCTCGCGGAGCGCGTCGCTGGCGCGGGCCTTCGAGCGCACCTCCAGCCAGTTGCCGACGGTGATGAACCAGAGGATGAACGCGACCGCCTCGAAGTAGAGGTCGCCGACGAGCGGTGCGCCCACCAGCGGTCCCACCATCACGGCCGTGCTGAACAGGTAGCCGGCCGACGTGCCGATCGCGACGAGCGTGTCCATGTTCACGTCCCGACTCTTCGACCACGCGCGCCAGGCCCCGAACAGGAACTCCTTGCCGAGCGTCCCCATGAGGATCGTCGCGAGGGCGAACTCGACCCACCCGAAGTCGACGCCGGCAACGTCGCCGGGCATCGCGTAGAGGCCGAACATCGCTCCCATCAGGTACCAGAACGGGAGCGTGAGGATCCCCCCACCGATCACGAGCCGGCGCTGACGGGCGAGCTCCCGTTCGGCGGCGCTCTTGCGGGTCTCCTCGCGCTCGGCGGTCGACGCGCCCTCCGTCTCGCGAACCGGCTCGAAGCCGGCGTCCTCGACGGCCGCGTACACGTCCTCGATGCTCGCGTCGACTGGATTGTACTCGACGTGTGCCTCGTCGGTGGCGGCGTTGACATCGACGGCGATCACCCCGGGGAGCTCGCCGATCGCCTCCTCGTTCGTCTCCGCGCAGGTCGAACAGCTCATTCCGCGGATCCCGACGCTCGTCGTCTCGGAGACCGGGTCGTATCCCGCCTCGCGCACGGCGTCGTAGATCGCCGCGAGACTCACCCGTTCGGGGTCGTACGTCACCGTCCCCTCGTCGGTGGCGAAGTTGACGGCGGCCTCCTCGACGCCGTCGAGCGCCTCCACCGCCTCGGCGACCGCCCCCGAACAGGTCGAACAGGACATGCCGCCGATCTCCAGATGTGCGCGGCGTGTGCTCATGATAGCTGTATGTACGGGTTCCCTATTCATGCCGGTTGTGATTGTCTAACCCCATCTCTATCCGCCATCAAGCTTCGAAACAAATGTTCTGAAGAGGTTAGATTTTGGTTTTCAAATCTAACGGCATTGTTGAAATCTCATTCTTCAGACATATCCTTTCTTGAAACAGACGCTGAAGAGTGCTTGTTGATCGATGTCGGGAGTAGGTGTTGTACGTGGGTGGAGATGGCATTTATATGTAGGTCGTAGATGGTGTCGTAGTTCGTTTATAAGGTGTGAATGATCGGTGAGTCGCCGGGAGTTCGCCGGTGAGGGCCGCCTGCAAAGCCCCAGCCGGCTCCGGTCGAGGGGCTCGCTGCGCTCCTCGCTCTCGGCACCGCCCGCTGCGGTGCTTACGTCGCCCGTCATCCCGGAGCCGGCTGCCCCTTTGAGTCCCACCCCGCACGGCACCGCAACCGCACCTCACGCCTCCCCAGCCTCGCCGCTCGCTCCGCTCGCGGCGTCCCTCGCGTGCCGCCGAGCGCCCGCTGGGCGCTCGCCGGGCGCGCCACCGCACCGCGCGTCCGTTTATAAGGGCGGCGTCACTGTAACTCTCGTCCATTTATATACCACCTCACCGGCGAAGAATTGCAATACCCACTCCCGCAGTCACTCATCGAGGATCCTGTATAGACCGGAGCCGGGCCAGAATTTGTCACCTCCTGAGGATTTCAACAGAGCCAAGCCAACTGGAAGAGGGGCAGGGTCGTATCGGGCGGACGCCGGCGAGGAACCTGCGAGCACGCCGGCGAGGACCCACGGAACGCCGACGAACGCCTCGCGGAACGCCGCTGATCCGCTCCGAAATCGCCACAACGTTTATTTCCCGGATGCGTGTTTGTGTGGATGCGATGGCGAAAGGCAAGGTCGACTTCTTCAACGACACTGGCGGCTACGGTTTCATCGAGACTGACGAATCGGACGAGGACGTGTTCTTCCACATGGAAGACATCGGCGGTCCGGATCTCGAGGAGGGACAGGAAGTGGAGTTCGACATCGAGCAGGCGGACAAGGGTCCGCGTGCCACGAATCTCACGCGCCTGTAACTCGGCCGGTACGGAGTAGTTCGCGAACCACGCGTCGTGTTATTCACACTCGCGAGCGACAGCGCCGCCGTTCGACTGCGGCGCCACCGGGGCGGCGCCGTCGGTCAGTTGGGCGACACGAGGCCGGCACCGCCGGTCGGCCACACCGCATGCTTCCCCCCGCTACACCTCACCGTCCCGCAATCCCTCCCGGAGCGCGGCGGCGCGCTCGCGGATCGCCGACAGGTCGCCGGCCTCGCGCTTGTCGTCGAGATGCGAGTACATCAGCCCCATTCGGCCGGTCTCCCGTAGCTCCGACTCTTTCTCCGCGAGAAAGTCCCAGTAGAGCGCGTTGAGTGGACACGCGCCCTCGCCCGTCGTGCGCGAAACCGCGTACGAGCAGTCCGCGCAGTGGTCGCTCATCCGGTTGACGTAGTTCCCCGAGGACGCGTACGGCTTCGTCGACAGGGCGTCGGTGCCGAACGACCCCATGCCGACGACGTTCGGCGTGGTCACCCAGTGAAAGGCGTCGACGAAGCCGAGGTGGAACCACTCGGTGAGCTCGGCGGGCTCCGTCCCGTACAGCAGCGCGACGTTCGACAGCACCATCAGCCGCTCGATGTGGTGAGCGTAGCCGAACTCGCGAACGTGGCTGACGGCTTCGGAGAGACACTGCATCTCCGTCTCGCCGTCCCAGAACGCCGGCGGCAGGTCCCGCGTCTGGTCAAGCTGGTTGGCCGCGGCCATCTCCGGCATCCGCTCGCGATAGACGTGGCGCACGAACTCCCGCCAGCCGACCACCTGACGGAGAAACCCCTCCGCTGCGTTCAGGGGGATGGGCAGGTGGCCGTCGTCGCGCTCGTCGGATCCGCCACCGAACTCGTCGAGCGTTGCGGTCGTCCCCGCCGCCGGCGTTCCGTCCCGGACGGGGTCGTACGCCCCCGGCTCGACGCCGCGCTCGGCGTACCCCGTCTCCACGGCGTCGACGACCTGACGTGGGTCGAGCAGCCCGAGGTTGAGCGCGGGCGACAACAGCGAGTGTGAAACGAACGGCTCCCCGCCAACCATCGCGTCCTGATACCGGCCGAACGAGGGGAGCCGCCGCTTGATGAAGTCGTCGAGCGCCTCCCTCGCCTCCGCGGGCGTGACGGGCCAGCCGAAGCCGTCGAGCGACGACTCGCCCCACGTCTCGAACGTCTCCACCACCCACCGGTGGGTCTCGCGAGTCAGTTCGTCCGGCTCGAACCGCTTCGGGGCCGGCGGTTCCCAGTCGTCGGGCGGCGTCTCCCGGTTCAGGTCGTCGTAGTTCCACTCGCCGCCGAGCGGTTCCGGGTCACTATCTTCGGAGTCGTCCCCCCTCTCCCCGCCCGTCATCAGGATGTCGTGTTCCCGTCGAACGTGACGGTACCAGTCCTCCTGGCGATACGTGCGGTCCGGATCCCGGTCGTCGCCGGCGAACTCCCCCCAGTCCGCGCGGTCGGTGAAAAAGCGGTCGTCGGGGCGAAATTCGAGCGTGCCCCCACACTCGCGGACCAGCCCGTGGAGGCGGTCGGCGGCCCGCTCCGCGGTCGGACGTGTCGTCTCCAGTGTGGGCGTGTCGGCGGGATGGTCGCCGAGATACTCGTCGAGCGCCTCGCCGAAGGAGTCCGCACGCAGGTACGTCACGTCGTGGCCGCGATCGCGCAGGCGGTCCCGGCAGTGGCGCATCGCCGAGAACACCAGCGTAAGCTTGTGGGCGTGATACCGCCGCCGGGCGGCGAACTCGTGTGACTCGACCAACAGCACCTCGTCGGCTCGCGCCAGCGCGTCCGCCGGCGGGTCGAGGCGGTCGCCGAGCAGCCACAGGGTCGTCTCGTCCGTCTCGCTGCTCTCGTCGCTCTCGTCGCTCACAGGGGCCGTTCGGAGTGAGCGAACAAAGCTCCGGGGGCCGACGGCGAATCCCCATCGGGTTTTTGAGGGATGGGAGAGATGACCCTCCATGGAACGCGTCCTTACGAACTGGCTGCTCGGTCTGATCGCGGCGCTGCTCGCGGTACTGGTCCTCGACACGACGGGTCAGGAGTTTCTCAACCCGCTCGACCCGTTCGCGAACGTGCTCGCGCTGGTGACGTTCCTCTCGTTTATCCTTCTCACCGGCGCGTTCTTAGTGTACACCGCATCGTTCAAAAACGAGTAGCGCTCCCAACGCCCGTCTCAGACGGCGTCGTTCGCGTCCGCCGTCGATGCAGTCTTGCTTCTCCTTCACTCGCTGACTACGCTTCCTGCGATCCGTTCGCGCCATCCGGGCCACCCAGTGACGTCACCAGTCGTCCGACGAGGTAGCCCGCGAGCCCGACGGCGACCGCGCCGGCGAGCGCGACGAGCGCCGGCTCGACGGCCGCGAGGGGCGTCCCGGCGAACACGATCGGGTCGAGCGTTCGGAGGAGCACGCCGGCGAACGGCCCGTACGCCAACAGGGTACAGGGGAGCGCTCCGCCGCCGACGCGCCCGAACGCCACCGTTCCGAGCGCGGCAAGCAGGGCGGCGCCGAGCGCCATCCACTCGGTCGGCGGCGTCCCGAGGACTGCGGCGGCGTCGAACGCGACGTACGAGAGCCCGAAGCCGACGACGCTCCACACGGCTGCGCGTTCGACGCCGGCGTCGCCGAGAAGAACCGCACGAGGAACGCTCATTCCGGGCGCGTCGCCCCCCGCCCCTCACGGTCGGGTGTGAGCTCGCCGTGCTGGTTGATTTCGCCTTTGACGATACGCGTTGAGGAGATCCGCTTGCCGTCCTCGGCGGACACGTGGTCGACGACGACGATCTCCAGCGGATCGTGGCCACGGTCGGTGCGGATCTCGTTGATGCGCTCGCCGCCCTCGCGGGTCTCCGGGGAGACGATCAGCGCGTCGAACTCCGGCTCGGTGGCGATGCCGGTGGGCTCGTCGAGCTCGCGGATCTCGAACTCTCGGTCGTATCTCTCCGCGATGGGGGCCAACTCCGATTCGAGGTCGCGTTTCCGCTCCTCGAACGGACGGACGTAGCGCTCGACGTGTCGCGTTTTCGGCGCCAGCTCGTCGGAGGTGAGTCCGACGGTCACGTCGCCGATCTCGAAGGCCCGTTCGAAGAGCTTCCGGTGGCCGTCGTGGATGGGGTCGAAGGTGCCACCCAGCGCGACGTTCATGCGGGAACGTGGCGGGGGCGGGCCTTAAAAGGTCCCGAAGCGGGGTCGATTAGTCGTCGCGTTTGGAGTCGTCGTTGTCGTCCGCGTCATCGGCCGCGGTGTCGTCCTCCGCATCCTCCGCAGCGTCCTCCACATCTTCCGCATCGCCGCCCTCGTCCTCATCGTCCGTGTCGTCGACGGAGATCTGCACGGGCTCCGCGTCGCCGGCCTCGTCCTCGCCGCCGAGACGGCGGTCGAGGTTGAAGACGGTGTTGAGCTCGCGCTGTACGTCGCCGACGACGCCGCGGACCAGCTCGCTGGGGGCGATCGCCTCGTACTCGTAGGGGTTGTTGCCCGCCCCGCTGGACTCGCGTTTGCCACGCTCGACTTTCCCCTCGTCGTGGAGCTCGGCGAGCGCCTCCCGCACGGTGCTCGGGTAGAGGCCGGTGCCGTCCGCGACCTCCTCGCTGGTGCTGTCGGGGTGCTCACGGAGGAAGACGTAGATCCGTGCGCGCGTCTCCGTGTCCAGCACCCACGAAAGCAGGTCGACGACGTTGTCGTCGAACCCCTTCACCGCCTTGTCGGCCCCCTCGCCGAGTTTCTCCTTCGTCTTGCGGAGCTCCTCGCGCGTTCGTTCCGTGGGAGACTCCTCGTCAGCGTGCTCCTCGTCCTTGCTCATACCCCGAGTCGGCTCTCCGCGCTGAAAAGGGTTTCTCGTCGTCTCACATCCGACGGAAGGTGGCCGCGACAACGGAAGATAGTCGCGACGGCGGAATCGCTCGCGCTACTCGTCGGCCAGCAGGAGGTCGGCGGCGAGCGCCTCGACGCCGGACCCCTCGCGGATCCGGCGCTGGCGCTGGCTCCCGCTTTCGCCGTCGTACACCTCGCGGATGCCGGAGATGCCGAGCCGGTCGCACTCTCGGTCGACGACCTCGCCGAGCGACACCTCTCCCTCGCCATCGTGCGCGATGAACGACGCGTCGTGGCCGTGACGAGTGGCACGCCACTTGTTCTCGTCGAGGATCTCCCGGCGGAGGTCCGCCCCCGACTCGCCGTCCTCGTAGCGTTCGGCGAGGTCGACGACGAGCGCGTGCGCGTACTCCGCGAACGCCAACGACACCTCGGGGTCGCGCTGGCCGTCGGGCGCGCGAATCTCGACGGTGCCGTGGCCGGTGTGGGGGCGTACGTCGAACCAGAGCTCGCCGCGGTCCTCGATGGAGCCGTGTTCGACCATCCGGCGCTCGTACTGCTGGAAGGCGTCGAAGTCCGCGAACGCCGACGGAATTCCCGTGTTCGGGAGATTCTCGAAGATCTTCGCGCGGGCCGAGGCAAGCCCCGTGTCGAAGCCGTTCCAGAACGGCGAGTTCGCCGACAGCGCCAGCATGACGGGCATGTACCACCGGAGCTCGTTGGCGACCCACACCGCCTTGTCGGCGTCATCGACGCCGACGTGGACGTGCAGCCCCGCGGTGGTGTTGCGGTGCTGGGGGTACTGGATCCGCTCCAGCTGGGAGCGGTACCGGGGCTTTTCGGCGTGGTCGAGCTCGCGCCACTTCGCCAGCGGGTGGAGGCCGGCGGCCGCGACCTGGTAGCCGTGCTCGGCGGCGTGGTCGACGAGCGCCTCCCGAACGGTCCGCAGGTGGTCGCCGGCCGAATCGGGGTCCACTATCAGCGGCGTCTGCGTTTCGATGGTACACTTAAACAGCTCGTGGTCGAACCCGTCGGGGATGGCGGCCGGCGGGTCGCTCCCGTAGACGAGGTCGTCGATTCCGGAGGTGGGGCGGCCGTCGGCATCGACGATGAAGAACTCCTCCTCGATGCCGAGCGTCCCCATCCGGGTGAAGGCGTCCCGCGAACCGAGTTCCATTGCCGGCACGTTCGCCGCCGGGCGCCTTATAAGGTGTGAAGCCGGCCGCGAGTGACGGTATCTCCCGTGGCGTTCGATGCCGACGAACGCGGAGGATCCGCCCGAGAGAAACCGAATCCGCTCAGTCCTCTCGCTCGATATCCGCGCCGAGGTCGTACATCGTTCCGAAGAAGTCGGGGAACGAGACGTCGACGTGCTCGCCGCCCGCGATGGTCGTCGTCCCCTCCGCGGCGAGCGCGGCGACCGCCAGCGACATCACGATCCGATGGTCACCGCGGCCGTCGACGGTCGCACCCACGAGTTCGCTGTCGGAGCCGTGGACGGTGAGCGTGTCGGTCGTCTCCGTGGTCTCAACGCCGAGCGTCGCCAGCTCCTCGGCCATCGCGGCCACGCGGTCGGTCTCCTTGTACCGGACGTGCTCCGCGTTGACGATCCGGGTGTCGCCGTCAGCGACCGCCCCGAGCGTCGCGATGGTGGGAAGCAGGTCGGGCGTGTCGCCCACGTCGACCTCGACACCCGAGAGCTCGGACCGCTGGACCGTGATGACGCCGGCGTCCTCGTCCCAGTCGATGTCCGCGCCCATCCGCTCCAAGATCTCCACGATGGCGGAGTCGCCCTGCGCGCTCGGGCGAGCGCCCTCGATCCGGACCTCACCGTCGGGGTCGGCGGCGACCGCGCCGGCGGCCGCGAGGTACGAGATGGACGAGAAGTCGCCGGGAACCGCGTACTCGCCGCCCGCGGGCTCGTACGTCTGGCCGCCGGGGACGGAGAACCCCTCCGCGCCCTCGGCCGTCTCGCTGCCGACGGGCGTCGCCTCGATGCCGAAGTCATCGAGCAGTTCCAGGGTGATGTCGACGTACGGCGCCGACTTCAGCTCCGTCGTGAGCTCGATCTCGATCCCCTCGCCGGTCACGGCGCCGGCCATCAGCAACGCGGTGACGTACTGCGAGGACACGTCGCCGGGGATGGCGACCTCGCCGCCGGCCAGCGGGCCGAACACCACGAGCGGCGCCTGCCCGTTGCCCCGCGTCGATTCGGCGCGCACGCCGAGGTCGTCGAGCGCTTCCAGAAGCGGACCCTGTGGTCGCGAGCGGAGCGAGGAGTCCCCCGTGAGCACGGTGCCGCCGTCCGCGAGCGCGGCGGCGCCCGTGACGAGCCGCATCGTCGTCCCGGAGTTCGCACAGTCGATGACGTTGTCGGGCACTTCGGGCCGGCCATCGAAGCCGTCGATCCTGAAGGCGCCGGCCTCGCGGTCGCGCTCCACGTCGCCGCCGAACCGCGCGACTGCGCGGGCGGTCGCCTTCGTGTCCGCGGAGACCAGCGGCGAGGTGACGGTGGCGCCGTCGCTGTAGCCGGCGGCGAGCAGGGCGCGGTGCGTGTAGCTCTTCGAGGGTGGCGCGCGGGTGGTCCCCCGCACGTCCGAGTGGGTGACGTGAACGTCCATATCGGCCTGTTCATCCCCGACGGTAAGTCGGTACCGGAGACGGCACCACCCGCCAGTTGCCGTTTCTCAGCGACGCCTGGGAGTTCGCACGCGGCCGCCGGCACCGCGCCGGCGCACCCTTTATACGAACGGACGCGTTACCCACGGCTATGCCTCAGTGTGAAATGTGTGGCGCCGACCAGGCCTCGCTGACGACGACGAAGGTCGAGGGCGCCGAACTGGAGCTGTGTAGCTCCTGTACGGACTTCGGCACGGAGGTCCGTGACGAGTCGACCTCCTCGGCCGGGAGCAAGTACTCGACGAGCTCCAGCTCCGGGAAGTCCTCGTCGGGCTCCTCCGGCGGCTCGTCGGGCTCCTCGGGCTCCTCGGGCAGCTCCCCCCGCCCCCGCGACATGTTCGACGACATGGAGGAGATCGCGACGGACTACGACGACCGCATCCGAAAGGCCCGCGAGGCCGCCGGCTTGAGCCAGGAGGAGCTCGCCGACGGGCTCAACGAGAAGGCGAGTCTGATCCGCAAACTGGAGCGCGGCGACACGCTCCCCACCGACGATATCCAGCAAAAACTGGAGAAGGCGCTGGAGATCTCCCTCGTCGAGGGCGGCGACGTCGACGAGGAGTGGGACTCCGGCGACTCCGGCACGATGACGCTCGGCGACGTGGTCAAGCGGAAGGACTGACGCCGAACCACCACACGGAGCCGCTTTTTCGGACCGGTCGATCCTGTAAACCGTTGGAAGACCACTCATGGGGGACAACGATGTCCGAAACCCCCGGCCTACCGAGGCTCCTTCGTGATCGATGACGGGAGTGGGTGTGTCAGGTGTGTGGGTGCGGCATTTATAAGTAGAGTGTGAACCGTGTTACTTGCCATTTATAAGTCCCGTTTGTTCGGTGAGTTGCTGGTTCTACGAACGTGAGGACCACCTGCAAAAGCCCCAGCCGGCTCCGGTCGAGGGGCTCGCTGCGCGCTTTTCAGGGCGTCTCTCCGCACAGCCCGACGCCCTGAAAAGTGCTTACGTCGCCCGTCGTCCCGGAGCCGGCTGCCCCTTTGAGCCCCACCCCGCAACCGCACCTCACGCCTCCCCAGCCTCGGTTGACGGCGGCCGCGGGACCGCACCGCACCGCCGCGGCCGCCGCCAACCTCCCTCGCGCGCCGACGAGCGCCCCGCGGGCGCTCGCCGGGCGCGCCACCGCACCGCGCCTCCATTTATAAGAGAGGCGTCACTGCCACTCTCGACAGTTTATATACTCTATCGCCGGCGGCGATTTGCAATACCCACTCCCGCAGTCACTCAACTGGGTGTCTGGTCGACAGGTGTCAGCTGCTGAGAACGCTACAGAGTCCCACGTTTCAAACCGTCGCGCCGCCCTCGTCGGGCGTCTCCGCCGGTCCGTACGTCTCCGTGAGATGTCGGATCATGTAGTCGACCGTGCTCGGGTCGTAGCTCCAGAAGCCGTAAAAGCGCCCGGGCTCGCGCTCCTCGGCGAGGAGGGCGCATTTGGCTTCGTCGACGCCGTCGCCATCGTACGCCACGAACCACGTCTCGCGGATCTCGGGGGCGCGCTCGACGTGGACCGTGACCGACTCCGCATCGGGGAGCTCGCCCTCCGGCGCAGCGTAGGCGTGAACGTCGAGCGCGGGCGCTTCGCCGAGGCGGTTGTACGTCTCGGCTTCGCCTCCGAGCACCGAGAGCGTCTGGAAGCCGGCGTGGAGCTCGCCGTGTCCCATCCGCCAAGCGCGGTCCTCGATCTCGCGGGACGCGGCCACCATGTCGCGGGTGGTGTAGGAGGTGAACAGCGTCTCGTCGAGGTGGTCGAGAACGGGGCGGTACGGCTCCGTGGCGAACGCCGGCGTCGTCCTCTCGCGGGGGGCGAGCAGCTCCGCCACGTCGACCGCCGTGACGAACTCGCCGTCGCGCGACAGTACCGCGAACCGCTCGGGGTCGGCGTCCGTCGTCGTCGCCTCCACGCTCACGTTTCGGTCGGCAAAGTGGTCGGACAGGGAGGCCGCATCCCCCGACCGGGGGTTAAACACCGTGAGCGTGGCCTCGTGGGCCTCTACCCCGGCGATCAGCTCTATCAGAGACATTCCAGTACACCACCCCACTCAGTGGAGTTACAAGATGATTCGTGTGTCTGCGATAAAAGCCATGCGCTTCGTTACCAAAGGACTGGCAGGGAGTGAACGCTGGCCGGAGTGTGAAGCTATTTGCCATTGGGTACTCGCATACGAGTATGTTCATCCTGGTCAATCTGAAGGCGTATCCGTGTGATCCGATCGAGGTCGCGACCGCCGCGCGCGACGTGAGCGAGGCGTCCGGCGTCCGCATCGCAGTGTCGCCGCAGGCCGCGGACATCTCGCGCGTCGCGGACACCGGCGTCGAGACGTGGGCCCAGCACGTCTCGCCGAACTCCTACGGCTCTCACACCGGCTCCACGCTGGCGGCGGCGGTCGCCGACAACGGCGCCACGGGGACGCTCATCAACCACTCCGAAAAGCGACTGAAGCTCGCTGACATCGACAACGCCCTCCGAGCGGCCGAACACGCGGATCTGGAAACGTGCGTCTGTGCGAACAACCCCACGCAGGTCGGCGCCGCCGCCGCGCTCGACCCCGACGCGGTAGCCGTCGAACCGCCGGAGCTGATCGGCGGCGACGTGAGCGTCGCCACTGCGGACCCCGAAATCGTCGAGGGAGCCGTGGGCGCCGCCGACGCCATCGACCCGCAGGTCGACGTGTACTGTGGTGCGGGCGTTTCCACGGGCTCGGACGTGGCCGCCGCACAGGAGCTCGGCGCGAGCGGCGTCCTGCTCGCGTCCGGCGTTGCGAAGGCCGAGGACCCGGCCGCCGCGCTCGAGGACCTCGTCTCGGAGCTGTAGCGCCCCCTGCCATCGGCCGTCCCTTTTAGGACCGTTCGCTCCGCGCACATCGACATGGTCACTCGCGAGGATGCCACGGAGCGACTGCTCGCCGCCAAACACGACGCCGACGCCACCTTCGCCGAGGTGGCCGACGCCGTCGGCCGCGACGAGGTGTGGACCGCCGCGCTCGTGATGGGCGAGACCAGCGCCGACGCTGCCGAGGCGGACGCCCTAGTCAAGTTCCTCGACCCCGAGGACGCCGACGAGGTGCAGGAAGCAGTCCAGCGCCCGCCCCGAAAAGGCGACGACGACCCGACGGTCCCCTCCGACCCCATGCTCTACCGCCTCCACGAGGTGCCGTACGTCTACGGCGACGCGATCAAAGCGGTGGTTCACGAGGAGTTCGGCGACGGGATCATGTCCGCCATCGACTTCGAGTGCCACGTCGACCGCGTGACGGACCCGGATGGGGACCGCGTCCGAATCACCTACGAGGGGAAGTTTCTGCCGTACAAGAAGTGGTAGTCGCGAACGCCACGGCGTCGTGACGCGGCGCGCCCGCCGGCGGGATGGACGCGCTCGAAGCCGATCTTAAAAGCCCACGTCGTCGATGATCTCGGCGTCGTCGTCCGGGTCGAGCACGGTCGGGTCGTCGACCTCGTCGCCGGGTTCGGAGCCGTCGTCGTCCGACGGTTCCGATTCGACGGATGGTTCGTCCACAACGCCAGTTCCGTCGGACGGCTCGTCGCCGGCGAAGCCCTTCGCCGCATCGCTGAGGCCGCCGCCCGTACTCGACGAGTCGTCCGCATCGTCGTCCTCGCCCGCATCGAGGATGAGGGCGTCGTCGTTCTGGGTGTCGGTGTCGGCCGACGAGTCCTCGTCGTGGTCGTTCGAGTCCTCGTCGGCGACCGATTCGGAGGCCACGTCGGACGAGTCGCCCGAAGCGTTTGCCTCGTCACTTGACGAACCGTCCACGACTACGTCCTCGGCGACCGCGTCCCGGGCCACGTCCGGTGCGACCGACTCGGGGTCGGCGTCGGCGGGATACACCCGTTCGGCCGGCGGCACGAACGTCTCCTCGATCTCGGCGACCATCTCGCGGACGGCCTCGTCGTCGAGCCGGTCGGCATACGCCTCCCGGACGAGTTCGGGGATCGCGTACGCGTAGTGGCCGCGGCCCGCGTGGCGGATCAGCCCCGCTTTGCGGATGGGCCGGTGGCGGCTGTAGGCGTGGCCCGAGTCGCCGTCGCCGCCGGCGTCGATGTGGGCCGCGATCGGCTCGCTCACGCCCTCCCGCCGGTAGTGGCGGAGCATCGCCTGTGAGAGGTCGGGCAGCGCCTCGACGCGCCCCGCCAACTCGTCGATGACCGCCGCGCGCGTGCCGAGCTCCATCGCGTCGTCGAAGCGGAGTGCACCTTCCGCCACGTCGGCGCGCGTGACGGGCTCAACGTCGGCAGCCGGGTCGTCGGCAGACGGGTCGTCGGCGGACGGGTCGTCGACAGACAGGTCGTCGGCAGACAGGTCGTCGGCAGTAGTGGTCTCGTCAGCGTCCTCGGCTCCCGGCTCGTCGTCCGTCTCTTCACCTCGCGCTGTGCTGGTCGCTTCGTTCGACTCGCCGG
The DNA here is from genome assembly GCF_054654575.1 of Halorubrum gandharaense. Classification (NCBI taxonomy): domain Archaea; kingdom Methanobacteriati; phylum Methanobacteriota; class Halobacteria; order Halobacteriales; family Haloferacaceae; genus Halorubrum; species Halorubrum gandharaense. The sequence goes on from NZ_BAAIET010000001.1 coordinate 386,071, forward strand.
CGTGCTCGTTCGTGACGTTGCCCTCGGGTTCCTCGTACGCGCCGAGGTCCGACTGGCCGCCGTCAGCGGCGTCAGCGCCGCCGGCGCCCGCCTGCGTCGGCCCCTGAACGTTGCGGCCGCCACCGCCACGGTACGGCGCTTCGGCTTTGCCGAGCAGCGCCTGTGCGAACTGGTCGGCCATGTTCGAGAGGTCCTTCGCCTCCTCCAGTTCGGCCTCCAGCTGGTTGATGCGTGCGCGCTTTTTGTCGAGCTCCTGGCGGAGGTCGGCCATCTCGGATTCGTGGCGCGCCTGCTCGTCGGAGATCGACTGGAGCTCACTCACGAGGTCGCCGGAGACCGACTTCAGCTCGGGGCGCTCGAAGTCCTCCAGCCCGGGCGTCGCGCCGGCGTCGAACGTCTGCTTGCGGTGGAACTGGATCCGGCGGATCGACTCGTCCCAGTCGGTCATCAAAAAGGCCTCCCCGTCGGCCAGCTCCTCGATGGCGTCGGCGTATTTCGAGCCGAGGATCCGCCCGACGACCTTGGTGTCGTTGTCCCAGGTGAGCCGGTGCCAGCAGAGCCAGTCACACTGGGTGATGAAGTCCTTCTTCACGTCGGCGGGGCGCTGGCTGATCCCGACGATCCCCAGTCCGTGTTTCCGGCCGCGTTTCCCCACCTTGATCAGTATCTTGCCCGTCTCGTCCATCCCGCCGCCCTCCGGGATGTACTCGTGACACTCCTCTAAGACGAGCAGGAACGGCTTCTTGAGCTTCTTCTCCTTGGCGAACAGCTGTTTGGTCACCTCCAGGAGGAGCTTCGACGCCTCCGACTCCTCCAGATAGCCGGAGACGTCGAGGATGATCGGCACGTTCTGTTCGAGAGCGAGCGACGCGATCTTCTCGGCGTGCTCGGGCGAGACGACGATGTCGCACTCCTCGTCGGCGCCGGCGTGGAGGATCTCGTACTCCTCCTTGAGGCCGTAGTACTCCCCGTCCGTGTCGACGATGAGGACGGGGAAGTTGTTGTCAAGCAGATTCTCGATGAGAACGGAGGCGGTGTTCGACTTCCCGGACCCGGATTTCCCCGTGACGAACCCCCGCCCCGTGAGGAGCTCGACGACGGGGAGGTCGACCGACGACCCCGGCTCCGACGTGGCGTCGCCGCCGACCCCCTTGCTCACGTCCGCGACGTGGATCGTCTCAGTGTCGCTCATTGGTGTACGCACGGACGCCGGTCGTCAAAGAACTTCGCCCTTCGGAGGACTGCCAGCGGCGCGAGTGCGTCACACCAGGTCCATCACGACGAACGCGACCGACGCCAGCACCAGCAGGATGACGGCGTGTTTCACGCCGTCGCGCACCGACCCCGCCCCGAGCTGTCCGGCGACCAGCCCGGAGCAGACCGCCTGAATGGCGGCGGCGTGGTAGAACAGCTGCTCGTAGGCGAACACGTCGATGTCGCCGAGCCCCTCGGTGATCCCGCCGCCGACACCCCCGCCTATGTCGCCGACGCCGTTGGCGATCTCGGCATCCTCGATGGCCGGGATGAACGAGACCGTAAGCGCGGCGATGATGCCGAGAAACACGAGAAACGAGATGTAGATGACGATGAGGTACGTCATCATCACCTGCCTGCGCTCCCGGCGGAGCTTCCGCGTCGCCCGCGCCTCGTCCGCGGAGATCCGCAACACGGGGCCGATGTCGCCGCTGGCGCGCATCGCGTTGGTGATGAGCGCCACCGAGCGCGACACCAGCGGGGACTCCACCCGGCGCTCCAGCCGACCGAGCGCCGAGGAGACGTCCGCGCCCCACTGGATGTCCCGCCAGGTGCGAACCAGCTCCGGCGTGAGGTCGGCCAGGTCGGAGTCGGTGACGCGCCTGAAACTCTCCACGACGGAGGTGCCCGCCTCGTTGATGCTCGCCAGCCGGTCGAGGAAGTCGGGGACGGTCGCCTCGATGCCGCGCGTGCGACGCTTCTCGATCTCGTAGACGATGGCGTAGGAGGCGAGCACGAACGTGGCCGCCTGCACCGCTGCGCCCTCGACGGCGGCAACCATCCGGGTCGGCTCCGTCACCGGCACGGGGAGCGCCGTGGCGGCGACCCACGCCGCTCCGAGCGGGACGCTGATCACGAACACCGTGCTCGGGCGGCCGAGAATGGTCTCCACCGGGGTGGTCACCCAGCCGAGCACGTCGTCGAACCAGTCGTGTGCCGCCAGTCGCTCCCGGCTGACTCGCCACCGGTCGTCGGCGGTCGTACCGCCGTCCGGGAGCGTGAACTCCGCGTCCGCGTCGGGCACCTCGTCGAGGTCAACGCGCTCGTTCGAGTCGACTCCCTGTGTGACGCTGTCGACGTAGACGATGAACCCGAGCGTCGCCAGCGGGATACCGAGGTAGACGATGACCCGAAGCAGCGGGAGCGTGTCCTCCAACACCAGCCCGATGACGACGAGGATGGTGATGAGAAACAGCGGTCCGGCGACGAGCGCGGTGACGTACGCCTCCGCGAACGTCGAGAGCAGTTCGAGGTACTGCTCCTGTTTGGCCTCCGCCTCCTCCTGATAGCGCTCGTACTGGTCCTCCAAGAACGCCGAGAGCGACTGCCCGGAGCCGAGCACGGATGCGAGGTTCTCGGCGAACTCCGAGAGGTCCTCGCTCGGCGTTCGCTGTGCGGTGCGCTGGAGCGCCGTCAGCGCGTCCGTCCCGAACGTGTTCATGTCGCGGACGGCGACGGAGAGCTCGGCGGCCGCCTCGCCATACACCTCCTGGTTCCGGGCGAGCGTGTTCATCACCTGGGGGAACGCCATTCCGGACCGCGAGAGGGCGTAGATGAACGCCACCGTCCGTGGAAGCGTGGTGTCGATGGCCGACGCCCGCGCGACCGAACGCTGGTTGAGCACTTCCCACCGGGCGTAGTAGGTGGCAAGCCCCAGGCCGGCGCCGACGGTTGCCGAGGAGAACGCGAGCAGAGCGAACAGCTCGGCGAATCCGACCTCCGAGAGCCGTGCCAGATTCGAGAGAAAGTTCAGCTGTGGGGGGAGGATGTTTGCGAGCGCCTCCGTGCTCACCGCCAACAGCGTCAGCACGCCCGCGGCCAGGTAGACGCCGACGATGCTGCCGACCACGCCGAGCACGCCGGCGTACAGCAGCGTTCGTGACGCGTACACTCGATGTGTGCCGCCGGTGTGGGCCGCCCGCATCAGGTCCCGCTGATCCTGCTTTCGCGGGCTCCGGTCCGCGACGTAGTCGCCGAAGAGCGCAAGCGCGACGCGCGAGACGAGCAGGTCGACGCGGCGGCTCACCGCGGGCGCGAGCAGGGCACCGACGAGCACGACGGCGCCGACAAACGGCAGGTACCGGATCATGACCCGGCGGCTTCGTCCTCCAGCCGGTCCATCACGCGGTCGGGATCAGCGTAGTACTCGTTGACGAGTGCAGTGAAGCGTCGGTAGCCGGTGACGCCGAGCTCGGAGAGGATCTCGAGGAACCGCTCGCGTTGTTGCATCTCCGAGAGCAGCGCCGACCGTTTCCAGCCGCGCTCCTCCTGGATCTCCGAGAGCAGCTCCGAGTCGTTCCGCTGGAAGGTGTCGCTCTCGGGGTCCCAGTTGAACGCCGAGGAGTAGTCGAGCTCGCCGGTTCGCTGGTCGATGCCGCCGATCTCGCCGATCACCTTCGCCCGGCGCACGCGCTGGTCGCCGAATCGGGAGAGCGTCTGGATCGAGAGCATGTCCAGCGACTGGACCATCGCACGGGGGACGTTGATCGGCTCGTTCTCCAGCCGGTTGATCACCGTCTCGATGGAGTCGGCGTGCATCGTCGAGAAGGTGGTGTGGCCCGTGTTCATCGCCTGGAACAGGGTGACGGCCTCCTCGCCGCGCACCTCCCCGACCACGATGTACTCGGGGCGGTGGCGGAGCGCCGAGCGCAGCAGGTCGTACATGTCGATGTCGGTGCCCTCGTGGAGCCGCTCGCGGGTGACCGAGGAGAGCCAGTTGTCGTGGTATAAGGAGAGCTCGCGGGTGTCCTCGATGGTGAGCACCTTCGCGCGCGGCGGGATGAACATCGACACCGCGTTCATCGACGTGGTCTTCCCGGACGCGGTCCCGCCGGCGAAGATGAGGCTCTTGTTGTGCTCGATACAGAGCCAGAAGTACGCCATCTGCTCGATGGAGAAGGTGCCGTAGTCGATCAGGTCGATGGGGGTGAACGGCTCGTCGGCGTACTGGCGGATGGTGAACGCGGACCCCCGCGGGGTGACCTCCTCGCCGAGCGCGAGCTCGGCGCGCGACCCGTCCGGCAGGGTGGTCTCGACGATGGGGTCGCCGACGGAGATGTGGCGGCCGGACTGCTGGGCCAGCCGGATGACGTAGTTGTCGAGCTCCTCCTGTTTGAACGAGACGTTGGTCTCGATGTCGGTGTACTCGTCGTGGTAGACGAAGATGGGGAGCTCGTAGCCGTCACACGAGACGTCCTCGATATGCCGGTCGTGAAGCAGGGGGTCGATCTTTCCGAACCCGCGGAAGTCGCGGTAGAGGTAGTAGAGCAGGGTGTGAAACGTGTCCATCCCGGCTTCGACGCCATACTGCTCCAAGAGGTTCTCAAGCTCGTCCCGGAGCGTCTCCTCGTCGGCGTGGCCGACGCCATCGCGGTAGAGCAACGGGTCGCGGATGTCGTTGACGATCCGGCGGAGCAGCGTCCGCTCGAAGTCGTCCAGGTCGGGCTCGACGGCGTAGTACTGGTGTTCGCTTGCCGCATCGTCGTAGGTGACGACGACGTACGCGTACGGGGCGTTCACCCAGTAGCGGTCCACCTCGCGCTCGCCGTCGGGCACGACGAACGACGAGAGGGCACCGTCCACTCCCGGGCGAAACGGCCGCACCTCGATGTCCGACCCCTGTAGCATCTCCCAGGTGCGCTTGAGGCGACGCCGAAGCTGGTCGACCCGACTCTCGGCGCCCGACTCCAATACGTCACCCGACATCCTCGAACTATCTTCGTTAAGGGGTCGTCGTCACTTAAAACCGCTTCCGTCGGGCGAGTTTCGCTATCAGACCCCACATCACCGAGGCGACCGTTATCAAGGTCGTGGGCGTTACTCGCTGGTCTCGCCGTTCTCGACGCTCTCGCCCGTCTCCTCGCCGACGCGCTCGGCGCCGAGGAGCACGCCGCCGAGCACGAGCAGGACCACGGTGCCGATCGGGATCGGGATTCCGGGGATGCCGCGCGTGACGACGAGGTAGGTGGCGACGAGGAAGGCGATGCCGGCGCCGACGAGCAACACGCCCATCGTCGTTACCGGGTCGACGGGGCCGTTCTCGACGCGCTCCTCGCGGAGGTAGTAGGCGACCGAGAGGAGGACGGCGGCGCCGACCAGCGCCGCGCCCGCGACCCACGCGAAGTAGGCGACCGCCACATCCTGTCCGAGCTGTTGGGAGACGGCCCGGTGGATCGAGAGGAGCTCGAAGCTCCGTCCACCGACCTCGACCCCCCGGAAGTAGACGAACTCGGCAAAGACGAACCTGACGTAGAGGAGTCCGCCCAGCCCTTCGCCGGTGGTGTACGTGACGTTCCAGGGGAGCAGCGCCGCCAGCCACGCCGAGACGACGGCGAGCTCGCCGGCGTACTCGGAGCGAACCCAGACCATACGCCATCCTCGGCGGGTGGGCTTAAAAGGACGGCGAGCGCCGGGGCGCGTCGCACCGTGCGTTAGGCGCCACCACCGTGCGTTACGTTCATACGCCCCCGCACCGAACTGTTAGCTAGCCAATGCGGCGCGACTACTTCGACCTGACCGTCGAGGGCGTCGGAGACGACGCCGACGAGCCGGCAAAGCCGCTGGTCCGGATCGACTTTCACGGGCCCGCGGGACTGCTCCGAGAGCGGTTGACGGGAGCCGACGGCGAGCTTCTCACGGACGAGGAGACCGACGTGGCGTTCCGGCTCCGGGAGCCGTTATCCGACGACGCCGCCGGCGTCGTCGGCGTCACCAACCGCGTCACCGGCGACTTCGTCCTGGAGCTGAACGAGACCGCCGACGACGTGTTACCCTTCATCCGCGCCGTCCGCGAGTACGGCGACGCCACCGACACGGACGCCCGGTACCGCGTCGAGATCGACGTGGACGGCGAGCGGCTCGTCAGCTACGAGAAGTCGACGTTTCTCGTGTACGACCACGAGGGGAACCTGCTGCGCGGCGAGAGTCTGATCCCCTCCGGCGTCGAGCTGTGAGTGTCGGCGCCGGCGAACGCCGTTGCGCGGGTCGTCATCTTGAAACCCTCCGCCCGTGACGGACGAGTATGGACGCCGAGCGCGAGGTACTCGACGTGTTGGCGCGCAACGCCCGCGAAGATGTGACGGATATCGCCGCCCAGACCGGCCTGGACGAAGCGGCAGTCGAGGAGGCGATCGCCGCGCTCGAACGCGACGGGGTGGTTCACGGCTATCAGGCGGTCGTCGACTGGGACGCCGTCGCGGACGATGAGGGGAAGATCCGCGCCATCGCCGAGATCAACGTCGAGCTCGACCGCGAGACGGGGTACGAGCAGGTGGCCGACCGGATCGCGAAGTTCCCGGCGGTGGACGCGCTCCATCTGGTCTCGGGCGACTACGACTTCGCCGTCGAGGTGCTCGGCGACTCGATGCACGACGTCTCCGCGTTCATCTCCGAGCAGGTCGCGCCCATGCCGGAGGTGACCCAGACGGTCACCCACTACATCATGGAGACGTACAAGGACGGCGGGATCCGCTTCGAGGACGACGGCGACGACGACCGGCTCTCCGTCTCTCCATGAAGCTCTCGGACCGTGCCCGCGAGCTCCCCGAGTCGGGGATCCGCAAGTTCTTCGAGCTGGCGGAGGCGCGCGACGACGTGATCTCGCTGGGGGTCGGCGAGCCGGACTTCTCGGCACCGTGGGCCGCGCGCACGGCCGCCATCGACTCGCTTGAGCGCGGGAAGACCTCCTACACGTCGAACCGCGGGATGGCAGAGCTTCGTGAGGCGATCGCCACCCACCACCACCGCTACGACCAGGAGTACGATCCCGAACGCGAGGTGCTCGTCACGACGGGGGCCAGCGAGGCGGTCGACCTCGCGCTCCGCGCGCTCGTGGACCCCGGCGACACCGTCGCCGTCCACGAGCCGACGTACATCTCCTACGGTCCCGGCATCGACCTCGCCGGCGGCGAGCAGCTTGCGGTTCCCACCCGGCCCGCCGACGACTTCGCGCTCACCCGCGAGCGACTCGAAGCCGCCGGCGCCGCGGACGCTGACCTTCTGGTTCTCTGTTATCCCAACAACCCCACGGGCGCGACGATGAGCGAGGAGCAACTGGCCGAGGTGGCCGCCTTCTGCCGGGAAAACGACCTCCGAGTGGTTGCCGACGAGATCTACGCCGCGCTCACTTACGGCGAGGACCACGCGTCGATCGCCACCCAGCCCGGGATGCGGTCCCGGACGGTCGTCATCAACGGCTTCTCGAAGGCGTACGCGATGACGGGGCTCCGACTCGGCTACGCGCTCGGTCCCGAGAAGGCAATCAACGCGATGAACCGCATCCACCAGTACACGATGCTGTCGGCGCCCACGACGGCCCAACACGCCGCGCTTGAGGCGCTGCAGTCGTGTGACGACGAGGTCGATGCGATGGTCGAGGAGTACAACCGCCGGCGGCAGCTCGTCGTCTCCCGGTTCAACGAGATGGGCCTCGACACGTTCGAGCCCCGCGGGGCGTTCTACGCGTTCCCCAACTGCGGCGGCGACGACGAGGCGTTCGCGGAGGAACTGCTGGAAGAACAGGGCGTCGCCGTCGTCCCGGGATCCGTCTTCGGCGCCGGCGGAGAGGGCCATCTCCGCGTCTCCTATGCCACCTCGATGCGAGAGTTGAAGGAGGCGACCGACCGGATCGCCGCGTTCGTCGCGGACCGGTAGCGGGAAACTTCCAACGCCTCAGCCGTTTCTTGCTGTCCCCGCCGACCCCGGCATCGGGCTCTGCATCTCCAGCGCCGGCTTCAGTGCGGAGGCGATCATGGAGTTCGGCACGGAAGACCAGAAGGAGCGGATCCTCCCCGACGTCACCGCCGGCGACGCCGTAATGGGGTCGGCCATCTCGGAGCCGCAGGCGGGCTCGGACGTGACCTCGGTGGCGACACGCGCGACCAAAGACGGCGACGAGTGGGTGATCAACGGCTCGAAGATGTGGATCACCAACGGGACGGTCGCCGACTACTTCGTGGTCGTCTGTGAGACGGACCCGGAGGTAGACGACCGGTATTCCGGCTACTCGCAGATCCTCGTCGAGGCCGACCGAGACGGCCTCACTCGGTAGAAGATCACCGGCAAGCTCGGCATCCGCGCGAGGGAAACCGTCGAGCTGGTGTTCGACGACGTGCGCGTCCCCGAGGAGAACCTCATCGGCCAGCGAGGGATGGGCTTTCTCCAGTTGATGCAGTTCTTCGACGAGACGCGCACGGCGGTCGCCGCCCAGGGCGTCGGGATCGCGCGCGGCGCCGCCGAGCGCGCGCTGGAGTACGCCGAGGAGCGCGAGCAGTTCGGCCGGCCCATCTCGGATTTCCAGGCGATCAAACACAAACTGGCGGAGATGCACACCAACGTCGAGGCCGCCCGGTGGCTCACCTACCGGTCGGCGTGGGCGGTCGACAACGAGGCCGGCGATCTCACCGCGCTCGCGTCGATGGCCAAGGAGTTCGCCTCCCGTGTCGCCGTCGAGAACGCCGACGAGGCCGTGCAGGTCCACGGCGGCGCCGGGTTCGTCAACGACCACGACGTGGAACGACTCTACCGTGACGCGAAGATCACCCAGATCTACGAGGGGACGACGGAGATACAAAAGAACATCATCGCCCGCGAGCTGCTTGACGAAGGGTTCTAATCCGGCCGCCCCGCACGCCCGAGCATGTCACTCGCAGCCGACACCCGCGAGGCGGTCCGCGAGCGCCTGTTCCTGCTCGATGCGATCCGGGCCGGCCTCGTCAACTACAGCGCCGCCGCCGCGTGGCTGGTCGACGACGCCGGCCTGTCCGGCGATCCCGAGGCGGTCGCCACCGCGCTCCGACGTTTTGCGGACGACCTCGATGATTGGGCCGTGAAATCCCGCCAGGCCAGCGTCTCGATGCGGAGCGGGGTCGGGGTCGTCGAGGACCCAGAGGTGGAAGATGGCGACGACCCACTTCTTCTTGTTGGCGGGGCCGCCGTCGTTCCGGACGGTCGGGAGACCGCCATTCTCGCGACGGGTGCGGTCAACGCCCGCGCGCTCGCCGCAGTGATCCGGCGGCTCACGACGGCTGACGTGTCGGTGGCGGCCGCCGGCGTGGCCGGCGAGTCGCTGGTCGTCGTCGTCCCTCGTCGGGAGGGAGCGACCGCCGTGCGAGAGGTGGAGGCCGCACTGGAGCGCGTGCCGGAGACCTAGGCTGCAGACGAAACTCGACAGTCGCCGCCCCGGCTCTGTTGAAATCCTCTTCTTCAAATACAAAATAGCGTGAAATAGCAGGTCGATGAGACTTGCTTGTTGATCGAGATCGGGAGTAGGTGGATCATGAGGTCGGGTGTGGCGTTTATAAGTGGTGCGTGGGTGGGGGTGTTAGTGGTTTATAAGTGGTTGATGCAGTGAGCACGACGGCCGACACCTCCAAAGCCCCAGCCGGCTCCGGTCGAGGGGCTCGCTGCGCTCCTCGCTCTCAGCACCGCCCGCTGCGGTGCTTGTGTCGCCCATCTTCCCGGAGCCGGCTGCCCCTTTGAGTCCCACCCCGCACAGCACCGCACAGCAGCCTCAGCCCTCCCCAGCCTCGGTCGAGGGCGGCCGCGGGACCGCTCCGCGGCCCCCCTCGACCTCCCTCGCGCGCGTTTCTCGCGCGCGCCGACCGCAACCTGGTTTATAAGATAGCAGCGAAACCGCTCACGACCATTTATAATCGATTCCCGATGCCGTCAGCTGCAATACCCACTCCCGGCATCGATCAACAAGTGCTCTGTACTAACCCGACTCCGGCCAGAATTTGTCTCCTGCTGAGGGTTTCAACAGAGCCCGCCGCCCCCAAACCCCGACCCTTATGAACGATCACGGAGAACCGGCCGAGCATGCCTGCCGTCACTATTGCCGATATCGAAGCCGCCGCCGAGCGGGCGGCGGACGCCGCCATCGTCCAGCGGACGCCCGTCGAGCGAAGTCGGTCGCTCTCGGAGCGCTGCGGCGCGGAGGTGATGCTGAAGATGGAGCACCTCCAGCGGACGGGGTCGTTCAAAACGCGCGGCGCGCACAACGCCGTCGCACGGATCGTCGAGGCGCGCGAGGACCCCGACCACGACGGACCGCCCGTCGAGCGCGTCGTCGCCGCGAGCGCCGGCAACCATGCGCAGGGCGTCGCGCTCGCCGCCTCCAACGCCGGCATTGCCTCGACGATCGTGATGCCCGAGTCCGCCCCGCAGGCGAAGATCGAGGCGACGCGCAACTACGGCGCTGACGTAGTCCTGCACGGCAACACCTTCCCGGAGGCGATGGCACACGCCCGGACGCTCGCGGACGACCCGACCACGCGCTTCATCCACGCCTTCGACGACCCGGACATCGTCGCCGGACAGGGAACGCTCGGGCTGGAACTCGTGGAGCAGGTTCCGGACCTCGACACCGTCATCGTCCCCGTCGGCGGCGGTGGGCTGATCGGCGGCGTCGCGACGGCGATCAAGGCTCGGCGTCCCGACGTGCGCATCGTGGGCGTGCAAACGGAGGGCGCCTCGACCATCGCTGACAGTCTCGCGAAGGGGGAGCCGGTGACGCTCGACGACCTCGACACCATCGCCGACGGGATCGCGACCGGCGGCGTGAGCGAGCTTACGTTCGGGCTGATCGAGGAACACGTCGACGAAGTGGCAGTCGTCTCCGACGACGACGTGGCCGCCGCGATCCTCCTCATTTTAGAGCGCGCAAAGCAGATGGTGGAGGGCGCCGGCGCCGTGGGCGCCGCCGCGCTCCTGAACGACGACGTGGTTGCGGAACTCGACATCGAAGGGGAGACCGTCGTTCCCCTGCTGTGTGGCGGCAACATCGACATCACGTCGCTCCAGGAGGTGTTGACCCACGCGCTCGTCGACCGCCACCAGCTGGTCGAGCTCGCCGTCCGGATCGACGACAAACCCGGGAAGATGGGCGAGATCTCGACGATCATCGGCGGCCAGCGCGCCAACATCCGCACGGTCCGCCACGAGCGGAGCCGGCCGGACCTCCCGGTGGGCGACGCCGACCTCGTCTTCGAGGTGGAGACCAACGGCCCGACGCACATGAACCGCGTCACCGACGCGCTCCGTGACGCCGGCTACGAGGTCGAGTGTACGACGGGGATCACTGGGTCCGGCGGAAACGGCGGGAACGGCGGGGGCGGCGAAAACGGCACACCTCGCTGAGCTCCGGGCTCTTTTAACTCGACTCCGCGCGCTCGACGAGCGAAGCGTCGTCGTGCGCCGGCGAGTTGACACGCGACGACACCGGGTACGCTTCCATCGCGGCGTCCGGATACGGGTCACAGAGCGCGACGGCCTCCTCGGGGTCGCCGTGGAGCCACGTCTCCTCCTCGTCGGGGTCGAGGATCACGGCCATTCGATGGTGGAGGTCCGCGATCAGGTCGTTTGGGTCGGACGTGAGGACCGTGAACGTTTCGACGACGCCGTCGTCGCCGGAACCGGCCCCGGAATCGCCGCCGCCCTCCGCCGCCCCGCCGCCGAACGCCCCGAGCCCCGTCTGCGTCGTTTCCGATTCGGGGGGTTCCCACCGTTCGTAGAGGCCGGCCATCGCGAACGGGCGGTCATCCTCGAAGGCGACCCGATAGGGGGTCTTGCCACCACTTCCGCCGGAACCGTCCTCCACCCACTCATAAAACCCGTCCGCGGGCACCAGACAGCGCCGGCGCTCGAACGCGTCCGCGAAGCTCCGCTTCTCGCGGACGGTCTCCGCGCGGGCGTTGATGAGGCCGAACTCCTCGTCGGCCCAACTCGGCGTCAGTCCCCACTCCATGCGGGTTGCGGCCGTCGGCTCCTCGCCAGGGATGACGGGGAGGTCCTGACCGGGCGCACAGTTGTAGCTGGGCTCGACGCCGGCGAAATTGGCGTCGAACCGCTCGGCAAGCTCGGCGCCGGGCGTAAAGAGGGTGTAGCGGCCGCACATCGTTGGTCGGTGTTGGCGTCGGGCGCACTTAAGCAGGGCGTGGATGGACGCGCCGCCCCCAACCCCGCTGGGTTTTTGCCTGCGCGTCGCCGGAGTCAGCGTATGCGCATCGAGAACAGCTTCATCCCCGTGGAGGGGGTGGGCGAGACGACGGAACGCCGCCTGTGGGAGCGCGGCGCCACGTCGTGGGACGAGTTCGACGCCGGGCTCGACGTGCGGGGCGTGGGGACGACGACCGCCGACCGCATCGAGACGTTCATCGCGGAGGCGGCAGAGCACCTCGACGACGGCGACTCGGCCTACTTCGACCGGACGTTCCCCAGCAACGAGCGCTGGCGCCTGTACGAGAACTTCCGCGAGGAGACCTGCTTTTTCGACATCGAGACGACCGGGCTGGACGAGCACCGCGACCAAGTGACCACGGTGAGCTTCCACCAGGGCGGGGAGACGACGACGCTCGTCGCCGGCGAGGACCTTACCGCGGAGGCGCTCCGCGAGCAGTTCCGCGACGCCAGCCTGCTGGCGACGTTCAACGGCGCGCGCTTCGACGTGCCGTTCCTGGAGACCTCCTTCGACGTGGACGTGACGACGCCGCATCTCGACTTGATGTACCCCTGCAAGCGACTCGGGCTCTCCGGCGGGCTGAAGCCGATCGAGAAACAGCTCGGCATCGAGCGCGACCGCCCCGACATCTCCGGACGCGACGCCGTCCGCCTGTGGCACGAGTACGAGCGCGGCGACGAGTCATCGCTGGAGACGCTCGTCTCGTACAACCGTGAGGACACGGTGAACCTGCAGGCGCTCGCGGACACGGTGGCCGGGAGCCTCCACGACGACGTGTTCGAGCCGGCGGTCGGCGGCCAGCGGTAAGCCCCGGAAAACCCTCTCCTTACTCCGCTTCGCTGTCGTCGGCCGACCGGACCAGCTTCATCTCGCCCCGAGCGCGGAGCGTGCCGTCGATCTCCGCGCCCTCGTGGACGACGAGGTCGCCGGCGGAGACGTTGCCGAGAATGCGCGCGCCGGCCTCGACGGTGACGGTGCCGCCGCGGGTCGTCACGTCGCCGTGGATCTTCGTGCCGGCGCCGACGGTGATCTCCTCGCGAGCGCGCAGCGAGCCGAACACGTTGTTGTTCTCGCCGACGACGACCGACTCCGCGCGGACGTTGCCGTGGATGCGACAGTCGTCACCGATCGTTGCGGGGGTGGAGACGCGCCACGCGTCGTCGGAGACGTCGGCGCCGCGCGGGATCAGCAGTGGGTCGCGCACGTCCTCGCCGTCCGCGAGGGCGGTCGCCAGCTCGTCCGCGGCGTCGGTCTCGCCGGCGCGGAGCAGCTGTGAGAGGATGATGAAGTAGAAGACGATGGTGGGGACGGGATTGCGGATCACGATCCAGCCGTTCGCCTCGAACCCCTCCTCGATCGTCACGTCGTCGCCGATGTCGAGGTCGCCGGACACCATCAGCCGGCCGTTGACGGTGACGCGCTCGCCGAGGTAGGCGTCCTCGCCGACGAGCACGTTGCCGTCGACGGTACACCAGGTATCGAGCCGGCAGTCGCCGTCCGCCTCGATGTCGTCGTCGACGGTGACGCGCTCGCCGAGCGCGACGTTGCGGCCGCGGATCCCGAACTCCACGTCGGACTGCCCGCCGACGAGCACGTCCCCGTCCGTGACGAGATCGTGCTCCTCGACGGTCGTTCCCGACGGAACCGAGAGCTCGTCGATCGGACCGCCACCGCTCAATGACACACTCACGAACACTCGCCGGGCGCCTATAAACCGTGCGGGGACGCATGACGGGCGTCACACGCCGGGGGAGAGAGGTACTCGAATTCACCGGAGTCCATGTGCCGGACTCCCGTAGCGCCGTTCGGCCACGACCCTTTTGAGTGCGGGCCGGAAACCTCATGTATGGGCTTCGGATCGTACGACGAGAGCGAGCAGAAGGACCAGGACGTGGACACCGACGACGACGCCGCCGTCAACGTCCACGAGAACGACCACGATGGCGACGTTTCCTTCGAGACGGAGATGTCCACCGACGACCTCGTCGGCCAGCTGCAGGAGATGAAAGACGACGAGGACGGGGACGAGGAGTAGGCCGCGGGTCCTCGCCGGCGCGGCTCCCGCTCCCGCGCCGTGCCACGCCCCTTTTAAGCAGTCACCGTCTATCCGGAGCCATGAGCACGGAACTCGACTTTCAGGAGGACGGCGTCGACGTGGTGTACCAGGGCACCGAGTTCTCCCTGGAGAAGGACCTGATCGAGGAGGCGACCGGCAAGGGGTACCGCGACGTGACCGACCACGAGGTGCTCCAGATCGTCGCGGAAGAGCCCGATCTGTCGGGCGAGCCGGTGCGGATCGGCGACGTGCTGTAGCGGCTGCGGAAGCCCTTTAAACGGAGCCGGCATCCGCCGGCGACCGCCGTCCATGCGCACCGACCACCGGCTCCGCACGACAACCGCCGCCGATGGCCCCGGACCGAAAGCGGCTTTTCCCGACGCTCTGAGGTGACGGTATGATCACGGTCGCGCTGGCGGGCAAGCCCAACGCCGGCAAGTCCACCTTTTATACTGCGTCGACGATGGCCGAAGTCGACGTGGCGAACTACCCGTTCACGACGATCGACGCCAACCGCGGCGTCACCCACGTCCGGACGGAGTGCCCCTGTCTCGCGCGCGACGAGCGCTGCGGCAACGAGAACTGCCACGACGGGAAGCGCTACGTCCCGATCGAACTGCTCGACGTGGCCGGTCTCGTCCCCGGCGCTCACGAGGGGAAGGGGCTCGGCAACCAGTTCCTCGACGAGTTGACGAACGCCGACGCCATCCTCAACGTCGTCGACGCCTCCGGCGGGACGAACGCCGAGGGCGAGCCCGTCGAGGTGGGGAGCCACGACCCCGTCGAGGACGTGAACTTCATCGAGGAGGAGATGGACCTCTGGCTGGCGGGCATCGTCGCGGACAACTTCGAGGCCGTCGAGCGCAAGTCCCGATCGCCCGACTTCGACCTCGACGAGGCGCTCGCCGACATGCTCACCGGGTTCGGCGCGACGGAGGCCGACGTGGCCGCCGTGCTCCGCGGGCTGGACTACCCCGAGGACCCCAAACGGTGGACCGACGAGCATCGCGAGGCCCTCGCGCGTGACCTTCGAGCACACACCCTCCCGCTCGTGGTCGTCGCGAACAAAGCCGACATCGCGCCCGACGAGAACCTCGCGCGGCTCCGCGAGGAGACGGACAAACCCGTCATTCCGGCCACCGCCGACGGCGAGCTCGCGCTCCGGCGCGCCGCGGAGGCCGGCGTCGTCGACTACGACCCCGGCGACGAGGCGTTCGCGATCCTCGGCAACCTCTCCGACCAGCAGGAGGCCGGGTTGGAGTCGATCCGCGACGTGATGGACGAGTTCGGTGGAACCGGCGTCCAGAGCGCGCTGAACCACGCCGTCTACGACCTGCTCGACCGGATCACGGTGTATCCCGTGCAGGACGCCTCGAAGTGGACCGACGGCACGGGGAACGTGCTTCCCGACGCCTTTCTGCTCCCCGCGGGCGCGACGCCGCCGGATCTCGCGTACGCCGTCCACACGGACATCGGCGAGGGGTACGTCCACGCGGTCGACGCGCGCTCCAGCCGCCGGATCGGCGAGAGCCACGAGTTGAGCGAAGGTGACGTGATCAAGATCGTCTCCACGGCCGGGCCCTGACTCCGGGACTGTCTCGATTTCGAAACCGAGTTTCACGCTCTCTGCGGGACGCTCGGTATAACCACCGGCAACAAGTTCTGGTATCGGGCACGGACGGATTTCATCGAAATTCGGACTCCATTTGGAGTGATATCCCCAATTCGTGTGTGATGGTCCCTCTACCGACGGATCACTCCCTGTTTCCAGTTCACATGGGCGTTGGTTTATTACCATAGGACATCATAGGCAGAGCTGAATATTCTTCCTAGCCATACCTGTTTAAGAGTGGGTGTGGTATGAACGAGTGAACAATGAAGCGACGACAGTTCCTGCGTGGAGCCGGCGCAGGGGTCGCCGGCGCCACGCTCGCCGGCTGTGTCGGTGACGACGTGCAGAGCCTGACGGTCGACTACGCCTACTACAACCCGGTGAGTCTCGTGATCCGCGAGCACGGCTGGCTGGAGGAGGCGTTCGAGGGGACGGACACCGAGGTCGAGTGGCTGTTGAGTCTCGGCAGCAACGAGGCGAACGAGTACTCCCAGACGGGCGACGCACACGTCGCCTCGACGGCGGGCGTCGCGGCGCTGATGGCGCGGTCGAACGGGGTCCCGATTCGGACGCCGTACATCTACTCCGAGCCGGAGTGGACCGCCCTCGTGACGCTTGAAGAGAACGGGATCAGCAGCGTCGAGGACCTCGAAGGGTCCCAGGTCGCGGCCACGCGCGGCACCGACCCCTACTTCTTCCTCCTGCAGGCGCTCGACGGGGTCGGCCTGAGCGAGGACGACGTGGAGGTCGTCGACCTCCAGCATCCGGAAGGCCAGTCCTCGCTCGTGCGGGGCGACGTGGACGCGTGGGCGGGACTCGACCCGCACATGGCTGAGCTCGAACTGGAGGAGGACGGCGCGGAGCTGTTCTTCCGTGAGACGAACTACAACACGTACGGCTTCCTCAACTTCCTCGAGGAGTTCCTCGAGGACCGTCCCGAGGACGCACGGACCGTCATCGAGACGTACGAGCGCGGCCGCGAGTGGGCCATCGACAACCCGGAGGAGACCGCCGGCATCCTCGCCGCGGAGTCGGACATGTCCGAGCCGGTCGCCGAGCGCGTGTTCACGCAGCGCAACGACCTCTCCCAGCCGGTTCCCGGCGACGACCACCGCGACCTGCTCGGTGACCTCGCGCCCATCCTGGAGCGCGAGGGACTCGTCGCGGGCGACGCGGATCCGCACGGCGCGGTCGACGAGCTGATCGACGACGGGTTCGCCTCCGAGGTGGTGTGACGTGGCGACGACGGGGGAATCGTACACGGTCGGCGGCGTCGGCCTCCCATCGGCCAACCGCTTCCGGTGGCTGCTCGGACTGGTCGTCCCCGCGCTCCTCGTGGTCGTCTGGCACCTGCTCGTGGCGACCGGCGTGTTCGCACCACACCAGCTTCCAGAGCCCGCCCGCGTCGTCGGCACCCTGTACGGGATGGCGGTCACCGGCGAGCTGTGGGGTCACATCGCGATCACGCTTCAGCGCGTGTTCCTCGGCGTGGTCGTCGGGGTCGCCGTCGGCATCGTCTTCGGCACGCTCGCGGGCTACTTCCGGCTGGCGAGCGACCTGGTCGACCCGCTGTTCCAGTCGATGAAGAACATCCCGTCGCTGGCGTGGGTGCCGCTGTTCCTGCTGTGGTTCGGCATCGGCGAGAGCGCGAAGGTGCTGTTGATCGCCGTCGGCGCGTTCTTCCCGGTCTACCTCAACCTCTCGACAGGCATCGCCGGCATCGATGAGGACCTGCTGGAGGTGGCTGAGGTGTACGACCTGAATCGGGTGGAGGAGCTCCGTCGCATCGTGCTTCCCGCCGCGCTCCCGAGTCTGCTCGTGGGAATCCGTGGCGGCGTCGGGCTGGCGTGGATGTTCGTGGTCGCCGCCGAGCTGATCGCCGCCAGCCAGGGGATCGGGTTCCTGATGAGCGACGGGCGCACGCTGGCGCGGCCGGACATCATCATCGGCTCGATCCTGCTGTTCGCGTTCCTCGGCAACCTGTCGGACCTCGCGGTCAAGGAGGTGGAGAGTCGTGTCGTCGGCTGGTGAGGGGACTGACGGCGGGGTCCACGACGGCGCCCCCGCGCTCTCCGTCTCGGGGCTGACGAAGCGCTACGGCGACACCGTGGCGCTGTCCGAGGTCGACCTCTCCGTGGCGGACGGCGAGTTCGTCACCGTGGTCGGTCCCTCCGGCTGCGGGAAGTCCACGCTGCTCCGCGTGGTGACCGGATTGGAGGAGACGTTCGAGGGACGCGCGGAGGTCGGCGGCGAGGACGTTCGCGATGCAGGGAGCGACGGCGTCGGCATGGTGTTTCAGGAGCCGCGGCTGCTCCCGTGGGCCGACGTGCGCGAGAACGTCGCCGTCGGACTCCCCGCGGGCGTCGACCGCGACGATCCCGACGCGGCCGAACGGATCGACGACCTGATCGAGACGGTCGGACTGGCGGGCTTCGAGGAGCACCGGCCCGGCGGGCTCTCGGGCGGGATGGCCCAGCGCGTCTCGCTGGCCCGCGGCCTCGCCTACGAGCCGGAGCTGCTCCTGCTCGACGAGCCGTTCTCCGCGCTCGACCAGCTCACGAAGTACGAACAGCAGGACAACTTACTCGACGTGTGGGACGCACAGGGCGCGACCGTGATGCTCGTCACCCACGACGTGGAGGAGGCGGCGTACCTCTCGGACCGCGTCGTGGTGCTCGGCGGCCAGCCCGGCACCGTTGCGGAAGTGATCGATGTTGATGTCGATCGTCCGCGTGAGCGCACCGACGAGGCGCTCGTCGAGATTCGCGAGCGGATCACGGACGCGCTCGGCGTCTGAGCGCGGGCGCGGGATCGTGCGGGAGCGACCCGGCCCGAACGACTTTTTAACAGCCGGGCAACGTGGAGGTATGGTCGAGATCCGAACGCGCGACGACGTCGAACTGGAGGCGCCGGTGCTCGTCGAGGGGCTGCCGGGCGTCGGGCTGGCGGGGAAGATCGCCGCCGACCACCTGATCGAGGAGCTGGAGATGGTCGAGTACGGCGAGATCGTCAACGAGGGACTGCCGCCCGTCACCGTCTTCGAGGACGACGACCGCGGGGTCAAATCGCCGATCCGGCTGTTCGCCGCGCCGGACGCGAACCTGCTCGTCCTTCAGAGCGCCGTGCCCATCGAGGCGATGGAGGCCACGCCCTTGGTCGAGACGTTCACGGAGTGGATCGCGGACCACGGCGTGACGCCCGTCTACCTCGCCGGTGTCGCCGAGGAGCGTGAGCCCGGCGTCGTCCCGGACGTGTATGGCATCGCCACCGGTGACGCCGGCGCGCGCCTCGACGAGGCCGAAATCCCGCCGCCGCACCTCACGGGGATGATACAGGGACCGGGCGGCGCGTTCCTCAACGAGGCGAAGGAGCGTGAGATCGACGCCGTCGGCCTCCTCGTGGAGTCGGATCCGCGCTTCCCGGACCCGCAGGGGGCCCGCCAGCTGATCGACGAGGGGATCGCCCCGCTCGCCGGCGTCGACGTGGACACGAGCCGGCTGGACGAGGAGGCCGAGGAGATCGTCGACCAGCGCGAGGAGCTGATGGCCCAGCTCCAGCGGGCCGCCGAGGAGGGCCAGCAGGTGTCCACCCGCGGGATGTTCCAGTAGGGGACGGAGAGGGGGCACGCCGGTGCGACGCCCCTTTAGGCGCGGCCGGCGGATGAGGAGTGTGGCCCCAACTCCCGAGGACGTACGCGCGGCGTGGGCGGACCGGTCCGGCGAGTACTCGCCGGCGTACTACGCCCACCGCGGTCCCGACGCAACCAGCGACGCGATCCGTCGCCGGTGTGAGCGCGTGGTCGGGACTGACGCGCGCGTGCTCGAACTGGGCTGTTCGTCCGGGCGACACCTCGCACACCTCCACAACGGGGGGTTTCGCCGCCTCGAAGGCGTCGAGGTGAACCCGGACGCCGTCGACGTGATGGGCGAGGTGTATCCGGCGCTCGCCGAGACGGCGATCATCCACGAGACGACGATGGAGGCAGCGCTTCCCGAGTTCGCGGACGACGCGTTCGACGCGGTGTACTCGGTCGAGACGCTCCAGCACGTCCATCCGGACACGGCGTGGGTGTTCGACGAGGTGGCGCGCGTGACCGACGACCTCCTCATCACGGCGGAGATAGAAAACGAGGGCGACGGCGCGCTCGGCGTGCCGCCGGAGGTGAACGCCGAGGAGGAGGCCGCCGGCATCGACCCCGACCCCGCCGTCGCGGACGCCGGCTCCGGCGTGAACCACGTCGCGGAGGACCTGCCGCTGTACTACCGGAACTGGAAGCAGGTGTTTGTCCCGCGCGGCTTCGAGCAGGTCGGCGTCGAGACGACACGCCGTGACACCGTCCGCGCGTTCCGGCCGACGGACCGCTGATTCTCACGCCGCAACCGGAACTCTCGGTGTCAAACGATGTAGGACGGGTCCTCGCCGTCACACGACTCCTCGTGTGACTCCGCCTCCTCGCGGTCGCTGAACAGGAGCCCGCAGACCTCACAGGCGAACCAGGTCATGTCGTCTCGCTGGGTCGTTTCCACCATGCGTACAAGTGACATCCACGCGCTCCGTGAAAACGGTTGCCGCCGCAGCGTCGGCGTTCCACGCCAGCCGCCGGTTTCGGAGGTGGACGGATCGGGCGATCCGACCGTGCCGGACAACCCTAAAGAGCCGCCGGCGAGAACGGGGGCGTATGAACGCCTCCACGGGCGTGACGCTCACGGTCCGCGCCGCCGAGAAGCGCGACGCCGGCCGGGGCATCGCCCGACTGCCAGAGGGAGCCCGACAGCGACTCGGCCTCCTCAGCGGCGACACCGTCCGAATCGAGGGCGACCGCGCGGCGGTCGCGAAAGTGTGGCCCGGCGGGGCCGACGCCAGCGAGGGCTCCGTGCTGATCGACGCCGACACGCGGGCGAACGCCGGCGTGAAAGTGGGTGACACGGTTCGGGTCTCACCCGTCGACGTGGCGGACGCCGACCGGGTCACGCTCGCGGCACCAGCCGAGCTCGCCACCGTCGACGTGAGCCAGGACGCCGTCGAGCGCGCGCTCGCCCGCGACCTCCGCGACCGGCCCCTCGCCGAGGGGGAGGCCGTCCACGTCGAGCGCCTGGGTGGGATCCGGTTCGTCGTCACCACCACGGAGCCGTCCGGAACCGTCCGCGTCACCGACGCCACCGACGTGGGGGTCGTCTATGGCGGGGGCGGGTCGAACGGCGACGCGACCGCCGTCGGGAACACGGTCGAGGACGCGGGGTCGGGGGGGAGAGACGGTCGAACCGGACCGAGGGAAAGTGGCGCCTCGGGCGGCCGGACCACTCCCGGAACCGACAGCCGGCCGAAATCCGCCGAGGACGGCGACCACCCCACGCCGCCGGAGGACCACGCCGCGGGCGCCACCTACGAGGACATCGGCGGGCTTGACGAGGAGCTCGAACTGGTGCGTGAGACGATCGAGCTCCCGCTCTCCGAGCCGGAGGTGTTCACCCGGCTCGGCATCGACCCGCCGAAGGGCGTCCTGCTGTACGGGCCGCCGGGAACCGGAAAGACGCTGATCGCGCGCGCCGTCGCCAACGAGGTGGACGCGACGTTCCTCACGGTCGATGGCCCGGAGATCATGTCGAAGTACAAAGGCGAGTCCGAAGAGCGGCTGCGCGAGGTGTTCGAGCGCGCGGCCGAGGAGTCACCGGCGATCATCTTCTTCGACGAGATCGACTCCATCGCGGGCAAGCGTGACGACGGCGGCGACGTGGAGAACCGCGTCGTCGGCCAGCTGCTCTCGCTGATGGACGGGCTCGACGCCCGCGGCGACGTGATCGTCATCGGCGCCACCAACCGCGTCGACTCGCTCGACCCGGCGCTCCGCCGTGGCGGGCGATTCGACCGCGAGATCGAGATCGGCGTCCCCGGCGAGGCGGGTCGTCGGCAGATCCTCGACGTGCACACCCGCCGGATGCCGCTGGCAGAGGACGTGGACTTGGACCGGATCGCGAGCCGGACCCACGGCTTCGTCGGCGCCGACATCGAGGGGCTCGCACAGGAGGCGGCGCTTACGGCGCTTCGGCGGGCCCGTGAGAGCGACGCCCGCGCGCTCGCCGACGTGACGGTGACGCGGGCGGACTTCGAGGCGGCCCACGCCGCCGTCGAGCCGAGCGCGATGCGCGAGTACGTCGCCGAGCAGCCGACCACCGATTACGACGACGTGGGCGGGCTCCCGGAGGCGAAGGAGAAGCTGGAGCGCGCCGTCACCTGGCCGCTGTCGTACGGCCCGCTGTTCGACGCCGCGGACGCGGACCCCCCGACTGGCGTGCTGTTGCACGGCCCCCCCGGGACCGGGAAGACGCTGCTGGCGCGCGCCATCGCCGGCGAGAGCGGCGTCAACTTCATCCAGGTGGCCGGCCCGGAGCTGCTCGACCGGTACGTCGGGGAGTCCGAGAAGGCTGTCAGAGAGTTGTTCGACCGCGCCCGACAGGCGGCGCCCGTCATCGTCTTCTTCGACGAGATCGACGCGGTCGCGACCGACCGGGACGCCGCGGGCGCGGGCGATTCCGGCGTCGGCGAACGGGTGGTCTCACAGCTGCTCACCGAGCTGGACCGTGCGAGCGACAACCCGAACCTGGTGGTGCTCGCGGCGACGAACCGGCGGGACGCGCTCGACCCCGCGCTCCTCCGTCCGGGCCGGCTGGAGACCCACGTCGAGGTGCCGGAGCCGGACCGCGACGCCCGACTGAAGATCCTCGAAGTCCACACCCGGGGCAAGCCGCTCACGGACGATGTGGACCTCGACGCGCTGGGCGACGAGACGGAGGGCTTCTCGGGGGCGGAGATCGCTGCCGTGACTCGGGAAGCCGCCCTCACCGCCATCGAACGGGTTGCCGACGAACACGGCGAGGCCGCCAACGACCACGCCGACGAGGTTGGGCTGTCCCACGCCGACTTCGAGGCCGCCGTCGAAACGGTGGCCAGCTCGAAGCGCTGAGGCGGTCGGGGCGTGGTGGGTGGATGCCCCTCGACGACGGGGAACCGGCCACATCGACTTTTAGGCGGGCGGACGTGACTCGTGGCAATGACCGAGCGGATCGTCATCATGGGCGCCGCGGGACGGGACTTCCACGACTTCAACGTCGCCTTCCGCGGACGGGACGACGTTCGGGTGGTCGCGTTCACCCGCGCCCCGGGCCAGAACCTCGGGGAGGCCGACGGCGAGGGGCTCCGGCGGTATCCCGCCGCGCTGGCGGGTGACGAGTATCCCGACGGGATCCCGATCGTGCCGGAGGTCGAGCTGGCGGCCGTGGTTCGCGGCGACCACGAGGCGGGCGGCGAGGCAGGTGGCGAGGCGGGCGCCGACCGCGTCGTCTTCTCGTACTCCGACGTGTCTCACGAACACGTCATGCACGCCGGATCCAGGGCAATGGCGGCCGGGGCGGATTTCGGCGTCATCGGCCCGGACCGGATGCAGCTCGCCGCGGACGTGCCGGTGGTGGCGGTCAACGCCGTCCGGACCGGCTGCGGGAAGTCGGCGCTCGCCCGCGATCTCGCGGACGCGCTCGGCGACCGCGGTTGCGACGTGGCGGTGATCCGCGAGCCGATGCCGTACGGTGACCTCGCCGAGAAACGCGTCCAGCGCTTCGCCACGATGGACGACATCGACGACGCGGATCTCACGCTGGAGGAACGCGAGGAGTTCGAGTGGCACGTCGAGGCGGGCCACGCGGTGTACGCCGGCGTGGACTACGCCGACGTGCTCGCGGCAGCCACCGAGAACGCCGATATCGTGGTGTGGGACGGTGGCAACAACGAGCTGGCGTTCGTGGAGCCGGACGTTCACCTCGTAATCGCCGATCCGACTCGACCGGGACACGAACACCGGTATCATCCCGGAGAAACCAACCTCCGGCGGGCTGACGCGGTGCGGCTAACGAAGGTCGACGCCGCCGACCCCGACGACGTGGCCGCCGTCCGCGAACGGGTCCACGAGCTCTCGCCGCCCGAGACGCCGGTCCACCGCGCCGCGGCCGTCGTCACGGTACCGGACCCGGAGGTCGTCGCCGGCAATCGGGTGCTCGCACTGGAGGACGGGCCCACCGTGACGCACGGCGGCGCCGACCACGGGGCGGCGACGGTCGCGGCACACCGCTACGGCGCTTCCGAGCGCGTCGACCCACGCCCCCACGCTGTCGGCTCCGTCGCGGAGACGCTTGCGGAACACGACCACCTCGACCGCGTGCTCCCGGCGATGGGGTACACGGACGAGCAGGTCGCCGAACTGGAGGCAACGATCACGGCCTGTGATCCGGACCTCGTACTCGCGGGGACGCCCTGTGACGTGTCGCGGGTGCTCGACGTGGACGTGCCCGTCGTGGACGTGCAGTACCGGTTCGAGCCGCTGGACTGGTCCGTCGAGGCGTTCCTCGACGACCATGCGGGAACGCTCGGCCTCGACTGACGTGGTGGCGGGCCGCCCCTGCGCCGTCGCCGAACCCGGCAGTGCACCGTCGCCGAACCCGGCAGTGCACCGTCGTCGCACGACCGGTTGACATGGAGTGTGACGTGGGCGCCCGCGTGCGCGTGCGTCGCCTTTTTAAGCGGTCACTGTGTACGGTCGGTAAGTTCTATGCCAGAGGAGAGTGAATACGGAGCAGGCCAGATCCAGGTTCTGGAGGGTCTGCAGGCCGTACGCAAACGCCCGGCGATGTACATCGGGTCCACGGACGACCGTGGGCTCCACCATCTCGTCTATGAAGTCGTCGACAACTCCATTGACGAGGCGCTCGCCGGCCACTGTTCGGCGATCGAGGTGCGTATCCACGACGACGGCTCCGTCTCCGTGAGCGACGACGGACGCGGCATCCCCGTCGACACCCACGAGGAGTACGACCGACCCGCCCTCGAAGTGATCATGACCGTCCTCCACGCGGGCGGCAAGTTCGATTCAAAGTCCTACCAGGTGTCGGGCGGACTCCACGGCGTCGGGGTCAGCGTCGTCAACGCCCTCTCGGAAACCCTGAAGGTCGAGGTCAAACGCGACGGCGGCGTCTACCGCCACCAGTTCGACCGCGGGGAGCCCGTCGAGGACGCCTTCGAGCGCGTCCGCGACATGGAGCCCGACGAGTCGACGGGCACCCACATTCGCTTTTGGCCCGACGAGGAGATCTTCGAGACCACCGACTTCGCCTTCTCGACGCTGGCGAACCGCCTGCGCGAGCTGGCGTTTCTCAACTCCGGGGTCAAAGTCGAGCTCGTCGACGAGCGCCCCGAGGAGAAGGAGTCCGAGACGTTCCGCTACGACGGCGGCATCAAGGAGTTCGTCGAGTACCTCAACGAGACGCGCACGCCGATCCACGACGAGGTCATCTACTTCGAGGACGAGCAGGACGACATCCACGTGGAGGTCGCCATGCAGGCGACCGAGGAGCTGCAGGGCTCCGTCCACGCGTTCGCCAACAATATCAACACCCGCGAGGGCGGCACGCACCTCACCGGGTTTAAAACGGCGCTGACCCGGACGGTCAACGACTACGCCAACTCACACGACCTGATCAGCGACCTCGACGCCAATCTTAAAGGCGAGGACGTGCGCGAGGGGCTGACGGCGGTCATCTCCGTCAAACACCCCGATCCGCAGTTCGAGGGGCAGACGAAGACGAAGCTCGGCAACTCGGAGGTGCGCGGCATCGTCGAGTCCGCCACCCACGAGAAGCTCGGCACGTTCTTCGAGGAGAACCCGGAGACGGCCCGGAAGGTCGTCCACAAGGCGGCCGAGGCCGCCCGCGCCCGCAAGGCGGCCAAGAAGGCCGAGGAGCTCACCCGCCGGAAGTCCGCGCTGGAGTCGACGGCGCTGCCCGGCAAGCTGGCCGACTGTCAGACGCGCGACCCTGACGAGGCGGAGCTGTTCGTGGTGGAGGGCGATTCCGCCGGCGGCTCCGCAAAGCAGGGCCGCGACCGACACAACCAGGCGATCCTCCCGCTCAAGGGGAAGATCCTCAACGTGGAGAAACACCGTCTGGACCGCATCCTCGAGAACGACGAGATCCGCGCGCTGATCACGGCGATCGGCGCCGGGATCGGCGAGGAGTTCGACATCGACGAGGTGCGCTACCACAAGATCATCCTGATGACCGATGCCGACGTGGACGGCGCACACATCCGGACCCTCCTGTTGACGCTCCTCTACCGCCACATGAAGCCGCTCATCGAGTCGGGCTACGTGTACGCGGCCCAGCCGCCGCTGTACCGCGTCCGCTACAAGGGCGAGACGTACGACGCGATGACGGAAGCGGAACGCGACCGCATCGTCGAGGAGAAGTGCGACGGCAATCCCGACCAGGTCCAGCGGTTCAAAGGACTTGGCGAGATGAACCCCGACCAGCTGTGGGAGACGACGATGGACCCGGAGAACCGCATTCTCAAGCAGATCACGATCGAGGACGCGGCGGCCGCCGACCGCATGTTCAACGTGCTGATGGGTGACGCCGTCGAGCCGCGCAAGCAGTTCATCAAAGAGCACGCGACCGAAGCCGAGTGGGTGGACATCTGATGAGCAGCGACCAACCGAATCCGAACGACGCACCGGCCGCACAGGTGAAGACCGCGCGCATCGAAGACGAGATGGAGCAGTCGTACATCGACTACGCGATGTCCGTCATCGCGGGTCGTGCGCTGCCCGACGTGCGCGACGGGCTCAAACCCGTCCACCGCCGGATCCTCTATGCGATGCAGGAGGCCGGCGTGACGAGCAACGCCAGCCACCGCAAGTCCTCCTCCATCGTGGGCGAGACGATGGGTGATTACCACCCGCACGGCGACAGCGCCATCTACGACGCCTTAGCGCGCATGTCCCAGGACTTCTCGATGCGCTACCCGCTCGTCGACGGGCAGGGGAACTTCGGCTCCGTCGACGGCGACCCGCCGGCGGCGATGCGGTACACGGAGGCGCGCATGGCGCCCATCGCCGAGGAGCTCATGGCCGACATCGAGCGCGACACGGTCGACTTCCAGTCCAACTACGACGACCGGCTCGAGGAGCCCGAGGTGCTGCCGTCGGCGTTCCCGAACCTGCTCGTCAACGGCTCGTCGGGGATCGCCGTCGGGATGTCGACGAACATCCCGCCGCACAACCTCGGCGAGGTGATCGACGCGACCGTCGAGCTGATCGAGAACCCGAACTGCGAGATCGCCGACCTGATGGAGCACGTCAAGGGGCCGGACTTCCCGACGGGCGCCAACATCGTCGGCCGCAACGCGGTCCACAAGGCGTACAAGACCGGCCGCGGTCGGGTCCGCGTCCGCGCGGAGTTCGAGGTCGACGAGGAGGAGGGCCGGATCGTCATCTCGG
The DNA here is from genome assembly GCF_054654575.1 of Halorubrum gandharaense. NCBI lineage: Archaea > Methanobacteriati > Methanobacteriota > Halobacteria > Halobacteriales > Haloferacaceae > Halorubrum > Halorubrum gandharaense. Next base: position 413,267 of record NZ_BAAIET010000001.1, read on the forward strand.
AGCTCCCCTACCAGCAGAACAAGTCTCGGCTCGTCGAGCGTATTGCCGACGACGTGAACGAGGGGAAGATCGAGGGGATTCGCGACCTCCGTGACGAGTCCGACCGCGACGGGATCCGCGTCGTCGTCGAGCTCAAACGCGACGCGATGGCGGAGGTCGTCAAGAACCAGCTGCTGGAGAGCCACTTGGAGCGCACCTTCGGCGTGATCAACCTCGCGCTCGTCGACGGCGCACCGCAGGTGCTCGACCTCAAGGAGACGCTCGAACACTACGTCGAGCACCGACGTGAGGTCGTGCGCCGGCGCTCGGAACACGAGCTCGGCGAGAAGGAGGACCGCGCGCACATCCTCGAAGGGCGCCTGAAGGCGCTCGAACAGGTGGACGACGTGGTCGAGACCATCCAGGACTCCGAGGACCGCGACGCCGCGCGCGCGGCGCTGCAGGCGGAGTACGAGTTCAGCGAGGCACAGGCCGAGCACATCGTCCGGATGCAGCTCGGGTCGCTCACCTCCCTGGAGACCCAGGAGATCGAGTCGGAGTACGAGTCGGTCACCGACCGCATCGAGCGGCTGGAGACGATTCTCGACGACACCGACGAGCTCGACGCCGTCATCGTCGAGGAGCTGCAAGAGATCAAAGCGGAGTACGGCGACGAGCGCCGTACCTCCTTCATCGAGGACACCGGAACCGTCACCCACGAGGACCTGATTCCGGAGGAGGAGTGTGTCGTCGTCATGAGCGAGGACGACTACATCAAGCGGATGTCGCTGGACACGTTCCGCGCACAGAACCGCGGCGGAAAGGGGATCATCGGGACGGATCTGAAGGAGGGCGACCGGGTGTCGTCGGTGTTCGCGGCGAACTCCCACGACTACCTGCTCGTGTTCACCAACGAGGGGCAGATCTACGAGCTGAAGACGTACGAGATCCCGGAGATGTCCCGGACGGCTCGCGGGAAGTCGGCCGTCAACCTGCTCGACCTGTCCGACGACGAGGAGATCGAGGCGGTCGTCAACACCGAGGATCTCGGCGACGACGCCTACCTCACGATGGTCACCCGCGACGGCTACATCAAGCGGACCGCCTTTGCGGAGTTCGGAAACATCATGTCGACCGGGATCCGCGCGATCCGCCTGAACGACGGCGACCAGCTCGTCGACGTGGAGGTGACCGACGGCGAGACGGAGATCGTCATCGGGAGCCGCGACGGGATGGCGATCCGGTTCGACGAGGACGAGGTGCGGCCGATGGGCCGGACCGCCCGCGGGGTCTACGGCATCGACCTGCGGGAGGGCGACGCGGTCGCCGGCGTGGCGGCCATCGACACGGACCGTCACAACTGGGTGCTCACCGTCACCGAGAACGGCTACGGGAAGCGCTCGGACCTCGACGAGTACCGGCCGCAGTCCCGCAACGGGATGGGGCTCGTCGACATCAAAACCGGCGACCGCAACAGCGAGGTCGTCGCCATCGAGGCGGTCACGCACGGCGACCACCTGCTGGCGATGAGCGCCGGCGGCCAGATCATGCGCACCCCCGTCGAGGGGATCTCGACGGTCGGGCGCAACACGATGGGCGTCATCGTGATGGACCTGGAGGGCCGCGACGAGGTCGCCTCCGTCGACATCGTGCCGGAGGCGGCCACGGGAGACGGTGAGGACGCGAGCGAGCTCGGCGAGGTCGCGGCCGAACGCGACGACGCACCCGGGACGAGCGACAACACAGCCGACGACGCGTCGGAGTAGCGGCTTCGGTCGACCGCGGGCGTCCGCCGGCGGCGCTCCGTCACCGACACGCCGGCGTCATCCCGGCGTCGGCGATTCCACCCTCGCCGAACGTTTCAGTATTCTTTTATTCTCTGCCAAACAGGTGGCGGAAACTTCTTTCACCGACACCATCGTCCCGTCCGACGAGATGGTATCCGATCGGATCACACGACGGCAGGCGCTGGCGGGAACCGGCGCGGTTCTCGGCGGCGGCGTGCTCGCGGCAGGTGTCACGGCCAGCTCGACCGACGCGCTGTCGTTCGGCGGCGACTGGCACGAGGCGGAGACGCCGACGACCGAGCAGCTTCACGACGTGGTACACGCCGAGGCGGGCGCAGTCGCCGCCGGCGAGGAGGGCGTCGTGCTCCGCCGTGAGGGCGGCGAGTGGCGGACCGTGACCGAGGAAGGCCCTTCGGGCGACGGCAACGACCTGTTCGCGGCCGGCGTCAGCGACGACGGCGAGCGCGTGTGGGTGGCCGGCGCCTCGGGAGCGGTCGGCGCCTACGACGGCTCCGGGGCTGGCGAGAACTACTCCGAGTTCGAGGACTACACTGGCAACGTCAACGCGGTCGCGGTGGCGGGTGACGCCGGCGCGGAGACGGTGCTGCTCGTCGACGACGCCGGCGTCGCCCACCGCAGCGAGGACGGCGGCGAGACGTGGTCGTCGACGACGCCCGGCTCGGGGTCGACGCTCCCGGCGGTCGACTTCCACGAGGGCACCGACGGTCACGCCGTCGACACCGACCAGACGGCCTTCGCGGTGCACGAGGGAACGTTCGAGACGATCGGGATCGAGGACGAGGACGACGCCTTCTACGGCGTCTCCTCGAACGCGCCCGACGACGCGTGGGTCGTCGGCGAGCGCGGCTTCGCGGGGCGGTACGACGGCGACAGCTGGACGGTCGACGACCTCGGCGATGTCGAACTCCGGGACGTGGATGCCGCCGACGAGGGGTACGCCGTCGGCTCGGGCGGCACCGTGTTCGCCTACGACGGAACGTGGCACGAGGGCGATTCGCCGACCGACGAGGACCTCTACGCGGTGGCGACCGGTGACGGTGGAGTGTTGGGAATCGGCGCGGACGCCGAGCTCGCCGTCGGGGACAGCGGGACCGTGATCGAGCGGGACTGACGGCGGAGCCTGCGAGGGCGGTGGGTGAGGGTGCGCGGCGTCCCGCGCGGATGACCGGCGAGCGACCGCCACCACTCTCCCACGATCGTTCGAGAAAGTTACTTACGGTCTCCGCCAAAATCCCCGGGCGAAATGGACGCACACGAGGGGATCGACGAGGTCGTCCACGAGCCGAGCCAGGCGTTCGTCGAGTCGACGAACGTCCGGCAGTTCATGGAGACGTACGGGATCGACGACTACGAGTCGCTGATCGAGCGCACGACGACCGAGCTGCCTGACGAGCCGGAATCGGGCGTCGACTGGTTCTGGGACGAGGTCGTCGACTACCTCGACATCGACTTCTACACCGACTACGACACCGTGCGCAACGACAGCGAGGGCCCCCAGTTCACCGACTGGTATCCGGGCGGCGAGCTCAACATCGCGCACAACGTGGTCGACCGCCACGCCGCCGTCGACTCGCCGAACCGCAATCGGGTGGCGCTGGTGTGGGAGGGCGAACCCGGCGACGTGCGCGAGCTCACCTACCACGAGCTCGCCCGCGAGAGCAACCGCGTCGCCAACTATCTGGAGTCCGCGGGAGTGGAGACGGGCGACACCGTCGGGCTCTACCTCCCGATGGTGCCCGAGGTCGTCCCGATCCTCTACGGCTGTCTGAAGGTCGGGGCGATCGCCGTCCCCATCTTCTCCGGATTCGGCACCGAGGCGACAGCAACGCGCATCGACGACGCGGAGTGCTCGGTGCTGTTCACGGGTGACGGCTTCTACCGCCGCGGCGGCGAGATCCGACTGAAAAGCGACGCCGACGACGCGATCGCCGAGGCGGGCCACGTCGAGGAGGTCGTCGTCTACGACCGGCTCGGGGCGACGCCCGATTCGGATCCCGACCCCGGCGAGGCGGTTCCGTGGGACGCCGAGCGCGACACGACGTACGCCTCGGCCGTCGGCACGCAGTCGCCCGACTATCGGACGAAGCGCGTGCCGGCCGACCAGGAGTCGATGCTGCTCTACTCCTCCGGGACGACCGGGAAGCCGAAGGGGATCGTCCACACCCACGCCGGCGTGCAGGTGCAGTGTGCCAAGGAGATCCACTTCGGCTTCGACCAGAAGCCCCACGACCGGTTCTTCTGGGTGTCCGACATCGGCTGGATGATGGGGCCGTGGACGCTCATCGGGAACCACACCTTCGGCGGCACCGTCTTCATGTACGAGGGCGCGCCCGACCACCCGGAGCCCGACCGCTTCTGGGAGATGATCGACCGCCACAACCTCACCGTCTTCGGCATCTCGCCGACGGCGATCCGCGCGCTCCGCAAGCACGGCGACGAGTGGCTGGAGGGGCACGACCTCTCCAGTCTCCGGATCCTGGGGTCGACGGGTGAGCCGTGGGATCCCAAATCCTGGCTGTGGTTCTACGAGCACGTCGGCGCCGGCGAGTGTCCCATCATCAACATCTCCGGCGGCACGGAGATCTGTGGCTGTTTCCTGATGCCGATGCCCTCGGAGCCGCTCAAACCCTGCACCCTCGGCGGCCCTGGGCTCGGGATGGACATCGACATCGTCGACGAGGCAGGGGACTCCGTGAAGGAGGCCGGCGAGCGCGGCTTCCTCGTCGCGCGCGACTCCTGCCCGTCGATGACCAAGAGCCTCTGGTCGGGCGACGAACGCTACCTGAACGAGTACTGGTCCACCTTCGAGGACCTGTGGGACCACGGCGACTTCGCCCAGAAGGACGACGACGGCTTCTGGTTCCTCCACGGCCGCGCGGACGACGCCTTAAATGTCGCCGGCCGGAAGGTCGGCCCGGCCGAGATCGAGGGCGTCCTCATCGACCACGACGCCGTCAACCAGGCGGCCGTCATCGGCGTCCCGGACGACACGACGGGGACCGCCGTCGTCGCCTACGTCGTGTTGGAGCCCGGCGTCGAGCCGAGCGACGAGCTCCGCGAGGAGCTCCGTGCGCTCGTCGGCGAGGAACACGGCAAGCCGTTCCGCCCCCGAGAGCTGCTGTTCGTCGAGGAGTTCCCGAAGACCCAGTCCGGGAAGATCATCCGGCGGGCGCTGGAGGCGGTGTATCAGGGCGAGGACCCCGGCGACCTCTCCTCGATGGAGAACCCCGAGGCGCTGGAGAAGCTGAAGAACGCCTCTTAAAAGGAGTGTAGTGGAGTGGGGCGTTGCGGTGGTGTCTCCGGCGCTCCTTTTTAAGGGGTTGGCGTCGTGAGCAGCCGGCGAACGCCTGCAAAGTCCCTGTCGGCTCCTTATAAGTGGTTAGTGGTGTGAGTGCGACGGCGACCACGGAGAACACGACCGCCAAAGCCCCAGCCGGCTCCGGTCGAGGGTTCCGGAAGACGATCCGGCTCGCTGCTCACGGCTTCGCCGTTCGCTATCGAGAGCTCCCTCCGGTCGCTCTCGCATTGCTCGCGGGCTGCGACTTCCGTCGTCCCGCTCGCAGGCTCGCGGGACGCTCGCTGTCGTCCGAAAATCGGAGATTTTCGTGATGACGAGAGAGCTGCGCTCTCTCGAACCACGCGCTCAAAAGGCCTCTCCACACCGCCCGGCTTTTTGAGTGCTTGCGTCGCCCGTCGTCCCGGACCACGGGCGAGACGGTCCGAGGGACCGACTCGCTGTTTCCCGCCTGCGGCGGGAACGGCTGCCCCTTTGAGTCCACCCCGCAGCGCACAGCGACCGTACCTCACGCCTCCCCAGCCTCGGCAGACAGGCGCCGGCGGGAAACCGCTCCGCCGGCGCCTGCTGCCTCCCTCGCGCGCCGACGAGCGCCCGCTGGGCGCTCGCCGGGCGCCTCGCGTCGGCTTCGCCGCCGCGGCCCGCCGGCGCGGGGCGCCGGCGACGCCACCGCAACCGCAATCTGTGTAAATCGCCGTATAAGGAGTTCTCACCGGCCCTCTCCACTTATAAGCCGTCACCCGTCACTCCACCAGTCGGCCGGCGAGCGCCACGCAGCCGGCGCCGGCGACGCCCGACAGGCCGAGTCCGAGGAACGCAAGGTCGTAGCTGCCGGCGGTCTCGAAGACGTAGCCCGCAAGGGGCGGCGAGAGGAGCCCGCTGACCGCGAAGGAGACGGACATCACGGCAAAGAGGGTGTTGAGGTGGGCGTCGCCGAACAGGTCCGCGACCTGCGGGCCAAGGAGGCCGCCGGACCCCCCGTATCCCACGCCGAAGACGACGGCGAGCGCGAGCAGCGCGGTGCCCCCGGGTACGGCGGGGATGCCGGCGACGGCGGCGCCCATCGCGACCGCGGAGACGACGAACGTCCGGGTGCGGCCGAGTCTGTCCGAGAGCGCGCCAATGCCGAGTCGGGACGCCGTGGTCGTGATCCCGACGACGGTGATGACCAGCACGCCCGTCGAGCGCCCGATCCCGGACTCCGCGGCGTGGACGACGATGTGGCTCATCAAGGCGTACATCGGCGCGAACGCCAACGTCCACCCCAGAAACACCAGCACGAACGGCAGCGACCGCACGATCTCGCGCGGCGAGCGTTCGGGAGCGGTCGTCGCGGGCTCGCCGTCGTCGGGCTGCGAGTCGCCATCCGCCTCGCTCTCCCCGCTCTCCTCGCGTTCCCCGAACTCCACCGACGTGTCGGCGCCCACGTCGCTCGGGTCGTCGGCGAACAACAGGGCCACCACCCCCGCGAGCAATCCGACGCCACCGGCGACCGCGAGCATCGCCGTGCGCCACCCCATCGCGTCGATCAGGAGGTCGGCGCCCGGCGGGACCACGACGAGCCCGACGCCGAGGCCGGCGGAGGCGAACCCGGCGGCGGTCCCGCGTCGTCGCTCGAACCAGAGCGGTACGGTGGCGTAGCCCACGACGTACAGCCCCGCCATGCCGAGTGCCGCCACCACGCCGAACGCGACGAGCAGTTCGGGAAACGAGCGCGCCGCCGCCGACCACGCCAACCCGCCCGCGAGCAGCACCGCCGAGAGAGCCGCCACGCGGCGTCCGCCGATCCGGTCGACGAGCCGGCCCGCGGCCACGCCGCCGAGGTAGATGAGCGCGGTCTGGAGGCCGAACGCCGTCGCGACGGCCGTGCGGCTCACCGCGAACTCGTCGATGAACGCGTCGTAGAACACGCCGAAGGCGTACGTCGTCCCGAACACCGCCATCGACGCCAGCAGGCAGGCGAACGCGACCACCCACCCGTAGTAGATGCGGTTGGCCAGCGCGCGACGAAGCACCATCGCCTACAGTGGGACCTCCGACGGCCGTAGCCGTTGGGGTTCCGGAACGCTGGCCGGGGTTCCCCCCTGCTCGCCGCGGTCGTCGACCACCGCGAGGTCGCCGCGCCTCTCGTCGTCGGGGTTGGGAGGCGCTGCCCCCGCGAGCACGCTGGCGCCGCCGACCGAAAGCGGGGCGACAACGCCCGCGACGACCGCCCGCGGATCGGCGAACGTCGTTCGGAGGACGACCCGGCTCTCGGGGCCGATATCGTACTCCGCCGCAACATTCCCGGCGGCGTCGAGAACCGCGCCGTGTGCGTGTTCGGTCCCGTCCGCTCCCACGAGCGCCGGGTCGTCCGGTGTGGTGCCCGCCGGCGGCATCCCGGGGTTCTCGCTCCACAGTTCCTGTTCCCAGTGGGTCGTCTCCGCCTGTTCGGGCGGTCCCCCAAAAACCGCGAGATTGGTGCCCGGCGGCGGGGAGAGCGCGGGCTCGTCGGCAACCGGTGCGACCACCAGTCGGTCGCCCGCCTCGATGCCCGTAGCGGGATCGAAGCGCACATGGGCGCCGAGTCCGGCCGCCCCTAAAAAGGCGAGAAGGGGATGTAAGCCGGGAACCGGCACCACGGCGACGGTCGCGCCCGCGCGCACCCCCAGATGCCGGCAGACGTTCGCGGCCTTGTAGGCGTTCGTGATCAGCTGGTGGTAGCTCCGCTCGCGACCGTCGGCAGTCTCGACGGCGATGTCGCGCGTCCGCCGATCGCGCGCGAGCAGGTCGCCCAGCACGTCCATGTCCGCCACTCCGGGCGAACGCGGCTTAAAAAGTCCGGAGTCGGTGAGTCCCGGACCGCGTCAGGGCGCGCCGACGGCGACCAGCAGCGAGTCGTCCGCCTCGAAGGAGAGTTCGCGGGAGTCCTCGGCGTCGACGCGCACGGCGTCGCCCGCCGACAGCGACAGCGTGTCGTCCTCGACGGTGAGCGTCGCCTCGCCGTCGATCAGGAGGTACACCTCCTCCTGGCCGTCCTCGGAGTGGTCGTGTTCGAGGCCGTCCCAGCCGGCGTCCGCCTCGATCACGGTGACGCCGGCGTTCTCGCAGTCGAGCGCGTCACGGAGGAAGTGCATGCCCGGCGCGCGCGGCTCTACGTCGGTGTAGGTGACCTCGTCGTAACCCATACGGGAACGGTGGACCGCCGGCCTCCTAAATCCGGTGGCGGCGAACCCGTCGGTGCGACGGGAGCGCCGGTGGTCGCTGAATCACCGATGCCACGGACGCGCTGCTAATTCGGGACGCGGGAGAATACCTCGCTGTGCCGGTAGCAGACCCGGAAAGCACTAAAACGAGCTCTTCAGCTTCTCGAAGAAGCCGCCGCCCACGTCGATCTCCTCGCCGCCGGCCTCCGCGAACGCCTCCAGCGCCTCCCGCTGTTCGTCGTTGAGCTTCTCGGGGACCACAACGGCCACCTGCACGTAGAGGTCACCGTGCCCGCGCCGCTGGAGCCGCGGCATCCCCTTGTCTTTCAGCCGGAACGTCTCGCCACTTTGGGTGCCGGCGGGCACGTCCATCTCGACGGTGCCGTCGAGCGTGTCGACCTCGATGGTGTCCCCGAAGACCGCCTGCGGGAAGGAGACGGCCTCGTTCACGTGGAGGTCGTCGCCGTCGCGCTCGAACCGGTCGCCGACGTCCACGTCGACCTCGATGAGGAGGTCGCCGTTGGGGCCGCCGTTCTCGCCGGGTGCGCCCTCGCCCCCCATCCGGAGGCTCTGTCCCGACCGGATGCCGGCGGGAACCTCCACGGAGAGCGTCGCCTCCTCGCGAACGGTGCCGTCGCCGCCACAGGACGCACAGTCCTCGCTGTACGTCTCGCCGGTGCCCTCACACCGCGGACACGTCGACGTCTGCTGGACCCGTCCGAGCGGCGTCTGCTGGACCTGGCGAACCTGTCCCTGCCCGTTACACTGCCGGCAGGTGTTCACGTCGGCGTCCGGCGGGTGCCCCGCGCCGTCACACTCCTCACAGGTCGTCGGCCGGGTAAGCGTCACCTCCTTGGTCGTCCCCTCGTACGCCTCCGAGAGGTCGACGCTGAGAGCCGTTCGGAGGTCGCGGCCCTTCTGTGGCCGGTTGCCCCCGCCCCGACCGCCGCCACCGCCGCCGAAGAACTGGTTGAAGATGTCCTCGAAGCCGCCGGCGCCCCCGGCGCCCCCGAAGGGGCCGCCCGCGCCGCCGGGTCCACCCCCGCCGGTGCCGCCGCGCTTGTCCGCCTCGGTGAAGCGGTCGTGACCCAGCTGGTCGTACTGCTGGCGCTTCTGCTCGTCGGTCAACACCGACTTCGCCTTCTGGATCTTCTTGAACTTCTCCTCGGCGTCGGGCTCGTCGCTGACGTCGGGGTGGTATTTGGCGGCCTTCTTGCGGTACGCCTGCTGTATTTCGTCCTCGTCGGCGTCCCGCGAAACCCCAAGGACATCGTAGAAGTCTTCGCTCATGCGTTACGTGCTGTTGTATCGTCGTTTGTCGGTCGATTCTTTAAAAAGTGGTCGGCGTCGACGGGTTACTTCTCGTCGCTTTCGCCGTCGCCGCCGTCGCCGCCGTCGCCGCCGTCCTCGACGTCCTCGAAGTCGGCGTCGACGTACTCCTCGTCGTCGCCGTCCGCGCCCGTGGCGCCTGCACCGGGACCGCCGGCGCCGCCCATACCGCCCATGCCACCGGGACCTGCACCACCGGGGCCTGCGCCGCCGGCACCGCCGGGACCGGCCTGTGCGGCCTGCTCCTGGTACATCTGCTTGCCGATCTCCTGCAGCTGCTCCGTGAGCGCCTCGGTGACGGACTCCAGCTCCTCGGTTTCGGCATCCTCGTCCTCAAGCGTCTCCTCGACGTCCTCGATGGCCGACTCGATGTCGGCAACGAGGTCGTCGTCAACGTTCTCCTCGTTCTCCTCAAGGAGGGTCTCGGCGCGCTGGATCGCCGTCTCGGCCTCGTTTCGGGCCTCGATCCGCTCGCGGCGTGCCTCGTCCTCCTCTTTGTGCTGTTCGGCCTCCTCCTGCATCTCCTCGATCTCCTCGTCGGAGAGGCCGACGCCACCCTCGATGGTGATCGACTCGGCGTTGCCCGAGCCCTGGTCCTCGGCCTCGACGTTGACGATGCCGTTCTCGTCGATGTTGAACGACACCTCGATCTGCGGGGTGCCCGCGGGCGCCGGCGGGATGCCGGTGAGCTGGAACGCGCCGAGCAGCTCGTTCTCCTCGGCAATCTCGCGTTCACCCTGGAAGACGCGAACGTTGACGGACGTCTGGTTGTCCGCCGCCGTCGTGAACACCTTCGACTCCTCCGTCGGAATCGTGGTGTTCTTGTCGATGAGCCGCTCGAACAGCCCACCCTTCACCTCGATACCGAGCGAGAGCGGGGTCACGTCGAGCAGCACGATGTCGTCGACGTCGCCGGAGAGCACGCCGCCCTGCACGGCCGCGCCGAGCGCGACCGCCTCGTCCGGGTTGACGTTCTTCTTCGGCTCCTGACCGACGAGATCCTCGACCTTCTCCTGAACCTGCGGCATCCGCGTGGAGCCGCCGACGAGGATGACCTCGTCGATGTCGGATTTCGCGTAGTCGGCGTCGTCGAGCGCCTGCTCGGTCGGCTCGACCGTCCGCTCGATAAGGTCCTTGGTGAGCTTTTCGAAGGTCGCTCGCGTGATCGACTGTTCGAGGTGGACCGGACCGGAGTCGGTCGCCGTAATAAACGGGAGGTTGACCGTGGTCTCCTTCTTGTTGGAGAGCTCGATCTTCGCCTCCTCGGCGGCGTCCTTCAGCCGCTGGAGCGCCTGCCGGTCCTCACGGAGGTCGATGCCGTGGTTGTTCTCGAACTCCTCGGCCAGGTGGTCGATGAGCGCCTCGTCCCAGTCGTCGCCGCCGAGGTCGTTGTCCCCGTTCGTGGCGACGACCTCGTAGACGCCGCCGCCCAGGTCGAGCACGCTCACGTCGAACGTGCCGCCACCGAGGTCGTAGACGAGCACCGTCTGGTTCGACTCGTCGTCGAGCCCGTACGCCATGGAGGCCGCCGTCGGCTCGTTGACGATGCGCTCGACCTCGAAGCCGGCGATCTCGCCGGCGTCCTTCGTCGCCTGTCGCTGTTTGTCGTTGAAGTAGGCGGGGACCGTGATGACCGCCTTCTCCACGTCGTCGCCGAGGTACTCCTCGGCGTCGCGTTTGATCTTCTGGAGGATCATCGCCGAGATCTGCTCGGGCGTGTACTCCTCGTCGTCGACCTCCACCGTGTAGCCGTCCTCACCCATGTGCCGCTTGATCGACTGGATCGTGCGGTCGGGGTTCTGGACGGCCTGGTTCTTCGCCGGCTTGCCAACGAGGCGCTCGCCGTCGTCGGAGAACGCGACGACGGAGGGCGTCGTCCGGTCGCCTTCGGCATTGGCGATGATCTCGGGCTCGTCGCCCTCCATCACCGCGAACGCGGAGTTGGTGGTACCGAGGTCGATACCGAGGATCTTGTTGCTCGCCATCTTACCCAAACGTACCGGCTTGTGTCGGTTAAAGGTTACTAGATAGGCCGTCACATGCCATCTGCTTATCGGGCCGCAGTCATGCGATTTTCTCGATCCTGAAAGGGGTGTCGGTCGGAGTATTTATACCGATCCGCTATCTCAGTCGGGAGCCGGCGTCTTGCGGATTGCGCCGGCGACCGGCTCAGTCCGCTTCCCCACCGACCACGGGCACGGCGACCGTCAGGGGGGGGTCCGTGTTCGCGGTCGAAAGACTGCAGGTCATTGAAACGGTCCGTCAAAAAACGAAGTCGGCGATACGGTCGCGGTTGCTCGCCAGCTACTCCAGGTCGAAGCGGTCGAGCCGCATGACCTTCGTCCAGGCGTCGACGAAGTCCTCGACGAACTTCTCCTCGCTCTCGTCGGCGCCGTACACTTCGGAGACGGCGCGGAGCCGCGAGTTCGAGCCGAACAGCAGGTCGAAGCGGGTCGCCTCGTACTCGACCTCGCCGGTGTCGCGGTCGACTCCCTCGAAGACGAGCTCGTCGTCCGAGACCGGCTCCCACTCGTGGTCCATCGTCAGCAGGTTGCTGAAGAAGTCGTTGGTGAGCGCGCCGGGCTCGTCCGTGAAGACGCCGCGGTCGGTGTCCTCGTAGGTGGCGCCGAGCGCGCGCATCCCGCCGACGAGCACCGTCATCTCGTCGACCGTCAGGCTCAGCAGCTCGGACTTGTCGACGAGCCGCTCCTCGGGGAGCATGTCGTCGTTTGCGGGGTCGCCGAGGTAGTTGCGGAAGCCGTCCGCCTTCGGCTCCAGCACCTCGAACGACTCCACGTCGGTCTGCTCCTGACTGGCGTCGGTGCGACCGGGCTCGAACGGCACGGTCACGTCGTAGCCGGCGTCCGCCGCCGCCTCCTCGATGGCGGCCGCGCCGCCGAGCACGATGAGGTCGGCAAGCGAGATCTGCACGTCGTCGTCACGCGAGTCGTTGAACTCGGCCTGGATCTCCTCCAGCGTGTCGAGGATCGCGGCGAGCTCCTCCGGCTCGTTCGCCTCCCACTCGCGGTGCGGGCGCAGTCGGATGCGGGCGCCGTTGGCGCCGCCGCGCTTGTCGCTGTCGCGGTACGTGGACGCGGACGCCCACGCGGTCTTCACGAGCTGGGCGCGGGAGAGCTCCGAGTCGAGCAGCTCCGACTTGAGCTCGGCGACCTCCGCGTCGCCGACGAACTCGTAGTCGGCGTCCGGGACCGGGTCCTGCCACTCCAGCTCCTCCTCGGGAACCTCGGGGCCGAGGAGTCGCTCCTTGGGGCCCATGTCGCGGTGGATCAGCTTGTACCAGGCACGCGCGAACGCCTCCTGGAACTCGTCGGGGTTCTCCTGGAAGTTCTCGATGATCGCCCGGAACTCGTCGTCTCGCTTGAGCGCGACGTCCGTGGTGAGCATCATGGGGTCGACGCGCTCGCTCGGGTCGTGGGCGTCCGGCACGGACTCCTGGATCTCCTCGTCGACCGGCGTCCACTGCCAGGCGCCGCCGGGCCCTTTCTCGGGCTCCCACTCGTACTCCAGCAGGTTGTCGAGGAAGGAGGTGTCCCACATCGTCGGCGTCTGCGTCCAGGGCCCCTCGATGCCGCTGGTGATCGCGTCGGGGCCCTTCCCCTCGCCGAACTCGTTCTCCCAGCCGAGGTCCTGCGCGTCGATCGGGGCCTCCGCCGGCGGCTTGCCGAGGTTGTCGCCGGAGTCGGCGCCGTGCGCCTTCCCGAACGTGTGGCCGCCGGCGATGAGCGCGGCGGTCTCCTCCTCGTCCATCGCCATCCGGCTGAACGTCTGTCGGATGCGGTCGGCCGACCACTCGGGGTCCGGCTCACCCTCGGGGCCTTCGGGGTTGACGTAGATGAGCCCCATCACGCTGGCGCCGAGCGGCTCGAACAGCTGGTCGTCCTCGTCGAAGCGGTCCCACGACTCCATCTCCGTCTCGGGACCCCAGTCGATCGCCTTGTCACGCGTGTAGCCGTCCACGCGACCGCCGCCGAACCCGTACGTCTCGAACCCCATCGACTCGAGCGCGACGTTGCCGGTGAGCACGAACAGGTCGCCCCACGAGAGCTTGTTGCCGTACTTCTCCTTGACGGGCCACAGCAGGCGTCGCGCCTTGTCGAGGTTGGCGTTGTCGGGCCAGCTGTTGGTCGGCGCCAGCCGCTGGGCGCCCTCGGAGGCGCCGCCGCGACCGTCGACCGTGCGGTAGGTGCCGGCGGCGTGCCACGCCATCCGGATGAACAGCGGACCGTAGTGGCCGTAGTCGGCGGGCCACCACTCCTTCGAGTCCGTCATCACGTCCTCGATGTCAGCCTTCACCTCGTCGAGGTCGAGCGTTTGGAACGCCGCCGCGTAATCAAACTCCTCGCCCATCGGGTCGTCAGGGCGGGCGTTATAGTCCAGGGCTTCCAGGTTGAGTTCGTCGGGCCAGAACTCGTAGTCGGAACCAGGCATCATCGAACGATTGTGTCGTTCGGATATTAAAATTGCCTACTTGAGGAAGGAACTCTCGCGGCATCCCAAGAAATCTGTCGTGGTCGTGAAACTCGACTTCTTCCCGGGACGGCTGCGACCGTCAGTACGGCGGGGCCACCCCGCTGACGTGGATCCCGTGGTCATCGACGCGGACGATCGGAACCGGGTTCGCTGGCGTCCGAGACGCGGCGGTCATCCGATCACCGACGCAGGTGACCGATAACACAAGCGTATTGGGAGAAGGGACGAACGTTCGACCAACTCGGTTTTCCGAGGACCACAATCATGACTCTCACCCCCTCCCGTTTCCACCGATGAAGGACGCGCTCGGCGTCAACCCGCAGGTGCTGGCGCTCGCACTCGCCCGCATGTCCGAGTCCGTCGGAAACTCGTTTCTGGTCGTCGTGCTCCCGCTGTTCATCGCCTCGGAGTTCGTCACTGGCGCGACGTTCGGGCTCACGGAGGTTTTCATCACCGGCGTCATCCTCTCGATCTTCGGCTTCGTCAACAGTCCGCTCCAGCCGTTCACGGGGCGGCTCTCCGACCGGACGGGGAAGCGTAAGGTGTTCGTGCTGTTCGGGCTGACGCTGATCGCGGCCGCCGGCGTCGGCTACGCGTTCGCCGCCACCTACTGGCACCTGATCGGGCTGCGCGTCCTGCAGGGGGTCGCCGGCGCGTTCATCATCCCGACCACCGTCGCGCTCGTCAACGACCTCGCCACCGACGAGAACCGCGGCGGCAACATGGGGACGTACAACACGTTCCGACTGGTCGGTTTCGGCGTCGGCCCCATCGCCGCGGGCGCCGTCGTCGCCGCGGGCCCCTTCTCGATCCCCCTCGGCGTGACGACCGTCGAGCTCACCGGCTTCGACGCCGCGTTCTACTTCGCGGCCAGCACCGCGGTGCTCGCGTTCCTGCTCGTCGTGACGCTGATCCGCGATCCGGACGTGGAGCCGACCGAGAACCGCCAGACGTTCCTCGAATCGCTGGCGGTGCGAGACCGCTCGGGGAAGCAGCTGCTCGACCCCGTGTTCGCGCTCGGCGTCGTCTCCTTTTTCATGGCGGTCGGACTCGCGGTGTTCGCCACGCTGGGCGACATCGTCAACACCGAGCTGGACCAGGGTGCCGACATGTTCGGGCTTCAGTTCGCTGCCTTCGTCCTCGCGCAGATCTTCCTGCAGGCCCCGATCGGCCGTGCAACCGACTTCTACGGCCGGAAGGTGTTTATCCTCGCCGGCACGATCCTGCTCGTTCCCACGACGCTCGTGCAGGGACTGATCCCGGACTACTCGCTGGCGTTCGGGTTGATCTCCGACCCCTGGCTAATGTTCCACGCCCGGTTCCTGCAGGGGGTCGCCGGCGCGATGGTGTTCGCCCCCGCGCTCGCGCTCGCCGGGGACGTGGCGCCCGACGGCGAGTCCGGCTCGACGCTCTCCGTGCTCACGATGGCGTTCGGCTTCGGGGTCGCCGCCGGGCCGCTGCTCTCCGGCTTCCTCGTGGCGTGGGGCTTCGTCGTCCCGTTCGCGCTCGCGGCGGCGCTCGCCGCGCTCGGCGTCGTGGTCGTCGCCACGCAGGTGTCGGAGGTCAACACGCCCAGACGGCCGGTACCGCTGCTCGGCTACGTGACGTGAGGGCGGACGCGAGCCCGTCACCCTGCCGCGCCAGGTGCTCCTCACCACCATTTTGATGTGCGTTCCCTATGACCCTCCGTCATGACCGTCGACCCGTTCAATCGATGGAAGCATCACGCGGCCGTCGTCGTGGGGAGCCTCCTGCTTGCGGGCCTCCTCTTGCTGGCCGGCTACGGACCCTCTCGAACGATCGCCGCCGTCCCGTGGTTCCTCCTGTTCGCCGTGATGCTCATCGGCCCGGCGACGAAGCTCAAGCCGTCGATCCGTGACTGGTATCCGGGGAACTTCCCGTTGAACTGGCGCTCCGAACTCGGGATCTGGTTCGTCGTCTGGGCGATCGCACACATCGTCTACGTGTTTCAGGCGTTCGGCTGGACGCTCGTCGGCTTCGTCACCGGCATGAGCCCGTGGGCGGCGGCCGCCACGGTCGGGACGATCATCGCGGTGATCCTCGCGATCACCTCAAACAACACGGCGTACCAGTTCTTCGGCCCGAAAGCGTGGAAGTGGCACCAGAGCCACGGCACGTACGTCATGTTCTGGCTGCTCTCCGTTCACGTGTACGACCAGACGTTCGTCCGCGGGGCGCCGTTTCAGGATCCGCTCCACTTCGCGTACGTCGCGACGATCGTCATCGTCGTCGGGCTCCACATCGCCGCGTTCCTCAAAGTGGTCTCACACTACCGCGAACACGGAAAGTACCCGGGCGGCGTATGACATCCTCCTCGCGCTTCACAGTAGTTGCCGAACCTAGCTGAGACTCTTCACGCTGGGCGACGTTGGTTGAAAGATGGTCCAGACAGCTGAGGCGAAACAAGCCTGTCGTGCCGCTTCGACGCTGCTGTATCCGCAATTAGCGTTCGGTGTCAAACCGTGCGGGAAGTACACGAGTGAGGATTTTGAGGGCAGCGACGAGGCGTTTACGAATGTCGCTCCGCCGAACGCGCCCGGTGTCGACCCACTGGCGTACTACCGGGTCGATCCCGCGGACACGGACGAGATCGAGGTGGAGGACGAGGAGCTGATTCCGGTGTGGGAGACGACCGTCACCGTCGAGGTCGACGTGGAGAACGTCGGCTCAACCGCCGGCGACGAGACGGTGACATTGCTGGCCGACAACGAGCCCGTAACTGAGTCCACGATCGATGCCGACCCCGGCGAGTCCGCGACTGTGACGGGAACAGTTGCGTTTGACAATCCGGGTGAGCACGCAGTGGTAGTTTCGGGTGACGCGGTGGTCGACAAGAACGCGCTGACGACTGTTGAGGTTGTCGAGGAGGGCGTGGCGTCCGGCTCGCCGGCGGAACGGGATTCCGACGCCGGTCGCGTGGAAATCGACGGAGAGTCACCAGTAGATGAGCTCGGAGGCACTACGATCGGGCAGATAATCGGCGGCTTCGCCCTCCTCGCTATCGTCCTCACGACACTGCTGCTCGCGTGGTGAATGCCCCGATAATATCCCAATCCAGCGGTGCGGTGCCGTAGGATTCCGTCGTCTTTAGGCGCGGGAGGATGTCAATCTTCGAGGTGCTGGAGCAATTGTATGCCGTACGGACTGTTTTCTCAGCTTCGATGAGAACTGATCGCAGTAATTAGCTTCCGAGCCTGTTTGTGAGTCATGTGCCCGCTGCGGTAGTCGCAGATGAGGCGGAGGGTTGGAACGATACGCGGTCCATCGAGCACGGCATGAATCAGCGGAAAGTTCATTCCACCGAACTCGTCGGTTAGAAAGCCGTCAACGGCGAGCGCGTTCGCGAGGAAGATCCCATCAGTTTCTCCATCATCAAGGCCAAACATGGGCCGTCCCTCGGGGGTGTCATCACGCATAATGGTTTCAGCACATGCACAGAGCTTGCACATCATCTCCTCAAAGCATCCGATCTCAAAGCAAGGTGGAAGCCGCCACTAGGACGGCGAACAGCACGATAACGATCCCGACGGCTGCTTCCTTTCTGGCACTCTGTCGGAGTTGCTCCGCCTTCTCTTCGAGATCTCCGATGGTGACGAGCATCGGAACTGCTTCAGTACCACGAAGCACCGGTTCGTCGCCCGATTCGTCAAGCTCGCCACGGACGAGCAACTCATCGCCGTCGCGGACGATCGTCGCCTGATACCGATCCGGACTCATCGTTTTTCGGCCGCTACTGATCGTGAACTCGAACCCACTGAGGATGCCGTCCTTGCCGGTGAGCCCCCATTTCCGTAGTCGTTTGTTGATCGGATCCAGCTCACCAAGCAAGACGTCTTCCCCCGGCTCGCCGAGATAACAGTTCGGTGCCTCGAATGGGTCAGCGTTACCACCAAGGACACCAACATCGGGATCAACAAACGTGTCGGCATCGACAACGATGTCTTCCCACTCTTGAGAGATCGAGAACTCACCAACTGCAAGCCCGCTGTCAGCTGTTCGCCATTTCGTACCGCTGCGATTGCCGCTACGTTTCACTTTCTCACGGACGCGCCACGCCCGGAGCGCGGGGTCACCGTCGTTTGTGTCGGCGTCCGCAGGCGGCGTGCGGTCGGGGAGTCCTGGTTTCGAGACGGAAACCGGTCCATGTACGGTCGTTCCCGCTCCGTCGTCATGAAGCCGATCGGCGTGACTCCAGACCTCTTCAGCGGTTCGTGCACGCTCGCGGGTGCTGCGCGCGTCGTTGACCGCCAGCATGCCGAACAAGGCAATGATGCCAGCGATGATCAGTGCTACTTCAGGCATATTTCGTGGATCTCTTCAGGCTGATTGGGAGAGGGCATTTGCGCATCAGATGGGGCTACGGGTACTTCAACTAGTTGTACTGCATAGCCCACTCGTTTGAACTGGGCTCGGAGACGCGAACGACTTTCACGTCGGCTCCGCGCCAGCGTTTGGGAACGATATCGTGGGCACTGTTGCCTGACGGTTTTACGGTTCCGTTGAGGGCTTCTGGTCTTTATTCTAAATACTTCTATTAATAACGCACATTCTATAGATCTACATAAAAATAGCGGTGGGCCTGTGGGTCGCGTTAAGTTAGAGAATGAGGCGGACGATGTCTGGCCGGTGTCGCTTTCCGTCATCGGTCGCGTTGATTCTCCCACGGCGTGTTCACGACGGCGCCGACGCCCTCACTGGGGTGGAACCGGAACGACGGCTTGAGACGAGCTTGGCCGACGACGGCGTCCGCCTCCACGAGCGGACGGCGGCGAGCGGGACCCTCGAACGGAGCAAACGTTTTCAATTCGGATGTGAAATGGGCTGACGGATGCCCTCCCCACAACCCGCTACGAACGGGAAGCTTCCGACGAGCATTGGCGTCGGCGCCGCCATCCTGAACGGCGTGATGTTCACCGTAATCGGCGTTATCGCTCTTGACGATGTCGTGTACGGCGGCGTCATGGGCGTGTTGACGGCGGTCGGCGCGTTCCTGTTTCTCCCGTGGTTTCTGGGAATCTCCGCGGCACAGGAGCAGTCGGACGGCGGGCTTTCGTTTCGGGAGGCCGCCGAGCGCGTCACGCCGAGCGTCGGTCGCGGAACCTTCGGGCTCGGCCTCGAAGCCGGCGCGATCGTGATGCTCGCGGTCGCCTTCTGGCAGAACGGCGCGCCGCTCGTCGCCGGGACAGCCGTCGCGCTCACCGTCGCGCTCGCCGTGTACCTGGTCGGGTCGGTGCTGCTGACCCGATGACCACGAACAGCGTCTGGACGATCCGCACGACCGACGGCACCTTGTACGTCGGTCCGAGTGAGCTTTGCATCCGCCGAACCGTCGGTGGATGGGTCGCCGGCGTCCGCTCCGCACTTCGCGGTGGCGAGTCACCTTTCGACTGGACCACGACGCTCTCCGGGGTGGGGATGTTCCTCCTGCTCGTTTTCGGGATGGTCCTTTCGGGACTCCCGTTCGGGAGCCTGCTGGCCGGAACGCTGATCGTTGCTGTAGGGGTGGTGAGCCTCTTCCAATCGCTCGGAGTGCGGTTCGGTCGGGACCGAACGGTGACCGTTCCTGCGACGGAGATCGACCACGTGGAGTTTCACGACGGGCGCCTCACCGTCTCCGGAACGGACGGCAACAGTTGGGACGTGACGCCGGCGACCGACGCGGAGCGAGCGGACGCCGCCGTCGCGCTCCGGCTCCGCGGGTTTGAGCTTCGCGGCGCCGAGGAAGACGATGCCGTTTCTCGAACCGTCATCGACGCGCCGCCGACCGAGCTCGTACGGTGACTGGCATCCCGTCGATCACGTTTTATCCCCTGGTAATTCAGTTTCTGCTGGAATCCTTTGTAGATGACAATTCTGACTACTTCTCGGTCTATACAGACTATACACTGACGGAACGTTCCGCTCAAATGCCGAGGCTATTTTTGATTGCCGAGTCGATTTTCGCCATATCTGATGACGGGACAGATCCACTGTTCTTTTTTACACGTTCGGCGATGTCGACAACACGGATTTGACTGAGATCTGCCACTGAATCGTGATCGAGGGCAGTATCCGAAGCCAGTACTTCCACCTCAAACGGATACGTGTCTCCAGACGTGTACTGCGTTGTGAACGGAGCGATGATGGTTGTTGGTGAGTACTGATTCCCAACATCGTTCTGGATGACAACACAGGGCCGGCCCTTTCCTTGCTGTTCACTCCCTTTCGTGGGATTCAGTTCAACGATGACAATGTCGCCACGGCGTACCTGCACACTTGACTCCAGAATTCACTCGCTCCAGCCGGGCGCGTCACCGAGATGCTCGGTTGCTTCTGCGGATACTTCTTCCATTTCTTCCGCCAACTCACGAGACCGCTCGGCTCTCTTTCGATATCCTTCAGCAAGCCGTTCCTCATCTGTCGGCGGTTTGAGTATGATCTCGTCATTCACTTCAACGAATTCAACTTCGTCACCTCCTTCGATGCCACGGCGGTCCCGCAGCTCCTTCGGAATCGTCACTTGCCCCCGCTCTCCGACTTTCCGTTTGTGTTCTGGCATACCTATTCATACTTTTTTCATACTAATATAGATGTCGGTGGTATGGTCACTCAATTCGCAGTGTTCATCGACCAGATACTTCGCTTGATGGTATATCTGAAGAATAAGGTTTCAGTAGGTTTATTTCCACAAATAAACACACTGATTATTGAGAGTGTTTGAGTGTAGAACATATGGCAGAACAGAGTACCGTAGGATTCCTCGAAAAATGGCAAACGGGGGCTTTTCTGGTCGTCTCCTCCGTTCTGGGTGGTGTGATCGCATTGTACGGGTTTGGTCACGTCGTCCCGATATCACTGATTACTGGCGTTGGTGTGTTCGTTCTCGGGACGATCGTCGCCTTCGTTGCGTTGTCATTTCTCATCTACGGTCGGTGAAATTCTCCATCGGACACTGGACCGTTCGCCAGCGTCTCCGGCGTCCGTCATCCCGACACCATCCGCACCGCACGATGAGCCGCTGAACACCCCCCGCACTCTCTCGACGGTGAGGCAGCGAAAGGTTCAGGTGTTCGTTGTGTGAGGTGTGGACAATGCCGTTACGTCGCGCGTTTTCCGAGTCGACCCCCGCTCGCGGCCGAACCGCGGCGCTCCGGTGGGCCGGAGAACGGTCGTCGGGCGTCCCACGCTCCGTGTTGTACCTCCAACCGCCGGCGGTGACCGACGAGACTGTCGTCGACGCGTGGGAGCCACACGGATCGCGCGTCGAGCTCCGCCTCGACGGGTTCCGGACGCTCGTCGACGACCTGTACGAGGCGGACACCTACGAGGGCTCGTCGACGTTCATCACGGATGCGGAGCGCCGGTGGATCGTTGAGGAAGCGCTCGCCCGCATCGACGACCCAGCACATCCGCTGTACAGTCCCGACGATCCGGCGGTTGGGCTCATCGAGCAGGCCGAGGAGCTGCTGTCGCTGCTGGAGTTCGCCGGCGCAATCACGTCGACTGAAGTCGAACGACGCCTCGCCGAGGAGGGGCTTCCAGATCTCGGTCGGGACCTGTCCCGGTTCGTCACACACGTACACGATGCACGGGCGGACGGGTTCACGGACACGGCGGAGGACGGGTTCGATGACCCGACGAAGACGTTCCGGAGCGAGCGGTTCCGACACGTGCTCGATGCGGGCCCGTCGCTCGTGAGCGCCGAGCTCGACGCGACGGACGCGGTCGTCGTCGGCTCGTTTCGCGTGCTCTCGCCGCTGGAGCGCGACGTGGTCGACCTCCTCGCGAACGCGTTCGACACCGGCGTCGTGCTGACGCGGGTGACCGATGGCGCCGCACTCGGGGACGACTCGCCGGCCGGCGAGCCGACCGAAGCCCTCGGCGGCGCCGACGACGCCATCCGCCGGATCCACGAGTGGTACGCCAAGCTGGGATTCACGCCGGCGCCTCAGTCGGGGTCGGCAGCTCGATCGGCCCGGGACGCTGCAGCGGCGTCCCTCTACCGGCAGACCAGCGGGATCGACGGTGCCGACGGCCCGCACACGCTCGGACCCGACGTGTCGGTGGAGAGGCACGCGACGGTCCACCGTGAGGTACGCGCGGTCGCGCGGGAGGTTCGGTCGCTGATCGGCGCCGGCGTGGACCCCGAGGCGGTCGCCGTCGCTCCCTTCGACGAGGGGACGTACGGCGAACGGCTCGCCGACGCGCTCCACGAGGCGGACGTGCCGGTGTCGTTCTCGTCGTCACGGCCGTTTTTCGCGACGACCACCGGGAAGCTGTTCGAGGCGGCGATCAACCTCGGGACGGGGCCGGACCGACAGGCGCCGCTCGTCCGTCTGCTGTCGAACCCGCTCGTGTATCCTGACCGGGAGGAAACGACGCGTGAGGTGCTCCGGATCGCGGAGCTGCTGGAGTCCACGCGCGCGTTCACGCTCGCCGACCACGTGGCGGGGACGGACGGCGGTGCGGGTACGGGCGACGGCTCGGACCCGGACGCCGACGTGCGCACGGACGACACGAATGACGCCGAGAGTCTGGTCCGCGGGGCCGTCACCGCGTGTGAGCGGTTCGTCAACGCCGTCGACCTCGACGCCGCCCGCCGGGAGCTGTTCGACGCGCTCGGCGTTCCCGTCGACGACGGAACCGGGGTCACGGACGCGGTCGGGTTCTCCCGGCTGGTTCGCGAACGCGAGCGCCGTGCGCTCCAGGACGCGGCCGAGGTGTGTGCGTCACTAACCGCGCTTCGGCCGTCGAGTCGAGGCCGGGTCGTCGACGAGGAGGGCGCCGGTACTGACGTCGAGGACCTGCGCCGCGCGCTCGAACAGGTCTCGGTCGACACCACGGTGGGGCGCGAGTCGGACAGCGTTCGGGTATGTTCGCCGGCGGAAGCGGCTGCGAACCCGGCCGATCACGTGTTCGTCCCGGGGTTGACGACAGAGCATACGCCGTCGCCGCCGCGGCGTCTGGCGTTCGCCCGT
The DNA here is from genome assembly GCF_054654575.1 of Halorubrum gandharaense. Taxonomy (NCBI): domain Archaea; kingdom Methanobacteriati; phylum Methanobacteriota; class Halobacteria; order Halobacteriales; family Haloferacaceae; genus Halorubrum; species Halorubrum gandharaense. The sequence goes on from NZ_BAAIET010000001.1 coordinate 436,332, forward strand.
CCGCTCAACGAGGCGCATCCGGAGTTCAAGGCGGCGGATCCGGTGGCGGGGACGCGGTACGCGTTCGCGCAGCTGCTCGCTTCCGACGCAGCGGTGACGTTCTCGGCGCCCGAGCGGAATCCGAACGGCGACCCCTACGTGCTCGCCGACCCGTTGCTGGAACTTGAACGAGTTACGGGGATGTCGGTGACTGACAGTCCACCCGCTACACCGACCCCCGCGAGGGCGGGACCGGCGACGGTCACTGACGTGCACCGGTCGCTCGCCGCCGCCATCGACTCGGACGCCACCACGCCCGAGGAGGTCGCGGCGAACGCCGGCGCGTACGACGTGGACGTTCCGGGCGCAAACGCGCCGGCTCGTCTCGCGAGCGGCGTGCGGGTCGCCGCAGCCAGAGCAACCGACGAGGTCGGCGAGTACGACGGGCACGTGGAGCCCGCGGTCGTCGACGAGCTGCGTGACGACGACCACGCGTACAGCCCGAGTCGCTTAGAGGCCTACGCCGACTGCGGGTTCAAGTACTATCTCCAGAACCTCCTCGACATCGATCCGGATGAGGAGATCACTCTCGAGTTGAACGCGCTCGATGCCGGCACGTACGTCCACGACGTGCTCGAGCGCTTCTATCGGGAGTGGCACGAGGCGGGCCACAAGGGCGTCACTGAGGCGACGCTCGGTGAGGCTGAGACAGCACTGTACACGGTTGCAGACGAACGACTTGGGGAAGTGGACGCGCGCGAAACCGTGTTTCACGACACGTGGGTCGCCGCGCTGTTCGACGGGTTGGACGTTCCGAAAAACGCGTACGGAGATGCGGACGCTGCAGCCGGCCTGTTCAAGCGGTTCCTCCGTTCGGAGGTCGAGCTCGCACCGCGTAACGCGACGCCGACGTACTTCGAGGCACACGTCGGGGTCAGACCACACGAGTCCGAGACAGGTAACCCCGGTCCCGAGGTGATCGCCGACGACCCAGTCCCGGTCCCCGGAACGGACGTAACGCTCCGTGGGAAGATCGACCGGCTCGACATCACCGACGACGGCGGGCTCGTCGGTCTAGACTACAAGACTGGAAACACGCCGAGCGAGCGCGACACGATCGACGGGCACGCGTTCCAGCTGCCCGCGTACCTCCTGATGGCCGAGAACGCGCTCGGCGGCGAGCCGATCGGTGCGTCGTACTATCAGGTCAAGCCGACCAGCTCGATCTCCCCACACGCCGGCACGATCGGTGGCGACGAAGACGCTGCACACGCACGCTGGGGCACGGATGATCCGGAGCCGTTGCGACGGTACCGGTCGCTGGAGTTCGACACCCGCGCCGAATTCCGCGAGTTCCTCCACGACACCGTCCCCGACCGGATCGACCGGATCGCGACCGCCGTCGACGACGGGTCGTTCCATCCTACGGTGCTTGACCCCGGGACGGCCGGATGCGAATACTGCTCGTACCGCGACGCGTGTGACGTTCGTCATCACCGGAGACACGCCATTCATGGAGCGCTCACCGACGCGAACATCCCGCAGTATGCGCCCGGACTCGACACGGAGGGATCACGATGACCGACGACGAGCTCTCCCTCACCCGCGCTCAGCAACGCGCCGCCCGGACGATCGACCGGAACGTCACCGTGGAGGCGGGCGCCGGGACCGGCAAAACAACGACGCTCACCGAGCGGTACCTCACGATCCTCCGCGCCCACCTCGACGAACCGGAGTGTCTTGACGCCGGCGAGGACGAACCGCCCTATCAGGTCCCGGACGACATCGACCGGATCACCGATCCGGCTGCAGCCCGCCGGCTCCCCGAGCGCATCGTCGTGACGACGTTCACCGACCGCGCCGCGGAGGACCTGAAACGCTCCATCCGTGAGAAGATCCGCGAGCGACTGGCGGAGATCGACGATCCGGATCGGTGGGCCGTCTGGCGAGCCGCCGCCGACGGGGTCGAGGCGGGCTACATCGACACAACGCACGGGTTCTGTAGCCGCATCCTCGAGGAGTACGCCATCACGCACCCCGAGGTCGACCCCGACTTCGAGGTGATGGAAGACGACGACACCGCACGGGTCCGCCGGACGGTCGCCACCGAGCTCGTCGAATCCGAGCCGCCGGAGACGCGCGGGCTCGCCACTGTGTTCGACCGACGAAAGCTCGTGGACGTGCTCGTCGGGCTCATCTCGGAGGCCGACATGACCGAGGCGTGGATCGACGAGATCCGTGACCTAGAAGACCCGGACGCGTACGAGGCTCACCTCGTCGAGCTGCATCCACTGGATGCCGACCCGAAGCGGCTCCTTGACGACATTGCCGACGATCTCGACACGCTGCGCGAGCTGTACGGTGACGAGGCAGTGGCTGACAAACTGGGGGCGAACCCGATGAATCGCGTGGGCAATGACGTCCTCGCGCTCTACGAGGAGCTCACCGGCGTCGACATCGGGGCGGCGTCTCCCATCGAACGGCTTTCGCTGTGTCTTCGGCTCTGTGACGCGCTGACGAACAGCGACGGCGACCAGTACGGGGACGGCACCTACTACGGCAACAAGGCGTTCCGGGAGAGCGACGATCCGACGGCCACGCGTTTCCGCGCGGCGATGGACGGCGTCCTCGACGCCCTCGAACCCGAAACACGGCCGACGGACGCCTCACTCGACCCGGACCGCGATGCACACGAGCTGCTCGTCGCGCTCGCTGACCTCGCAGAGACGGCACTCGAGGAGTACGCCGACCGCAAACGCCAACGGGGCGTACTCGACTACAACGACCTCATCAGCCACACGCTCACGTTCCTCGCCGGCGAGAACGCTCTGACCGAACCGGACGAGTCCGAGCACGCCGGCACCAACGGGGACGCAGTCACCGAGCTTCGCGAGAACCTCCGGTACGTCATGGTCGACGAGTTCCAGGACACGAACACGCGCCAGTGGCAGCTCGTACAGGCGCTCACGAGCGGTGGAGACCCGTTCGACGCGGACAACGTGTGCGTGGTCGGCGACGTAAAACAGAGCATCTACCGCTTCCGCGACGCCGACGTCACCGTCTTCGGCGACGCCGCCGACACGATACACGCCGCGAACGCGGCAAACGACCTCGGCGAATGCGGCCCCGCGCTCGACACCAACTTCCGCACGCTCCCCGAGACGCTCCACGCGATCAACGGCTTGTTCGACCACGTACTCGGGTATGGCGACGACGAGCCGTACGAGGCCGTCAGCGGTCCTTTATCCGCCGGGCGCAACACCCCCGAGGGCCTCGATCCGGTCGTCGAGTATCTCCCTGTCCCGGTCGAGACCGACCTGCGCGAGCGGTATCTCGGTGCGGACCACGACCTCACCGCGCTTCCGGAGTCCGAACCGGCCGACATCGAGGCCGCCGTGATCGCCAACCGCATCGCCGGACTGCTCAACGCGGGGACGCCCGTCACCGGCCATTCGGATGCTGACGATTCGGAACCTGTCGACGCCGACCTCGATTCGGGCACCAATACTCGCACTCGCTCCGTCGAACCCGAGGATGTCGCCGTCCTCATCCGCTCTCGCAGCGACCTGAAGGATTACGAACGTGGGCTTCGCGCCGCGAACGTCCCGTACACCGTGATCAAGGGGGAGGGGTTCTTCGAGACCCCCGAGATCCGCGCGCTCGTCGCTCTCCTGAACGCGCTCGCCGATCCCACCGACGATATCGCGCTGTACGCCACCGCCCGCTCCCCGCTGTGCGGGCTCACCGACACGCAGCTTGCGGCGGCTGCGGCTGCTGCTGCTGGTCTGCACGACCGCGACGATTCGGCGGACGCTGCACCGCTCTGGAACGCGCTCCAAGCGAGCGACGACCCGGAGGTCGCCTCCGCCGTTGCGGACCTTCAACGGTGGCGAGAGTACGCCGGCGTCGCCGACGCGCCCGGTGTGAACGTCGATGGGTGGGTCGCGCTACTCGACCGGATCCTCGCCGAGACCGGATATCTCGCGGCGATCGCTGCTGACGAGCGCGGGATCGCGGCGCTCGCGAACGTCGACAAGCTCCGGGACAAACTCCGCGAGTTCGACACCAGCGGTGTTCCGAGCCTCGACCGCGTCACGGCCCGACTCACCGATCAGGCCGAGCAGGGCCGAAGCGAGGCGGAGGCCAACGACGCCGCCGACGCCAGCGGTGTGCGGATCATGACCGTTCACGAGGCGAAAGGCCAGGAGTACCCCGTCGTCGTCGTGCCCGGCCTCGGCAAGGGGTTCAACGACCGTGCCCGTCTCAGCAACGGCAGCATCGAGTACGAGCGCGTGCCGGTCGCGGGTGAGCGCCGTCCGCTGCTGGGACTGAACGTTCCCACGGCCGACCGTACGGACGCCGACGCGACGCTCATGCGCCACGTCGCCCGTGACCGCCGGCGAGCAGAGGAGCATGCCGAGGAGAAGCGCATCCTCTACGTCGCCGCCACCCGTGCCGAGGACCATCTCGTCCTCACCGGGCGGCACCCGGCCGACGACGACCACGAAACTGGCGTCGACCAGCCGGACCCGGAGGAGCCGTCCTCGTACCGGGACTGGCTCCAACCCGCACTGTTCGGAGCCGAGGAGGAAGCAGCCGCCGCGAACTGGGAGGCGCTCGAAGACGAGGGGTCGTTCACCGCTACGCTCCCGTATGCGCTCGACGGCGAGACGAAAACCGGAGCGGTGACCGTGAGGCTTCCTCCCGAAACCGAGCGCTACGACCACGATCCCGACCCCATTCCGGCGTCGACGACGCGGACGGCGTACGCGTACGACCAGCCTTGGGAGTTCCAACTCTCCGCCTCCGACCTCAGCCGCATTCCAGCGGGGAGTGCTGAGATTCGGGTCCACGACGACACCCGGCGGGTCACGGCCGGCGCCACGGAGTACGACGGCGAGGCACCTGGGGACGACCAGTACGAGGACGACTATCCGACCGCGGAGGACTACGCCACCTCCGAGGACGCTCCGACCGGTGACGACTCCCCTTCCACTGACGACTCCGCCACCGCCGGCAGCCGCGCCGGCGACATCCCGGCGGCCATCTACGGCCACGCCGTTCACCGGCTCTGTGAAACCCGGCCGCCGGCCGAGAAGCGTCGGCACGTGATCGACCAGGCGATCCGGGAGCAACACGACCGCAGGGTAGGCGGCTCCGACGCCACGTATCCGGATTCGGCGTACGACGCCATTGAGGCCGACTCGGACGCCGCCATCGCGTACCTTGACGAGTTACACGGGGAACTCGGCGTTCAGCACACTCACGACGAGTACTACATCGAACTGGACCTCGACGACGGCACCGTCAGCGGGTTCATCGACCACCTCGTCGTCACGCCGACGGTGTTCCACATCGTCGACTACAAAACCGACCGGAAATCTCCGGGACAGTCGACCGACGAGTTCCTGGCCGAGCAGGCCACACACCACCGCCCGCAGCTGGTGGCGTACGCCGCCGCGCTCGCCCAGCAGGATCCGACGCGTGGCGTGGCTGCGACGCTCTACTTCACGGACGTGGACGAGCCGTTCACGTGGGAACCGGCGGAGCTCGACGACCCGATACGAGACGCCACCGACCAACTCCGGTCGATCCTCGGCGACACGCCCGTTGGGGTTGGAGACGAGTAGCCGGCGGTCGCTCCCGCGTTGACGAGGGATTCGGAGCGCTTAGTGCTGACCCGACTCCGGGCTATACAGACTCCTTGTTGAGTGGTATCGGGAGTCAGTATTGCAATTCGTCATCGGCGGTAGAGTATACGCTCTTGTGTAGCACATTGTTGATGGAGAGCCCTCTTGCGATTCTGTTGTGAGCTGGACGGAGCAAGAACTGGCGCTGCAGCGGCTCTAACGGCCAGCTACTGAGTGGCGTCTGCAACGAGAGGGTGTATCAACAATCTCCTACGGAAGAGCGAGAGTATATAAACCGTCGAGAGTGGCGGTGACGCTCTCCTTATAAATGGGGTGCGGTGGCGCGCCCGGCGAGCGCCCGCGGGCGCTCGCCGGCGTGCGAGGGAGTCGTCGCCGCAGGCGACGACGAGGCTGGGGAGGCGTGAGGTGCGGTTGCTGTGCTGTGCGGGGCGGGACTCAAAGGGGCAGCCAGCTCCGGGACGACGGGCGACGTAAGCACCACAGCGGGCGGTGCTGAGAGCGAGGAGCGCAGCAAGCCCCTCGACCGGAGCCGGCTGGGGCTTTGCAGGCGGTCCTCACCGGCGAACTCCCGGCGACTCACCGATCATTCACGCCTTATAAACGAAGTACGACACCATCTACGACCTACTTATAAATACCGCACCCACTCACGTAATACACCCACTCCCGAAGTCGATCAGCAAGCAGTCGCCTTCGACCGGCTGTTTCAGTCACGATTGCGTCTGAAGGGGGGTTTCAACGGAGCCACAGAGCCGTATTCTCAGCGCTTTCGGATCGTCCGGAGGACGTGGTGGTTCCCGTGGTCCGCCTCGTCGGGCCAACGGGTCGGGGTGGGGTCTCCCGCCGGCGTCGGGGGGCGAGAGGCTAGGGCTGGCCGACGTCGCCGACGACGGTGCGGGTCTGCTGGCGCATGAACTGCTGGAGGTACCACGGACCGCCGGCGAACTTGCCGGTCGTTCCGGAGTACTTCCAGCCGCCGAACGGCTGCGCTTCGACGAGCGCTCCCGTCGTCGCGCTCTGCTCGCGGTTCACGTAGCACATCCCGGCCTCGATCCGGTCGAACCAGGCATCGACCTCCGCTTTGTCCTCGGTGAAGAGCCCGGCACAGAGCGCGTAGTCGCTGTCGTTGGACTTGGTGATCGCCTCGTCGAGGTCCGAGACGGGGTGGATGGTGACGAACGGGAGGAAGTGTTCGTCGGTCGCGAGCGCGTGGTCGTGTGAAAGGCCCGTGACGACGGTGGGCTCCACGTAGCGTCCCTCGGGGAGATCCGAGCGCTCGACGTGGCTTCCACCGCACTCGATCGTCCCATCGGCGGCGGCCGACTCACAGATGTCGTCGTATCGCTCGATGGCGCCCTCGTCGATCAGCGGCGAGACGACGGTCTCCTGGTTTTCGGGCTGGCCGACGGCGAGCGCTTTCGTCTCCTCGATCAGCTGCTCGGTGAACTCCTCGGCGACGTCCTCGTGAACGTACACGCGAGACGTTGCGGAGCACTTCTGTCCGCTGAACGAGAACGCGCCGTACTTCACGCCGGAGACGGCCTTCGAGACGTCCGCGCTGTCGGAGACGATGACGGGGTTCTTGCCGCCGAGCTCGGCGATGACGGGGCCGTGCTTGCCCATCTCGTCGAACGTCCGCTGGATCTCCATCCCGACCTTGCGGGATCCGGTGAACGCGAACCCGGCGACGTCCTCGTGTTCGATCATCGGCTGGCCGACGTCGCGACCGCCGCCGGTGACCAGGTTCGCGACGCCGTCCGGAATGCCGGCCTCCTCCAGGATCTCGAAGAACGTGTGCGCCACCAGCGGGGTGGTGCTCGCCGGCTTGACCACCGCCGTGTTGCCGGTGATCAGCGCGCCGGTGGTCATCCCGACGAGGATCGCGAACGGGAAGTTGAAGGGCGCGACGACGCCGATTACGCCGTACGGCTGGAGGTCGCTCACACAGCGCTGGCCGGGAGTTGGCTCCCGTTCCTCCGCGTTGTACCCCTCGTTCTTCTCGAGTTCGTGGCTATAGTATCGGAGGAAGTCGATCGCCTCGTCGACCTCGGCGATCGCCTCGTTACGGGTCTTCCCGTTCTCGTAGGCCATCAACGCCGTGACCTCGAACTTCCGGTCCTGGATGATGTCCGCGGCCTCGCGGAAGATCTTCGCTCGCTCCTCCCAGGAGGTCTCCTTCCACTCGTCGAACGCGGCGCTCGCCGCCGCGACGGCGTCGTCCACGTGCGTCTCGTCGCCGGCGGCAAACTCCCCGAGCACCTGGTCGGTGTCGCCGGGATTCGTGACGGTGAACGTCTCGTCGGTCTCGACGGCCTCCCCGTCGATCCGGAGCGGGTAGCTCGCGCCAAAGTCGACGCGAACGTCGTCGACGGCGGCCTCGTAGGCCGCGTGGAACTCGTCCATCGTCTCCGCCTCCGTGTGCTTTTGAACCGTGAGCTCGTTCTCGAACTGACTGGGTGCCATTACGTGGTGTTCACTCCTGCGCGGGGCTTGAATGTGCCGAACAGGTTCAGTGCCCGGTGATCTCGCGGCACCGTCCGGATCGGGTTGGCCATCGAGTCTGTTTTCCCCGAACGAGGCTGGATCCCGAAGAGTATCCTTCCGGCGTTACGAGGGGAGCTCGAAGGAGCCTACTGCAGCAGATATTTCGATGATCCCTCACTCCGCTGCAGCGAGGTCACGTCACGTATCGAGTTTCTTGAGTTCCTCCAATCCGCCGTTCGCCAACGTCACTACAGTGTAGGAACGTTTCTGCGTGTCCGAACACAGGTTACTCGATCGTCGGATCGAACCACTTGGAACTCGCCGTCGTGCTCCGCGGTGAGCCACTCTCACATTCAGCGCTCGTAGCGGACCCACTTAAAAGGGGAACCGTCGAGCCCGCCGGTGGCCCCTCGACAGTGTAGTGAACGGAGACATCGTCGGATCATACGCGAGGCCTACCCGATACAACCACGTCACAACCAGTCAAACCGGAGATCAACATATCAACACTGAATTCGTCACACGGAATGTCTGGGCGGTACGTTGGCCGGGATTCGGCGATGTCCCATTCGATGCTCACATTGTACACACGCCAAGGTCTATGTATCTTGGCTCACAATGTACACATATGAGTAGCGATAAAAAGCGTGTCCAGTTTCGGGCACCTCACCGCCTCATCGATCGCACCGATGCTCTCGCAGACGTGCTCGGAGAGGATCGGACGGACATCCTCGTCACGGCGCTCCGGGAATATCTTCAGGAGGCTGCTCACGATGATGCACTCATTCAGGAGATTGCCGCCGCGTACTACGACGATGAAATCACCTTTGAACAGCTTAAAGCGCTTGTCGGTGCAGAAGAAGCCGCAAATATTCGAGCGTTGAAACAGCAGTTGAACGAGGATTTCGTCGACGAGGTCGCCGACGTATAGATGTCGTGGCTCGTCGCGGACACCTCTGCTCTTGTTAGTCTCGGAACCGTCGCTGATGCCGACGCGAACCCACTCTCGATCTGTCTCGAACGTTACGAAGTGGTTCTTCCGACGGCGGTCGTTGAGGAACTCGAAGAGGTCGCGTCCTACGGTGACATCCACGGCCGGGCGGCGTCCGCCGTGCTCAACCGACGTGACGCGTTCGAGACCCGGTCCGTCGATCTCGACGCCGAATTTCCGCTGGATGACGGTGAAAACGCCGCGGTTACGCTGGCAAACGAACTCGACGTTGCACTCCTGTTATGTGACGAGTTCAACCAGCTCGGTTTGGTCCACGCGTCGCTCGCTGATACCCGGCTCGTCACGACGCCGACATTGCTGTCCGTACTCGTTCGAACAGAACAGCTCTCCGGTGCCGAAGCGCGAGAGATTCTCGACGGTATCAGCAACGCTCGCAGCTGGGACGCGAACAGCTACATCCTTCGGGCCCGATCGATGCTTGAGAAAAGCTGAATGCCTGTATCTCGAAGCCGCACCGCTTGAGCCCAAAGAGGTGGACGAACACTTTTGGTTGAAAGACCAGAACAATCGCCAATGACCGACTATCTGGAGCCGACCGAGGAGTACGACGGGCGAATACGAGTCACCCTCCTCGCCGACGGCTCCGGAAAACGAGTGCGTCCGTGTTCGTCCTACTCCCGTGCTATTGAACTCGTCAAACAGCACCAGCACGATGTCACGGTCGCAAAGATCGTCGACCGCGACGGCGACGTGGTGTTCACCTCCGCCGACATGGACATCGACGTCTGGGAGTCGGTCTGGGAGAACGAGAAGCGCCGGCAGTCGGTGAACGTTGGAGAACGCGACTGTCCGTACGACAGCATCTCCTGTTTCTTCGACGACCGCTGTGTGCAGTGTAAGATGGACAAGCTCCAAGGGCAGCGCTGATCGGTCTCCCCCTCATTCCACCTTCGACCCCAACACGCCAGCCTGCCGAGCGTTTAAGCCCACCCTTGCTGAACGATCGCCATGAACGAGGCGGCGGTGTTCGGGCACGTCGTCGACGAGCTCCGCGACCGCGACTACGACCCGCTCGTGCACGTACCCGACGCGCACAGCGAGACGTACCGTGACGTGTTGGACCGCTGTCGGTCCCACGAGATCACGATCCGGGGTCGGTACCCCGACGTACTCGGGTTCACGAACACGAACCGCGTGTTCGCCGTCGAGGTGAAAGGGTCGAGCAACGTCCTCCGCGGCATCGGGCAGGCGCTCACCTACCAGCAGGGCGCACACGTCTCGTATCTCGCCGGCCACGAGCCCACCGTCGCCTCACACACGTCGTTGCTTCAGTCCAAGGGTGTCGGCGTCATCGGCGTGCACGATGACGGCGTGGACACGTGGAGCGCGCCGCCGAGCGCCGAGTCGACCGCGGAGGTCGCCGACATCGAGGGCCAGCTCTCGCTTCGCCTCCGAGGCAACGAGTTCGGCGGCGACATCACGACGCTCAGTCTCGCACAGCCGCTGAACTACCTCGCGCCGGTCGTCGCCCTCGACCGGTACGGCCCCCTGGCGCGCGACGAACTCGTCGACGTGCTCGCCGACGAGTACAGCTTCGGCGCCGGCGACTCCGCGGCCACGAGCGCGCACACGCTCGGACTGCTCACCACTGGTACGACACACGAGTTAACCGACCAAGGCGAGCTGTCGGCGACCGTCCTCCGCGGCTACGGCGTCGAGGCGCTCGACGACCTCCGTCTGCTCAAGGAGGACGTTCGGGGAAGCACCGTCGTCGACACCCACCCGCCGCTCGCGACGCTGCTCCGCAACGCGTTCGCCAGCCACCCCGAGTTCGGTCTGCTTCTCGACGCCCTTCGCAAGGAGGGACCGCGCGTCCACTTTCTCGACCTCGTGGGGCGCCTCGTCCACGAGTACCCGAACGTGTTCCTGAGCGCGTTCTGCACCACCCGCGGGACGGGCCGCGCCCGCGAACTCATCGAGCGCGGCGAGACCGCCCGGCTCTACACCGACCGCTCCGTCTGGACGGACGTGGTTCGCAACAACGTGCTGTTCAACTTCGTCCAGCAGCTCAAACACGTCGGCATTCTCACCGCCGACACACGGAGTCACAGCGGCGCGATCAGCGAGTACGACCCCGACGAGAAGCCGTGGCTGGTGCGCAACGTGGCGTAGGCCCCCGTGGGTCGGAACGCCAGTTGGTGGGAAGGCGATTCCCGCTCTCACCGCTGTTCCACTCGTCACGTCTCCAACATCTTCATTACCGCTCCCGGTGTTCTCGGCGGCGTGTGCCTCCACACTCCCGACGAGGTCGACCGCGAGCGCGCCCACCACCAGGCCGTCATCCAGGGAGCGGACAACATCGACGCCAAGCGCGCCGGCAATCTCGGCGAACTCGCCTTCGAATCGTTCTGCCGGGAGTATCTGCCCGTCGAGCTCTGGGACTGGCTCAACGAGGAGGCGATCCGGCGGTGCAACCCCGAGAGCTTCTCCGGGCACGACTTCGAGGTGTTCGGCTACGAAGTCGACGTGAAAACCTCTCGTGACGTGTCCGCGTTTCGTCCGGCGACGCTTCTCGAGAACGACCCCGACGACGATATCGTCGTCATGGTCTGGCATCGCGACAAGGAGGACGCGCTCATCCTCCTCGGCTGGGAGCGCACGGAGACCCTTCGCTCGAAAGTCGAGTCCCAGGACGCCTACTCGGGAGACGAGCCGGCGAAACTGGCACACCTCGCGGCTCGCCCGATGAACGAGCTCCACGAGCTCGGCCCGAACACGGCGCACATGAACCAGACGCCGGACAACCCCTTTGCGCCCGGCGACCGCGTGCGCAAGGCGGACGACGCCGACGCGTCGGTCGCCGTCGTCGTCGAAGTCCTCCCGCCGGAGACGGACGTGAGCCTGTACGGGCAGCCCATGGACGGCGAAGCCGTCAGCGTCGCCTTCCCGAACGCGCTGGATGACGGGCCCGGCGACTGGCGGACCATTCATCCAGCCAAGCTCGCCTCCTACTGTGCCGACCAGGAGATCGGCCTGTACACCTACAAGCACACCAACCTCGAATATGCCGACAATCCGTTCGTCCCCGGCGACTACGTCATCAAGCCGGACTACGAGGACCCCGACCTCGCCGTCGTCACGGCCGTCGACGACGGCGAGGTCAGCGTCGCGTTCCGCAACCAGTTCGAGCCCGACGACGAGTACGTCCATCCCTCGGAGATAGCGGAGTACTGCGCGCGGAACGGGATTCAGGAGTACTCCTACACCCACGAGGCGCTGGAGCACTCGGCAGTAGACTGGTGATATCTGGTGTATCCCCGATCAATTCCAAAGAAACTCCGCGGTGATGTCTCAAAAGAGATACCAGCGGGAACGGGAATCCGGACGACATCGACGAGAGCGGTCGGTTCGGATCGACCGCGTCGCCCCGGACGCCGTTCGACGGCGTGCTCGCCGACACGTAGTCGTCTACAGCCGGATCGGCGAACGCTTGGCGCGTCGGTCGAGCGCGGCGAGCGACCCGTTGGCTGGAACCCGGCTCACCCCTCGACGGCGACCGGCTCGGCTTCGTCGTACTTGTCACGGAACTCGCCGATAAGCTGGCCCATCTGGGCGTACCAGTCGTTGAGCATCCGCTGCATGTCGTCGGCGATCTCGTCGGGGTCGGTCGGCTTGTACACGTGGTAGTAGCCGCCCTGTTCGTAGTTGATCTGCTCCTTCCGGATGAACCCGGTCTGGAGCAGTCGCTGGATCGAGCGGTACGCCGTCGAGCGCTCGCGGTCGACCGCCTCGGCGATCTCGTCGACCGTCAACGGCTCCTCGCTTTCGACGAGCACGCTGAAGCACTCCTTATCGAGCTCCGTGAGGCCGTGGAAACACTCCAGTAACCCCTCACACTCCATGTCCTCACGGAGCATCTCACTCATTGACCGGCTCATTATGCTTCCCAATAGGTCGTCCGCGAGTAAAAGTATTTGCAAGAATTGCACAATACCGCCCCGAGCGTGTCGCATCGACCGGCGAGGCTCCGAAAATGCGTGCAGTCTGGCGGTTGGTATGTACAACGGTGTCGTTGCCGTTGATCACGTGGCGAGGGGATGCGGTCTCGTCCCGACGGTGAGACGTGGGTCGCCGTCACGGAACGAGCCGGCCGCCGGGCGCTCCCCCGACAGATCAGTGACTCCCGTCCGGAAGCGGCTCGGCCCCGCCCGTGGTTCGCGTCGCGTGGAACGCCTTGTACAGGACCAGCAGCGCGACGACGAACGACGACCCGACGAGCAGGAGCACGCTGACGAGGTCGAGCGCTCCCGTTCCCAGCCAGTTTGCGAGTTCGCTGAGCGCGATGCCGACGCTCGCGAACACCATCAGCAGGCCGAAGGAGACGATCACGTCGTGCTCCTCGACCATCGTGGTCGCCGCGGAGCCGAGCCGCGCGCCGAGCGCGCTCCCTACGAGGAGGAGTCCGACGACCGTGAGGTCGACGCTCCCGGACATCCCGTAGGTGAACGTGCCGAAGGCTCCCGAAAAGAGCCCGGCGAAGAGACTGGTTCCGACGGCGGCGGTGAGCGGCGTGCCGATGACGTAGTGGATCGTCGGCATGCGGATGAACCCGCCACCGACGCCGATGAGCCCGGAGACGACGCCGACGATCCCGCCGGAGCCCCCGATCGTCCACAGGGAGGCACGCCCCCCCGAGGACAGCGAAATCATTGGGGGGACGTCGTGCGACTGAATCCGCTGTGCAACAGGGGGGATCTCCTCGTTGCCGACTTCCTCGTCCTCGACGCCCCTTCCTTCGCCGCCGGCGTCCGCATCGACAACGTCCTCGTCGGCACGGTTGTACGCGCGTCGCAGGAACAGCGCGCCGATCCCGCCGAGCAGGAGCACGTAGGCGACGCCGGTCACGAGCCCGGCGACGCCGAGCGCCTCCAGCCCGAACACGAGCCGGCTCCCGAGCTCAATCCCGATCGAGAGCACGACGAACAGAACGGCGCCGAGCTTGTAGTCAACCTCCCCGACGTCGGAGTGTTTCAACACGGCGATCACGGACGTGCCGAAGTAGAACGCCAGCCCGCTCCCGATCGCCACCGACGCGGGGTAGTCCAAGAGGAGCAACGTCGGTGTGACGAGAAACGACCCACCCATCCCGAAGAAGCCGAACAGCACACCCACCATGAAGCCGAAGCTGACGAACAGGACGAGCAGCCCGAGGCTCAGTCCCAACAGCTCCATCGATTACGCTTCCGTGACTGCTTCGATGACCGGCGTTATCGCACGTTCCAGGACCGCGTATCCGACGTACAGTGCGACTGCGATGGCGAGGATTGTACCGACGAACGTGGCCCCTTGAGTTGCGCCGGGCTGGACCACCGACTCGATCATCGCGCTTCCTCCACGGGAGAGTGTAGTAGTGTGTCCATCATGCGATTCTACGTAGCCACATCTACTCATGGGGTGTGTATAATGCTTATGGGCAGATAATACAATACTATTGAGCACTATCCGATGGAAAAGCAATGCGGATATACACATAACGTATAGAAATGCAACACATACTCACGGCGGTTTACACGACTGTGAGGCGATCGGCAGTACCCCGCTCGGAATGAATGGCTGGTCTCATGATATGCGGTCGACTGAAGACGAGGTTGTTCCAGAGTTTATATTGTTCTAATTACACAATATCATGTTGATGGCTCGGATGGTGGTTATGAAAGCCGTACTCGCCACGGACCTCTCGGCAGCCAGCGAGGCGACCATCGAAAACGAAACCCGTCTCGAGCGTCCGGGGCGCATCGGCGTCCCGTGTTGGGGAGGTGGCCGGGTTCGTGAAGGGACCATCGTGTCGAGAGACACGCCGATTCACGGAAGCGAACCGACGCGGTGGGGTGGTGGTGGATGGTCAGGCCCGGTGTCACTGCGGAGGCCAGTCAGCGTGGTGGGGAGAACGCTCTATGACTCGCTCACCGCGGCCACGTCGAACGTGACGCCGGCGAGCGCTTCGCTCAGCTCCCAGAGGCGCTCGGCAGCCTCGGGGTCGTGTGAAGCGTCGCTGGAGGACTGTTTCTCCGGCGCGCCACGAAGGCTCATGAGCCCGCCCGGGCCGTAGTAGGCGCCGCCTTCGAGGCCGGGAGCGGTCGCCGCGTACAACAGCGGGCGGGCGCCGGACTCGGCCGACTGCCCGAGGACGGCGTTCGCGACGCGCATGGCCGCGTAACCGAGCCGCGACCCGGTCTCGCGTGGCCCACGGAACTGGAGGTCTGTGTCGGCGTAGCCGGGGTGACAGGCGACGCTCAGCGTGTCCTCGACGCCGGCGGCGTCCAGCCGGCGCTGGAGCTCGTAGGCGAACAGGAGGTTCGCCAGCTTGCTTCGTCCGTAGGCGGACCACTTCCCGTACGACTCCGCGTCGTCGAGCGCGTCGAAATTCGGCTCGCCGGTTCGGTGCGCTTCGCTGGCGTGGGTGACGACCCGCGTCTCGCCGTCGGTCGCCACGATCCGGTCGAGCAGGTGTGCGGTCAGCGCGAAGTGGCCGAGATGGTTGACGCCGAACTGTTTTTCGACGCCGTCGTCGGTTTCCTGGTAGGGGATCGCCATCACGCCGGCGTTGTTGCAGAGCACGTGCAGCTCGTCGTACGCCTCACGGACGCCGTCGGCGAACGCCCGCACGGACTCAAGCGACGCGAGGTCACACTGGCGTACGTCGAGCGTCGCCCCCGTGCCGTCCGGGAGGCGGTCGCGTATCTCGCGGGCCGCCGTCGCGCCGCGGTCGAGACTCCGGCACGCCATCACGACCGTCGCCCCCTTCCGGGCGAACGCCGTCGTCGCCTCGTACCCGAGTCCGGCGTTCGCGCCCGTCACGACGACCGTCTTTCCCGAACAGTCCGGCATCCGCTCGGCCGTCCACGAGGTTCCCATCGTGTCAACCGTGGTGGCCCACCACCTTAGGGGCACCGTCGGGTTGGCACGCAAAAACGCGGTGCCGTTATCTCTGAAATCTGTTATAAATTCCAGACCCACAATATAATGATATTTCTGGATCTAGCCTTCTGAATCACGCCGTCAACACAAATTAGTAGCTATAAACAGCTTATAGGGAGTATATACAGAGAGATAGCCTATTGAATGACTGACGATACCCCGGTAAACGACAACCGGGGAATCGTCGATCGTTCTTCGTCTCTGTAATCAGAAATCACGAAACAGTTGCGCTATAGTGGCTGAAATCAGCTGATGGCTATTACTGTTGCATTGATTAGGTCACTGTATGATGAGTGTGACGCCGTCCAAACAGTTCAAATATGTACATATGTACGATATTTATCTATTGTCGGTTCATCCGCTAGCGACCCCCGATTATCTCGGGGGGTCCGCAGAGAGGGACGATCGAAAAATGGGGGAACCGTGCGCGGCTACTCGGCGTCGTTCGCCGCCTCGTCGAGCAGCATGATGGCGCCGCCGAGCAGCGCGGCGTTTTTGAGGAAGTTGATCTTGTTCGCGTGCCGCTCTTTCCCCTCCATGTTCCAGAAGTCGTGGATGCCCGGAGAGGTGCCGAGGAAGAACACGATGAGCGCGCCGGCGGACGCCCGCGGGAACTTCCAGAGCAGGATCCCGAGGTTTGCGACGAACAGCATCCCCGTGACGAACGGGACGAGTACGTCCGGCATCGGGACGCCCTTCTGCTCTGCAACCTCGACGCGCTTGTCGTTGTTCTTGAACCCGTCGACGGCCATGTACGCGAGGACGCCGCTGTACAGCAGGCGACCGAGTGCCGAGGGCGGCCCGCCGGAGTCGGAGTCCCCCATCAGACCACCTCGATCCGGCTGACGTTCGCGGATATCCGGCCGACGGTCTCGTACTCGCCGTCGTTCGTCCGGCGCATGATCCGGCCTTCCACGTCGTCGCGCTGCTCCGGCACGTCGAACAGTCCGGACCCGCAGATCACGTCGTCGTTGTACACCGCCCACGTCTCGATGATCTCGTGTGGCTCGCCGGGGAAGGGCACGCGCTCTAGGTCGCGACAGAAGTTGGTGGACTCGAACAGCGCCACCTCGTGGTCGTCGTTCACCCACGCCGGCGGCGCCTCCTCCCCGCCGCTGAAGAAGACGGTGCCGTCGTGGACGAACACCCGCCGGATGTACGAGAGGTCGTTCCCCTCGTCGACGCGGGTCCAGGAGTCGCCGGCGTCGGTCGTCCGCCAGAGCCCGCCCTCGCCGACCGCGTGCCCGAGCCCGAGGTTTTCGAGGTTGTGGTCGAGGTAGCCGGTCGTCGCGAGCCACACGTCCTCCGAGATGGGGAGGATCTGGTGAATGTCGTCGACGATGGTGTCGCGACGGTCGACCCACGTTTGGCCGCCGTCCTCGCTGAGGTGAATGCCGCCGGCCTCGACGCCGGCGATCAGCTGCTCCGGTCGCCCGGGGACGGTTTCGAGCGCGCGGAGGCGTGCGTAGTGCGGGTCGATGGGGGACTCCCAGTGACCGCGCGAGGGAAGGTCGCGAAAGCCCTTGCACTCGCTCCACGTTTCGCCGCCGTCGACGGAGCGGAAGATGTATGGGTCGTTCGTACCGGCGTACAGCGCGCCGTCGGCGGTCGCGAGAATCGACCACACCTCGCTCGTTCCTGCGTGCCAGAAGCGGTCGCCGAGCGGTACCTCGAGATCCTTCCAGGTGTGCCCGCCGTCGAGCGAGCGATACGCGCCCGACGTGGACGCCACGAACACGCCTTCCGTGTGGTCCCAGGACTTGACTGCCGTGACGACCTCACAGTCGAGCACCTGCTCCGGGTCGTCGCGCTCGAACGGCACCTCCTCGACACGGTACAGACCATCGTCTGTGCCGATCAACAGTGGCATATGGTGTGTGTCGTCGTGACGCATGATAAAACTTTACTACCCTGTACGGCGGACTCTCAAGACGACACCGGTGCCCGGATCCCCGACACTCCGACGCGAGGCGTTGGCGGAGGCGGAGCCGGCCCCACACATCACGATGACCTCACCACACCCAACGAAACGACCGACGGACGCGGCGTACATGGACGAGCCGGAGCCCGACTATCCGACGGAGCTGTTGAATCTCCCCTGGATCGACGCGCACAACCACGCGCACACGCTGTCGTGGGACGACCGCGAGCGCTACGCGCTCGCCGGCTGTCGCTCGATGGTGATGGTCGCGTCCGGCTACCACTGGACCCCCTATAAGCCCGTGCAGGCCGACGATGTCCGGTTCCTCTGGGACGACGCGATCAACCGGCGCGCGGCGATCGAGCGGAACCACTTTTTCGAAGCCAAGCTCGGCCTCGGCGTCCACACGGGCGTCCGGATCGAGAACCCCGACGAACTCCTTGAGGCGATGGAGGAGTACGTGGCACTTGACGAGGTCGTCGCCGTCGGCGAAACGGGCGTCACCCCGACCCAACACGCCGCAAGCTGGGAGCTCAAGGAGCAGCGGGCGGTCGTGGAGGCACAGATGGCGCTCGCGGACGATCACGACCTGCCGGTGATCCTCCACACGCCGAACCAGTCCGGCGGATCGGGTCGCTCCTACCGAGACGATGTCGGCATTCCGGGCTACGAGAAGAACACGGGGCTCGGACAGGATTCCGTCATCGACGCGGAGAATCCCGCGCTCGAAGCGGTCCGGATCGACGTTGAGGCCGCCAACGACGCCGGCCTCGACGAGGAGCGCGTCGTCGCCTCCCACGCTGACAGCAACAACACGGCGTACCTGATGGAGGAGACGGACTGCTATCTGAGCTACACCATCGGCCACTCGTGGCTGATCGGCGTCGACGCCGCCGACGTGGCTGACGCCATTGACGAGTACGGCGCCGACCGGATCCTCGTCGACACGGACTGTGCGAACGTGCTCCGAACCGACCCCTACGCGCTCAAGCGGGAGATCTTCGAGCTCTACCGCTACGGCATCGATGTCGACGATATCCGGACGGTCGTGTACGAGAACCCGAAGAAGATCTTCGGGCTGGCAGAATAGTTCGTCGACGGCGGACCGCCCGCCGTCGCTGTTTTATCTCCGGTTTCAGTCGTCGGAGTCGAACGCGAACTCGTTGGTGAGCTCGCCGACGCCCTCCACGCCGATCGTGACGCTGTCGCCGTCCTCCAGCAGCACGGGCGGCTCGCGGTAGACGCCGACTCCCGGCGGCGTGCCGGTGAACAGCAGGTCACCGGGGTTCAGCGTGAACGCCTGACTGCAGAAGGAGACCAGGTCGTCGATGCCGAAGATCAGGTTGTCGGTCGACGACTCCTGGAGTCGTTCACCGTTGATCTCCGCCCAGATCTCGAGGTCGTGAGGGTCGGGAACCTCGTCAGTCGTCACCAGCTCCGGTCCGGTTGGCGCGAACGAGTCGAGGCTCTTGCCTCGCACCCACTGACCGTCACCGTGCTGCAGGTCACGCGCCGACACGTCGTTCCCGACGGTGAAGCCGGCGACATGGTCCATCGCGTCCTCGGGATCCACCCGACGGGCCTCCTCGCCGATGACGGCGACCAGCTCCGCCTCGTAGTCCACTTTCTCCGTGAGATTCGGGTCCCACGAGACGGTGTCCTCCGGGCCGGCCACCGATGTGGGGAACTTCGAGAACAGCACCGGCTCGTCCGGGATCGGGTTGTCACCCTCCTCCGCGTGGTCGCGGTAGTTGAGCCCGACACAGACGACCTTCTGGGGGGTCGATACGGGGGCGTGTCGCTGCAAGTCGTCGGCGTCGCGGAGGCCGACGCCGGTCTCGGTCGCGTACTCGACGGCGAGCTCCGCCTTCCGGCGCCACTCCCAATCGTCGAGCAGGTCGACCGTGGACGGGCCAATATCGACGCCGGCGGCCTCGCCGGCGGTCGGCAGGTCGACCACGTCGCCGTTCTCGGTCCGGACGCCGCACCAGGCCGACTCCTCGTCGTCGCCGCTGAATTGTCCAATGCGCATGTGTGAGTTCGTGTGAAATTGTGTGTGGGTGTTGGTTAAAAGGGCTGGTTGCGGCAGCTAGAGCTCGATGCCGGATTCCTCGACCAGTCGCTCGCCGGACGCGACGAAGCGGTCGAACTCCTCGGTGACCTTGTCGGTGGTGAGCTCGCCGTCGCGCTTCTTCGGCTCGCCGTCGACGAGGACGGTGTCGATGTGCGAGGAGTCGGCCTGGAACACGACCGTCTGGATGGGCGAGTGGGAGGGGGCGGTCGTGAAGTGCGTGGCGTCGATGGTGATGATGTCGGCGCGCTTGCCGGGGGTGAGGGTGCCGATCTCGTCTTCCATGCCGAGCGCCTTCGCACCCTCGATCGTCGCCATCTCCAGCGTGTCGCGGGCGGTGATGCCGATATCCGTGACCTCCTCGTCGTTTTCGAGGATCCGCTGATTGTCGAACATCCGCTGGACCTGCAGGCCGATCCGCATCTGGCTGCGCATGTCGCCGCTGATGTCCGAACAGACGTCGACGCCCCACGCGGGGCGGCCGCCGGCCTCCAGCACCTTTCCGGTGACGGGAATGCCGTGGCCCATCTGCATCTCGACTTCCGGCGTCGACGAGAAGGAGACGCCCTGTTCGACGGCGTAGTCGACGTCCTCCTGGGAGAAGTGGTTCCCGTGAGCGACGTTGATGTCAGGACCGAGTTCGTCGCGGAGACAGCCGAATCCTTGGTACTCGTCACCGTACACTGACGAGGGCCACACCGTCGCGCCCATGTGGATGGTTGCGAGGGCGTCCATCTCTCGAGCCAGCTCCAGGTCGCTCAGGGCAGTCTCGTTGGTACAGAAATCCGGTCCCCGGAGGCCGATCGCCAGACTGAGCAGGTCGTCGTCGCTGATTTTCTCCTCGTGGAGTTCGCGGATGTTCGCTTCCGGGAGCCCGACATCGCTGTTGTACCACCACTTCGCCGAGTCGTCGCCCGGCGGGCCGTACGTGTACACGGCGCGCAGGCCGGCGTCCTGCAGCGCGTCGACGGCGCGCTCGCCGTGTTCGAGCGTGTTCGGGTACGACCAGTCCAGGGCGGTCGTCGTCCCCGTGTAGAGCTTTTCGAGGGCGCCGAAGAGCCCGCCGAGGTACATGTCCTCTGGCTGGTAGAGCCCGGTGATGTTGCCGAGCATGTGGTCGAAGTACTCGTTCATCAGCGACCAGTCCCCGGCGATCCCCCTGACCTGGGTCTGTGCGAGGTGGATGTGCGAATCGACGAAGCCAGGGAGGACGATCTGTCCTTCCGCGTCGATGACCTCCGCGTTCGATGCCGAGAGCCCGTGGCCAACTTCCAAGATTTCGCCGTCCTCGATCAGCACGTCGGCGTCCTCCAACGTCCCGATGTCGGGATCGAGGGAGATGACTGTCCCATTCTGGATGATCGTCCGTGTCATGTTCGTTGGTACCGTTCGGCTAAGAGGTTAAAAGTTTACTGCATGGTAAAGAGGTAATCCGTCCTATATGTAGGGATCGGCTTAAGGCGGTCGTGTACCCAGAACCAGTATGACCGGGTCCGACGAAACGGCCGACACGCGGGAGGTGATCATGGAGGCGACGTTCCGCGCGTTGAGCAAACAGGGCTACACGGACCTTCGACTGCGTGACATCGGCGAGGAGATGGACCTGACTCGACAGGTGATCCACTACCACTTCGACGGCAAGTACGACCTGATGTCCGCGTTCCTCGACCACGTCATCGACCAGTACGAGGGGAGCGTCGTCGTCGACGACGACGCCGGCCCGCGCGCCGAGCTCGACGCCAGAATCGACCAGTGTCTGTTCGGCCCCGAGTTCGAGGAGTTCGGGCACTGGGACCGGATGCGGGTGTACCACGAGCTGTACACGTACGCCGGCGCCGACGAGGACCACCGCGAGACGTTCAACGACCACTACGACCGCATCCGCGACGGGATCGTCCAGGTCGTCGAGCGGGGCATCGAGACCGGCGAGTTCCGCGAGGTCGACGCCGAGCGCTTCGGCCAGCTTGTCACCGACATCATCCACGCAGCTCGCGGGCGGCGACTCGCGCTCGGCCACGAGGACGCTCCCACCGAGGCCCGCCGCGCGATCGACGAGTTCGTCCTTGAATCGCTGTACGCGGACCCCGACGACGCGACAGTCGGCGAACCGGACTCCGACGGTGCGCTCGACGGCGCGCGCTAATGAGTGGCTACTCGTCGTCGGCAGGCACCAACCGCGGCGATGGCTGCCCGTCCGCGCGCAGCTGGTGGCTGCCCCCGAAGGTGACTCTGTCACCGACGGCCACTTCCTCATCACCTACCTGTCCGACCAGCGACACCTCCCCGAACCGCACAATCGCCAGCGGGTTCGGCGACCGCACGTCCGGTGGC
This sequence comes from Halorubrum gandharaense, assembly GCF_054654575.1. NCBI lineage: Archaea > Methanobacteriati > Methanobacteriota > Halobacteria > Halobacteriales > Haloferacaceae > Halorubrum > Halorubrum gandharaense. The sequence goes on from NZ_BAAIET010000001.1 coordinate 458,699, forward strand.
GTCGTTCGGACGGTCGTCGTCGACACCACTTCGCCGCTGCCGAGTGCGTACGTCGTCGCGTCCGTCCCAGCACAGTCCGGGCAGTGATGTCGCGTGTAGTACCACTGCGCCTCACAGTCGTCGCAGGCGAAGGCGTGGTCGATCGGGACTTCCGACCTGCGGCCGGACGCCTCCGCAGCGTCTGCGGCGTCCGCGTCACCAGACGAATCCGTGTCGCTCATGCACGCAACACCGTACAGACGCCGTTGTTTCCGAACCCGGCCACGTTGATCGCGATGCCGGTCGAGGCGTTCTCGACCCGTCGCTTTGGCGGGGCATCCCCGCGAAGCTGCCAGACCAACTCGACGATCTGTGAGACGCCCGTGGCGGCAATCGGATGGCCTCGTGCCTTCAGTCCGCCGCCGGGGTTCACTGTGAGCGTGCCGTCGAGTTCGGTCTCGCCGTCGAGCGTCGCCTGCCACGCCGTCCCGCGGTCGTAGAAGCCGAGCTCCTCCAACTCGAGAAGCTCCAGCACGGTGAACGCGTCGTGGATGCAGGCCACATCGATGTCGTCGGGCGTCGTCGACGCGTCATCGAAGGCCCGCTCGCCGGCGAGCCGCACGCTTTTGAGGTCGAGCGGATCGTCCCTCGCGGCCACCGCGTGCGTGCCAGTCGCGCTCCCCGTTCCGGCAACCTGCACGCCGCCCTCCATGTTCTCCCGGGACAACACGATGGCGGCCGCACCGTCAGTCATCGGACAGCAGTCGTACAGCCGAAGCGGGTCCGCGACCGGCGGCGACGCAAGCGCTTCGTCGACGGTGACCTCTTTCCGAAACTGGGCGAACTCGTTTCGGGCGCCGTTCGCGTGGTTCTTGACGGCAACCGCCGCCAGCGCCTCCCGTGGCGCCTCGTATCGGTCGAGGTACGTGCTGGCGGCGAGCCCGCCGAACGCGGGCAGGGTCACGCCCTGTTCGTACTCGCGGTCGTGAACGAGCCGGCTGATCGCGTCCGTGACGGTGCGCGTGTCGGCAGCCGACATCTTCTCGACCCCGACGACGACTGCCACGTCGGAGTCACCGCTCGCCACCGCCTGGATGCCGCGATGACACGCGCTCGCACCGCTTGCACTCGTGTTCTCGATACGGTCGGTCGCGGCTCCCTCCACGCCGGCGGTCGATGCGAGGGCGTTCGCGATGCCCGTTCGACCGCCGAGCGCATCGCCGAGGGCGTTCGCCACGTGTAACGAGGTGACCGCCTCGCGCCCGTGTGGCGAGTCCGTGAGCGCGCGGTCGACGGCCGCCGTTGCGAGGTCGAGCACTGACCCGTCCGCTTCGCTCTCGAAGGGCGTCATCCCGACGCCAGAAATCTGAACCCCGGTCATCGGGTCAGACCTCGTCGTCGCCGAAGACGCCCAGCCGCTCCAGTTCGTCGATCTCCGACTCGGAGTAGCCGTGTTCACGGAACACGTCGCGATTGTGCTCGCCGAGCAGCGGCGGGGCCATCTCGAACCCGCTGTCCGCGTTCTCGAATTTCAGCGGGTGTTCGATGACGGGAACCGATCCGAGCTCCGGGTGGTCGATCTCCGAGATGGTGCCGCGGGCGTCGATCTGCGGGTTATCGAGCGCCTCGTCCACGTCGTACACGGGCCCCGCGGGCACGCCGGCGTCCTCGGCGATCACGGAGATCCACGTCTCCGTCGTCTCCTGCGTGAGCGTCGACTCGATCTCCGCTTCCAGTTCGTCGAGGTGGTCCACCCGGTTCGCGTTCTTGGCGAACCGCGGATCGTCGACCAGGTCCTCGCGGTCGATCGCCGTACACAGCTCTCCCCACAGCTTCTCGTTGAGGATGCAGACGTTGATGTAGCCGTCCTTGGTCTCGAACGTCTGATACGGGGCCAGTACGGGGTCTTTCGTCCCCATCCGCTTCGTCTCCTCGCCGGCGAACACCATCCCCGCCTGTTTGGTGAGCCACGGCAGGGTAGCCTCCAGCATGCCGAGGTCGATGTACTCGCCCTCACCGGTTTGTTCGCGGCGATACAGCGCCGTCGTGGCACCGAACGCTGCCCACATCGCGGTGATCAGGTCCGTCATCGGGAGCCCGACCTTCGCCGGCTGGCGCCCCTCTTCACCGGTGACGCTCATGATGCCGCTCATTCCCTGAATGAGCAGGTCGTACCCCGAGCGTTCCGCCCACGGCCCGGTCTGGCCGAACGCGGAGATGGCGAGGTAGATGAGGTCGTCGTTGTGCTCCGAAAGCGTCTCGTAGTCGACATCGAGGCGCTCGGCGGTGCCGGGCCGGAAGTTCTGGATGAAGATGTCCGTCTCCTCGACGAGCTCGTAGAGCGCCTCCTTGGCGTCCGGGTTCTTCAGATCGAGCTCTATGCTCTTCTTCCCGTAGTTGAGCGTCCAGTAGTACGGCGACTCTCCCTGAATGAACGGCGGGCCGGAGTGTCGGATCGCGTCCCCGTATCCCGGCTGTTCGATTTTGACGACCTCGGCTCCCTGATTCGCCAGCATCGCTGAACAGAATCCTCCCGTGACGAACGTCGAGAGATCGAGCACCGTCACGCCCTCAAGGATCTTGCCGCCCGTCTGCTCGGTTCCGTCCTCGTTCATGCAGCTCCCCCACCGTCCTGCGTCCATGCTGTGTCTTGGCGTATCATAGTTCGGTCGCGGCACGGCAAGTCAGCCGACTCTTCGGATGACTCGCTGTCCGCTGGCTTCCGTGCGAAAACGTGGTCGTGTCATGTAGTAAAACTACCGCCGGTCCGACCGTCCCGGTCCGGTGGCGTCGTCGGGCGTCGACGGGCGTCGACGAGCGCCGACGAGCGCCGCCGAGCGCCGCCGAGCGCCGGCGGCGTCGGTTGCGGACTGGGGACCCGTCCCCCCTTACGTGTGTTCGATGTGGAGCTCCAGCTCGTTGACGGCGGCGAGGACGGCGTCCGGAAGCTCGTCTTCCAGCCGGTCTCTGCGGAGTCTGGTCGCCGGCCCGGAGACGCTAAGCGCGCCGATCACCTCGTCATCGTGGCCGCGGATGCACGTGCCGATCGCGTGGACGCCCTTCGTCGACTCCTCGAGGTTCAACCCGTAGCCGCGCTCCCGGATGGCCGCCAGATCCTCCCGGAGCGCGCCGGCGTCGGTGACCGTGTTCGGCCCCATGGACTCGAACTCGAAGTCGTCGATGAGTGCGTCGAGCACGTCGTCATCGAGATGTGCGAGGATCGCCTTGCCCGCCGCGCTCGAATACAACGGCCCGCGGCGCCCCATGTGCGCACCCGTCTGGACGCGACTCTCTCCCGTCTCGGTGTACACGTACACCCGCTCGTCGCCCTCGCGGACGATGAACTGCGCACGCTCGCCGGTCTCCTCGGCGAGCTCGTCGGTCTTCGACTTGATCATCTGGTACGCAGGGATCGCGCGCTGGAGATTGCCGCCGATCGTGAGAAACTTGAGACTCAGCCCGTACCGCTCGCCGTCCTTGACGACGTAGCCGCGCTCCTGAAGCGTGAGCAGGTGGCGATGGGCGGTGCTGCGGGCTAACCCGAGTTTGGCCTGTACCGCTTCAGGAGGCATCGGGCCCTCCTCGAACAGGAGATCGACCACGTCGAGGCTCGTCTCCGTCGTCTTCACCGTCGAGGCCGGCGTGTCTGTCATGTGCTGTTTTATGACTCAATACTTATAAGCGTCTCGTATATTCGGATCTGAAACAATAATCAGCTGATAAGGACACGACGAGATCGCGTGTATTTGTGAAATTCATCCCGGATACGTAGAAATATCTCTATCCAAGGAGGACTATCAGAATAAAACGGGTTCAGGGGGTACCGAAAGTAGTCGCACGGCGGTCATGACTATTTGCCAATCTGTTACAAAACTACATACGTAATGAAACCCGTCGCGTAGCAGAATCACGCCCGTGACGTACCGTGACTGGGACGATCGAACCAGCGGTTGGCTCGATCGACGGCGGTCGCGGGATCGTCGATCCCGCTTACAGATCGCTATTCTAATATCTCCGAGTCCGGAAACTACTGGTAACATGTTATAAGGGGCTCGAAACTCTCGATCGAGATGAGTCCCACTATCTGGGATATCTTCAACGATCCGGCATGGCTCTCGCCTCGTAGCGGGAATCAGGAGGCTCGAACGCTGCCTTCCGAGACCTCCACGAGCGCTGTGCGCCAACCGGCGAGGAAAACGGAATGTAGGGGCGCAGAACGGGTACACCGGGATGGCCGGAAGGACTACCCCAACATGAACATTTATGTAGGTTCATTATTATTGGTTCACTATGTCACATCGTGGCAAGAGCAGTAGGCGGACCATCCTCAGACGGGCGGGAACTGGTGTATTGGGCGTGACCTCGGCATCCGTGCTGGCCGGCTGTGCGGACGACGAGAACGGCGATAACGGCACCAATGGTGGTGACGAGGGAAGCGGCGCCGACACCATCGGCGCCGATACGGACGACGACGCCGTCGGGATCGGGTTCCTCATCCCCCAGACGGGCGTGTTCGCGGCACAGGGCGAGGCGATGGAACGCGGCGCCGAAACGACCCTCCACCACATCAACGAGGAGCTCGGCGGCATTCTCGACCGGGATGTCGAGGGCTTCATCGCGGACACCGAGGGGGATCCGGGTCAAGGCCGCGACATGGCTCGCCGGCACGTCGAGACGAACGAGGTCGACGTGCTCATCGGCGCAGTGTCGGGTGCGGTCAACCTCTCCATCGCGGACTACGCGCACGACGCCGGCGTCCCGTACTTCGCGTACGGCGGCCCCGAGGAAGTCACCGGCTCCGAGTGCCGTCCGACGACGTTCCGCTACCAGTACTCCGACAGCCAGATCGCCCGCACCGGCGCACAGTGGGCGCTGGAGAATCTGGGTGAGAACGTGTGGATCCACATCGCGGACTACGCGTTCGGCCAGTCGATCAGCCGTGAGTGGCAGCAGGCCTTTGAGGACACCGAACTGGACTACAACATCGTCAACGAGACGCAGACGCCGCTCGGACACGACGACTTCTCCGCGACGCTCTCGGAGATCCAGACATCCGACGCCGATTGGGTGTTGCAGGGGTTCAGCGGGTCCGATGCCGTCAACTTCCTGAGTCAGGCGGAGCAGTTCGGGCTTGAGCAGGACATCATGAGTACGACGAACACCTACCAGCCGCTGCGGGAAGGTGCCGGCAACTCGGCGGTCGGGACGTACACGACCGTCCGGTACGAGCCGTCCTACGAGAGCGAGGAGAACGAGCGACTGATTTCGTTACACGAGGAGCTTCACGGGCGTCCGCCGACGGACTTCGGCCAGGTTATCTGGAGCAGCTTGAATCGGTACGCCGAAGCCGCGGAATCCGCCGGAGAGATCGACACGTCGTCGGTGATCGACGCGCTGGAGGGGCTCGAAAGCGAGGAGCCGATGGGGTCCGCAACCATGCGCGAATGCGACCACCAGGCGCTACGCGATGGGTACGTTGGCCGGATCACGGAGACTGACGAGCACGACTGGCCCGGCCAAGAAATCGTCGCCCAGCTCCCTGCAGCGGACGTGACGAGGGACTGTGCGGAAACCGGCTGTGAGATGCCTGACCGCTGATGGAGGCTGCCACGACGCTCGCGGGGATGGACCCAGTGCTCGCGTTCACCAGCGCCGAACAGCTGACGTTCCTGTTGTTGAACGGGCTGGCGCTCGGGATGTTGTACATCCTGATCGCCTCGGGGTTCGCCGTCATCTTCGGGATCACCGACGTGCTCAACTTCGCGCACGGGGCCTTCTACATGCTCGGCGCGTACCTGACGCTCGCGGCAGTCGATCTCACCGGCAGTTTCTTCGTTGCCCTGATCCTCGGTCCGCTGTTCGTCGCCGGTCTCGGCGTCGTCACTGAGCGGCTCACCCTGTCGAACATCTACGACCGGTCGCCGCTGTATCACGTCCTCATCACGTTCGGCGTGCTGCTCGTGTTGACCGAGCTCGTCGAGATCGTCTGGGGAACGGGGACGCAGTTCTTCGAGACCCCGGAGCTGCTCGCCGGCGCGACGCAGGTCGGGCCGGTGTTCTACCCGCAGTACCGGCTGTTCACGATCGTGGCGGGTGCCGCCATCGCGCTCATTACGTGGTTGTTGATCCGGTACACGACGTTCGGGTTGATCCTTCGTGCCGGCGCGCAGGACCAGCGGACGACCCGTTTAATGGGTGTGAACATCAAGACGTACTACACCGCCACCTTCGCGCTCGGCACGTTCCTCGCGGCGATCGCCGGCGGGCTGGCGGCCCCCTTCCTGAGCGTCAACCCCGAGATGGGCAACGGCGCGCTCATCATCGCGTTCGTCGTCGTGGCGATCGGCGGGCTCGGGAGCTTCGCCGGCGCGATCGTCGCCGGCCTCCTCGTCGGCTTCACGCAGGCGGCGGTGGACACGTTCATCCCCCAGCTGTCCGGGTTCGTGTTCTACCTCCTCCTACTGGGCGCGCTGCTGCTCAAACCGGAGGGAATCCTCGGCGACTACGAGATCCGCGAACACGCCGCGAAGCTGTCGTACGACGAGCGGATCCCGCCCGTGCCCCTCACCGACCGCCGCGTGCTCGCGCTGCTCGCCGGTCTCCTGTTATTGCCGGTCGTCGGGCTCAACACGTTCATGAGCTCGTACGGCATCGGGCTGGTCGCCCTGATGTTCGTCTGGGGCATCCTCGCTCTCAGTCTCGACACGGTCACTGGCTACACCGGGCTGATCTCGTTCGGCCACGCCGCGTTCTACGGCGTCGGCAGCTACGCGGTGGCGCTGACGACGCTACATGTCACCAACTCGTTCCTGCTCGCGACGGCGACGGCGATCGTCGTCGCGGGCGCCATCGCGTGGGTCGTCGGTGCCATCTCCGCGCGGCTCTCCGGGCTCTACTTCGCGGTCATCACGTTCGCCATCGGACAGCTCCTCTACGAGCTCTCGGTGACGTGGTCCGGGCTCACCGGCGGGAGCAACGGGCTCCCGATAGACCGTGTACAGCTGCTCGGCGTGGTGGACGTCTCCGAGACGGTGACGTTCTACTACGTCGCGCTGGTGATGCTCGTCGGCTCGTACTACGTCGCAAAGCGGGTGATGGACTCGCCGTTCGGTCTCCAGCTGCACGCGGTCCGGGAGAGCGAGCGGCGCGCGGCGTTCCTCGGCTACGACACGAACAAGGCGAAGCGACGGATCTTCGCGCTCTCCGGTGCGATCGCCGGCGTCGCCGGCGGGCTCTTCGTGACGCTCCAGACGTTCACGAGTCCCGAAACGCTGTACTGGGTCGTCTCCGGTGACGCGCTGTTCGCCATGATCCTCGGCGGCGTCGGCACGTTGTACGGACCGATCATCGGCGGTGCCGTGCTCGTCGGGCTCGACCAGGTGCTCACCATCCACTTCGACCACTGGCGGATGCTGCTCGGACTCGTGTTGATCCTCATCGTGCTGTTCGCCCCGCGCGGACTGGTGAGCTTCTACGGAATCGCTCGAGACCTCGTCGGCGATTCTGAGACGCCGCCGGGCTCGGAGGCGAGTGCATCCGGTGTGGACGACGAGGGAGGGAACTGACGATGTTGGAAACACGCAACCTCACGAAGAAGTTCGGCGAACTGACCGCGGTGAGCGATGTCAACTTGTCCATCGACCGCGAGGGAATCCACTCGATCATCGGCCCAAACGGCGCCGGCAAATCGACGCTGTTCCACCTGCTCACCGGCTATCTTGAGCCGACGACCGGGGACGTTCGCTTCCAGGGTGAGAACATCGAGGGACTTCCACCGCGGAAGGTCGTCAAGCGAGGAATCAGCCGGTCGTTCCAGATCTCGGACCTGTTTGACGGGCTCACCGTCACCGAGAATCTGCAGATAGCGACGCAAGCACTCGACGATGGGCGCAACTCTCCATGGCGGAACGCAAACTCGCTTCCGTCGACGGAGCGGGCAGACGAACTTCTTCGCGAGCTCGACTTGGCGTCGGTCGCCGACAACCGGGCCGACGCACTCAGCCACGGCGAACGCCGGAAGCTGGAGGTCGGCCTGGCGATCGCCGTCGAACCCGACCTCATGCTTCTGGACGAACCGACCGCGGGCATGGGGAAGGAGGGCTCGGTCCAAATGGTCGAGACCATCCAGCGGATCGCAACCGAACGTGATATCAAACTAATTATGATCGAACACGACATCGAGATCGTGATGGACATCTCCGACCGCATCACCGTCCTCAATCAAGGGGCCGTCCTCACCGAGGGCGTCCCCTCGGACATTCGGTCGAATGAGGCGGTCCAGGAGGCGTACATCGGCACGGGGGATGACGCATGACCGATGAGGCTCTCGGGGGTGGGGATCCGGTCCTCGCCGTCGACGGCGTGTACGCCTCGTACGGTTCGGGGTACGTGCTCCGGGACGTGTCGCTTGATGTTGGCGATGGCGAAGTCGTCGGTCTCCTCGGACGAAACGGCGCCGGCAAAACGACGACACTCAGAGCGATAACCGGGGTCAACCCTCCGAGTGACGGGTCGATCACGTTCAAGGGTGAAGAGATCTCAACTACTCCGGACTACGGGATCAGTCGACGTGGAATAAGCTACGTTCCCGAGAGCCGGGACGTGTTCCCCGATCTCACCGTGCTCGAAAACCTTCGGATGGGGGGCGTCTCCGATGGGGACGGGATCATGACCGTCGAGGAGGTGCTCGACTGGATGCCGAGACTCGAGGAGCGGGCGTCGCTCAAAGCCTCGAAGCTGAGCGGTGGTGAACAGCAGATGCTTGCCATCGCCCGCGCGCTCATGGGCCCAACCGAGCTCCTGCTGCTCGACGAGCCGACGGAGGGGCTCGCTCCCAAGATCATTCAGGACGTGGTCGACGTGATGGAGACGCTGAAAGAACGGGGGATCACGATTCTGCTGGTCGAGCAGAATCTCAACACCGTGCTCGAAGTGGTCGATCGCGTCTACGTTCTCGACCAGGGTCGCAACGTCTATGATGGCACCATCGAGGAGCTCGAAGCCGACGACCACGTGCAGCGCGAGTACCTCGGTGTCGGCTCGGATACCACAATGTGATGAGTGGACTGCCTCGGGGTCAAGCCCGAGGAAATCGCCTTGCTCATCTGTAGACCGAACGAGATATGGGTGTCTATCTCGATATATCTTTCGTTATGTCTGAAACCAATTACATCTTCTACCGCTTTTCACTGCGTCCATTGAGGGCTTGGTATGTCGTTCCGTTGATGCCAATTCGCGATAGGAGATAGATTTAACACCGAATCCCCCCGATCCACGGGTATGTCTACTGAGCAAGTCTCGCTGCCAAGTGCTACCGTGGACGTTCGGAACATTGGGGGGATCGACGAGGCGTCGGTTACCCTGCCGCCGGGCGTCTCCGTGCTGACCGGTCGGAATGCGACGAATCGGACATCGTTCCTGCAGGCGCTCATGGCCGGTCTCGGCAGCGAGCGAAGTTCTCTCAAGGGTGATGCCGACGAGGGTGAGGTGACGCTCGAACTCGACGGCGAGACGTACACGCGCACGCTGACGCGCAGCGGCGATTCGGTGATGTTCGGCGGCGACCCCTATCTCGATGACCCGACTCTCGCGGATCTGTTCGCGTTCCTGCTGGAAAACAACGAGGCGCGCCGTGCCGTCGCGCGCGGCGACGACCTTCGGGAGATCATCATGCGGCCCATCGACACCGAGCGCATCGAGTCCGAGATCGAGTCGTGCAAGCGGGAGCGTGACGAGCTCGAACAGCAGATCGAGAAGTTGGACGAACTCGAGCGTGAGCTTCCCGAGCTGGAGACGAAGCGTCGCGAGAAACAGGAGGAGTTGGAGGACGCCCGCGAGCGCCTTGAGGAGACGCGTGAAGCGCTCGACGAGCTCGATACGGGCGTCGAGGAGAGTCGCTCGAAAAAGCGCGAGCTGGAGGACGCCTTCGACAAGGTCAAAGAAGCCCGGTCGGAGCTGGAAGACCTCGAATTCGACCTCGAGACGGAGCGCTCGACGCTCGCCGAGCTCCGGTCGGAGCGGGAGGAACTGACGGAGACGCTCGAATCGACCGAGGAGGTGGACCGCGAACCCGACCGTCTGGCGGGGCGCGTCGACGAGCTGCGTCGACGCCGGCGCTCGCTCGACGAGACGATCAACGAGCTCGGGAGCGTGATCAACTTCAACGAGGAGATGCTTGAGGAGGAGGGGTTCGAGCTCGGCGAGAGCGAGGACCCCACCGACGCGCTCGTCTCCGACGAGCAGACGGTCTGTTGGACGTGCGGGTCCGAAGTCGACACCGACCAGATCGAGGACACGCTCGACCGGCTGCGGGAGCTCCGATCGGACAAGCTCGAGGAGCGCAACGAGGTGCGCTCGGAGATCGACGAGCTCTCCGCGGAGCAGTCGACGCTCAAGGAACGGCAACGGGAGCGCCAACGGACCGAGCGGCGTCTCGAGGATGTCGAATCGGAGATCGAGACTGCCGAGGGGCGGATCGAGGATCTGGTGTCGCAGATCGAAGACCAGGAAGAGCGGGTCGCCGAGCTCGAGGACGCGGCGGAGGAGGTCGACGTGGAGGGGCACGACGAGGCGCTGGAGCTCCACCGGGAGGCCAGTGGGATCGAACTCCGGATCGAGAGTCTGGAGTCCGACCTGGAGGACGTGAACGCGGAAATCGAGGAGTACGAGGAGCGGATCGAGGAGCGGGAAACGCTCCAAGACGAGCGTGAGGAGCTCGCCGACCGGCTCACGGAGCTTCGGACTCGCGTCGACCGCATCGAGCAGGAGGCCGTCGACGCGTTCAACGACCACATGGACACGGTCCTGGAGATCCTCGAATACGAGAACCTCGACCGGATCTGGATCGAACGCCGCGAAGCCGAGGTACGCGAGGGCCGCCGAAAGGTGACGCGCACTCGATTCGACCTTCACATCGTCCGCTCGGCAGCTGATGGAACCGCCTACGAGGACACGGTCGACCACCTCTCCGAGAGTGAGCGCGAGGTGACCGGACTCGTGTTCGCGCTCGCCGGCTACCTTGTCCACGACGTGGCGGAGACCGTCCCGTTCATCGTGCTGGACTCGCTGGAGGCGATCGACGCCGACCGCATCGCTCGCGTCGTCGACTACTTCCGGGAGCACGCCGACTTCCTCGTCGCCGCGCTCCTGCCGGAGGACGCTGCGGCGCTCTCCGACGAATACACGTACGTCCAGCAGATCGACTGATCGAGACTCCGTCTTCCGATTTCTTCTTTTTTGCTATCCCCTGCGTTACACCGTTAATTTTGTAATGCTTCGGTCGGTAGGAGTGGTATGCCCGGAGGTCGTCGAACGAAGGTGGCGCGTGTGATTGACGAGTACGAGCTGGACGGGCTCGGTGACCGACTGGAGGCACTCTGGACGGGAGAGCCCGGCGAGCGCACGAGCCTCCGCGATCTCGCCGACGAGTTCAACGAAGCGGTGTTGGAGGCGGCGATTCGGGAAGCCGGCGGGTCCCCTCTGGAGTTCGAGGTGTCGGGCACGTACGAGATGCTGTCGTCCGGCTCGGGACCGGATGCGACACGCGCTCGCCGTCGATTGGAGCGTGAGGGTATCGACGTGGACACGCTTGAGAGCGACTTCGTCACCCATCAAGCCGTCCACACGTACCTCACCAAGCATCGTGATGCGAGCCTCCCGGAAGACGACTCGAGTCGCGTCGAACGGAAGATCGAGACGATCGAGAAGCTGCAGGGCCGTGTAACCGCCGTTACGGAGTCCGCCGTCGAATCGCTCGCCGCGGGCGAGGAACTCGACCGTGGCGACTACGACGTGCTCGTCGACGTGCGTACTGTATGCCCAGCGTGTGGAGCCGACCGCCCCGTCGGTGAACTGCTGAGAATGGGAGGCTGTGACTGCACTGCGGAGTAAACATATCGGGATTTAGTATTGTAGAGAATTCTGATATAATGGGTGTGGCAGATACTGAGTAGTTCCCACCGACACGTGGCATACCGACATCTCGCGGTTCCAGTAACGTCATGTCGGTTCCGGGGTGACGCTTGTGCATGGACGAAGCGACGCATGGCGTCTCGCTGCATAACGTGGCCGAGACGATACCGGCGGAGTGGGTGGCTGGAGGCGAACGGCTGTGTCGCGTCCCGGCAACGGTGGGTGAACGGTTGAACAATCGAGCGACGGATCGAGTGCGCGATCCGACGGGATGTGAAGTCCGATTCGTGCCTGCGAGTGACGATGAGTCCGTAGAGGTCACTCTCTCAGCGGCGAGCGAGACGCGAGTACGCGCTTTCTGGGGAGTGTATCATCCGTGGGAGCCGACGGTCATCGGGCCGGAGCCCACGACGCTCTCGCTTCGCGTCCCGGAGCAGTTGCGTGAACTCCCTTCGGACGCCGCTTCCGACCGGTTCGACCAGCGCGTCTGTCGGCTGGTGTTTGAGCGATCTCCGGGCGTCGCGCTCCACGACGTGACGGGTGAGTGCCGGCCGCCGTCGTCCTCGGAGCTTCCGGAGCGACGCTATCTCGCGTACGGCACCTCGATCACGGAGGGTGCCGCCGCGTCGGCGCCGCATCTGAACTACGTGACGCACGTCGCCAGAAATCGCGGGTATGACGCTCTCAACCTCGGCTGTTCCGGGTCCGCCTACTGCGAGGCGGCGATGGCCGACCACATCGCGGGCCGCGATGACTGGGATGTTGCGACGCTGGCGATGTCGGTGAACATGGCGAACGCCGAGTTCTCGCCGGCGACCTTTCGCGAGCGTGCCGCGCGGTTCGTCGACGCCGTCGCGGGGGAGAACCCCGAGCGCCTCGTGGTGTGTGTCACGCTGTTCCCCTACTTTGCGGACGTGACGAACTCCGGGGATTCGGCGCGTGCGACGGCGTTCCGCGATGCGCTCCGGGAGGTCGTCGAGCGCTCGCCACACGGCAACCTCTCGCTCGTCGACGGGCGGGAGCTGCTCGACACCTCCGGATTGACTGCCGACCTCCTACACCCGTCGGACTACGGAATGGAGACGATCGGCGACCGGCTGGGTCAGCGTTTGGCGGAGATCGACGCGTAGAGCGCGCCGTCGGTCCGCTCGTTCTCCGATCCTGAACGTCGTTCTGCCGTTTCGGCAAGCCGGTCGCAATCGCTGCTACTCCAGGAGACCCTTGATGTAGCCGATGGCGAACAGACGCCCCATGTCGGTGTAGCCGGCCATCTCCGCCTCGCGGTCCTCCTCACCGGTCATGCGGGGCACGTGGTCGGGGCGGATCGGACCGTCGAATCCTGCCTCTTGATACGCCTTGATTGCGGCGTTCATGTCGGTCGGTCCCTCGTCGTGCCACGTCTCCACGAACTCGCGCTCGTCGCCGTCCACGTCCCGGAAGTGGACGAAGTAGATGCGGTCGCCGAACTCCCGAATCGCGTCGATCGTGTCGCCTTCCATGGCCGAAAAGTTCCCCTGACAGAACGTCACGCCGTGATTAGGCGAGTCGTGGAGATCGAGGATCCGCCGGTAGTCGTCGACGGACGTGACGATCCGTGGCACGCCGCGCACGGGGGATGTCGGTGGGTCGTCGGGGTGGAGGGCGAGGTTGACGCCGTACTCCTCGGCGACTGGGACGACTTCGTCGAGGAAGTACTCCAGATTTTCCCACAACTCCGCTTCGGTGATGTCGGCGGCCTCGTGGTCGGGGGCACGCTCGGTCCAGTCGTGGTTGTAGCCGATCAGCTCGGATCCGCCACGACCCGGCAGCGAATCCGACGTGCGAACCACGCCGACGGGATTCTCCGTCCACACCCAGCAGTAGGTGTCGATGCCCAGCCGGCCCATGTTCTCGATCAGCGTTTTGACCGTCTCGATCTCCTCGTCGCGACCCTCGGTGCCGAGAACGACGTTCTCCATTGGTGGACGGTCCTCCACCACGTCGAGCGAGAAGCCGTGGTCGGCAAACCGGGTTGTCGTCTGCTGGAGGGTGTCGTACTCCCACCACTCGTCGACGCCCCAAAAGCGCACGACTGCCGTGTCGAGACCGAGCTGTTTCGCGATGGTCCAGCGTCTGTCCGGTCGTGGGGGCAACATCACTGTCGGGTCCATGTGAATCGGGTTTCTACCGGACCAGTAAAATCGTTCCGGGGTCAGGCGTCCGCGTCGGCGGCCCACGCCACGCCGCGCGACAGGAGTGTGCGGACGGGCTCGGCGGTCAGCGCGGGCACGTCGTGCCCGAGCGAGCAGTAGAACACGCGACCCTCGTCGTAGGGCTTCACCCAGACGGCGGGGGTATCACCCTGCGTGGGGTGGTCCAGCCGAGCGAGCACGCGTGCGTCGTCTCCGAGGGAGATCCCGTACGGCTCGTCGAACACCTCGAACCGCGAGAGTCCGGCCGTCACGGGGTGATGTGTGTCGACGACTGCGACGCCGAACGTGGTTTGCTCCGGATGGCCGGTGAAGTGCCCGCCGATCAGGTCACGAAGCTGGGGCTCCGGATCGTCGCGTACGCCGTCGACGGTGGTGGTAAGGTCGCTTGCACAGTGGACGCCGGCGTAGCCGCCCCCTGCTGCCACGAACGAGCAGAGCCCGTCGCGCGCGGCGTCCGTCATCGTGCTGTCCGTGCGGTAGTCGAGCACGGCGTCGTAGTCGGCGTTGTCGAGGTCGGCGAGACGTCCGGCGTCCGTCGTGAGGGTCACGTCGGTGTGGGAGCCGGCGACGGCGTCCGCGATGACCGGACCGAGCTTCTCGAACCGGTGAAACGGAAACGCGTCGTCCCCGACAGCGAGTACGGAAGTGTGCATGCGACCGACCGTCGTCGCCCGGCCTCTTAACTCTCCTCCCGGCGCAAGGATTTATGGCGCTCCCGATGGTGGCGGTTGTATGGACCGTGGATTGGTTATCATCGACGAAACCGACGCTCATCGCGAGATACTCGCCGAAGCGGGACGATTTGCCCGCGGGTCGGACGCGGAACTGGTGTTGTTCTCGTATTTGACCGAGGCGGAATACGAGTCGAACCTCGAAACGATGGAACAGGTGGGCTCGACTGAACACAAACAGTACCGGCCCGACGTTGCCGTCCGACCGGCCGAACAGCTGGCGAAGGATATGGCGGACGAAGCGCTTGAGGACGCTGATGTTCCCTACGAGGTCGTGACTCACGTGATAGACGAGGGCGAACTCGCCCGGGAGATCCTCACCGTCGCCGACGAGGAGGCGTGTGACCACGTGTTTCTGGTCGGCAAACAGCGGTCGCCGACGGGGAAAGCCGTCTTCGGCGACGTGACCCAGCGGATAATTCTCGATTTCCCGGGTCGCGTCACCTCGGACCTCTCGTAATCAGCTCCCGGGGGTGTGTATATTACTCCAACCAACAGGTTGATTAGTGTCTCCCAGTAGCTCCAAAACGGGCCTGTCACCACTATCATCGATCATCGACCAACCATCGCGACGACCGTCTGACACGGTGTCGTCGCTTGCGACCGGCCGGGTGGCCCAGCGGCGTGTTCGCCTCGGTCCCATATCGTGGCGCGCGCCGCCGGCCGGTTGTCGAAACCGCAAAACCTGTATGGGTGGCTGCAGCACGTTTGGTTGTGACGACAGTCCATACCAACTACATTGGCGGAGAGTGGACCGAATCCGAATCGGGAGAGACGTTTGACACGGTGAACCCGGCGGATCCGTCCGAGACGGTTGCGACGTACCAGCAGTCGACCGAGGCGGACGCCGAGGACGCCGTCGAAGCCGCTACCGAAGCGGCGGACGAGTGGGCGGCGACGCCGGCGCCGGAGCGCGGAGCGATCCTCCGTCAGGCGGCGGCCAACCTCGAAGCTCGCAAGGAGGAGCTTACGGAGCTGCTCACGACCGAGGAGGGGAAGACGCACGCCGAGGCCGGCGGCGAGGTACAGCGCGCCATCGACATCTTCTACTACTACGCGGAGAAGACCCGCGACCTTGGCGGGACGGTCAAATCCTCGAGTGCGCAACGGTCGAACCTGTACACCGTCGAGGAGCCCGTCGGTGTCACGGGGCTCATCACGCCGTGGAACTACCCGATCGCCATCCCAGCATGGAAGATCGCGCCGGCGCTCGCCGCCGGCAACACCGTCGTGATCAAGCCGGCGTCGGTCGCCGCCGGAACCGCGCTCGCCATCTTCGAGGCGCTCGACGATGCGGGACTCCCCGACGGCGTCGGCAACATCGTCACCGGCCCCGGCAGTACCGTCGGAAACACCTTCGTCACCCACGACAAGGTGGATGCGGTGTCGTTCACCGGCAGCAGCCAGGTCGGGCAGATGGTGTACGACCAGGCCACGGATGACGGCAAGCGCGTGCAGGCGGAGATGGGCGGGAAGAACCCGACCGTCGTCACTGACAGTGCTGACGTGGACGAGGCGGCTGACATCGTGTCTGCCGGTGCGTTCGGCGTGACTGGACAGGCGTGTACTGCGTGTTCCCGCGCCATCGTGCACACCGACGTGTACGACGAGTTCGTCGAAGCGGTTGCCGAGCGCGCGGCGGCCATCGAGATCGGCCCGGGAGATGTGGCGGAGATGGGCCCACAGGTGACCGCCGACGAGCGCGACGGCACGCTGTCGTACATCGACACTGCCCGCGAAGAAGGTGGCAACCTCGTCGCCGGCGGCGGCGTTCCCGAGGACCTTGACGAGGGCTACTACGTGGAGCCGACCGTGTTCGTCGATGTCGACCCCGAGGACACCGTCGCCTGTGAGGAAGTGTTCGGCCCCGTGCTGGCCGTCATCGAAGTCGAGGACTTCGAGGAGGGGCTTCACGTGGCAAACGACGTGGAGTACGGCCTCTCGGCCAGCATCGTCACGGACGACCACACGGAGGCACAGCGGTTCGTCTCGGAGGTCGAGGCGGGCGTCGCCAAGGTGAACGACAAGACGACCGGACTCGAGCTGCACGTCCCGTTCGGCGGCTTCAAGGACTCCTCCACGGAGACCTGGAGAGAACAGGGAGACGCCGGGCTCGACTTCTACACCATCGAGAAGACGGTGTACGACAACTTCTAGTCCGGCTCGCTGCGTCGATTCTGTTTTTTAGTGGCTCTCAGACCACGCTCATTGGGTACCAGCGACTGTGTTCAATCGTTGGGGAACGACTGCGGAATCGGCGATGGTTGGGTCGGGCTCGACGCCACCTCGACCGTCTCCTCGCGCTCGGCGGACTCCCTCACGCCAGCCATCGTCTCCAGGACGTGCGCGCCGAGCGCGACGCTCGTTCGATGCTCCCAGTCACTTGAAATGGCCCGAGCGAGGTCGGCGACGCCTGCACCGCGTCCGCTGTCGTAGGTGTGGGATTTGGACACTGTCGACCGCTCATTGTCTCGAACCACGACCACCTCCCCGTCGAAGTGGTTCGGGTCCGGCACGCGAAGCGTCCCCTCGGTGCCGTAGATCTCGAACGCCGGCGCGGGCAGCGAGCTTCCCTGCACGTCGAAGCTCGCGGTAACGCTGGCGACGGCGCCGGATTCGAACGTGAGCGTCCCGGTCTCGTGAGTGGGGACGGACACGGGGATCGACTCGCCCTCTCGGGGGCCGTTTCCGATCGTTCGTTCGTCCTTCGCTTGCGTTACCGCTCCGGTCACGTTGTGAACCGGTCCGAGGAGGAACACGAGCGCAGTGAGGTAGTACGGTCCCACGTCGAACAGCGGGCCGCCGCCGCGTTCGTAGAACAGGTCCGGATTCGGGTGCCAGCTCTCGTGACCCGAGGACGTCCACACCACCGTCGCACCGTGGGGCGTCCCGATCCGTCCCTCATCGATGACGGTCCGGCACGTCTGGAGCGCGCGCCCGAGGAACGTGTCGGGTGCGACGCCGACCCGGAGCCCACGCTCGGCGGCGAGTTCCCGGATCTCCTCGGCGTCCGACACCGTCGTCGCAAGTGGCTTTTCGCTGTACACGTGGTTCCCTGCGCGCAGCGCCCGGCGTGTCACGGACGCGTGAACGGTCGGCGGCGTGAGGTTGACGACGGCGTCGATGCGGTCGTCGGTGAGTAGTTCATCGACGCCCAATGATTCGACATCGTGTGCGGCCGCCGCCCGCTCGGCGGTCTCCGCCGACCGGTCCGCACACGCCACGACCTCGAACGCGTCGTGCTGTGCGTCCGCGTCGAAATACGCTCCGCTGATGTTACCACAACCGATGATCCCGACTCGCAGTGGAGTCATACCCGAGCATGCGCAGGTTCCCACTTAACTCATCGGTCGGGACCGAACTGCAACGCCGCTTTGACCCAACCACCGTAATTTAATACGATGACCACGATACGCCGTATCATGCACGCTGACGATGTCCAGTCGTATCTCGGATCGTTTACACGACGCGACTGGCAGGACGCAGACGCCGATGACGGCCCGGTTCGGTTCGCCGTCGTCGGACTGGGATGGTGGACGCGTGATGAGGCGATCCCGGCGATCAACGACTCGACGTTCTGTGACGTGTCGGTCGTCGTCAGTGGAAGCGCCGAGAAAGCCGACTCGGTCGCCGAGACGCACGACACCGTCGACCGGGCGATCACGTACGAGGAGTTCCACGACGGCGCGGCGGCGGCGGCGTACGACGCCGTCTACGTCTGCACCCCGAACGCACGGCACCTCTCGTTCGTCGACAGCGCTGCTGCCCACGGCAAAGCCGTCCTCTGTGAGAAGCCGATGGAGGCGTCGGTCGAGCGCTCGGAGGCGATCGTTGACGCCTGTGCGGACGCCGACGTGACGGCGATGATCGCGTATCGGATGCACACCGAGCCCGTCGTTAGGCGGGCACGCGAACTGGTTGACGCCGGCGCCATCGGCGACCCGGTCCACGTTCACGGCAACATGTCACAGGGGATCATCGACTGGGGTTCCGACCAGTGGCGGCTCGATCCGGAGATGGCCGGCTACGGGGCGAGTGTGACCGACCTCGGCATCTACCCGATGAACACGACGCGGTTCATCCTTGACCGTGACCCGATTGCCGTTCAGTCGATGATGCACAGCGACCACGAGTACTTCTCCGACGTTCCCGACGAGGTGGCCGCGTTCACCGTCGAGTTTGCGGGCGGGGTCTACGCGACGTGTACGGCCTCCCAGAACGCCGCGTTGTCGAGTCACCTGGAAATCGTGGGAACCGAGGGATCGCTGCGGATCGAGCCGGCGTTCCACCTTGAGAGCGGATTGGAGATCACCGTCGGGGGGACCACCATCGAGGTTGACTGTGAACAGGTCGACCAGATGGAAGAGGAGTTCGACTACTTCGCGGACCGCGTGTTGACCGGTCGCGATCCCGTTGCGACGCCGGAACACGGGCTGGTCGACGTCCGAACGATCGCGGCGATTCACGAGGCCGCCGAGCGCGGAGAGACGGTCGACGTACCGGCTCCCTAGCGCGTCGAGTAGTTGTACTCGAGCTCGATGACGTTGGCCGTGCTCAACACGGTATCCGGCAGCTCCTCGTAGAAGCGCTCGTCGCTGATCCGGTGGACCGGACAGGAGACGCTTATCGCGCCAATGCTCCGGTCCTGGTCGTCGGTGATGGGGGCGGCGATACAGCAGAGCCCGGCGAGTCGCTCCTCGTGGTCGACGGCGTAGTTGTTCTCGCGGATCTGGTCCAGCTCGTCGAAGAACTCGTCACGGTCGGTGACGGTATGTTCGGTGATCTCGGGCATTCCGTGCTCGTCGAGGATCGCCTCCACTTCCTCGTTCGGACGGTGCGCGAGGATCGCCTTGCCGAGCCCGGTGGCGTGGAGGTACACTCGCTTTCCGGGGTAGGTGTCGAGCTGGACGGAGTTGTCCCCTTTCGCCTGATAGAGGTAGATCCCGCGACCGTTGCGCTCCACCATGAGGTTGACCAGGTCACCCGTCTCGTCGGCGAGCGCGTCGACCTCCGAGCGCGCAGTCTCGTAGATCTCCATCCGGTTGCGGGCGTACGCACCGAGCCCGAGGAACGGCAATCCGATGTGGTACTCGTCACCCTCCTTGTTGAGATACTCCATGTTCACCAGCGTGGTGAGGTGGTTGTGGACGGCGCTTTTTCCGATGTCGACGTGGTCGGCGATCTCGGAGACGCCGGCGCCGTTGAGATCCTGGATGATCTCGACGATCTCGATGGCGCGTTCGACCGTGCGGACCGGGTGTTTCGGTTCTGGCATACTGTTCAGTTAACGTCCGTGTACAAATAGCTTGTTCTGCTATGAACAACACCACTACCTCCGAGAAGAACGTCAATCTACTCTGAGCCTACTGTCGATCGGTCCCTTGGAACATCCAGTGGGTTGCGGTTTCGATGGCGATATCCAGTCGGGTAATTCGGGGACGGAAGCGAAGAAGGGGAAAGCGACCACAGTGCCGACGCTCACTGCGGCGACGCGGGACGACCGACGGCGACCGCAGATCCGCCGGCGGCGGACGCTGCTGCCGGTGGATGCGCGGTGGCAGTCATGACCGCCGGCGGGGACGGCGTCGGGGCTGTCGTTGCGGCGTGGATCAGACTGTTGTCACGGAGTTCGTGAGCGTCCCGATCTCCTCGACCGAGATGTCAACCACGTCGCCCTCCTTGAGCGTGAACCCCTCATCGGGGACGAGCGACGTTCCCGTGAGAAGCACGGAGAGTTCGGGGAGAGAGTTGTGTTTGTTGTAGTAGTCCGTGAGCTCCTCGACGGACCGGACCATCTTCCCGGTGTTCGTGGACTCCTCGTAGAGCACCTCGCCGTCCCGGGTGATCCGCATCTCCATTTCGAGGTCGTGGGGGTCGTCGAGCGAGTCGGCCGACCGAACACAGGGTCCGATCGAACAACAGCGGTCGTACACCTTCGCCTGCGGAAGGTACAACGGGTTCTCTCCCTCGATCGACCGACTGCTCATGTCGTTCCCGACGGTGTAGCCGACGATGTTCCCTCGATAGAGGATGATGCCGAGCTCGGGCTCGGGAACGTCCCATTCGGAGTCCCGCCGGATGCCGACGGGTTCGTGGGGACCGACGAGGCGATTCGGCGTCGCCTTGAAGAAGATCTCCGGACGTTCGTTGTTGTAGACGTCCATGTACATGTCCGGCATGCTACTTTCGGATTCGCGGGCCTCCTCACTGATCTGGTAGGTGACGCCGGCGGCCCACACCTCCTCGGGAACCAGCGGCAGCGACGCGGTTTCCGACTGGTGCCCGCCGTCGGCCGCCGGCGCCTCGTCGAACAGCCGCCGGGCGATATCGTCCATCGGCCGGTCCATGACCGTCGAAACCTGAAGCAGGTCGCCGAACGACTGCAGACCGGGTTTCACTGCGGTCAGGTCGTACCTCGCTCCCTCATGTTCGGCGAATAGCCGACGGTCTCCCTCAGCTGGGAGCTGATAGTAGCGCATAGCCACCAATTAGTCTAATCGCTCATATACCTTTTGTGCCTCCCAATCGGTTCCGGTTGTTGTCGACCAACGATTGACGGGTTCTCTGTATGTCAGTGTTGTTCACTCTTATTTCACTTTAGATAGCTAATTGTTCTGTGTTCTAGAACACAGATTGTGTTCTGGCAGACGATTATCCAGATCTTCTGGCCAATATAGGCTCTCTACATCCATGATTCCAAGGATAGGTGAGGGCATTACAAGCATACTCCTGTAATTTCTCCTCTCCTGAACAATATTCTTCATTAGAGAAATTTATTTCCTCATGAGTGCCATACCGTCTGGTCAAAGCGGGCCGGATACCTTCCCTACGTTGACACCGTCCTTCCGATCACAAGAACTAATCCCTGGACCGCCAACCGTTCTCACATGAGCAAACAAGCCAACAGCTACGTTAACGTGGGGAATCGGTCGGCGGTCGTGATCGGCGGAACGAGCGGGATCGGGCGGGCCATCGCACTCGCGTTCGCGGAGGACGGCGCCGACGTGGTCGCAACGAGCCGCGACGAGGATCGTGTCGCTGAGACCGCCGCCGAACTCCGCGAGTTGGGGGCGGCGACGACCGAAGTGACGTGTGACGTACGCGACGACGACTCCATCGAACGGCTGTATGACGCCGCCGAGGAGGCGATGGGTGAGGTGGACGTGCTCGTCAACTCCGCCGGTGCGGTCGCGCGGGCGGCAGTCAGCGAGATGTCGGACGAACAGTGGGAGACCGACATCGACGTCGGGCTCACCGGCGTCTTCCGTGCCTGCCGGGAATTCGGGCGGCGGATGGACGAGGGGGCGATCGTCAACATCTCCTCGATGTCCGCCGGGCAGGCCCGTGAGGACCGACCCGCCTACTGTGCCGCGAAGAGCGGCGTGAACGGTCTCACTCGCGCGGCGGCGGCCGACCTCGCCCCGGAAATCCGCGTGAACGCCATCGAGCCGGGGTTCGTCAAGACGCCGATGGCTGCCGGCGCATTCGACGAGGGGACCGAGATCCGAGAGAGTATCGACGAGCGAACGCCGATGGAGCGGGTGGCGACGCCGGACGAGATCGCCGGCGCAGCCGTCTACCTCGCCAGCGAGGCAGCCTCCTTCACGACGGGGGAGATGATCAAGGTCGACGGCGCCTACGACGACAGCGCCTTCTGACGCCCGGCGAAACGCTTGTAACCCTCGCGTCACAGGTAGAAACCATGACCGACCCAACACGGCAACACCGGTTCGCCAAGCGGGCGTGGCAAGCGACCGCGGTGATCGGCCTCGGGGCGCTCGCCTTTTTTGTCGCACGAGGTGAACCCGTTACCGGCGTTGTCCTTGGCGCGCTGCTCGCGGTGGGGGGATACTTCGAGTACCGTCGCCGGCTGACGGACCTCGAGATGATGAACGGTGACGAGGAGGAAGACCCGTTCGAGCGCCGGGAGCGGTACCGGTGATGCTGATGCACGGATTGCAGATTTGGGGGTGGACGTAACGTGAGCCGTCCACCGGCGAGCCAGAGCCACCAACTGTGGCTCATGCTGTTTGCGGGCTCAGTTGCGATGTTGGTCCTGCTCGGATGGTCGTTCCTCTATCTGGAACCGGGCACGGCCTCGTACGTGATCGGTCAAGTAAGCGCCGGCGTGCTGTTAGTGACGATCATCGGCTCCGCGACCGCATTGTTCTCCGGCTGGGAACCGTTCTAACCGGACCGCCGCGACCCTCGCTTTTTTGTGGGCAGGTGGCAATCTTCAGTCGATGACGGACGATTCACCAGCCACCACGCTCAGCGAGGTGGCCGACGATCGAGGATTCGACATTGGCGCGGCGGTCGCCGCCGATCCGCTCCGAAACGACCGCGGCTACCGCCGGCTGCTGATGGAGGAGTTCAACACGGTCACCGCGGAGAACGCGATGAAGATGGGGCCGATGCGACCGGAACCCGGCGTGTACGACTTCACCGACGCGGACGCCGTCGTCGAGTTCGCGGAAGCGCACGACAAGACGCTTCGCGGCCACACGCTCGTCTGGCACAACCAGACGCCGGAGTGGTTCGAGCCGTGGACCTACACCGATGCGGGGCTCCAGTCGTTCCTCGAAGACCACGTCCGCACGGTTGCCGGGCGATACAGCGGTCGCGTGGACGAGTGGGACGTGGTGAACGAGGCGGTCGACGACGACGGCACGATGCGTGAGACCGTCTGGTACGACGCCATGGGCGAGGAGTATCTCGACTTGGCGTTCGAGTGGGCGAACGCCGTCGCACCAGACGCGGACCTCTACTACAACGACTACGGTGCTGACGAGATCAACGTGAAGTCGGACGCGATCTACGACCTCGTCGAGCGCATGCTCGACCGTGGCGTTCCCATCGACGGCGTCGGACTCCAGCTGCACGCGCTCGGCGAGCACCCCGATCCGGACTCGATCGCGGAGAATATTCGCCGATTCCAGGAGCTCGGACTCGACGTGGCGATCACGGAGATGGACGTTGCGTTCCCGGTTGATGACGTGCCGGCCGACCCGCTTGAGGCGCAGGCCGACTACTACCGTGCGGTCGTGGAGACCTGCTTGGAAGTCGGCGTGGAGACGCTCGTCGTGTGGGGAGTGAACGACGCCACCTCGTGGATTCGGGCCTTCAAGGACTTCGGCGACCGCTACACGGGCGACCCGCTCCTGTTCGACGATCGCAACGGAAAGAAGCCGGCATATCACGCGGTACGGGACACGCTGGAGTCCGCGTAGCGCCG
This sequence comes from Halorubrum gandharaense, assembly GCF_054654575.1. Classification (NCBI taxonomy): domain Archaea; kingdom Methanobacteriati; phylum Methanobacteriota; class Halobacteria; order Halobacteriales; family Haloferacaceae; genus Halorubrum; species Halorubrum gandharaense. The sequence goes on from NZ_BAAIET010000001.1 coordinate 482,746, forward strand.
CCGTTCGATTCCACGCGGAGTTCCTTTCGCACCACCTTCGCCGCTATTTCAACTCACACTACTCGGTCTCGTCTCCCGCTACTCGGCCACATATCCCCCTACTCGGTCTCGTCACCCGACCGGCCGGCGAGCGCGTACGCCGCCGCACCGCCGAGCGCGGCAAGCCCCGGCAGGACGCCGAATCCTGGTGCGTCACCCTCCGTCTCCTCGTCTTCGGGGGTCTCATCGCCGTCGCCATCCGACGGGTCTTCGGGCTCCGTCTCCGTGGCCGGCGCTCCTGCGGCGTCCACGTTTAGCTCCAAGGTCGTCTCATCGGTCACTGCAACCGTCTCTGCGACCGTCTCGCCGTCCACGTCGACGCGTACCTCGTGGGTGCCGTGGAACGCCTGTACGGACGCCTCACCCGCGTCGTCCGCCTCGAGTTCCTCGTCGGTCCACCACTCGTCGAACACGAGGTCGGTGTACACCTCGTGTGAGGGTTTCGGCGTCCAGTCGTCCTCGAACAGCGGCGCGTCATCGCGCCAGTGGTCGGCGTCGCGGAAGCCCCACATCACGAAGTCGGTCGTCGCCGGATGGCTGTACACCTGCTTGAGGAACGCGTGGAAGAAGTCGGCTTTGTCCGCCTCATCCCACCCCTCATCGGCCATGTCGAACTCCGTGATCCGAATCTCGGCGTCGTACGCCGCGTACTGCTCAAGGCCCTCCCACACGTCCTCCGGCCCGAGCGCTTCGCCCTGACTGAAGTGGCACTGGAGGCCGATTCCGTCGAGATCCACGTCGTCGTGCTCGGTCAGGAACTCGGCCTGCTGCTCGTAGTCGCTCCGGACCGACCCGTACGGTCCCTCAAGCGTGTTGTAGTCGTTCATGTCCAGTTCGACGCCGTCGGGAGCCACCTCGCCGGCGTGCTCGTACCACTCCGCGAGCACGGGCGCCTCGACGGGCTCGTCGGCGTCGTCGCCGTCGATCGCCTCGATCAGCTCCGGCTCGTGGATCACCTCGTTTACCACGTCCCACTGGTCGATGACGCTGCCGTGGCCGCGGAAGTCGGCGTAGTGGCTGATGATCTCCTCGACGTGGTCGAACGAGCGCTCGCGGAGATACTCCGGATCGAGCTCGGGGTCGGTCGCGCCGCCGTCCTCCCACTCCTCGCCCATCGCCTCGACGACATCCGGCGGGACCGCCCAGGAGTCGACAGCGGCCCACAGACAGGCGTGTCCCCGCATCGAGAGCCCGTGGTCGACCAGCCACTCCGTGGCGTCGTCGGCCGTCTCCGGACTGTCCTCGTAGAACCGCCACTTGTGGTGGTTCTCCAACACGGCCGTGTTGAACAGGTCGGTGACGGTCTCGCGATACTCGTCATCGGCGTCCGCATCGAGCAGCGTCGGAGCGTCCACGGCCGTGCCGAACCCGTAGTCGTGTTCGGTCATCTCCACGTGGAGGTCGGCGCCCGGGAGCGGCTCGCCGTCGCCGTTGACGACCGTGATGTCGAGGGTGTCCGTCCGATGGTCGTCGATCCGCTCGTCGGCGGCCGCCTCCCACTCGCCGTCGTCAGTTTCGTCCTCCTCGTCCTCCGTGTCGCCCCACGATGGGAGCGTGTCGACGTCGGCGTCGGTCCCGAACGTCAGGAGAGCGAGCCCGCCGATCTCGACGGTTTGCTCGCCGTAGCCGAGCCAGAACTCCGTGCGCGGCGTCTCCGACTCGGGGTCTCCCTCGGCGGCGAACTCTATCGGGAAGTAGTAGCGCTCCCATTCGGCGCCAACACCTGGCTGGGGGTCTCTCACGTAGTTGCTGGCGTCATCCACCTCTTTGGCGACGTACTGGACGCTCGCCTCCTGTTCGTCTGGCGTCCGCATGTACGCCACGCCGAGGAGCACTTCGCCCTCCTCGACGATGTCGTCCGACAGGTTTCCGCGGAAGCCGGCTGCCCACGGGTCGTTCGCCTCGTCGGACACGGCAATTCTGATCGCCTCCAAGAACGGGAGATCGTCGTCGACGTCGAACGACTCTCCCTCGGCGCCGTCGCCGGCGACCTCGAACTGCTCGAAGGTGGCGGCCTCCTCGTCGGCGTATCGGAACGCACCGGCCGGAAGATCACGTTCGGAGAGGTCCTCGACTATCGTCTCGTAGTACGGGTCGTCCACGTCCGGCCACTCGTCCTCGCCGGCGACCGTGCCGGCGCCTGCCAGCCCGCTTGCTGCCCCGGCAGCCGCGCCGAGTGACAACAGGAACGGTCGACGGTGGAGACGCCTCTTGCTTCCGCTATCGGATGTCCCAGGTGTTCGCATGGGTCGGGTTGACACTATTGGTCAATCATTATATTCGTTCCGGTGGGTCGGAGTCGAAACTACTCGTTGGTATTCGGGAATATTCCTCGCATTGAACGACCGGGGGCGACGATGGGGTGGGCTGACGGTATGGGGCGACCGGCAGCATTTTGACACACCACGGTAACGCTTGGCGTATGCCTGTCACGGATTACGACGATTGCTGGTTGCGGTACGACCGCGTTCGGGACGACGATCGGCGCGCAGCGTATCGCCGGCTGTGTACGCACGTGTACGCCTCGGACCGCGCCCCCGAGCTCGGCGCCGCTCGCGAGGAGCTTCGCAACGGGCTCTCGGGGCTGCTCGACCGCGAACCACACCTCTGGCAGCACCCGCCCCGTTCCGTCGAGGGGTTCCTCGTGATGGGTCACCCCGACGAGCTTCGCGTCATCGACGAGACCGTCGACCGTGATCGCGTCGAGTCGCTTGACGACGACGGCTACCTGCTCAAAACAGCCACCTGGGAGGGCACGGACGTTCTCGTGGTGACGGCGCCGACCGACGCCGGCGTGCTCCGCGGCGTGTTCCACCTGCTCCGGCTGCTGTCGATGGAGCAGCCGATCACCGACCTCGACGTGGCCGAAGAGCCCGCGAACGCCGAGCGGGTGATCAACCACTGGGACAACCCGTTCCGCGGGTCGATCGAGCGGGGATACGGCGGCCGGTCGATCTTCGACTGGGAGCGGCTCCCGGACCTGCGTGAGCGCTACTTCGATTACGCCCGGCTACTCGCGTCCGTCGGCATCAACGGTATCGTGCTCAACAACGTGAACACCGGCATCCCCTCACGACCCGGGGAGAACGAGGCGACCGCCGGCCGCCACGGGTGGCAGCTGCTCGCCTCCGAGAACCTCTCGAAGGTGGAGGCGCTCGCGACGGTGTTCCGCCGATACGGGATCACGACGTATCTCTCGGTCAACTACGCCGCGCCGATGCGGCTCGGCGGGCTCGACACCGCCGACCCGCTCGATGAGGACGTGGAGCAATGGTGGGCCGAGAAGGCCGACGAGGTGTACGACGTGGTCCCCGACTTCGGCGGCTTCCTCGTGAAGGCGGACTCGGAGGGCCAACCCGGCCCCTACGACTACGACCGAAATCACGCGGAGGGAGCGAACGTCATTGCCCGCGCGCTGGCGCCACACGGCGGTCGCGTGTGGTGGCGGGCGTTCGTCTACGCCGACCACGACGACCGCGCCGTCGAGGCGTACGAGACGTTCGAGCCCCTCGACGGGGAGTTCGCGGAGAACGTCACCGTCCAGATCAAGAACGGTCCCATCGACTTCCAGCCGCGCGAGCCCGTCTCGACGCTGTTCGGCTCGATGGACGACACCGCCGTGGGCTGTGAGCTCCAGATCACCCAGGAGTACACGGGACAGGGCGTCTTCACCTGCTATCTCGTCCCGCAGTGGAAGGAGGTGCTGGAGTTCGACACCCACGCCGACGGCCCCGGAACGCCCGTCAAGGACGTGCTTGGCGACAGCCCCGGCGAGGGGATCGCCGGCGTCGGCGGTCCCGGAGAGGACCGCAACTGGACCGGCCACTACCTCTCACAGGCGAACCTCTACGGGTTCGGGCGGCTGGTGTGGAACCCGGACCTCGACACGGAGACGATCACCGACGAGTGGGTGCGGCTCACCTTCGGCACCGATCCCACGACGGTCGAGGCCGTCACCGACATCCTTCACGACTCCTGGGACGCGGTGATCGACTTCGAGACGGGTGGTATTGGGCTGATGCACATGATGTACAACGGCAACGACGTGCTGGAGAATCACTACGACCCGTCGCCGCGCGAGTGGCCCGAGTACACCGGCATTGCCGAGGACGGCATCGGCGTCGACCGCACCGCCACGGGCAGCGATTACGTGAGCCAGTACGCCGACCCGGTTGCTGAGCGCTACGCCGACCCGGACACCTGTCCTGAGGAGCTGCTGCTGTTCTTCCACCACCTTCCGTGGGACCACGAGCTGTCGGACGGGGCGACCGTCATCCAGCGGCTCTACGACCGGTGTTTCGCCGGCGTCGAGCAGAGCCGAGACCTTCGGGGTCGGTGGGCGGCGCTCGACGACCGGATCGACGAGGAGCGCCACCGTCACGTGGCCGAGCGGCTCGACGAACAGGTCGAACAGTCGAAGCGCTGGCGGGACACGCTGGTCGACTACTTCTACGAGTACGCGGGCATTCCCGACGAGAAGGGTCGCGTGCCGGCCGACGAGTAGTCGCAGGTGCCGACGCGGCGGTCGCCGTCACCTCGGCCGTCTCCGTTTCTGCTGGGACGTGCTAGACGCTGTACGCGTCCGACTCGGCGAGAATCTCCGACTCGGAGAGGTTCCACTCCTCCAGATACGACTCCTCGGCGGCGACCAGTTCGGCGAACAGCTCGCGGGCGTCCTCCGGGCTTAGCATGCGGATCTGCGGGTCGATGAAGAACCCCTCGTACGCGAGGTCCACATCGCCGTCACGTGAGGCCTCGATAACCGTCTCCTGCGTGTCGACGTGCCGCTGGACGAGACTCCGAACGGGGCGCGGGAAGCCGCCCGCGACCACCGGCTTCACCTCGCCGGCGCGCACGACCGCGTTCGTCTCGACGACGGCACCGTTCTCGATGTCGTCGATCTGTCCCGTGTTCGGGAGGTTGACGTTCGTCACGTACGGACCGTCACCGAGGAGGGCGCCGAGGATGTCGAGGAACGTCTCGTTCGATTCCGTGAGCTCAAACTCCCGGTCCCCGTTCATCCACGCCTCCACGTCCGTCGTCTGGTCGGAGTCCTCGGGGTTCCAGTGCTTGGAGCGGTAGTCGCTCCCCGTCCGCTTGACGCCCCAGCGGTTCAGCTCCGACTGTCCTCCCTGGATGAACCACGTGGCGTACTCGATCAGGTGACGGTCGCCGGCAGCTGGCAGGATCCCGAACCGCCGGTACAGCTCCCAGGTCACCTGCCAGTTGTCGTCGAACACGCTGGCGTCCTCGAGATCCTCGTAGGTGAACTCCTGATGGGCCAACTCGCGTTCGGAGAGGTCATCGATGAGCGGCCAGAGGTCGACTCCCTTACACCGCGCCTCGTCGACCCAGGTGAAGTGGTTGATCCCCTTGACGTTCACCGACACGTCGTCGCGCTCGGCGTCCATGTCGAGGTACTCCTCGGCGTAATGGGCCAGCCGGTGGCGGGTGCCGAGCACCTCGTGACAGAGCCCGAGCGCGTTGATCTCGGGATACTCGTCGTACATCGCCCGCGTAACGAACGTGACCGGGTTGGTGTAATTAAACACCCACGCGTCGGGACAGTTCTCGCGGATCTTCGCCGCAAACTGCCGATACAGCGGGATCGTCCGCATCGCCCGGAACACGCCGCCGGGGCCGATGGTCGCCGCGACGGCGCCGTAGATCCCGTACTCTTTCGGAATGTCGAGGTCGTGGACGAACGTTTCAGCGGGGTCGTACTGGGTCGACGTGATCACCACGTCGGCGCCGTCGAGCGCCTCGTCGAGATCGCCGGTCGCCGAGTAGGACCAGTCGGCGACCGCGCCCGACTGCTCTTGGACCCAGTTGCCGAAATCGGCGTTTCGCTCGGCGCTCTCCGGGTAGGCGTCGTACAGTCGGACTTCTCCGTCGATCTCCGACTGCGCGAGGTCCTGAATCAGGTTCGGCGCCCACTGACGACTGCCACCGCCGATGTAGGCGATGGTCAGGTCCGTGGCGTCGAGGCCGCTGGCGGTGCTGCTGTCCCCACTCGTGGCCGAGAGGCTCCGTGGCATTCGACAACACAGTTGTGAGGATCCGATAAATAGGTGTGGGTGGCGGTGTCTCACGGGGTAGTGCTGGTCACCCGTTCACGCGGGGTCGAGCGGTTCCTCGCCGTCGACGAGTCGCTCGGCGACCGCGGCCTCGTCTAATTGGACGCCGAGCCCCGGGGCGTCGGGCAGGACGATGTGCCCGTCCTCCAGCGGGGACTCCTCGATCAGCGACCCCCATTCGGGATCGTCACGTGCGTGGTACTCCAGCGCCAGAAAGTTCGAGACTGACGCGGCGACGTGCGCGCTTGCCATGGTCCCAAGCGGCGAGGCAACGTTGTGGAGCGCGACCGGCACCGCGTACGCCTTCGCGAGGTCGGCGACCTTCTTCGTCTCGTACATCCCGCCGGTTTTGGGCACGTCGGGATGGAACACGTCGACGCCGCCGTTCTCGATCAACCGGCGAGCGCCCTCGATCCGGTAGGCGTTCTCGCCGGCGGCGACCGTCACGTCGACATCCGTGGCCACGTCGATCTGGAGGTCGTGGTTCTCCGGCGGCACGGGGTCTTCCAGCCACCACACGTCGTAGTCGGCTATCGCTCTGGAGAGCCGGCGCACGGAGTCGCTCGTCCAGCTCCAGTGGCAGTCGAACGCCACGTCGGCGCGGTCGCCGACACGCTCGGTGACCGCCTCGACGATCTCGGCTTTGTGGTCGATCGCGTTCGCATTGAGATGCCGATTTCGCCGGTCACCGTCGTGAGGCGTCGGACCGTCGAGGTCGAACTTCACCGCATCGAACCCCTCCGCAATCACTTCCTCCGCAGCGTCGGCATACGCCGCCGGCGTGTAGTCGTCGTCCCCCTCGGCGTCGTACAGGTGGTCACCGGCGTGACAGTCACAGTAGACGCGAACTGCGTCGCGATGACTGCCACCAAGCAGTTGGTGTGCAGGGACGCCGAGCAGCTTCCCTGCGAGATCGTGGAGGGCGATGTCGATCGCCGACACCGCGGCGACGCCCACGCCGCTCATCGCGCCGACGTGCGCGTGCCCGTCGAACAAGCGGGTGAGGATGGCGTCGATCTGCAGCGGATTTTGTCCCACGAGACGGTCACGGAAATGCTCCACGTAGGCGGCCGCGCCCGGTGCGAGCACGGCCTCGCCGGTCCCCGCGACGCCGGCGTCGGTGTACACACGCACGAGCGTCCACTCGAACTCGGAATCGAGTCTGGCGGTCTGTACGTCAGTGATCGTCACGTCTCGGTCGGCGGGCTCCGTCGTCATGGACGGGTGTTCACAGTCGGATACAATAAGGTTACACCGCGAATGGAGGGAGGTCCGAAGCGAGGAATGGAGGGAAGTCGGAGTGTGATGACCCCGATGTGGTCAGGGTGACTCGTCGTCGCTAACGGACTTGGCGTGGCGCGCGCGGAGACGCGGATTGCTGATCCGGTCGAGCGCCTGTGCGAGCAGGATCAGGCCCATCGAGAGCGCGATGATGAATATCATCGGCGCGATGATGAAGTGGACCTCTCCGACCGCGAACAGCGCACCGGCCTCCTCCGCGTTACTGAGGACGACGCCCCAGTTCTGGGTACTCACCGGCAGGAACCCGAGGTAGTAGAGCGCCACGGAGGCGAAGATGATACCGCGGGCACGGTTGGCGAGATTGATCAGGACGTATGGCCAGATGTTCGGGAGGATGTCCTTCAGGATGATCGGCGCGGTGCCGACCCCCATCGCGCGGGAGGCTTCGACGTACTCCTGATTGCGGACTTTGAGGACTTCCGAGCGGATCGACCGTCCCAGTCCTCCCCACGCAGCAACCGAGAGCACGAGTCCGACGACCGCGGGGTGACGCGGCTCGAGGATCGCCGCGATGACGATGATCAACGGGAGTCCCGGGATCGACACGACGATGTCACAGATCGTCATCAGTATCTGGTCCGTTCGTCCGCCGCGGAACCCGGCGACTGTCCCGAGCCCGACCCCGGCGACGATGGTCGCGATGGCACCGGTGATGATCATGATCAGGACCGGCGTCGTTCCGTGAACCATCAACGAGAGGATGTCTATCCCGGTGTTGGTCGTTCCCAGCGGATGTAAGAGGACTCCGTCCAACGGCGAGATCCACGATTCGAACGTCCGCGTCGGGCTGTACACGAACCGTGGCCCGATGAACCCGATGACGAAGAACGACGCGACGACGGTCATCCCGAACGCGCCACGCCAGTCGCCGAGTACGATCCGCAGCGGCGCGATGAGTGACCGATCGAGTTTCCGTCTGAGTACCTCCCCTCGGCTCACCTCGCGTGACACCTCGGGAACCAGGAACTCCGAGTCGGCATCGCTACGGGGGTTTCCACCGTCGCTGACGGCGGCTCCACCCTCGTGACGACCCGTGAGGCGCTTCACGTACCGTTTGACCTGTGTCCGGAGCGGAACCCCCGTAGAGCTCCCGTACACCTGCGTGTTGCCGCCGCCGCCGGTCGCCCGCGGGTCGATCCGGCTGTAGGTGAGGTCGGCGATGAACATCGTGATGACGACCGTGATGACGATCACCATGAACCCACCCATCATCAGCGGGTAGTCACGGTTGTTCACGCCCTCGAACATGTACCATCCCATACCGCGGTACATGAAGATCTCCTCGAGGATGATCGACCCGCCGATCATGAACCCGATCGTGAGAAGCAGGCCAGTGTACAGCGGCAACAGCGCGTTCCGCATCACGTACCGTAGCGCGATCCGGGTCGGGGGCAGTCCGCGGAGCCGTGCTACGCGGATGTGATCGGCGCCGAGCACGCTGATCGAGTTCCCCCGCATTCCGAGTGACGCGGCAGCCCCCGTCACGATGAGCGAGATGATCGGTAGCGACGCGTGATGGAGCGCGCCGAGGATGAACTCGGGATTCATTCCCACGTCGACGCCGCCGGGATATCGTGCTCCGGTCGGGAACCAGCCGAGCTGGTAGGCGAAGACGAACGAGAGCAGCAGCGCGGCGACGTAGTACGGCGTCGAACTCTCGATGACGGCGACGGCGGTCATCACCGAGTCGAAGGACGACCCCTCGTAGTAGGCCATGATCGCTCCCAGACAGATACTGGTGACGAAGGTGACGACCATCGCGATCGACATATAAAACAGAGTCCACGGAACCGCCTGCGCGAGGACCGACGCGACGGGCTCGCTCTGCGACATGGAGTATCCGAGATCACCCTGAAAAAGCGCCGTCATATACTCGATGTACTGGACGTACAGGGGTTGCTCCGGGTTCATGTTCAGGTGGAGCTGGACGATCTGTCGAGCCGTCGCCGGATCGCCCGGATACTGTTCGAGCATCTGTGCCAACATCGCGTCGAAGGGGTTCCCCGGCATGAACCGGATCAAAGCGAATGTGAGGTGGAAGACGACGAATACGGTAAGCACCGCTTGCCCGATTCGCCTGACGAGCCAGTTAACCATGATAGTTCTGTATGATTTGGCCTTATTAAATATTATGTATGCGTCATCGCTGACAGGACGTTAGAAGGCGAGCCGAACGGCGAAACCGATCCCGACGGAACGCCGTTACGCCTCGGAGTCGCGGACGCGCCAGCGGTGTATCGCGTCCGTGCTGAATTTCATCGTGTAGAGTGCGAAGTATCCCAGCGAACAGATGATGAGTAGAACCGCCATGAACAGGCCGAAGAACCCGGCCACTAGGTCCGCTCCCTCGATCACTGTGACCATCCCAGCGACGAACAGTATCTCGACGAGCATCCCACAGACGAACAGGAGTCCCGCAAGGGGAACCAGCGACAACAGGTACGGATGCTCGAAACGCTCCATGTAGACATCTAGCATGATTCAGGGATGGCGGTCTTCCTATATTAATGATGTGGTTGAAAACCCGTCCACCGACTTCGTTAGTTGGACGGGTCTGCCGTCGGCGGCTCCGCGTCGAGGTCCTCGTCGTCGAGTTCCCGGCTGTTCCAGTACTCGTGTGTCTCGTTCTCCCGGTAACACTTGGTGAGGTGGGCGTCGTCGGGCGCGGTGGTGTAGAGCTCGGGCGTCTCCTCTCGACAGACCTCGCGCGCTTCGGGACACCGCGTGTGGAAACGGCACCCTGACGGGGGATTGGTCGCGTCGGGAATGTCGATCTTCCGAACGGGCGGTGACTCCCGCATCGCCTGTTGGGCACGATCCGGGTCGAGCTCCGGCGTCGCCCACTGGAGCACCTTCGTGTAGGGATGCTGTGGATCGTTGATGATCTCGTCCGCGGTGCCGATCTCGACGATCTCGCCCAGATACATCACGGCGATCCGCCCTCCGGATTTCCCGGCGAGATAGCGTGCGTTCGCGAGATCGTGACTGATGAACACGAACGACGTGTCGAAGAGGTCCTGCATCTCCAGGAACAGGTCCATGACGCCGATCCGCAACGAGACGTCGAGCGCGCTCACCGCCTCGTCCGCGAGGATGACGTCGGGTTCGACGAGCAGCGAGCGGATCAGTGCGACCCGCTGTTGTTCCCCCCCCGACAGCTGGTGAATGTACCGTTTCGAGTAGTCCTCCGGCGGGCTGATCCCGGTCCGCTCCAACATACCGAGGATCCGACTCCGCCGCTCCTCGTGGTTGAGCTGTGGTTGCCATCGCTTGAGGGGAACGGCGAGGTTCTCCAGCACCGTCCGGTACGGGTTCAGTGCCGCACCGGGGTCCTGATGAATGATCTGTAGCGCTCGACGGATCTCCTCGAACGTGATGTCAGCATCCGAGTTCCCTTCACGGACGTCCCACACGTCGTGGCCGCGGTACTTTATCGAGCCGCCCGTGGGTCGCTGGAGCCCGACCAGCGCCTTTCCGAGCGTCGTCTTCCCGCAGCCCGACTCACCGACGAGCGCAATCACGTCGTTCGAGCCGAGATCGAGATCGATGCCGTCGACCGCTCGAACCGGCGGATCGGCGGTGACGCCCAGACGCTTGCTGATCCACTCCGGGATCATCGAATCGGCGACCGAGCTGTCCTCGAAGTGTACCTCGAGGTCGGTTGCCGAGATGACCGGGTCGGAGCGCTTACTCATCGGAATCACCCCTGAACACGAGTTCGACGGCCTCGTCGGCGTCCTCCCAGTAGTGACATCGCACCGCGTGCTCGTCGGAGACGTCGTAGTAGTGCGGGTCCTTCTCCTCACAGACCTCGTCGCTGATCGGACAGCGAGGATGGTACGAACAGCCGGAGAGGTGGCTCACGGGATCGGGACTCTCTCCCTCGATGGCACGCATCTCGTCGAGCGGCGTGTCGAGGTTCGGCGTCGATTTCAACAGCGCCCGAGAATACGGGTGTGAGGCGTTACCAAGAAGCTCTCGGGCCGGACCGATCTCCGCGAACTCGAAGGCGTACATGACGGCGAGCCGGTCGGCGAACCCGGAGACGATCGGGAGGTCGTGGCTGATGAACACCAGCGTGAGGTCGTATTTGTCCTTGATATCGTACAGCAGGTTGAGGATCGACCGCTGCATCAGCAGATCGAGCGCCGCTGTCGGCTCGTCCATGACCAGTACCTCCGGTTCTAGGATCAGGCTGAGCGCGATGAGCGCCCGCTGTTTCTGCCCGCCGGAGAGCTCGTGTGGGTACGAATTCAGCATTCGCTCCGGTTCGAGATGGAGGTCCACGAAGAGCTCGTGTGCGCGTTCGAGTCCCTCCTCTTTGTCCCAGCCGTGCGCGTCCAGCGTTTCCTCGAAGTGTTCTCCGATGTCCATCGTCGGATTGAACGCGCTCATCGCGCCCTGGAACACCATCGAGATCTTCTCCCACCGGAGCTCGCGGAGCTCCCACGGTTTGAGATCCAGTACGTTCACCGGCTCGCCATCGGGGGGGTGATACGTGATCTCTCCCGAGAGGATCCCCGGGTCGACGACGGCGTCGAGCAGGGAGTCCGCGAACATCGACTTCCCGCTCCCGCTCTCGCCGACCACGCCGAGCGTCTCCCCGCGTTCGATCTCCACATTGAGGTCTTTGAGAACGTGAGAGGTACCCTTATCCATCTCGAAACGGACGTTCGCGTCCCGAACGGTTATCACCGGATCGCCGGAGCTGGCGCGGTCCGTGTGAGCGCTATCGCGTGAGTAACTGGACATGGAACTCACGTCCGGTCGGGTGCCGCCGAACAGTCGAGCGTCTCTGGACCGATCGGTCTCAATACACTTGCCATACACACCCAATATCGGTTTTTCATTATAAATGTTCTTCCATCGGAGCTCCTGACGCGCTCGCGTGCCACCTTGAGGGAGGCCCCTTTCGGCTCCGGTGTTCGTGGCGCCGGCAGAGGATGAGATGATGATCCGTACGCGCCAGCCCCGGATGACGGAAATAATATTAAAATAGTTACATTTCCCGGAGGATTTATCATGTATGATTCGCACATTAAGATGATGCCAGACAATACCGATCCGCAGAGGTACATTTCACGAAGACAGGCGATCGCACTGACCGGCGCGACCGGAGTCGGCTCCCTCGCGGGCTGTCTCGGCGATGACGGTGATGACGGCGTCCCTGACGCGCTCGAGGACGGAACGGCCGAGGTGGATGCCGACTATGCGGAGGACTACGAGGAGACGATGAATGAGCTCGTCCCCGGCGGGTCGGCCAATCCGTTCGGTGCCGAGTACATCTTCAACCCGTATCACACCCAGTGGAACGCGGGCGACCTCCAGGAGTTCAGCTTCGAGTACCTCGCCGTCTATCACACCGGCGAGGGGGAGTTCATTCCTCGCGTCGCCGACGACTGGGAAGTCAACCGGGACACCGGGATCACCCGGGTCGAGATCAGCGACGAGTACGGGTGGTCGGACGGGAGCGACATCACGGCCCAGGACTTCGTCACGACGATGAAGCTCAACAGCTACATGGGGCTGGGGCTTCAGGACTACGTCGACATCGAGACCGGGATCCGTACCGACGGGGAGTACGCGTTCGAGATCGAACTGGTCGACGAGCTTCAGGACCTCGAAGAGGACCTGTGGATGAACGCGTGGGCGGAGACGCTGCTTCACGTCAGCCACGAGCAGTACGGCGGGTTCGTCGAGCGGTTCGACGAGGCGGAGACCGATGACGAGATCGAGGCCGTCCAGCGCGACGTGGTTGACTTCGCGCCGGAGTGGAACGAAGTGCTCTACTCGGGACCGCTGATGTTCGCCGAGGCGAACGAGCAGTTCGCGGACCAGGTTCCGAACCAGAACCACCCGGCGGCGGCGGAGTGGGACTTCTACCTCCGTCACGGCGAGTACGAGGAAGAACCTGGGCTCCGGGCTGAAGAGGTAACGTGGCGGCACAACGACCCGACGCTTCAGGATCTCCCCGAAAGGTACGACGAGCCGCCGGTGTCGTTCTCCGGGCAGTCGTTCGCGATCCTCTTCGGAGCTGAGGACGAGTACATCCGCGACTACCCCGAGGTCCGGAAGGCAATCTCGTACGCCGTCGACTTCGAGAACATCGTCAACGTCACCGCGCCCGGGACGCCCGTGGACACGCTCTCGGCCGGCATCGACTTCGGCTACGCCGAGCACTTCATCCAGGACGACGTGATGGACGAGATGGCGAACTACGCGCCCCGGGACCTCGACCGCGCGACGGAACTGCTCGAGGACGCCGGGTTCACGCAGGAGGACGGCGAATGGCTCACCCCGGACGGGGACGAGTGGGAGCTCAACTTCCCGGTCGGCGACTGGTTCGCGGACCACTCGGAGATCGTCGCCAACAACCTCAACGAGTTCGGCATCACCGTCGAACACTACATCGACGAGATGCCGACCTGGCAGTCCGAGGTCGAAGCGGACAACGATTTCGACCTCACGGTCCAACTCAACTACGGGATGGCGCGTGACTACCACGCGTACTCGGATCTCGACGAGGAGCTCAACAATCCCGACCGCGGGATCCTCACCGAGCGTCCGCTGTTCGACTCCGTCGTCGAGGTGCCGGAGATCGGGAACCCCGACGGCAGCACCGTCGAGATCGACCTCGAGGAGGAACTCGCTGGGGTCCGGACCGCCGCGAACGACGAGGAGCTGGTCGAGCACTCGACCGCGCTGGCGTGGGCGCACAACCAACTGCTCCCCGGTGCGATGGTCTTCCCGTGGAGTGAGCACTACTGGGTCGACGCGGGCGGCTACGACTTCGACTTGGAGTCCGACGACTGGCTCACCTCGAACCGGATCGCCCACTACCTGATCGAGAACGGTCTCCAGCCCGAGTAACTCGGACCAGCAGACGCACCACGACCAGAACGACCGCAGTTCGAGCTGTCAGTCGTCGTCGTTGACGACTCCATCGTACCCGCCATTTTTGAACAGTACAACTGTACGACCGCGAGGGTTCCCGCTAGCAGTTGGACGGAAAAACGGAGTCGCGCCGCACCGGCTCGCAGCGAGCCGACGCTCGCCAGCGTTACTCGTCGACGGCGGTCGCGGTGTAGTACCGTCGGCCGGTTCGCGGCACCGGCTTCGTCTCGGAGACGGTCAGCGTCACGGCGTCCTCAATCCGGTCTGCAGCGCGGCCGACGCGGAGCTCGTAGTCGCCGTCCTCCACGACGAGGTCGACGTTGCGGTCGTGGAACGCGAGCTGGGTTGCGCTCACCTCAAACGTGACGGTGCGGCGCTCGCCGGCGTCAAGCGAGACGCGATCGAACCCCAGCAGTTCCTGTACTGGGCGCGCGAGACTCGGCGTTTCGGCATGTGAGTACAGCTGGACCACTTCGTCGACGGCTCGGTCGCCGGCGTTCGTCACGGGGACGGAGACGGTGACGGTGTCCATCGGGTCGATCGTCTCGGCACTGACCTCGACCTCACCGTACTCGACCGTCGAGTAGGTGAGGCCGTGGCCGAACGCGTACAGCGGGTTGGCGTCGGTGTAGACGTACTCCTTGGCCGCAGTGTTGGGCTTGCGGTTGTAGTACACCGGCAGTTGCCCGACGGATTTTGGCACGGAGACGGGAAGCCGGCCGCCCGGCGAGATGTCGCCAAACAGCGCGTCGACGATCGCCGGGCCACCCTGGTCGCCGGGGAGCCAGGCGTGGAGTATCGCCGGCGCTTTCTCGTCGATCGCCTCGATCGAGTGCGGTTTTCCGCTGACGATAACGACCACGACGGGCGTGTCCGTCTCGGTCAGCCGGAGGACGAGGTCCTCCTGGACGCCGGGAAGATCGAGGTCCGTCACGTCACAGCCTTCGCCGCTCGTCGGGACGCTGGAGCGCTCGCGTTTGGCGTCCTCGACTTCGGAGAAGTCGACGGCCGAGCGGGCGCCGACGAACGCGACCGCAACGTCGGCGTCGGCTGCTGCCGCCGTGGCTTCATCGAACTGGTCAGTCTCCGGGCCGGTCGTGGTACAGCCGGGTGCGTGCGTGATGTCGAGTCCCTCTTCCTCAGCGCGCTCGCTGAGTGCAGAAAGCGGCGTCACGGCGTCCGAGGCGTACTCCTCTTGGGGATAGTGGGCCGCGTAGGCGTAATCGCCGAGCAGCTCCATTTTGTCGTCGGCTTTCGGCCCGACGACGGCCACGGAGTCGGCGTCCGTTAGCGGCAACAGGTCGTCCTCGTTTTTCAGCAGGACGAGCGACTCCTCGGCCGCCGTTCTGGCGAGGTCGACGGAGGCGTCCGTCTGGAACGCGTCGGCGGCCGTCTCGGGATCGACGCTCCACTCGTCGACGACGCCCTTCTCGAACTTCATGCGGAGCACACGGCGGACCGACTCGTCGAGGGTTTCCTCGGCGAGTTCGCCGCGCTCGACCGCTTCAACGAGGTGGTCGCCGTAGCAGTCGGTGTACGGGAGCTCGACGTCTATCCCTGCCTCAAGTGCAGCGACGCCGGAGTCGCGATCGGTCGCCGTGACACCGTGCTCCTCACGGAGGAGATCAATGCTGTAGTAGTCCGACACGACGGTGCCGTCGAAGTCGAACTCTCCGCGAAGCACGTCCGTCAGGAGCCACTCGGAGCTCGCACAGGGGACGCCGTCGATGTCGTGGTACGCGTTCATCACGGATTCGGCGTCCGTGGCGTCGATGGTCGCCTCGTACGGGAACAGGTGGAGCTCGCGAAGCTCCCGTGGTCCGGTGGCGAGCGACGAGCGGTTCTTCCCGCCGTCGGTCGCGCCGTGGCCGGCGAAGTGTTTGAGCGTCGCGGAGATGCCGTCGTGGATGCCGTCGCCCTGTAGCCCGTCGACGTAGCTGCGAGCCATCTCGGCGACGAGGTAGGGGTCCTCGCCGAACGTCTCCTCGACGCGCCCCCACCGGAGATCGCGGGCGAGGTCAAGTACGGGAGAGAGCGCGTGTACCGTGCCGATCGCCTGAAGCTCGCCACGGATCGCCGTCGTAACGGACTCCAACAGGTCCGGATTCCAGGTGCTCGCCATCCCGATCATCTGCGGGAAGGTGGTCGCCTCCGGACCCATATACCCGCTCAGACACTCCTCGTGGGGAATGGCGGGGACGCCGAGTCGCGTCTCCTCGATGAGGTACTCCTGTAACTGCTCGGTGACGCGGGCGGCGGGTTCCGGATCGAGGCTCCCCTCGCCCCCGATCCGGGTGAGATGACCGATCCCGTCACCGAGATGGTCGTCGACCGCGTTCCAGTCGATCTCGCCGTCCTCGGTGAGGATCCGGTCCGCATTGACCGACCCGAGCTGGGCCGCCTTCTCGGCGACCGTCATCCGGTCGAGTAGGTCGTCGATGCGCGCGTCGGTCGGTGCGTCGTCGTCCAGATACGTGGGAGTGGCCGATTCGGTTGTCACGAGTGGTCACTCAGCATGATCCCTCTTAGTAGTTCGGTCTCGTGTTCCCCTCTGCGTGTTCGGGCAGCCGTTGGTGCCCCGGCGAGCCATCCCCTCCTCTCCATAGATTTAAGCGCGTGATGTCCAACATCCAGCCAAGCCATGGACTTTCTCGGTGAGGAGTATCTGCTGGAGACGGAGAGTGCGAAAACGCTGTACGACGCCATCCGCGACCGCCCGATCGTTGATCCACACAGCCACGCTGACGTGGCGGAGATCGCCGCCAATGAGGGGTGGAGCGACGTGTGGGAAGTCGAGGGAGCGACCGACCACTACGTGTGGGCCTTGATGCGGAACTTCGGCGTCTCGGAGGACCTGATCACGGGCGACGCCAGCAACCGCGAGAAGTGGAACGCGCTCGCCGAGGTGTTCCCGAAGATCGCCGGCAATCCGACCTACGAGTGGGTACATCTCGATCTCAAGCGTCGCTTCGGCATCGACGAGCGGATCTCGCCGGCGACCGCCGACGACATCTGGGTGGAGACGCGTGACCAACTGGCTCGCGACGAGATGCGCCCGCAGGAGCTGCTTCGCGAGATGAACGTCGAGGTCGTCTGCAGCACCGACGATCCGACGGATTCGCTCGGGGACCACGCCCACATCGCTGACGCCGTCGACGGCGTCGACGTTCGCCCTACATGGCGTGCCGACCGAGTGCTCGGCGTTGACGACCCCGAGTGGCCGACGGTCGCCGACGAACTGGCCGACACGACTGGCATCGGAACCGCCGACCTCGACGGGTACATCGCTGCACTGAAAACGACTCACGACCGCTTTGCAGAGCACGGCTGTCGGGCGTCGGACCTCGGCGTCCAGGCGCCGGTCTCGCGGCCGGTTACTGCGGATCGTGCCAAGGAGGTGTTCGATCGGCTTCGTGCTGGCGAGTCCGTGGATGAGGAGGCCGCCGGCGACCTGCAGGCGTACCTGCTCGAACGTCTCGGCGAGTGGAACGCCGAGAAGGGGTGGGTGACCCAGTTCCACCTCGGACCGGTGCGCAACTACCGGGAGGACCTCTACGAGTCGCTTGGGCCGGCGGCCGGCGGCGACGTTTCCACGCAGCACGTGGACATCGAGCAAAACCTCCGCCACTTCCTCAACGCCTTCGACGGCGAGCTCGACGTGGTGCTCTACTGTTTGGACCCGTCCCACTACCCGACGGTCGCGACGCTGGCGCGCGTGTTCCCGAACGTTAGCGTCGGCCCGGCCTGGTGGTTCAACGACAGCGCACACGGCATCGAAGAGCAGCTGGAGTACGTCGGCACCGTCGACACGCTGTGGACGCACGCCGGGATGGTCAGCGACTCCCGCAAGCTGCTCTCGTACGGCTCGCGGTTCGAGGTGTTCCGCCGGTCGCTGGCGAATGCCGTCGGGCGCGGCGTTGAACGGGGCCAGATCCCCATGGACCGTGCCCGCGAGTTGGTCGAGCACGTCGCGTACGACCGGCCGGTCGAGCTGTACGACTTCTGAGCGGGCTCGGCGGGCCGTCGTCCCCATTTTCGGGTCGGAGTTGGGGACGTAGGTGCGAAGAGTGTGCACATGGCAACTGTAATGTACCCGGACGATAATTGCGGATCGTATGCCCGACTATCGGAAGTTACACGACCCGAATGCGGAGTACACGATGCGCGACCTCTCCTCGGAGACGATGGACCTGACGGCGGACCGCGGCGCCGCGCGCGACGTCGAGATCACCGACGTACAGACCACGATGGTCGACGGGAACTACCCATGGATCCTCGTTCGCGTGTACACCGACGCCGGGCTCGTGGGGACGGGTGAAGCGTACTGGGGCGGCGGCGACGACGCCATCATCGAGCGGATGGCACCGTTCATCATCGGGGAGAACCCGCTCGACATCGACCGCCTCTACGAGCATCTCGTCCAGAAGATGTCCGGCGAAGGGTCGATCTCCGGCAAGGTGATCTCGGCCATCTCCGGCATCGAGATCGCGTTACATGACGTGGCCGGCAAGATCCTCGACGTGCCCGCCTACCAGCTGGTCGGCGGCAAGTACCGCGACGAGGTCCGCGTGTACTGTGACCTCCACACGGAGAACGAGGCCGACCCCGTCGCCTGTGCGGACGAGGGTGAACGCGTCGTCGAGGAGCTCGGTTACGACGCCATCAAGTTCGACCTGGACGTTCCCTCCGGCCACGAGAAGGACCGTGCGAACCGCCACCTGCGGAACCCCGAGATCGACCACAAAGTCGAGATCGTCGAGGCGGTCACCGAGCGCGTCGGCGACCGTGCCGACGTGGCGTTCGACTGCCACTGGTCGTTCACCGCCGGCTCGGCAAAGCGGCTCGCCAGCGAGCTCGAGGAGTACGACGTGTGGTGGTTGGAAGACCCCGTTCCGCCGGAGAACCACGACGTCCAACAGCAGGTGACGCAGTCGACGACGACGCCCATCGCGGTGGGCGAGAACGTCTACCGTCGCTTCGGCCAGCGCACGCTGCTGGAGCCGCAGGCCGTCGACATCGTCGCTCCCGACCTGCCGCGCGTCGGCGGGATGCGCGAGACGCGAAAGATCGCGGACATCGCCGAGATGTACTACATCCCGGTTGCGATGCACAACGTCTCCTCGCCCATCGGCACGATGGCGTCCGCGCAGGTCGCCGCCGCCATCCCCAACTCGCTTGCCGTCGAGTACCACTCCTACCAGCTCGACTGGTGGGAGGACCTCGTCGAGGAGGACAACCTCATCGAGGAGGGGCGCATGGAAGTGCCCGAAAAGCCCGGGCTCGGCCTGACGCTGAACCTCGACGCCGTCGAGGAGCATATGGTCGAGGGTGAGACGTTGTTCGACGAGGCGTAAGGCTCGTCGTGCTCGGCCGACGCAGTCGGCCGGCGTTCGATCCGGCGTAAGCCTCACCGAGCCGGCGCACGCCGGCACACCCTCTCATCACCCTTACTCGTCGGCGCGACGCCGGTCGCGTCGGCATGGCAATCTGCGGCCCGCGGGCGACCTCGTCAGTCGTCCGCCGACGCGGCTTCGCGATACTCGAAGCGCTCGAACGACGCCTCGTTTTCAGACTCCTCGCCGTGACCAGTCGCATAGACGCCGAGATACGCCCCGGTGAACCCGCCGGCGACCTCCGTCGCGAGGTACTTCGAGCGGGCGGTTCCGAGCGGTTCCGAGTCCGGTGATCCGACGCCGAAGCGGTAGCGTTCGGTCGACGCGTCGACCCACAGCGTAACGGGCCCATCCTCGATCGGCTGGCTCGTGACGACCTCACTGGCGTCACCGATTCGGAGACGGAGCTGGACCTGGCGGTCGCCGTCGACCTCCCGAACGCCGAGGTCGAAGTGGTGATCCTCGTCGTACAGTGCCGTGATCCCGGCTTCCGCGCCTGAACCGTCCGACGGATCGAACTGCATCCGTGCGTCGACACGACAGTCGAACGCTCGCTGGCGCACGCCGACGAACGTCGGGCGCCGGTCGTCGAGCGTTCGGGGACTGCCGGTCAGTGAGAGCGTTCCCGCATCGAAGGTGTAGCGTTCGGACTCCGGCTGAAACCGGTGATTCCACGCCGGCGGTAGCGTCTCCGCGTCGAGCAGGTCTCCCTCACGCGTTGGCGGGTCGTCAACGCGTTCGAGGTCGGTGTCCGGAACGTCCATCTCCGTGTCGACGGGCTCGCCGCCGTTGACCACGGGCCAACCGTCCTCCCACGTCACCGGTGCGAGGTACGTCTCGCGGCCGAGATGATGCCAGCCGGGGTGGCCGCCGTGCTGGCGGATGCCGAGAAACACCATCCACCAGGACCCGTCGTGCGCCTGCACGAGGTCGCCGTGGCCGGCAGCCTGAATCGGGTGGAACATCCCGCTCTCGTTGCGATGCGTGAGGATCGGGTTCGACGGACACGGTTCGAACGGGCCCGTGGGGGACTCCGCGCGGGCGACGGAGACCATGTGGCGCTTGTGGGTGCCGCCCTCCGCAACCACGAGATAGTACATGCCATCGACCTCATAGAGGTGCGGTGCCTCGGTGAACGGGCCTGCAAGGCGATTTACGAGTTCGCGTCGCTCCCCGAGCTCACCGGTGTCGAGGTCGATAGGTGCCTGGACGATCCCCTCCTCGCCGGCGCGATACGTGAAGTACGCCTGTCCGTCGTCCCAGAACAGGTCCGGGTCGATCCCCGGCGCGTCGATCCACGTCGGATCGGACCACTCGCCGGTCGCCTCGTCCGCCCAGATGTGGAAGTGCCCGCCGTCGGAGACGTTCGTCGTGACGATGTGGAACCGGCCGTCGTGGTGACGGATGGTTGGCGCGAAGATCCCCTTCGAGGACTCCGCGTTCTCCAACGGAAGCTGTTCGGGACGCGTGAGCGCGTGGCCGACGTGCTCCCAGTCGACCAAGTTCTCGCTCCGATACAGCGGAAGGCCGGGCACGTACTCGAACGAGCTCGTCACGAGATAGTACTCCTCTCCGACGCGACACACTGACGGATCCGGATCAAGTCCGGGACGGACCGGGTTCTCAAAACGCATATCGGCCCGTCTCACTGGAACATTAAGAACGTTCCCTTGGTGCCATCCGCGGAGCGTCAGAATGCACTATCCGCAAACCCGCCATCAACGGTGAGCACCTCGCCGGTCACGTACGAGGACGCGTCGCTCGCGAGGTAGATCGCTGCCCCGACGATCTCCTCACGGTCGGCGACTCGGCCGAGCAGGGCGCGGTCGTCGATGGCCGTCCGCTTTTCAGTCCCTTCGGCGTACGTCTCCTCGTTCTGTGGGGTGATGACGAACCCCGGCGCGATCGCGTTGACACGGATCTCGGGCGCGAGCTCCTTCGCCGCCGCGCGCGTGAACGCCTCCACGCCACCCTTCGCCGCGGTGTAGGCGGGCAGGTCGGCCATCGCGAGGCGAGCGGCGAGCGAGGAGATATTCACGATGGAGCCACCGTCGTCCATTGCGGGTGCCATCGTCTGCGTGATCCGTCGGACACCACCCAGGGCGACATCAGTGACGAAATCCCACTCTTCGTCACTGATCGACGTGACCGCTTCTCGGGAGATCGCCCCCTGTGACGCGACGACGATGTCGATCCCGCCGAAGGTGTCTTCCGCGGTTTCACGCACCGATTCCAGGGTTTCCGGCTCGGTCACGTCGCACGTGACGCGAGCGGTATTCGCTCCTCGTTTTTCGATCGCGCTCGCCGTCTCCTCGACAGCGCTTTCGGTCCGGCTGGTCGCAATCACGTCTGCTCCTTCAGCGGCGAATCCAAGCGCGATAGCCTGACCGATACCGCTCGTCCCACCGATGACGACCGCACGTTTTCCGCTGACTGTCACCGGCGTATGCTCATAGGCAACCATATCGCTACTGTCCGTCGTTGTCCGTATTATTGTTCTGGAACCACGCGGGGTGACCACTACCAGTTGGATTTAAACGGGCGGATGACGAGGCTCAGGTATGCGTGGATTAGCCAAGGTCAGCCCTGGCCACGGTGCAATGGAGCTCATCGACCGGTCAAAACCAACGATCGCGGCCAACGAGGCCCTTATCGAGGTGGACTATGCCGGGCTTTGCGGAAGCGACGCCGGCATCTACGAGTACGAGTCGGCGTTCGAGCGGATGGAACTCCCGACGGTCATCGGTCACGAGTACTCCGGACGCGTGGTCGAGGTTGGTGACGATGTCACGAAGTTCGAGATCGGAGATCGCGTCGTCGAGCGCCCCATTCGTGGGTGTGGAGACTGCTATCAGTGCGAGATCGGTGAGCCGAACGTCTGTCAAAACGCCGTTATCACCGGTGTCGACCACGACGGCGCCTACGAACCATACCTTGCCGTTCCCGAACATGCCCTGCATCCGGTTCCGGACAGCGTTGACCAACGTCATGCCGCGATGGTCGAGCCGACGAGCATCGGCACTCGGGCCGTTATCCACAACTCGCGGGTTCGTGCCGGCACACGCGTGCTCGTAGAGGGGCCGGGGCCGATCGGTCTGCTCACCGCACAGGTCGCTCGAGCGCAGGGTGGAGAGGTCGTCGTCTCCGGGGTTGGACAGGATTCGGCGTATCGTCTTCCCCTTGCTGAGGAGCTCGGATTCGAGACGATCAACGTGGCCGAAGCCGATGTCGACGCACGTAATGAGGAACTTACGGGCGGAGTGGGCTACGATGTCGTCTTCGATACAACTGGCCACCCGTCCGGACTCACGTCCGCTGTTGAACAGGTGCGAAAGGGCGGTCAGATCGTCCTTATCGGCCAGACCGGTGAGACGACGATGCCGTACTCTCCGCTGGTGCGTGCAGAAATCGACTTACAATGCTCGTACGCGTCGACGTACCGGGATTTCGAGAACGCACTGCGACTGATCGATTCTGGTGATGTCGACGCTGAGGCGTTCCTGGACGACCGGTTCTCCATCCTTGATGCGAACGAAGCGTTCGAGACGTTCGTCAGTGGAGGGACCTGTAAGCCGGTCTTTGACGTGTCCAAGCTTCGTGACTGACGAGTGACTCCATGCCGACGGAAATTCCGTTGGGCGAGATGACGCTGCTGCAAAACGGTTGAACAGCGATCCCCCGGACGCTTAAGTCGAACCCGGACGAGAGACATAGATATGGAACGTTACGAACCAGTCATCCGAAACGGTGTTCTCCACCTCGAAACGGAAACGGAGAGCGTCACGATCGGTGAGCTGGAATCCGTTGTCTCTGCCGTTGGTACGGAAACGTACACCGTGGAGTACGACGACCGCCAGCAAACGGTTGCCTGGCTCAACACGGATGAGGGCGGCCGTCTCTCGTTCGATGTCGCCGAGACGGTGACCGACATGACGTACGACGAAGAGTTCCTGGACAACTTGCGCTCCGTCGATGCGGACGCCGTCGATGAGGATGGTCGACCACTCCGTGCGTCGGTGTTCGCTGATATGCTCACGGCCATCTGGGACGCGAAGGGGGACCTCTAGTGGCACGGTGGGTCGGTAGCCTGGAGTGGTGAAACATGGGCCAACTATAGCACTTTCAAATTCTCCAGTAGGGAATTAGACTCAGATATAGAGAATAGTTTGGGCAATACGATCTGTATATCGAGTAGTATGTTCTCTATGAGTGGGCATAATAATCCAAAGGAGAATATAGTTCTCTGTAGAAGAATTTGTTGTCATTCCTCTGAATATTACGGATGTAGGTATGTAATGGAGTAGCGGGAGACCGTCTGCCCCCATGTCACCTTTTCGCTCCGGAATCGGTCTGCGTATCTCGTTTTTCTCTGTTGGGCTGTTCTCGGGAGGGGAACGGACAGGACCGTTTGTGGAACGCAGAGCCTGCCGCTTGAATGCTCCCGGACTTCCTCACGCGGGCGACGAAAACTGGCCGACGAGCTCGGCGGTCGCTTCCCGCCACGCCGTGATGAACGCGTCGTCGGGCGCGCTGTCCGCGGGCTCGACGCCATCGTGCCTGTCGATGTCGGCAACCGTCCGTCGGATCCCCTCCTCGAACCCGACCGTGTGCTCGAATCCGAGATCGCGGCGCGCCTTCGTGTTGTCGAACAGCGTCGAGTACTGGAAGTGCGCGTCCAGCATCTCCGTCCGCTCGGGAAACGCCTGCCGAAGCACGTCGGTCGGCACGTGGACCAGCTCCGGCTCCGGCGCATCGAGCGCGGCGGCGACCCCTCGATGGTAGTCGTTCCACGTCATCGTCTCCTCACTCGTGACGTGATACGCCTCGCCGTAGGCGTCCGTGTTCCCGACGGCGCCGACGAACGCGCCGGCAACGTCGTCTCGGTGGCACGGCCCCCATAGCGAAGTGCCGTCCCCATGGACGACGATCGGCAGCCCCGAGCGGATGCGGTCGATGTAGTAGCTCCCGGTGCCGAACGTGTGGAGCACCGGGCCGCCCTCGCCGTACGTGCTCCAGGGTCGGATGATCGTCGTCGCGAAGGCGTCGCCGTGCGCCTCCTGAAACACGTCCTCCGCGTCCGCTTTGTTTGCGGCGTACTCGCTTACTGGCGGCTCGTCCGTTTCCGACTCGCGGAGCGCGTCCTCGGTTGTCGGGAACGACGACACGGGTCGGCGGTACACGTCCACGGTCGAACAGAAGACGTACTGCTCGACGGCGCCCCCGAAGACGTCGATCGCCGTCCGCGCCTGCTCCGGCGTGAAACACACCATGTCGATGACGCAGTCGGGATCGGCCGTATCCCGAGCACGGCGCAACGCACTCTCGTCGTTCCGGTCGCCGTGGACGAACGACACTGCCTCCGGAACCGTCGCGTCCGTTTCACCACGAGTGAACGCGGTGACCTCGTGGCCGGCGGCGACCAAGCCGCGCGTGATCCCCGTGCTGATGACCCCCGTCCCGCCAAGTATGAGCGTGTCCATGCCGGGTTCTCACACGCGTCCATCGTAAACCCCTGCCCTCTGGACAGTTGTTCCCCTACCAGCGATGGTGAACGTGGTCGCGGACGTGCTCGTCGTACACCTCGCGCACGGCGTCGTGCGTCGATTCGGAAAGCGGCTCGGCGTCGCTGACGGCGGCGTTCGCCCGAATGTGGTCGGGCGTTGTCGACCCCGGAATCACCGTGGTCACTGCATCGTGGTCGAGGATCCAGCGCAGCGACAGCGACGCGAGGGTGTGCTCTGTCGGGACGTGTTCCGATAACGCGTCGACGGCGTCGAGCCCGGCCTCGAACGGGACGCCGGCGAACGTCTCCCCTCGATCGAACGCCTCCCCGTCGCGATTGTAGTTCCGGTGGTCCGAGTCGGGGAACTCCGTCTCACGGGAGATTGTGCCCGTCAGCAGCCCCGATGCGAGCGGCACGCGAACGATGACGCCCACGCCAGCATCGGCGGCAGCGTCGAGGAAGTACTCCGCCGGTCGCTGCCGAAACGGGTTGAAGATGATCTGGACGCTCTCGACGCCCGGGTACTCGATCGCCTTTCGCCCCTCCTCGACGCGCTCGACGCTCACACCGTAAGCGTCGATCAGACCGTCGTCGACGAGCTCGTCGAGCGCTTCGAACGTTGAGGGCTGGTAGTACACGTCCGTCGGCGGACAGTGAAGCTGGAGCAGATCGAGCGTCTCCATGCCCAGGTTCTCGCGTGAGCGGTTCACGAACCGGCGGAGCTGCTCCTCGTTGTATCCGTACGGTTCGTGTGGGTCGAGCCGTCGCCCAGCCTTGGTGGCGACGGTTACCTCGTCCGCGCGGATCGCGTCCGCGAGAGTGTCTCCGACTATCTGCTCGGAGCGGCCGTCCCCGTACACGTCAGCCGTGTCGAAGAAGTCGACGCCGGCGTCGTGTGCGGCCTCGACGGCGGCGACCGCCGTCGACTCGCTCACGTCTCCCCAGTCCCCGCCGATCTGCCATGCGCCATACCCGACCTCGCTCACTGATCCGACCGACCCGAGCGTGCGTGTGTCCATGATACGTGTCTCGTGGGCCGCATGCAAAACCGCACCGATGGCGGCGACGCCGAGGTGTTCGTGATGGCCCCGTCTACGCTTCCCAGCTACCGTGTGGGAAACTCATCTG
Organism: Halorubrum gandharaense; assembly: GCF_054654575.1. Classification (NCBI taxonomy): domain Archaea; kingdom Methanobacteriati; phylum Methanobacteriota; class Halobacteria; order Halobacteriales; family Haloferacaceae; genus Halorubrum; species Halorubrum gandharaense. The sequence goes on from NZ_BAAIET010000001.1 coordinate 509,082, forward strand.
TCCTATAATAAAATATTTGTAGTATATATCTATATCTGGTAGGAATATGTCTCTTTGAATTGAATTCCTCTGTCTCATGCTGTCGATTCTCTCATCTCTAATCAGGGAACGTACCGTTTCCCTCTGTTTTACGATATATTTACACTTTTAAAATTTGCACGTCGGTTATAAAAATCACCTTATTATTCAATCTATAATTGATGTTATAGGTGTTTTCTCACTTTTTACTGTAAGATATTAATTTCGATCCGTCTTTTTTGAGGGTATCTTGTGGCTTTCGTTACTTCAGGAATTCTCACGCGCCTTCCGCTCTCAAATATCAACATATTGCTCTATATGACATATTAAAATGGTATATTGTAGGCTAACTCTATTATATTTGATATATAGAGTGTGTGAATCACAGTGGTCGCTCCGTCTGTTTGTTGCTATACTATCCGAGATGAGTATCAGTTCCTCAGGGACGCACTTCATAAGATCCGATATTCACAGCTCCCGGACTCGGTGAACTTTTCACGATACGTGGTGCACGTCGGAACAATGTCCCTGCTTCGCCGGCGTCCGTACGCGGCCGCCATGGTCCTCCTCGTCGTCGGAATCACCTTCGCCTTGTCGTTCAACATGGTCGGCGCCTCCATGAGCTCGCAGTCGTACGTCGCCGAGGAAGTCGATCCCGGCGAGGATCTCGATGCGCTCGTTGTGTCATCCGACGTGGCTGAGTACCACGCGGCGTCACATCCGGATGCTCACGTGACTGCCGTCGAAACTGCTGTCGAGGAGGGGTCGTCCCGGGCGACGATCGACCAACGACCGGAGCAGTTTGTCGACGTGCCCTACGAGTATCTCGTCGTTGACGGAACGGTGTACGCGTACGAAGCGTCTCTGGATGGCGACGTTGTCGAGCTCTCGTTGACTCCCGCGGACCAGCGACAAGTTGCGGAAGACGTTGCGACACCCGTCGATGAGGCGCCACCGTTCGTCTCCGAGGCCGTTGCCACCGGTGAGGCCGAGGGTGAGTCGCCCGCCGGCGCCGATCTCGTCCGGGATGGGGACACGTACTATCAGATCCAACCCGCAAATCCCGGGGCGTTCGTCGCACAGCTCGTCATTGCGCCGATCAGCATCCTGCTCACGTCCGTCGGCGCTGCCTTTATCGCCGCCGGGGGCTGGCTCTTCGCCTCGCAGTACCGCGGTCGCCGGCGTGCGCTCACCCCAAAACGCGCTGGCCTTGTGGCGCTTGCTGCAGCGCCCGTCGCGCTGGTGGTGATTCTGCTGTTCCGGTCCGGAGGGAGCCCGTCGATGAGCGTCCTGACAGTTCTGCTGTCGGTGGCTGCTGGGTCACTCCTGCTCGTCGGTGTGCTCATCAGCCGAGAGTCGTACAGTCACCTCGCCGGCGTGCTCGCTGGGGCCCCCTTCCTCGTTCTCCTCGGGACCGTGCCGGAGATTCTGATCAGTGGTGGGGTCGGGTTCATTTTCACTGGCGTTCTTGCGCTCGTCGGGCTCCTGTTCGTGGGGGTCGTCGGATCGCCGCTCGTGGTGTACGGCTACCGGTTTGCCGCGCCCGTCGAGACGGGCGGCGACTGTGGAGCGGTCGACGGCTGACCGGCGGTCGTGGTCGCGTCGTTCACGAGCCGGACTCCGCACGCTGCTTCCCTCAAAAACGGCCGTGGGGTGAGTTCGCCGGCGGACTCGGTGGGCAGAACGACCTACGCCCCGGCCGTCGAGGACCACTGGTGCCCGTTTTAGCTCGCTGCGCACTCAAAAGGGCGTCTCCCCCGCGGTGGCCTCACCACGGCCAACTCCACCACTGTCCTTGTGCGTTCGCTCCCGCACAGCGCCACAATCCTGCCTCGCTCCTCCTCAACCTCGGTCGACGGCGGCCGCGGGACCGCACCGCCGCGGCCGCCGTCGCCCTCCCTCGCACTCCGTTCGCGCCTTATAAGGCGCGAACGGAGTGCGACAACTCACCAGCCCCTCCACCCACGACCTTGTCCGTGAGCCCCTCCACCCACGACCTTGTCCGTGAGCCCCTCCACCCACGACTTCGAGGGTGACCGTCGACCGGTGGAAACTGGCGTTCGAGGCCGGTTCGTCCGCACCTCACAGAAATCCCCGTCATTTGCCACGGGGCTCACATATTAACCCGGTGACCATCAGGTAGTAGTATGCGCGACGACTACGACAGGCGGACGTTTCTCACAGCGACTGGCGCGGCGACTGCAGTGGCGCTCGCCGGCTGTTCCGACGAGGACCCCGTCGGTGACGGGGAGCCCGGCGACGATTCGGGAGCGGACGAGGGTGGCGACGACGATGACGCCGGCGCCGACGAGGACCTCGACGACGACGTGCTCCAGATGATGCAGATCGCCCAGCAGACGCTGGACCCCATCGGGATCAACGGGCCGGGATCGGCGCGGGCGAACTGGCAGACGCACGAGCAGCTGTTCACCTACGAGGACGGGACCCCGCCGGCGACGGGCCAGCTGGCGACGGACTACGAGGTGTCGGAGGACTACCTCACGTACACCTTCTACCTGAAGGAGGGCGTGCAGTTCCACAACGGCGAGGAGCTGACCGCGGACGACGTGGTGTACTCCTGGCGCCGGCTTGCAGAATCGGAGAACAACCGCGGGCACGCCGACGTGATCGTCGGCGGCACGATGTCCATCGCACACGAGCGTGACGACGATGACGAGCTCGTTCCGGACTCGCTCGAGCTGGAGGCGGCCGACGACTATACGGTCGAGATGACGCTGGAATCGCCGTTCCACGGCACGCTCGGCACGCTCGCTGATCCCCGATTCTCCGTCATTCCCGAGGGGATCGTCGGTGACATCGAGGGCTACGACGGCGAGATGGAGTACGAGGAGTTCGCGGACGCCAACATTCCCGGGACCGGACCGTTCGAGTTCACGGAGTGGGACCGCGGGAACGCGATTCACGTCGAACGCTTCGACGACTACCACGGCGACGTGGCCGAGCTCGACGGGATCCGCTGGCAGATCATCGAGGACCCCAACGCGGAGTACAACCGAGCGATGAACCGGAACGCGGATCTGTTCGAGCTGCCGCGGTCGCAGTTCGATCCCGGACTGCTGGAGATCGACCGGGAACTTGAGGGCGACCGTCGGCTCGGCACGTACGGCCCGGTGTCGAACGACGAGACGCTCAACTACGGCGAGGCGACGCTGCTCCGGACGCAGTACCTCATCCTGAACACGCAGACGGTAGAGAAGCCAGCTCGACAGGCGATCGCGTACCTCATCAACCAGGACGACATCGCCGACCGGGCGGTACGAGGACAGGGCACGCCGGCGTACTTCATCACGCCGCCGGCCGCGTTCCCCGGTGGGGCCGAGGAGTACCACGAGATGGCGGAATCGGAGTACCCCTACGGCTACGGCACCTCGGACATCGAGAGCGCACGCGAGGTCATGGAGGAGGCGGGCTACGGCCCTGACAACATGTACGAGACGACGATGCAGCACCCCTCGGATTCGCAGGCGTCCGAGTGGGGGGAAATCGCAAGCGAGCTCCGTGACCGTGCCCAGAGCGCACACATCGACCTCTCGATCGAGGGCGCACCGGCGACGACGCTGACGAACCGCGCCATCGACGGCGACATCGACGTGTTCGGCACGTGGAACGCCCTGGAGTGGCCCGAGGCCGACGCCGTGCTCCAGTACGCACATCCGACGCCGTTCGCGTGGAGTAACTGGGGACAGGGTGACGGCGAAATGAGCGAGGCGGCCCAGGAGGCCGCCGACGCGTGGGCGCGGTACGAGCAGCACCGCACGCCCGACGAGGAGGCACAGTCCATCCGCAACGACGTCTACCGGACGCTGGAGCGCAAAAACTGGGAGGACATGACGATGCTCCCGCTGTACCACCCGATCGAGGAGCACTACTGGTACGACTGGGTGGAGAACTACGAGATCTACGGCTCGCAGTACAGCCACTCGTTCAACGAGGTCTCGCTCGGCGAGCGTCCCTGACTGACGCTCGGCGACCGACTTCGACGACTTCTCCGGCGGCCCGTTGCGGTGGAGTGTTCGACAGTAGAGCGTTCGCCGGCGCGGCTACGTTTGACGATCCGCGTTGACGCTTTCCGTCGACTCCGCCGACTCGGGATCGGCGTACGCCTCTCGATGCCGGTGACAGCGACTCACACTGCCCGCCTCCGTGGCGTGGAGCGATGGTGCCTCTTTCTCACAGACGCCGGCAAATACTGCTGAGAGCTCGGTTGTTGCGTCGGACGGGTTCCCCTCGGCGACCAGGTTCGTGGCGGTGTCGATCGTTGCAGCTGCGGACTCGGGAAGCTCCTCGTCGGCGAAGAGCTCGTCGGCCACCTCTTCGATGGGGGTGAACCGCGTCTCGAAGCCGAGTACCCCCTTGATCCGCTCGATGGGCGAGGGGTCGGTGGTTGCTCGGTCACGGACGACCTCGCGGAACTCGTCGACGCGCTCCCATGCCGCATCGTCGAGGTCTGGACCACCCTCGGGCCGGATCACGACCGGACATCGCGTCGAGAACACGCATCCCGAGGGAGGATTCCGCGGACTGGGCGGCGTCCCATGGAGCGAGACGCGTCCGTGGTCGGCGTCCGGATCGGGTTGGGGGATCGCCGAGAGGAGCGCCCGCGTGTAGGGGTTCTGCGGTGCTTTGAACAGCTGTGCAGTCGGCGCTTGTTCCATCACCTTCCCGAGGTACATCACCGCGACTCGGTCACAGACGTGCCGCACCACCGAGAGGTCGTGGGCGATGAGCAGGTACGTCAGGTCGTACTCGTTTTGCAGTCGCTTGAGGAGGTTGAGGATCTTCGCTTGCACGCTCACGTCGAGCGCGGAGACCGGTTCGTCGAGCACGATGAAGTCCGGCTCGAGCGCGAGCGCACGGGCGATCCCCACGCGCTGACGCTGGCCGCCGGAGAACTGGTGCGGGTAGCGGTAGTAGTGCTCCTCCTTCAGCCCGACCACGTCGAGGAGTTCGAGGACGTGCTCGCGTCGTTCGTCCGGCTCCAGCTTGTCGTGCGCGTCGAGCGGCTCCCGAATCACCTCGCCGACGGTCATCCGCTCGTTGATGCTGGACGTGGGGTTCTGGTAGACGATCTGTGCGTTCCGCCGCCAGTCTTTGAGTTCGGCGCGGTCGTACTCGGTGACGTCCTCGCCGGCGTAGGTGACTCGACCCTCCGTCACGTCCTCCAACTGGAGAATGCTGCGGGCGAGCGTCGTCTTGCCACAGCCCGATTCCCCGACGATGCCGAGCGTCTCGCCGCGCTCAATGGACAGGGAGACGCCGTCGACCGCCTTCACCGGGTCGCCGGCGAACAGCCCGGACGAGTAGTAGTAGGTGCGAAGGTCCTCGACTTCGACCAGCGGATCCGACGTGTCGTCGCTCATCGGTCGCTCACCTCCCGGTCCGCAGCCTGCTCCGATCTTTGCGATCCCGTGCGCCCGTCCGCTGCTCGGTGACGGTCCAAGCGACTCGACTCCGACTCGTCCTCAGGATAGAGGAGGCAGGCGACCTGATGGTCGTCGTTGTCGTGGTCGCTGAGGTCGTCGGCCGCCGTTTCCTCACCGCCTGCCGGGACAAGCGTCGGGTGGACCGCTTCACACGCGTCGAACGCCTTCGGACATCGGGGCGCATATCGGCAGTCAGTCGCCGGCTCCGTCGGCGTCGGCACCGACCCTTCGATCGTCGGCAGCCACTCGCCCTCGGCAGCGAGACCGGGGATGGAGCGAAGCAGTCCTTTGGTGTACGGGTGTTTCGGGTCGTTGAATAGTGGGCTCACTGGTGCGGACTCGACGAGCTCGCCGGCGTACATCACCGATACGGTGTCCGCGATCCGTGCAACGACGCCCATGTCGTGGGTGATGAAGACGACGGCAAGGTCCCGCTCGCGCTGGAGGTCCTCGAGCAGCTCGAGGATCTGCGCCTGGATCGTCACGTCGAGCGCCGTCGTCGGCTCGTCGCAAACGAGCACCTCCGGGTCACACGCGAGTGCGAGCGCGATCGTCGCCCGTTGTTGCATCCCCCCGCTGTACTGGTGGGGATACTCCCGCAGCCGCCGACGCGGATCGGGAATGCCGACGCTTTCCAACAGCTCGACTGCCGTTTCGGTCGCCTCGGATCCACTGAGTCCTCGGTGGGTGTTCAGCAGCTCCTTGATCTGATTGCCGACCGTGTACACCGGGTTGAGGCTGTCCATCGCATCCTGAAACACCATGGCGATCTCGCGACCGCGAATCGACCGACCCACTGCTTGCGGGGCAGTGACGAGGTCGACGTAGCCGCGCTCCACCTCCACGTCGCTTCCGCTGCCCGTCGCTTCCTGAAGCGTCACGAAGGCGTTCCCAGTTGCGCTGCCGTCGTGAGGGGCGTCCGCCTCACCACTCTCGTCGACGTAGCGTATCGCGTCCGGGTGGTTGCGAGCGACGGACTGGACGAACGCCGGATCGTGATACCGGATGCTGCTCTCCGCGTGTACGCGACCGGAGTCGTCGATGAGGCCGAGGATGGAACGGGCGGTGACGCTCTTGCCGGATCCGCTCTCGCCGACCACCGCGAGCGTTTCACGGCGTGCGACCTCGAAAGAGACGCCGTCGACCGCGCGTATCGTCTCCTTGTCCGTCTTGAAGGTCGTTCGCAGGTTTCGCACGGAGAGCAGCGGCTCGGAGACGCTGTCGGTCTCCGCCGGGATGTCGTCGCCATTTCCGTCGTTGGGTACGGTGTGGTCGGTCATACGCCACCACCTCGTGCGCTGGTTTCGGCCTCCGAAGTCGCGCCGTCGTCGGATTTGGGGTCCACTGCGTCTCGAAGGGCGTCGCCCATGGCGTTAAAGCCCATGACGACGAGCGTCACCATGATGCCGGGGATCAGTGAGATGTGCCACGATGTCGTCGCGACGTACTCCCGGCCGAGGTCGACGGCGCGGCCCCACTCCGGCGTTGGCGCGGTGATCCCGAGGCCGAGGAACGACAGTCCGGCGATGGCGAGGATGACGCCGCCGAGCACCATCGAACAGTAGATGAGCAGGTACCCGACCAGATACGGGAGCATGTGCAGCCGCATGATCCGCGAGGGTGACTGGCCGTAGCTGCGGGCGGCGTCCACCCACTCACGCTCTGAGATCTGCAGCATCGGCCCACGGAACGCTCGCCAGAGGTACGGCCAACCGGTCGCCGCGAGCACGACGGCGAGGAGCACGCCCCCGTTGTACAGCCCGCCGAGCCAGGTGTCGGCGAACAGCACCGTACAGAGGATGAGCAGGAGGAGCCGCGGAATCCCCATGATGGTGTCGCCGGTGATGACGAGCACGAGGTCGGCGATCCCGCGGTAGTACGCCGACACCAGCGCGAACACCGTCGCCAGCGTCGCGCCGATGGCGACGCTCAGTATCCCCACCGACAGCGAGACGCGGGCGCCGTGCGCGAGGAACGTGAACAGGTCCTTCCCGTCCGGAAGCGTGCCGAACGGATGGAAGCGGTCGTACTCGTCGTAGCTCATCGGCCCGACGTTCTCCGCCTCGTACCCCACCGACCGGGAGTCGAGGTTGGCGTCGCCGACGAGCACCGTCTCGGTGGATTCGGTGCCCCCGTCGTAGTACGTCAGCGAGTGCGAGAACGGCTCGTAGAGGTTCTGATCCGCCGGTGCCGTCCCCAGCGAGGAGGCGAACACCGCCAGCGTCAGGAACACGAACACGACGAGGAAGCCGAACTGGCCCCACCGATGATAGCGGAGCCGCCGAACCACGTCGTCGCGCGGCGTCCAGTCGGCCCGCCGGTAGTGGCGGCGGAACCAGCGATATCCCACGCCGACCCAGACAACCAACAGACCCGCGTACGCGAACACGACGGTCACACGAAGAGCCCACGCAACGGCGGGTGAGAGACCGAGGAACGTCCCGTGCCAGACGCCGTCGGGTGTCTGATACCCCTCGTTCGGGATCGTCTCCCGACCGGTGAGCGTGGGGAGGGAACTCGTCCGTTCCAGTCCCGCCCGCGTGACCTCGCCGAGGCCTCTGAGGAGGTCGAATGCTCCCGACCAGACGACTACGGCGCCGAGCGCGGCGACGACCACGGCGGCGGCGAGCACGTCGAGCGCGAACCGCGTGCGAACGGTCGCCCCGTCAGCGTAGCGGCCGATGAACGGACGTGCCGTGAGCACTGTCACGAGCCAGCCGGCACAGAGTGCGACCATGGCGAGCACGGCGTAGACGGCCGCCCGTGCTGCGCCGCCCTCGGCGAGCGCCTCGCCGGTCGCAGCGGCTACGCTGGCGCCGACGGACGCTGTCGCCGAGCCGATCTCCAGCAGTCCGGCCGCCAGCGATCCAAGCTCGACGGCGACGAGCAACAGTGCCCCGACCAACCACAGCGCCGCCGGTCGCGGCGTGTCGCGCACCCGTTCGGGGAGTGGTCTCGCGTCCATCCTACTGTCCCTCGTAGCCGACTCTGGGGTCGATGAGCACGTACAACAGGTCCTGTACCACGTTTATCGCCACCACTGCGAGGATGAAGACGAACACGAGCGCGGTGACGAGCGGCATGTCGCCGTTGAGCGCCGCCTGGAAGAAGAGCCACCCGATCCCCTGCACGCCGAAGACGACCTCGACGATGACCGCGCCGCCGATCAGCAGGAACGCCTCGTTGGTGATCGTCGGCACGAGCGGCACGAGCGCGTTCCGGAGGACGTGTTTCCACACCAGCGAGCGCTGGGTGACGCCGTTCGCCTTCGCCGTTTCGACGTATCCGGAGTTGATCGTCTCCAACACGGCGGTGCGCCCGATACGCAGCTCACTCCCCATCGAGGCCGACCCGAGCACGATCGCCGGCGGGAGGATCTGCTTGGTCGCCGCCAGGAACCCCTCGACCGAGAGGAGGTTCGAGAGGTCTGGCGACCCGGTGACTGGCGTCTCGACGATCCACCCGCTCCAGTCCACCCCGAGCAGCGACTGTGACTGGGCGAGCAGCGCCAGCAGGATCACGCCGAGCCAGAAGTTCGGCATCGCCCGCCAGACGATGCCGAATGCCGAAATCCCGTAATCGCGTTTCGTGTTGGCCCGAAGCCCGGCGTAGACGCCGAGCGGGATTCCGACGAACAGCGGGATGAGCACAGCCCAGAACGCGAGCCACGCCGTCCGCGGACCGTAGATCAGCAGGAGGTCGACGGTACCCGTCCCCGGCGCCAACACCCACGACTGGCCGAGGTCCAGCGTGAACAACCCCACCATGTACTCCACGTAGTGTGTCGTCACGGGTTGCGTCAACCCGAGCTGTTCGCGGACGTTCTCGTACTCGGCGAGCGACGCCTCCGTGGCGGCCTCGCCGACGATCGCCGCGGCCGGGTCTATCGGCCCGAATCGGAAGATAACGAACGTGAGCGTCCCGCCGAGAAAGACGACCGGTATCGACAACAGCAGCCGCCGGAGGAAGTACCCCCACCGGCTCATTCGGACCACCAACGGTCCGAACGCTCCGGCACTACCGACGGACTTACCGTCCGGTCACGAATCACACCCGCCTTACCTCGAACGCAGGTATAGACGTTCGGGAAGGGACAATTTGGGCCCCAATTCCGGACGGCGTGCTCCGAAAGTTCCCGTGGAGGCCCCTACGCTCGAACACGCCGGAGTGTCCGGATTTTTGCCGGGTTTCGCCGGCGAACCGCGACGGACCGCGGCGATCGACCCCGACGGCGCGTTCACCGTCTACGGCCAGTCGTGGGGCGGAATGCTGGCCCAGGAGTACGCCGTCGAGTACGGTGACCGCCTCGATTCGCTGGTCCTCGCGAACACGCTCGCGGACACACGGACGGCGTTCGAGTCGATGCGAAGTGCCCTCGACGAGCTCCCCGATGCGGACCGGGAGACGATCCGGGACCATGAAGCCGAGCGCGCGTACGACGCGCCGGGGTACGAGGCGGCGCTCGACGGCGCCTACTGCGAGCACGTCTGTCGAACCGACGAGTATCCCGGTCCGGTTCAGGCGGCGTTCGACGGCGTGAACGAGAACGTCTACGGACTGATGTGGGGGCCGAACGAGTTCGTCCTCCTCGAAACCGCACGCCTCCGCGACTGGGACGTGCGTGCGCAACTGGAAGGGGTGGAGACGCCGACGCTCGTCCTCTCGGGTGAGCACGACGAAATCTCGCCCGATATCGCCCGCGATATCGCCGATCGGATTCCTGGCGCGTCCCTGCACGTCTTCGAGGAGAGCAGTCACATGCCGTTCTGGGAACGGCCGGACGCCCACTTCGAGGTCGTCGAGTCGTTCCTGCAGGGGTAGGTGGATCGCCGGCGATCGCTGGCGGCGTCACTGCACCCCGACCGTCGACCCCCCGGGGTTTCGGGGGTTATTGAGGGTCGACGGAAACACTTGTGTGGGATCCGCTGGTAGATCGCCTATGGCACGGGTATCTGCCATCGTTTCAGACGAACCCTCGTGGGGTTGAAGCGCTGTGACGGAGCCGCCGATGAGCGACGGGTCCACGTTTCAGACGAACCCTCGTGGGGTTGAAGCGGCTTCTCTACTGCGGCTGCCGCCATCTTCGCGGCGGTTTCAGACGAACCCTCGTGGGGTTGAAGCGACCGATATCTCAACCGGCTCCGCACCGACTAGCGTTTCAGACGAACCCTCGTGGGGTTGAAGCGGTGGCTACGAACTGACGCAAGCGATCTGGACGATCGTTTCAGACGAACCCTCGTGGGGTTGAAGCGGTGTCGAACCCGCCGGCACGGACCTCTTCGGGAGTGTTTCAGACGAACCCTCGTGGGGTTGAAGCGCAGTTCGATAACAGCTCCAATGCGGGCAGCGGCGTTTCAGACGAACCCTCGTGGGGTTGAAGCCACCCACCTAAACCCACCGAAACCCACGCAGTCGTTTCAGACGAACCCTCGTGGGGTTGAAGCGACCGGCGCTCGGCGCGGGCGGTGTCGGTGGTCGTGGTTTCAGACGAACCCTCGTGGGGTTGAAGCGGTCATTCGCGTAGCACCGTCCCGAGTCCGCGCACTTGTTTCAGACGAACCCTCGTGGGGTTGAAGCAAAGAACATGGCTATGAGGAAAGTCCGAAAGTAGTGTTTCAGACGAACCCTCGTGGGGTTGAAGCGGCAGGGCCGCACGACGCACACGGTTCCACAGACGGTTTCAGACGAACCCTCGTGGGGTTGAAGCTGGAACTCCGGATGCCAGTCGAGGATGGGCCATGAGGTTTCAGACGAACCCTCGTGGGGTTGAAGCGAGGGAAGGGCTGTCAGGTGCTGAAGACGACGACGCGTTTCAGACGAACCCTCGTGGGGTTGAAGCTGCCCGATGGACGTCCGGGAGGCCATCGCCGCGAAGGTTTCAGACGAACCCTCGTGGGGTTGAAGCGACTACTCATCTTACCACGTACTCACGTAACCACGTGGTTTCAGACGAACCCTCGTGGGGTTGAAGCGCGCGGTCGGTCGCGTTGAAGGCTCGCCACTCGGGAGTTTCAGACGAACCCTCGTGGGGTTGAAGCAACAATGTAGGGACGATCGACGTCGTTGATGGCGGTTTCAGACGAACCCTCGTGGGGTTGAAGCACGCGATGCGGCGACGAACTCGACGGCCCCAACCCGGTTTCAGACGAACCCTCGTGGGGTTGAAGCGACGACGGCTCGCGGCGGCCGGGCGCGGCGCCGGCGTTTCAGACGAACCCTCGTGGGGTTGAAGCCACGAATCCCCACCCCCGTGTCACAAATCGGCCGTTTCAGACGAACCCTCGTGGGGTTGAAGCCGTCGCTGTGCCGTCGAGCGGTCGCCTTGAACTCCCGTTTCAGACGAACCCTCGTGGGGTTGAAGCGAGGACGTGACCACCTCCGTCTGCCGCCCGAGCCGGTGTTTCAGACGAACCCTCGTGGGGTTGAAGCCATCGGGTTATCCGGGTCCGGGTCCGATTTGAACTTGTTTCAGACGAACCCTCGTGGGGTTGAAGCTCCATCGACCGCTTGTCGAGAAAGCGGTCGCGGGCGTTTCAGACGAACCCTCGTGGGGTTGAAGCCTCGGAGACCTCGTCCGCCTCGCGCCGGCGATCGGGGTTTCAGACGAACCCTCGTGGGGTTGAAGCGGTCGTCATACGCCACCCCCACGTCGGAAGGCGAGCGTTTCAGACGAACCCTCGTGGGGTTGAAGCCAGGTCCTCACGAGTCCACCCCGACGCGTTGATCGCGTTTCAGACGAACCCTCGTGGGGTTGAAGCTTCGGCGACGCCGGCGGCGTCGAAAGTCGAACGACCGTTTCAGACGAACCCTCGTGGGGTTGAAGCCGCTGGGCGACGAGTATCGTTCCGCGCGGGTCGGGGGTTTCAGACGAACCCTCGTGGGGTTGAAGCCACGCTCTTGGGGGCGATGTCAGCCCCGCGCTTGAGCGTTTCAGACGAACCCTCGTGGGGTTGAAGCGAGTCCGAGCAGGAGCTCGACGGCACGGAGCAGGACGTTTCAGACGAACCCTCGTGGGGTTGAAGCAAACACGCGACGGCGACGATCAGAGCGCTGCGTCGCGTTTCAGACGAACCCTCGTGGGGTTGAAGCGCCGTTGTGGTGGTCGCCTCGGAGTCCGGAGAGGAGTGTTTCAGACGAACCCTCGTGGGGTTGAAGCGCCTGCGGCGTGCTCACGGTGAAGCGCGGCCCGTAGTTTCAGACGAACCCTCGTGGGGTTGAAGCGCCTGCGGCGTGCTCACGGTGAAGCGCGGCCCGTAGTTTCAGACGAACCCTCGTGGGGTCGAAGCGATAGTTACGGGCGGTGTTAACTTAAGCATAATCCAACCAGACGGCGTGGGCCTGCAACCACGGTTCCGCAGTCGATGGATCGACGTTGCTGAAACAGTCTGAAAACGAAGATGTTCGTCGTTGTGTCTCTTGAAAGACACGTTCAACGCGGTCTCCGTAGCCGTGGATCTCGACGCGGTAGTCGAGACCTTCTTTCCGGAGCGCGCCGGCGAGATCGGCTGCATCGTCGATTCGAAACACGGCGTCGCAGACATCGTGTTTCTCGAGGAGCTCAGTGAGGAACGCTCGCCCGATCGGGGTCGTACGTCGGAAATAGCCGCGCATGCAGGATCCTGTTCGTTGTCCGGATCGACCGGGCGAACAGCTATCCGTCTCTCACGGCAAACACACCGCATGACCGTTCCACCTGCCGACTCGTTCCCGCTCATGGAGGCGTCAATCGCCGGCATTCACGACGCCTTCTCGGAGGGCACCGTCACGGCCGAGACGCTCGTCGAGCGGTATCTGGCGCGCATCGACGCCCACGACGAGGAGCTGAACGCGATCCTCACCGTGAACGACGACGCCCGCGAGCGCGCCCGCCGTCTCGACGCGGCGTTCGCGGACGAGGGCTTCGTGGGGCCGCTCCACGGAGTACCCGTCATCGTCAAGGACAACCAGGACACACACGACATGCCGACGACGGCAGGGTCGGTCGCGCTCGCCGAGTCGCGGCCCCCGCGTGACGCGTTCGTCGTCGAGCGTCTGCGTGAGGCGGGGGCGATCGTCCTCGCGAAGGCCAACTTACAGGAGCTCTCGTTCGGCGTCGACACGGTCAGCTCGCTGGGCGGGGCGACGCGTAACGCGTACGACCTCGACCGTCGGCCGTCGGGCTCCAGCGGCGGCACGGCCGCGGCCATCGCGGCCAACTTCGGCACCGTGGGGACCGGCAGCGACACCTGTTCGTCGGTGCGGTCGCCGCCGGCGTTCAACGACGTAATCGGCGTCCGCCCGACGATGGGGCTCGTCAGCCGGACGGGGATCATCCCGCTGACCGCCACGCAGGACACGGCCGGGCCGATCACCCGGACCGTCGAAGATGCCGCGCGGATGCTGGAGGCGATGGCCGGCTACGACCCTGCGGACCCGATCACGGCGCTCGGCGCCGAGCGCGTTCCCGACGACGGCTACATGGCCCACCTCGACCCGGACGGACTCGACGGTGCCCGGATCGGGGTCGCCCGCCAGTTCTTCGGACTCCGGAACGAGGAGAGCGCCCCGGAGAGCGCGGCGACGGCGGTGACCGACGTGATCGAGGATGCGATCGCGGAGATGGAGGCCGCAGGTGCCACTGTCGTCGACGTGGCCGAGGTCGTCGACCAGTCGTTCCTCGAGAGCGCCCGGACTCTCGAGTACGAGTTCGCCCGCGACTTCGACGCGTATCTCGACGAGCTCGGCGACGCGGCACCGGTCGACTCGCTCGCCGACCTCGTCGCCTCGGACGAGCTCCATCCATCGGTCCAGGCACGCTTCGAGCCCACGTCGATCCTCGACGCCGACCCGGACGGGCTGGACTCGAACACGGGCTACCTCCGTCGACTCCGCCGGCGCGACCGCATCAAGCGGACGACGCTCGCCCGGATGGCGGACGACGACCTCGACGCGCTCCTCTACCCGCCGTCGCGAGTCCCGCCGGTCGAGATCCCCAAGAATCAGCCGTTCAAGGAGATGAACTGCGAATTGTCCGCTCACACGGGACTGCCTGCGGTCGTCGTACCGGCCGGCTTCACCGACCGCGGGTTCCCCGTTGGCTTCGAACTGCTCGGCCGGGAGTTCGGCGAGCCTCGCCTGTTCGAGCTGGCGTACGGCTTCGAGCAGGCGACCGACCACCGGCGACCGCCGGCGCGGTTCATCGAGTAGGGGTCTCGGCTGTGTGGGCCGGTTCAGCAATCGGGACTGACCGCCTCACTGTGCCGGTTTCGCATTCCAGAACAGCGATTCTTGACACAGTTGGCGACCGAAGAGTACGTTTGTGCCCTCCAAGACAGCTCGTTCGCCAGCAGCGAGAGCAGGAGCTGGAACGTCTGAACCGGGCGATAACGTCTCGGGGGTCCCCTGTTACCGGCCAGAACGGCACTCGCTCGACCGTATGGGGGCCGGCACGCCGCCTGCGAGGCTCAACCGGGAACGCCTTCGCGGGATCCCCCGTTCATCACCCGCCGGCGACACCTTTTCACCGTGGCCCGCCGTCGCCGAACACGACCATGCACGACTTCCCCGCCTACGAGACGGCCCGCCCACGAACCGGTGCGCTCGCCGGCGGTCACTGCTGGGTGGCGGAGTACGTCGACGGGAGCCCCCTCCGGTTCCGCGTTGCCGAATCCGGGCTCGTGGAGTTCGCGGACGCTGCCGGCGCGCTCGACGACGACGTGCCGCCACGATACCGGCACGCAGTCCGGACGGTTCGTGAACGCCTCGACCGCGAGGCCGTGCGAACCGCTCTCGACGACCCCACGACGGTGACGTTCGCTGGCGTCGCCACCCACCTCCGCAACACGGACTACGACTGGGACGTGATGCCCGGGTTTCTCGGGACGGCGGTCCACGACGCCGACCGCGAGCAGTTTCTGCCGCCGGATACGACCCAACAGGTGTTCGAGCACGTCGGTCTCGCCCCGGTTCGGGTCGTCGACCGCGAGGTGCGGTGTGTCGATGTCGACCCGGACACCTACTCCATGCCCGACTCCGCGTGGCGCGACGGCCCCGCGGCGGGCGTCGTGTTCACCAACAAGGCCGGCGGTCGGGCCGTGCTGCGCCGCTCGGGCGCCGAGTCGGAAGCTGGAGCCCAGTCGGACGACGCCGGCGACATCGGGTCGGTCGATCAGCTGTTCTCGGCGGTCGTCACCGACGCGTGGCTGGCCGAGGTCGCGGACGAGTTCGCCCCCGAATCCGGCGCCGTGGCCGTCGACGCCGTCGTCGAGCGCGCTGTCGAGCGGCTGGGCAGGGAAACACGCGTACTGGAGGTGGACGGGATCACGTCCGCATCCGAGATCAGAAGCGCGCTCGCCGAGCGCGCCGGGCAACTTCCGGCGACCCGAGCGTAGCACGCCCGACGCGGGGTTCGTCGAACCACTCGTGGGACGTGCACACGAGACGCCGCCATGGCGAACTCGCTTCACGTCGCTGGCGGCGGGCTGTATATCGGCTTTTTGTACCCAGTGATAATCCGCTGTCCGACTCCGTTCGACATCCGACTTCCCAATAAGCATAACTGTATTTGAAAGTGATAGTACTGCGAGGTGGCGACGAATACCCGTTTCAATGATCTCGCGGGGTATCCGCTCTCGATCCACGAATCCCAAGTCCATCCACCCTGTACAGCCGTCGAGGGAGCGTATCCGTAACTTACTACGACGGCGGATGACGGCGCAATACTGATTGTCTCTCGCCGTCACAACGCGCACGTCCCTGCATGAACTACGACATCGACGGCGGCAAGGTCTTGTACGCCCTCGGGGTCCTGTTTGCGCTCGGCGCCCTGACGTACTTCATCCGCGACGTGGTGTTCGGTCTCTCGATCACGGTGAAGAGCGTCCTGCTGTTCCTCGCGTTCGTCGGCTTCCTCGTCGCCGGCGTGACGACCGACCGGGACGCCTTGGATGTCGTCGCGTTCGCGCTCTCCGCGCTCGCGTACGCCGTCTTCCTCGGCTACGTCGTGAGCCGGTACACGCCCGACGAGACGGGAGTCTTCCTGTTGCTTGCGGCGTCCGCGGCGCTGTTCGTCGCGCTCGGCTACGTGGTCCGACAGGGGATGGTCTCCCCCGACCGGCGCACGGCCGGGTACGCCGCCGTCGCGCTCCTCGCTGTCGGTCTCGTGTTCGTCGGCGCGGACGTGGCCGGCGACGACGTGACATACACGGCCGAACTGGACGAGGAGTCTGTCGCGAGTATCGACGCCGACGCACAGGACCGCGACGCGGTCCAGACGAGGATGACGGTCGGGACGCTCACCGTGGCGAACCCCTCCCTGTTCACGCGCCCCGTGACGCTCCCGGAGGCGCACGGCTGTGTGGTCGGGACGGATGCCGTCGTCGAGGACGAGGTCCCCGTTCGCTATGATCCCGACGAGTACACCTCAGACGCCGCAATCGCAGGCGGCGCAGAGCGAACACACGACGTGACGACGCGTCTCGTGCTGTCGACCGACGGGCCGTCGGAGCTGACGCTCGATGTCGAGCGCGGCGACGACTGTGACATCTCCCGCGAGGAGCCGACCCTGATCGTCATCTTTGGAGACGATGTCCGGTCCGGGTGAGCAGCACTCTTATGAAATTCGGATTTATTTAGAGATACATGCCCTCCACTGATGACCGTCTTCGATCAAGTAAGCTACCAACGATTAATGCAAGCGAATTCCTCGGTGGAATCGATGAGACGGTGACGGATATCGAACTGTAGCGTATGCCTGGGACACCAGATCCAGTCCTTGGAAGCGATCCAGTCACCCTCGCGGTCGCAGCTATTCTCAGTGTCCTCGTCGTTAGTCTCTTCGCGTATCTCGTCTCCAGATCGGAGCTATCAGCTGTCCTCTTGGCGGGCGTCGGATCCGCGGGATACGGATTGTTCACAATTGGGGTGTGGGCTAGCGTCCGATGGGGATTCGAACACATCACGCTAGACCCGATGGCTGACCCATGGCCGTTTATTATGGTCATTGTTATCGCCGGGGGATTGCTGGCACTGCAGGCAGCGATCCCATTCTACTTGTTCGCTCGATTCTCCCTTGTCGCACCAATGTTCGGGTTCACGGGTATCAGCACGCTATTGCTGTTCGTATTCCTGCGCGTTGGCGGTGAGACAGATCCGCTGGCCCTGTTTGGTTTCGGGTTTGCGCCCGTCTTCATCGGTAGCCTTCTCGGCCTCGCTGCGCTTGAGACCGGTGTTAGACGGGTTCGTAGCTGAAGCGAATTGACAAGAATCCGGAGGCAGTGGCACCACAGTGTGTGCCGGCGGATACGTTGGATCTTCCGTGAGATGAGCCACATTCGGCCAGAAGGTACTCAATTGGCACCCCCTGCTTGAGTTTCTCCTCAGGATAGATAGTATATTTAAAAGCCTGTATAATTGCGATATATTGCTTTCAGGATAGGCACTAATCTTCATATGTAAGGTGAAAACGATGGCAACTCAACGGAAACCTGCAGAACGAACGCTCGAGACGGAACTGTTCGGTCAGGCAATCAGCTTCGACTACTCGGAGACATGGGTCGGATACTCGTTACTCTCACTCCGACTGGTGATAGGGTACGTAATCCTGTCAGCAGGCCTCGGGAAGTTAGCTGAAGGTGGCTGGACCAACGTTGGCGGGTTCAGTGCGGAGGGATTTCTCGTCCACGGCATCTCCGAGGCGAATCCACTACAAGGGCTGTTCCTGTTTTTCGCCGAGCACCTGTGGTTGATCGATCCGCTGGTGATGGGGACGCAGATCCTCATCGGACTTGCACTCGTAGTGGGCGTGTTCTTCCGGTTGGCAGCTCTCGGCGGGGCGATGCAGATGTTGCTGTTCTTGATGGGTGCGTGGGAAGGCGGACTCATGGCCGGTCTCCCAGTCGCCAACGGGTACGTCATCGATAGCTCGTTCGTGTACGCACTCTTGCTGTTCGGACTCGGCGCAGTCGGTGCTGGCCGAATTCTTGGTCTTGACGCCAAGCTCGAGGACACCAGCATCGTCAAGAACAATCCGGGGCTGCGCTACCTCCTCGGATAGTGGCTTCTCACCGACCGAGTAGATCACACTCACACTGTATTTCCGTTCAGCAAACCCATGTCAGAACCACAGATATCGAACTCGGGGGTGTATGCCACGTTTCGCCTCGCGAATCGGGGGCAAATCTCTGCATTGAGAACAGTGCTCGGAGACGAGAACCCGGTGAGTGTCGTTGCACTGTACGATCCCGAAGCGTCGGAAGCCGGTCCAATCATGATTGACTTAAGCTCTATCACTGACAAGCAATGGGAAGCACTCCACTACGCCGCGAAGCTGGGCCACTACAGCGGCACCAAGCGCAGTGGAAATCTCAGTAGAATCGCCGATGAACTTGACATCTCGAAATCTGCAGTCTCACAGCGGCTCCGAGCCGCTGAAGCAGCAATTATGTCACAGATAGTTGCGATCCGTGACTGTGAAACAGAATTTGACTGATCCATCGATCCGGCGTTTCCAGACTCACCTGAAACAGGCGAGGCTCGAAAAGATAACCGACGAGAATCCCACCAGTTCGACATCATATTCGGAGCGCCCTGCAAGATGTGGGGCGCGTATCTTGCACAGAGACATCAATGTGAACCGCCTCGGGGTCAAGCCCCGAGGCATTCGCCTTGCTCATCTGTAGGGTGCTTCGGGGTTGACCACCTGCAGATACAATACAGAACGCTCTTGTGTAGCACATTGTTGATGGAGAGCTGTCTTGCGATTCCGTGGTGGGTCGATCGGATCGAGAACGTACGACTCAGCGGCTCTGACGGCCGGCTACTGAATGAGATCTGTAACGAGTGATTGTATCAACAATCTCCTACGGAAGAGCGAAGACCAAATCGAAACAGAACTCGGCCACTCACTCAACTGAATCGAACCTGAAGAAACCTACAGCGGCAAGATGCGGAGCACGATTCAGCTCCGTACAGACGGGACGCTGGATGATCGAGAAATGTGGGACGAGCATATCGAGTGGTTCATGGAATACGGCGAACGGTTCCACGAAGTATTCGGAAAGCGTCTGCAGCAGCTGTAATCGAAGTTTAGGAAAAGCCGATTACAATTCTACAGACTAGGAACCATATAAAAGTCACACGAGATGCTAGAGAAATACTAAACCAGTGCCCTCGTGAGTGAAACCACCGAGTGCGACGCGTAGGTATCGGGAATCGTCGCTCGACTACAGTGGTCTCACTCAAACGAACATATCTACGTTCTCTTGGATATATCCGATTGGAGTGTAGTAGCGTCTATGCCAAACAAATCGGGCGTCGACGACGATTCAACCACACCCTCGATGACGCGAGGTGAGCGTGTTCGTGCAGCTGCACGAACGCTCCATACCCCTCGAACCGCATTGTGGGTGGCTGAGGAGACCGAAACAACGACGAAGACGGCCCAGAAATACCTTGAGCAACTCGTTGATGACGATATCTCACAGAAAATCGACCGCGGGAGCCAGACGCTCTACTGTGGCGATCAGCTGATGGCTGCCTATCGTGAGGTCGCGACCCTTCAACGCGAGTACGACCAAGAGGAACTTGCTGACTCCCTCGAGTCGATACAGACACAGATCGGAGAGTGGGAAACCGAGTACAACGTTGAGTCGCCAAGCGAGCTCCTAGCGAGTATCGCTGACATCGACGACCCTGATGAAGCCGACGTTCGGCGTGAAATCGCCAGCGAGTGGGACCATCTCGCTGATCGGCTGTCGGTGGTGAAGACAGCGCTGAAAGAGTACGATTGGGCGACCGATCGAGACGGGATCCCAGTGTGACACGCGGGATTTTCGTGGAAGACACTGAACGCCTCAAAGCCGCCGCAGAGCCGGTTCGTGAAGTGTTCGGTCGCTACGCCGACCGAAAGGAGTGAACTACCTCTCTCCATCCTTCGCCTGACTAGTGTCGTGAAAATTCGAGTATCTCCGGAGCTTGCTAGACAACACTCCGTAGACCGGGGACTTCGCGAAACACCACGCTGGGAGATGCCCTCTTTCGCCACCCACTTGCGGCGGCCGTCATCGGTCACGGCCGAGACGCCGGCGAGCTCGCGAACGTCGGCGATCCGTCGGTCGTAGCTGCTCGGTGAGATACCCGCTTCGTCCAGCAACTCGGTCCGGCCGAGCGGCTCCTCCGTACGGAGAAGCGCCGCATACAGCTTCGTCGCCGTCGGCGGCAGGTCAGGCCGGAACCGGCCGGGTGGCAGGGTGGCCGCCGCCCGCTCAATGTCTCCGACGGACAAGGCTGGACCGTTGTTTTGGAGAGCCGTCTGGAGGCTCTCTCGCACGTCGTACGGGCATGCTCCATCTTCCTTGTCCGATGGCCCGAACGATGCCAGACACAGCCGTACGAGGCGCTGGCGCTCGCTGGCAGCCCACTCCACGTCGTGGCTCGCTGCAAACTCGTCGATGAGCCGTCGAATGGCGGGATAAGTGGTGCCGTCAACGACGGGGATCGAGAGTGCTGGCGCAGTTTCGTCGCCGTCAGCGATCGCGTCGCGAACGTCGTCCGCCGTCGACGAAAGCGCGGCGTCGATCCGGTCGTGGAGCGCCGTCATTGTGGGGCCGGCAAGCACCCAGGAGGTCGTGAGGTCCATCTGGGAGCCCTCCTCGACCTCATACGAGAGGCGACGGCGCAGCTTCTCGGGACGCTTCTCGAAGAGCATGCGGTAGCCCGAGTGGATGCCGTACACGGACTGCTTGGGAACAGTGTGACGGAGGAAGTCGAGAAAGTCGCGGAGTCGTCGGTCGCTCCGAGCGAGCATCTCGGTGTCCGGCACGCGGAGCGTTGTCGTGAGATCAATGCCCGCAGCGTGATAGAGGTGGGTGGCCGACGCAACCAGCCCGTGAAGGTCCTCGAACAGCTCGGCACGGGCGGCCGTGTCGTCGCTGTCGACTAGGTCGGCAACACGGGCGAGGTGTCGGTCGCGAACGCCGGCGATACGCGACCGCCACTCCGCGTACTCCTCTTCAGCTTCGCTGTACCAGCCGACCTGTCCGCCCCGGCGCAGGACGTGGCCTGGTTCGGACAGGTCGCCGCCGTGGACGCCGGTGAACTCGCGACCGAACCGTGACGGCGTCAGGATCTTGCTCAGCGCCTTTTCGCTGAGTAAGGCTGACGCGAGGCGTCCCAGTGTGGCCAGCGGCCCGCCCCACTGCAAGATGACTCCCGCCTCCCCACCTTCGTGGGACAGGTATGCGACGCGACCGTCGTCGAACGCTTGCAGCCGGTCGTCAACGAGGGTGACGCCGTCGTCGCGAGCGACGGCGGCGAACCGGTCGTGGCACGTTCCTACATTGTTCGAACTATCGAGCCACTGGACGTACTCACCGGTCTCCTCGGGGGTGCCCGTATCAGCGAGCCACTCCTCAGTTGACGGTGTCTTGGCTGCCCCCTGGGTGGGGCGGCGGGGGGACACTGTACTTGTTGTAGCGTGAGGGGTGCCAGTAAGACTCGCGTCGAGGCGCTGTTGATCCGGGTGGAGAAGCTCGAATTCGGGCGTGAGAAAGCGGTCGACGGCGGTCTCGCCCATCGAGGTGAGCTGAACCGTGTTGTGTGTGCGATGGCGATTGACGGTGACGAGTCCGCGAGCTTCGAGATCCAGCACGTACCGGCTCACCGTCCCCGCCTCAACGGCGATCGCGTGATCCTCAGCAAGGTCGCGATACGTGCGCTCGCGTTCCGTCGCGAGGTTGCCGAGCAAGCGACGCTTGCCCGGCGTGCGCTCCAGGCCGTCGAGTGCGTCCCACGCCGGATGCGTGTCGGGAGTCTCACGTGGAGTACAATCGGGGTGTCGCAGTGTGTGGGACCCGTCCCGGCCGCCAGTAAGACCGAGATGCGTCTCGCTCCACCGCGGGTAGCGTCGGACGAGGTGGTCCTGCAGTGCAGGCGATGCGACCACCCGCACGTCGAAGCCCGCGGCGAGCACCGCAATGGTGGCGAGCGCTCGTACGCCGGTCCGTCGGTCCCCAAGCTCCGTCCAGGCGGTGCCGTCCAGCAGGAGGGTCACGGTCGTCGGGCGCTCGTCGAGTTCGCGGTGAAGCGCAACCGGTCCCTTGGCGAGCGCACCAAGTCCAGCGTTTACTGCACCTCGTCCGGTGCCGACGGCCTCCACCGTATCGCGCAGGGTTTCGAGTCGCCGATCGTGATACTCCGAGCGGGTGTCGCTGGTCGACTCCGGATATTTGAGGGCGAGCTCGGCGACCGCCTGCGTGTACGCGACTGCCTCGGCTACGTCGTCACGCCACGTCGTCTCCGTTGTATGTCGATCCGGAAGTGTCCGGTCGAGCAGGCGTTCGGCGACGTGCCACGGACGGGTCCCTGTTTCGGCGTGTGCGCGAACGGCACGCTCGGTATGGGGCCGGAGCTTCGTGAGCAGCTCCGGCAGCCACTCCGTGAACCGTGGGGAGACCGACGAGAGAACGATCCCGTCAGGTGACGCCGGCGAGGTGCCGGTCACGAGACGGACGCGTCGCTCGCGGGCCGCAGGCGGATGCGTCGCCATCGGCAGTTACTGGGGTCGGAGGTGAACGACCATCAGTCGGACTCCTCTCGGGGGAGGTCTCCGACTAATCGCTGGAGTGCATGCCGCACGTGATAGCGAGCTTCCGGAGACGTGGGACTGACGGCGCGTGCACTCCGGACATCGTCGAGTGCGTGTGTGGGCCCGTGGACGGCAAGCACGCCGGCGGCCGCGCCGAGCGCGTCGGTCGCCAACCGGGCGTGGCCGTCGCTGCTAAACTGCACTGCATGACGCAGATGTGCGATCGCCGACGATGTGGGATCGTCGTGGGTATGTCCGTCGTCGAGCGTGTCCTCAGGTCGGTCGGGGCGTTTATGCCCCGGGATGTCGTCTGTGTTCATGGGTGCGGCCCACCTGTCGGCCGGCGCTGATTCCGCCGGCCCCATTTCATGTACTCGCTAGGCAGGCCTGTACTTCGCTTATAGATGCAATACCATATAGTTTTTCACCTGTAGACACAGATTGTGTTTACAAGATGCAACAGAGTGCTAGTAAGGACCAATATGAAGATTCCGATAAGAATACCCACGTTGGTTCTAAATGGGAGTTCATGCCAGCTGAGGAGCGTGAGGACGAAGTCCTCCTCTTTTTATACGAACATGGAATTGCGCTCCCACCTAAAGCGATATTTCGCGGCCTGAAAGTGGAGCGAGACATCACCTTCAGCTATCGAACTATTCAAAATATTCTCAGCCGTCTCAATGATTCTGGCCACGTGATGAGATGCGACAAAGAAGCCCTAGATCAGGGCGAAATTCAGCCGCTCTCAGAAGATCAGAGTGGGCGGCGGACATACTATTACATTACAGAGTCTGGGATAGAACGTATAGGCGAATAATTGCACCTATAAGCGAAGTTTTTATGTGCTCCCATAGCAATATCTCTAGTAGAGACCCAGTCTAAGGTACCGACAAAGGGACCCACGTGCTGGCACACGTGGGCTGGGTTTCTCTGAGAGACCCATGTACAAACACAGACCGCGGACGCAAGAACGTTCGCACAGCAATCGACACGCAGCGACCACACCAAACAGTCCTCCTACAGGTGTACGGCAATGAGCGGCCGCCGAGCAGTCCAACTCTACGGCCGCCAATGTGAGATCTGCGGCAGCATCATTGCCGCAGCTCGTGACCAGCGTGAGTGCCTCGACTGCGCTCCACAGACGCGACAGCCGCCCCAGGAGGCCGTTGATGAGTGAGCCCACGCACGTCACGTACACGGTCGCCGCCGGCGAGCGCCGGCGCGTCCGCTACGAGCCCCGAACGGATGCTCCCGGCCAGTGGCGCATCGAGCAAGTCTGGACCGGCTGCACGTGGCGAACCGTCGGGCGCGAACACGTACAGATGTTCGAGATCGTGCAGCCATGACGGCGGCTACACACAGTTCTGGAACGGCACCGAGTACGAAACACCACAAACAGCTGATCAACCACACCCCAACACAATGACCGGCACGACAGAAGACGAAGTCGACGGCCCAGAGCACCTCAGAATACGCGATTTCAGAACGGAAACGGAATACCGGAAACACCTGATCAAGGTGCTTCGGCATTCCGGCTGGGATGTCGAGTCCGAAGTGTGGGCCGATGGCCGAATCGGCCGTGTCGACATCATTGCCTCACATCCGTCGATCGGAACCGTCGGAATTGAGGTGAAAAGACTGACGACAACTATGGCTCGCCCATCGGAGAGGGGATCAACCAACTGCTCCGCTATCGGAACGCGACGTACGACGGGGAGTCCCACGATTATTGGGCACTCGCACCCGGGTTTACGAGGTACACCCTCCCAGGGCGTATCACTGACGACACTGCCCGGTGGATGCGCATGACGATCCGAGCTATCTTGAGCAACCTCGGATTCGCGATGATAACCCGAAACAGAGAGATCATCTCGCTCGGTGAGCGGACCTACCTCAAGATCCCGATCCGCAACCCGGAGGAAGTGCCTCCCGAGCGATTGAAGAAAATAGACAACCGGATTGCTCAAAAGAATTGGGAGGGACTGCTGTGAGGGAAGTTCGGGAAGTAGCCTCGACGGTGATTGACGGATCCTCGATGGCGTGCTCAGAGCTTGCTCACCGAACTGAGAGAGAAGACAGCAGCGTACGACGAACGACCTCTGTGGAGTGCGGGTTCTACCATGACTGACGCAGACACCGATTCGACTGACGAGACGCACAACGACGAAATCACCGTGCACGACTTACTCGCATTCCAGCGCGACCTTCTCTTGGTCGCCATCGAGTTCGATGGCGAGAAAGTACCGAAGGGAATGGCCCTGAAACGGCGGGTTGAAGACCGGTACACGGAACCGATCAACCACGGACGCCTCTACACCAACCTGAACGAGCTCAAAGCCGCAGGCTTGATCAAGACTGAGAGTGTCGACGGACGAACGAACGCCTACCACCCAACAGACCAGGCTTACAAGATTCTCGAAGCGTATCACGAATCGCTCTCTGAGACGCTGGAGGGTGCGTATGACGGGTGACGCTTCC
This sequence comes from Halorubrum gandharaense, assembly GCF_054654575.1. NCBI lineage: Archaea > Methanobacteriati > Methanobacteriota > Halobacteria > Halobacteriales > Haloferacaceae > Halorubrum > Halorubrum gandharaense. The sequence goes on from NZ_BAAIET010000001.1 coordinate 534,585, forward strand.
CATGGCGAATTTGAGACGCTCACGAATGGCCGTCACACCCATCCAAGGGGTGGCGACCGCATTGACCGAGACGAGAAAGCGCTCGATGCCGGCGACAGCGACGAAGACCACGTCTGCGAGAGAGCGCCGGCGGTCGCTTCTGACACAGCTCTTCGGGTTTCGGGGCGCTTAGTGTCCAAAGGATCGGAAATCAAGCTTCCAACAAGTTTCGAGCCGCAAATGTCGGCCAGAACCACTGACAACAACGATGAAAGACACAACGACGCAAACGGACGAGAAGGATCCGCTGTCAGTCTGGTACGAGCTCCTGAGGGTGCAGCGCGACTTGCTAGTGGTCGGCGCCAGCGTCACACTCCTCGACGTAGATGACGAGCTCGGCGTCACGCCCGTCCAGACTTTGCTCATCCACCAGGTGCTCGGCGGCGACGGGACTGCCTACTGGGTGGACGCCTCCGGCGCCGCCGACCCGTCTTCGAGAGCTTGTCCCGCATCAGCGTGTGCTTGAGCGGATCCACATCGCCGTCAGGTTCACACCCTACCAACACACGTCGCTCGTCAATCGGCTGAACAGCAAGCTCGACGATGCGTCCGTCGTGGTTGCGACCGGCGCCGACCGGCAGTATCGCGACGGCGACATGCCCGAGAAGCAGGCCGAGACAATGCAGGTCGGGCGCTTGCAGCCCTCGCACGCGTTGCTCGCGTTAACGAGGTCCCGTGGTCGTCACTTGAGTTCATGAAGACGACTTTTCAGCACAGCTCGTGAACACGGCGTCGACGCACCTCCGATGCCGAAACCCCTTTTGTCCGCGGTTCGATAATGACATCGTCGAGACGGAGACGCTCGCCTACTGGCGCGAAATCTTGGAGCAATGCGCCCGGATGCACAACGCGTCGACGGCCAAGCGCGCGGCGGGCACCGTTGGGGTGCAATACTGTGACGCACGAATCCGACGTACCGCGACTTGCTGCGGAGCGAAGAAGAGCAATGGGACGACTATCGGCGTGTCCTTCGGCTGGAGGATCAGCAGCATTTCGAGCGCTTGTTCGTCCACGAGAGAAACCACGCCGACGCCGGGGGGGTGCCTAACCACGAGGATCGACTCGTGCCGATCATCATGTCAAGTTACTTTGAGAAAGAGAAGCGAATTGCTGAGCTGGAGGAAAAATAGGAGATGATAGATGATTGGCAATGAGTTCATTTTTCATTGTTTAATACCCCTATTTTTGGTGTTGTGAAAGAATTTAGCGGATGATCTGAGTGTCCACAAACCCGTGCCCAAGAAATTCTAGTAGTGTACCATCTGTTTCAATGTTTAAGAACGGGCATCAATTCCAACGTGTATGGGTAGATTATACAATCTTAGTCATACAAATTCGATGGATATCCTTAATAACGAAGGGCCTCTTCTACACGCCTTTTGTGATATTCCATTTCTTCCTCATTGCTATCATGATCTCGGAATTCGTCATTAACAGTATCAAGTTGTACGAGCTTCTTAAGTTCAATGATTAGAGATGATTTTCGATCTACCACTTTCTTCCAATTCCATTTTTTATTAAATTCTGTAACAATCAGATCATCAGCTGTGTCAGTGCTCTCAATATCATCGTCATCACCATCTGAGTCAGATTCTTCCCTAGTAGTTTCATCATATTTGGATGCGATTTTTGAAATGATAGACTCAATAGAATCATTGATGAACATCTTTATTTTGACTTCCTCGTTATCATCAGTTTCATGAACGAGCTTTGCATCATTGATTTCATACAGGTCATATCTATTTCGTAAGTCACTGTGAGTTCCCCCATCGAGATCGAATTCTTCGTAAAATTTAGATAATTCGTCAAATTCGTCACTGAATTCAGATGGAGTTATTCTTGGTTCTTGGGAAATAGTAACGTCCGTAGTCCAACTATTGATATTGTCAATGCTTACAGTTTCGAATACTCCTACAGTCACTTTCAACAAGAGTTTGATTTCACCATCATTCAGTGCTGAACCGAATTCGCAAACTAGTTTGACAAAGTCTTCAACTTCGATATCAAGATTATCATAATCTCCAAGATATTCTCCAAAATCAGTTAAGTCTCGGTAACAGCGTAGGTAATACCATATTATTTTGATTGAAAAGAGCCGGTTACTTACCTTATTATTCAGGTCGTCTTGCAGAATAATGCTGTTGCCAATATCTTCTAAATATGCCTCAGAAAGGTCATTAAGTCGATCCTGAATGCGTTCCTCGTCGGTATCATCGTCGACTGCAGACTCATATACTGCTCTTAGTTCTTCACTAGGAGCATCGTCTTCGTCAATTTTAAAGAAGTGCTGATACCACGCATATTCGTTCTCTTTACTTAATTGAGTAGGATTTTGTGGAAAAATGTGCTCACGTTCAATTGATGCAAAGTCGATTTTCCTTGGACCAATCGGACCACTACGACCTAATCCAGATGATGAAAGAGCGTTCTTTCGCCCAATTTTTTTCAGGATGTTCTTTGGGTTTGACCATGAAGGGCTGTGCATATTCCGCACGATCTCACCACCAGATAGTTTGCCCCAAGAGGACTCATTTATAAAATGAGCTTCCATAATCTGACGCGTATTAGAACTGAATTCTTCAGTAGCTTCAATCCAATCGTCGTCCTCATCATAAACTGAAATATCCCCGAAATCTGGCACATTTGCATTGTTGAAGTGATAGCACCCTGCAATAAACACCTGGTCGATAGCGGTAGCTTTACTCCTCGAAAATGAGCTGCGGATCATAAATATTTCAGTTAACTCTAGCATATCCCTGAAAAATTGCTCATTAACGATAGTAGAGTCTTCAGCTAGCTTTACATACATACGAAACACGAACGGCCTCCACTGATCGCCATTTAAATCTTGTAGTATGCTTTCGCACTCATATTGAATAGTGTCATCATCAAAATAGGAACTATCCAAGCTAAACTTCTCTTCGGAGCCAGCACTTTTTAAATCACGGTACTTATCGGCATGTTTCTCTATTGATTTAATGAACTCTTCAGGAGAGTCATCATCATCATCTTCCTCTACAAGCCGCGAAGGTATCGGTCGCATCGAGGACTTACGGGTCGCAAAAGCCTGAAGTAGGTTATCATTTATAGTTCCCTTTTTGTATATTGTTTCAGACTCTACCGAAAGAAGATAATCTACCAGATATTCTTTGATGCGTCCGCTATCTTCTCCGAAGTACTCAACTAGACTATCGAAAGTTGTCGCCGGATCTGAATTGATACCGAATTTCGCTACAACTCTAGCGCGAATCTTGTCATGTAGATCTAGGCTACTTCCAGTCTCATTCAATGACTTGAATACATCAATTTTCAATGTGTCATCAACAGGTGACGTAAATCGACACCTCACAATACGGAAAGCAGACAATAAGATTACTGATAGATTGATTAAGGCAATTGATCTCTTTCGTAGCTCGTTGTCACCCAGGTCGAGCTCTTCGTCTAATAAGAGATCTATGTATTCACCATATTGTTTGTTTGCGGATATAAGCTTCTCATGGGAACCTGCTTTGTATTTTGACTGATCTAACACTTCATCTAGTGAATCATAGCTTTCATCAAGATTCAGATCCTCAAGTTCCAGGTCTTCGAGTTCTCCAGCTCTTTCAAGATCATCTTCAATAGTCCCCCTAATCAAACGCCAATCTGGAAAGCTTCCGTCTTTCATTCCCTCAAGATATTCAGCAACCCGAGAAATTTTTTCATCGAATAAAGATTTGAAATATGGGTCATCATGAGCAGTCATATTCAATCGTAGAGAATTCCCATTTCCATCGTTCATGATATTGGTATATAATAATTTTCTCACCATTGCCCCTCTGAAAAATTTTATTCCTTCATGTGTATTCGAAGAATACTCCGCAGAATCGTCAACCGCGACTTCATAAGACTTCAGCCGCTTATTTATTTGGTTGAATACTATGAATAAGGTGGCCAAGCGCTGCTGGCCGTCAATGACCTCGTAGATCTCGTCACCTGTTTCGCCATCAGTTTCTTCTGCAAGATATATTGTTCCGAAGTAAAACTCCTCAAGCCTATCTTCTGAACCCGCGGGTTTGAGATCAAGCTTTCCACTCTCTAACTCTTTGCTATGTAGACTAGTGAAAAGGTCCATAACAGAGGCCCAGAATTGATCGTGGTTCTCATCTTCCCACGAATATCTTCGTTGAAAGGTTGGAACATAAAGTTCTCTACCTGAGTTTAGAATTTCACCCAAGAATTCATTCTTTGGCTCAAGAGTATCACCAATATCTTTAAATATGTCTCTATACTCACTAGTAGAGACATCTAAGTCGTCTGCCCCATCTTTTGCATCAAAATCCAGTTGTGAACCTACTGAGTCGGATCCACCAATGATAGTTTTAAGAAGTGCACCTTCAGAACCATTATTTCTCATATTCATATCTCCAAGCCATCACATATCAATGTAACGTATTATAAATCTGTCATAACTTCAGCATAGGTGCTATATTATAGTTACCATCCATAACTTGACATAGTCAAAATATCAAAATGGGAGATTTAGTTCACAATTTCTGAATTGACTGTATGGAAGTACAGAACACCAGTGTCATAGAACCACTTACTTTCCCCCGCGCTCGCTGATGAGTTGTCGACGTAGAGGTAGAGTCAGCCAGGGGGCGAACGTGCAGTACAAGGTCACCGTTCCAAAAGGGATAGGCGATGCGATGGAGTTGGAGGGTAATCGCCTCGATTGGAAGGTCAAATACGAAAGCATGCTCGAGGTGACGGTTGTCAATGAGTAGAGCGGGTTGGGTACGTCCGACTTTCACAAGACAGGATGTCGCTTGCTCGGCAGCAACGAGACGTTGAGGACTACGCCAGCGGCAAGTACGCTCGCCAGCTCCGCACGTACGCATGGCTGCGGAACGGACGTATGACGTCGAGGTTGGTGAAACTCACGCTACTGTACGTCGACGTGGGCGAGACGAGCGGTGATGTCGATATTACACCCATGACGGTCGAGCGAGAACGGGATGAGGACGAGTACGCGGCGTCCCTCCGGAACGACCTTCGCTCCGTAGACCTTGCATCCCAGAAGGACTCTCCGCACGCCCGACGGAAGAGCGGTGTCGAACCTATCCGTACGCGGCGCCCTGGGGAGGGCCATGCGAGCACGGAGACTGATCCTGCGGGCCAGCGGGAACACTGATCCAGTTTCGATTCCCTACAGTTCGAGTTCCTCGTCGAGGTACGTCCCAACGTCCTCGTACTCGTTCTCGAGGACCTTGCAGAGCTCCAGGTTCGTCAGCAATCCTCCACGCGTGATGTTCGCGGAGCCGACGTAAACGTACGTCTCCGTGATCACTGCCTTGGCGTGGAGGTCGTGAACCTTAGTGACGGAAACGTTCTCGATGCCGGCGAGTCGGGACAGCGCGTACTCGTTGGCTTCCTCGTCGGGGCGGACGTACACGTCGACGTCAGTATCGACGTCGCGGAGGGCGGCGGCGAGTTTCGTTCGCCGATCGTCGACCCCGGGCGCAAGAGGGAGACGGACGTCGACATCGCTGAGCCACGGAGAGCAGATCGCGACGTGGTCGCCGTAGACGAGCGCGTGTCCGAGGAGGTATCGAAGCCCGCTAGAGGGTAAGGAAAACGCTCGTCCCATCGTACTCACCTCCTGGCAGGACTTCACGCTTGAACAGTTCGTCACCCAGTTCCTCATTCGGTACTCGCCGGATCAGCTCCTCGCGGAGTTCCTCAAGGAGCACGTAGCTCAGCGTGTCGGACTGGTCGTGTCCGGAGGTACACTCAGCCAGCTGGAGGTTCTCGACGCAGCCGTCGATATCGGGCGAGAAGAAAAGGGTCTCGACGCGCCCGTGGCCGTCAAAGTTCGGCAAGACCTGGTTCACCTCGCTTTCGGGGTAAGTGTCCTGCCCACCGATACGAGCCGAGGCGACGACGTGCTTGACACGGTACGCCAGGCGGGCGGAGAGGCCTTCCTCCCGGGCGAACTGGTTGGCCCTGTCAATAGACGACTGTACTTCCTCGACCACTTGCTCCACGACGTGGTCGAACACCGGTACCTCATCCGAAGCGCGGACCGCGCCTTCGATGGCGTCCCGGTCGACGTCCGCAAAGGGAAGGTCGTCGACAAACGCCTCCTCGGACCACAACCGCTCGCAGATCACCTGCGGATCGTACGTGATCCGCGTTACGGATTCCAGTGCGTTCCCTGGATCTTCTCGAAGGTCGTCGAACACGAGGTCAACGAGCCCCTGGCCGCCCTGCGACCGCTCGAAGACGTACACGACCTTTTCCTCGAGGTCGACTCCATAGAACAGGGAACCAGGCGTCACACCGGCCACGTCGGCGACGAGCTGCGTGAAGAAGTGGGCTGCCGTGTGGGCGCCCATCTCGCGCAATTCGACCGTCGAGCGGTCCTTGTACCTGTCGAGGCGCTCGACGACGTTCGGATCATCGATCCGGTCGAGGAACTCGGAAATGTCGAATGTCAGTCCGCGCGTGTCGAGCTCGAATCCGAGCGTCTGTTCAGGGGTCTCGATGTGGCGCTCGATGCGATCACCACCGGTGAAAATGTACTCGTCACGGGACCGTGCGTAAGTCGCAGGGGTGATCTCCAGCGAGACTCCCCGAAGCTTGACTTCCCCGGAAACGTCTGATAACGTCGCGATCCCACGCGAGTCGGCGTCCTCGCCGAGTTCGACCGCCGTTTCGACATCGGCGCTTGCGTGGATCTTCCCATACGCACGGTCGTTGTGCCGGAGACAGCTGTCATGCTCAAGGATCTGCAGACACTCCGGACAGTACCTGACGATGTTGAGCGCCTTCGAACCGCTGAGGTCGGCGATGTCCTCGAGGCGGATGGAGTCGGGGATGATAAGGTCGTCCCGCCGCTCTCCCGGAATGTCGTCGAACACGAACTGAACCGTGCCGTCCCGAGTGACCGTTTCCGGCACAAAGGCCTGTAGGCTCCCGGCCTCTTGCTTGTACTCGCTTCTGAAGGGTGTATAGGAGTGGACGAGGTTGTCGATTGACTGGTCGCTCCCTTCGTTGTCGTCGGCGCCGTAGAAGACAGTGATGTACTGTCCCGCGTCGTCGAAGTAGTTCTCGGGGACGTACCAGACCTCATCGGCGAGCGAATCGCCGGCGGCCCGCAGGAACCGGTCGTAGTAGTACCCGCCCCGGAGGAGGTGTTTCACGTAGTAGAGACTCAGGAAGTTCGACGGGATGGACTGATAGCTGTGCAGTTCCCCGAGCGCCTGCTTGAGGTAGTAAATCCGTTTTCGTTCGCGGACAAGCGCAGACGCCCGTTCGTCGTCAAGAGCCTCAGCGATACGGTCGACTGCATCCTCGAGATCGCCGACGTCGTGCGAGAGCCGCGGGAGGTCGACGTCCGCGCGTTTGGCTGCGTTCGTAAGCCGTAGCACACTCGCTTTTACGCCGTAAAGCAGTGGGAGTACGTCCCGGAAGTGTTCTAGATCATCACTCGGGTCGGCGCCCGGTTCCGCGATCATCGTCCGTACTTCTTCGAGCTGGGATTCGAGATCGTCGATCAACGTTTCGTCGACGAGCCGTTCCTCGTGCTCACGGCACTCCTCGACGAGATCCAGCCGTTCTCGAACGTATCCGAGTACGTCTTTACGAACGCCCTCGACCATCTCCCGCTCGGTGTTCGTAGTTGCCGTATCGTCGTTGAGACCGAGGTCGTCGAGTTTCCGTTCGATTTCATCTTCGCGGTCTTCGAGCCTCGCTAACACCCGCTTGATGGGTTCCTGACCGGTCAGTGGCTCGAATGAACTCTCTATCCCGAGTTCCTGATACAGCACCGTCTCGGGATCGGTCAGCAGTTCGTGATACGCATCCCATCCAAGTTCGTCGATCAGATACTCCTCGTGGAACTCCTGTTTCTCGACCTGCGTAGAGTAATGCTGGCGGTCCTGAATCCTCGACGAAACGTCGTAGAACTCCTTATAACGATTGTGGATCCACTCGATGACGTCGTTGTCAGGCTTCAGCGGAGTACGGATCTCGGAGCCGAGGAAGCGATCGGCCCGATAGAACATGTTCGCGTCGCTCGTGAGATCGGACAGGAAGACGAAAACGTATGAGTCGGTTCCTGGTTCCCGCGCGGCACGCCCGACGCGCTGGACGAACGACGAGAGGTTCCAAGGGGTTCGATACTGAGTGACGATTGAGATGTCCCCAACGTCGATCCCTACCTCAAGGAAGTTCGTCGATAGGAGCACGTCACTCTGGATGACGGAGGCATCGAAACCGACGTCCGAGAAGACGGACGAGAACTCCAGTGGTTCTCCGATGAACTCTCGGTCCATCCCTTCGGCGACGTCTCGCCAGTCTCCGGGACCGTCCAGTTCGGTGTGGTACTGCCAGAGTTCCCGCTGGCTGTCGGCATCCTCTAGCTGGGTCCGTTTCTGATTGACCTGGCTAATGCTGTCGATGAACGACAACAGCTTACCGCGAGGTCCGTCCTCCTGCTGGAGCATCGCGTGTCCCAGCAGGAGGATTTGCTGGATGAACATCGAGGACACGCCCGGACCGTCCTCTGTCGCCTTCAGGAAGAAGTAGTGTTCCTTGTCATCGTGGTTGGTGGCGAAGTCCGCGTCCGGTGGGTCGACAGCTTCGATCCGACCGTCCGGTATCGGGAAGATCTTCGCCGCGAACTGTTCCGCGTTGTCCACCGTCGCACTGGCACCGAGCCAGAGCATGGACTGGTCAGTGATCTCTTCGAGGTTGTCAACGACGTTCGCCGTGTGTGCACCCCGAATTCCGGTATAGAGGTGGATCTCGTCGAAGACGATTGCGTCGACTTCGTCGATGAGGTCGTAGTTCGGCTTGAGCCCGAACAGTTCCAGTGATTCGAGCGTGGTCATTACGATCTCCGGACCACCGGACCGACGGATATCCTCACGGTTCAAGACGACTTCTTCGTCACTGAACCGGTGGCCGTCGTCGTGTTCGCAGACAAGGTCATAATGGGATCCTCCTCCCTCGTATCGGAACGCGTGCGGATCGTGAGGTTCACCACACCAGCAGTTCGCGAGCCTGAACCGCTTGTCGCGGCCGACTCCCTCAAACAGGGCTTCGGCCGTCGAGACATCCTCGGGCTGATACGCGGTGTCTCCTGACCAGACGCCAACCGAGAGCTGATCCTCGCTGGTGGTCTTGATTGCATGCAAGTGGCGAAGCACGCGGCTCAACTGATCCTGTAAAAGCGCCTTACTCGGATAGACAAGGGCGATACGATCTAGTTCCTCGTTCCGGAGTAGCTGGTAGAGGGGACCGAGGAACGCTTCCGTTTTTCCGAATCCCGTCGGTGCTGAGAATATCGCACCACGTGAATTACCGTCCCGTCGATCCCGGTTCAAGTTCCGAACGAGTTCCCAGCTGGTCCGCTGAAATTCCAGTGGATCGAACCCGAAGATGTCGATGATGCTCTCGATGAAGGGATCGTCACCGTCGTATTTTCCAGGATTCCGCCGTTTCTGAGGCTCTTGCGTGTACTTGAGTGCCGAGGTTACACGAGGAGGATCTTCAGTCTCCGGTCCGAAAATCTGTGTGTTCTCCAGGAGCCCCTGCACGAGCGGTGCTACGTCCCGATCGACGCGTGAACGATCCGAATTCGGGTCAAAATACTTCATCGATTGAGATATCTCGTGTGGTTCCGATACTCCATTTAATCTTGCGGCGGCGGCCGGGCGTTCTCGTATCGTGCCACGCGAGGATGGATCGACCACATAAAATGGCATTATCCGATCAGTTTCTGGTGTGGTTCATGTTTGTACTTGGAGATGAGAGCGTGTTTCATGGAGAATCGAAGATGTACGTATAAGGAGATTGTCAATATTACAGATATATTTCGACGTCACTCCAAGAATTGCGCTGGACGCCCCTTGGATGTGATATCAAACATTCCGCCGCTCACTTACGGCTTGGATCTATTTCACCGATAACACTTTCTGATATGCCCCTATATTCCAGATTAACCACGTTGAGAAGACAATTGCCAAATATCTAATCACAGGTCTCTGTTTGAATTGAAATCTAGTCAATACAATATAGTAACACGAATTATATTTTTTACTGGGTGGCAGACTTCTAATAAAGTATATGACACTATCGAGGTGATTGAGGAGACAGAACTTGATATTACTCGAATTAGGTCCAATAACATCAGAATTCCAGAGGTGCGGTAATTTTTTGTTCTCTTGCAATCAGGTCAGACTCATACAATCACGGCCATATCCAGAGGCCACGAGGCCGCGATAGTAAGAACAGCGGTAGGTTACAACTCTAGCAGCAGCTGTAGCAAACGGAGAAGCATCAGTGAGCGGTCCTACCGCGAATGCGCCCCATAATCGGATACACAAGATGGATTCACCACAAGCGAGACTCGACGCAGCGACGGGACGGGCAGCAGAGATTACCTGGTGGAACCGTGCGATGACCAATCTCAACGAGATAGACGGTGTCGAGGGTGCCCAGTCATTCGTTACTGACCACACGATCGAACGGAAGGGTCCCTTCGTGGAGTTCGTCGACGCCCCGGCGTTCCACAGCGAGACGGCAGCTGAGTTCCTCGGCGCCCTCGACTACGACGACGCGATCGTCGACGCCATTCGGCATGAACTGTTCGGCGGCGATCCGGACGGGAAACTGTATCAACACCAGGCCGAGACGATCGAGGCGATAGAGACTAAGCCAGGAGACAACGTACTCGCGGTCCCGACTGCGTCCGGGAAGACTGAGGCGTTCTTCCTGCCGATCCTCAACTCCTGTCTCTCCACCGATGAGCAGGGCCTGAAAGCGGCTATCCTCTATCCGATGAAAACGCTGGGGTCGGACCAGTTCAACCGGTTCATCACGTACCTCGATCGGATCAACCGAAACCGACCGCCCGAAGACCGGATCACCATCGGCATCTGGGACTCTGACACTCCCGCTCGCGTCGGCACTCGGGACTTCGAGATCGAGGAGGGAACGTACGTTCGTGGGCTGATCGATCCGCGGAACCCCGACAAGAAACTCCGGATTCTGAACGACTCCGCCGTCGGAACGTCGGACAATACGTACTCGTGGATCAAAGTGACGCGTGACGCCATTCGGCAGGGGGTCGACATACTGCTCACGAACCCCGAGGCCCTCGACTACATGTTCGTCAACGACAAGGCGGAGACACGGGGAATTCTTGGCAATCAGCCCGGCGAGCAACCACTCGAACACATCGTCTTCGACGAAGCACACGTTTGGAGCGGTATTCAGGGGGCGGCAATCTCACTGCTGTCGCAGCGTCTCAAAACGTTCTACGCGGACAACGACCCGCAGGTCACAATGGTGTCCGCGACGGTCGACAATCCGACAGAGCTGGCCGCGTCCCTCACCGGCAGTGAAGAAGCATCGATCAACAGCGTCGAATTCACAGGGCGTCAGTTCAGGGTTCGAGATACACCGGACTTCGACCGGTTTGCGCCGACTACGCTCAACGACATCGTCATCGCACTGGCCATCGCTCGCTTCGATGTCGCGCACCCCGAAGAGTACGTCGCGGAACACGAACTCGAAAACGCAGTCGAGACTCTCAGAGAGGTCGGGTTACTCGATCGCACTGCCATCGCTCCTGCAGCACACGCGTCGGAGTGGGTGTTCGACCCGATTGACGACGCAGCGAGCAAATTCCTCGAATCCGGGGAAGCGACCGACATCAACGAACTCTTGCAGACTGACGAGGGGCGAGACGCCCTCGTCGCGGCCGCCATCGAGGCCGGAGGATTCGCCAGCGGGTGGTACGAGTTCGTTCTCGAGGAGATTCCGGAGGTCGCGGCGTTCACCGAATGGTTCGATCGAGACACGACCGGCGAAGTCGGGTTCCGATCGTACGGCGACCTTGTCTCGGAAGCGGAGCAGGAAGGCGTCTCGGATCCGGAGGGGCTGCTCGACACGATAATGGCGTTCGGTCGGCTCGCCGGCATTGTCACCGAGAAATACCACGTCTTCCTCAAGCCACCGCACCGCGTTCACTGGTGTCGAGCTTGTGGTACGCTCTCGCGGGACAACAAGTGCTGGGAATGCGGGGAAGCGCCCATCCCGGAAGTCCAGTTCTGTCGGAAGGGGACTTGTCACGAACCTCACGTCGCGATCGATGACAGTGAGGAGGGCAAGGAATTCGCCCCGGTCCGTGGCAGCGCTGACGATGACTGTCCGGGATGTGGCGGATCGCCCCGGCTAACAGACATCGGCGTTCCCACCTCCTCGCTACTGTCCTACATGCTCTCCGAGGTGTGCCGGGTTTCCCCATCGAACAAGACCCTCGTGTTCTCCGACTCTCACAGCGCTGCCGAGAGCGTGGGAGAGGGGATCATCAACACCGAGTACGGGTTGATGGCCCAGACCATCTACCTTCAGGAGTTGATGGAGACGGGCGGGAAGGCCGACCAGTACGAGCTGTTCAAGTCGGTCTCCAATACCCTTCGGGAGGAGTACTGGGAACCACTCGTGCAGGACAACCTCGACGAAGACGCAGAAGCGTACAACTTTCTCGTGCCGCTCCGGGAGGATATCGAGGCACACGCCTACCTCTCGAACTGTGAGGCCCTGTTAGACAGTGCGCTCGTTACCGCCGATGCCGTCCGGTCGTTCGACGACCCCGTCGACATCACGATTGCACACGCGCTCTACAAGCGGTTCGTCCTCGGGGATGCGTCCTTCCAGTACGCCGGCGTCGAAATCGACGGGCTCACGCGAGAGAAGATCCTCGATCGGCTCGGCTCGGATCTGGAGATTGACCGCGTCCGGGTTGACGAAGTACTCGACGAGATCATCCTTCGATTCCTCGACGTGGGGATCATCACCATCGCTACACACGAGTCGCTCAAGCGGGCCGTCGATCAAGCAAACATCACTGACGACGAGAAGCGCGCCAAGGTCGGGAACTTTTTCGACGAGGCTCGCGACGAACTCGAACGGAGCGGACTGGTCGAACCTCCGGCCGACAGTGGGGTCTTCACGCGGAACGTCCGTGAAGACGACTCGAACCTCGTCCTCCTCGCCGAAGCGGCGTTCTGTGCGGAGTGTTACGCGTCGTTCCCGACGAACGGCGACGGCGAAGCCGTCGATACGTGTCGGGAGTGCGGCGCGTCCGTCGAGACGTACCGTCGGTTCACCGAGACCGAAGATGGGGGATTCGTCGCCGATCCCGGCTACGCCGATGTCGACTCGGGATGGGACTACGCCGTCGACCACTGGGCGCACGACGTGACTGAGCCGATCCGTGGCGGCTCGGACGCTGAGTTCGTCACCGTCGGGATCCACAAGGGGAACATCTCCCCGGCCATCCGGGGCGCAATCGAGGAAGGGTTCCGAAAGGATCCGCCCGAGGTGAATGTCGTCAGTTCGACGCCGACGATGGAGCTCGGCGTGGACATCGGGAGCCTCGACACGGTCGCACAGGTGGGCGTCCCCCCGACGCTCACGAACTATGTCCAGCGATCTGGCCGGACAGGACGGACGCGCGGGAGCTCGTCGCTCGTCATGACCGTTATCCGTGGCCAGCATCCGGTTGACGGCCACTACTACGCCAATCTTGACAGCTATCTCGGGGAGTTCGAGCCGGTTCGTATCCCGGACCCGGAGGACTTCGACGAGGTGCTCGCCGGACACGTCGTCACGGAGGTGTTCGCCTACCTCGCTCGCAACCCGCACGAGGACAAGGTGTTCGAGCTCACGTACCGACTCTTAGAGCCTGAGCTGGAGAACCTCGAGAAGTTCGTCTCCTCGGTCGAGGAGAAGCTGTTCATCCTCCAGGAGTTCATCCAAGAGGAGATGGACGATGTCCTCCGAGACTACGTCCGTGGCATCTTCGGCGACCAGGGTGTCGAGGTGTACGAGGAGGTGTTCTTTGGCGACGGACCGCTATCGCTGTCACGGCGGGTCGACCAGACGTTCTCACGACTCCGCGGAATGTCGACCGGCGCGGCGACGAACAAAGACCTCACGAGTAATACGTCCCGCCTTGACCAGTGGTTGAGTAAGCTCGGGTACCTCGCCAATTACCGTAGCTTTGGGCAAAACTTCCCAGTTAAGTTTAGCGGGAAGCAAGAGAAGATCTCCTTCGAGGGGAGCGGCCGCCTGTACGACATGTATCCCGGGGAGGAGAACGACCTCGGCGGAATGGTGTCGCTCCACGGGACTGACTATATCGTCGAGGACGTTCGCGGGACGCCGACACCGCTGACCGATGTCGCCGTCTGTGACAATGAAGAATGCGACCGCCGGTTCCGGAGCTTCGACCCCGACGAAGTCACTTGTCCCCACTGTGATTCCGATCTCGTCATTACACAGATCCACGGAATCTCCTCAGTCGAATGCTCTGCGGCGCTGGGCGGGCGTCGTGGGTATCGGACGTACTCGCAGATGTCCACCTACATTCGCCCAACCGACGCCGAACGCGCGCAAGAGGAGACAACGCTGTTCGGGCTCCGTTGTGAGGTCGAATACGGACAATTCGAGCTGACCGACTTCGTGTACGCGTTCGAGAGGGGACACTCGATGAGCGCCTCGACCGAGATTCTGCGGTCTGAAGCCCTCATCGAGAAGGACGAGGACGGTGGGTCGACCGCCGGCATGTCATGGCGCGAACGTCTGGAGAAATCCCAGGAAGAGACGTATCGGCCGATCGGGCAGCAACACCACACGCAGGGACTCCGGCTCCGGTTCGACCGCGACGCCATCACGGACCGGTTCGGACAGGTGACGCACCCGACGGCGTCGTGGCCGCAACTGCTGACGAGTCTGGAGCAATCGTTCGACCGGGCGATCCCCGTCGTCGTCAAGTGTGACCGGTCGGATTACCGTGTCAAGGCGTCGATTACGGAGGACGCCGTCGAGGTGAACATCGTCGACGGCCGGCAGGGTGGCAACGGGATCAGCTGGCACGTCCACGAGAGCCTCGCCGAAGTTGCCGACCACGTCGTCGACGTCGCCGACTGTGACCGCTGCGTCGACTACTGTGACGAGTGTCTCCTGCTCTCGCGCACGCCGAGCCACTACCTCGAGAACGACCTGCTTGACCACCGGACGCTGGCCGCCGTCGTCGGTGGGGAGGAACGGTGAGTCTGGAGGCGATCAGGCGTCGGATCGAGGACGCCGACGTCGCGTTCATCCACGACCCGGACGGAAACGTCCACTACTGGAAGCTCCGTGCAATCCCGGCGCTCACGTACCTTGGTGTGGAGCACGCAACGTATCCGACATCGTGGCGCCAGCTCAAGCACACGTGGCAGTACGAACGCGGAGGCCGACAGTACTCGTTCCCGGGATACGACTACCACGTCATCGGCGGGATTGACCTCCCACCCACCGAGGACCTTTGCGTGGTCACGACGAGCTACTACGAGAAACAGACACGGTTCACGATTAACGACATCGTCGACCGGTATGCCCGTGCCGACGGAACGCTCGTCGTCGTCGCCGACGAGCGCCGATTCCAGCCGGCAGGAGGGCTCCGTCCGCTGTATCAGGAGCCGTTCTGCCAGCGAATCGGGCGATACGATCGCGTGTACGACGCCTTCGCTGAGCACTACGAGGATGCCGGCTGGGAATTCCCCCTCCGAGACACCAAAAACCTGTTCCTGCAGGACAACGCGAACCTGTACGAACTCGTCGAGGACGAATCCGTGGACACGACGACGGAACTGTTCAAGGAACTCACCGAGGCACCATACCTGCCGCTGTACGGGACCTTCTCCGAAATCTTCGCTCGACGGGGCGAACTTGGCGTCTCTCCGCTGGCGAGCGACGACATGATCGAGGCGTTCGGTGGGTGGCTCCGCCGACGGATCGAGTGGGACAAGGGGACGGCGTCGGATGTCGCCCACGACCTGAATCGGTCGGTTTCACTGGAAGGCACAACTTTTGACCCCTCCTACGCCAAGCGAAGCCCGAAAATGCGGGAGGCCCGAGAGGCGGCAGATGTTCTCGACCCGGACGCGAACGAGATTGAAGCACGGTACCACGACTGGTTGACGAATCCACTATGAGCGAAACAGCACCATACATTCTGAACGCGGTACAGACACCCGCGCCGCTACGGACCGTTTATCGATCCATCCAGCGGGGCAACACAACAAAAGAAGAACTTGAGGATGACACGTCGCTCGATAGCGACCTCCTGAACCAGGGGATCAGCGGGCTGCGAGCCGTCGGCCTCGTCGGTCGACAGGAGCCCGACTACTACACGGTCGATCTTCCGTGGCAAACCGGCGAGGACGAACTCGACTTCCGCCTCGGCGTTCTCCACAATCTCGCAGCCGAGGCCGCCGAATCAGACTGGGGACGACAGTCAGTCGTGTTGTTGAACTACCAGTATCTGCTCCAGGAGGAGATCCAAGCGTTCGAGTCCAACGACGGGGCGCTGTACGAGACTATCAACCGTTGGCACCGCGACCGTGGGTACGTTCCCCGTTCTCAGCAGGGGGAGATTGACCTGAACGAACACAAGTTCGTCAACTGGTCGCGACTCGTCGTCTATCTCGGGCTCGTCCACAAAGCGAACGGTCGAACACACACGGTGTATCCCGATCCCGACGTGATCAACGAGTCGATAAAGCTCGCAGTAGACGAAGTCGGGTCCGGAAACCGTGTGACGATCACCGACTACGTCGACTGGTTGTGGGAGAACCTTCTCCTCGTCGAACTCACGAGCGACGGGAACGTTCCGTCGCCGCTGTCGAGAGTGCTCTTCAACCTCGTCCGAAAGGAGAAGATCCGAATCGTCGAGTCTGGGGACGCCGCCGTCGTTGACCTGAATGGCGTCCCACGACGGAAGGGGATCGACAAAGATGCGAACTCGATTGAGGTGACCCAATGAACGACATCGTCAAACCCTACGCAGAGGAAACGGCCCGTTGCCCACACTTTGAGAAGGTCGATGAGGAGACGCTCCGCCGTCTTTTCAGTAAGGTCGCAGCGGTTCGGTCCGAGGATCACGACCTCTTCGACTTCACGCACCGCCCAATGGAGGTATACCGCGGAACGTCCGCTGGTGGCGAAACCTGGACCGAAGATCGGATCTATCAGGAGTTCTCCGAGAACCGGGTCGGGAACTTCGCCGTCGTCATCGAGGGCGAGGTCGGGACCGGCAAATCCGAGCTTTGCGCATATCTCTCCCACCAGCTTCGACTGGAGGGGCGCCCGATGCTCCACATCGACAAGGACGACGACCTGATGTCAATCCTCTCGGAACGGATCCCGGAGTTCTATGAGGAGCAATTTGGGGAGGAACTTCCCGGTGCATCCGACTTCAAGAACCTCCGTGACGACATCGTCGAAGTTCCGCAAGTGGTAGCTGATACTGTCACCGGTAGCGCCATCCTCCGCCTGCGGAGACAGAATTTCGACGTTGCACCTGGAGCAAACCAGGGGAATGAAGTCCGGGATTACGTCGCGGAGAAACTGGAGCGGCTCGTCGAACGCGGCGAGTACGCACAGAAGATCCAGTTCGTCGGCGAGAACGATTACAAGCAGCGGGAGGAACTCCAGATATTCGACGAGAGTGTGGACGTCGAAACGTCGGTGAATGCGTTCAACGACGCCCTCTGGCAGGTCATTCGTGACCAATACAACACCGCCTCTCTCGACGATGTCTTGGAGCAGGTAGGGGACCGGTTCGAGGATACGCGTCCGGTCATCGTGTTCGAGGACTTCTCGATTGCGGCGATGGAGGCCGAGCGCCTGCGGAAATACATGGAGCGGGACAAGTCGTCCGACAACTGGGACTTCATCATCGCCGGGACCCGTGACTCGACCGATGTCCTCCACACGCGAACGGCCGAAGACCGCTTCGAGTTCTTCCAAACGAACGAGCAAGACTCGAACACGGTCTTGTTCCTTGACGAGGAGTCCGCCGTCGACTTCGTCCGCCCATATCTGGGATATATCAAGTCTCACGACGACAGCGTTCGCTACGACCGCGACACCGAAGACGGGGCCTT
Organism: Halorubrum gandharaense; assembly: GCF_054654575.1. Classification (NCBI taxonomy): domain Archaea; kingdom Methanobacteriati; phylum Methanobacteriota; class Halobacteria; order Halobacteriales; family Haloferacaceae; genus Halorubrum; species Halorubrum gandharaense. The sequence goes on from NZ_BAAIET010000001.1 coordinate 552,614, forward strand.
CGACCTCAAGGAAGCCCCCAGCGGGTCGATATGTGCAGAGTGCGGGTTCTGTGAAGAAAACTTTCGAGACCTGTTCCCGTTCAACCAGCCGTTCCTGCGGCGCATCTACGCCGGGTTAGACGAGAGTCAGCAGTCGCCCCGCGAGTACATCATGACCGTCTTCGAGGTCCTGCAGGACTTTCACGAAGGGTTCGTTGAAGCACCATCGTCTTCGGACGCGCTCAGGCCGCTCCGCAACACCGTTTCCGTCGCCGACGAAGTGTACGAAGACGCCGAAACGTACGCCGATCTGGCGAAGTGGTACGGACGGGAACGTGGAAATTCAGTCGTGATAAGCCGGAAGTTCGTCGATGCGTTCGGATTCGATACGGATGGCCTCCCCGACGTAATCGAGGTCGGAGACGGTGAGGTGGTTATCTCGTCTACCGCCGACGCTAGCCAGACCATATCAGGGAACGGTGAGGGTTCCGGTGGTAGTGGAGGTGGCGGTGGAAGTGGCGGTAGTGGTAGAGATAACGGAAAATCACCCACCGAACGCGAAATCGAGGAGCAGAAGGTCCAGATCGATTCGTGGATCGAGGACCCGGAGAAGTACATCGACACGGACGAGTACATCAAGCGGGCGTTGCGAGACCTGCTGGAGGAGATCACTGATGATTTCCGGCTGATCGAAGGCACCTCGCTGCGCTACATGCTCAGTAGTCAGAAATCGCCGTTCGTCTACCCCGATTCGAACGAGGCGCCGGACGAGGACCAGATAGTCCTCGACCGTGGTGACTTCCGTCGGTCAGATCTCCGACGGCTCGTCGAGTTCGGGGTCCGCCGCGATATGTCGCCCCGCTCCGCCGATTACGACGCGCAGCTCGAGGCCGCCGGCACGCAGCTCACCGGCTACGCCGAGGAATGGCGGGACCGGATCTTCGAGACGCAGCTGGAGACCGACGAGGTATTCTACAAGCGACACGCCCAATACGATTTCACCGATTTCATCCTCGCTACGTACGCGACCCTCACGGTTCTCGACGACCCGTGGCACGAGGTGGACGCGAAGCGTCTGAACGAGCGGTACAAGTCAGACGACGAGTTCTCGATTGACCAGCAGCTACTTACCGGGCTGCAGGACATCCTCAGTCACGAGGAGCTGCAGGCAATCGAAGACACGATGGACGACGCAAAGTACGTCGAGGACGTCCTCGGCTCCCTACTGGGGGTGTCTGCGAGTACACTCGACGTTCCCGCGGTCCGGGACCGGTTGGATCGCCACCCTCCGTATCAGGTATTGAAGATGCTCGGTCGGCAGTACATCGGCAACATCGCAGCACGCGTTCGCTTTGCGTCGGGACACAACGTGAGGGATATCGCGAACGCGATGTACGACGTCCGCAAGGCGCTCAGCGACGCTACCGATCACGGGTATCAGCGGGAGACAGTCGAGTACGTCACGGATATGCTGACCGGGACGGACGTACACCGAATCAAAGACCGGTACAAGAAGCTCAAGACGTACGATAGCGTCGACCCCGATCTGACGGAGCGACTCGGTCAAGCCTGTACCCACAGCCAATCCGAGGTGAACGATACCGTCGGGGCCGCGAAGCTCGCTAATCGCCTGTACGGGAACGACCAGTTCTCGACGATTACGGCGACTCTGGCCAGCCTCAAGCTGGATAACGACCGCACAGTCGAGGACTTCCGATCGGTCCCGCTAACGGGAACCAGCGGTTCTGCCGAACTCGGGGACGAATTCACGGAGGTGAGTGCACACTATGTCGACTGAACAACAATCAGCAGACCACGACCGGAACTTCGAGGAGAGTATCGAAGAGATCTACCAGCAGTACCGCCATCGCCAACTCGCATCCAGGCTCGAGGACATCGCCGAAACGATGGAAGAGACGATTTTGCAGCGGATCCTCGCTGAGAGGTTCCTGCAGGCCGATCTAGAAATCGACGACGACGCGAAACGGTCAGTGTCCGAAGCTCGAGACCTGCTGGATGCCGGAGATTTCGAGGCTCTCGGCGATCGCATCGACGATCTCGAGAAAGATGTAGAAGACCAGAAGCGACGGATCAGCAACGAAATCCACGAAGCTCGGATCACGATGCGGAGCCGAGTCGACGGAATGCAGAGGCTCAACGCGCGCGTCGGACGAGTGAGCGAAGTAAAGCTCCAGGCAGTCCACGAACTTCTCTCTGACTGGGACTGGAAGGGGCAGGTGTATCGCGATCAGGACTGGGACTTCGAGACGCTCAAGCAACGTGCCGCGGAGTACGGTGAAGACATGCGTCGATATTTCGACGAGTGTCGCGAGGAGATCTTCGGCCCGTACGAAGGGACGACGTTAGAGCCGATCGTCGATGGACTGCTGTCGGATGACCAACTCTACCTGGACGAGCTCACAGACGAACAGATCGAACAGCTCCGGGATTCAGACCTCGTTGGTCACGTCGAACTGGCGCTATCCTAAGTTAGGCGACCACGCTATCCAAACTCTGCTTTCATCCGCAGGGCGGTCCCATCGTCAAGCCCGGAGATTGATCGGAGTTCTTCGAGTGAGGCTGCCTTCAGATCGTCCGTCGTCAGATATCCTGCGTCGACGAGCGCTTCCGCGTCGCTCTTCGTCGCACCACCGATACCGACGAGCCGTTGTGCTGCATCTTCCCCCGATTCATTCGCTCCAGCTTCCGGCTCCGATTCAGAGTCGGCATACGGCAGATCCCCATCCACGAGGGTGACCGAGAGGTCCTTCGTACTGCTCAGTTCGTGATCGTATCCGTCGTCCGTCTCCCAGCGTTTGAGACGAACTTCGTCGAGTCGTATTGTGTCACCAGTCCCGAAGTCGAAGTCGACATCGTGCTTCTTCCAGATGGTGAAGTTGAGACGATCGGCAGCGGCAGTCTCCACCCTCAGAAGGGCGTCACGCTTGCTCCCGGGGGGGTTCTGTTCCTGAACGATGCCAGCGATGACGTCTGAGAGACGCCCCTCTGGAACGTCAACAAGATTACCTGCGAGTGGATCGGCTATCGATTCGCCCCACTCGAAATCCGTATCAGAGGGTGCTTCTGGCTCCGACTTAGCCTCATTGGGAGCTTCTCGCTCCCCCGTGACCTCGTTCTTCTCGCGGTCTACTTCCTCCGTGACCTCGTTCTTCTCGCGGTCTACTTCCTCCGTGACCTCGTTCTTCTCGCGGTCTACTTCCTCCGTGACCTCGTTCTTCTCGCGGTCTACTTCCTCCGTGACCTCGTTCTTCTCGCGGTCTACTTCCTCCGTGACCTCGTTCTTCTCGCGGTCTACTTCCTCCGTGACCTCGTTCTTCTCGCGGTCTACTTCCTCCGTGACCTCATTCTCGCCGGCGAGTACGTCATGCGCGTCGAGAGCTGCAGAGACTGCATCATCCCACGTGTCGAAGTAGCGGTAAGCCGGAGAAGGAGACATCTCACCGTATTTCTGCATTTCCATGGTATTCGGGCGTTCATCGAGGTGATCAATGGCGTCCGCGATTGCATTGAGGACCTGTTTTTTCGTGTAGGCCTCCTGCTGGCTCCGTCCGGTGGAGGTTCCTTCGTTGCTTTCCTCTTCATCGAATTTCACCTCCTCAAGTGCGTCGGACCACGATCCAAATTCGTCCTCGTAATCTTCCGGTTCGAACTTGCCGTCCGTTCGCATTCGTCCTCTCGTTACTCTTCGGGAATTTCTCTCGTCCAACTCAACCAACTCTTTCAGAAGGTTCTCACGAGTTTGTTCCGTGTCGTTCGAACCGGCGTTGGCGGATGACTCCTTGTCACTGCTCGGCGATGAGCTGTCGGAACTCTCTCCTCCTCCGTCGTCAATGTGTTCCAGAGCGACATCGATCACCGCTCCGTTGGTTACTTCGACTTCCGCCTCTGTTGGACGATAGTCTGGATGGTCGATGGTCATGTCCACTGTGCCGGAGCTCACGGGTAACGTGACACTACACCGACCGGCCTGTGACGTGCTTGCATCGACATCGAACACTGATCCTGCTAGTTCGACAGACGCCCCGGAGATGGGTTGCTCATTTGCGTCAGAAACGAGGACTTCGATGGTTGATTCCGACTTAGCGGGTGATTCCGGGGACCCATTGTCACTTACAGCTCCGGTTTCCCGAACGGGGGTGCGGTCTCCTTCGTCTCCGGTATCCTCATCGACCGGATTGTCGTCTACACCTCCATTAGTCGTTTCTCGATCAGCTTCGTGACTTTCTGAGTCCGGCGTATCCTCGGGAGTCGTTTCGATGGATGCAGAAGCTGCCGATTCTTTCCGTTTCTCACGTCGATTAGCGTCTGATTCGGTAGTTTGTGACGCAGACGCCGAACCGTTATTTATATAATCTGCGACGGTTTCGACGTCCGTTCCTTTCTGGACGTACATGTCGTACGTGTTCGAGGTGGTATGAACCGTGATTCGATTCTTGAGTATCCCCGTCGAGATCTCCACATCATAGCAATCCTCGAGAGGGACGGAGAACGTTACGTCACCCCCGTCTTTACCCACGACGAACAGCAGCCGAACGTCCGTAACGAGGAGGGCGGTTCGAAAGCTCGTATCGGGGCTGACCGTTTCTTTTGTATTCTCATCACCGATGACAAACCCTTTAGTGAGGTTCTGTAGTGCGTACTCAACTTGTTCGGTCGAATCGAGATGGTCAACTAGCGGGCCATCGGCAAAATATCCAGCCGTCAACACGCCACCAGTTCCAGTGCCTTCAAGCAGTTTCTGGTCTACGTCTCCCTTCGCTCGTTCCACGATCTTCTTTGCATTCATCGAGTTTCGCACACCCCTGATCGACGACTAATCCGGTGCTTGATCACCTATTTCTAATTCATCCGACACCGAAAACGTGACGGTGTGATACCGCCGCTCTCCCGCAGTGAGGTGAGCAGACACCTCTACGCAAGAGTATATATCCTAGAGAGGACACTAATAGAGATACTTGGGAACAAATGGCACCCGATCCATTTCGGAAGATCGTCGACGAGCGCACGAACTATTCGGACGTCTCGGACCAGTTCTACGACGAGCGGCTCGATCGTGACGATCTCTCCACTGCCGACTGGCCGAGTCAGATAGACCGCGCAGCGGTCGATCTACTGTATGGTGTGGCACTCGGTCAGACTGATAGTAAGTCCGATCACGGGGGCACGATCGGGAGGATGGATTTCGGCCGCGCTACTGGAGAATACTACGTTGAGGGTCTGACCGATCTCGCGGGTGAAAATTCTGCACTCCCCTCGCTCATCCGTGACCACAGTCGGACCGCCATCGGAAATCTCGCGTTCGCACTCTCAAAACTCCGGTACGAGCTCGCCAACGAGAAGTCGACCGATATTCAGGACATCGATCGTGCAATCGAGGCGATCGTCGAGAAACTCGTGACTCAGGGGATCACGCCAAGTAGTGGCCGTCAGCCACTCCACGACCCGGAGGCAGTCGTTGATGTCGTTCATCAGCTCTTCTCAGATCCAGCCGCGAGCGAATATGCCGACGGACTCATCGACTCGCTCGACAAGATCCGAACGAAGGGCGGAGACGTTGATCTGCTGAAGTTCCTCGACCGGCCGCAGATGGTGACTCCTCTTTGGGACCATCAGCAAGAGGCGCTCGCCAACTGGTGTGACGCCGACTACAACGGCTACGTGAATATGGCGACTGCAACGGGAAAGACGGTTCTCGGACTTGGCGCCATCGCACATCTTTTCGGTGAGCTGCATCCACGCGATGAAGAACAACTCCCCTCCCGTGGCGATTCGCCGTCCGACGCAAAAGTACTGGTCGTCGCTGGACAGGAACTCCTCCTCGAACAGTGGCAGAGCGAATTCGACGAGCATCTCAATATTCCTCGCGATAGAACGGTGACCGGCGGTGACCGGACGATCTCGCTGTCCTGGGGATCGATCGAGTTCCGTACGGCGCAGGACCTGCTGAGCACCGACGTGATCAGTGGGTACGACCTCGTGATCCTTGACGAAGCGCATCGATACCGAAATCGCGGGAGCGGTGGTCGAAGCTGGCAGAACCTATTCGACACACTGAGCGAACGATCCGAGGCCATTCTCGCGATGTCAGGGTCGATCGACCAGGAGTGGATCGGCGACGACTCCGCACGTGAAGCCCTCGAGGAATACCTCACCGAGTGTGCGACGTTCACCATACCGGACGCACGAGAGGCGAACGTCATCGCGGACTTCAGCTGGGAAGTATTGTACGCTGCGAGCGCCATCGATGATACTCTCTCCGGTGTGTCCGAATCGACCGAACCGCTCAGCGAGGTGTACGACCGAAGCAACCACAAGTTCCCAACGGCAGACCTCGACAGCGTTCCCGACTACGTTCCCGAGACGTTCGAGACGCTGCGCGACCTTCGGTCGTATGCACAGTCGAACGACGGGTCGAAGGCACGCGACCGATCTGCACCGTTCGACAGGCTCGCCACGGCGGCTTTCTCCCGGCGTCCACGCCGGTGGCAACTCCGGCCACCACGATTGACCATACGTAACCTCGTTCTGCGCCACGTCGACGACTCGAAGTGTATCGTGCTCGTACAAAGTTACGAGCAGGCGGAGTACCTCGGTGACATGCTTCGCTCCGATCTCGGAGACGAAGTCGTCGAGGTCGCCAACAGTGAAACGGCATCACAAGCAGAGCAGATAGATCGGTTCAGATCCCGTGACAATGGAGTCATCATCGGTCCAGGTGATGTCATCGGTGTGGGCGTCGATATCCCGGATGCGGATGTCGCGATTAACCTCGCGAAGGGAGGGGTCAACGCCTCACTCATCCAGCGGATCGGTCGTGTGCTTCGGAATCCCACTGGCGATGGAAGGGCCCACTTCTACCAGATTGTCACCCTCCCCGCCACCGCGAAAGGGCGTCTCGCCGGCGAAGATGGTCGACGGTTGCTGCGGCGCGCCGCGGAGTTTCGGGCGCTCGGTTCGCGCTTCCGAGAGCTACCCGGATTCTCGACCGCAGACGGTGACACGGCCTCGATACTAGCGGAGTTAGAGGTAGCGGGCTCGCTCGCGACGAGTGCGGACCACCGTACCGTTGAGGAGATCACAGAAGACGACGTCGCACAGGAGTGGCTTTACGAGCTACTGGACGCGATCGACGAACGCAATCAAGCAACGGATCCCGTCCTTCCCATCGTCTGGGTTGGCGAGACGGTCGACCCTACCGTCGAGCCAATCAAAGCCGCGATCCGGTCGCGAAAGCGTGACCGTAAACCGCAATCGAGTCCCGGGACCGGCCAGTCCTCAACAGATACTGAGAGTAAACCGAAGGAACGCGTCGCCATCACTGTTGCTGACGAAAACGATGATGCCGTTCCGGACGCGACCGTCGAGTTCTCCGCCAGCGATGTGACGGATACGGAAACCACGTCCTCAGAGGGAAGAATCGAATTTATGGTCCCCGACTATGCTCGACGCATCGACGCCATTGTGGATGCAGATGGCTACGAACCGACCGAAGTGACATCCCTTCTTCACGGGCGCAGTGGTCCATACGACGTCCAGACGACGGTGTCGAAGGCGTCGTCATCGGGGGAGACCGAGAGCGCGTCCACAGCTTCTGAAGTTGCGCCGTCAGAGCTGACGGAGTTGTACGAAGCGTTCCTGTCACTCCGTCGTGCAGTTGATGCCGTCGTGACAGCGGCTGGGGTCGAAGAAGGTCCGATGGTCGAGTGGCGGGTCACTCTGACAACGTTCCTCGAGTCTGGGCTCAAGGGCTGGGAAGAAGGATACGGGCCACAGCAGCAGAACCGGTCTCCAATTACGGCGAGCGAGTATCGCGTACAGTTCGGTGACGGGGACAAGGTGACCTCGTTTGAGGCGGCTCAAGTGTCCGACCCCGAGCCGGCGATTGGGGCACTCTGTAGAGAGGTCGGGGGCGTCGAATCGGTCGTGCTCCCCGTATCACCTTCGTCCTCGACGCCGCTACCGATAGTCGTCGAAAATGAGTCTGAACTGACGGAGGCACGTGAGCTACTGCCAGAATTCCCCGCCAATCCCGATGTGGGAGACCAGCCGTCCTCAGCGTCGGCAGAGACGGACCTGACGACCGTGAGTGGGGTGACCGAAGCCGACGCTGAAGTCCTCAACGCTGCAGGGTTCGAGACCGTCTCAGATCTCCGGGATGCCCCTTACGAGAAAATTGCGGAGATATCCGAAATCCCAGATCATCTGGTTCTTCGTATCAAGGCAGACCTAGAGTGAACTAGTCCAACGATCAACTGTCTGTCACGGGGTTGTGTCCCCGGTTGATTCGTCTCTAGAGAACATCTCAACGGTTCTATTGGAATATGTTCTTTTTGTCGTGTTTTATTCTAAACTACACGCCCAATAGAAAGTCCTTATTGATCGCTGAAAATCCCAGTTTGAGATACTGTTTGAATCGTCGTGCAAGATGCAGGGCGCGAATGCAGCACCGCTCTGTATTATATTATGGTTCGATTGAATCTACTTAGGGTAGTATATGAATGACTCTTTTTAGTATGCTTCATACTCCTCACACACTTCATCAATATTCTCTTCAACCAGATGTAAAGTGAGAAGTCCGAATAAGGGTATGAGCGCTAATTCCCCACCTGCTGCACCGGTTATCAATATGAGTGTTCCATCTCGAACGATGTTCTTGTCCGATCTCGTTGCTTGGGTGAGCGACTGAAGACTATTTTCACCACAAATTAGCGGATGATACTGTCTTACCAGAACCTCTACAAAATCATCGCCGGGATGCATGAGCCATTCATGATCAAGAATGGGATCATTTAGATCAATTATTTTAGCAACACCACTTGAGGCTGACTGTGAAAATCCATCGGGTAAGTTGTTAGATTGTAATTTTTTCAGTACCCACTCCGGCTGATTGTCTTGAACGTTGTTTATTGCGGAGTTGAGCTCAGGATAATTTTGCTGGAGGTCAATATCCGGGTTATTCTGTAGGTCTAGCGCTGTGACGAAGATCGCTTCTGAAATCCATCCGTTTTGGTAATTCTGCTTTGTCAAACTGTCTGCAATTTCACCTGCTAGATCCTCAGTCCGGGGATCTACGTTGGCCATATTCATTCCATGAGTGATCATGTGATATACTCTTGGATGAAATTCAAATCGAATTATTAACATAAAAATCAGCCAGTTCTCATGTTCTCCTAGGTAATTCAGTTTGTAGAGTGAATAGACGAGCTGAGTGTGCAAGATTCACCCACTGTATCTTGCACAGGTGTCTTACCAACTGGGGGATATATCGGTGTGTCTCGTGTTGGCTCATTTGTCTGTATAGACCACAGCCGAGGTAGAATACGTTACAAAATGGAGAGTTCAACAGAGGCATCTCGTCCCGAATTTAGTGAGGGTCGGAGTTCGGAGGTGACCAACAAGAGCTGACGTCCGGAACGTGAGTGTCATCACGACAATCACTCCACGGTCGGAGATAGACTCCTGCACTGACTTTGTTTTGGAATTGGTACCTGTGTATTAGGTGATTCCAGCGCTCTTCGATGGTCTCTCCTGGCTCTTCTTGAAGCAATTGAGGAAGTCTATCTGTGATTTTATACAGTCTATTGTCGAATTCTGGGTGGCGAAGCCCCTCGTAGTCCGGATGTGAGGCAAACCGTCTCACGAGCGTAGTGATTTGACTACAACGGTGATGGGATACTCCAAACTCGTCTTGTAGTCGTTCATTCATCTCCCAAGCCCAGTCCGAAGCTCCCATCAGGAAGAGAGTGGGTTTGACTGCATATAATCATATCTCGGGGCGATACACCGTTGCAGACTGGGTTGAGAGCGAAACGGATCACCCGTATGTCTCCGGGAAGTCCACCCGGAGCAGTTCGTAGATAGATACACTCGCAGGGACACACTTTTGGCTCTACACGATCGATACGGTTGCAATGTCGTCGCTCCTCGTGCAATCATGTTCAGACACTAAAAACGAGTTGTCTGAACCAATTCCAGCCCTCGAACTCTACGATGGGTACTTTTTCAGAATCATCAAAAAGGCGAGAAGAGAGGATGCCCTTCGCTCAGACCTCGATATTCGAATTCTGTCCGCAAAGCACGGCATAGTTGACGTCCACGAGGAAATCGAATACTACGACCAGCGGATGACCGCCGATCGGGCTGACGAGTTACGGCCCAAGGTCATTGATGACCTCCGTCGAATCATCTCCGAAAACGAGTATGACAGAGTCATCCTGAATATGGGGAAAGTCTACAAGCGCGCTCTCACCGGTTTCGAGCGTCAGATTAATATTCCCGTTCACGAGGTGGAGGGAAGTGGAATAGGTGACAAGGGGAAGACATTGAAAGAGTATGTCCGTGGAGACGCAGAGCAAGAGGTGGTTCAGTAATGCCGACCCCGTCGAGCCGTCTCAGTAGTTCAGTGTTCGATGTTACGCACGAGGCGGGCAGTGCTCGAAGAGGCGTACTGAGGATAAACGATACCGAGCTGCAAACGCCGAATCTCCTCCCGGTCGTGAATTTCTACGCCGGAGGCAAAGCGTCCAGCCTTTACGGAGGTGGGATTCACCGCACGATGAAGGAGTTCATGAACGGAGATGAGGCCATCAACGGTGGCGATTACAGCCACTATTTCGATGGAGTAATGACCTCCGTTGCCTCGCTGACTGATTACGGTATTACGAGAGAGCGGTTCGAGGACTATGTCGACAAGCCGATAAAAGAACGTGAGCTGTTCGATTTCGACGGAACGCTATTCATCGACTCTGGCGGATTCAAGTTCCTCGGAGATCGTAAACTCGATGGCAGTGACTTCGAGATGGAGGTCGACCAGAAGGCGATTATCGATATTCAGCGCGACCTCGGTGCGGACATCGTCGTCAATCTTGACCGGCCGATTGCCCCCGACGATGACTACGAAACACGCCTCAAGAAAGCGCGATTGACTGCCGAGAACGTCGACGAGTTCCTCGAATTGACTGACAGTCGAACACAGATCCGCTATCTGACGCTCCACGGATACAACTACTCGATGCTCGACACGTTCCTCACTGAGATTGAGAAAGTGATCGGGCGTAATCGAGTACACCGGGAGTTCGACGGCGTCGCACTCGGCAGCCTTGTTCCTCTCAAGGACAACAAAGGCAAACTCATCACCGCTGTGAGCGACTGTCGTGAAGTGCTGAACGACTGGGGGTTCGAAGACCTCCCGCTCCACGTACTCGGTATCTCCTCGAGCGCGATTCCACTGTTAGCAGCGGTCGGCGCAGACACGTTCGACTCGTCATCGTACCTTCACGCAGCTATCAACGGGAAGTATCACACCTCCCTGTACAACAGCGAACCGGTCGACGATGTCGACTTCACCGAGTGCGATTGTCCCGTCTGTAGCGACGATGCCTTGGTTAGTCGTATGGAAGGTGACGCAGAGTATCAGAAAGACAAGCTTGGCGCCGTCTCGATGCATAATTTGATTGTCCAAAAGGAAGAGATTAGGCGGATCAGGGAGGCGATTAGCAGCCCCGGAGAAGACGCACTGATTGAGTACATCGAGCAGTCGTTGGGCCGGCAGAAATCGATGCAGCAGCACGCCCACCGTGTCGTCAACGAATCACTTGGAGGATACTTCTAATGTCAACGACAAAAACACCGAAAGTTAACGAGGTTAACGAATTTCTGGAGATCGCTAGCGACTTCGAGGATCCCCTTGAGGTGATCCGCGAATCACTTTCGAACAGCTACGACGCCGGTGCGACCGAAGTCGAAATCACGATTCGCGATCGGCCAATCGGATCGGAGATCGTCATCGAAGATAACGGCGAAGGAATGGATTACACCGACCTTGAATCGTTCTTCGACCTCGGAAATTCGACGAAGCGTGATCGTAGTGATGGCTCTATCGGATACAAGGGTCATGGGACGAAGATTTTCTACAAGAGCGAGGAAGTCCTCGTTAACACTGCGAAGGAGGGCACCAATCTTCGGGCACGGATGGAACAGCCCTGGAAGAAGCTCAATAACCGGATCATGCCGGAGTACGAAGTCAGCGAGAGCTCCGTCAAGGGAGGGAACACAGGGACGCATATCCGAATAACCGGATTCAAATCCGGGCACGGATTCTCGCCGGCCTCATTGACATACAACAAAATCGAGCATTATCTGAAGTGGAAGACGCTCGCGGGGTCGACAGCTCACTTCTTCACCGATGAGTTCCACGAGATGGAGATTACCATTGTCCTCGGGGACGAAATCGATGACACGCGGGATGAACTCGTGATGGACAACAAGCTTGAGTTCCCCGATGAACAGCTGGAACCCGGTGAGGGTCGATTCCCCGAATCTCGGATGTGTAAACACTACGCCCCCCGTGAACTCACGGTCGAGACCGTGGAGGGCGCCACGACGACGGTCGAAATCGTCGGTATGGTTGGAGGAAAAGAAGCTCGCAACGAGCTCCCGACCTACGGTAAGCACTCCGCACAGTTCGGGATCTGGCTCGCGAAGGACCACATCAAGGTAGAGCGCCTCAACGAAGCGATCTCACACGACAACGAGTTCCTACACTTCTTCTTCATCGCGAACTGCCAAGATATCGAACTATCTGCAAATCGAGAGAAGATTCGGAACAAATCGAGCCCAGTGTATCAGGCGATTGAGGAGGAACTGAGCCACTACCTGTCCAAGGTAGCGTCCGATCCGTGGTTCAAAAATTACCTCGATGAGCGACGGAAAGCGAAGCTCTCACGCCGCGCCAAATCACAACAATCCTCCGTCGAAGAGCGCGAACAACGTGTCAGGAGCCGAGAGAGTTTCATCCCCTCGAACGACGCGGAAGTCGTGGTTGGCCTCGAACGCTCAAATCGTGAGGGGGCTCTCCCAGAGATCTCTGTCGAAGACTACGATCCGAACGCGGAGGTCAACGCGCTCGTCAAGCAGGATGATTCCCTCTACGCAAGCTCGGTCCATCGGAGATTAACGGACCACTTCGAGGCTGACAAGCCGCTCGAGAGCGTCGATAAAATCATTTGCTGGTCCTACGGTGATCGGGATCAACTGAGCGAAATCGAGCGCCACGGATACCATGGCGGCGAGATTACCTTCGACTTCGACACCGGCCGTCTCGTCTATCAGAACGGCCGGAAGCACAATATCCACGTCGTCACCGTTCGCGACCGGTACTGACTCACGCTGCCATTGCGTCTCTCAACGACCGACTTTATCACACCCCATCGCCAAACAGGGGCAGAGAATGGCATCGTTCGAGACTGAGTCTTCTGACGACATCGGCGACGCTCGACGTGGGACGCTCCACACACCACACGGAGACGTGGACACACCTGCGTTCTTCCCGGTCGTCGACTTCATCGGTGGCCCGGACGAGAAGTCCGGGGGTATCTGGAGCCGCCTCCGGAATCATCTCTTCGGTGAACCCGAGTTTCAAGGGGCGATGTTCCAGGCGATGAGTTTCCTCGATTTCAATATCTCTCCTGATTCCCTCGAGAACTGGCGGTCGAAGCCTCTCCACGAGCACTTCAGCGGTCACGATCCAGTCAAGCCACATCATGATCAACCGGACGACTTCACAAAACCACTGTTCGTCGACTCCGGGGGATTCAAGCTGCTCAATTCGGATACCTTCGGTGATCCGCCGGAGGAGGGTGGAGACGACAACGACTGGTCAATCTACACGAACCCGGAGAGTATCCTCGAACTTCAGCTTGACTACGGCGCAGACATCATCGCGACCCTCGATTATCCAATTCCACCGAACCTGAACGACGAGGAGACGACCCAGCGGATGGAAGACAGCATCGATAGCGCCATTCGCTGTCTCGAGTTGCTCGAAGAAGAGGAAGATCCTCCGGCAGTCTATGTCGCTATCCACGGCCACGACTACGAGACGATTAACTGGTATGTCGGGACGTTCCTCGACCGAGCAGAGCACTTGGACAAATCCTTCGAGGGCTTTGCCGTCGGTTCGCTGGTTCCGCTCAGGACGAACGTCGAAACACTCGTCGATATCGTTCAGGGAGCAAAAGACGCAATCCCCGAGGACCGTGTCGACGATCTCGGCCTGCACCTGTTCGGGATTAGCGGAAAGTTCACCGCCCTGCTCGCTCTTCTCGGCGCCGACTCGTTTGACTCCTCGAGTTACATCCGAGCTGCTCAGTTCAAGAAGTTCATCAACCGTGAAATCGGCGTCGACGACGCGGAGGCCGTTCGGCAGCCGAATGCAGAAGGCTGTGATCTGAGCGACTTCGGCATCGAGGTTGAGCGTACGGCTGAAGCACGGTGGGCCGCCGACTGGTCGAAGTTCACGGCCGATCAACTTCCCAACGACTGGGGATGTCAGTGCCCTGCCTGCGACCGACTCCGTGAAATCGGCTTCGAGCAGATGCACGCGACGCTGTTCGACAGTGAATCGTACGACCAAAGTGGCGAGTTCATGAAGAGCGACTTCTACGCACTCATGGGCTACCACAACTTCCACGTGTATCAGGACGAGATGAACCACGTCCGTGGCCTGATCGAAGAGGGAGACGGTGCTCTACTCGAGTACGTCGCGAAGATGGCTCGAAACGATGTCGGAAACCTCAAGCAAGCGTTGAAACGCGCGACCGTACGTGACACGGAGCTCGCAGCGAACCTCCAAGAACGTGGCTACAGTCGTCTCGTGGCGGAACGCGACGACGCCGAACAGGAACGCCTCGACGTCGACCTACCTGTCGAGCGTCACGAGATCTCGCTCGAGTACACGCCCGAGGATTTCAACGTGCTTGAGCGGAGGGACTACGAACCCGGAGACGAGCGTGTCCTCCTTGTTATCCCTTGCAGTCAGACCAAGCCGTACTCGAACTCGCGAACCCATCGCGTCGTCGCAAATGCGACCGCCGAGTGGAACGACGACATCCACAAGGTGACGGTCTCCGGGATGTACGGTCCGGTTCCCGAGGAGTTCGAAAATATTCCACCGATCAAGTCCTACGAATACGTCCTGACCGATGTCGAGAAAGATCGGCAGCAGCTCATCGTCGACCGACTCGTCACTTACCTGAACCGGTACGGTGACGGGTTCGACACGATCGTCGGCTACGCTACGAGCAAGACGTACCGAACGGTCATCGAACGAGCCTTCGAGGAATACGGGGAGGGGGTCGTACTCCCCAATAACCCGGAAATGCGGGCGCTCACAGAGCACTTCAGAGCCACAAACTTGCAGGAGCTGAGTGACCACCTTGACGAGGAGTTAGCAGCGAAGAATCGAAGTTAGCAACCCGATTTAGACTGGATGTTCCAGTTGCCAGTTACTCTCCTCGGGAATCAGCTGGTTCGTATCGGCTCCCGTTTCAGCGACAATCCCGGTGTGATAGAGCATCTGCTTGTACTGATACACTGTTACGGACCGGTAGACAGAGGGGTCGTACAGCTCGGACGGTACGAGCTCGCCGTCTTTCGTTAACACGGACGAACGTGCATCGTCGATGTCTCGGATGAAGAACTCGATAGCCAGTGTCGGCGACGTCTCGAACAGCTCGCTTACGACAGCGGGGAGGATTGGATCATCCCCTCTGTTCTGGATGGCCTGTATGTGTTCGATGAGGGACTGCGTGATCGGGTAGGAGAACACGACCCACCGACCGAGCGATGACCAGTCGGGGGCTAGCTCTGTGAATCGCTTCCGTCTTCCCTTCCAGGACTCGAACTGTTCCAGAATCGATGTGAGAGAGCGATCGTACTTCCGAAACCCAAACCGGAGTACTTCCTCACCAAGAGGCGTTAGCACATCTCCTCCGTCACCTCGTTTTTCTACTAATCCGAGAAATGCGGCACCGTTCCTCGCCCCACGGACGTCTCCGACGACGTATCGCCTCATTACTTCATCGGTAGGATCGGAGTGGTAGACTGCAAATGGATAACCGAGATAATTCTTCGGACGGTTGAGGTAGAACGATTGCTTCGCTACACTGTGGGGACCCGCCTGTAGACGAATCGCCGCGGCATCTTTTCCAATCTGGGATCCGACTATGCGTGGGCGCTCCAGGATTTCGACCTTATTCTCCGACGAAACGCCGATGATACCGACGTTCAGCTCACGTCCAAGAGATAACGTATCTTCGGTTATCGCGTTCGACGGTGCGGTTACGAATGCTACGTTCGCTTCCGCGAGTCGGTTATGTGCCTGCACGACACCTTCTTCGGGATCGACAGATTCGTCGGCTGAATGCCCCTTTGCCTCGAGGACCACTAACGGAGACGATTGGACATCGTGACGTGACCCCCGATACAGATCACTCGGGATTTTACCCGCACCGACGAGGTCGGGATACCCGGTTCCGACCTTCACACGATTGTACGGTGATAGCTCATCAGTGACCTCAGACGGGATTGCTTCACCGTCAAGCCACTCGTCAGTGGAGAACTGAGTATCGGTAACCGCGAAACCTTCTGCGGCAGAAGTATCGGAGAAGATTCGCCTCTTGGTGAAGGCGAGGACTTCTGGCTCTGATAACGTTGAGGCAGCCATGACGGTGAAGAGAGGGGCCTGTGATAAATATCTCTGGCAGTCTTGGACGGAGCAACAAGAGATTCTCGGCTCTGTTGATATCCTCAGGAGGTGACAAATCCTGAACCGGAGCCGGTCTGTACAGAGTCTTCGGTGAGCAATCTCGGGAGTAGGTGTTGTACGAGGTTGGATGAGGAGTTTATGAGTGGGGCGTTGGGGATGTTGTGAATATTTTATAAGCGGTTGCTGAGGTGAGCGCGACGACGAACGCCTACAAAGGGGCAGCCGGCTCCGGGAAGACGGGCGATGTAAGCACTCAAAAGGGCGAGCCGTGCGAGCTCTTTTGAGCGCGCAGCGAGCCCCTCGACCGGAGCCGGCTGCCCCTTTGAGTCCCACTCCGAACCGCACCGCGACCGCACCTCACGCCTCCCCAGCCTCGTCGTCGCCGGAGGCGACGTACTCCCTCGCGCGCCGGCTCGCACCCGCTGGGCGCTCGCCGGGCGCGCCACCGCACTGCCGTCCGTTTGTAAGAAAGGTACCACTGCAACTATCAGTCGTTTATACACCACCTCGCCGGCGACGATCTGAAACACCCACGAACCAAGACAACAGGCGACTGAGGGCCTACGAAAATTCAGTCTCAAGGAGCGACCTAGCAGTATCCACGTTAAACTCCTCAGACCCGTAGAAGGCTGCGAGAGGCAACTCTCGATCGTCAGCAGCGAATTCCTCTTGCCACAATTCAGCGAGTGCCTTCAGATCAGCTGCACGAACAAGACGGATATCTACCCCAATTTGCATCTCTAATTGCTCCGCGTTTGCGGCCGCTTGGTCTGTGAAATCCGGTGCGATAATGAGGAACCACTCGACATCGTGCTGTTTGCTCTTCGTGTCGATGTAGCTCTTGATTTTGCTCCGAGCATCACTCCCAAGCCGGAACTGCTGGCGCCGCCGCTTGTTGTCCCAAAGTAACCACCGACCGTCTTGCTCAATCTCTCCGTCTGCGACCATCCCAGTCGCCTTTTGTCCGAGCTGATTCGTTCCCTCAAGGTTGAACGCCTCTCGGAAGATCTCCCCCGTCGCTTCCTCAAATAGAATATCCATTTTCTCCTCGGGATTGTCGGCATCAACGAGGTCCTGAAGCTGCGGTGGAATAGCGGTGACAGAGCCATCCGCAATCTCTTCGAACGTATCGATATACAAGTCAACCGCCGGCTCACTGTCGTCAACAGACTTCTGTGACTGTTCGAAGTACTCAATGATCGCGGAAACCATCTGGTCGGTTTTTTGTTTGTGAGCGTCCAATCCGTACTGGTCGACGATTGCCTTCAGGTCCTCCTTGTCGACCACTGTCTTCAGAAGTTCACTTGGATAGACGCCTGCGGCAACGATGTTCTCACGCCGTTTCTGGTTTTGGCCATAGTTCTTCCCCTCAATCCCAAACTGATCCCGGGCCTCAACGAGGACTGACTGACGGTCAAAAGGCTCGAGCGTCTCGAGCATCTGGAGATAGTTTTCGTCCGACATCTCGTAATAGAGCCAGTCCCGAATAACCTCGATGTAGTCTTCGGGAATCCCGACGAGCTCGTGGTGATCCTCGTCGTTGACTTCGTAGACGAGCGCTTGTTCCTGGAGCGACCACAATCCTTTCTCGATCGTGTCGCGAGCATGCTCAGGGCTGTCCGACCGGGACACCTTGGGGAAGCGGCCGATAGCGGAGAGACGCTGGAAGAAATCAAGCCACGTATAACAATCGTGCTTGCTGTCGTACGATCGGTTGTGGAGCTCGAAGTAGCTGTAGATCATATGAATCTCAGAATCGTCAATCTGATTCTGATAATCCACGGCAGCATGGGCGAGATGGAGTAAATCGTCCGTGTCGGCAAACGAGTCTTCATCGTAGTCCTCAATGAGTGCCCGTTGCCAGTTCTGCACCGCATCTAGGAGCTCCCCCTTTTCCATACTGTATCCCGGCTGCTGGATCAGTTGTCGGAGAATCCCGTATCGGATGACGAGGGCCTGATACGGAGAATCGTTTATCGAACTGATTCGCGGTGGAGTGAAGTCATTGAGTTCAGCCCGAACACGCCCTGGTTCGGCTAGCGCAGGAACATACGTTTCAAGGTATGCCTCGCGATCGTCGAATCCATCGTGTTTGAATGCCTCTGGATCGAAATTATCAGTCGCAGTCTTCGTGTCACCTTTCAAAAATCTACTTTTTTCGTAGCTATTCCAGTCTTTGTCGATGAGATCTCGCAGTTCCATATGTTGGGGGAATATTATTTCCATTGTACTTGAATCTGTGTGAAGTTAGCATAGTTCACAGTCTTCTCAGGTCAATCCCCACCGCCAACTCCTTTCAGAACCTTTGTTTCCAAATTCTACAACCAGTTATCTGCCGACATCATAGCAACAAATATGATAAATAAAGCCTGTGATGAGTAGGATATGCAAAATCAACATTGCTACCCACCCGGAACTTTCTCGGGCCCTCCGATTACTGCGAGGTATGCCAAATGAAACAGAAAGGTGGTTCGCCTCGTAATCGGCCGACAGATGAACAGTGTCCATGCTGTCGCGTCTGCAATCTCCAACATGAAGGAAAGGCAACCACAGCCTCAGAACCCACCGACAGCCATGAGGGCGAGGAAGGACACACCGGCCATGGCCACCACGAGGATCACGACGTTGACCACGGAGATCAGAAGGCTGATCACGAGCACGATGCGCACGACGATCACGGAGCAACACACGACCACAGCGGTCACGAGCGGATGTTTCGACGGCGATTCTGGGTCTGCCTTGTCCTCTCCGTTCCGGTCGTCGTCTACAGCGAGTTCGTTCAGGGGCTGCTTGGGTACACGCCGCCGCCGCTTCCGGGATCGGACCTGATCGCTGCCGGGCTTGCCGTCGTCGTGTTCGCGTACGGGGGCGTGCCGTTCCTCAAGATGGCGCGAACGGAGCTCGCGAATCGGGAGCCGGGGATGATGACGCTGATCTCGATGGCGATCACTGTTGCGTTCGTCTACAGCCTCGCGACGATGGCAATTCCGGAGGCGATGGGCTTTTTCTGGGAACTCGTGACGCTCATCGTCATCATGTTGCTCGGTCACTGGATCGAGATGCGAAGCGTCCGACGGGCGTCGGGTGCGCTCGACGAACTGGCTGGGTTGATGCCCGATACCGCCGAGCGGATCACCGACGACGGCGACGTCGAGGAGGTTACGCTCGACGAGCTCCGCGAGGACGACCTCGTTCTCGTTCGTCCTGGGGCGAACGTCCCTGCGGACGGCGTCGTCGAGGAGGGCGACTCAAGCGTTGACGAATCGATGATCACCGGTGAATCGAAACCGGTCTCAAAGGAGCCAGGCGCCAAAGTCGTCGGTGGGACAATAAACGGTGACGGGAGCCTTCGAGTCCGGATCACGGCGACCGGTGATGAGACTGCGCTCGCCGGCATCATGCGACTCGTCGAGGAAGCACAGCAAAGCAAGTCGCGGACGCAGGTGCTCGCCGACAGGGCGGCAGGGTGGTTGTTCTACGTCGCGCTCGCCGTCGCAGCGATAACTGCGGTTGCGTGGACGATCGCCGTCGGCTTCGGCCTCACAGTGGTCGAGCGTGTCGTCACCGTGCTCGTCATCGCGTGTCCGCACGCACTCGGGCTCGCCGTCCCGCTCGTCGTCGCCATCAACACGACGACCGCCGCGAAAAACGGCATCCTCATCCGGGACCGTATCGCGATGGAGGAGGCGAGAAACCTCGATACTGTCGTGTTCGACAAGACGGGGACGCTCACGAAAGGGGAACAGGGGGTCGTCGACATCGCGACCAAGGATATCGACGACGTGGACGCGCTTTCGCTGATGGCCGCCGTCGAAGGCGACTCGGAGCACATGATCGCTCGGGCGATTCGAGATGAGGCGACGGCACGCGGAGTGGACGTTCCGGATGCGAGCGGGTTCGAGGCGCTGAAAGGGCGGGGCGTGCGGGCGACGGTCGACGGCGACACGCTTCACGTCGGAGGACCGAACCTCCTGACCCACCTCGACACTGACGTTCCCGACTCCCTCACTACGTTCGCGGACGACGCCGGGGAGCGGGGACAGACCGTCGTCTACCTCGTTCGCGACGACCGAGTAGTGGCAGCCGTCGCCCTCGCGGACGTCATCCGCGAACAGAGCGCCGGTGCGGTCGACTCCCTACACCAGATGGGAATCGAGGTCGCGATTCTCACTGGAGACAGTAGGGATGTCGCTGAAGCGGTCGCTGACCAGCTTGGCGTCGATACCGTGTTCGCCGAGGTACTGCCCGAAGACAAAGACGAAAAGATCGTCGAACTACAGGACGCGGGGAAGTCGGTCGCGATGGTCGGTGACGGTGTCAACGACGCGCCGGCGCTCACGCGTGCCGATGTCGGCATCGCCATCGGGTCGGGGACGGATGTCGCCGTGGAGGCAGGTGACATTGTCCTCGTGGACAGTGACCCAGTCGACGTGGTACGGCTGATCCGACTGAGCAAGAAGAGCTACCGGAAGATGCAGGAGAACCTCGTGTGGGCGACCGGGTACAACGTGTTCGCACTTCCGCTCGCCGCGGGGATCCTCGCGCCGATAGGGGTCCTCTTGTCGCCCGCTGTCGGGGCCGTGCTCATGTCCGCGAGTACGGTAATCGTCGCGATCAACGCACAGCGACTTCGGCGGACGGATCTCGAATAGCGAGCCAGCAGGGTGAACTTCGAGGATTGCACAACCACGACAGTTTCTCACCCGCAACCGGACGCGCTCGCGAGGTGAGGCCGACCGATCCCAGTCGAGTACTCCCACCGGGTACAATGAACTGATCAATTAATGTCTCACCAACCGTAGTAGGTACTATGATACGTGGATTTATCGGCGTCCTCGGCGTCCTCACAGCACTGTTTCCGAACAGGATGATAGACGTCTTCGAGGAGCTTGCCATCGAAAACTCCGACGAGTGTGCGACGAAACCGTGGATCGGCTCTGGAATACGAGCAGAAGGTGTTGTTGTGGTTGCGGCCAGCCTGCTCGGAGGACGGGCGTATGCATGGATGATGAATCTCACCGGAACGTTCGGTGCTGTGCTCCTCCTGTTCCCCCAGCTGTACCAGAGAATCGCCACTACCCTCCTCTACGAGCATCCAAATCAGGTTGAGTGGAACGATCAGTTCACAAAGGGGGTACGGATCATCGGAGTAGTGTATCTCCTCTTAGCAATCAGATCACTCAGACAACGGCTGTAGTTGCGAATGCCAACATCTGAGTACGAGCTTCGCTCGCCCCGCAAGGCAGCCACCGGGGCGAGACCCACGGACACCGATAGGGCAGGCCGACCTATTTCCTGCCGCATCCGGAACCACGACGTATGACGACAGATTCCGACGACGGTGTTCGCGTGTGGCTCGTCGAGCGGACGTACTCCGACGACGAGCAAAACCTGATCATCCTCACGTACACCACCACCGACGGTGAGCGGTACTTCCGCAAGGAGCGGGCACTCACCTCCTTCACCGACGTTCGCGACACGACAGCCGCCGTCACCGCCGATCCCGACAACCTCGGCACCGTCGACGGCCAAGACCTGAGAGAGCAGTACGCCGCCGAAGCCCAACGTATGTCAGAAGTCCACGATCCAGACGACATCAACGCCTTACTCCGTTATCTCGAGACGCACGGCGAGGTCAACGACGACCAGCTCCCGGAGTGGGACGAGTTCCAAGAGATCGCGGCTGACTACGAGGTGCCACTACCACAATAAGACCAACATTCGGACGCGAGTACATCGAGAATGAATTCCAGCGCATTGGGGATGGCCTCTCAGCCCCGCTCACCATCTTCCTGATTGGTGGTGGCGCAATGTCGCTGCGAGACCTCAAAGGGGCGACGAAATATATTGACCTGGTCGTCCCCGGCACTCGACGAACCAATGACCGCCGAAGACTTGGCCGCCGAGCTGGAACTGGACACAGACGAGGCTCTCGACCGAATCGTGTATCTCCCGAAATTCGACCGTGTGCAACGAGATGGTGACACAGTCCGCCCCGTGGACTAGTCCGGTCACGACGACGGGGGGAGAAGGAGACCGTCTGGTCGGGGACCGCAGCCTCGTTTGATCTCGTGATCGGCGCGCCGTCGATGCTTGCAGCGTCAATGCGGAGCAACGGACGCGGATCCGTGCGGAACGTCTGTCGGTGTTGCTCGACGCCGAGCGAGACGACCTACGGCTCTTCGAACTTGTGGATGTCGTCGACGCGCTTCGAGAGTAGGCGTTGGCGCCGCGGTCACTCCAGCGCGTAGCCCCACTCGCGCAGCACGCCGATCACGTCGTCAGTCTGCTGGAGCCCGACGAGCAGCGCCGCCTCCCGTAAACATCCGTCAGTACCTCCTCGACACGCTCTTGTTCCACGCGTTTCTTTTTCGTCAACACCGACCGAATCTCCATAAGATTGAGAATCGACGTACAGAATTCGTAACTTCCGTTCAGGAGTTCGGTCGCTACGTCGCCCCGACCCGGTTCGTCCGTGAGGCTGGCGACGAAAACGTTCGTGTCGACGAACACCTTCATCGACGTTCTCGTGTTTCGCGTACCGCCGCGACGGAGTCGATATCGATATCAGCCAGTCGTCCCGACAGTAGGTCGCCGAGCTTGTCCCCTGACTCGTCGTCTCCGTCGGTCTGTCTCGACCAATCCGGCGGCGTCGCGTAGCTTCCCATACCGACGAGTAGAGGAGATGATTATAAATCAGTTTGGCCGGTCGCACGCTGTCCCCGATTCGACCGCACTCTTGGGCGTTCGAGGGTGTTGCGTCCTACCGATTCTCCCGCTGCTCCACTTTGTTCAGCTCGATCAGCAGTCGGAAGATCGCCTTCACGAGGTTGGCGTCGACGTCGAACTGCTCGGCGTTCTCGCCGGCGCGGTCCATCACGCGTTGCTCCTGTGACTCGTCGGTCGTGGGGAGGTCGCGTTCGTCTTTCACCTGCGCGACGGTGTCGGCGACGTACGTCCGGCGGGCGATCAGTTCGACGATCTCGCGGTCGATGTCCTCGATCTCCTGTCGGAGTTCGTCGAGGGTCATCTCCTCGGGGTTGGGTGTGTTAGTGCTCATGGTGTCACTCTGAAAGGGTTCGGGCGCCGTCGTTGCGCGTCGTCGTCCGCCGGAGGGTTCCCGGGCGGTCGCTCCACGCGTCGGCGACGGCGTCGAGGTCGGCGTCGGGGTCGGACGGGTCGGCGACGGCGACCACGCTCGGGCCGGTGCCCGACAGGGAGACGCCGGTCGCGTGCGGCATGGCGTCGACGGCGGGGTCGTCGTCGAAGCCCAGCGCGGCGGAGAAGGCGAGGCCGTTGACGGTCATCGCCTCCGCGTAGCGCTCCTCCCCGGCGAGGTCGGCGACCAGGTCGGCCATCGGCGCAACGTTCTCACAGCGTGCGGCGTCCGCGTCGGCGCTGTAGGCGCGCTC
Organism: Halorubrum gandharaense; assembly: GCF_054654575.1. Taxonomy (NCBI): domain Archaea; kingdom Methanobacteriati; phylum Methanobacteriota; class Halobacteria; order Halobacteriales; family Haloferacaceae; genus Halorubrum; species Halorubrum gandharaense. The sequence continues at coordinate 576,572 of NZ_BAAIET010000001.1, forward strand.
GGGCGGCGTCCACACGAGCACGTCCCAGTCGACCGCTTCGCGCGACCGAAGTACGTCCTCGGTGTTGTCCGTCAGACAGACGCCGCCGAGCATCGACGCGGTCGCGTCGTCGAACGCGCCGGTGACGGTGACGCCCGTCTCGCGGGCCGCCCGCACGCCGAGTCGGCAGGCTTCGAGACGGGTTACGTCGGGGTCAGGGGATCCGGTGGATCCGGTGGTGCCGTCGCCGTCGTCGCTCGAACCGTCACCGACCGTCAGCCCGAGCGCGTCACATGTCGCGAGCACGGTCGCATTGGCGGCCGCGCTGGAGCTTTTGAGCCCGGCGGCAAGCGGCACGTCGCTGTCGGTGCGGACCGTGCCGCCCTCACCGTCGCCCCAGCGCTCGGTGGCGAGCGAGACGCACCGCTCGATGAGCGCGGTGTCGGCGTCGGGGTCCTCGGCGATCTCGCCGACGACCGCGCCGTCGGGTTCGAGAGTCACCGTCGCGCGCGTCTCGACGTCGATGCCGAACGCCGCTCCCGTGCCGGTCGCGAGCGCGTTCAACACCGTGCCGGCGCCGAGCGCGGCTGCCCGTCCGTCCATGTGAGCACGCCGAGGAGAGCGGGCAAAGGCTTGGCGGTTACGGCGAGGCTGGCGGCGGGTGGGAGCTGCTGATCCGGGCCGGGTTTCCTCCACTACTCGGGATCCGCCCGGCGTACGGCGGCGTCGACGCGGAAGCGATCGGGGTCGGTGGCGGAGGAGTCGACGTCCACCTCGACGTCCTCGAACGTCCGTGTTCCGGACGAGAACCCGGAGATTTCGGCATACTCGTGGCCGACTGCCTCCTCCGCCGAGCGACCGGGTGACGAGTAGTAGGCGTCCACCCGGAGTTCGATGTGGCTGTAGGTGTATTCGCCGACGTTCTCGACGGTGATGTCGGCTTCAATCGTCCCGTCATCCCGCACCGTGTGGTCCGTCTCGACGACTCGAAGCCCCGATTCGGCGGGGTCGGCCGGCTCCGGAGTGGGGTCGGGTGTGTCGGTCTCCTCGTCACCGGTCTCGTCGTCCGCTCCGTCTGCGTCGGGCTCCACGTCGCCCTCGTCGTCCTCGTCGGGACCACTATCGTCACCCCCGTCACCGGCGACCCCGTCCCCGGCAGTCGGATCGTCGACCTCCTCGAAACAGCCCGCGAGCGCGCCGGTGGAGAGGGCGGTCGCCGCGGCGAGCAGCCGGCGACGAGTGGAGGAGGAGTCCGCCATCGGTCGCGGTTCGCCCCCGTCGGAGTTAAAACTGGTCACGAGGCTCCCGCCCCCAGCGCGCCCGTACCTGCACCAACCAGCCCGGCGGCGACCGCCGTCGCCACCACCGGCCACAGCGCCTCGGACGCGTCGTAGGACTGCGAGGCCGCCTCGCCCCCTGACAGAACGACGAGCGCGACGACGACGAGCCCGTACAGCAGCGCGCCGACACCGGCGCCCACTCCCGAAACCAGGGCGCCCTCCCCGGCATCGAACGACCGTGACCCGACGAGAACGCCGAGCACGGCGGCGAGCAGCGGTGCGCCAACGAGCGCCGCAGTCGTGATCGCGAGGGTGAGCTGGGCGACGAAGATCGGGCCGAACCGTTCGGCGTCGCCGGTCGCCTCGGTCGCGAAGGCGGCCTCCGCCCACCCCGTGGTCACCCACCCGACGATGCCGACGCCGACGCCGGCGATGAGGAACGCGCCCGCGGGAAGGGCGGCGGCCGAGAGACGCGTTGGTGGCGTCACTGCAGCGCCCACGCGTCGATGAGCGGCCCGCGCCAGCCGGTGCGTTCCTCCCACGCGTCACCCGAAAAGCCGGTCGCGAACAGGAACTCCTCGGCACGGACGACGTAGCCGTACTGGACGCCCTCGTGCTCGTCGAACGCCTCGCGGCCACCGGGGGCGTGGTCGTGGTACAGTCGGTGCCAGCGCACGTCCTCGTCGACGCCGATCGGCTCGCGGTCGGCGGTTGTCGCCGCGGCAGTGATCCGGTCGAGGCGCTCGGCGGCCGTCTCCGCATTCGGGTAGCGCTGTACGTAAAGGGGAACGCCATCCAGATCCCGGGGCCATCCCTCAAATCCCTCGTCACGGTCCGGGCGAATTGCCACGTCGACGAGCAGGCCGGCCTCGCGGTCTTCGTGCTGGACAACCGGACCGAGCTGGTCGAGGAAACGGTCGACTGCGGCGTCGTCCATTCCATTGCCGTACAGCGAAACCGGGCGTTCACCGTCCTCCTCGACGGAGGGATCGTAGGCGAACGTCTCCAGCGCATCATCGTCGAAGCGCAGTGAGACGAACCGGTCGTCGGGCGCACGCGGAACGAGTCGCCGGAGGAGGCGGTGGTTGTGGATCGGGTTCCGCGAAAAGCGACGGTCCGTGTACATGGCCGTGCCCACGCTCGCGAAGCTCGACCGGGTTCGCCGCAGCTCCTCAAGAAAGCGGTCGGCGTCGTCGCGCGCAACGAACCGGTCTAACACCGTCACGTGGTCGTTCACCAGATATCGGAGCCGCGACCGGTTGTCGAAGTGTGGGACGAGCACGTCGTTCACCGTCTCGATGGCCGCCTCGCCGGCGGCTTCGATCGCCGCAACCTGATCGTCGGTTGGCTCACCGGTCTCCTCGACGGTTTCGTGGGCGTCCGCAGCCGCGCTAGCGACGGCACCGACCGCCTCGCGGTAGTCGCTAACCGCCGCATTGTACGACTCGGCGAACCACCGCAAGTCGGCGAACACCTCGCGCGTCGCCGCCGCGAGATCGGGATTGTGCGGGTCGTCAGCGGCGTCGAACGCGTCCGCGTCTTCCGGCTCATCACCGTCAGTAGCGCTCACGGCCGACGATTCGGCCGGCGTGTCGGCATCGGAGTACTCGACTCCGCTGATGTCCAGACAGCCCCCCAGCCCGGCGGCGATCCCGGCGCCCGCACCGAGGAGCCCGCGGCGCGTCCGTTTCATGTCACACTTTCCCCGCCGGTCGGCCTTAAACGTGGCCCAGACGACACGAGCCGTGTCAACCTTAGAGTCGGGTGATTTCACAGTAATACGACCGAGACGGGAATCTATGCCGCCAGATGGATACACCAAACAGTCACAATCTCGGATAAAACAGCCGCCAAGCTTGCCGAACTCGTGGTAACTCAAGACCTCGAGAGCGTCGTTGAAGCGATCGACTTTGCAGCTGACGTTCCCCGTAATCCGAAAACTCTCTCAGAAGCCGAGTTAGCTTGCCTTCTTCACCGAAAACTCGCAGATTGACGCGTTTCACAGTAACTTCACCGTAATCCTCTCAGCTAAAGTTGACACCCTTCCTTCCACGAGGGGCATCATTAAGGACGTTCGAGCGCAATTCCCGCCGATGACCGTACAGCTTGCGAGCACTGTTCCGGAAGCCACGGGCGGACGAACGCTCTCCGACGAGCACCGAATCCGACGGGAGGTCCGCAGCCGAGCGGGTCGTGGGGTGGCGACGTGAATCTGGAGTTCCCGGACGCCGAGGCGCTGCGAGGGGCGAACAATTACACCGCGTCGGACCTCCCCGAATTCGCGGTTGCACGACGCCGTAGTGACCCGCTGGCGGTCGACGATCTGACAGGTTCCGCCCGGGCCGCCGTCGGTTCGATCGACGCGTTTGGCGACGCCCCCGACACGCTCCCCGAAGGTTCCGAGATCGGGATCACGGTCGGCAGCCGGGGAATCCACGACATGCCGACCGTGATCCGGGCGGTCGTCGCCGAACTCGACGAACGTGGATACGAGCCGTTCATCATCCCGGCAATGGGGAGCCATGGGGGCGCCACCGCGGAGGGACAGGTCGAGACGCTGGAGGCGCTCGGCTACGGCGAGCCGGAGATGGGCTGTCCGATTCGGTCGTCGATGGACGTAGAGGTAGTCGGCACGGACGACCTTGGCCGGCCGGTGTACGCGGCCGTCGACGCGCTGGAGGCGGACGCCGTGTTGCTGGCAAACCGGGTCAAGCTCCACACCGACTTCCGCGGAGACGTGGAGAGCGGACTCTCGAAGATAGCTGTCGTCGGGCTCGGAAAGCACCGTGGTGCTGAGTCACTGCACAACGCGGCAATCGCGACGGACTTCGCGGACGTGATCGTCGATCGGATGGACGTGCTGCTTGAGGAGACCCCGATCGTCGGCGGTGTCGCGCTCATCGAGAACGCGAACGACCGCGCCGCCCACATCGAGGGTGTGAACGCCGAGGCGATCCCCAAGCGGGAGCCGAAGCTGCTCGAGCTCGCCGACGAGGAGTTCGCCGACCTCCCGATCGACGAGCTCGACATGCTCGTCGTCGACGCGGCCGGGAAGGACAAGTCCGGAACCGGAATGGACACGAACGTACTCGGCCGCTACCACTTTCACGGGGAGTCGGAGCCCGAGACGCCGAACGTTACTCGGGTGTACGCGCGCTCGCTGACGGAGCCGTCCCACGGGAATGCCCTCGGCGTCGGGCTCGCCGACTTCGTCCACAGGGAGTTCGTCGAGGCTATCGATTTCACGGACACGTACGTCAACATCGTCACCAGCGGCGAGACGAATCGAGCGAAGATCCCGTTCGTCGTCCCGGACGATGAGACGGCGCTGCTGCTCGCCTGCTCGACGACCGGCGTCGTCTCCCCGAAGGATCTCCGCGTCGCCCGGATACGGTCGACGATGGAGCCGAACCGGCTCGTCGTTTCCGAGCCTGTCGCCGCCGAGCTCCGGGAGCGAAACGACTTCGAAGTCGGCCCCTCGCAGCCGCTCGTGTTTGAGGACGGGAGCCTTCCCGCGGATCCGTACTGAGTTCGCGCTCGGGGGCGATCAAAAAGTAGTCTGGGTGGGCCGCTCCCTTACGTCATCGGAACCAGGAGCTGGAGCACCCACACCAGCACCAGTCCGGAGATCGACATCACGGTACACACCGCGGAGTACGTCTTGAACGTCTCCATCTGGGTGATACCGGCGACCTCGCTGACGACCCAGAACCCACTGTCGTTGTACCACGGGGCGATCATGCCGCCGAAGCCGATCGCCATCATCAGGTAGACGGGATTCGCACCGAAGTCTCCGGCGAGTGGTGCCATGATCGCTGCGCCGGTGAGGATCGCGACGGTTCCGGACCCCTGTGCGACGCGGATGACGGCGGCAATGGCCCAGCCGGCAAACAGGAGGCCAAGGCCCAGCTCCTGGAGCCCGCCGGCGATCCAGTCGCCGACTCCCGCGATGGCGAGCATACCGCCGAAGGTGGCACCGGCGGCGGTGATGGCGATGATGTTCCCCCCGCTTTTGATCGCGTCGGTGATCTCGTCGTTGAACAGGTCGCGGTTACCCGACATCTCCATCCGGTAGAGGGTGAACGCCGCCAGCAGAGCGGCGACGGTGAGCGCGAAGTTGGGGTCGCCGAGGAACGATGTGGCGACGACGATCCCGCCCTCCTCCGGGATGGTACCGGCGTCCACGAGGAAGCCGGCGATGGTGCTTGAGGCGATAAGCGCGACCGGGACGGCGATGGGGAGCGAGGACTCCAGTAACCCCGGCAGCTCCGAGATGGGCCGCTCGGTCTTCTCCTTGAGGTCCTCGGGCGAGGACCCCATCGCCTCACGGAGGGGGAACTCCTCCCGTTTGTTGAGGAACCGGCCGTAGCCGATGCCGGCCAGCAGCGAGGTTGGGAGCGCGACGGCGGCACCAACGACGATCGCAAGTCCAAGATCAACGTCGAGTTCGGCTGCCATCGCGAGCGGGCCGGGAGTCGGCGGAACCAGCATGTGCGTCGCGAGCGCGCCTGACGCGAGCACGGAGATGTACAGTGAGAATTTCACGCCGGTCCGGGCCTTCATCGAGCGGCCAAGCGGGGCGAGCAGGTAGAACACGTTGTCGAAGAAAACCGGAACCGATAGTACGTAGCTGCTTCCCAGCAGCGCGTACTCCGAGCGGTCCTCCCCGGTGATCGAGAGGAACCCCCGAACGATCCGGTCGGCGGCGCCACTGTCCATCAGCGCCTTACCGATGATGGCCGCCATCAGGATCGGGATCCCGATGTCGACCATGACACCCCCGAACTCTTCGGCGACCTGTGCCGGTACTTCACCGGTCCCCAGCTCCGGCGTCGTGAGCCCGATCGCCATCGCGGCGATGACGAGCCCGACGAACGCCGGAAGTTTCAGCCACACAAGAAGTGCGACGACCGATACGAGCCCGACCAGGAACGGAATTATGGGGCTTTCTAACACCATATACTCCAATGGGTGATCCATCATTATTATTAATTCTTCATGTCAAAGCAGAGCCATCCCCTATGACAGAGTATTTATAAAATGAACGAAAATTATCTATCCATGTCAATCGTTGTTGCTATCGACGAGGGGGACCACGCTGCCCGGAACGTCGAGGAGGGGGCCGATCTCGCACGCGCCTACGACGAGCCGTTACACGTGATATTCGTCTACGAACAGTCCGAACACCGTCGTCTTGCAAACCAGTACATCGAGATGACCGAGGACGTTACCACGGAGCAGGCTCAGGAGCTCGCCGAGCGGGTGATCTCGGAAGCCACTGATGGCATCACGGACGAGTACGTTGCGGTGGGTCGAGTCGGGGAACCCGCAGCCGAGATCCTCGAGTACGCGGAGGAGGTCGATGCCCGATACCTCGTCGTGGGTGGTCGTTCTCGGTCGCCCGTCGGAAAGGCACTGTTCGGCAGCGTCACCCAGTCACTGCTCCTCGAAGCCAATCGACCGGTCCTCGCCGTGATGACCGAGGAGTGAGCGACTCGCCACGTGCGCTCGTCGTCGCTGACGACCTCACCGGGACGCTCGATTCAGCACATGGATTTGCTACCCGTGGTCGTGGGGTGTCGGTCCGCCTGCTCGCCGGGGGCGTACTCGGTCCGGCGCAAAATCCTCCGGTTGACGACGTGGTCGCGGTCGACGCCGATAGCCGTAACTGCGACAAGCACGAGGCAGCACGGCGCGTCCGCGGCGTGGTGGCGGGCGTCGACGCGGGGGTGACGTACAAGAAGGTTGACTCGACGCTACGGGGCAACGTGGTCGCGGAGGTCGACGCCGCGCTCGGAGCCAGCGAGGCGGATATCGCCGTCGTCGCGCCGGCGTTCCCCTCGACGGGCCGAACGACCCACGAGGGCACCCACTACGTCGATGGGGTCCCACTCGCGGACGCCGGCTACGGGGTCGACCGTTCCGCTCTGACCGCCGTGTTTGGCGGCTCGCACTACTCCGTCGAGGAGCTTCCGCTATCGACCGTCGAAGCGGGAGCCGACGCGGTCGCCGACTCGCTCGCTGCAGTGGTCAGTGCCGCGGAAAGGCCGGTACTGCTGGTCTGTGACGCGACGACAGCGGACCATCTCGCAGCGGTCGCCACCGGAACGGCCGACGCGCCGGTCAACCCGTTATACGTCGGCAGCGGGGGGCTGGCCCAGCACATCGCCGTCCCCGGCGACCCGACCCCCCGGTTCCCACCGCCACGAACCGGCGATGGAGTTATCGGCGTCGTCGGGTCCGTCAACCCGCGGACGTTCGACGCGCTCGACGCGCTAGAGGAAAGGAGCGTCGTCCGTCTCGACCCCGCGGCGGCCGTCCGGGACCCGGACGCCGTGGCGGAAGCCGTGGCCCCAACCCTCGCCGACCGGGTTCACGGGAACGGTCGAGCCGTGGTCACGGCGGCCGTTGAGGCGGACGACGTGGACCGGGCGGCGGCGGCCGCCAAGCGGCTCGGAAGCGGTCGAGAGGGGTCGAATGAGGGCGGCGTCGACCCGGGGGACCGTATCGCCCGTGCGCTGGCCGGGACGGCCCGAGCCGCGGTCACCGACGGGCCGACCGGGGACGTCCCCAACCCGGTGGATCCGACCGGACTGTTCCTCACCGGAGGCGACGTGGCCCGCGAGACGATCGACGCGCTCGACTGTACCGCGCTTGGAGTCACCGGCAGTGAAGGGGCTGCCGGCGTCCCGGAAGGATGGATCGAGGACGGTGCCGTTGCGGGCACCCGAGTGATGACAAAAGCCGGGGGGTTCGGTGACCGGGGAGTCATCGTTAATTGTCTCGACTTGTTAGAGACCCCTAATGAGTGATTGCTCCCGTCCCGTCGTCGGCGTGACGATGGGAGACCCGGCAGGGATAGGCAGCGAAGTTATCGTCGCCGCGTATCAGACGCTGCTGGAGGTGGCTCGACCGCTCGTTGTCGGTGACGCAGACGTAGTGCGCGACGCGGTCGACGTATGCGGATCGGAGCTCGACGTGCGGGCGATCGGCCGGGTCGCGGACGCCGCGTTCGAGACGGACGTGATCCCCGTACTTGATCTTGACAACGTCGACGCCCTCGAGTACGGGGTCGTCCGTGAGGCGTACGGCGCGGCGAGTCTCGAGTACGTCGAGCGTGCCATCGAGCTCGCGAGCGGAGGGGTGATCGACGCCATCGTCACAGCGCCGATCAACAAGCAGTCGACCGGGCTCGCGGGAAGCGAGTACGCCGGACACACGGGGATGCTTGCCGACTACACCGGAACGGAGAACTACTCGATGATGCTCGTCGAGGACGAGCTCCGGGTTACTCACGTGAGCACGCACGTCCCGCTGCGGGAGGCGTGTGATCTCGTCACCACGGAGAACGTCCTCGACACGATCGAGGTGACCGACGAGGCGCTCCGGGATATGGGCGTCGAGGACCCCTCGATCGCGGTTGCGGGGCTGAACCCGCACGCGAGCGATGGCGGGCTTTTGGGTGACGAGGAAGACACGGAGATCCAGCCGGCTATCGAGCGCGCTCGCAAGCAGGGGATCGACGCGACTGGTCCCGAATCACCCGACACGGTCTACGTGCAGGCGGCGAGCGGCGCGTACGACTGCGTCGTCTCGATGTATCACGACCAGGGTCACATCCCGATCAAGATGCTCGGATTCTCAAGCGGCGACGCCGTTTCGGGAGTCAACGTCACGATCGGCCTCCCCATCATCCGGACGAGCGTCGACCACGGCACCGCCTTCGACATCGCAGGCGAGGGGATTGCCTCGGAGGCAAGCCTCGTCGACGCCGTCGAACTCGCCGCTGACATCGCCCGGCGGCGTCAGGACGCGAACTGAGGAACCCGGTCACGCCATCGGCCGGTCGCTGCCAGTCTACTCCACTCCGCCACCGTCGCTCGATGGCACGACCATCACTCGAAGGTCGTTAACGTTCGTTCCCGTCGGACCCGTCTCGATGAGGGCGCCTGCATCCTCGAGGACGGGTAACGCATCGTTCCGGTCGAGGGCGTCCCAAGCGTCCGTCTTCGCGACCGTCGCCGCGTCGACGACCGCCCCGGCGACTGCGGTCGCGCCGTCGATACCATCGGTGTCGACGCTCCCGACCACGACGCCCTCCGTCGAGAGCGCTGCGGCCGCGCTCAGCGCGAACTCCTGGTTTGGTCCGCCCTCGCCGGGGTTCTCGGCGAGCGTCACGGTCGTCTCCCCGCCCGACAGCAGGACGGCGGGCGGCTCGGCCGGGGAGCTGCTCTCGACGCACTCCTCGGCGATGGCGACGTGGGTCCGGGCGGACTCCCGCGCCTCGCCAGTCACGCCGGACGCGAGCAGGACGGGATCGTACCCCGCCTCCCGCGCGGTCTCGGCGGCCGCGTCGAGCGCGTTCCTCCCGAATCCGATCAGGTGAGTGTACGCGCGGTCGAACGCCGGATCCTCCGGCCCGGGCGTCTCGGGGGTCTCGCCACTTACACCCGCACGGAGGTGATCGCGAACGGCGCCGGGGACGTCGAGGTCGTAGCGGTCGAGAACGGCGGTCGCGTCGGCATACGTGGAGGCGTCCGGCACCGTTGGACCGCTCCCGATCACGTCGAACCGGTCGCCGACCACGTCGCTCACGAGGAGGGTCACGACCGTCGCGGGCGACGCAACGCGGGCGAGTCGGCCACCCTTCACTGCTGAGCAGTGTTTCCGGACGGCGTTGATCTCGTCGATGGACGCGCCGGAGGCCAGCAGTGCGTCCGTCGTCTCGCGCAGGTCCTGAAGGCTGATCCCTGGCGCCGGTCCCGCCGGCGGAACCGGCGCGGCCAGGAGGGCGCTCGCGCCACCCGTCACGAGGACGACCACGAGGTCGTTCTCGCCCGCGTCGGCGGCAACGTCGAGGAGCCGCCGCGTGTGGTCGACGCCGCGCTCGCTCGGCACGGGATGGTCGCCCGGCAGCACCTCGACCGACGGCACCTCCCGCGGGCTGTCGGTGACGACCACCCCGTCGTCGAGCTGGGCGCCCAGTCGCTCGGCGACCGCCGCGGCGAGAGTCCCCGCGGCGTTCCCGCCGCCGAGTAGCACCACGCGGTCGTAGTCGTCGAGGTTGTAGGCGGCGGACTCGCCGTCGACTGGCCTCACCGTGAGGACGCCGTCGTCGACCACGAGCGTCTCGTCCGCCAGCCGCTCCGGGTGGGCGGCGGCTATCCCGTCGAGCAGACAGTCGAGAGCGAGATCGTGGGCCCGCGTCCGGGCGGGACGGTCGGGGGGTGTGGGCTTGAAGTCGGGCATATACGCAGCACCGTCGTCGCGACGCTTGAACTTGCGGGTGGTCCCGGATCCTCAGCGACCCATACCCTGCAACGCTCTTGTGGCGTAGATTGTTGGTGACTGCTGTGAGGAGTCTGTCGGAGCAAGGGATGCCCCCGTTCAAGCCGTTACACGGCCATTCTGCTGAGACAGGTCACCAATCCCGGAGACAATACAATCGCCAGACAGCGCTCCACCAACAATGGTCTACACAAGAGCGTAGACCTCTCTTCTGCAGGAGATTGTTGATACAACTTCCCGTTGCAGACACCACTCAGTAGTTGGCCGTCAGAACCGCTGTAGCCCACGTTCTTGACCTGTCCCGCTCACAACAGAATCGCAAGAGAGCTCTCCATCAACAATGTGCTACACAAGAGCGTTGGTTCATTGTTGTCGGATTTATCCTGCGGCTTCAGCCGCAGGTATTCTCCTTGCTCTTGGTAATCGGAGGGAGCGGGTGTCGACTCAACGGGTCCAGTTGATCCGGCCGATACACCCGACCCGCTTTTCGCAATACTTACGATCCGTCCGCCGGCAGGGTCGGGTATGCGCGAACTAGCAGACATCTCGACGGTCGGCGTCGTCGGCGCCGGCACGATGGGCAACGGCATCGCACAGGTCGCGGCGACCGCGGGCTACGATGTGGTGATGCGCGACATCGAGACTGAGTACGTCGAAAACGGCCTCGACAGCATCGAGTCGAGCCTCGACCGCCTTACGGCGAAAGACCGGATCGACGAGTCGCCGGACGCCGTGCTCGACCGGATCACGGGCACCACCGCGCTCGACGACCTCGCGGACGCCGACCTCGTCGTCGAGGCCGCCGTCGAGGAGATGGAGATCAAGCGGTCGATCTTCGCGGATCTCGACGAGGTGACCGACGACGACGTGGTGCTCGCGACGAACACCTCCACGCTCTCGGTGACGACCATCGCGAGCGCCACCGGTCGCGCGAGCGAGGTTGTCGGACTCCACTTCATGAACCCTGTTCCCGTGATGCAGGGGGTCGAGGTCGTCGTCGGCGAGCGAACCGACCCCGCCGTCGTCGACTTCGCGCACGCCTTCGCCGAGGACCTCGGCAAGGAGACCTGGGAGTCCGACGACAAGCCCGGCTTCGTCACCAACCGGATCCTGATGCCGTGGATCAACGAGGGCGTCCGCGCGTACGACGAGGGCGTCGCCACCAAGGAGGACATCGACCGCGGGATGAAACTCGGCACGAACGTCCCGATGGGGCCGCTCGAACTCGCCGACCACATCGGGCTCGACATCGTGCTCGACGCCAGCGAGACGCTCCACGAGGAGCTCGGCGACCGCTACAAACCCGCGTACCTCGTCAAGCGGAAGGTCGCCGCCGGCGACCTCGGCAAGAAGACCGGGTCGGGATTTTACGACTACGAGGGCTGAGCGTCGTTCTCCTCCGAGTCGGCCCCGGGTTCCGCGTCGGCGGACTCCGCCTCCACGGGTCCGTCCGGCGGATCGGTGTCGATGACGAACTGCGCACCGCCGGTCTCCGTCCCCTCGTCCGCCCCCACCGTCCAGCCGTGCGCGTTCGCCACCTCCGCCACGATGGAGAGCCCGTACCCGGTCCCCTCCTCCTCGGTCGTGAACCCGGCGTCGAACAGCTTGTCGACGGCGCCCGCCTCGAACCCCTCGCCGTCGTCCTCGACGACCAGCGTCCCGTCCTCCCGGCGCACCCACACCGTCTCGATCGTCTCGTTGTGCTCGATCGCGTTCGCGTAGAGGTTCTCGAACAGCTGGCGAAGTCGGCCGGGGTCCGCTTGCACCGCCCCGACATCGTCGCCGACGACCAGCTCGACGTCGCCGGTGTCGACGCCGGTCCATGCCTGTCGGGCGACCATCGCCACGTCGACGCGCTCGACGTCGCCGATCGACTCGCCCTGTTTCACGAGCGTCAGCAGGTCGTCGACGATCTCCTCGGCCCGGTCGAGCGCGTCGGCGGCGGGCTCCAGATGCGAGGTGTCTCCGGTCTCGGCCGCGAGCTCCACGCGCCCGGACGCCACCGTCAGCGGCGACCGGAGGTCGTGTGACACCGTCGCGACGAACCGGTCGAGCGTCTCGTTGCGCTCGGTGAGCGTGCGCTCCCGTTGGCGGAGTAGCTCCGTTCGCTCGGAGCGCTCGATGGCGGCAGCGGCCGTCGACGCGAGGGTCTGGGAGAACGTCTCGTCGAACGGCGTGAACTCCGCGGGGTCGTTCGAGGAGACGATGAGCACGCCGTGGTCGCCGATCGGGACGATCAGCTCGCTCCGGATCTCGGTCTCCGGGTTTTCGAGGGTGTCCCCGTTCCGCACGTCCGCAAACCGGCGGACCTCACCAGCCTGAAACGCCTCCCACGCCAGCGTTCCGGGGCCCAGCGACGGCACGTCCTCGCCGAGCGCGGCTCGTCCCGTCTCGCTCACCGCCACCGGGCGCAACGTCGCGCTTGACTCGTCGAGCAGGTGGACGCCCGATTGGGGGCGGCCGAGGACGTCGCTCGCCGCCGCCACCGTGCGCTCGGCCACTTCGGTGACGGTCTCGGCTGCCATCAGATCGCGGCTCGCCCGCTGGAGACCGTGGAGCACCTGTTCGCGCCGGCGACGAACGGAGACGTCGCGGGCGACGCCGCAGGCGGCGACGCCGCCATCCGACCGCTCCAGACAGACGCCGATGAACTCGTGGGGGATCACGCCGTCCGCCGGGTCGTCGAACTCCACCACGACGCCGACGGTGTCCCCGGGCGCTATCCCCTCGACGGCCTGGCGAAATCGGCCGGCCTCGGGTGACGCGAGCATCCCGTCGAGTCCGTCCGCGTCGAGCCGCTCGGGGTCGTCGGCGAAGTGCTCGGCTGCGGCGTTCCACTCGACCAAGTCGCCGCGCGCCGATACCGCGAGGAAGGGGTCGGGGATCGCCTCGACGGTCGCGATGCCGGTCGCGGCGACGCTCGGCTCCGGGACGGGGTCCGTCCGTTCCGGGTCGCCTCGTCCGGTGGATTCCTCGGCGAGCACGTCGGCGATTCGGTCGGCGGCCGCCCGTGGGTCGTCGTCGCTCGGGACGTACGCGTCGACGTCCGCACGAAACGCCTGGACGGCAGTTCGGTCCGTCGCGCCGTCGCCGCCGACCACCACGACCGGGAGCGGCGGCGCGCGGTGGCGAACGTCGTCGACCAGCGTGAACGCGTCAGCCTCGTGGTCGGCGACCACGACGACGAGGCAGTCAACTGGACGGTCGACGAGGGTGGTCCGTGCGTCCTCCACCACGGTCGTCACGTGCGTTTCGGCGTCGGGAAGCCGCTCGGCGACCGCGGACGCCAGCGGCGCTCCTGTCGAGCCGTCGTCGGCAACGACGAGCAGCCGCGGTCCGCCATTCATACCCCTATCACGTCGTCGTCTATCCTTAATGCTTCGACCTCGGCGGGCACTGCGGACGACGGTATGAACCACCGGACCACCGGTCGTTCTCCGAGGGTGACGCCGCTACGATTCCTCGTCGTCGTCGCTCGCCGTCCAGCGGCGAGCGCCGGGGAGCACGCCGACGAGCGTCGTCACGTAGCCGAATTTGAACAGGCCGAACTGCGAGAGGACGCCGAGCGCGAACACCGCGAGGAACGCTGGCGCGAGCGGGTCAAAGAGGAGCGGGTCGAACGCGAACTGCTCGCCGGCGGCCTCGAACGCCTCCAGCGTGAGCTCGCGGGAGGCGAAGGCGCCGCCGATGAAGGCGGTCGAGAGCACGAGCGTCGTCCGCGAGATGACGAACCCGCAGAGCGCGCCCGCGGCCATCCCGACGAGCGTCGCGCCGACGAGGATGGCCGTTCCCTCCAGCCCGGCGGCGTCGGCGGCGTACAGCGGGCCGACGGCGAACCGGCCGAGGAACGCGCCGACGACCGCGCCGATGCCCAGCACCGCGAACTTGAGTCCGGCGTACGCGAGGAAGCCGCCGGCCAGCGCGCCGGCGCCGACGGCGCCGCCGGTGAGCAGCATGCCGTCGACGGCGATGAGCCCGACGAGGTTCGGCGCGAGGACGTACCCCGCGCCGGCGCCGATGAGCAGTCCCGAGAGCGTGACCGCGTAAACGGAGACGGCCGCGCCGACGAACGCGAGCAGCAGTCCCGCGACGACGAGCCCGGCGTCGACTGGTGTGACCATACGAGGTGGTGCGCCGGCTTCGCCCTTAAAAGGTCGCGCTTCGGCGGATGGCGGTTTCGGGCGCGGTCGGCGTTCGTTGCGGGGCCCCTCAGTCGTCCGCGATGTCGGGCGGGCCGTCGGCGGGCTCGTCACCCGGCTCGTCGCCCCCGGTGGGCCCGGTCACCGTCTCGGCCACGTCCGCGTCCGGCTTCCCCAGGTCGATCTGGTGGCGGGTGTGGCGGGCGTGGGTGCGGGCGAACCGGCGTGCCGGTCGCTCCGCGAGGAAGCGGTCGGCGGCCGGACACTGCCGGCAGTCGACGGTCCACGGGGTGACGCCGTCGGGATAGTGGCCGGTGTGGCGCTCGTGGTCCATCGCGAACTGTTCGAGCGCGCGGTTGCCCGCCGACAGCTCGTCGAGCTCGTAGGCGAGGTCCCACTCGCGGTCACACCGCGTACAGGAGACGGTCGGGAGGTCGTCGACCGCGTCGGGGTCCTTGAACCTCCCGCCGGAGGGGTCGGCGGGGTCGCGGCTCGGCGGCACGTCGGGAACGTCGGCGTCGTCGGCCGGAAACGCGGGGAGATCGCCGGCCCCCTCGGGGTCGCCGCCGTCCCCGGAATCGTCGGCGTCACGGTCGGAGGGGTCGTAGTCGTCGGTCACTGCCGCATATTCGGGGAGCGGGCGGGGAAAGCGTTGGGGCTCGCCTATCGTGCGCGACGCTCCGCCTGCCGGTCGATGTAGCGGGTGTACCCGCCGACGGCGAGGCCGATGCCGACGACGATGAGGGTGTAGCCGACCAGCCGGATCGTCCCGCGGGTCATGAACCCGAGGATGATCCCGAAGACGAAACAGAAGACGCCGAGCGCGACGACCGTCGCGTCGATCAGCGGGGAGGGCTGAACCGACTTGCAGTGGGGGCAGATCCGCGCATCCGAGGGGATCGGCTCCCGACAGTCGACACAGCGGACGCGGTCGCGTGGCACGACCGACGGTTCGCGCCTCCGGGACTTATAAACGGCGTTCGCGACTCGACGCGTCGTGCCCCGCCGCACTCAGTGCTCGACGAACTCGACGAGCACGCCGCCGGTCGAGCCGGGGTGGAGGAACGCCACGTCGTGGCCCCACGCGCCGGGTCGCGGCTCCTCGTCGACGAGGCCGACGCCGTGCTCGCGGGCGGTGTCGAGGGCGGCCTCGATGTCGTCGGTGCGGAAGGCGACGTGGTGCATCCCCGGGCCTTCCCGGTCGAGGAACCGGGAGATGGTGCCGCCCTCGGTCGGTTCCAGTAGTTCCAGGTAGCTCCCGTCGTCGAGTTCGAGGAAGACGACGTGCATCCCGTCGAATCGCTCCTCGTGGGCGACGGGCGCCGCCAGCAGGTCGTCGAACAGCGACGCGAGGTCGGTAACGTCGCGCGTGGCGACGCCGACGTGGTCGAGCTCCATGTCGGTGCGCACCCGCGCCGGCGACTTAAAAGGGGACGACGCGGGGGACGAAGACGCGCGGGTGACGACGGCGAGGGCGGGCCCACGAAGCCGAGCTACACGAACGGGAGGTCGTCGACCGACCGCGTGTTCACCACGTCGTCGGCCTCCAGCCAGCCGCGTCGGGCCTGCGAGACGGCGAGATCGAGGTAGTCGAGGGCGTTGACCCGATGGGCGTCCGAGGAGAGCGCGAACTCGACGTCCTCGCGGTAGCGTTTCACCTCCCCCCAGTCGAGATCAAGCCGCTTCGGCTGGCCATTGATCTCGATGGCGACATCCTCCGCGGCGGCGACCTCGACGACACGGTCGAGGTCGAGGTTCAGCGGCTCCCGCTCGTGGATCTGACGGTTCAATGGGTGGGCGAGCACGTCGACGGGACACGCCTCCATTGCCTCGACGAGGCAGCCCGTCGGGTCGTCCGGCTGGAGGTGCATCCCGGCGACGAGAACGTCGACGTCGTCACACCAGTCGTCGGGGACATCGAGGCCGTCCGCGGTCACCTCCGCCTCCAGCCCGTGGAGGAGCGTCACGTCGAGCTCGGGGTCGTCGTTGACGGCGTCGATGGCCGCACGCTGGTCGAGCAGTTCCTCGCGGTCCTGCACCCCCGCCACCACGTCGAGCTCGGGGCCGTGGTCGGTGATCGTGAGGTACTCCAGCCCGCGCTCGGCGGCCCGATCGGCCATCTCACGGACGGTGTGCTCGCCGTCGCTGTACGTGGTGTGCGACTGGAAGTCGCCGCGGATGTCGTCGACCGTGACGAGATCGGGGAGTTCGCCGGCGGCCGCAGCGCCGACCTCCCCCGTGTTTTCGCGGAGCTCGGGTGGGGTCCACGCCATGTCGAGCGCGTCGTAGACGCCCGCCTCGGTCTCGCCGGCGAGCTTCTCGCCGACTCGCTGACCGGACTCCCCCTCGGGCACGTCCGAAACGTCGTAGAGGCCGTACTCGTTGAGCTTCCAATCGCGGTCCGTCGCCCGGTCCCGGACGACGATGTTGTGGTCCTTCGAGCCGGTGAAGTAGAGGAGGGCGCTCCCCCACGACGCCTCGTCGACGATCCGGAGGTCGACCTGGAGTTCGCCGCCGATCTTCACCGAGGTCTTGGTCTCGCCGGTGGCGATCACCTCCTCGATATCGTCGAACGACGTGACGGCGTCCATCGCGGCCGAGGCGTCGCTCGCAGTGGCGAGCACGTCCACGTCGCCGATCGTGGGTCGGCGCCGGCGGAACGAGCCGACGATCTGCACCCGGTCGACGTGCTCGACATCGGCGATGCGGTCGCGGATCCCGCGGGCGCGGTCGAAGGCGTGGCCGATGAGGGTGCGCTCCTCGCCCGCCAGCGCCACGTCGATGTGGTCGAGGACGTTCTGCTGGCTCGTCTCACCGAAGCCCTCGATCTCGGCGACGCGCCCCTCGCGGGCGGCCCGCTCCAGCTCCTCCAGCGTCGAGACGCCCAGCGCCTCGTAGAGCCGCTGGGCCTGCTTCGGGCCGATTCCCTCGACCCGCGTCAGCGCCTCGATGTCGTCCGGGTGATCGCGGGCGAGCTCCTGGTGGTACTCGATCTGTCCCGTCTCGACGTACTCGGCGACCTTCTCCGCGATCGACGCGCCGACGCGGTCGATCTCCTGGAGCTCGCCGCGCTCGTGCACCTCTTCGACCGGTTCGGAGAGCGCCTCGATGTTGCTCGCGGCGGCCCGGTACGCCCGCGGCTTGAACTCGACACCCTCGATCTCGAGGTAGTCCGCGATCTCGTGGAGGACCTCCGCGACCTCCTCGTTCTTCATATCTGGCGTTGCGCTCGGCTTCCCGATATGTCTGCTGGCGGGGACGGCCACACGATTTACCCGGCGACCCGTCGAACCTCCCTATCGAACCCGATGACCCGAGAACTCGTCCGGCACACCCGCAAGGGGGCCGACTTCGATTCCGACGACGACGCGGAGGCGACCGTCCGCGCGACGCTGGAGGCGCTGGGCGCGAGCCTCCGTCCCGGTGAAGCGCGCGACCTCGCATCGTTCCTCCGGGCGACGTTCGCGGAGGACGTCACCGACTCCGACCTCAAGCCGCTGGCACAGCCGCTGGAGTACGACGAGTTTCTCGACCACGTTGCCGAGGAGACCGGCGTCGACGCCGAGGAGACGGAACTCCGCGTTCGTGCCGTGATGGCCGCAGTCTCCCGGATCGCCGGCGAACCCGAGCTCGGCGACGTGCTCGCGGAGCTCCCGCCGGAGTACGACCGTGCGTTCCAGACCGGTGGGGCTCTCCTCGCCGAGTCGTTCCCCGAGGCGGTCGCCGACGCAACCGACCTGCCGGAAGACGAAGCCGAGATCGCCGCCCGCGTGACTCTCCGCACGCTCGGCGAGCGTCTCTCCGCCGGCGAGGTCGAGGACGTGGTCCACTTCCTCCCCGAGCCCGCCGGCGAGTGGATGGTCGACGTGTCGGTCGACGAGTCCGGGGCGTTCGGCCGAGAGGAGTTCCTCGCTCGCGTCGCCGAGCGCGCCGATGTCGACGAGGAGCGCGCCGCGGCGTACGCCGACGCCGTCAGCGACGTGGTCGCCGGGATGGTGCCCAACCGCGAGCTCGACCGCATGGCCGACCAGCTCCCCGACGACTTCGCCGGGGTCCTCGACCCGATCGTCGGCCGGTAGCGGGGTCACTGGCCGATGGCGGGTCCGCCGTCCGTCGCGAGTCCGTCGACTCGCGCCCCGCAGCCTACTTTTAAGCACCCACGCGACCAGAGGAGCCCATGGAGCTCTCCAACACGGACACGGTTGCAGGGACGGAAGTCGTCGAGACGCTCGGCGTCGTGCGCGGGAACACGGTCCGCGCCCGGAACGTCGGCCGCGACATCACGCAGGGACTTCGCAATCTCGCGGGCGGCGAGCTGAAGGGGTACACGGAGCTGATGACGGACGCCCGGAATCAGGCGCAGGGGCGGATGGTTGAGGAGGCGGAGGCGCTCGGCGCCGACGGCGTCGTCAACGTCCGCTTTACGACCTCGTCGATCGCCGACAGCGGCGCCGAGATCCTGGCGTACGGGACGGCGGTGAAGCTGCGGTAGGGTCGGCGTCTCTGGGCGCCTCTATGGCGCCCTCCTCACTCCTCGTCCATCCGAAGCGCCCGCTCGTAGAGCTCGTCGGAGATCCAGAACCCCGCTTCACGGAGCGCGTCCAGTTCAGAACGGAGGTCCACAGCGTCTTGGCTCGATGCACGAAGAAGAATGCCGACGACGCCCGTAACGGGGATGTCGTGTCGCGTCGCCGCCGCACGCCCCTCACGTTCGTCCAATAGCACGCGATCCGCGTCGATGTCCACTGCATGTGCGAGTGCCGCCGCTTCTCCACGGTCGAGTTCCCTGTTGAACTCCGTCAGAAGGTCGGTCGAGTTGGCCGAAACGACACTGATACCGCCGGCGTCTCGAAACTCCTCGAGACTGTCGACTCCGTGAGAACCGTCCAGTAACTCGTCCCACACCTCTCTCGGAACGACCACGTGATCGAACTGCGACTCGATCAGTGGTAACCGATCGATCAACGCAAGATTGAGCAGCGGAGAGGTGTTCGAGACGACCGTCATTTCCTAGCGTACTCGGCATCGAGCGCGAGATCAGCCTCGGTGTAGTGTCGATCGACGTTTCGGTCACCGAGCAGTCGGTGGAATTCGCCCTTGGAGAGCCCCGCGAGTTCCCGAGCCTTTCCGAACGACAGATACCCCTCCCGATAGAGCGAGACCGCCAGCTCTTGACGAACGATGGGCTCCCGTTCCTCCGGCGGGGCCGCGATCGCGTCGAGCACGTCGGGCGGAACGTCGATACTGCTCATACGCCCACTTACGCCGGCATCCTACTTAACGAATCACCCACGATGGAGTCCGGGCTCTTCGGCACACCTACCCGCTCGGCTTGTACTCCCCGAACTCCTCACGGAACACGTCACACACCTCCTGGACCGTCGCGTACGCCTTCACGGCGTCGACCACGTACGGCATCACGTTCTCGTCGCCGGCGGCCGCCTCGCGGAGCGCGGCGAGCGCGTCCTCGACGGCCTCGGTGTCACGGTCGGCTTTCACCGCTTCCAGACTGCGCTTCTGGGCCGCCTCCTGTTCGGGATCGACCTCTTCGAGGTCCATTGCCGGCTCCTCGTCCACCTCGAACTCGTTGACGCCGACGATGACGCGCTCGCCCTGCTCGATCTCCCGCTGGCGCTCGAAGGCGACATCCTGGATCTGGCGCTGCACCCACTGGCTCTTGACGGCTTCGAGCATCCCGTCCCGGCGCTTGATCTCGTCGAGGATGTCGAAGGCGTCCTCCTCGACCTCGTCGGTGAGGCTCTCGACGTAGTAGGAGCCCGCAAGCGGGTCGATCGTGTCGGCGGCGCCGGACTCGTGCGCGAGGATCTGCTGGGTGCGGAGCGCGGTCCGGACGGACTTCTCGGTGGGGAGCGCCAGCGCCTCGTCTTTCCCGTTGGTGTGGAGGCTCTGGGTGCCGCCGAGCACGGCGGCGAGCGCCTGATAGGAGACCCGGACGACGTTGTTCTCGATCTGCTGGGCCGTCAGCGTGGAGCCGCCGGTCTGCGTGTGGAACTTCAGCTGTTTCGACTTGGGGTTCTCGGCGCCGAACCGCTCCTCCATGATCTGCGCCCACATCCGGCGGGCGGCGCGGAACTTCGCGGCCTCCTCGAAGATGTTGTTGTGCGCGTTGAAGAAGAAGGAGAGCTGCGGGGCGAAGTCGTCCACGTCGAGCCCCGCGTCGACGGCGGCCTGCACGTACTCGACGCCGTTCGCGAGGGTAAACGCGACCTCCTGGGCCGCCGTCGAGCCCGCCTCGCGGATGTGGTACCCCGAGATGGAGATCGTGTTGAAGTTCGGCGTCTCCTCGGCACAGAACGCGAAGATGTCCGTGATGAGCCGCATCGACTGCTCGGGCGGGTAGATGTAGAGGTTCCGCGCGATGTACTCCTTCATGATGTCGTTCTGGATGGTCCCCCGGAGCTGTTCGCGCGGGACGCCCTGCTCGTCGCCCATCGCGACGTACATCGCAAGGAGCACACTGGCGGGCGCGTTGATCGTCATCGAGGTGGACACCTCGTCCAGCGGGATCCCGTCGAACACCGTCTCGAAGTCGTCGAGGGTGTCGATGGCGACGCCCGAGCGCCCGACCTCCCCTTCGGCCATCGCGGCGTCGGAGTCGTACCCCATCTGCGTGGGAAGGTCGAACGCCATCGAGAGCCCGGAGGAGCCCTGGTCGAGCAGGTAGTTGAACCGCTCGTTGGTCTCCTCGGCGGTGCCCATCCCGGCGTACTGCCGCATCGTCCACGTCCGCCCGCGGTGCATCGTCGAGTAGACGCCGCGGGTGTACGGCTCCTCGCCGGGGAAGCCGGCGTCCTCCCGGTAGTCGTGGTCGTCGATGTCCGCCGGGGTGTACAGCGGGTCGACCTCCGTCCCGCCGGTGTCGGTGGTGAACTCCTCTTTGCGCTCCCCGAACCGCTCGACGGTGGGGCCGTAGGTCTCCGCCTCCCACGACTCCTTCGCCTCGCGGATCTCCGCCAATTCGTCGGGGTCGAACATTATCGAAACGGTCGGCCGACCGTGACTTAACTGTTTGAGGTCCGGAGTCGCTTCTCCCACCGCGGTCCCGCCCGATGCGCCAACAGCGCGCCGGCGAGCCCGACGAGCGCACAGCCCGCGAGCGCCACGGCGACGGTTGTCGCGTTCGCGAGCCCCACGGCCGGCAGGAACGACCCGATGACGGCGGGGCCGAGCACGACGCCGACCCCCACTCCGAACAGGCCGAATCGGACGGGGTCGAACAGGAACTCGTTGGGGTCGAACCCGGCGAGGTAGACGGTGAGTCCGAAGTAGTAGCCGGACGCCGACAGCAGCAGTGCGAACCCGACGAGTGCGTCGACGGGATGCGGCGGAAACGCGACGAGCGCGACCAGGTACGCCGCGGTCGCGACCGGGAGGCCGACGACCGCGAACCCGCGACGCTTCGCGGTGAACACCGCAGCAATCCGCACCGGGAGGATCCGGTAGTCGTCGAGGGAGTCCGTGGTGGTGAGCCAGTTGTAGGTGGTGAACGCCGACAACGCGAGCACGCCGCCGAAGAACGTGCCGGGCGCCGGCGCGACGCCCGCGATCGTCTCGACCAGCAGTGCGAGCCCCGCGGCGACGGCGAGCAGGAGCCCGGCGGAGACGACCGGTTTGGCGACCCCGCCCGAGGAGCGTGCCAGCCCGAGCAGGCTCTTCGCGAGGAGCCCGTCGTCGTCACCGGGGAGCCACCCCGAGAGCCGGTCGATCCGCGCGGTCGCCGTCCGCGAGGGCGAGGCGTACGCCGGGTCGTAGCCGGCGACCGCGGCACCGCCGAGGAGGCCGGCGGCCGGGAGGAGCACCAGTCCGGCCCCGCCCGTCGGCGCGACCAGCATTGCGGCGGCCGCGCCGGTCGTCCACATGGCGAGTGCGACGACGCCACCCCCCGCGAGGAGTGCGGCGCGGGAGACGCCTCGCGTGCTCGCGGCGACGAGCGACACCGTGACTGCCATCCCGAACGCGAACAGCGCCGCGGTCTCGGCCCACAGGAGGCCGACGGCGAGCGCGGTGGCGGTCGGCGTGGCAGTCGACGCAGCCGCCAGCGGTGCGAACCCGACCGCCATCGGCGCGAGGAAGACGACGGCGTAGAAGGCGGCGTCCTTCACGAGAAAGAGTCCGAGCATCCGCCGGCGCGAGAGCGGGAGAATGTCCGCCGTCGCGAGCACGAGGGACACGTCGCCGAGCAGGTCTCTGACGGCGTCGGTGCCGACGAACCCCGCGGTGCCGGCGTACAGGCCGAACAGCAGTGCAAGCGCTCGGAGTCCCGTCTCGACCGTCGCGGGTTCGACGCCGACGGTCGCGAGTCCGAGTCCCGCGCCGGCGGTGAGCAGGAGGACGATTAGCGGGAAGGTGAGGAAGCGCCCGCCGCCGAACAGCTCCGCGTGGAGCCGCCACTCCTCGCGCCACATCGTCGCGAGGAGGTCGCGGTTGGTGGCCGACATCAGGTGTCCTCCCGGTGAGGCGTCCCGTCACCGGTGGACCGTTCCCGGCGAGGCGTCCCGTCGCCGGTGGTCCGTTCCCGGCGAGGCGTGTCCCGCGCCCCCGCCGCATCAACCGCCGCGAGGAAGGCGTCGAGCAGCGGCTCGTCGAGGTCCGCCACGTCGATCTCCGAGACGACGCGACCGTCGGCGACGATGCCGACCCGGGTGCACAGCTCCTCGGCCACGTCGATGTCGTGCGTGGAGACGAAGATCGTGTTGTTGCCGGCGTAGTCGGTGAGATACCGCTTCAGCCGCTCCTGAACGATCGGGTCGAGATTTGCGAGCGGCTCGTCGATGAACACGAGGTCGGGCTCGTGGAGGAACGCGGCGGCGACCATCGCCTTCTGAGCCTGTCCTCGCGAGAGGTCGGTCGCGAGCGTGTCGAGCTTGCCGGCGAACCCGAGCCGGTCGGCCCACGCGTCGGTGCGCTCGGCGACGACTGACTCGTCCATCCCCCGCACGCGCCCGACGAACTGGAGGTACTCGCGGGGCGTGAGAAAGCTCGGCGGCGATCCCTGCTCCGGAAGGATGCCGACCCGACGGCGCACCTCCACGGGGTCGGTCGCCGGGTTGACGCCGAGCACCTCCGCGGAGCCCGAATCGGGAACGAGCTGGCCGGTGAGCACCCGGAGCGTCGTGGTCTTGCCGGCCCCGTTCGGGCCGAGAAAGCCGTACAGCTCGCCGTGGGGAACCTCGACGTTCAGGCCGTCGAGGGCGGCCACGTCGCCGTAGCGCTTGCGGAGGTCGTCGGCACGAATCGCGGGCATTGGCCGTCGTTCGGCGGCGGCGCTTAAAAGGGTGGGCGGCCGGAGGATTTCAAATTCCGTTCCCGGCGCCCACCTTCAAGTGCTCCGACGGTGAGCCGGCAGACATGGACGTCCTTCCCGACCACACGCAACGCTTCCTCGCGGCGACGGCGCCCGAGCACACCCCGGTGCAGACGGAGATGGCCGAGCTCGCCGCGGAGTCCGGCTTCCCGAACATCGGCCCGGAGGCCGGCGGCGTCCTCCGACTGCTGGCGCGGCTGACGGACGCCGAGCGCGTGTTCGAGTTCGGCTCCGGCTTCGGCTACTCCGCAACGTGGTTCCTCCGTGGCGGCGCGGACCACGTCGTCTGCACGGAATTCGACGCCGACGAGGCCGAGCAGGGCGAGGCGTTCGCGGCGGAGTACGGCTACGCCGACGCGGTCACCTTCGAGGTCGGCGACGCGATGGAGACCGTCGAGCGCTACGACGGCCCCTTCGACGTGGTGCTGATCGACCACCAGAAACACCGCTACGCAGACGCCTACGAGGCGATCAAGCCGAAGCTGGCCGACGGGGCGGTGGTGGTCGCTGACAACATCACCGCCGGCCCCATCGACTTCGGCGACCTGCTGGCGTACTTCGAGTCCGGCGTCGAGCTCCCGCCGGACGACACGGAGACGCGGGGGATCGCCAAGTACGTGGATGTCGTGCGGGAGGACGACGACCTCGACACGTCGATCCTGCCCGTTGGGTCGGGGATCGCGGTGTCGGTGAAACGCGAATAGGGCGGGTTGGTCGTTGAGCACTTATAAGGGGTTGCTGGTGTGTGGGCGACGGCAAGAGCGGCAAACACGACCGTCAAAGTCCCAGTCGACGCTTTGTAAGGTGTCTGTGCGGTGAGCACGCTGGCGAACACCCCCAAAGCCCCAGCAGGTGCCTTATAAGCGGGCGCCGAGGTGAGTGCGATGACAAACATCTCCAAAGCCCCAGCAGGCTCCGGTCGAGGGCCTCGCTGCGCGCTTCACTCGCTCCGCTCGTTCAGTGCTTGCGTCGGCCGTCTTCCCGGAGCCTGCTGCCCCTTTGAGTCCCGCCCCGCACGGCACCGCCCCACACAGCACCTCACGCCTCCCCAGCCTCGGTCGACGGCGGCCGCAGGACCGCAACGCCGCGGCCGCCGCCGACCTCCCTCGCGTTCCGGCTCGCGCCCTTAAGAGGGCGCTCGCCGGGCGCGCCACGTGGTGATTCCGGATACTGGCATATGGTCTTAAAAATCGAACGCGCCTTCAGCGCCGGCTGCCGGGCTGCGGGTCGACGTGCGGCTCCGGCATGAGGTCGTCGAACGCCTGCGCGTCCAGCCACTCAAGCAGCTGGACGAGCTGGTCAGCAGCGGCCTCGAACAGCTTTTCGGCCTTTTCAGGGGTCACGTCGGTCGGGTCGCCAAAGCCGCCGTTCCCGGAGTTCTCGGCGGCGTCGTAGTAGGTTCGCGCGCCGTGGACGATCGTCTCGGCGTCGCGGAGGTCGACGAGTCCGCCGTCACGCGCGTCCCCGAGCCGGTCGTTCTTCACGAGCTCCGGCGCGATGTGCGTGATCATCGCCGTCTCCTTCGGGCCGGCGTGGGGACCGTTGCGCTCGAAGAGGTCGTCGACGAGTTCGGGGATCGACTCGTCCCACATCCACTCGATGGCGTACATCGTCTCGTCCTCGTGGAGCCGGCGGCCCACCTCACGGAGGTGCTGGACGTTGCCGCCGTGGGCGTTGACGAAAACGACGCGGTCGATGCCATGATACGCGAGGTTGCGCGTGAAGCTCTCGACGTAGTCGCGGAACGCCGGCGGGTCCACCCACATCGTCCCGTGGAACTGGCGGTGATGCGGGCTGACGCCGACGTTTATCGTCGGCGTGCGGAGGAATCCGGTGCGGTCGGCGGCCGCGTCCGCGAGCGCTTCCGCGATCAGGTGGTCGGTGGCAAGCGGAAGGTGCGGTCCGTGCTGTTCGGTCGAGCCCAGGGGGACGATCGCGACTGACTCCTCGGCGACGTAGTCGGCGAGCTCCGGCCACGTCCGGTCGGCAACGTACATACGCTGACGTTCGCGGGACGCACAATGAAGCCGGCGGGTCGGCTTCGCGGGCTTCCGGCGGCGCCCGACGAGCCGAGCGCCCTTCGCCACCCTTTTTGTATCGCGCATGCGAACTCGCGACCATGTTTGGAGGCGGCGGGATGAACCCGCGCAAGATGAAGCAGATGATGAAGCAGATGGGCATCGACGTCGAGGAGCTCGACGCCGACCGAGTCGTCATCGAGACGGGTGACGGCGACCTCGTCTTCGAGGCCCCGCAAGTCACGCAGATGGACGCACAGGGCCAGCAGACCTACCAGATCGTCGGTGAGCCCGAGAAGGTCGCGGATGCGGGCGCCGGCGGTGCGGCGGCGGCCGTCGAGGGTGGCGAGGGCGGCGACGCTGGCGACACCGGCATCCCCGACGACGACGTGGCGATCGTGGCCGAGCGCGCCGGCGTGCCGGAGTCGGCCGCCCGCGAAGCGCTCGAAGCGACCGACGGCGACCTCGCGGCCGCCATCGAGCGGCTGGAGTAGCGAGTGACCGACGCCGCGTATCTGCTGATTCACCCTGAAGAGGGCCGCGAGTTCCTGCTGGAGCCGGGCGAGGAGTTCGGCACGGACCTCGGCGTGTTGGAGGTTCCCGAGGACGTGGCGGCCGGCGACACGGTCGAGACCCACCTCGACGAGACGTTCGAGGTCCGCGAGCTTCGCGGCCCCAACCTGTTTGACCATCTGGAGCGCACGGGGGCGCCGATGATGCCCCGCGACGTGGGGCTCGTGATGGGCCACACCGGTGCCTCCGGCGGCGACCGCGTGCTCGACGCCGGCACGGGAACGGGGATCCTCTCGGCGTACCTCGGGCGAGCCGGCGCCGACGTGACCAGCTACGAGATCGACGAGGAGTTCGCCGAAGTTGCCCGCTCGAACATGGAGACCGCGGGGGTCGCCGATCACGTCGACGTGCGCGCCGGCGACCTCGTCGAGGAGCTCGACGACCTCATCGCCGGCAAGTCCTTTGACGTGCTCACGCTCGATACGGGTGACGCGCCCGAAGTCGTCGCCCGGGCCGACGAGCTGCTCATCCCCGGCGGTTATCTGGCCGTCTACTCCCCGTTCATCGAAGGGACTCGCGAGGCCGTCGAGGCCGCCCGCGAGGCCGGATTGGAGGGTATCGAGACGCTGGAGACGATCTCCCGAGAGATGGACTTCTCCGAGCGCGGCTCGCGTCCCTCCACTGCGGGCGTCGGCCACACCGGCTACCTGGTCTTCGCGCGCGCTCCCTGACGAGCCCGCCACCAATTGGTCCCGATTATCCGCCCGATCGACTCGGGCGGAACGTTCAATGCGCACCCGTGACACCCACAGGTATGACCGCCGAGGTCGGTCTCGCCGACGCGCTTCAGGGTCGCGAGCGGCTCGTCGCATCCGGCGTGACCGTCGAGCGGCTCTCCGCGCTCCTCGATGCCCGCGCGGCGACCGACGGCGGATGTTGGCGGCTGCTCTGTCCCCCGTCGACCGTCGAGGCGCTCTCCACGCGATTCGTGCTCGGGACGGCTGTCGCGGAGGCCGTCGCAAACGACTCCCTCGCCGTGCGAACCACGGAGGAGCCTGCCGGCGAGCGCTCCGTATTCGCCGGGACGGAGTGGACTGGGACGCTTGCAGGACCGCCCGACGACCGAACGCTGCTCCACCAGGAGACGCCCGAGCGAGCCGCCGGCATCCACACGGCGGCGGCGACGTGGTTCGACCAGGGGACGCCCGCGGACGTGAAGATGCCGTCGCGCACGGCACTGCTGTCGGCAGCCGAAACGGCGCTCTCCGAACGGTTCGCGGACGACCTCGCCGTGATACTCGAGAAGGCGGACGCCGACGACCTCCTGCGTGACGACCAGATCTCGGACCTGACGGTGCTGGTCGCGCTAACGGCGCGACACGACCACCTGTTTCGAGACCTTCGAGCGTGGGCGGACGAGGTCGGTGTCGTGGCGCCACAGTCGTTCACGGACGTGCGTCGTGACCTCGCCGACCGCGGGCTCGTCGAGACGATCAGGGTGCCGATGGGGCTCGGTCAACCGAAGTATCGGCTCCGGGCGCTCGACGACGAGTTCGCAGCCGTGGACCCGGAGGGGTTCCCCCAGCACCTTCGCGAGCGCTTCGCTGTGACGGATCCCGAGTCGGGAGCCGAGGCGAACACCGGCTCCACGGCGGCGGACTCTGACGGCCCGGTGTGGGATCGGAACGGTCGCTGAACAGCGGGGAGGGTGGGCACCCCCGCGGAGACGCTGCTACTCGGCGCGCACGCTGCGGATCTGCTGGAGGAGTCGCCGGCGGCCGGCTTCGGGATCGTCGGCTTCGCCGGCGGGCACCGCGCCGCCGGCAAGGAGGTACTCGTCCGTCGCGTGCGTCGTCCACGTTGCGAGGAGCGCGAGCACTGGCACCGGCTGCGCCACAGCGTCGCCGGCGCTTTCGGTGGTTCCAGCATCGGGTCGGAGAACCCCGTGAAACGTCGTGAGCGTCGCCTCGCTCGCCTCGGGGTCGTCGATCCGAAGCGTCTGGCGGTCTCCGCGGGAGAGGTCGTCGATGCCGCGGTCGGCGAGCGTCGAGCGGAATCCCTCGCGGGCGCCGCGCTCGACGAGCCGCGTGAGGGCACCGTTGGGCCGCGTACGTGGGGTGATCGCCAGCCGACTCGCGAAGAAAAAGGGACGCGGCGCCGGCGTATCCGTGGGCTCGTACCGTCGAGTATGAGCAACCACCGATATCGGCCCGACTGAAAAGGGCGTCTCCGTCGTCTCGGCGACGACTGCCCACCCGTCGAGCGCGTCGTCGGGAACGACCGGCGGGTTCATGTTGCCGCGTTGGTGCGAGACGACCTTAAAAGGAGGCGCGCGCCGTCGTCAGTGGTCGTCCTCGCGCCACTTGTGCTCGCAGTCGGTGCAGACGAAAAAGCGCGTCTCGGACTCGTCGGCCGACCGGATCTGCTGCATGTACCAGTACGCTTGGTCGTTGCCACACTCGGGACAGTGGGCCGTGGTCTTCGGCAGCCCCTTGTCCTCGGCATCGCTGATGTCGATGATCTCCGACTCCTCCTGGGACTCCGTGATCCACGCATCCCCCTCGTCGTCCTCGCGGCCCTCCTCGTAGCCACAGGAGTCGCAGACCCAGTGGTCTTCGCCCTCGCCGGACTTCATCATCGAACCGCACTCGTCGCAGAACTTCATGCCGGAACCAACCGCGGACCGCATTTAAACGCCGGGGTTCCGGGCGCAGACGTGGCGGTCGGGGCGGTCGAGGCGGTCGCCGATCGCTGCCGGCTCACGCATCGCCCTCGCCGCCGATCGCTGCCGGCTCACGCATCGCCATCCGACTGTCCCGGCTCCCCAACCGCCTCGACGGGCAACACGTTCTGGAGTGCGGAGACGAGGTCGCCGGCGTCCACGAACGTCTCCTGGTCGATCTCGGCGATCAGGTCGCCGAGATCGGCCTCGCCGTCGGCGAACAGCAGTGTCGTTCCCGCAAGTCGCTCGACGAGCGCCTCGCGCTCGGCAGGGTACGTCTGCTCATCGAGTCGTGCGTCGAGCCGAGAGAGTTTGACCTCGTTGCTCATACCACGAGAGTGGTCGTCAAGCGTCGTAAAGCCACCCCCGGACGGACAGTGTATCACGCGCTTTCAGGGCTGATACCGCGGCGATACCGCTTTACACCCAGCGGCCCGATTACCCTTATGAGCGACAGGATCGACGTGCTTCACGTCGACGATGACCCTGCCGTGCTCGATCTTACGGCGGCATTTCTCGACCGCGAGCTCGACGACGTCAGGGTGACGAGCATCGATGACCCCGACGACGCCCTCGACGTGCTCGACGGGGCGACGGCAGAGCATACTGACGAAGAGAAAACACCGACACGGTTCGACTGTGTCGTGAGCGACTACGACATGCCGGCCATGAACGGCCTGGCGTTTTTCGAGCAGCTGCGGGCGATCGACTCCGCCGTGCCGTTCGTGCTGTACACGGGGAAGGGGAGCGAGGAGATCGCCAGCCAGGCGCTCAATGCGGGCGTCACCGGCTACTTCCAGAAGGGCGGTCCGGACCAACAGCGCCGGCTTGCCAATCGAGTGCGACAGGCCGTCGAGGAGCGCCGGACCCGAGACGTTGCCGACCGCTACTCCACCGTGCTTCGCGCGCTCGGGTACCCGGTGTACGTCGTCGACGAGACTGGCGTCTTCCAGTTTGTGAACGAGGAGTTCGCGGAGATGGTGGGCTACGACCGCGAGAAGATCATCGGGAGCAGACCGGGGTTGATGAAGGACGAGGAAACGGTCGCGGAGGCCGAAACCCGGCTTGGCGATGTCCTCTCCCACGAGGGTTCGGACGTTGCTCGCTTCGATATGGAGGTGGTGACCGCCGACGGCGACCGCGTCCCCTGTCGGGACCACATGGCGGCGCTCCCGTACGAGGGCGACTCGTTCCGCGGGAGCGTCGGCATCCTTCGGAACATTACCGACGAGCAGCGCCAACGGGCGGAGTTGGAGACCAAACGCAAGGCGATGGACGAAGCGCCCGTGGGGATCACCCTCACCGATCCGTCGCAGCCTGACAACCCGATGGTGTACGTCAACGACCGGTTCGTCGAGATGACGGGCTACGGTCGCGAGGAGGCCGTCGGCGAGAACTGCCGATTCCTCCAGGGCCGCGACACCGACCCGGAAGCGGTCGCCGAGCTCCGCACCGCCATTGAGGAGGGGCGACCGGGCACTACCGTGCTGCGGAACTACCGCAAGGACGGATCGGAGTTCTGGAACCGGGTGAGCGTCGCCCCGCTGCGGGACGAGGACGGGACGATCACCAACTGGGTGGGCTTTCAGGAGGACGTCTCGAAGTCGAAGCTCCGCGAAGCGGTCCTCGAACGGCAGAACGACCGGCTCGACGAGTTCGCGGGCATCGTCAGCCACGACCTACGAAACCCGCTGAACGTCGCGACGGGGCGACTCGACCTCGTTGCGGAGGCGCTCGCGGACGACCATTCCGCGACCGAGCACCTTCAGCCGGCGCTCGACGCGCTCGGTCGGATGGAGACGATCATCGACGACACTCTCACGCTGGCACGTGAGGGGGAAAGCGTGGGTGAGGCCGAGCCGGTTCGCCTGACGGAGATCGCCACCGAGAGCTGGGAGGGCGTCGAGACGGCCGATGCGGGTCTCGAAACCGTCGGCGACCGCACGCTACAGGCCGATCCCGACCGCCTGCGCAACCTCTTCGAGAACCTGTTCCGGAACGCGATCGAGCACGCAGGCCCCGAAACGACCGTCATCGTGGAGTCCACGGAGCGTGGCTTCGCCGTGAGCGACGACGGACCCGGTATCCTCCCGGAAAAACGTGAAACGGTGTTTCAGCCCGGACACAGTGGGAGCGAGGGCGGAACGGGGTTCGGGCTTGCGATCGTTCGAGAGGTCGCGGAGGCGCACGGCTGGTCGGTCGCCGTCGACTCCTCCGCGGCCGGCGGTGCGCGCTTCGAGGTGACCGGCGTGGACTCCACCGACGGTGTGGCCGACGGGCCGCGGACCACCGAGTCGGGCGCCGAATAGCAGCGTCCCTCCCACACAGGCGATCCGTCACCTCGGGGAAGCGAGCGCCCGCCAACCCGCATGGAAAACGGTTTACAACCTGCCGCAAATCTTGCGCGCATGAAGGTACACGTCGGCGCGGCGGCGACGCCCGAGGAAGCCGAAGCGATCGCGCGGTCGCTGGCGGAACATCTCGGCGTCGACGTCGACGTCCACGTCGGGGAGGACGATGAGCCCGCGGCGAGCGCGTCACCACCAGAAGTCGACTATCCGCTGGACGACGACCTCGGCCCGACCGACCGCGAGCGCGAGCTCCAGGCGGAGATCGACGACATCCTGGAGGGCGGACCCGAGAAGTACAAGCAGCGACTCCCCGACCAGGGGAAGCTGTTCGTCCGTGACCGGCTTGACCGCTGGTTCGGCGGCGAGGGCGGCACGCGGGGTGCGGGCGATGCCGACGCGGCCGGCGGCGACCCCGCTGGGCTCCACTTCGAGGACGGGAAGTTCGCGGCGTTCGACGACTGGCACCCGAACGCGCCCGACGGCGACGAGTACGACGACGGCGACCGGATTCCGGGCGACGGCCTGCTCACGGGCGCCGCCGAGTTCGAGGGGCGGGACCTCCACTTCATGGCGAACGACTTCACCGTGAAGGCGGGGTCGATGGCCGCCACGGGCGTCGAGAAGTTCCTCCGGATGCAACAGCGCGCCCTGAAAACTGGCAAGCCGGTGCTCTACTTGATGGACTCTTCCGGGGGCCGGATCGACCAACAGAGCGGCTTCTTCGCCAATCGCGAGGGGATCGGGAAGTACTACTACAACCACTCGATGCTCTCGGGTGCGGTCCCGCAGATCTGCGTGCTGTACGGTCCCTGTATCGCCGGCGCGGCCTACACCCCCGTCTTCGCCGACTTCACCGTGATGGTGGAGGGGATGTCGTCGATGGCGATCGCCTCCCCGCGGATGGTGAAAATGGTCA
This sequence comes from Halorubrum gandharaense, assembly GCF_054654575.1. Lineage (NCBI taxonomy): Archaea > Methanobacteriati > Methanobacteriota > Halobacteria > Halobacteriales > Haloferacaceae > Halorubrum > Halorubrum gandharaense. The sequence goes on from NZ_BAAIET010000001.1 coordinate 609,103, forward strand.
CCGGCGAGGAGATCGACTTGGAGGAGCTCGGCGGCCCGGCGGTCCACGCGGAGCACTCCGGCTCCGCCGACCTCGTCGCGCGCGACGAGGAGCATGCCCGCGAACTCGTTGCCGACCTCATCACGTATCTGCCCGACCAGGCCGGCGAGAAACCGCCGAAATCGGAGCCGAAACCCCCGAAATTCTCGCCCGACGGGATCGACGAGCTGATCCCCGAGTCGCCGAACCGCCCGTACGACGTGCACGACCTGCTCGACCGGATCGCGGACGCCGAGAGCGTCTTCGAGGTGAAGGAGGGCTACGGCAAGGAGATCGTCACCGCCTTCTGCCGGATCGACGGCCGCCCGGTCGGCGTCGTCGCTAACCAGCCGACGGAGCGCTCGGGGGCGATCTTCCCGGACGCCGCCGAAAAGGCGGCCGAGTTCATCTGGACGTGTGACGCCTACGAGATTCCACTCCTCTACCTCTGTGACACGCCCGGCTTCATGGCCGGCTCACAGGTCGAGAAGGACGCCATTCTGGAGAAGGGGAAGAAGATGATCTACGCCACCTCCTCGGCGACGGTCCCCAAACAGACGGTCGTCGTTCGGAAGGCGTACGGCGCCGGCATCTACGCGATGGGCGGCCCCGCCTACGACCCCGAAAGCGTCATCGGGCTCCCTTCGGGCGAAATCGCGATCATGGGACCGGAAGCCGCCATCAACGCCGTCTACGCCCGCAAGCTCGCGGAGATCGACGACCCCGAGGAGCGCGCCGAGCGCGAGGCGGAGCTCCGCGAGGAGTACCGCCGCGACATCGACGTCCACCGCATGGCGAGCGAGGTCGTCATCGACGAGATCGTCGCCCCCTCCTCATTGCGCGCGGAGCTCGCCGCGCGCTTCGCGTTCTACGAGGACGTCGAAAAGGACCTACCGGACAAAAAACACGGAACGATCCTCTGATCGGAAACCGGAGGCCGCACCCTCACAGTTCCATCAGGGCGACCGCCGCGCCCTCCAGCCCCAGGGCGACGCCGACGAGCGCGCCGGCGTAGACGGTGGTGCCGACGAGCGAGGCGGCGACGAACCGCGTGCTCGTCACGTCGGCGGTCGCTGTCGGGAGTGCGAGCCAGCCACGCGTACCAGGGAGGGCGTTACTGACGGCGACTGCGGGAAGGCCCCACCGGTCGAACCAGCGGTCGGCGCCCGCCAGCCGCTCCTCGTCGACGGGCACCCCACGCAGATCGGTGGGGTCCACGTCGAAATGGCGCACGCCGACGAACACCAGCCCCTGGCCGATCGTCGCGCCGACGACGGCGGCCGCGAAGACGGGGAGGAACGCGAACGCGTCGGAGCCGGCAGTCACCACGACCGCCACGAACAGGGTTCGCGTGGGGATCAGCTTCCCCACCAGCGCGCCCTCCAGGATGAACACGCAGAGGAGGACGACGACCCCGTAGGTGGCGACGAGGTCGAGCACCGCGGCAGCAGCTGCCTGAAACATGGCCGATCTACGTCGTCGCGTCATATAGCTCTTGTAGTGGGCCAGCCGCTCACATGGCGCGGGGTCGCCGGCTTCACGATACGGCGTGTGAGGCGTTGCCGATACGACGCTTTTTGAGGGCGCCGAGCACAGATGCGGGCATGATAGAAACGGGCGTCAAGGCCCCCGACTTCATTTCGCCGGCGGTCTCCGAGGGGACGGCCGTCGAACTGGAGCTGTACCGGCTCATCGACAATCACCACGCCGTAGTGCTCTGTTTCGCTCCTGCGAACTTCGTGCCGACCTGTACGGCCGAGTTTGCGGCGATCCGGGATTCGGGGTGGGCGGCGGAGCGCGACCTCGCGGTCGTCGCGCTCACCGGCGACTCGCTGTTCGCGGGGTTCGCGTACGCCGACCGGTTCGACTTCCCGTTCCCCATCGTCTCGGACTTCCACGGCGGCGTCGCAGACTCCTACGACCTGCGCGCGGAGTCGTGGGAGGGCCACTCCGAGATCCCCCGGCGCGCGACGGTCGTGATCGACAACGACTGGACGGTCCGCTTCGCGGAGGCGACCACCGATGCGCTCGACCGGGCGGTGCCTTCGCCGGCCCAGAACGCGACCGCCACGCTTCGCGAGATCGGCGTTGACGTGGAGCGGCCGCGGGTGAACTACGACGGTCCCTGGTGAGGGAACGCGGCAGTTCTCGGAACCGGCTCAGAGCCGCCCGCGGTCCACGTCGTCCACGAGCTTGGAGGCCGCCGCGCGCCAGTCGTCCTCGGCGGCGCGGAACACCGTTTCAGCCCGCTCGTTCGCTTCCGCCACGACCTCGTCGACATCGACGCCGACGACGCTCCCGGCGGAGACGAGCTGGACGCCGTCCACGAACACGTCTCTGACCTCCCCGCCTGCGGCTCCGTAGACGAGGTTCGGGATCGCCGTGTGGAACGGCTCCGTCACGGTCGGCGCGACGCCGAGCGACCCGAGATCGCAGACGACCACGTCGGCACGCTTCCCGTGTGAGAGCGACCCCACGCGGTCCTCGATGCCGAGCGCGCGAGCGCCGCCCACCGTGAGCAGCTCCAGCGCATCCGCCGCGCCGAGCGCGGTCGGGTCGCCGGCGTCCGCCTTCGCCAGCATCGCCGCCGTCCGCGCCTCCCGAAGCGCGTTGTGGCCGCCAGGGCCAGGCGCTTGGTCGGTGCCGAGGCCGACGACGCCGTCGTACCCCCGGTACTCCACGATCGGCGGCACGATCCCGTCGATGGCGGTGATCGAGGAGGGGCAACCGACCATCCGGACGCCGTTGTCCGCGAGCGTCTCGCGCTCGTCGGACGTCGCTCCGTGGAGGTGGGCGGCCAGCAGATGGTCGCCGAGGAGGTGCTCCTCGTCGAGAACGCCGACAGTGGTCTCGCCGTCACCGTAGCGCGCGGCGATCTGCCGGCGCTCGCGCTCGCCCTGTGCGACGTGCATGTGGACGTTCCGGCCCTCCTCGCGGGCGCGTTCGGTGATCTCCCGAAGGAGGCCGAGCGACACCATGTCGAGCGCCTGCGGCCCATACGCCGGCTCCACGAGGGCGTCGTCCGCGAACTCGTCGAACAGCGACTCCGCGCGCTCCAGCGCCTCCTCGCCCTGCGCGCGGTTGAACGGGTACGGCTCGTCGGGACCGACCTCAGCGCGGTCGTCGGGCACCTCGTTTATCGTCTCCGTGGCGACGACGCGCACGCCGAGCGGGCGGTACACTTCCTCGACCAGTTCGCCGACCGCGCCGGCGTACTCGCAGACCGTCGTTGCGCCCGACGCCAGCGCCTCCAAGGCGGTGAGCCGGGCGCCGACGATGCCGTCCTCGGCGTCAACGTGGTTCGAGATCGGGCCGAGCGCGCGGTTCATCCACTCGATCTCGGGGACGTCCTGGGCCGCGCCGCGCACGATCGAGTGTCGACCGTGGACGTGGGCGTTGACGAACCCCGGCAGCGTGACGCAGCCGTCGCCGTCGACGGTGCGGTCGGCGGCCGCGGGGTCGACGGCGTCCGCCGGCCCGACGTAGGTGATCTCACCGTCGGTCCAGCCGACCGCGCCGTCGTCGACGACGCCGAGATCGCCGGTCGCGTCCGGCGTCCCCGGGTCCATCGTGATCAGGAGGGTGTCGGTGACGAGCGTGTCCATGTGTGCTCCTCGGCGGCGACTCAAAAGGGTGTACCGGTGGTTGGGGCTCGGTGAGGGTCGCCGTTGGGATCGAGCAGGATCGGAGTTCGCTTCTGGGTCGACGTGCCCTTTTAAACTCCGTTTTCAGATAGCCAGTCGGGTGACACAGCCGAGTGAGGGAACAAGCATGTTGAGCGAGATCGGGAGTGAGTATTGCAACTTGGAACCGAAGGGGTGGTATATAAATGATCGAGAGTAGGTGTGACGCCTGACTTATAAACGGGCGTGCGGTGCGGTGGCGCGCCCGGCGAGCGCCCCGCGGGCGCTCGTCGGCGCGCGAGGGAGTCGTCGCCGGAGGCGACGGCGAGGCTGGGGAGGCGTGAGGTGCGGTGTTGTGCTGTGCGGGGCGGGACTCAAAGGGGCAGCCGGCTCCGGGACGACGGGCGACGTAAGCACTCAAAAGGGCGAGCCGTGCGAGCCCTTTTGAGCGCGCAGCGAGCCCCTCGACCGGAGCCGGCTGGGGCTTTGCAGGCGGTCACCGCAGTATCGTCGGGCGCTTATAAACAGCTGTCAGCAACACTGCTCACTCACTTATAAACAACCACACAACTGATTTGATACACCTACTCCCGACATCATTCATCGAGGGTTCAGTATCGACCGCAGTTGGATCGAACTACATCGTCTCCCGAGTCAATCGGCCGGCTTGACAAGAACTAACTCGCGGCGGGCCCCTCCCTCACTCATGACAGGCTTTGCCGACCGAGTCGAGCGGATCAAGGTGAGCGGGATCCGTGAGGTGTTCGAGGCCGCCGGCGACGACGCGATCAACCTCGGGCTGGGACAGCCCGACTTCCCGACCCCTGACCATGCGCGAGAGGCCGCCGTCGAGGCGATCCGCGCGGGGCAGGCGGACGCCTACACGGGTAACAAGGGGATCGAACCGCTCCGGGAGGCGATCGCCGCCAAACACCGGCGGGACCAGGGCGTCGAGCTCGACCCTGCGAACGTGATCGCGACCGCCGGCGGGAGCGAGGCGCTCCACCTCGCCATCGAGGCGCACGTCAACTCCGGCGAGGAGGTGATCATCCCGGATCCCGGCTTCGTCTCCTACGACGCGCTCACGAAGATCGCCGACGGCGAACCGGTCCCCGTCGAGCTCCGTGACGACCTCACCATCGACCCGGCGGCGATCGAGGAGGCGATCACGGAGGATACGGCGGCGTTCATCGTCAACTCCCCCGGCAATCCGACCGGCGCGGTGTCGCCGCCGGAGGACGTCCGCGAGTTCGCGCGCATCGCGGACGAACACGACGTGCTCTGCATCTCCGATGAGGTGTACGAGTACACCGTCTTCGACGGCGAGCACCGGTCGCCCATCGAGTTTGCGGAGACGGACAACGTCGTCGTCGTCAACTCCGCCTCGAAGCTCTACTCGATGACGGGCTGGCGGCTCGGCTGGGTGTACGGCTCGGCTGACCGCGTGGACCGGATGGTGCGCGTCCACCAGTACGTCCAGGCGTGTGCGTCCGCGCCGGCGCAGTACGCCGCGGAGGCCGCGCTCACGGGCGACCGGAGCATCGTCGCGGAGATGACGGAGTCGTTCGAGCGCCGGCGCGACCTGCTGTTGTCCGGCCTGGAGGCCGCCGGCATCGAGTGTCCCACGCCGGGCGGCGCCTTCTACGCCATGCCGAAGGTGCCCGACGGCTTCGTGGAGGAGTGTCTCGACCGCGGCGTCGTCGTGGTGCCGGGCGACGCCTTCGGCGAGCACGGCGAGGGGTACGCCCGCATCTCGTACGCGACCGGCGAGGACGAGCTCCGCGAGGCGATCGCGATCATGCAGGACGCCTACGAGGCCGTGCGGTGAGGGAAAAGGCCTAACTCCCCGTCGCCACGATACCGCACGATGACCGACGACCCCGCCACCCGCTCGCTCCGGGTCGCCGCCCTCCTCTGGATCGGGCTGTACCTCGGCGTCTCCGCGGGGCTGTACCTCCTCTTTTGGACGGTTGAGGCCTTTCCGGTCCAGACGGGGCTGCCGACGCTCTCGCTGGGGCTCGGTGCCGTTATCACCGGCATCGCGCTCGTGGCGGTCGTCGCCGACCGCCTGTTGTTCGAGCGGGAGCCCGCCGACGTGCTCACCCGACAGTCGCTGTGGGTGCTCGTGCTCGTCGTCTCGACGGCGGCCGCGACCGCCGTCTTCCTCGTGGAGACCACGCTACTTCCCGGGACCGCCGTGATCCTTGGCGTCAGCGTCGCCGTCCCGAGCGTGATGTGTCTGTTCGCCGTCGTCAACCTGCTCCGGCACCGGTCGTTGGAGCACGGCGGCGACCGGGAGTGAGAATCGAGCCGGACCTTTAGGGTCCACGGCACCGTACCACACACCGATGGACCTCCTGCCGGTCGCCATCATCGTCGGCGTGCCGCTCGCCTGGCTGGTCGCGTTCGCGGCGTACGTCTACCGGGACGCACAGCGTCACGGGATGAACCACCGGAAGTGGGCGGCTATCGCCTTTTTCGTCCCCTTCTTCGGCTTCTTCGCGTACCTCTTCGAGCGCGGCGAGCTCGACTACGACCCCTCGGAGGACCCCTACGCCCGGCGCGAGGACGTCGAGGCGGGCTTCGCCGTCCACGAGTCACGTCGCGGCGAGAAGCCGACCGGGCCGGCGGGGACGACGGCCGACGAGGTGGGTGATGGCGGGACTGATGACGGGAAGAACGATGGCAACGAGTGGGAGGATCCGGCGGATGTCACGGTGCGGGACCGTGACGAGGAGGAGCGGAGTACGCGGGAATAGCGGGCTGTGCCGGAGCCGGTGGGCAGGGCAGGTAGGGCGCGACGGTTAGCCGTCGTCCGTCTGCTCGGCCAATATCCGCTCGGCGTGCTCGGCCGACTCGGCGAGCTCCCAGCGCACCTGCTCCGCGTCGCCGTACGCGAGCACTTCCTTCAGCTCGTCGCGGAGGACGCCGGCGCCGAATCCGACCGAGTTCCCGTCACCGTCCCCAAGCTCGTAGCAGGCGTAGCGGTTCGGGGCACCCCCGACTGTCCGGCGATCCAGATCGCGCCAGGGTTTGCGGAAGCTCACGACGCGACCCTCAGCGGTAGTCGTCGAGCCCGTCTTCGGGAGGGGCGACGATCTCGAAGCCGTGCTCGTTCCAGTTATCCTCCACGAAGACGAACACGCGGCCGCCGGCGACCTCCGGGTCGGCGACGATCGCGTTGCGATTTCCGCGGCGCTCGACGACGACGCCGGGGAACACTTCCTCGCGCTCGCCGTCGGCGAGGACGACGCGGCCGACGCCGGAGTCGCGGAGGATCTCGTCGTCGGTCTTCACGTCGTTGATGTACGTCATCACGCCCTCCGTCTCGGTGGGGTCGGTGACGAGGACGTGCGTCTCCTTGCCGGGGCCGGTGGTGAGCTCGCCCTCCACGGCCTCCGGCGGGTCGCGGTACAGCGTCGTCCGGCCGTCGAGATACTCGACGACCACGCCCTCCTCGACGAGGTCGATCCCGATGGAGGTCGGCGGCACGTCGCTGCGTGAAGGTGCGGACATGGCCGAGCGTACACCCGCCGGCCTCAAAAGGGGCGCGTTCGGATACCCGCCGGGACGGTCGAATTGAGACGCCGTGCGCCGCCGCCGACCGACCACGTGTCGGGAGGGTGTCAACTTTAGCTGAGAGATTACGGTAGAGTTACTGTAAACCGCTTCAGTCTGCGAGTTTTTGATGAAGAAGTCGAGCCAACTCGGCTTCTGAGAGAGTTTCCGGATCACGGGCAACGTCAGCTGCAAAGTCGATTGCCTCCGCAACACTCTCTAGGTCATGAGTGACCACGAGTTCGGCCAGCTTAGCGGCTGTTTCATCCGAGATCATGACCGTCGTATCCATCTGGCGGCGTAGATCGCTGTCTCAGTTGTATTACCGTATGCTGAGGTTGACACCCTTGGAGAGAAACGGTGAGATCCAGGTCAGGGGACCCTTTTAACTGGAATTAGGTGCCTAAGTCCCCTTCCTCAAGGAGCAACGCAGGGAGCGAAGCGACCGAGTAGTGCAGTAGGGAGGGGATACAGCGTTCACAAGAGCGGAGCTCTTGTGCGCGAACGAGACGCACAGCGTCTCGTCAACGCCGCACGGTTCTCAAACACGCCGTCAAAGCCACTCTCTGAAATCAACAATGTGCTACACAAGAGCGAACATATTTTGTGGTTCTTTCAGCCATTATATTCACATCTGAATATGCTATGGGGCGAATTGAAGCGGAGCAGTTCCGTTCACCTGTGAACGTCGAAGTCTCGGGGGTTGACCCGAGGCAGTTCACGATGCGACCAAAATACTCAGGGCCTTGGTCTAGTGTTCGTGGAACGGCTGCTGGGCGACCTCCCTCCGGAGGTCGGTCAACGCATCCCGGTTAGCGTCACTCGCAGCCGACATAACGGACAGGACTTCCTCGCGAGTAATCTTCACGTCGGTACTCGTAAGGGCGTCTTGTGGATTCTCGCTGAGCTCTCGGAGCGTCCCCACGGCCAGAAGGTACGGAACGGACCACGCCTCGATCGTGTTGCCATGTGAGAGTGGCATCGCTTCGAGATACGCCTGCCCGTGATCGAGGAAGGACCGAGCGTGATCTGCCGTCCGGCTCACCACACGAGCGGCTGGTTCCCGGTTCTCCGGCTCGATCGCTTCGTCCTGGTCCACGCCCTCGCTCTCAAACCACTCAGCGGGCAGGTAGACGTTGTTCTCCTCCGTGTAGTCGTCATGGACGTCCTTCGTCACGTTCACCAGCTGGAGCAGCTTGCCGAACTCCTCGTCGTTCTCATGGAGCCGGCGTTCGCGACCGTCCTCGATCTCGTTACGGGCAAGGAGGTTCGTGATCAGGTTACCAACTGTACCCGCAACGTAGTAGCAGTATTTTTCAAGCTCGTCCGGGTTCTCGATCCGGAGTCCGCCGGCGTCGGCATACCGGTCGATGAACATCTCCATCCCGTCGACCATCTCGAGGACTGGCGGCACGATCGCCGACCGCGCACCGGCGTCCAGCTCGTCGAACGTCGCGACGACAGTCGGCGAGCGGGCGACCACGTCCCAATCATCGTTCCGGTCGGCGGGGATCCACTCGTCGACGTCGGTGCGGAACGTCGCGATGTCCGTTTCCGTGTCCGGGTCGATCGCCCGACCGTACGTGTCGAGAAGGGTCGTCTGTGCTTCGGGTGGAATATGCCCAGCGTCTTCGACGGTATCGGCGATCCGGCAAAGGAGGTATCCGAGGCAGATGTGCGACGACATCGGCTCCTCTAGCAGATCAACCGTGAGCGCGAACGTTCTAGACACATCTTGGAGGGCATCGTGACACCACTCGGAATCGGGCTCTGGAGAGAAAGTACGTTGACTAGCCATACAATACCTCTAGTAAGAGGGGCTGGAGTGAAAAACCTCTGGGAAGGAAGATGACTCTCGGGAGTCCGTGCCAGTTCCCAGACACCGGCCGTGGCTGGTGTCTCCCCTCACGTCCGTAGCCGGTCCGACGGAATCCCGCTATCGCAGGACAGTGGCTGCTCGTCTTCTTGTGTCTCATAGTGATCACTGCGAATAGTTTCATGGACGGTGTCGAAAGACGCCGGTTCAGCAGCTCTCATCACCGACACGGATCGTCACGGCGGTGAACTACCCCACCCTACTCGCTCACGGCTGACGCCGTTCGCTCCCTGAGGGTGGGGCTTCCTGTTTCTACGACGCGCTTTGCAGACACTGAATGGGTGTCCGTAGCGAGCGCAGTCTCCACAGGCGTCTCTTCGGGCCATCCCAGCCCTAGCTCAGAAAAGCCTCTTTGCAAGACGTTCATCGCCGCATTCGCATCACGGTCACACTCAAATCCACACGATGGGCACGAATGCTCCCTGACCCAGATGGGTTTCGCCGTCTCTACACCGCACGACGCGCATTCTTTCGTCGTTCCTGCCGCTTCGACCTGAACGACGTGACAGCCGTACAACTCGGCTTTGTACTCAAGGAGCGTGATGAACTGTCGCCACGCCGCGTCCTGCTTGTTGCGAGCGTTGTGCGACTGTTCGAGCATTCCCTTCACGTTCAAGTCCTCAATGAACACTGCGTCGTACTCTTTGACGAGCCATGTCGTGAGTTTGTGCTGGTAGTCCAGCACCGTCCGCCGGATATGACGCTTGATTTTCGCCACTTCCCGGCGTTGTTTCTCGTAGTTGTTCGACTCGCGTTCTTTCCGTGAGAGCTTGCGTTGCTCGCGGCGGAGTCGTTCGTACTCGTCTTCGAAATCGAGCCACTCCACAGTCTTCCCGTCCGATGTGTAGATGTAGTTGAGGATGCCGAGATCGATTCCCACACTGTTGCTTGCATCCAACGAGTCTACGTCGGGTTTCTCAGGCAGGTCTTCCTCGTCGGTTTCAAGGCCGAAAGAGACGAACCACTCTCCGGTCGTCTCCTTTTTAATCGTGACTTCCTTGATGGATGCTTCGTCAGGGATTTCGCGGTGGTACCGGATGGTGATGTCACCGATTTTGGAGAGCCAGAGCGTTGCAGTGCGACCACTCGTGTTTTTGAGTTCGAAGCCAGACTGCGAATACGTGATACTCTGAAACTCTTTTGGTGACTTCCATTTGAGCATCCCGACCGTGTGACCGTTCTTTTTCTTCTCGGAGAGGTTTGAGAGGTTCTGATAGAACCGGGTGACGGTTCGTTGGAGTGCTTTCGAGTGAACCTCTGTGAATACCGGATACTCCTCTTTCCAGTCGGTGAGGCGGTCGTGATGCGTGTAGGCCGACCCAATGTTGTCAGCGTCTTTGTGGTTCGTGTATTCGTACCGTGTGAAGTTGTACGCTTGGCGATGAACGTCGATGTGATAGTCTACAGCCTCCGCCACCTCTTGTGTCAGGTAGGCGCGATAGCGGTGACTGTATTCCATCGCCATCTTTTGGTTAGGGATGTATTCGCTTAATGGTTTGTACTGATGTGCGGCGATTCATCCCCTCCCTACTCACTCCCGTTGGTCGCTCCTTGAGGGGGGGAATTCTCGCCTCAATTCTGGTAATCACCATCAAGCAATCGTCTTTAGCTAAGAGACGAACCGCGTGACAGCAACGGCTTATCGAGGCTACTCTCTGAAAGGGATGGGGCAGTCGAGTCTGTACACGACAACGGCTCCTCAACTCGAATTATGCGTCGGCTCACCACATTGTTTCCCTCCGAGTTCCTCGAAGAGCACGCCGAGCAACTCGACGTAGTCGAGCGAGAGGCAGGCTTCAGATCCCTGTCCTCGTGTGGGCGCTCGTGTTCGGCTTCGCCGTAGGGCTTCTGTCACCGGTTGACCCCCTCACTCGCAGAGTATCTCCGCGACCTCATCGACCGCGGCCTCGACGAGGTCGCTGTTCCTGGCGCTGTTGATGCTGACATCGACCGCTTCCAGGACGTGATGATCGCTGATGGAACCGTTCTACGGCTTCACGAGCTCCTTTCTGAAGAGTTCCAAGCCCGCCACGAGAAGCAGACTGGAGCGAAGCTCCGTCTGCTCCAGAATGCCACTAATCGGACGATCGAACGACTAGACGGTACCGACGAGAAAGCGCACGATAGCGTCGTTCAAGACCGGATCGTGGCTTGAAGGACGGCTGGTTCTGCTCGATCTGGCCGACTTCAAGTACCGTCGGTTTGCGCTGATCGATGAGAACGACGGCTACTTCGTGAGTCGGGTGAAGCGGAACGCCAATCCGGTGATAACGGAGGAATTATGGGCATGTCGCGGGTGCGCCATTCTCTTGGAAGGCGAGAAGATCCACGATGTCATCGATGAGCTGCACGGTGAATACATCGATGTAGAGGTCGAGGTGGGGTTCAAGCGAGGGCCGCATGAGGGGACGCGGTCACGAGGTACGAGGCGATTTCGCGTCGTCGTCCGCAACGAGGACGCCGACGACTACCATCTGTACATGACGAATCTGCCGCGAGAGAGGTTCTTGCCGGAGGATATAGCCACGCTGGATCGGTGTCGGTGGGAGGTGGTGTTGCTGTTCCATGAGTGGAAGACGCAGTACGAACCGGACGAGTTCGACACGAGCAACCCGGTCGTGTAGAGGTTTTGCGCTACGCGGCGTTGCTGTCATTGCTGGTGAACCGCGATCTGTTGGATCTCGTCACCAAGCAGGCGGCTGATGAACTCGTGTTTCCGCCGGAACGCTGGGCGGCGGCCTTCCGGTCGCACGCCCGGCTCATCCTTCATGAACCCGGCGAGTACCTCGGCTACTCGCCACCGCCGCTGTTGACGCGGCTGATCGAGGACGCACGGAAGATCCACAAGCAACGACAGATACTGCAAGAGACACTCGCTACCGCCATGCAACCGAGGTGTGAGGCTTCGCGAAAGACGAAACTTCTTGATGTTTCCTTGCGGAGCACCCGTATGAGCAACGGACTCTCGCTTCTCGTGATCGGCCCACATCCGGACGACTGTTCAATCAAGGCCGGAGGCATCGCGGCCCACTATGTCGACGCCGGACACGACGTGACGTTTCTCTCCGTCACTGACGGCAGCGCTGGCCACCACGAAATGGACCGATCATCGCTCGCCGCACGGCGGAAACGCGAAACGGAGGCCGTCGCGGAGACGCTCGGAGTGGACTACGAGTGGTTCGGCGTTCGCGATGGCGAGCTAGAACCGACGTTAGCGCTCCGCAAACGTCTCATTCGATTCATTCGGCGGCTCGATCCTGATCTGATATTGGGGCCCCGACCGAACGACTACCACCCCGATCACCGCTATTGCGCGCAGGTCGTTCGTGATGCGGCGTACATGCTCATCGTTCCCAACGTCTGTCCGGATGCTCCTCCGATTGATTCGATGCCCGTGTTCGGCTATGTCGCTGACGGCTTCACGAAACCGAGCCCGTTCGATCCGGATGTCGTCGTCGATGTCACGCCAGTCGAAGCGGCCAAGATAGATGCACTCCACTGCCACGAGTCGCAGATGTACGAGTGGCTACCATTCACGTTCGGTGCGCTTGACTCGGTCCCGGAAGGCGACGCGGAACGGCGGGCGTGGCTAGCTGACGACGGCGTCGACCACCTCGTCAGCGTCACGGAAATGAACGTGGCCGATCGGTTCCGTGATCTGCTGCGTGAGCGATACGGGCCCGATGCTGACGCGGTGACTCATGCGGAGGCAGTCGAGATATCCGAGTACGGCGCGCCGCTCGATGAGACGACCCGGGAGCGGCTATTTTTCATGTGACTCCACCTCCATTGAGTCGCTGACCCCGGAGTATATGCCGGCGGCGGCGGCAACCGTGTGTATGAACCGTAAATCCGTCTACGACCGGTGGGGGGTCCCGGAAGTGATCAACGCAACGGGAACGAAGACGCGCATCGGTGGGAGCCGGATCCGCCCCGAGGCAGTCGAGGCGATGGCCGAAGCCGCCGAGTCGTTCGTCAGACTCTCCGACCTCCAAGCCGCTGCGAGCGACCGGATCGCCGAGGTCACCGGCGCGGAAGCTGGCTACGTCACCAACGGTGCAGCCGGCGGTATGGTGCTGGCCGCGGCCGCGTGTATCGCCGGCGACGACCTCGGGGCCATGTCGCGGCTGCCCGAGACGAGCGGGGTCGCCGACGAGATCGTGATGGCACGGACTCACCGGACCGGCTACGACCACGCGTTTCGGACCGCGGGAGCGTCGATCGTCGAAATCGGGACGAACGACCGGTACCTCGGGACCGGCTCGCGGGACGTCGAACCGTGGGAGTACGCCGACGCGATCGGCGAGGAAACGGCCGCGATCGGCCACGTGTACAAGTCCTACGGGACGCCACCGCTCGCGGAGGTGTGTGCGATCGCCCACGACCACGACGTCCCGGTGATCGTCGACGCGGCCGCTGAGGTGCCGCCGGCGTCGAACCTCTCGTGGTTCACCGAGCAGGGCGCGGACCTCGTCGCGTTCAGCGGCGGGAAGGGGATCCGCGGCCCGCAGACGACCGGCATCCTCGCGGGCCGGCAGGACCTGATCCGGTCGGTCGCACGCCAGCAGCTCGACATGCACGCGGCCGAGGCGGTTTGGGACCCGCCGTCACGGCTGGTCGACGCCGACGCGCTCGACGGCGTTCCCAAACAAGGGATCGGGCGACCGCTCAAGGTCGGCAAGGAGGAGCTCGCCGGGCTGCTCGCCGCGCTCGACGCGTTCCTCGACGAGGACGAGGAGGCCCGTGTCGCCGAGTGGCACGACCGAGCGGAGCGGCTGGCGGCGGGCGTGACGACCGCAACCGGGCTTTCGGCGCGGGTCGGCACGAGCGGGCGGTCGGTCGCCCCGGAGGTCGTCGTCACGGTCGATGGCGCCGGCTCCGCGGCCGATCTCGTCGGGCGGCTCCGCTCCGAGGAGCCCCGCGTGTTTGTCGGCGCCGACTCGATCGCCGACGGGGAGTTCACGCTCAATCCGATGTGTCTCACCGACGATGAGGCCAACTACGTCGTCGAGCGGATCGTCTCGCTGGCCGGGGACGACGCCGATGGCACCGCCGAGGACGCCACCGGGGGTGCCGCCGATGGCGCCACCGAGGGGGAGTGACCACGATGCGCGCGATCGTCGTGACATCCGAGACGGAGACCCCACACGTCCGCGAGATCGACCGTCCCGAACCGGGCCCGGGAGAGGCGCTGATCCGGGTCCTCCGCGTCGGCATCGACGGCACCGACCACGAGGTGATCGCGGGCGGCCACGGCGGCTACCCCGAGGGGATGTCACACCTCGTGTTGGGTCACGAGGCGATCGGCGTCGTCGAGGACCCGAACGGGACCGCTCTCGACGCGGGCCAGCTCGTAGTCCCGACGGTCCGCCGGCCGGTCGAGGACGGGCCGACGACCTACTTCGAGCGCGGCGAGCCGGACATGGCCCCCGAAAGCCACTACGTCGAGCGCGGGATCGCCGGTGCACACGGGTTCATGGCCGAGTTCATCACCAGCCCGGCGGAGTTCCTGGTTCCGGTCCCGCCCGCGTTCGCGGAGACAGGCTTTCTGATCGAGCCGATCAGCAACGTCGAGAAGGCGCTCGCGCTCGCACGCGCGTCACGATCCGGCTTCGAGTGGACTCCCGAGAGCGCGATGGTGCTCGGGAACGGGCCGTTGGGACTGTTGTCGGTCGGACTGTTGGATGCGGCCGGCTTCGACCGGCTCTACTGTCTCGGCCGGCGGGACCGCCCCGACCCGACGATCGAGGTCGTCGAACGGCTCGGAGCCACCTACGTCGACTCCCGCGAGCACCCGCTCCGGGAGATCCCCGACAATCACGAGCCGATGGACCTCGTGTTCGAGGCGACGGGTCACGCGCCCCACGCCTTCGAGACGATCGACCTGCTCGCGCCCAACGGCGTCGGCGCGCTGTTGGGGATCCCGGGCGACGACTCGGTCACGCTCGACGCGGGACGGCTTCACCGCGAGTTCGTCCTGTCGAACAAGGCGCTCGTCGGCAGCGTCAACTCCAGCGTTCCGCATTTCCGTGCCGCGCTCGACACGCTGGAGGCGTTCCCCGACTGGCTCGCCGACGCCGTGATCACCGACGTGTTCGGCCCCGACGAGGTGGGATCGGCCTTCGAGCGCGACGACGACCGGATCAAGTCGGCGATCGAGTTCGACACGCTCTGAGGACCGGCCCCGGCCTCGGCACGCTCCGAGGATCCGTCCTTCGAGCCCTCTCGGACGAACGCGACCACCGTGTGAACTATACGCTCCCGGGGAGCGGGACGAGACATGACCACTGACGGATTCGGCATCGGCGTCGTCGGCTGCGGGTTCATCACGCGCGAACGACACCTCCCGAGCGTCGAATATCTCCCCAGCGTCCACGTCGCGGGACTCCGGAACCGAACGCGGAGCACGGCCGAGACGGTCGCGGAGACGTGTCGTGAGGAGGGCTGGGGCGATCCGACCGTGGCCGATTCGGTCACGGAGCTGGTCGCGGATCCCACGGTCGACGGACTGTGGGTCACCTCACCGAACTTCACGCGTGCCGACGTGATCGACGAGGCGGTCGACGCGCTCGAGGACGGCGCGACCCTTCAGGGGATCGCCATGGAGAAGCCGGTCGCCCGGAATCTCACCGAGGCGACCCGGATCCTCGACCGCGTCGAGTCCGCCGGCGTTCCACACGCCTACTTGGAGAACTGGCCGCACGAACCGGACATCAGCGGACTGCGGGAGTTGTTGTGGTCGCGCGGGCGGGAGGCCGGGCGGCCGTACCTCGCGCGGTCACAGGCGGAACACGCCGGACCCCACTCGGCGTGGTTCTGGGACGGGGCAAAACAGGGCGGCGGCGCACTGACTGACATGCTCTGTCACGCGCTCGCGGGCAACGAGGTACTGCTGTCGGACCCGGCTCGTGACGCGGGAGATGACGCGGCCGACGGCGGCCTCACACCGGTTTCCGTGACCGCGGACACGGAGACGCTCAAGTGGGGTCGCGAGGAGTACGCGGAAGCGCTCCGCGAGGAACACGGCGTGGACTACGAGACGAACCCGGCGGACGACTACGCCCGGGCGACGGTGCGGTACGAGGACGCCGAGGGGGCCCCAGTCGTCTCGGAGGCGACCGGGTCGTGGTGTTACGTCGGATCGGGCGTGCGGCGGACGATAGAGCTGCTTGGCCCGGAGTACTCCGGACAGGTCCTCTCGGATGAGGCGGCATCCAGCATCTTTCTCTCCGACGCCGTCGGCGACGGCGAGGGCTGGGCCGAGAAACAGAACGCGACGAGCGGGCGAACGCCCATCGCCGCCGCGGATGTCGTGAAGGGCGGGTTCGTCGCCGAGAACCGCGATGCAGTCGAGTCGTTCCGCGCCGGCGAGAACGGCGCGTTGGACGTGACCGACGGCTATCGGGTGTTGAAGATCTGCATGGCCGCATACAAGTCCGCGGAGGAGGGTCGCGAGATCGTCCTTTCCGACGCCGACCTCGACGGCTATACGCCGCCGCCGGCACGGCGCTGAGTGGAGCGGGATCCCGCGTCAGGAACCGGTACCGAAGCGCACACGTGGCTGTCCCAGGTGGGGCACGAACAGTCGACCGGAAACCGCCTATTCGGTCTCCGCGAGTGGCTCTGGATTCCCGGTTCGAGCGCTCTTTCGGGCCGTCTCGACGATTCGGTGTGCCTCACGACAAAACGCGGGATCGGCAGGGCCTTCGGGTTCCGCACCGGTTTCGAGTCGGTCAACGAGATAGGCCACCACGTTTTCAAACCGGGGAGCAAGCGAGTCGGGCTCGACCGCGTAGCCCTCCGGGCGGTCGTTGGTCTGGACCCGGATCGACGCCGACCGCTCGCGGGTGCTGATCGACCCGTGAGTGCCGACGATCTCGTACCCCTTGGCTGGCTGGGGCGGTGTCTCCCACGGGTTCGTCACCATTCGCCAAGAGGTCTGGAACGTCGACAGGCCGGTTTCGTAGCGACACACCGTCGCCGACTGAACATCGACCTCCATATCCGGGGGAGAGTACGTCTCGGCGGTTACCGCGGTCGGGAGGTCGCCGTCGCGGAACCATGTGGCGAACGTCGCGCCGTAACAGAGGTAATCGAGCAGTGACCCGCCACCGGCGTCCGCGTCGTAAAACCAGCTATCGTCGGGTGGCGCACCCGCATTGCCTCCGTAGTACTGGACCTCCTGGACGTCACCGACTGTTCCCGCCTCGACGAGCCGCTTGACTGCATGTTTGACAGGGTCCCACAGCACCGGCCAGTTGATGAACAGCCGGCTGTCGCTTCCGGAGACTGCATCCAGCATCCGGTCGGCATCCGCGAGCGTCGTCGCCAGCGGCTTCTCGATGGCAATCGTCAGGTTATGCGGGGCAACTCGCTCAACAAAGTTGGCGTGGTCGGCGTTCTTCGGACAGCCGATCACGACATCCGGCTGCAGTTCCTCAAGACACTGGTCCAGCGAGTCATACACCCGATCCGTCGGGAGCCCCAACTCGTCGACCACCCGCTGGACGGAGCCGGTCGAGTCCGCCGGCGTCTCGTCGCAGACACCGACGAGTTCGGTTTTGGGGTGGTCGACGACCCATTCGAGGTTCGTGTTCATGTGCATCTGATCGAAGTTCGCACCGACGACGCGCCAGGTCATGTTCGTGACCGTGGTGTCGAGTCATGTTAAACCTCAGTCGTGTATCGGTCCCATGCTTCGGCACTCTCTCACCCGCAATTTATGACAGGTTCCATATGGTATGGTGATACGAATGTGAATTAAAACTCCAATACGCATTAGTGAGACTCCCGGATATCGATTCCGGCTACTCTTCGTTTCCTTACATATGTAGTTGTAAATAAAAGGATTTATGATGTATGATGGTGACACAACGAGATAGTATGTCACACCCACTACATTCGGAAACCGATTCGAACGCTCGCTCCGCCACATCCCAGACTTCGGGAACAGTTGACCGGCGCGCGTTCCTCGCGTCGACGGCTGCGCTCGGTGCTGTCGGGCTCGCAGGCTGTGCGGACGAGGAAGCTGACGCCGAATACAATGCCGCAATAATCTCGAGCCCGGCCGGGTTCGACGACAACGCGTTCAACGATAACGCTCGAGATGGGCTGCGTGAGGCCGCCGAGGAGTTCGACCTGACGATCAACGACGTTGAGGAGACCGAGGAAGCCGAGTACGGGTCGGTACAAGCCGAGCTCGCCGAGCAGGAGCTGTATGACGTGATCGTGATGGTCGGTCAGCAGCACTACGACCCGCTGGTGGACAACTCCGCGGAATACCCCGACCAGAACTGGATGCTGATCAACGACCACGTCGAGGGCGCGGACAACGTCTCCGGCTGGATCGAGATGAACCACGAGATGTCGTTCCTCGCGGGCGTCGCGGCGGGCACGCTCACGACTGAGGACATCGAACACGGGGACAGCAGCACGGAGCCCGGCGAGAGCGTCGTCGGGTTCGTCGGCGGCGAGGACATCGACCTGATCAACGCCTTCGAGACCTCCTACATCGAGGGCGTGGAGTACGTCAACGACGATGTCGAGGTACTCACCGGATACGGCGGCAGCTTCTCCGACACCTCCGCCGCGAACGACGTGGCCTCCTCGCAGATCGACGACGGCGCCGACATCGTCTGGCACGCCGCCTCCGCGGCGGGCGGCGGCGTGTTCTCCGCAGCACAGGACAACGACCGGTTCGCGCTCGGCGTCGACGTCGACCAGTCCATCACCGAGGATCAGTACTCGGACGTCATTCTGGGCTCGTCGGTCAAGGCGCTCAACGAGGCGACCTACGACGTGGTGACGGCGGTCATCAATGACGACTGGGACAGCGTGTCCGGCGAACGGAACCTCAGCATCGAGCAGGGCGGTATCGACTTCATCACCGGCCAAGAGTTTGAGGGTAACTTGCCGGCCGTTCTCGACGAGAACCTCGAGGACGCGAAGGACGCGTTCATCGCCGGGGAGATCGAACTGACCTGCGGCCCGACCGGCTGCTGATCAGCCGGTGTGCTCCGATATTTCGTGGGGTGACCAATGAGTACAGACAACAGCACCGCGGTTCGGCTCGACGGGATCACCAAACGCTTCGGCGACGTCGTCGCGAACGACGACGTGACGTTCACGCTGGAGGAGGGAACGATCCACGCGCTGCTCGGCGAGAACGGCTCCGGGAAGACGACGCTCATGAGCGTCCTCTACGGACTGTATCAGCCGACCGACGGGACGATCGTCGTGGACGGCGTGGAACGGTCGTTCGCGTCACCGCGTGACGCGATGGCTGCGGGGATCGGGATGATCCACCAGCACTTCCAGCTGATCGAGCCGATGACGGTGCTCCAGAACGTCGTGTTGGGTCACGAACCGACCAAGAACGGGCTCGTCGACGAGGCGACTGCTCGCGAGGAGATCACACAGATCAGCGACCGATACGGGTTCGATGTCGCGCGTCACCTCGACACGCCGGTTCGGGACCTCGACGTCGGGGTCCAACAGCGGATCGAGATCGTCAAGAGCCTCTATCGTGGAGCGGACGTGTTGATCCTCGACGAACCGACCGCCGTGTTGACCCCACAGGAAGTGGACGGGCTCATGGACGTGATGGACGACCTTCGGGCGGACGGCCACTCGCTGATCTTCATCACCCACAAGCTCGACGAAGCGCTCTCGGCAGCCGACCGGGTCACGGTGTTACGTGACGGGGAGGCCGTCGGCAGCGTCGACGCCGCGGAGACGGACCAGCGCGGGCTCGCCCGCATGATGGTCGGCCGTGAGGTGCTCTTCGATCGGCTGGAGCGAGAGGGAGAGCCCGGCGATCCGGTGTTGACCACGAGCGATCTTCGCGTCTCCGGCGACCGGGGAGTCGAGCAGGTCGACGGCATCGACCTCACGGTTCGTGAAGGCGAGATATTCGGGATCGCCGGCGTTCAGGGGAACGGTCAGACGGAGCTGATCGAGGCGATCACCGGCCTCCGGTCGATCGACGACGGGTCGATCGACTTCCTCGGCCGCGACGCCACGGCGATGAGTCGGCGTGAACGGATCGAATCGGGGATCGCATACGTCCCCGAGGATAGACAGAAGGAGGGACTGGTTCAGGAGTACGACCTCGTGCGGAACGGGTTGCTCGGAAACCAGACGATAGAGCCCTTCGTCGACGGCGCGCTCGTCGACTGGCCGTTCGTCGCCGACCACGCGGAGTCGATCGTCGCGGAGTACGACGTGCAACCGCCGACGACGACGTCGGAAGCGTCCTCGCTATCCGGCGGCAATCAGCAGAAGTTCATCGTGGGCCGGGAGATCGAACACGACCCCGACCTGATGGTGGCGTCGCATCCAACCCGTGGCGTGGACATCGGCGCGATCGAGTTCATCCACAACCGGCTCATCGAGCTACGGGACAGCGGGGTCGCGACCCTGCTCGTCTCCTCCAAGCTGGAAGAAGTGCGGAAGCTCGCTGATAGAGTCGCAGTGATGTACGAGGGCGAGTTCGTCGACGTCGTCGACCCCGACGGCGTCACCGAAGAGGAGTTCGGCCTGCTCATGACCGGTCACGGGCTTGACGAGGACGTCGACCCCGGTCCCGACCTCGGAATCGAGGACGAGGCCGAGGAGGTGACGGAATGAGCGGCGCGTCCGAGACGGACGGGTCGGAGAGCCTCCTCGAACGGGTCGCCGGCTACCTGCTGAACGCGACCGTGCTCGAACGGATCGGCATCGCGGTCGGAGCGACCGCGTTCGCGCTGGCGATCGGGCTCATAATCGTCGCGCTCGCGGGGTACGACCCGTTCCGGTTCGCGGCCCAACTCGTCGTGGGCGCGTTCGGCAGCGAGCGCGCGATCGCCCGCACGCTGCGGTTCTCGACCCTGTTCGTGCTCGCGGGACTCGCAGTCGCGGTCGCCTTCCGCGCCGGCGTGTTCAACATCGGTGTACAGGGACAGTTCATCGTCGGCGGCATCGCGTGTGTGATGTCGATCATCTGGACCGCGCCGTATCTCCCGACGGGCGTCATCGGCGGCACCCTCCTGATCGGAATCGGCGTGATCAGTGCGGTCATCGCCGGCGGCCTGTACGGCGCGCTTCCGGGCGCTCTGAAGGCATACGCCGACGCAAACGAGATCATCACCACGATCATGTTGAACTTCATCGCGATCGGCGTGGTCGGCTGGCTCGTCAACGGGCCGTTCCGTGGCGAAGACGCGACGAGCGTTCGGACCGAACAGCTGCCGGACTACGTCTCGCTCCCACAGATCATCTTCTCGGATTCGAATTTCTCCATTATCGGACTCGGTATCGCGCTTCTGGCAGTGATCGGCGTGGCATTCGTGCTCACGCGAACCAGATATGGCTACGACATGGTCACCAGTGGATATCAGGCAACGGCCGCCCGGTTCTCCGGAGTGAACTCGAAACAGACAATCGTCGCCACGATGACGCTCTCGGGAATGGTCGCGGGACTCACTGGTGCGATATTCGCGATCATGATTCAAGGCTCATACACTGACCCAGCAGGCATCGGAAACTACGGTTTCGACGGAATTGCGGTGAGCCTGCTTGCAGCGAACAACCCAATCGGTGTTATCCCCGCTGGGATCCTCTTCGGTGGGCTAGAGTCCGCAGGATCGCACATCCAAATCCGTAGCGATGTCCCCGTCCAGTTGATCAACGGGATTATCGGGCTCGTGGTATTGTTCGTGGCGGTTCCTGAACTGTTTAGGATGCTTGGGGCTCGGTTGGGTCTCGGAGGTGAGGACCGATGAGTGACAGCGGGCTCCTCCAGCAGCGGTGGGTTCGGTTGGTCGCGAGTGCGGCGATCGTTCTCGTCGCGTTCGGCGCCGTCGGATCATCCGTGTTCGGCTGGCAGCTCGAACGGCTGTTGACAGTCGGGTTCATCAACCGGTCGCTACAGATGGCGACACCCATCACGTTGGCAGCGATCGGCGGGCTGTACGCCGAAAAGAGCGGTGTGTTCAACATCGGTCTGGAAGGCTTCATGATCATCGGCGCTATCTCTACGGCCGGGGTGCTGTTCAGACTCGGCGGAACCACGCCCAGTCAGGGAGACATCTGGATCGCAATGGCCGTCGCAGTGCTGGTGTCGCTGGTCCTGACGACGATATTTGCGGTGCTGCTCATTGCCTATCAGGCAGACCAGATCGTCGCCGGCCTGGCGGTGTGGTTCATCGGCCTCGGCTTCGCCCCGTTCGTCGCCTCGCTGATCTGGGGCAGCCGGAACAGCCCTGGCTTGGCGAGCATTGACAGAGTGACCGTTCCCGGGCTCTCGGAGGTTCCGTGGATCGGTCCGATATTGTTTGATCAGTCACCGCTCGTGTTATTGACGCTCGTTCTCGTCATCGTCTCGTGGGTGTTTCTCTACCGGACACGCTACGGGTACTGGATCCAGGCGGCCGGCGAGAACCCCAAGGCGCTCGATACGGCCGGCGTGAACGTCACCCGAGTCCGGTACGCGACCGTGTTGTTCTCGGGAGCAATGGCCGGATTCGGCGGTGCCGTCTTGTTCGCACATGCGGGCAACTTCGTCGGCACTGGCGATACGATGGTCAACGGGCGGGGGTGGATCGCGATCGTCGCATACCTGTTCGGCAACTACAACCCGATCGGCGCGGCCGCGGCGGCCGTCCTGTTCGGCGGATTGGACATGCTACAGGTTCAGTTCCAAACCGCTGGAATCGACGTTCCAAGTCGACTCGTGAACTTGTTCCCGTACGTCATCGTGATCGTCGTCCTCTCGGTGTGGGGGAAGACACGGATGCCATCTGCTGTCGGTGAATCCTACGATAAGGACGAGTGAGAGCAACCCACCTTTGGGTCGGGGGAAATTGTCCATACGCTCTTGTGTAGACCATTGTTGGTGGAGCACTGTCTGGCGATTATATTGTCTCCGGGATTGGTGACCTGTCTCAGCAGAATGGCCGTGTAGCGGCTTGAACGGGGGCATCCCTTGCTCCGACAGACTCCTCACAGCAGTCCCCAACAATCTACGCCACAAGAGCGTCACTTCTATATATAAATATGAACCGTTGTTCACACTAGATCTATGGCTGGTTTGAACTGTCGGTGAATACTGTAAACGGGCGGGGGATATCCCTGAACTTCCGTAACGACACTGCCGACACGCAACGAACCGTCTGGTGGGGACTTCCGGCGTTCCCGGGTCTGCGAGCGCCGGCGACGGTGTCTCAGGACCGTTCGGCGGACGCCGGCACCGCTCCCTCGCCGAACCGGTCAGCGAGCCGCGCCCAGACCACGATTGCGGACGGGAGAACGACGATAGAGCAAACGTAAGCGTAGAACACGCCAAGCGCCAGCAGGAGCCCGAATTCCATGATGAGCGGAATGAGCGCAACGTACAGCACGCCGAGTCCACAGACGGTCGTAAGCATGCTGCCCGTGAGTGCGCCACCCGTCCCGCGAACGGTGACGGCTAGCGCCTCGTGGACGTCGGCACGTTCCTTGAGCTCGTCGACAAACCGGTGCATGAAGTGAACCGTGTAGTCGACGCCCAATCCGATAGACACTGCGAGGATTGGTGCGTTTATGGGGGTAAGCGCCACGTCAAAGTAGCGCATCGATCCGGCAAGTAGCGTGACAGTGAGCAGGACTGGGACCAGGTTTATCAGGCCGTACACCGCACGCCCCTCCAACCAGCGGTACGACAGCATGAGGAACACTGCGGTCAGTAGGAACGCAACGACCAAACTTGTGACCGACGACTCCGTCGTGTCCTCGATCACGGACTGGAAGACTACCAGCTGTCCGGTCGCTGTCGCGTCCAGCGGCATGTCGCTAGCAACCTCCTCGGCTGCGTTTGCCGCCTCGGTTTCGTCTGCGTCAACCGAGACCTGGAAATCGATCCGCGTGGAGCTACGGTCGGTCGTCAAATAGTTGAGCGCCGCCTCGTTTTCACCGTCATCAAGCAGTTCCTCGTACACCTGGTCGACGTTGCGGTCAGGGACACCATTCCCAGTGGTGTCGTGCCGTGTAATCGTCTCCTCGAACGAAGGGTTCGACGCCGCGAACGCATCTATCTCGTCGAGCACGCTGTCGGCTTCGGCTCGCCGATCCGACGACTCAAACGCGTCCGGAGGGCTCTCGTGTGCGCGTTCGATCGCGGAGAGCGCGTCGTCGTCTCTGAGGTCCCTGTCGTCGACGAAGACGGTCACTGACCCCTCCAGTCCCTGTCCGAAGTCCTCTTCCAAGTAGTCGAGCACCTCCATGAAGGTGTACTCGCCGGGTTGGAATGGCGCGGGGAGCGACTCATACTGCTCGACGCGGTCCTCGTCGGGGAAGAACGCCTCCTCGTTGAACTCCGTGTCGACACCCGTCCCGTACGCACCGGCGCCCGCTCCGACAACGAGCACGACGACGAGAACGACTACGGGCGCCACCCGTGCGGCGCCGGTTCCAACTGAGAGGACGCGCCCCATGACGGACCCCTCGCTACCAAGCGGAGTTGTTCCGAATTCTGGGAACCGAGTCCCCTCTCTGAGCCTGTCGCTGGCGACTTTTCCCGCGGGGAGGAGCACGCCGAAGATAGCGAACGTGAACACCATCCCGAACGCCGCGACGACGCCAAAGTCCTGCATGGAATCCATCGAACTGGTCAAGTTCGCTGCGAAGCTGAACACAGTCGTAATCGTCACGATCAGGAACGCAGTTGCCAGCTGGTCGGCGGTAACCCCCATTGCGTCCGGGATCTCCTTACCCGCTGCCCGCTCCTCGCGATACCGGTTGATGATGTGGATCCCGAAGTCGATCCCAACGGCTAGCAACAGTGGAAAAACAGTTATCAACGCGTCAGAGAACGGGATCCGGGCGTACCCCATGAACCCGAAGGTCCACACTAGGGTCATCAGCAACGATGCCATCCCGAGTCCTAGGTCGACCGGGTCGCGGTATGCGACCAGCAGGAAAAACACGATGAGAAGGATCGCTGCCGGAAATACGACGATAGCCGTGTCTCCGAGCAGCTGTATCGTCTCCTCCTCGATCACCGCGTCTCCGAAGACCACGACGTTATCCTCGGAGAATCCGTCGACGGCGTAGGCCGACTCCATCGTCTCGAACTGCAGCGGCGCGGTGTTCCCGGTATCCGCGTTTGGCGGCACGTCATAGGTGACCGCGATCTGGGCAACATCGGCGCTTGCAGACTCCTCGGTAAAATCGTCGCTGACGGGGAGGCCAGCGGTGTCTTCCGCCTCCGCGATGGCGGCGGTGAGGTCACGCTGTGCACTGCGATCAACCACTCGATACTGCTCTTCCGCAGTCGTTGCCTCGGGGTTGAGCTGCTCGGCGACTAGCGACGCCGGGCTCGTGGTGGAAGTCACCCGTAGACCGTCCGTTTCTTCGACGGTTTCCTGGAACTCCAGCATCCTGAGCAGGTTTGGTTCCGCCAGAACGTTCCGCTCGGTCTCGATGAACAGTTGTGCAGAGGTGCCGCCAGAATCGCGTGTCGCTCGGTCGAACTCCTCGTTCATCGCCTCAAGCGCATCCGCTTCTTCCGTCTCGTCACCGAATTGGTCCGCGCCAGCCTGCTGTTCGCCGCCGCTTACGAGGAATCCGCCGGTGAAGATCAGTGTTACGACGACGAAGGCAGCGATCACACGCCACGGACGCTCCGTGATCAGCGCGTTCACGCGCTCGGCGATGTCTCCGGCGCGACTACCGGTCGCATCGATCAGGTCTGCGACCCGCTCGGTTCCTCGCATCCGTCAGTCCCTGATTCGCCAGTGCCAGACGACGACTCCCGTGGCGCCGAGCAGCAGGAACACGCCGACGATTCCAAGTAGGCCGACACCATCATCATCGTCGGTTTCGGCTGTTTCGACCTGGACGGGATGTTGGTACGCGTCGGAGAGCTCCGTGTCACCGCGTTCGGTGTCGTACTCGAAGTCCAGTTCGATCGGGTGAAGCTCCGTCGTCGCACCAGCACCCGCGGCCACCTCGAAGGTGAGATCCGCCGTCTCCCCGGGACCTATTTCTGGAACGTATGCCTCGTCGTTAGGAGCCGACAGCGGGGAATCCGTGTATAATAGCGCACTGATGTCGGTGAAAGTCTCGTCGCGTTCGTTAGTGATCGAGAGCGTCACCTCCTCGCTCCCGCCTTGCTCGACCGTCGCGTTGCCCTCCAGAGAGAACTCGTCGACCTGATCGTTGATACTCACGCGGTCTGCAGCCGGTCCATCCTCCAGCGGCGTCCCCTCGTCGTCAAAGTACTCGACGGTGAACTGAACCTGTCGATCACCGGGGTCGGCCTGACCGCTGACATCCGTCGGATACGCGAATTCGGCGGTTTCTCCGGACTCAATCGTCGGCAGTGCGTAGCGGGTATCCTCGACGAACAGCGACTCGCTCATCGGCTCCATCACGACAACCCCGTCGTCGACGGTTCGCGGACCGTCGTTGACCACTTCACCACGGACGATGCCGTCGTACCCAACCGCAAGCGTCTCCTCGACCACCTCAACGGAGAACGACTGGGAGTCGGCCGGTGCCAAACTCGCCGATTCGGCGGGAGCCTCCCGCGTGATCCCATTTTTCCCGTCGTAAGAGAACTCAAAGTCGAGTGGCTTTGCGCTGTCGCTTGCAGCATCGTCGACTGCCACTTCGAGATCAACCGCCACGGTTTCCCCGGACTCCAGGTTGCCGAGCGCCACCTCGCTCTCGCCTCCATCGACGGTCACGCCGCCACCACCGAGGATGGTTGCCCGGGTAGCGTTCGCATCCTCGACCCCGACGTTTTTGACCTCGACGGTCGCCTCGCCGCTTGCGCCGGGCTCCACGTCGGTGGAGACGTTCCCCACGTCGAAGCGTGCGTCCTCCGGCACGACGACGGTCACCTCCTCCGTCTCCGTCGTCGTCCGCCGGTTCTGGAAGTTGCTTGAGTCCGACACTCTCGCCGTATATGCGTACGAGAGATCTATCTCGACATCGTACTCGCCCGGCTCGATGTCACTAGGTACGTCGATCGAGAGTGGTGCGTCCATCGTTGTCCCATCAGGAATCTCCCCTACGGCGACTTCTCCGGAGGCGGATTCGAAGGGTTCGCCGTCGGATATTTCTGCCGTGACGCTCCGTGCGTTGAGAACGCGGTCACCCTGGGCACCGGTGTCTAGATTCCCGTCGTTGGAGACGGCGACTTCGAGTGAAGCGGTCTCTCCAGGAGTCACCTCGTTCTCGGCGAGCGTTAGACTCAGGTCCGGCTCGCCAGCTGTAAACCCGCCGTCGTCAGCGGGATTTGCAAGGCCTGGTGCTGACGTCATCGTGACTCCGACCGCGAGGGTGAAGGCGATCACGAGAAGGAGCGTGTATCGCCGCTTCATCGGGTCGCCTCCACGCTGTTCGGGAGAGCTACACAGAGGATCGGCGGCTGCTCCACGGAGAGGAGGGTCGCGATGCGACGCAGTCTCATCGTACACTACTTTGGATAGCAGAAATATATATGTGCTGACTGAACGTTTAGTTAATAGCCTTATAAAGAGCAAGGAGAATACCTGCGGCTGAAGCCGCAGGATGAATCCGACGACAATGAACCAAGATACGTTCGACAACTTTGCTGAGATTTCAATCCGTAGGCTAAAGTGTCCGTTACCCACACAATAAAACAGGAATCGGTTAGGGATCGAGCGGTTCCTACCAGTCCACCGATGGCGGCCTGCTCGCCCCAAGCAATCGGACGGTAATCGGAACCAGTCGGGTGAACGGTCGGCTCCTACAATGGACCGATGCAGTGCCCGACTGCTTGGAAGCATCACAGAAAGGAGCCCCGAGTCTGTCGATGTCTGCCTGACTCCCCGTGGCAAAAGCAACACGGAGAGTCCGAACACGACGGAAGAGAGGAGTACTAGGGGCTTGGTACTCCCGGCAGTCTCACCCACAACAGACCGCGAGCATCCCCACGGATTCTTACCGTTTGGACGCTCGGTGCGACTGTAAACCTGAAATCTCCAACGCTCAGGATTCCGCCGCGTGAACGCGGAGGGGATAGCAAGACGCGTACGTAGTGGTGCCTTCGCAGTCTTCAGCGATCCGCCGTTCCACTCTCCCTCGTGCCTGAAGCTGGTTTTTAACAGCTTTCAGCGATCGAACGTCGGCGATCCGCGGCTCGGGACCCGGTGACGCGCCTCGGGCGTGACGGCGTGGCGACACGCCGATCAACCAGTCTCGACCATCCCGAGACGCCCCCACACCCGCCGCACGCCCTCGCGAACGACGAGAAGCACACTCAGCACACTCCCGACGACGACGGCAACTACCGGCGCAAGCATCACGCCTCCCACGTCGGCGACGGACACGTATACGCTCCCGACCACCCACCACAGGGTGGACGCTGCGAGCCCGCCGTACAGGACCGACCCCCCAATCCGCACGAGCGCCGTGTCCCCGTCCCGGATGCGGCTTCGAGAGCCGAGCGACGACGAGGCGAGCCGCAGCCCGTGTCGCACCGCTCGACCGAGCACGGAGACCGCGAGGAGACCGGGGGCGAGGAGGGTCGCAGGGACGACCACGTATCGGGCGACCGCCGGCGTCGCTCCGGCGTCGAACACGACCGCGGGCTCCAGGATCCAGCTGGCGGCGAGGCCCACGGTGAGGATGGCGAGCACCGGCTCGATGGTTCGTCGCCGGACTCGCGGGGCAAGCAGTTCGCGCGTCATTGGTCGGCCCCGCTCGCCTCACCGCCGGGCAGGTTTCGGAAGCGGGACCGGAGGACGTGCTCCACGTAGCCGACGACTGCGAACCCGACGGCAAGCGGGCCGAGCATGAGCAGGAACACCGGTCCTCCCTCACCCCCGACGAA
This sequence comes from Halorubrum gandharaense, assembly GCF_054654575.1. NCBI lineage: Archaea > Methanobacteriati > Methanobacteriota > Halobacteria > Halobacteriales > Haloferacaceae > Halorubrum > Halorubrum gandharaense. The sequence goes on from NZ_BAAIET010000001.1 coordinate 637,997, forward strand.
GGTCTGCCGCAGGAGTGGCGGGACGACGAGCAGGAGGAAGCAGACGGTCGGGGTGACCACCCCGCGAGCGACCGCGGCACCGACCGGGACCGCGCCGGCGAGCGCGGTCGTCACGACGAGGAGCGGGAGAACGCTTGCGGGGCTGACGCCGACGCCGGCCATCCACGCCACGACGGCGACGCCGAAGAGGCCCCCGATTACACCGGCAGCAAGGAGCGTGGTTCGGCGGCGCGTCGGCAACGGCGGCAGATTCCGCAGCCGGTCATCGGCGAGCTCGTACTGTCGACGCAGCCCGTACTCGATCGTCCCGAGGACCACGAACGTCGCGACCCACACGTACCACGTGCTCACGTAGCTCGTCAGGTAGACGGCGCCGTCGACGACGAGGTGGCCGCCGAGCTCCGACCACTCCGGTGCCGGCGCCGTCACGTCCCGATACGCCGCCCACGCGAGCAACGTGACGAGTCCGACCGTCGGCGACCACAATCGCGTTCCGACCGTCACCAGCCCGACGAGAAAGCCGAACGCGAAGACGACGACCGCATTCCCGACCGAGGCGAGCGGCCACAGCGTTTCCGGCACGTGACCGAGCCAGCGGAACAGCGCCTCGACGACCAGGAGGTGAGCGAGGCCGGCGACCACCGCAACGAGCCGCGCGCGAACGGAGAGGGTCCCCATCTCGGACCCCTCACTCACGTGTTGCGACGACGCCGGCGTACACGGTCCCGCTCACGGCACCGACGGGGAGCGTCACCCACCAGGTGAGCATGAACGCGAGTGCAACGATGGCGAACGAGAACCCTGCGGCGCTGACGGGCTCCGCACCGGAGAGACCAAGGATGGACGACGCAGACAGCAGACTCGTCACAACAAGGAGCGTGCCGACGTACGTTCCGAGCACCCCGAGCAGGCCGGCAACGGGACCGAATGCTGGGATGGTGGACGGAAGTGCTCGCCAAACCGCGACGCCGACCACGAACGCGGTCGGAGCCACGATCGGAACGGCCATCCCGGCAAAAGCGGCTAATACGGGGCCGTCTAACGTCCCCACGACGCCCGTGGCATCCGCGACGAGCACGGCGGCCGCGAACAGAACCGAAGCGGCGAGTGCCGCGCTCGCCGCCGCGTATCCGGCACCGAGGTCCGGTCGTGCTGCACCGGGAAGTCGTCCGGGACCATACCGCTTGCACGCTCGCTGGAGGGACCGTGTGTGGAGGGACCTCATACCGGTCGGATCGACGGCCTGCCTGAAAGAACTTCCGCCGTCTCACCCCGAATCCAACTTCCAAAGCGCAACGAGTGACGTCGGGATCGAGACGGTATTCGAGTCATGGGAGGACCGATCGGATCTCGAATCTCCCCACCGCGTCACCCACTGAACGACCTGGTACCGGTCTCAGCGCCGTCGCCGCTCGTCCTCGCAGGTCCCTCAAGGTCACCGATCAACTTCGCATAGATGATGAGTTCGTATACCAATGTCGCCGGGATGAGGAGAATGCCGACGATCGTCACGGCAAGCAGCACCTGACCGATCGCGAAGAGCGTCGGAATCACGAACAGCCAGAGCAGGACCACGAGAAGATAGCGAAGACTGAACGCGGTACTGAGGACCGCACGCAGGTCAAACGCGTCGGCCATCCGCCGCCGCCGACTGAAGTGAAACAGGATTGACGTTGCGACGTACATGAGGCCGAAGTAGAAGAGGACGAGTAGCAGGAATCCAATGGTACCTGCCGTCTCACTAATCGATGCCATCAGTGAGAATAGACCCATCATCATCACAAATACAAGCAGGTAGACGAAAAGGACGGCCGACAGCTTCACCCCGTCGACGAACAAACTCCCGTACTCCTCAAACTGCGGCGGTGCGTTGCCGTCGATTGCGTTCCCTATCGTTTTGGTGAAAAAGCCCAACAGAACAAACACAGGGAGAATCAGTATCGACCCGACCGTCAGAATCGACCCGATTAGCAGTGTTCTTGCATAGCCGTCGTCCGTGAGAGGGTACTTGAACGCATCTACGATCATAGTAACGGCACGTATTTGGTAAAATAAAAAGGATTGCATTCACCTCCAGCAGATCCGCTATCCGGACGACCGGAAGGTGAGTCAATTCAATTAAGCAAGCAGCGAGACGGTCGCTCTCGCTAGTCAGCACTGCAGCGCCTCAGTCCCGTTTTGAGCTCAGTACACCCATATCGACGGGCACGAACCGATGCAGATCGGATTTTGTTAAAAAATCCATTCAAGACGGTTTAGTACAGCGGTTTCTCAGTTTTTGAACACGAGTAAGATCCGTTTCACGGCCGCCAAATACCGGTTCACGGAGTCCAAATCGGCGCCCCATTTTAATCATCCACACCAAGTATGGGATGATACCGTGTCCGTGATTCCGCCCTGGATCGACGAACGGATCGATCGGAACCTCGACAACGCGCTCACGCAGGAGCACGTCGTCGAGACGATGCTCGAGTCCGACCGGCCGTTCTTTTCGATCCGCCAACTGCATGCGCGTATCAAGCCCGACGTGAGTAGGGCGACCGTTCGCAATCGGCTTCGGGAGCTACAGGAGATCGATGTCGTCGCGACGGAGACGTATCCCGACTCGATCACGCTGTACTACGTCAACTACCAGGAGTCTGAGTGGCCCCTCTCGCCCGAGGGGAAACGCGCGCTGCAGACCGACACCCCGCTGGATCGGCTCTCCACCCGCGGATTCCTCACCCTCTCGGACACGGCAGGGATCCGCACTCTCGTACTCGCTGGGTTCCAACTGAGCCTAGTACTGTTCGCGCTCGGCGGCGTCCTCGCGATCATTGGGAGCGACATCACTGCGACACAGAGCGACATCGTCCTCTGGGACACCGCGTTCGACCTCCTGCTCGTGAGTCTGGCGTTGCTCGTCGTCGAGCGACTCGTTCGATGGGTTCGCGACAAGTACGGCCCGTTGAACCTCCTCCCGTCACCATAGATGAGGCACACGAAACCCGCATGTCGGCTCACGAACCACCGTATATCACAGGTACTCACACCGCTATGACAGCCACATCCACCGCGTCCGGTCCAGAACTGCTCGACGAACGCTCTCTCGGCGGTATCCTCGTCCATTTCCTTGGACTACTCACCGGCTTTTTCGGCCCGCTACTCGTGTACGCCGTTTCGGATCACGAGTTCACACGAGCGAACGCCCGACACGCGCTGAATTGGCACGTCACCGTTTTCGTACTCACGATCGTCGCCATGGTGACGTTCTTCCTCGGTGCGGACGAGTACACCGTGGGGGGTGGTGAGCCAACCGAGCTATCCTTGCTCCCCGAACCGCTCGATACAGTGTTCGGGATCGTTGGAATGATCCTGATGATCGTCGTAATAACCGCCATCCTCCTCACGTTCGTTTACACCATCGTCGCGACCGTAAAGGCGATCTTTGGGTCGGTCTTCACATACCCCGGTTCGGTCGATGTCGTCAAGCGACTCGGCTAACAAACCCTCATGCCCTCCGATCACACGGACGAGACGAGCTCGACGAGCGAGGGACCGAGACTCCTCGAGGAGCGGTCGATCGGCGGTATCCTCGTCCACTTTCTGGCGATTCCAACCGGGGTTATTGGTGCCGGATTAGTGTACCTCGTCTCGAGTAACGAGTTCACGAAACGCAATGCTCGCAACGCCCTCGATTGGCACCTTACGGTGTTGACATATGTGGTCGTCACGTTCGGCTTACTGTTCATCTACGCCGAGCTGACGGGACAAGGAACCACTGACGCAGTCATTCTTCCGTCACCCATTGCCTCCGGTGGCTTTCTCGTTATCTCCGCACTGCTCACGCTTTCGACGGGCGTGGTGCTCTGGACGATCGTCGTCGCGTTCATCGCGATAGGGAAGGCGACCTTCGGGACTGCATGGCGCTATCCGTTGTCTCCGGCGCTCGTCGACCGATACGGCTCCCGCATCAGCCTCCCCGGAGGATGGCCACTCGTCATCCTCGCGTACGTCCTCCTGGTTCCGGTCGTCTTTGGGGCCGTCTTTTCAGGGCCACGGGATGGCACCGGCTTCTTGCTCACGTGGTTGGGACTGTTCGGACTGATACTGTTCCTCGCCCCGGTAACGACGGTCGCGATGTACCTCCACGGCGAGCGGGATCGGCCGCCGAACGCCGACTGGCAGCCGCACGTCATTGCCTATCTTGGCATCCCCGTCGCCGTCGCCGTCGTCGGGTACGCACTGTCGAGTTCAGTCACCGATTCGATCAACCCCGGCGGCGATGCGGTATACGTGTTCCTCGCCGCGTTCTGGGTATCGTCCATCGTGTACGCGGTTCGGTGGTGGACGACGACAGCAAAAAGCGACTTCCGATGAGAGGGCAGTGTTGAATCGCTGGAAGGCGTAGGGATTCACTGTTTGCCGAAGCGATTGGTGTTGTAGACCATACACATCAGGGCGATCTCGCGGAACTCACGGAACCACGACCGCGCTCGCTCGGCGTTCGTGGTAGACGAAAGATTTGTAATGTTTGAGCAGAAGTGCGAGATATGCCTGGACCGTCGAAAGATCTCCTCGAGCATCTGAGTCAAGATGAACTTGATGAGGCGATCGATCAAGCTCAAACAGACGAAGAACCGCGCCTCGTCCGGCGATTATGTTTGATTAAAAACATTTATTTCGGTGATACACTCACAGACGCGGCGGCGCGTGTCGGCGTCTCAACGCCGACCGCAAGTCGCTGGCTTGATCGGTGGAATGACGGTGCTGTCGATGGTCTTCGACCTGAATTCGGTGGTGGACGGCCACCAAAACTTAACGACCACCAACGCGAGAGGCTTCAACAGGTGCTTAAAAAGCACCCACTGCTCACTATCGGCCAAGTTCAGGAGCTCATCGAAGATGGATTTGACGTATCATACTCTCAGCGACACATATCCCGACTTATCAATAAGCTTGGATTAAATCATGTGACCCCACAACCAGAATCGCCAGATCGTCCCGACGATGCAAAAGCGCAACTCGAAGAACGTCTCGAGGCGGCTCTCGCTGATCTTGACGACGACGCAGTGACTGATGGTGGCGTCGTCGTCGGGTTTCTCGATGAAGCCTAGCCGCGTTCAACAGACAACAGCCGGCGACTGTGGAGTTTCGGGCAACCAACACTGAGAGAAGAGATGCCAACAGAGAATTCTGCCGATGTTGTTTTCGGATTTCACGCGCTCAACGGAAGACCTGTTGTCGCATGTGAAGTGCCTCGGATCACCGCGCTCGAGGTTGTTTACTCCGAGTGGTACTGCCGCGACTTTCGCCGGATTGCAACCCGATCGAACAGATTTGGAAATGGGTGAAACGGGATCTCTCACCGCTTGATGCGTCTGGTCTCGAGACGTGCCGAAGGCAGATTGTACCGTCTTCCATGAGTTTGCTCACCAACTAAGCGTTGCGGAGTCATGGACTGACCAGCTCTTATCCATTCAAAAGATGTGACAATAATCATCAACCACCACCACGGTGTGGACTCTCTCACGTTTGCACGGCTGATTGCTATTGAGTGAGTTGTATTACAATCCTAGGTATGTAATCCTAGATATAAATGTAATCTATTTATTATAATATTTCAATTATATATAAACCACTCATAGAAGCCCTAGACACACGTTTAATATCCATTACTCTATATTAGATATTCAACATGAAAATACTACTAAACTGTTTGTTCTGCCACTATATGTATATTTCTTGTCTCGTATACCCTATCTTAGTACGTCTATTACGATTAATTACTATCGGATATAAGAATTGAACTCTCAATTATCTAATGATCGATCGATAATAGTTGGAATGCCATTCGTTCGATCTCGAGATACCACCGACGACGGCGTTATGGGGGCGGCCAGCTGATACTCGTAGATCGCCGGACTGTGCAGGTACGGAACGGCAAAAGCATGCAGGGGAGGGGGCCGAAATTACGAGCCTGCGGTCGTCAACCTCCCGTGTCGAGCGGGAAGGTGATACCCTCAACGTGGATCAGACGTGCTTCGATGTCCTCGTACACCGCACCCCAGCCGCCGGCCATGAAGCGGTCGCCGTCGGCCTCGAACAGGATGGCTGTCTCGCCGGCGAGATCCTCAAGCGAGGGCTCCTCGAGCCGGTATCGGCCCTGGTAGGTCATGTCGACGACCGTCCCCGACTTCCGGAAGTACTCGTCCGTGTCGAGGTGGCGTCCCTCGACGGTCACCTCGAACGTCGCGCCGCTGAGGAACAGCGGCGCTGCGTCGTGGATGAACCCCTGAATGTTGACGTACGACATCGGAAGGTCGTGCCGGCCAACCACCGTCTCCCAGGCCAGCCAGTGACAGCTCTGGAAGTACCAGTGGAAGACGAACGAGAGGATGTAGTCGTTGAACACGAGCCCGAACGGCTCGCTCGCCCGCTCGTTCGGCGCGTAACACGTTCGGGTCCGGTCGACGATCGAGAGGAACGGCCCGGGGATGTAGCAGGCACGTACCTCCGTGGCGTGCTCTCGGAGGTCGGCGTCGACCACGTCGCGGGGGTCGCCGTCGCAGTAGAGCGAGAGTTTGACGACGACGCCGCGGTTCCGCGCGTCGGCGAGCTCGTCGGCGAGAGCCTCGAACTGGTCCGGCCGGCAGGCGATCTCGATGGCGGTATCCGCCTCGCGTACCTGTTCCCGCGACCGGTCGAGAACCGTCTCGGCACGCTTGAACACCGTCATGTGGTGTTCCGAGAGCGAGGGACGCTGCCACCGCTTTTCGATCTCGTCGGCCGCCTCGACGAGGCGCTCGCCGCGCTCGCGGATCTCCTCCAGCACCTCGGCGGGGTCGGTGGGGCGGGCGTGGAGGGTGTCCTGTTCGAGCGTCTCGACGTAGCCCTGCTTCTCTAACGACCGCAGGACATCGTAGATCTGCGAGGAGGGGACGGAGGCCGCCTGCGCCACTTCCGTCGCCGACGCCATCCCCCGGCTCAGGAGGGCGAGGTAGGCGTCCGTCTGGTAGGACGTGAGCCCGCCGTCCTCCAGCGCCCGCCGCAGCGTGTCTTTGTCCATGGCCGTACGAGGGGGTCCGGACGCAAAAGCAGTTCGTGTCCCCCGGTGTTCCCTCGATACGATCGACCCGAAACGTGGCGAGCGTCGCTCAGTCGTCGCCCGATACGTCGACAGTGGCCGTCTCGTCACCGACAGCGAAGTCGTACGTCCCGCCTTCGAGCACGTGGCCGCGACCGGGAACGTAGTAGCCGAGCGCCGCCGGCGACACGTCGACCTCGACCGTCCGCGTCTCGCCCGGTTCCAGTTCGACGCGTTCGAACGCGACGAGCTCACGCTCCGGCCGAACCCGGCTGGAGCGGCGCTGGGTGGCGTACACTTGGACCGTCTCGATTCCGGGGCGGTCGCCGACGTTCGACACCGTGGCCTCGACGGTCGCCGCCGGTTGTTCGTCGTCCGGTGCCGTGGCTGGACCGTCCACGACGGCGACGTTGTCCAGCGCGAATTCGGTGTAGCTCAGCCCGTGACCGAACGGGAACAGCGGGTCGTAGGAGTCGGGGTGCTCGTTCTCGCCGATCGGTGTCGGGTGTCGGAGCGCGTCGTGGTGCTGCGGGAGATCCGAAGTCGAGCGCGGCACGGAGACGGGAAGCCGACCGCTCGGATCGTTCTCGCCGAACAGCGTGGCGGCGACCGCCGAGCCACCCTCGGTGCCGGGGAAGTACGCCAGCAGGATGGCGGGGACGTGTTCGGCCATCCACTCGACCGCGAGCGGCCGGCCCGTCACGAGCACGCCGACGACGGGTGTACCGGTCGCGTGGACGCGCCGGACGAGCTCCGACTGGGCGTCCGAGAGCCCGAGCTCGTTCCGTGTCGGCCACGCGCCCGTCTCGGTGCCGGCCTGCTCTCGTGGACCGAACTCGTGGAGGTACCAGCCCTCGCCGAGCGCGAGCACCGCCACGTCGGCCTCCGCGGCGGCGTCGACGGCGGCGTCCACGTCCAGCGTCTCGTTCAGCGTCGTCCCCTGTACGTGGGCTGTTTCTCCCTCGGTCGCTTGCGTGACGGCCTCACGAATCGTCGTCCCCGGCAGGTTTCCGTCGTCGGCGTCGACCGACCAGCCGCCGAGCTGGTGGACCAGGTCGTCGGCGTTCGGACCGCCGACGAACACGTTCTCGTCGCCCGAGAGGGGAAGCAGGTCGTCCGCGTTCTTCAGGAGCGTCATCGACGACTCGGCGGTCTCGCGGGCGGTCTCGCGGTGGGCGTCGGCGCCAACCGTCTCCGTCACCGCGTCGGCATCGACGTACGGGTCCTCGAAGAGTCCGAGGTTGAACTTGACGCGCAGGATGCGCCGGACGCTCTCGTCGAGGACGGCCTCGTCGAGCTGCCCGCTCTCGACGAGCTCGATCACGCGCTCGGCGTGAGGCACGTGGCCGACGGAGGCGATGTCGACCCCTGCCTCGCGGGCCTGCCGGACGCCGTCGGCGTGGTCGGCCGCCGTTCGGTGGTCCTCGTGAAGATGGCGAATCCCGTCCCAGTCGGAGACGACGTGTCCCTCGAAGCCGAGTTCGTCCCGGAGGAGGTCGGTCAGCGCCGCCGGGGAGCCGTGCGAGGGAACGCCGTCGATCGAGTTGTACGACGGCATCACGGAATCGGCGCCAGCCGCGAGTGCCCGCTCAAACGGGGGGAGGAACGTGTTCCGGAGCTTGTACTCGGAGACGTCGACCGGCGCGGCGTCCTCACCCCGCTCGGGTTCGCCGTACGCCGGGAAGTGCTTCGGGGTCGCGAGCACGCCCTCCGGGTCGCCGACGCCGTCACCGCGATACCCCCGCACCTTCGCGGCGGCGAACTCGCCGACGAGGTGGGGGCTCTCGCCGAACGTCTCGAAGATCCGCCCCCAGCGCGGTTCACGCCCGACGTCGACGGTCGGCCCGTAGTTCTGGTGGGCGCCGGTTGCTCGCACCTCACGAGCGGTGACTGCCGCCGCGGTCTCGACGAGATCGGGGTCCCACGTCGCGGCGGCGCCGAGCCCGTTCGGAAACGCGGTCGCGCCGGCGACGTAGGCGTGGCCGTGGACCGCATCGACGTTCAACAGGAGCGGAATCCCCAGCCGGCTCTCCTCGACGGCAGCCTCCTGCAGCCGGTTCGCGATCCGGGCGGCCTCCGCGGGATCATCGGTGAGCGCTCCGCCCCAGCCGAAGGGGGCGACGGCGCCGATACCGTCCTTGACGACTGCAGCCGTGAGGTCGTCGACGTCGAGGTGCTGTCTGAAGTGGCCTCCCCAGGTGCCGGTTACCTGTCCCGCCTTCTCGGCGAGGGTCATGCGGTCAAGGAGGTCGGCGACGCGTTCCAGGGTCGATGCCGACGCCTGTCGGTACGTCGGGCTCTCGCTTCGGGCGTCCATCGGGTTTCAGGTCTTGCTACCCGCACATAAGTGTTATCGTGTGAGGCCGTACCACGAATCTTTCAGAGGTGCTGCTGTGATAAGTGGATTTAACTCCCCGCCGGGAGGCCACAGCGTATGGCCGATATCGCCATCCAGCTGTACACGCTCCGTGCCATCGACGAGCCGCTCGCTACCCTGCTCGACCGTGTCGGCGACGCCGGCTACGACGGCGTGGAGTTCGCCCATCGGGTGGCTGATGCCCCCACCGACGAGGTGACCGCCGCGCTCGACCGGAACGATCTCGAGCCGGCGGCCGCCCACGTTGGACTCGACGCGCTGGAGGACGACTACGAAGCGACCGTTTCCCTGTACGACGAGCTCGGCGTCGACACGCTGATCGTCCCGTGGCTCGACCCCGAACACTTCGACACGCCGGCGGCTGTCGCGGATGCCGCGGAGCGGCTCGACGCGGTCGCGTCCGACCTTGCGGACGACGGGTTCGCGTTCGACTATCACAACCACGACCAGGAGTTCGTTCCCTTCGACGACCGCACCGCGATGGACGAACTGCTCGCTGCGACCGACGGCCGTGTGGGATTCGAGGTCGATCTGGGCTGGGCGAACGTCGGCGGCGTCGACCCCGCCGCGCTCGTCGACCGCTACGCCGACCGGATCAGCCATGTCCACTTCGCCGACGCCGACGTGGAGACGGGCGAGCCAACAGAGCTCGGCGCGGGTAGCCTCGATCTCGAGAGCGCGGCCGCGGCCGTCGCCCGCGCCGACGCCGACTGGTACGTCTACGAACACGACGAGCCCGCCGACGCCGAGGCGTCGCTCGCACACGGCGTCGAAACGTTGCGGAGTCTGCTGGAGTGAACGGGGCAGCCGAGGTTCGTTCGGAACAAGACTTAATATGCCGACACGACCGAACAACGAGTATGGCCCGAATCACTGTACAAGCAACACCTGACCCGAGGGTGGGAACGTGCCGATGACCCCCCGCGAGCGGTTCTGGGACGTGCTCCGGCCGTACCGTGGCCAGCTCCGGCTACTCAGGATGTTCGCAACGAGCCTCCTCGTGCTCGCGCTTCTCGCGATGGCACTCGGCGAACAGGGGACCGAGGCGTACGTCGTCTCCGTCGTCACCGTTGCACTGCTCGCCGGAACGATCGTTCCAGTGAGCTACTGCATCTACCGACTCCGCCCCGGACGCGGGGCATCGAGAAGCGGCTCCGGCGACGGGGTGGAGGGGGCCCGTGACTGACGCGGCCGCAACGGCTGATCGACGCGAACGAGCAAAGGAGCTTCTCGCAGCTGCGGACGAGACCCCCGCGGCAGTCGCTCCCGACGCAATCCCGGAGCTCGTCGATGCTGAACCGGGGATCTGCCGGATCGCGGCGGCCCGGGTCGCAACGGTCGTCACGCGGGAGGATCCCGATCGGGTCGTGTCTCACGCCGAGGACCTGTGGGAACTGCTGGAGGACGACGTGCTCGCCGTCCGGAGTGAAGCAGCACTGACGGCCGCGGCGCTCGCTCGCGAGCGGCCGGCCGCTGTCCGTCAGGCGATCCCAACGCTCGTCGGCGCGCTCGACGAGGACCCCCCCCGTGTTCCGGTTCCGCGCTGCGGGAGCTGTCGCGCCGCTTGCGGCCGACGACCCGTCGGCGTTTCTCGACCACGTTCCCGAGTTGATCGGCGTGCTCGTCGATGGTCCCAGGCTGGACGACGCGATGGCCGACCCGAACGAGGGAGACGTTCGTGACCGCCAACGACATGCGAGCACGATGCGGAGTCGTGGCACTGAAGCCGGTGCCGACCGGACCCGATCCGCTGACGTGCGGGTCGTCGTGGGCAACGCACTCGTCGCGATCGCACGGCGGTATCCGGAACGTCTCATCGATCGGGTTGAGAACCTGTTGATCGCGCTGGACGACCCCGACCCTGCGGTACGTGCGGCGGTCGTCGCGACGCTCGCCGCGCTCCCGGCACTCTCCTTTATCGTCACCGGATATGGCCTGCTGGCGCTGACGATGCGGGGGAACAGCATCCAGGTGCTCGGCGAGGACTACGTGCGCGTGGCCCAGCTGCGTGGGCTCCCTGATCGACGAATCGCACTCCGGTACGTCGGGCGTAACGCGGTGCTCCCGCTGTACACCAGTCTGCTCATCTCCATCGGGTTCATGTTCGGTGGCTCGATCATCCTGGAGATCCTCTTTCAGTACCGGGGGATCGGCTTCGAGATGAACGAGGGGATCATCTACCGCGACATGCCGCTGATGATGGGAACGTTCCTCGTGATCACGTTCGGCGTCGTGATCGCGCTGTGGGTGGGTGACGCAACGTACGGCAAACTGGATCCGCGGATCAAATCGGGTGACGAGGGTGAAGCCTACTGAAAACGACGACGCGACGGACGCCGGCGTCGACGGGTCGGGAGACTCGCCGGCCGGCAGCGACGCATCGACCGGCGAGCGCGAGTACCGCTCGGTGACGGACGCGTTGGCGAGTGACGCCACCGAGTACGAGACTGCCGCCGCCTCGACTGACGACTCAGTGCGAACCGACGGTGGCGCTTCGCCGGCGGACGATGGCGAGACCATGTTCGCCTCGGCGGAGGTGACGGCGGTGACGCGTGAACAGCGCCTTCGCGAGTGGTTCGGCGAGTCAGTCGCCGAGCCGTTCCGGGTGGCGTGGGCCGACTGGCGGACGAAGATCGGCATCACGATCATCCTCGCGTTCCTGTTTATGGGGCTCGTCGCGTGGCTCTCCGCCTCGTCGTGGTGGCTCCTTGAGCGGGTCGTGTTGGTCGAACAGCCGATAGCCAACCAGGGAACGCCGCGAACCCAGCCGTTCGAGGACCCGAGTCATCCGCTCGGAACGGACATGAATGGGCGTGACATGATCTCAGGCGTCGTCCACGCCACGCCGACGATGATTCAGATGATCCTCGCCGGCGCGGTGTTCACGATCGTCGTCGCGACCATCGTCGGTACCGTCGCCGGCTACAAGGGTGGTCGGGCGGAGACGATCCTGATGACGCTCAGCGACGTGGCGATGACGATCCCCGGTCTTCCGCTGGTGATCGTGCTCGTCGTGCTCATCGAGCCGGAGTCGCCGATACTGATCGGCGTGATCATCACGATCAACGTCTGGGCCGGCATCGCCCGGACGATCCACTCACAGGTGCTCTCCCTCCGTGAGAACTCCTACGTGGAGGCCTCGCGGACGATGGGGATCGGCACGCCGTCGATCATTCAGAAGGATATCCTGCCGAACCTGATGCCGTACGTGCTGGTGAACTTCGTGTACGCCTCGCGGCGCGTCATCTACGACAGCGTCGCGCTGTACTTCCTCGGATTCCTCTCGTTCCGGGGCGTCGAGAACTGGGGCGTGATGATGAACCTCGCGTACGAGAACGCGAGCGCGCTGCTCAATCCCAACGCAACGTACATGCTGCTCGTTCCCATGATCCCGATCGTGGTACTCTCGTTCGGGCTCATGTTGTTCGCGCAAGGTACCGATCGGCTGTTCAACCCGCGCGTTCGAACCCGACACGAGGGGAAGACGCGTGACGATGACGACGAAGAGGCTGCAAAGCCGGTGGTTCAATGAGTTTCCAGACGCCAACGACAGCGGACGCCGAGTTGTACCGGACGGACGACCCCATCATCGAGATGCGGGACGCCGAGGTGGTGTTCGAGATGGAGCGCGGGGTCTCCCGCGTGCTCGACAACGTGAATCTCGACGTCGAGCGCGGCGAGATCCTCGGCATCGTGGGTGAGTCGGGCTCCGGCAAGTCGATGCTTGCGTCCGCGATGCTGGACGCCGTCGTCGACCCTGGCGTGCTCTCCGGCTCGATCACGTACAATCCCGCGGACCGAGACTCAGTCGACGTGTTGGAACTCGACAAACGAGAGTTGAAGCGGCTCCGATGGGAGGACATCTCGATGGTGTTCCAGGGTGCGATGAGCTCGTTCAACCCGACGATGGGCGTTCGCGAGCACTTCGTCGAGACCTTGGAGGCGCACGACGCCGACGTTCGGACCGGTATGGACCGCGCCCGCGAGCTCCTCTCCGACCTCTATCTCGATCCGGATCGTGTGTTGGGGTCGTACCCGCACGAGCTCTCGGGCGGAATGCAGCAGCGGGCGCTGATCGCGTTGTCGCTCGTGCTGGAGCCCGACGTGCTGGTGATGGACGAGCCGACCGCCGCGCTCGATCTGCTCATGCAGCGGTCGATCCTCGACTTGCTCGAGAAGCTCCGCGACAAGTACGATCTCACGATGGTGTTCATCACCCACGACCTGCCGCTGGTCGCCGAGCTCGCCGACCGGCTCGCGGTGATGTACGCGTTCGAGCTGGTGGAAGTCGGCCGGACTGCCGACATCCTTCAGGAGGCGGGCCACCCGTACACCCGGGCACTGCTCAACGCGACGCCGAACATCGAGGCCGACCTCTCGGAGATGCAGGCGATCGAGGGGGCCGCCCCCGACCCCGTCGACGTGCCGACTGGGTGCTCGTACCATCCCCGATGTCCGGTTGCCGACGGGACGTGTGTCGACGTGGATCCGGAGTATCGGGCCGTCGGCGACGAACACGGCGTCGCCTGTCACCACGTGGAGGAGGCCATGGCGGCCGTGCCGTTCGCGGGTGGACGCGGCGACGAAGAAACCGACGACGAGGCCGCCGGCGAGGGGGTGACGCGATGAGCGACCCGCTCGTTTCGCTGCAGGACGTGCAGGTACACTTCGAGCAGAGCCAGGGAATCTTCGATTTCGGCGAGCCCGATGTCGTGCGTGCCGTCGATGGGGTCTCACTCGACATCGAGGAACAGGACGTCATCGCGCTCGTCGGCGAGTCGGGCTGTGGGAAGACGACGCTCGGAAAGACCGCGATCGGACTCCAGCGGCCCACCGGCGGGAGCGTCAAGTATCGTGGCCAGGACATCTGGGACGCCAGAGACGGCGTCGGCGACGTGGAAGTCCCCCACGAGGAGATACGCCGGTCGCTGCAGATCATCCATCAGGATCCGGGGAGCGCACTCAACCCGAATCGGCGGGTTCGGAAGATCCTCGAATCGCCCCTGAAAAAGTGGCAGCCGCAGCTCTCGGCGGGCGACCGCCGGCGTGAGGTTCTGGGGATGCTGGAGCGCGTCGGCATGTCGCCGCCGGACGACTACGCGGGACGGTACCCGCACCAGCTCTCCGGCGGCGAAAAACAGCGTGTAGCGCTGGTCAGGTCTCTGCTGATGGACCCGGACCTGATCCTTGCCGATGAGGCCATCAGCGCGCTCGACGTGTCGCTGCGCGTTGAGATGATGGACCTGATGTTGGAGTTACAGGGGCAGTTCGACACCTCCTTCGTCTTCGTCTCGCACGACCTCTCGAACGCCCGCTATCTCGCGTCCCACAGCGGGGGCCGTATCGGGGTGATGTACCTCGGACAGCTCGTCGAAGTCGGCCCGGCCGAGGAGATCATTCGAAACCCCAAGCACCCCTACACGAAGGTCCTGAAGTGGGCCACGCCCGACCTTCGCGTCGACGAAGGAAGCGGTGCACCGCCCGTTCGGAAGATCGACATTCCCGACCCGGAGAACCCGCCCGCAGGCTGCCGGTTCCACACCCGATGTCCGGAAGCTCGCGAGGCGTGCAAACGGGAGAATCCGGAAACGGTGACGGTGTCGCCGGACCACGAGGTCGCCTGCTTCCGCGAGGTCGACGACCACGACTACTGGAACAGTCCGGAGCTCGTCGACGAGGAAGACGAGCGCCCGGGCGGCGACGCCGCTTCCGCGGACTGACCCGGACGGGGAAAAAGCTAATTCGGCACCCCCACAATTTCTCGCCGAACGCAGATGGACGAGACACCACGAGCGAGCGACGAGCGTCGCGACAGGGTGGCGGTATGAGCACGATCGTCGACCTCGGGGGCGAGTGGGAGTTTCGGCGTGCGCCGGACGCCCCGCCGATCCCTGAACATGTGTCGGACGCCGTCGACGAGTGGATGCACGCGACCGTCCCCGGTGACGTGTACACGGACTTGGAGCGCGCCGGGCTGATCGACGACCCGTTCGACGAGGACAACGAACTCGATGTACAGTGGGTCGGGCGAACCGACTGGGAGTACCGACGGACGGTGACGATCAGTGCCTCCCTGCTCGACCACGCGGCAGTCAAGTTGGAGTGTCTCGGCCTCGACACCGTCGCAACCGTCACCGTCAACGGGTCGACCGTCATCGACGCGAGGAACATGCACCGCAAGCACACGGCAGACGTGGGTGACGTGCTCCACGAGGGCGAAAACGAGCTCCGGGTCCGCTTCGACTCGCCGGTTGCATACGCTGCGGCGCGGAAGGCGGCGTCGCCATACGAGGTGCCGCTCATCAGGTACCCCGTCGATCAGCCGGGTCGCAACTTCGTTCGGAAGGCGCAGTGCCACTTCGGGTGGGACTGGGGCCCGTGTCTCCCCGGGGTCGGCATCTGGCGGACCATCCGACTCGTCGGCCACACGGCGCCGCGAGTGGAGTACGTGACGACCGACCAGCAGCACGACCCACGGGACGGCGACGTGACGCTCGACATCAGCACCGGACTCGACGTGCCCGCCGAGTCGGACGGGGAGTGGGAGGTCTCGGCGGTTCTCCGGGCGCGGGAGGGAGGCGACAAACTCCCGGAACGCGACCCCGTCGCCGAAACGAGCCGCGAGGTCGCCGTGGATCCGGGGGAGACGACGGCCGAACTGGCGATCGAGGTGGCCGATCCGGACCTGTGGTGGCCGAACGGCTACGGCGACCAGCCACTGTACGATCTGACCGTCCGGATCGGGGGGACACCGGATGGCGACGATTTCGATGAGCGTACCGAGCGCATCGGGTTTCGGGAGTTCGAGCTCGTTCGCGAGCCGGACGCCCACGGCGAGAGCTTCCGGTTCGAGGTAAACGGCGAGCCCGTCTTCGCAAAGGGCGCGAACTGGATTCCCGTCGACAATCGCCGTGGCGCAATCGAACCGGACGCGTACGACGACCTCCTTGAGAGTGCGGTCGCCGCAAACATGAACACCCTCCGCGTGTGGGGTGGCGGCATCTACGAGCTCGACGCGTTCTACGAGCGGTGTGATGAACTCGGGATTCTGGTCTGGCAGGACTTCATGTTCGCGTGTGCGCTCTATCCGGCAGACGACGCCTTCGTCGAGGAGGTCGCCGCCGAGGCCCGCTACCAGACGCGGCGGCTCTCGACGGCACCCTCCGTCGCGCTGTGGTGTGGCAACAACGAAAACGAGATGTCGCTCGTGAGCTGGTTTTCGGAGGCAGAGCACATCGACGAGCTGTACGCGGACTACGAGCGGCTCAACGACACGCTCGCGGACGTGGTTGCGTCCGAGGACCCTGGGACGCCGTTCTGGCCCGCGTCACCCTCCAGCGGTGCCGGCGAGTACGACCCGTACGACGAGACGCGCGGCGACCTCCACTACTGGGACGTGTGGCACGACGGCGAGCCGTTCGAGGACTATCTCACGGTGGAGCCGCGGTTCGTCTCGGAGTTCGGCTACCAGTCGTTCGCCTCGGTCGACCTCCTCTCGGAGGTCGTTCCCGAGAACCACCAGAATCCGACCGCGCCGCTGATGGAACACCACCAGCGCCACCCGGACGGTAACGCCACACAGCTCGCACGGATGGCTGACGGGTTCCGAA
The DNA here is from genome assembly GCF_054654575.1 of Halorubrum gandharaense. Classification (NCBI taxonomy): domain Archaea; kingdom Methanobacteriati; phylum Methanobacteriota; class Halobacteria; order Halobacteriales; family Haloferacaceae; genus Halorubrum; species Halorubrum gandharaense. The sequence continues at coordinate 655,050 of NZ_BAAIET010000001.1, forward strand.
TACCGGACTCCTTCGAGTCGTTCGTCTACCTGTCGCAGGTGCAACACGGGTTGGCGATGAAGACCGCCATCGAACACTGGCGTCGGCTGAAGCCGCAGTGTATGGGGACGCTGTACTGGCAGCTCAACGATCTCTGGCCGTGTGCCTCCTGGTCCTCGCTGGAGTACGGCGGCGACTGGAAGGCGGTCCACCACTTCGCACGCCGCTTCTACGCTCCCGTGCTCGTGTCGGTGGCGGTCGCTGGGGACACGGGACCGGACGACGATCCTGCCGACGGTCAACTCGGGGAGTTCGACGTTCCCAACGAACTCGACGTGTGGCTGACCTCCGATCTTACAGACGCCGAGTCCGGGAAACTCTCCGTGGAAATCGTCACTCTCGACGGAGAGACACTACACGACTCCTCCGAGTCCGTGACGCTCGGCGCCCACGAGAGTCGCGTCGTCCGGACGCTGGAAGCGGACGCCGAGCTCGACGGCGTGGACCCGACGAACGCGATGGTGCGCGTCACGTTCGACGGGGAACGAACCCACGTCGAGAACACTGACTTTTTCGTGCCGTACAAGCGCCTGCAGCTTCCCCACTCCGACGTGCAGTGGTCCGTCGAACAGGGGGAGAACGAGACGGACAGCGACGACGGGAATCCGCTGTCCCCCGTCATCGAGGTGGCGGCGCCACCCGACGCCGCGGCGCTGTTCATCTCGCTTGACGCCGGCGACCTGCCGGGGCGGTTCGCCGACGACTACATCCACCTTCTCCCCGGAGAGCGGCGGCGAATCGCGTTCGATCTGCCGACATCGCGCTCGGCGAGCGCGGATCCGCCGACCGCCGACGCGCTGCGCGACGCGCTTTCGGTGACGCACTTGCGCGAGACGTACTGAGCCCGGCGACCGACGAGGGTGCGGGAGGGATGAGAGAGGCTCGGGTCCCCGTCGACACGGTGCGCGACGAGGCGGCGCCCGAGTGAGCCGCCCGCCACCGGCGTTCGCGGTTACGCGACCCGGACGTCGTCCCCGAAGGTGACGATCAGGGTCGGCTCCTCGCGGGAGACGTCACAGTCGTCGCCGTGCTCAACGTCGAGCGTCAGCTCCGACGGCCCGTCGGTCGACAGTATGAGGCGCGTCGTCACGTCGTGCGTCCGCTCCGCGCCGCCCGTGATTACGGCGCTGGAGGTGTACTCGTTGGGATCGTAGCGAACGGGGGCCTCGTCCTCGACGACGGCGTCCGTCCCGACCACACAGCCGTGCGCCTCCGGGAGCGTCACGGGGCGCGTGAACAGGGAGGGGTTCGCCACGGTGAGCGTCCCGACCGTCAGCCTCGTCTGGATCGCGTCGCGGTCCTGCGCGTCGGCGTCGATGCTCGCGACCGACTCCTCGTCCAGTTCGGCCGTGTATGTCACGTCGTCGCCGGCCACGTCCGCGCCGACGAACACGAGACCGACAGCGAGGAGCGCGACGGCGGCGTACCCGGCTGTGCGCCGGTCGGGGGAGACCATCCCCTGTCGGACCACGTAGCCGAGCGCGACGAACAGCGCCGCGGACGCCGCAAGCAACAGGAAGACTCCCGTCTCGTCGGGCGTGTACCGGCTCACGACGTAGCCGAGGAAGACGGCGTACGCGAGCGCGGAGAGCGCGAACGCGACGACATCCAAGGCGTCCCGGTCGGTCGTCACGCCGGCGACGAGGAAGCCGACGAACGCGAGCAACAACAGGACGCTCTTCACCGTGATCGAGAGACCGAACACCACGTCGCGGATGAAGTACGTCAGGGCGCCGAGCGCAAACAGGACCCCGAGGGCGTACAAGACCTTGCCGCCGTCGATGTCGTAGTTCATGCAGGGACGTGCGCGTTGTGACGGCGAGAGACATATCAGTATTGCGCCGTCAACTACCTCACCCTACTGCGCTCGGGCAGATGAACCGCTACTCGCTTGTTGAAGGAGGGCTTGTCGGTAGACACCCATTCAGTCTCGGCAAAATTGCCGGACAGTGAGTAGAGTAGTTCACAGATCGGCAAGGCGGATGCCACGGGGCTTGACGTGGAGGAAGCCGACATACACATTACACAAACGCAAGAATTCTTGACATCCTCCTCCGCGTGAACGCGGAGGAATCCCACGGCACCGCACCGCTGAGTTGGGATATTAGGGTTTGCAGTCTACCACCTCTGCCCGAGGTTGGAATCCTCGGGAGAGGTCATGAAGGTAGACTCCGGGCTGTGTCAACCAACCGGTACTCCTATCCTCGTCCAAACTGGCTGAAGACTCGGAGTTACTTTCCTCGTTGATGTTGAGACGGATGTTCTCCGCCCCGTTCACGTCAGCGTTGAACGCAGCATCACACTCCTCACAGACGTACAGGCCGCGCTCCACACGCTGATTATCGTCTTCTCTACCGCAGACGCTACACGTCTTGCTCGTGTTGCGTTCTGAGACTTCTACGACTTCAATTCCCTCGACCTTCGCCTTGTATTCGAGGATGTTGGTGAAGCGGTCGAACGCCCATCCGTGCAGGTCAAGATTCCCGTGTTTGCCCCAGTTCTTCGACTCACCGTTCTCGGCTTCGCGGACACCAGCAAGTTCCCCGACGTTGATGCGACCCACTTCCTTCTCGACACACCGTCCAACGATGTGTTTCGCTAAGGCGTGGAAGAAGTGGGTGCGGCGCTCCGACCACTTCTTGTGCAATCTGGTAGATCGCCCTCCACCAGAGTCGTCGCATTTGGCGATTTCTTTCGGGAAGTAGTACCCGTCCTGTTTGAGGCGGTTGCCGGGGTACAGGTCGGCTTCCTCGGTGCTGTACGCGACCGCCGCGAAATTACAGATACCGAGGTCAATACCTGCCGTCTCAGTGCCGGGAGCGGTGGGCGTGTCGATCTCGTCTTTGCAGACGAGGTGCAGTTCCCACTGCCCCTTTGCCTTGTCGTAGACTGCTCTGACCTGTTGCAGATTCTCGACTGTGACACCGGGACGGGTTTCGTACTCGACAAGGATGTATTCCCACGCTTTCGGGTGTTCCTTATGATTCGCGCCCTTCGAGAGCCGAACACGATTGTTCTTCGAGTCGTGTTTGATGCCGTTTTGCTTCCACGTCACCGTGCTTCGCGGGTGTTCTTCGTGGACGCGACGGCCTTGGTTGTCGTAGTAGTTTTTCTTGCGGTAGCCGGGCGGATTCGCCCGATCATCGGACTCCCTCTTTTTGTACCACGAGTTGAAGGCTTCAGCGAGTTCCTCCAGAACGCGCTGACTGGACTGGCTATGCAGTCCCTTGTAGTTGGTGTGACCTTTCAACTCGTCTTTGAGGTCGCCGTGATCGGGAATCTCGCCCGTCTCCTCCCAGACTTCTCGGGAGTGGTAGTTAGCGACGTTCCAGAACTTGCTGGCCGACCATCCGTGGTGGTTGAGCGGCTCCTCTACCTGTGCGTGGTTGAGGATTTTCGCTCGGTGGGTTTGGTGGACTTCCAGCATTTCGAACGCCTGTAAAATCACTCACATCTGCGTCTCTTGAAAAGGTTCGTGTTGAGGGTTGTGGAATATCCGGCCTTGCTATCGACTGTGGAGTGTGTGGGAGTTGTCGGATTCATCCTGACCCTAAAGGGTCAGATATTCTCCTTCCTCTTTATAATTATCACGCACTGGAAACTTCCGCACACTTTTCGTTGTTTTCCGCACACTTATCAAAAGTCGTCTGAAACAGCCGATATGCCCTCCACATCCGATCTCAAATATTATCGCTCACGTCTCGGATTTGGTCCAGTCCTCCTTGCAAACCTGATTCCACTTGTGGGTGTCCTCCGATTCAACTGGGACCCGGCAACTCTCGTGGTGATCTATGCGCTGGAGCTATTGTTCACGTTCCCGCTTGCCGGCGTGAAGGCGCTGTTCGCTGGGCGACCCCCGCGGACCGATCACGACGGAACGAGCGTGGTCAGCGTATCCAGCGAGCTGACAGCGGTTCGCGGGTCCGTCAAGCTCGTCTCTTGGCTGCCGCCAGTATATCCGCGCAACCTCCCGTTCGCAACCGCCGTGATCAACGGGGCCGTGTGGTTTCTCATCGCGGGCGGAGTCGTACTCTCAAGCGTGGTCCCCGTCGGTAACGTCCTCACTAGTCCAGAAGTGCTGGTGAGCGCGCTCGCATTGATCGTCGGTCAGTCAGTCGAGACGTGGCGCGACTATCTCCAGGACGGGCACGAAACGGCGTCAGCGTATTCGGTCATCGAGACGCCGGCGAGACAGGCGTTCTTCCTCACGTTCGTCCTGATGGTAACTCCCGGTATCGGAGTTGTCGGCGTGGAGGGTGTCCTAAGCGTCATCGTGCTGGTCAAACTCCTCATCGAGTGGTCAGCGTTTCGCGCCACTACGGACGGCACCGGACGGCTCACCGGGTGGCTCTCGGGTCCGGAGCCGATGACTGCCGACCCAGACCCGGTGGAAATTCCTGACTGCGATATTGACGCCCGCATCTCGACTCATCGGCGTGCAGCGCTGTATACTGCTGTTTTCGACGTCGGCGGGAGGCTTGCCCCGTTTGCCGTCATGCCGTTTATTTTCGTCTGGTTCGTCGTGATGATTCTCCTCGGTGACGGAGCGGCCCCCATCGTCGCGGGCGCCATTAGTGTCGCTATCCTCGTGGCGTTCCTCGGCTATCTCGCGATGCGTGTCCTGATGGAGTATCTGCAGTACGGCTCGCTGGAGTACCGCCGATACGGGGACCGACTCGTCGCGTACGACACGCTGTTGGCGGAACCGCAGTGGTCGGCGTCGATCGCTGCGCTCCGTGACGTACAGGTCGTTCCGGACCGGTTCGCCGATCGTCTGCTTGGAACTCGAACGATCGCCATCACGACTGGCTGGGGCGACGATGAGACCCGGCGATATCTGGGACCCACCGCGGACGCTGACAGGCTCGTCGAGGCGTTCGAGCTTCCGGTGAGAACGACAGAACTCGATCCGCTCGATCGACGTCCGGCCGCCCTCGTTATCATCTGCCTTGTCGCACTCGGCGGTGCGATCGGTGGTCTCGCGATCGGCCCGTGGGTCACTCTCGAAGAACTACTGTTCGGCGGACTCACGTACGGGGTCTTCGGAATTCCGATCATCGGGCTGATACTCCGGCTCCTCTGGGTGCAGTCGTATCCGGAGCGGACGACTGACCCGATCACAAACTGAATCGGAGTGGAGGGCCGAAACGACAGCAGGGGGAGAGCTGTTACCCGGCAGTTAAACGTCTCGCCAGATTCAGTTATAAACAACCGAAGTTTTCTCATCCGGAAAATAGGCCTCGATTTTCAGAGCTGGAGCATACCGCTGTTTTATATATAGTTCTCGGAATGACATCCAGTATGGCCCTCCTGAAAGCCCTTCGAGAAGCCCCGCGGCTCCTCCGCGAGCAACCGATACTGTTCGTTCCGATGGCGATATTCGCCGTCCTCCAGACGCCACAACTGTTCTTAGAGACGCTCGATCCAGTGATATCGCTGATCGGGTCACTCCTTGTGATGGGAGTGTTCATCTTCGTGACGCCCGCCTTCTACGCCGGGACGATCGGAATGGCGAACGACGCCGCCGCTGGAACCCCGACCTCACTCGGACAGTTCTGGAGCCACGTCACGGAGTTCTACGTCTCCGTGTTGGTCGCGTACCTGTTCATCACGGCCGTGACGTTCGGGTTCGGGTTCGCCATCTCGATCGGCGTGTTCGTCGCCATCGTCGCCGTTGGCGCGGGCGGTGGGGGACTCCCGCTTACGCTCGGTGTCGGCGGCATCATCGCGTTGATCGTCCTTGCGTTCCTGATCGCGCTGTTCACCGTCCACTTCTACGGTCATGCAATCGTTATTGAAGGGAACGGGCCAGTTGATGGGCTCTCTCGAAGTGTACATGTCGTGCGACACAATATCAAGCCAGTCGTCGGCTACGGACTTCTCTCGCTCGTGTTTGGCGGCCTGTTCGGCGGGCTGTTCGTACTCATCGCCACGTTCGCGTTCCCGTCCGCGCCGGCTCCCGGCGAGCCCGCCCCGATGCCTGATCTCGTTCCGGCGCTGCTCGGCTCCGGTACATCAATCCTCGGAACCACGCTGTTCACGACGTTCTTCATCGTCTTCTCCGTCGTGTTCTACCGGGTACTCGTCGGGGCGGACGAGACACCGTCCCGGACGGGCGCGACGACGGCCGATCACGGTTCCAATGAGTTCGACGATCCACACCTCTCCGATTGATGCTGTTCACCGTCGTCGGCATCGGCTTCGTCGCGCTTGGGCTTGCGATCGGCTGGTACGGACTCCGGCCGCTCGCCGTCGTTCCGAGCGTCCTCCGTGCCACCGTACAGGGCCCGAACGAGGTGACAGAGCGTGACTCCGTCGTCGCCTGTCGTGGTGTTGCGAACAAATCGAGCGAGACACTCTCAGCTCCGTTCACGGGCACACGGTGTCTTGGTTTCGAGTTTGAGGTCACCGAACGGCAACCGTTCGGGATCGGCGTTCCGTGGTTTCAGGCACATCTCGACGACGGCGTGGCGACACGCCCGTTCACGCTCGACGGTCCAGCCGGATCGCTCGACGTCGTCCCGTCCGCCAAACGGTTCGCGCTCGACACCGAGTCGACCATTCTCACGGTTAGCGCGACCGAAACGCCGTCCGAGCGGATCCAGCGATTCGTCGACGTCCGAGACGAGCTCGATCCGGTCGCAGGCTGGGCACAAGCGATTCCCGGTCTCGGAACGCGGCGCTACGTCGAACGGCGGATCGATCCCGGCGAGACGTATCTCGTCGCGGGACCGACGGAACGACGGCAGGGCGAGGTCGTCCTGACTGGCGATCTCGTCATTACCGACCGCTCCCCGAAACAGTTCGCGCTCGCTCGTCTCCGCCGGGCAGCGTTTCCCACGATTATCGCGTTGGTGTTCGTCGTTGCTGGGCTCGGAGGTATCGCGTTATGACTGACTGCAGTTCACAATTGACTACGGATCCCGAACGATGACACGAGACACAGACGCCATTGAGACGCGAAACCTGACGAAACGATTCGGCACAGAAACCGCCGTCGACGGGCTCGATCTCACCGTCGAACACGGCACAGTGTACGGCTTTCTCGGTCCGAACGGGGCCGGGAAGACGACCACGATGCGGATGTTGACGTCGCTGACGCGACCGACTGACGGCCAAGCGTGGATCGACGGAAGCCCCGTCTCGGATCGCGATGCGATCAGGGCGTCGATCGGCTACCTCCCCGAGGAACCCCCGGTCTTCGACGAGCTCACCGGCCGTGAACAGCTCGAGTACTTCGGTCGACTTCGCGATCTTCCCGCCGCCGAGATGGAGGACCGGATCACGGACTGGTTGGACCGGTTCGATCTCACCGACGACGCCGACAAGCGAATCGAGGATTACTCGAAGGGAATGCGCCAGAAGGTCGGGCTGATAAAGTCACGAGCGCATACCCCCGTCTTTAGGCGGGGGTCAAGCGGACAATAGCCTACGAGTCCACCGAAAACAGCATAGATGGATTTCCCACCGTTCTGCCGGTGGTATTAAGACGTCGATAGACAATAGTCTGCAGCACGGATGAAGACCACACGGCACGCGACCTATAACCTCAACTATCACATAGTGTGGTTGCCGAAGTACCGCCAATCGGTACTCGTCAACGAAGTCGCAGACCGTGTGCGAGACATCCTCCACGAAATAGCCGACAACAAAGACGTCGAAATTCTCGACCTTACCGTACAGCCCGACCACGTACACCTGTTCGTCAGTAGCCCGCCCAAGAACGAACCGGCACTCCTCGCCAACTGGTTCAAAGGGATCTCCTCACGCAAGTACAACCACCGATACGCCGACCATGACGGCGAGAAAATAGAATGGGCGCGAGGATATTACGCAGGAACCGCTGGACACGTTTCAAGCGAGACAATCGAGAACTACATCCAACAGCATGAGGAGGGCGACTCGTGACCGAGCTCACGAAAACGCTCGAACTCAAGCTGGTGGAGCCGAACGCACACAAGCGGAGGAAACTCCGTGAGACGCGAGAGGCGTACCAGCATGCCCTCCAAGTTGCCTTTGATGCCGGGTGTACCACGCAGACCGAAGCGAACGACGTGGTGGTCAACTACGACCTGAGCGGGTACGCGAAGAACGCCCTCAAGAAGTACGTCCCGCAGCTTACGACGACGTACAACGCGGTCGAGCTTCACGACGACCACCCAGTTCGATTCACGAACGAAGGGCTCCGGCTCAACCACAAGCCCGAGAACGAAATCGAGTGGTACGTCAAAATCCCGCACCACGAGGACTACCACCTCTGGATGCCAGCCCAACCGAACCCCGAACAGCGGGACTGGTTGGAAGCGTTGAACGCAGGGGATGCAGAGATGGGTGAGAGTCGGCTGTTCGAACGGGACGGAACATGGTTCATCCATGTCACCGCCACCCGCGATGTAGAGGAACGCTCCGAGATGTCAGCCGAAGAACGAACACCCATCGGAGTGGACATCGGGGAAGCGTCACTCGTCACGGTGTGTCACCGCGACGAGCACGGGTCTCCGAGCGCACCCGAACTGTGGGCCGATGAGGGGAAAACCGTCCGTCGGCTCCGGAAGACCTACTTCACCGCCAAGCGCCGACTCCAGATGCGTGAGAGTGAACGTATTGCGGAGTCCTTCGGGGACAACGTGTGGGACCAGATCGACGATGTGTTCCATCGCGTCACCCGCGAAGTCGTGGAATATGCCGAATCTGTCGAGACCCCCGTTCTTGTACTGGAAGACCTGACGTACATACGGGAATCGATGGACTACGGCGACTTCATGAATCGGCGTCTCCATGGGTGGGGATTCGCCAAACTCCACGCGCAGATACGCTACAAGGCCGTTGAAAAGGGTATTCCGGTGGAGACGGTGAACCCGCACAACACCTCGAAAGAGTGCCATGCGTGCGGTGAGGTAGGATACCGTCCACGACAGGCGACGTTCACGTGTCCGAACGACGCTTGCTGGATGGGCGAGTACCAAGCGGACGTAAACGGCGCGATAAACATCGCAGATCGCTACCTCAGTGGAGAGAGCCATTCAAGAGAACACACGGATGGCGATGACTCGGCTGAGGATGGGGGGCGTTTGACCGCCCCACAAGACAGCCAAGCCGATGCTGACATCCAGCAGTCGACGCTTGGAGCGAATGCGTCTTGAAACCAGAGGGCCACGCACGGCCTGAAATCCCGTGGTGGGATTCCCACGTCTTCAGGCGTGGGAGGAGGTCAATCAGGCGCTGTTGCACGAGCCCGACGTCGTCTTCCTCGACGAACCGACCAGCGGCTTGGACCCGCGAGCTGCGCGGACGGTTCTCGACGTCATCGCGGAACTGACCGACGACGGCCACACGGTGTTCCTCTCGACGCACATCCTCTCGGTCGTCGAGGAGCTCGCGGACGTCGTCGGCGACCTCTACGTCCTCTGGCGGCTTCGACGAATGCCTCCGGGGACGCTCATGTACGATGTCGACCTCCAGCACTGGTACGTTTTTGAGCCGCTTGATCCGGACATCGTTGCAGAAGTCAACGTTGGCACATGACACTCACTGGCCACAACTTTGGCCTCAACTCGATATTTCTAGATGAGATCGAGCCTAAGACGTGGTACTCGTGTCGATTGAGACGCTACTCTCCCCGTTTTGGAAGATCTCGCCGATTCGAGAGGTAGTATAAGATCACGATGAAACCGGCAGCGGGAACGATTATTCCGAGCTCATACTTCTCCGGCTGTTTGAGACCGAGTCGTCTCGCATCAAAGTACACGATAATCGCTATCGGAAGCTGGGCAAAGACGACCAGAGCGAGGAGGAGGGCGACCGTGTTGGACATGCTATGTTCGTATGCACATCTCACTCAACAGGTATTATTCCCCTGAGAGCGATCCGGACGTCGATCAAACGTGTCGAGAATCGGGTCCGGCTCGCCGAGGTGGGGCAGTCGGAGCGTTCGGTCGCGAAGCTCCACGACAACCGTCGACGTCCCGAGCCAGTCGTCGGCACGGTCGCATTCGACCCGGAGGTCAGTTTCGTCCCACGGCTCGACCCGCCACAGCGGCGTCCGAAAGAGACGGTCGTACGCGACGATGGCGTCACCGTCGGTTCGGTACTCAACTCCTCCGTACCGGAGCCAGTAGTCGGTCTGTCCAAGCGCGAGTGGCACGACGACGGCCGCAACACCCAGTACGACCGCGACAATCCAGCCGCCACCGATCGCGAACAATCCGGCCACAAACAGGAGAAAGACGCCGGCGAACACGCCACCGGGGTGTCGTCGGAGCGTAACGACGCCACCGAGCAGTCGCCCACGAACAGTGGGTCGGAGCCGGACGGCCTCGGCTGATAACGACGTGTCGACGGCGTCAGGGGCCGGCGGTTCGTACGCCCACCCCAACTCGAGGTGCTGTGACTCGTCGAACGCTTCGAGGCGACCGCGATACACGCTCGCGAGGTCGAACGCGAACTTAACGAGCACGACGCCGACCAGCAACACGCCGCCCACGGCGGCCGGATCGACGGCGCCGATCGGTTCGTCCGTGGCGACCGAGTCGTCGACGAGCGCCGCCAGCACCACCGCCAACACTCCCCCGAGGCCGATCGCGATCGCTCGCATGAACGGTCCCTGTATCGCCGTCTGGGCGCTGTGCTCGTGATATCCGCCGCGGTAAAAGTACTCGAGCGCCGTTCGCACCCCTTCGCTGACGAAGATGCCGACGACAGCAACCACCACCGTGACGAACACGTCTTCACCGAGTGAGTCGGCACCGACGAATCCGACCGTCATGACGCCCGCAAACAACCAGACGACCGCGAGCATCGGAACGGCGACGACGAGGACGGGAAGCGTCGACAGTTGCACGCCGACGTTCGTGAACGGCACCGGGATCGCTGCCCGCTTTCGACCGAGTGCACCCAGTATGAGGGGGTCGTTCTGGAACTCGGACGGTCGCCCGGCGAACGTCGCGCGAACGAGCGCCCACAGACAGAGCACGCCGAGTTCGAGCCAGTAGAGCACGACCAGCGCCGCGACGTTCCAGCCGAGAGCGACGACGCCGACGAGCGGCAGGAGGTTTGCGAATCCAACGGTGAGTGCCTCGAGTCGTGGAGCGCGATCGAGGAGTCGGCCACTCATCGTGATCGCCATCACTGATGGACCCATCCCGAGACGGTCCGTGCGTGAAGAAGATGCACGAAAACGTACCCGACGATCCCCGCCATACCCCCATACGACGCATCGAGTAGTAGTTGGATCGTGACCGACGTCACTGACGCGACTACCGTCGCGCCGCCGAGCAGTACGATCCCGACGATCGAAAGGACAAGGACCCGATGGGGTATGGATACCTCTTTAAATCGGGTTTCGACCCGTCTTCCAACCTGCGAGTTCGCTATCGGTCCCAGTACGACGACCGACACAGCAATACCGGTGAAAACGACAGGCCATGAGACCGACGAGGAGATCACTAGTTGCGGGAGGTACACGACACTGACGAGCAGGGAGAGCCCGACTTCCGCCCACGTCGGCGGGCGATCAGGGAGAAACGAACGCGGAGCCATCTCGACCATGCCGAAAATATATCCGGGTGACAATTAATAAACGGTCCGAACGACAGCTTGATATGGACTTCTCCGAGGCTTCTGATTCGGAGTCAAACAGGTGGTCGGAAGCCATTCGGCCGCTTCTGATTGCGGCCGCGTTAACTCCGATGTTGTTTCTTGCTGGCGCGTCGACGGTCGTTACGCCGACTGTGACTTTCGTTGCAGTCGCTAGCGGTCTACTGTACGGAGGGATCCTCGTCGCCGTGTCACCCTCAGTGTCTCTTGAGAAGTACGATGAGATCACCGTGGCTGTCGTGTCGTTGGGTGCTGTCTTTGCTGTCACCATGGTCGTTTGGGTGATTGTTCCGCCTACGTACATCCCGGCACTGATACAGTTCGCTATAGCGTTTCTCTGGGGATCCGCGATCGTTGAACTCAGCAGACACCTGATCGTGGGAGGGGGGTGAAAATAATCCCGAGAGGATGGTCCGCAAGCGATATTCGCAGGTTGAATCCGGTAAAATCGGTGACGTCGCAACCGAAGCACTAGAACAGATCGATTGACACAAGCGCTTATACGGGAGGAGAACCAATATTCGGTCGATAAATGAGTCTTGACCAAGCGGTTGACGAAGCGCTCGCGACATACAATATGTCGCGCAGCGAAGAGGCCGAAGAAACGGGGCGAACAGTCGCCACGCTGCAAGACTAGTGAACTGCCTCGGGGTCAAGCCCCGAGGCACTCTGCCTTGAGTTCTGTAGAACCGCTTAGTCGAGATCTCGGTTTTTTTCGGCGAATTCCGCTTTCGAGATTCCTGGCGTCTCTTTTAATTCTGGATAGCTAGCACGTTCGACAGCCTCCTCAACGAACGTAACCCAGAGATCTTCATGCTTCTCCGCGTAGACGATTTTTGCCTCACTTGGGTACATATCCAGCTCGTATTCAGTCAAGTCGATTTCGACTGCGTGTTTTCGCTCAAGCGTTCTCGTACCGAAGCGATACAGGTGCTTGAAGAGGATGTTCTTCCGTCGAACTCCCAACCCAGAACTCGTTCGACGAGCCGGGTAAGTGGACTGTCAGGGTGAGCGAGCACTCCGCGTTCCCCCGGTGGGATGGCCCAACCGAAGAAGCCTTCAAGCGGTCCAGCTGGCAGTTCCACGGGGCGCTGGTGACCACACTTGCGGACCTCGTTACCGGGTAGTCCGTTCGTCAACTCAAATCCATAAACGTATATATACGAGTGGGTCTTAGAGTATACACAGATGATTTCAACGGCCGGACTTGCTGCGATTGACGCCCTAAGTACCGGCCACGAAGCGACGCCAGCAGATCTCGCGCCAGAAATCGAGTATTCACAAGCACACATCTACGAGGTACTGGATGACTTGCTGGACGCAGGGCTCTTGGTGGAACGCCGTGGCCCTAACAACCAGCGGCACGTTCGTGTCGCGGACCACCCGGTCATTGAAGCGTACCGGACCCTGCAGTCAGAGCTCAGCCACGTTGAATGGGTTGACCTCCTTTCGCCTGCCACCGTCCGTGTGTGCTGGTTTCTCGATGAACCATGTCGCGTCACAGACATCGCAGACCGGCTGAATATCACTCGACAAGGCGTTCACAAGGCGCTGTCCCCGCTCAAGGGCCGGGCGATGCTGTCCCCCTCCGGCCCCGAGTATGCGGTGAGTGAGGACCTCTCGCCGCTGCTGGCGTTCGCTCAGGCCGTCGTGACCCACGAGCACCGGTCACGAGCACGGGAGATCGCGCCGAGCGCGACTGTCGAGTGGTGCGACCCGAAGCGCGCGCTCATCCGCGTACAGACCACCGAAGATTCGGACAGCCTACTGGAGGCACCTGACTGGCAGGTGACCGGGCTCGGTCGGTTCGAGGAGTACGGGCTGCAGTTCTTCCTTGCAGGTGAGCCCGCGTTCTGGTATGCACCCGACACGGAGCTCACGCCCGGTGAAGTGGTGTGTCACACGCTCATCCTCGATAGCGGTTCCCGCCGGGTTAGCTATGCGATGCTGTTGATCGAGAAGCTGGACATCGACCAGAAGACGCTTACAGACACTGCAACGTGGTACGATCTGGAAGCCACGGTCGCTGGAATGTACCAGGCACTGCAGGACGGGGTTGAGAGCTCAGACGAGATCCCTGTCGTCCTTCCGAGTGAATCAGAATTTATGGCACTCAAAGAGCAGTACGGGGTCATATGACTGTATTCAAGGGCGGTGAGGCGATCCAAGAGTTCCTCGAGGAGTTCGATAGCTGGCTGTCGGAGTCCGTGACGGTGTATCTCCTTGGCGGGTCTGCGATGACGGTCCGGGGGTTGAAAGACCAGACCGAAGATATCGATCTCGCGGTGGGTGTGGTGTCCGAGTTCGAGCACGTTTACCAGACGCTCGTGTCTCAGGGATTCACGATCGTCGACGAACCAACTGAGTCATTCGAGGACGTCGGAAAAACCGTCGAACTGCATCACGACAAGCGGGGATTTCGGATCGATCTCTTCGAACAGCAGATCGTGGGAAAGGTCTGGATCACCGACCGGATGCACGACCGCGCCGAGGAGTTCTGGACCGGAAGTCACGTAACAGCGCTCATTCTCTCGGATGCGGATATGTTCCTGCTGAAAGCGGTCTCCGGCGGTGACCTAGCGAGTGGGCGGAGGCGCGACATTGAAGATATGCGGAAATACGCCCAGCGTGGGCTGGACTACGAATCGATCCTCATCGAGATCAGCGAACAGCGACCGTTCAATACGGGCACAACTGAAGCACGACAGATCCGTGATCGTTCGCATCCTTTGTTCACGGTTGAGATGGCAGTGAACTCACTCTCGGGACTGCCGAACACATTCACGTCACGTATCGAAGAATTTGCGACGGAATTCGAGATCGAATACACCGTTCTGGGAGTAGTCGACGACGGCATCGACAACGTCGAAGCGATCCGGGAGCAAGTCCTCGAGAATGTTCGGGCGGTGTCGGACGACCAGGAAGACGCCGTCGACGACGCGATAGACCGACTCGTTGCAAAGCAGGTTCTCGAGCAAGACGGGGATACGATTCGACTTCGCTAAGAAAGCACGCCGACTTCGAGTATTGTTTTCGTCCCGCAAAGGGTGCGGGACGGCACAACCGTCCCGGGTCACCAATGAGGAAGTGTGCTTCGAGATTCGGAATGACATATCGATTGTGGGGACACCGAGGAGTCTAACACCTCGTCTCTGATGATCGCAGCTGCGTGATGGCCACTCGCGAACCGTGGGCAAGCAGCCGTCCCGGAGAAGTACTTTCACTCCGCTCGCCCGAACTATAAGTCACAGAGCGCATAATTTGAGGTGAGGGAGCAAAGCTGAGTCAGTCTCATCGGCTGGACCAGCTCAAAGATAGTGTCACACGCTCCCTCTCCCCCTAAAAGTAGCTCCCGAGAACGTGAGAATGACCACCGATGACCCAGAGATAGTCCGTGGTGCCTGCTCGTTCTGTGGTGAGACAGTCACTGGTCGGCACGCGATCATCCACTGTCAACTGCCTCGGGGTCAAGCCCCGAGGCTTGTCAGTGGACTTCCGCTCTAACTGCGTAGCGCAGTAGGTCGAAACCGACCATTCGCGTTCAACGTCCCTGACTTCAGAGCCAGTTGACTGGTGGCTCGTTCAGCACCAGACTTGAGCCAGTGCTGAACAAGACGCCACCCGACGTTCCGAGCGGCGTTATAATCGCTGTGCAGTTGCTTCCCGCACTTCAGACACTCAAATTCGTCGCCGTCGCGGTTATCCTCATGAGTGAAGCCGCATTCCGAGTGGCTACACTGTTGACTCGTGTACGACGGACTCACGTCGTCCACGCCGATGCCGTATTCTTCGGCTTTGTATTCGACGTGGCGTTGGAGTTCTTTGAATGCCCACTGCTGAAACTTCGACCCGTTCGAAATTCGCTCACGAATGTGTTTCAGATTCTCAAACGCGATCGCTGTACAATCGTTCTCAACAGCTTCACGAACAAGTGCTTTTGACACTCGGTGGAGGTAGTCGGTGCTCCATCGAGCGAATCGATCACCAATCGATTTGATCGTGAGGTGGGCTGAGCGAGTCCCTACTTGTTGCAGGCTTCCGCGACGGCGTTCGTACTCGTCTCGTTTGTGATTGAGATAGTCTGCGTTGCCGAGGAATGCTCCGGTGCTCGTGACGGCGAGATACCCATCCACGTTCCGGTCGACACCGAGAACCACTCCGTTCTCGGATTCTTCGCCGGAAGACTCGGGTCCAACGTCTTTCTTCACGGCGACGTGAAGGTAGTATGTCCCGTCTCGTTTGTGGAGAGTTGCTTCGCGTTTCTCCCATTGATCTGTCCAATATTCCTCGAACGGCGTTCCTCCCTCATTGACCGGTGTGACGTATTCGGCAGTCACACGTTTGTCAGTCGTGGCGAGCGTTACCGAGTTCTCATTGTACGTGATGGTTCGCCCGTTGTACACGACGACACTTCCTCGGAACTCAGGCTTGCTCGCTTTGTCACCGTCTTCGATGATGCGGTCTTTGCAGTTTCCGAGTGCTGTCGCTGCGAGGTTGCGAGCTGATTGAACCAGACTCGATTGCAGAGAAAGGTTGTCACGAACGTCAGAATACGTCTGTTCGTGGAGTGTATTCTTGGTGTCCGTGATCTCGTAGGGGCTGTCGTCCCATCCGTGGTCAGCGACGTGTTGGGCCGCTTGTCGGAACTGCTCAAACGTCTCATCGAGGACTTTCTGATCCTCTTTGGGAACGTCGAGTTTGACTTGGATGTTCCGAACAACCTCCATACTTCATTAGTATCTCTATGAATACTTAATAGTATATACTATTTGGGAGTGCGTCTTGCCATTGTGCGTAGTTTGTGGAAGCGAGTGTCGGCTTCCTCCCCGAGGTCAAGCCTCGGGGTATCCGCCCTGACTCTCGATGAATGTCCACAGTGTGGGTCTCACGAGATTGCAGCCTACGATCTTGGGTGATCGCTGAAGAGCTCACAGTTGGTGGAGGGGCTTCAATGCCTTATGTATCATCCGAGCGCTAAAGAGACATCAATTGTTACATAAGGCATGGAGCAGCCGTCACCACCCACCTCGCTTCCGAAGTATCTCTCGGAGGGACTCCCGAAACAGGATACGGAGACACTGCAAGAGGTACAGAGCTACGTCGAGGCGCTCATCGAGTATCGCAACCAGTCGGTCGACACCGATGAACTCCCCAAGACAGCCGAGCTCGTTGACGAGCCCGATAGTTCAGGAAGCGGAACCGTCGTCAAAGAGAAAGTCTCCTGTGGCGACGACAGCTGCAAGTGCACGAGCGGGGATCGCGCAGATATGCACGGCCCGTATCTCTATCGTTACTATCGTGAGAACGGGACGATGAAATCGGAGTACATCGGCAAGCCCGAAAGTGAGTAGGGGTGGGTTGAGGTGCCGATATTGAGGCGATTACGCAGGACGCCCCGGTGAAATCGCACATCAGAATCGATCTACTAATCTTCTCGTTACTAGTGAACTACCCCACCCTACTCGCTCACCGCTGACGCGGCTCGCTCTTTGAGGGTGGGGCTTCCTGTTTCTACGACGCGCTTTGCAGATACAGGTGTATCCACAGGGAGCGCAGTCTCCACAGGCGTTGATTCGGAGTGAACCACTCCTACTTCTGCAAGACCGCGAGAAAGAATATTCCACGCTGCATTCGCGTCCCTGTCCGCTTCAAACCCGCACGAGGGACACGAGTGTTCACGAACCCACAGTGGCTTGTCCGTCTTGATACCGCAGGACGCGCACTCCTTCGTCGTGTCTTTCGGGTCAACAGCGACGAAGTGGGCCCCCTCGCGCTCGCACTTGTATTCGAGCATCCGCAGAAACGTTCCCCATGCCGCACCTGCTCGATTCCGTGAGTTTCCGGGGAGTTCGACCAGTCCCTTCGCGTCCAAGTCCTCGACCGCCACCAAGTCGTACTCGGTGGCATAGTAGTTCGACAACTTGTGGAGGAAGTCTCGTCTCTTCCGCTTCAGGTCGGCGTGGCGTTCGGCAACGACCTGCCGTTGTTGTTCCCAATTCGCAGAGCCGTGTTCCTTCCGTGAAAGGTTGCGCTGGGCGCGTTCCAACCGTTCACGCTCGGCGCTGAAGTCGGGACTCTCGATGGCATACCCGTCGGTGTCGTGCGCGTACTTGAGAATCCCCACGTCGATGCCGACGACCTTCTCGGGCGTCTCCGGTTTCTCAGGCGTGGCTTCGTCCACATCGATACCGAACGTGGCGAACCACTCACCTGTGGGTTCCTGCTTGACCGTGACCTGTTTGAGTGTTGCGTTCTCGGGGATGTCTCGGTGGAGATGTATCGGAACCTCACCGATTTTGCTCAACCATAACACGGACCGACCACTCGTATTCTTGAGTTCGAAGCCGGACTGGTTGTAGGTGAGCGACCGATACTTCCGGGGCGGTTTCCACTTGAGCATTCCCACGCTGCGTCGGTTCTCCTTCTGGGCTTTGAGCGTGGAGAGGTTGTCGTAGACGCGCTTGACGACCATTTGGAGAACTTTCGAGTGGACATCTCCGAGGTCGTCCCACCACGATTTGAGGGTGGGAAGTCGTCCCTGCACCTCGTAGCGGGCGGGAATATCGTCTGCCTTGTTGAGCAGGTAGAGAACGTGGTTATACAGTTGCCTACAAGTATCGATGTGAGACAGAAGTGCCTCAGCGAGGTCTTCTGACGGGTTCAGTCGATACTTGTAGTTGTACTGCATGGTCTACTCGTCTGGGTTTGGTTCGGAGACGCGGACGACTTTCACGTCGGCTCCGCGCCAGCGTTTGGGAACGATGACGTGGGCACTATTCCCTGACGGTTTTGCAGTCCCGTCGAGAACTTCCTCGCCTTCGATTTCAAATCTATCCATCACCCTTGTATAGACTATGGATAGACATAAAGGTAGCGGTGGGCCTGTGGGCCGAGTGGTGAACGTGTTTGAGAACCGTGCGGCGTTGACGAGACGCTGTGCGTCTCGTTCGCGCACAAGAGCTCCGCTCTTGTGAACGCTGTATCCCCTCCCTACTGCGCTACTCGGTCGCTTCGCTCCCTGCGTTGCTCCTTGAGGAAGGGGACTTAGCGCCTAATTCCAGTTAAATGTACTTCGGGCGAGTATCCATTACGAGAAATGGCATCGAACCTAATTCCAGTTAAATGTACTTCGGTCGAGTATCCATTACGAAAAATGGCATCGAATTTACTTGAGGCGGACATTGAGGATATCCTCGAGTCGGCGTTTTCGGAAACCGACGGCGAACTGCTCGTGAACTACCCCACCCTACTCGCTCACGGCTGACGCCGTTCGCTCCCTGAGGGTGGGGCTTCCTGTTTCTACGACGCGCTTTGCAGACACTGAATGGGTGTCCGTAGCGAGCGCAGTCTCCACAGGCGTCTCTTCGGGCCATCCCAGCCCTAGCTCAGAAAAGCCTCTTTGCAAGACGTTGATCGCCGCATTCGCATCACGGTCACACTCGAATCCACACGACGGACACGAATGCTCTCTGACCCAGATGGGTTTCGCCGTCTCTACACCGCACGACGCGCATTCTTTCGTCGTTCCTGCCGCTTCGACCTGAACGACGTGCGCCCCGTACAACTCGGCTTTGTATTCAAGGAGCGTGATGAACTGTCGCCACGCCGCGTCCTGCTTGTTGCGAGCGTTGTGCGACTGTTCGAGCATTCCCTTCACGTTCAAGTCCTCAATGAACACTGCGTCGTACTCTTTGACGAGCCATGTCGTGAGTTTGTGCTGGTAGTCCAGCACCGTCCTTCGGATGTGACGCTTGATTTTCGCCACTTCCCGGCGTTGTTTCTCGTAGTTGTTCGACTCGCGTTCTTTCCGTGAGAGCTTGCGTTGCTCGCGGCGGAGTCGTTCGTACTCGTCTTCGAGATCGAGCCAATCCACAGTCTTCCCGTCTGATGTGTAGATGTAGTTGAGGATGCCGAGATCGATTCCCACACTGTTGCTTGCATCCAACGAGTCTACGTCGGGTTTCTCAGGCAGGTCTTCCTCGTCGGTTTCAAGGCCGAAAGAGACGAACCACTCTCCGGTCGTCTCCTTTTTAATCGTGACTTCCTTGATGGATGCTTCGTCAGGGATTTCGCGGTGGTACCGGATGGTGATGTCACCGATTTTGGAGAGCCAGAGCGTTGCAGTGCGACCACTCGTGTTTTTGAGTTCGAAGCCAGACTGCGAATACGTGATACTCTGAAACTCTTTTGGTGACTTCCATTTGAGCATCCCAACCGTGTGACCGTTCTTTTTCTTCTCGGAGAGGTTTGAGAGGTTCTGATAGAACCGGGTGACGGTTCGCTGGAGTGCTTTTGAGTGAACCTCTGTGAATACCGGATACTCCTCTTTCCAGTCGGTGAGACGGTCGTGATGCTTGTACGCCGACCCAATGTTGTCAGCGTCTTTGTGGTTCGTATATTCGTACCGTGTGAAGTTGTACGCTTGGCGATGAACGTCGATGTGATAGTCTACAGCCTCCGCTACCTCTTGTGTCAGGTAGGCGCGATAGCGGTGACTGTATTCCATCGCCATCTTTTGGTTAGGGATGTATTCGCTTAATGGTTTGTACTGATGTGCGGCGATTCATCCCCTCCCTACTCACTCCCATTGGTCGCTCCTTGAGGGAGGGGCATTCTCGCCTCAATTCTGGAGAGGTAATTGACTATCTGCGAGAGCATACAGAGCCGCTCGCACCGGAATACGAGGCGACGATCAACCTCTGGCTGTCACGTATTGACGGCACAGACCAGCTACCCACGGAGCACGAGACAGTCGATCAAGAATCCAACGAACCAAACGATTATGCCGACAAACACCATAGTGAGGAGTAAGAATGGCCGCTGAAAGCGAGCAGTCCGAGGTTCCCGATGAGATGTCCCCCGAGGAGGCACGGCAGTATCTCATTCGGTTCCTCGGCCGCCAGGACCTCGACGAGCACGAGAAGATATACGACGAACTCGCCACCGAATAGACGGCGGGCGCCAAGGCCTCGGCGTTCACTCGTTCTTCGCTACGACCTGTTTGGCCTCTCTCAGCACCGACCTCAACAAGGCCAGCTCAGAGTACAGTGGGTACAGTACCCGGTGGTTCAGGGACAGATCCGCGAGATGCTTCAGGTCTTCCCCCAAGGTCGTTTACACCGGTCACGAGCCGGGGCGATGGCTGATTCAATCGGGGGGTAGACGCGACGAACACGTCGGCGTCGACTGTCTGGGCGCACCGAGATACCTGAGCAGAGCAAGTTGCCTCATCGAGGCATCGTAGGAAAGAATAATTATCTCAGCAAATTATTTGTTCTCAGAGTCCGTAGCAACCAGTATGCCCGAAACGTGGGACGATGTCAATGAGCAGGTCAAAGCGGACTGGAAAGACGACACCACACCGTTCGAACGTGTGTACGAAGTCGTCGAACAGACCCACGACGGGCAGGCTGCCGCCGAGATCGCCGACCGCGCCCTCGTGAGCGAGCCCACGGCCCGTCAACACTGCAAGTCACTCGTGAATACGGGCTTCGCTGAAACGGAACAGGATGGGCAAACAACGCTGTACAAGCGAAATAGTGACCGGGTCTTGATGTCCCGGATCCGCGAGCTCCGTGAGGAAGTCACGCGGCCGGAGTTGCTCGACAGCATCAAAGAGATGAAAGGCGAGATCCGGCGCTACGAGGACCGCTACGACGTGGTGTCACCGGAGGAACTCGCTCAGCAACTCGACGCCGACTCGACGGAGGGCTGGGACGACCTCACCGCGTGGCGCACGACGCGGCAGAATCTCGCCGTCGCACAAGCCGCACTCGCCTACGATGAGGCCAGCCACCAGCTCGCGGTATGAACGACGACGACCGTGCCGGCGAGTTCGGACCGATCTATCTCCCGGCGCTCCAGCGGATTCGTGATCTCTGGCTCGAACTCGAGCCGCTCGTCGACGCCACGGCGTACGACGACGTCGTCGCCCCCACGGAACTGCAGATCTGCCTCAGCGATGGGCTTGGCGACGCCGACAGCGCTCGGCTCGATATCCAGTGGAGCGAACTGGATGTATTCGTTCCACTACGTCGATAGCGACGGCGTCAACTGGCGCTTCGATCGCCACCCGAACACACACTCTCCCGAGATTCATTTCCACCGTCCGCCCGAGGCGGCGACGACTGACGCTGAACCGTCCTGTATCGACGTGACCGAGGTGTCACTCGTGACGCGTGCCGTTCATGCGATGTGGCGGGAAGCGTACGAGAACGACAACGTCGACCAGCTGAATAGCGCATCAAACCCGCCGTGAGGCGGCATTATCGCGTGATTCGGTCAGCCACGTCGATCCTCTGTTCGTGAGCGGCTTCGACATCCGAGTAGAGTACCAACGCGTGCTTGATGAACCGGCGGTCTTCCAGATTCTCCTCCCAGCGCGTAATCACCTCATGGCGTTCGCGAAGCTCGTCACTTGCGAGGTCGCCGTCAGCGAGCGACTGTTCGAGCTCCTCCCACGTCTCGACGTCGTAGGTTTCCTGCCACTTTTCGATCTCCTCGGTAATCGCGGCTAGTTCGTTCCGCAGATCCTCGCGCGTGTTCTCCTCGATGAGCGTGCGGATTTCCTCGAAGAGCAGTCGCGTGTAGTCCGGCTGATAGCGCGTGGTCTCGCCGGCCTCGACGCGGCGCAGCTGGCCCTGCTCGACGAGCGCCTGGAGTTCTTCGTTGGTCGTGCTCCAAGCGGCGTCCGCCTGTTCGCTGACCCAGTTGACCGACCGTGGTTCACGAAGCGTCTCGGCGACCGCTCGAATTCGGTCGCGGGCGCTCATCGACTCGGTCCACGACTGGACGCCATCTCGCGAAGATTCAGCCATGCTTGGCACCTCTTGTATCAGTGTTCGTGCTGTTCTCTCATATATGTTTGTACTTTCGCGTATAATCGAGAGTTGTTGCGAGTGAGGTCGTCCGGACGTTGAAATGTAAAACCGAGAGAAGCTATGTTCTAACCAATGGACAACCAATATTCTGACTTCGAGGAACTGCGGTCGACCGGCAAGGCGTCTCACATTCCGGACACGAGGCTGGACGGCGGATGTGAAGATGACCCCCGCTAGCAACGCGTCGGGACGAGCTCTGGTGGCTACCCCGACGCGCCGACGGCCACTGACGGGGAGTGTCGGTCTGTGGGGCGTCAGTCCCAGACGGCCAGACGAAATGCTGGTTCTGTCCCACCAATCATCTCGGGAATGACGTGACTAGCACGGACGAGTCAGCGTCGACGACGTTCCTCGGCATCGTCCACCCGGTCGTCAAGTCGACCACGTTCTACGGCGCCGTCGCGAAGGGCGGCGCCGCGGCGAACCTCCTCTCCGCCAACGAGGCGGAGCTGGCCGTCGACGACTACACGCTCATCTACGATCAACGACCGATTTTACAAGAGACGCTCGCTACCGCTACACAACCGAGGTGTGAGGCTTAACTAAAGACGAATGGACCATGATGGGCACTTTTGAGAACGTCATCAGGAACAGGCGACTCCTCATCGGGCATACGCGGTCTTCTCGGAGCGAAGAGATATGGTTTATGGAGTAAATCACTCAGTCAAGTAATTGCAGTTCACTGTGAAGTAATTTACTCAGGGGTAAACTACTTGTCGCCGCATCGTGTATCGTACAGTATGAGCACCGAACTTGGGACTACTGAGGAGATGGAGCCTCGCGAACTGGTCCACTTCGTCACCCAGCAGACGCGATTCTCTCTCATCAACAACATCCTCCAGCATCCCGATCAGCTCCCCTCGATGTACGAACTCGAGGAGCTCAATCCCAGCGTCAGCGACGCCACCGTCTACAAGCACATCCAGAAGCTCATCGACGCCGGTATCGTCAAAGAGTTCGCCCTGGGCGACGACCAGCGCCGACAGGGGTACCCGTGGAAGTTCTACGGACTCACTGAGGAGGGACGCGAATTCCTCAACGATCATAACCTCCTCGCGGCGGAGGAGACCCTCCAGCAGATCTACGAGACGATCTCCGACAAGCCTGAGAAGATGATCAAGTACGAGAATGCTCCCCGCCCGGACGACGCGTAACTTTGGAATCGACTCGTTTGCAGCTCCCGATTACATTTCGATTTCGTAATTAGCTGCCAGCTCCTGGAACTCCTCCCACTCCGGGAGCTGGTCGTCATCGACCTCGCCGTGCGTCTCGAGGTAGCGGAGCAAGGCATCGATTTCGTCTTCGAGGTCATACTTCGCTGCCTGCTCTCGGAGGTCCTCCTCGTCGACGTCGACGTGGCTGCACAGGAGGAGACAGTACGAGCGGTGGCGGCTGCCGTCGTCGATCAGCAGCGTGTGACAGCAGAGCTCCGCCGGCGAGACTGCCTCGAGTTCCTCGGAGTAGAAGTAGTATCGATGGCCAGTTAGCAGGAATTGGAGGTCGAAGGCCGCAAATCGAGCGAGGCCGGTTTCGTGGAACCCGTCTGCGTCGATCTCCGTCTCGGTCTGGGCGAGGAATTCGTCGTCATCCTCCCAGAGAATCGTCCCCTTCGGGGCAACGGCTTCGAGGCGTTGGCGATGCAGATAGTGGGCGAGTTCACGGGCAAACACGTGGAGGCGGTCGAAGTCGGCGTTGAACTCGTAGCGGCCGTCGTCGACCCCTGCGAGCCCGCGGTCGCGAAACCGCTTGAGGACGCGGTTGACCGTGTTGCGGTAGTTGTCGCGCCGGTCGGAGATCTCGGAGACGGTTCGCGGCTGGTCGAGGTAGTACAGTACCTCGAGTGCCTTGCCGGTCAGCAGCTCGAGAAAGTCGATGTGGGAGTGCTGCCGGACGAGGTCCCGATAGAGCTCGACGGCGCGACCAACCGACGGGACAACTCGTTTTCTCCGGCCGTCGCGTTCCGTGTACACGAGTCCCTTCTCGACAAGGTCCGCGACGGCACGAGAGCCAACTCCATCGTCTTAACCAACAAAACTATGGATCAGTGGGTCGTGTTGGTTAACACGAGAGTAGCCGATGTCCTACGAACCCCCGACCCCACCAGCGAACCTCCCGACGGAGATCATCAACACGCTCAACGAGTCGGACCCGGAGCAGCTCCGAGACATTGCGACGTACGCTGAAGCGCTCGCCGAGCACCAGGAACGAGAGGTCCGTCTCGAGGAATCGGCAGATCAAGAAGAGGTCGAAGAGCGACCAGACGATCTTCCGGATGACGTCCCGGCCAAAGCGACGATCACGATCAAGGAGATCAACGACAATCGCTACTACTACTGGCAGTGGCGAGAGGGGGACCAAGTCAAGTCCAAATATAAGTCACCGGTCGATCCTGACGAGTAGAACAAGTGGCTAGCCGGATATTGATGCCCAGACACCCCGTGTGCGAAATGAAATCCGCAAAGAGATCTGATTGGCACCCCCCGTGTGCGAAATGATTCTACGCTGATTCGGGACGGACCCCGTATGAGAGATGAATCAGTTGACGAATCAAGCGGAGACACCCCGTGTGCGAAATGAAATCGTGTATATGGTTGTCAGACATACCAATAGATAGCAACAGGAATTCTAACGACATCACACCCCGTGTGCGAAATGAATCCAGTTGTGACAACAACGTCACTAAGCGCTACTTTCCTTCGAAGAAGTCATCTATCTGTACGTTGACAACAGATTTGATTAGATCGCCTTCATCGTCTGCCTCTTCGATCCGGATGTCAGCTCGAAGAGTTTCAGCAACCACACCCGGATCATCAACAAACGTGTACTCCTTGTGAACGCCACTCCCGTAGCCGCGTCCCCGCTTTTCTGAGGTAACAAAGTTGTATGTCTCTGCTTCACTCATATACCGGAGGTAGGAGTCACGCGATTTTGTATCAGCGTCAAGTAAGTCAGTAAGGTACTGATATACGCGGTACGCGACCGTGCTGGGAACGGCGTTCAGGTTGCGTTGCGAGTAGACGGGGACAATGGCAGTAGCGTAAAGCGAGAGCTTCTTTTGGGTCGACAGTCCCTGCATCTGAGTCAACGTCCGATCCCGTTCCGCTTCTTTCTGGGCATCACGAACGTGTCCTTCATGGACTGTATCTTCGCCTTCACGGTCTGCAATCTCGCCTGCTTTCCGGAATAGATCGATCGCTTTCCGCGCGTCACCATGGTCTTGTGCCGCAAACGCTGAGCTAAGTGGAATGATACCATTTTCAAGGACACCGTCTCGATACGCGTCACGACGTCGTCTTAGAATGGACTGTAGTTGATCCGCATCGTAATCCGAGAAGACGACATCTTGCGGATTGAACGAGCTCTCAGCCCGGCCGTCAAGGTTCTCCATGAACCGGGGATCATTTGTAAGCGCAGCAACGGACACGTGCCCCTCGATTTGACCGAGTTGTGATGCCCGAGAGAGTTGATAAAGCAGTTTTGAGTATGCTGGTTCGTCGTTCGGGTCCCGTTGTCGTCCCACCAAAAGGTCAACCTCATCCAAGATGATGATGACCGAGTCGAAGTTATTACTCAGGATCTCATAGAACCGGCTGAGTTTCTGGTCTGTCGAGACGCCACTCTGCGGAACACCGACTTCGACATCGGCTTCATTGGCTGCGTTTTCTACAAGACGATAGACGGCCCTATCATGCGATTTGATTGTCTGACAGTTGGTCTTAATAACGCCAAAACGGTCGTTTTGGGCGTTCGCGAGTTCAAGAACCTGCTGACAGACTGCGTTGGTGATGAGTGACTTCCCCGTCCCCGACGGGCCGTAGAGAAGCATATTGGGCGGACGGTTCCCCTGTAATGCCGGTCGAAGATAGGTGATGACGTCGTCAAGCTGGTCATCACGACCGACGATTCGGTCCTCGTCGATGACGGCATCAGGGTCAAGAAGGCCCTTATCTCGAAAAACCGAGTTCTGAACGCCCTCCTGGAGGCGGCCTTTGATGGATTGTGAGAGGGACTGTTGATCGTCGCCGTCAGCCATAATTGCGCAGTTAGGTCGAAACTATAAATAGATATGGGTACCGTGTGCGAGATTAAATTTGCTGAATTCTTCCGATACAGACCGTTTCACGAAGGGTAGACGGAGTAACACCGTAACCGCGGGCGAAATCAATTAGTCGTAGTGACCCCCCGTGTGCGATATGAAATGTCGATCAGGTCATCGAACAGCTGTCGATGCCAAGGCGGGACAGAAGAGTTCGGCAGAGGTACTCCCCGTGTACAAAATGAAATACCAGACGTTTTCTGGATCAAATAGTACCGAAAATACCCTTTGAGTATCTCGAGTGGAATTGGATCTCGTTGCTAAGTTACCCCCACACCCCGTGTGCGATATGAATTTAGCGAAAGGGTAGCCAAGGACGAACCATCCAAAGAGTTGGGATATTGGTGAGAGAGTTCACAAGAAGACGGTTAACCGACGAAGACATCTATCTCACGAAGGACTAAAGCTACAGATGAGTTCGGTTATGTAACGAAACATACTGTTTCGATTCAACCGACTTTAGCCTTATTGCGGCTATGGTTGACAGAGTGGCTATATAAATATTTCTCTAGGGAATAGCCTATCCTGATATTGCTGTCTTTGAGACCTCTTCCCTGTAATAATCGTGGTTTCTGATGTCTCCGGGTCTCTCTTCCCAATCACCCCGTCCCGCAATCTCTCCAATTTCATATCGCACACGGGGTGTGGGGGTTCGACCTCGTAGGGGTCATAGTTAACCAACAAACCCACTCCCGGTGAATCACTATGTTGGTAACAGCACACTTCGATACCTCTGAAGAGTTGCGTCTCGTAGTACAACGCATCGTACGACTTGATCTCCTCGTGAGCCAACGCGACCCGTTCTCGCGAGGTTTTCTCGTCATCAACGACGACGTACTCAATGTCCTGTCCTGGATGAACAGCGACGTCCTTCTCGCGAGCCCGTTTTAGTAACGCTATATTCTGGGTGCTCTGCGTATATCCTTCGAATCGCTTGGAGACACGATTCCGCTCGACGAGTTGTTCAACCGCCACCGTTCTAGCGTGGAGGCGCTTGATAGCGTCTTGGAGACATTCGAGTACGGCGTCCGGAGGCCGAGTCGCGTCAAATCGTTCGAGAAAATCGCACTAGATGGCCCCGATCAACGGTGGAGTTGAGCGCTGCCAGGCTTCGATGTCTCTAATCTCGAACTCGTCGTCGCCTGCGTTGCTCTCGCGCTCGTGATTGATGATCGCCATGATCTCGTTGCGAGCGTCGATGATCGGCTGTAGCACGTCGACTAGGTGGCCCCGCTTATCGCAGATAGGGTACCCGAGATCGGGAACAACCTCGCGAGCGCTGTGGCATTCACACCGGATAATGTCGGACGAAATGTTTCGGGTGCATGAGGTTCGGATAGAGGCTCGAATGTACGAGACGGAAGCCCACGCCGGTGGGTCTACTCAATAGTAGTTATCTTTTGAATGCTTGGGACACTCCTGACTATTGCCAAACCAACGGTCAGACATCGGTGAATACGTGCTGTCTGACGGAGTCTAACTTAGCGAGGAATCAGATTGCGTGCCTCAAAAAAGGTGTTAAGAGCCGAATTGATCGCGGCCTGTCGTTCATCTTCTGAAATAGATTCCCGACTGGCATCAAGAACCTGATCAACTCCATCCTGACGGAGGCTAAACAACTCGCTATACTGGCCGAGTGTCAAACCCATGTTGGACAACTGATGGGCTCCCTCTGTTCCTGAAATATCTGGGCGAAGCGCATCTTGAGCATCGGTCAGATTGGCTTCTGCATCATCAAACCGTGACTGCTCGTAGGCTCGGATACCTGTTTCAATAGCAGTAGCAGAATCTAAAAACGATTGTTGGGCCCGAATATGTCGATCAAAGACCTCTCGTTGGGTACGAAGGGACCCAAGAACCGCCTGCTGGTTCGGAACAAGTGTTCGGCCCTCCGATGTGACCTCGCTTGGCGATTTTTTGGCGTCCGACAGTTGTGATATTGACTGCTCGAAAGAAGCGGTGTCTAATTTGGAAGTCGGATTATAATCAAGTTCCCCTGTGTGATTGAGGACTTCGAGTTCGGACTCCCCAACCGAAATGTAGAGGGAGTCTGCGGCACCCAACGATGTCAGAAGTGTACTATAGTACCCTGTTGCGGTACGAAGTGCGCTGAGCCGCTGTTTGATTTTCGGATCATCAGGAAAGTCTTCGCTGAGAACCTGATTGACCGTATTAAGTCCCGATTCAACTTCGTTGTGAAGATCCCAGCTTGAATTTGGATCTGCGACATCAGCCTCGTTCAACGTTGTAGCTACCCTTGCGAATCGCGTCTCAGCCGTCTTGATCTGATCTTCTGGGGTAGGTTCTGTTTCCGTGTTCTGACCAAGTAATAGCGGTGCTCCACCGATAGCAGCACCACCGACCAGAAGCCGACGTCGCGTGATCTGCTCGCGAACATCTTCCGCATCTATGTCTTCAAAAAACCTATTCAGATCATCCATTACCTGACTTACTTGTCTACAATACTTAAATTCTCCCGGCTCAACAACCCAACTATGGCAGAGCCAGACCCGGAACGACTGTCTGAGATACAGTCAACAATCCAATCTGGACTGCGGGTACATGCACGCGATGAGCGACGTGTCCAGTCAGTCCAACTTGCTGGTGATCTCTCTACAATCTACGAAGAACTTGATGACACAGAACTCCCGACTGAAGGTGGTGGCGAAGACGTGAATGCCTTTTTCAGTACAACCGATCGGAGCCTCCAGCGAACGCGGAAAACCGTCGAAGTTGTCGAAGATAGTCTCAACATCGGTCTTGGACACAGCAAACTCACCCGCCTTGCGATGACCGGTGCGCAGTTGAATTCCGGTGTTGCCCTCGTGATTGCGACGCATAACCTCCTGATTACTGCAAACAATCTAGATCACGCTCGTGGTTCAGTTGAGTCAATTCGGGACATTGCAGCTGAGCGGTTTCACGAATTCTATCGGGCGATTGGCCTATTTGTCACGGAGGCGATCCTGTTTACCACGCCGATCAACTATCAGATTGCTTGGCGGGGTACGAGATATCTGAACAATCGGTTCCTCTATTCACTCCGGCACAGTGGGTTCTCAGGGACGATTGACACGACGCTGAAAGGGCTTCACCGGATCATATTGAGTGAGATCCACTACGTCATCCGTGGAATTGTCCCAGCTGGGCTTCGGGCCCCGGAAGAGTTCGTGACGTATCTCACGTCAATGGCGATACAGACGCTTGGGCTACTCTGGGAGTTCACAGATCTTGGGGTTAGAGAGATTCGTGGGAAGACAGAAGAGATTGTACACGAGTATCAACAGTTTGTCGGGGATACGTACGAGGTTGTGACAGCAGATGTGGACGTAGATTCAGTGATTATGAACGCCGTCGCTCAGTTTAGAGGCGAACTTGATTTCTTCCGATTGGCCTCTCCGTATACAGACTCAAGGATTTGAGGTACTGTAGCCCATTTTTTGGCATAGGGTTATCTGTCTAGTAACTATTCTGATCATCTGATTTCGTTTCAGATGGCCATATTGGCCCCTCTGGACGAGGGATCTCCTCTACCAAATCCTTCTCGAACTTCGAAGCTCTCCAGGCGATCACATTCTCTTTCCGCTGGACGTACTTTTTATCGGTATCCAGCCAGCGGGCAATATCCTCGTAACTGTGACCAGCACAGAGCAGCACCATCAACGCGAAATCGAAGCGATCTAGATTGCTCTCGTTCGCATCGGCATCAATACGGTCGATGAACGCCTTCGAAGCATCACCGACAAACTTCAGCAGTATCTCATACAGTTCCTCGTCATCAAAGCCATCAAACGTGAACCCCTCCGTGATGTTGTTCCCAGGGTCATTCTCTTCGGTATCCCAGCGAATCTCGTCGAGGGCCGCTCTTTCACAGTCGTGAAGTCTCGACAGGAGCTCTGGATACTCCTGTTCCCAGGTCGTGATTGTATCAGCTACAGCCTCAGATTGAGCGTGTTCGATGTAGGGCGCACATCCTCGCTTCGCGATGGCTGATTCGATGTTCTTTCCCGAGATCGTCAGTAGCACGGACGCACATCGATCAGTCTTCTCAAGGATCTGTGCGACTTCGCGACGCGACTCGAGTTCGTCAAGGCCTGCACGTTTCTGCGCGTCGTGGACGAGGTTGTTTCTGCGTTCTTTGACCTCGATAAGGGACCCGTGGTCACCCTCGGTCAGTATTTGGATATCACAGAGTTTCTCTAATCGCTTAGCGTGCCCCACACTCCGAACGTGCTCTGTGATGCTGTCGAGACGAGCTTCCTCGCGAAAGAGTTCGTTCAGGACCGTTTCCGTCGTCAACTCTTCGATGAGTGCTGAGGCAAGGAGTAGATACGAAAAGAATGACCGTTCAACTTCGCTGTCGATCTCGTCGGTGGACCGGATTTTTTCAGCTATTTCAGCACGCTGTTCGAGATAATACTCGAGGACGTTGTCTGAGTGCCCGACTAGAGAGTTTTGGCGTTCTACGTATGCAACTTGGAGTAGTAACTCCTTATCGAAAGGGGTGCTCTCACTCAGCTCCTGGCACTTCTGGAGTGAATTTGTGGGGAGATGGCGAGTCAAATAATCGATGTCGTCGTAGACGAGCGGCGTATTCGTCGGGCAATTGTCTACGATTGACTGAAAGTCGTCGTTGTCAGCGAGCTCGTTAAGAGCAGCACGTATCTCGTCGACGCTAAGTTCTCGGACATCTTCTGACAGGTCGGGGTTTTCACCGACTGGAACAACGCGGTAAGACGCATCTCCAACGATGACGACCGGCCCTTCCAAATCGAGAACTTGGTATTCCCCGATAGGGCTCAGAGAGACTGTCTCTGTGTCTATTGCGAACGATAAGTCGAGATCAGTATAGTCGCCCACGCGTCAAAATTGCAAAGAGCTCTATTCGACCTGGGCTTCGTACTCGTCCCAAAGCGTGTCGATGTCAGTGCCGGTCTCCTCAGAGATATGGCGCAGCAACTGCGCCCTGTTCTCGAACCGACGGAGCTGACCCTTTGCGCTCATAGTGAAATATAGTTGCTCCTGCAGTAATAAATCACGGGGATACATTTTTGCTCAACAAAACACGACCTATCAGCCCCTATCTACTCAGCAAATGTGGGTGATGGTTGGTCGATAGCTGTGTATTCCTGATCTCGGCTGGATCGGTTTGCTTCGAAGAGGTTGTATTGAGTCATCTTTGATGGATCTGTCCAAACGGATTCGCTTGGTTCGCGGATCATCGGGATCTTCGGAATAGTGCCCGTTGATCTCGCTCGGCTTGACCGGGCCGTGCTCGTGAACGGTGTTGTAGATGACCCCCTGATACAGAGTGAGCGAGTCGAGGCTCTTCTATTTGATCTGGGCGCGAGTATCCTCGGCGGCATTCAGAGAATGTCGCAGGCGGCGAACGTCCAAGCCGACATCCGGAGCGCCAGACGGTACAATCGAAATTATCGCCGCTGGCTCCAACTTCGGAGTCGACGGGAAGCACTCACCGACGAACGACAGCGACTCGTGAGTCGATACGAAGCCCTCGACCCAGCGAATGTAACAGGAACTCTCAAAGCGAGTGTGATCGCGATTCTCTTGGCGATCGTTGTGCCTTCGCTTGCGTACCTCCTCCGGGTCTTGGGGCTAGCACCGGAGATCGGACCAGCGGGAGTGCGCTC
This sequence comes from Halorubrum gandharaense, assembly GCF_054654575.1. Taxonomy (NCBI): domain Archaea; kingdom Methanobacteriati; phylum Methanobacteriota; class Halobacteria; order Halobacteriales; family Haloferacaceae; genus Halorubrum; species Halorubrum gandharaense. The sequence continues at coordinate 687,311 of NZ_BAAIET010000001.1, forward strand.
GATAGCTGTGTTCGTAGCGTGGGTGTTTGGTCTCGGCTACGTATTCTTACACCTCTATCGAGAAATCACGGAGGTCTCGGACGAGTTGCCCAAGCGACCAGTGGATGATGACGCGACAGATGCGTCGGACGAGAATCAGACGGCCTAACGATGAACTAAGTGGGAGGATAGAGTGGTATCGATAGAATGCCACCTGAGTGGGGCGCTGATGTACGCCCGCTAATCAAAAATGGAGTCCAAGCTGTCATCGAACGGCACTCCGACGTAGATGTCGATCCACCTACACGGACGTTCCATCAACTGAGTGCTGGCGGGTTTATGCAGAACACCGAGGAGGTTTCGGTACCAACTCCCGGCGACCGCTTCGACGACGGTGACCTCTTCGATACACTCTATGCTGGTGAATTTATAGAGGCGGCCCAGCGCATCTACGATCAGCTCCCGGATCCTCCCGACGACAATCAGTTATCCGAAGCCAACCGTGTCGAATCTATCGAGCGGGGGCTGTTCGAGTTCGTCGGTGTCGTGTTGAATTACGCCGGCGAGTTTCAGTACGACGAGGATGCCTTCGCAGCCGCCTTCAAGGAGCAGTTCGACCCCCGATTCACCGATCGAGAGTACTCCCGATTCCTGCTCGTTCTGAAGAACACCTCCATCGAGCCAGACATCACGATCAACCTCGAAACGGAGATCCAAGGTAGCCCGGACTATCTGGGACCATACGCCGTTGACACGCTCCGGATTCGCCCCTTAGACCGTCTGGAGGAAGCCGGAATCGCGACGTACGAAGCTTCGGGGACGAGCGTCCTCGAACCAGTCGAGACGCTCGGTGCATGCGGCCCGAACGCAGCGCTAGAAATCGTCCTCCGTCGCCGCCGGCCTTATCGGGATATCGCTCGCGAGATCGATGACACCGAAATCACGCCCTGGGAACGTCCCGAATTCGATGTCACACCGGTTGATGTCTATCCCTGGCAGCAATTGACCGACGTGATCGAGTATCTCGCGGGAAGCGTTCGCCGGTGTCTGCGACTTCTCTACCCGATGGGGACTGTTGGCTACGAGAAGGGCTACAACGTAGTGCCCGGCTGGAAAACGTACCGTGGGATTACGGCACCAGTCACCTTTGAACTCAAATTCGAGTGCCCAAGTTCGACGACAGGAACCCATATCGCTGAGGATCGTGCCTTGGAGATCCCCCGGCTGTGGAGAGATCATCGGCGTCGAATCGCACCCGACCATGACAAGTTTCAGAACCCGCTGTCCCGGTTCGAGCGAATGTTCAGCCGGGAGTCCCTTGAGGATCAATTAGTCGACTGCGTCGTTGGCTGCGAAACAACCGTGTTGAAAGGTGGCTCTCCTGGCGGGAACAAATATCGGCTCGGTGTTCGGACGGCAGTGCTTCTGGGTGAGCAGAACGCTCGCAATTGGTCGTCAGAACGGATTGGGGAGTTCTTCAGAACGCTGTACGACTACCGGAACAAGGTCGTGCATAAGGATACAACACTTCCAGACGAACCGACCGGTAGAAACCTGATCTCAGTCGATGATGAGGTATTCGTTGCCAGTACATTTCTTATCCACGCTCGCGAACTCTATGCAGACCTCATTCTGGATTATCTTGATCTAGTTGCATCTCAGGGTGCGTCCATCCCGGATATTAACGAACAACGCTCTTCCGTAGGAGATTGTTGATACACCCTCTCGTTGCAGACGCCACTCAGTAGCTGGCCGTTAGAGCCGCTGCAGCGCCAGTTCTTTCTTCGTCCAGCTCACAACAGAATCGCAAGAGGGCTCTCTATCAACAATGTACTACACAAGAGCGTGCTGGTGATCGCTCTTGTGAAGCACGTTGTTGATTTTCAGAGCGCAGCATCGATAGCATGTTTGAGCGCTTCATCACCCGGTTTTCTATAGAGTTCACGCCGAAGCTGAAACGCTCTGAGATACGGTGTTAGCTTGTCTTTCGAGACTCCTCGATGCGGCGAGAGCCACGGTCGCACCAGCGACCCGTGGCTCTCGCAGGTATTGACGTGCACATCTCCATCAGCGTACTCACCATCGCCGTGGACGACGTATTCGCGGGCGAATGCGTCGTCCTTCTCAAGCGGGTCGTACGCGCGAAATCCGTCGGTATACACCGTCAGCGGCTCCTCTTCGTGGTCCGCGAGCAGGAGCCGAACCGTCGATTCGTCGGCGGATTTCGCTGGCACGACGTACCGCTGGTCGTTGCCGCGATCAACGAGCGTGAACACCGGTGGTTTGTCTCCCTCGTACGAGCCACGACCGCGCGTGGACAGGCCACGCGAGCGCGACTTCTGGTCGCGCTCGCGGCCTTTCAGCCCCGCAGAGACGTACACTTCGTCGATTTCGACCGGGCCAGACAGCGTGAGCGAAGGCGCGTCGAGCGCTCTAGCAAAGCGCTCGACGCGCTGTCTTACCGTTCTGTACGAGAGATCGAGTTCAGCCTCGATCTGCCGAATGCTCGTGTTGAAGCGTAAGAACACGCAAATCGTGAAGTACCACTCTTTGAGTGTGAGCTTCGAATGAGCGAAAATTGTGTCGGTCTTATCGTTGAATGTGCGACCACAATTCTTACACAGATACCGCTGATACACCCGATAGCTGCCGTTTCTGACCGTCAGGTCAGAACGGCAGCGGGGGCATTCGACACCGTCACGCCAGCGGACCTGCTGGAGCAGGTCCGCGGCAGCCGATTCCGACACGAATCGGTTCACAGGGAACATATCGGGCACCGCTAGCGCGGTGCCCTTGCCCTCTTCGACTTTGAGCCGCTGCTCCCGCCATCAACAATCTACTTCACAAGAGCGTTTATAATTATTTGGGCTGGCGTTGGGGAGTCAGCCTGCCATCGAACGTGGTTTGTGTCCGTGTTGTCGGCTTCCTCTCGCGCCTGAAGACGCGGGTTTCCGCCTTGCAGTCATTAATGAGTCGCCGACTACGTTCGATAGAGCGAGTACAAGATCAGCGGTCGTGTTCTAGTACTTTGGTGCGAGCAAGCAGTGGGAGGATCTCAAAGAACCGCAACCCGGGGCTGATCATCTCTTGATCTCCAACAGTAATTACGTCTAGTGATACGAGTGGCCCGGTGTGATCCCGTTTGAGACTGTGATACATCGCTGTGGCCTCACTTCGTGGGAGTTGGGTTGCTGACTCTTCTTGCTCGAAGGCAGCCACGTGTGAAGCCACATGCCGTAGTGGCATCTCCCATGTGTCGGCAATCGCGAGACACCAGATCGTACGGCGGCGACGAGAGCTAGAGAGCAGTTGGTGGATATCGGCATCTGCCGCGCGCTCAGGCTGATTACGAGAAGGCGTGTCACTCATTGGAATCTCCATGAAATGTCGTGATGGCAGTGGGATCGACAGCGGGGAGTGGTTCGGTACCATCTGGTCTCTTCTGTGCGTAGTCGTACTCGAAGTTTGCGTGCTGGGCCGCTGTTGGATCAAGATGTCGCTTGAGACCGGATTTTGCGATCACTACTCGAGAGAGTAGTGAGAGTGTCTGCAACTGTTGGAGGCCACCTATGGCCTGAGCTTGTCGATCCATTGGTTTTCGTGGGCAGAATGAGCCCACCAATCAAGCACCACAAACTTGTCTCACGGCGCTCTCGTCAACGGCCTGTGTCGTGCTTATATCTACTTTTTGATATGATTGTGCGCAGCACAGATACTGTGGGTCGGTTCCAACGAGTATGTGTACGAGGTCGCCACGGTGGCCCACTCGTGCTCATCCATGAGCAGCACAACACAACTGCAGAAGATCGAACGTGTCGCACAAAAATATGGCCTTGATGATATCGGTGATGAGTTAGTTGCCTACTGGGACGATGGGGGCCCTGACAAGTCGACCCGGGAGCTCGCGGCGTACTTCAATTACCACGTTACTGATACTGCCCTCCGGAACGCAGGCATCATCCTTGACCGTGAGGTCGTTGAATCGATCGCAGAAAAACTCGGGACGGATAAGGCTCGCCTCACAGAGTCGGAATTCGGTGAGCGCGATGTCGATCTGCGCGAGGTCAAAGAGGATCTGGTCACGTATCAGACGGTGTATACGTACCTGTGTGAGATCCGCGGCATCGAGTACACCAAGACCAGCCGTGACAAGTCCCAATACCTCAGTACCCTGCGTAAACTCCATGGTCGCGTGGAGATGATCGATCGGGACACAGCCGCGAAACTGGTACAGCGGGACGAAATTGATGGCCCAACACCGAACATTGATGTCGATGTCACAGCGCAGTGTCCAGCTTGCCATTCCAAGACGAACCTGCTGATCTACCTCTCAAACGGTGGCTGTCCGACACCGGAGTGTGCAGATCACGCGTGAATCGCCTCGGGACTTGGCCTCGAGATCACCCCACAGTAGCCGCTCACCCGCTACACGCAATACCGAGACGGTATACCGGACACGCTGACTAGTTTCGCCCCACGGCGGAGACTTACGGAGAATCAAGGAGAAAGCCTCGCGCTTCAGCGCGGGGATGAATCCGACAACTCCTCCACAGTCCATCGCTCGAAGGCATCGCTGGATATTCTACGCCCTGTGAATGACCACTGTTAAGTTGGATTGCTGTCATAGGTTATGTATGGCAAAACAGGTCGTCACGCGCACCTATACTGCTTCCATTCGGAACCAGTCACAGGTGTCGGACGATCTTGATGCCCTTGGGTTCGCAGCCTCGAAACTCTGGAACGTCGGGCGGTGGACATGCAGCCGGATTTGGGACGAGATCGGTCACATACCAACCCACACCGAACTCACCGCGTACCTCAAGAACCACGAACGCTATGATGACCTGCATTCGCAGTCAAGTCAGCGAGTCCTTCAAGAACTCGCTGAAGCGTTCAGTGGGTGGTACGGCAAACGACGCAACGGAGACACGAGAGCGAACCCGCCCGGCTACCGCAAACACGGTGACGAACACCCGCGCTCAACGGTCACGTTCAAAGCCGCTGGCTTCAAACTCGACACCCAGTACAACCGCGTCCGACTCTCTCAAGGGTCGAACCTCAAGGAGTATTGGTCGGACTTCATCCTCTGTGAGTTCCAAACTCGTCCCGACGTTGATCTCTCCGCCGTGGAGACCGTCCAACAAGTGAAGGCGGTTTGGACAGGCGATGAGTGGGAACTACACTTCGTGTGTAAGGTTGAAATAGAGGAATCTGAGTCGCCCGGCGAACAGACAGTTGGCATTGACCTCGGTATCAACAACTTCGCCGCACTCGCCTTTGAGGACGGCTACAGTGAGTTGTACCCGCTGAACTGTCTGAAGCAGGACGACTACTACTTCAGCAAACGGATCGCCCGGTGTGACAATTCGAACTCTGAACAAGCCACGCGGCTGAACCAGAAAAAAGCGAGTCGTCGCACGCACTACTTCCACACCCTCTCGAAGCACATCGTTCAGCGGTGTGTTGAGGAAGATGTCGGCACGATAGTGATCGGCGACCTCTCTGACATCCGCAAGGACGACGAGACCGATGAGGCGAAGAACTGGGGCAAGCATGGCAATCTCGACTTGCACTCGTGGGCGTTCGGCCGCTTCACGGAGTTGCTCACCTACAAAGCCGAGATGGAAGGGATCATTGTCGAAGAGGTGTCTGAGCGCGATACGTCGAAGTCGTGTTCATGTTGTGGTCGCAAGCGGGATGCAAATCGTGTCGAGCGCGGACTGTATGTGTGCGACGAGTGCGGGACAACGGCGAACGCAGACGTGAACGGAGCCGAGAACATCCGACAAAAAGTATCTCCGAGTTCACCGAGTTTGTCGGTGGATAGGAGTAACGGCTGGTTGGCACAGCCATCGACGTTCCTGTTTGACAAGGAAGCTGGCGCATTCGCGCCTCAAGAACGGGTAACGTCGTAAACCACAATATCCCAACCCAGCGGCGCGGTGCCGTGGGAATCCTCGCGCTTCAGCGCGGGGAGGATGTCAACAGTGTCCGGATTGCGGTCGCGGGGAGGCACAGTTACGTACCGGATTCGAGGTTCACCACCTCGACGGCGACGCACACAACAACGACCCGTCAAACCAGATTGCGCTTTGTAGACCGTGTCACAATCTCCGAGAGGGGAAGAAGCCGAGCATCCGCTCTATCGAGCACCTCCGGAATCAGATCAACCTCGACGAATCAAGCCCACCGGTATCTGAACCGCAAGGCCCACGCGAGTGCGACGTGTGTGACAGAGAACATGACTACGAGTTTCAAACATACGCCCCGGATTTGGATCTTTGCAAGCTCTGTGACGAGACCTTCGAGTGGTCGAAATCGGGGAAACAGTCACACATCTCCCGTGAGGAAATCCACCGGTTACGGAAACGCTGGATAGCAGAACACCCCGATGCAGCAGTGATCTCCGATCTCACTCAACTTTCTCGCGGGGACATGATCGCAGTCACTGACTCGAATTACGTCACTAAGCAGGAATTCTGGGTGTACTCTGTCTCACGAGCGGGATTCACGTACGCGAACTGCGATGAAGTTGGTGGCCAAATCACGGCAACTGGGACACCCGATTTAAGCATCCAGAGGCTTGATGAGTCACCACCTGCCCGGAGCGTGCAGACCGACATTCAAACTTTTCTTGACGCCGAGCAGGTCGTTCGATACAATACAGACTCATTCAAGGAGCGTGTTCACCTCCACCGGTTCGCAAATGGGATCGATTCATAATCGTCTCGTTTTGAGTCCATCACCGCCAGTGGTCTTTAGAAGTAGCACAATGTGATGACACACGAGCGTGACGTCGGAGAACGCCGAGCGCGCAGGTGACCACAAATGACGGGCACAGACGTTACGACAGAGACGGCGTCGAGCGACAACGGCTCGAGCTACGCCTGTCGTGAGTGCGCGTGGCGAGGGAACGACTACAAGCTACTCGATAACGGTACACCCGAGGGACGGGCGGTGTGTCCGGGGTGCGAGGGCGGGCTCCTCCTGGCTCGCGACGCACGCGTGGTGGACGGGGGCGTCCATGCCGAGTGAACAGCCCACACCCGTCCGCAACGTCGCCGAACGCCTTGCGGAGCGCGGCGCCGAGCTCGCCGGCGAGCGCCTCCAGGTGACGCTCGGTAACGACCGCACCCACACGGTCACTGTCGACGACGTGACCCACGAGCCGATGGGCGAGACCGACACCGCCCTGCTGGAAGTCGCCGTCACGTTTGAGGCTCTTCCCGACGTGGGCCTTCCGGCGCACCAACACGGAACGATGCAGGGTGAGATCACGGTCGTGGAGTCCGACTCTGCGGGCTGGGGGATGCCGGCACTCCTCCAGCTCGTCGAGACGGACGCCGGCGACGAGGAGTATGCAACTGTCGGAGCCGTCGCGAGCGTCGCGAGCGCCGAGGAGGTGACCGCGTAGATGCCGAACCAGATCACGTCAACAGGCAACGGCTACGCACTCCAGGTGACGAAGCCCGCGCGGAGCGCGGGCCTCGTCGATGAGACGTCGGAGGGCGATACCACCTACCGCGCTGACGTGGTGGCGTACGGCTTCGACGGCGCGATCTGTGTGATCGACGCGGACACCGACCGGGTGTCCATGTCCGAGCGCGCCGATCTAGTGGCGGCGCTCACGAGCGCGACCGACTCCATCCACACGGGGATCCGAACGCGCATCCAGCACTCCGGTTCCACGGGGTACCGCGTCCAGATTCCCGTCGTTGGGACGGGCTTGCAGGAGGGCGACGGCCTGCCCTGCCATGCGGCCCCCGGCGTGCTGTTGATGGCACCACTCGACACGTCACTGCCCGTCGGCAGCCTGCTCGATCGCGTCCGGTGAGTCACGCAGGTTTCTCACTCGAGACCACACTTCCGCTGCACATCCTGTTTGATTTCGCCGGCAGACGCTTGCCCACCCCCTTCGACTTACAGAATCTCAAACGCGGGCGCCTCGGCGAGCTCGTCCATACCGTCGAACTCCTCCGCGAACCGTTCGACGAGCGCCGGCCCGCTCCGATTGTGGAGCGGAGCTTTCGCTTGAACCCGGCATGTTCGTCGGTGGCGAGCTGATCGAGTGCCCGCCTGATGTTCCGGTGTCGGTGTTCGACAATCTCAACGTTGAGCTCGGCGTCGACGCCGTCGACGCGACGCGCACGGTGTCGTCGTCAGTCACATCGGTGTGGAGCATGCTGTTTATACGAGAAGTTGGATGTCGGCATCAGCCATTTCCTGAAACGCGGAGGCGGCGCCGACTCCGGTGGTAACCCCCTCATAGAAGTCGGATTCGTCATACTCGAGTAGGTCGATCGTCATCTGGCAGGCTTGAAGGTCGACACCGCTGGCAATCGCCGTTTCGATCAGTTCTTCGACGGAGGCAACGTCGTTGTCCTCGATCTTCGAGCGCATCATGCGCGTCGTCATGCGGTCCATGCCGGGGAGTGCAGCGATGACGTTGGGAACTGGCATGTTGGGATTGCCCACGGAGCTCAGCTGTAAGTTCTTTGAGTTCTCCTCGTGGAGAATTTCGAGTCCCCAGAAGGTGTGGAAGACGGTGACCTCGTATCCGAATGCGGCGGCCGTGCTGGCGAGGATGAGTGGCGGATATGCCATGTCGAGCGTCCCCTTCGTCGCGATGATGACCATCTTGTCGGGGCCGTCGTCGGTGTCCACGCTTGCGATGTCGGCTTCGAGCTCCTCGACTCGCGCTTGGAGCTCGGCGACCGCTTCCGCCGAGGGAGCACCGGCGTCTGACTCGTCGGTAGGGGGCGCGTCGGTGCTCATTTACTCGACCTTCCGGATGTAGTGCTTGAACACGTCCGTTCCGGATTCCGTGGCCTCGATCTGGTCGACAAGCTCGGCATCAGCCGTCGACTCCGCCCACCCCGCAATGTCGCTCATGCTGCCAGCGTCGGTAGCGACGACCTCAATGGTCTCGCCAGCAGCGAGGTCGTCGAATGCACCCTTCGTCTTGATAACGGGCATCGGGCAGTTCTGTCCTTTTACATCGAGCGTCGTATCTGTAGTTTCCGTGCTCATGATTATCTAGACTCTGTTGTGGCTATTACACAATATTAGTGGCAAAGGTATAACTCTGATGGTGTGGCAAATGGCCAATATAGAGGCACAGTTTAGAATAGAGATCACTATTAAACGGTCTCCATTGGGTTAAGAAGGAGTTTAAGAGACACCGCCGGAGGTAATATTGTGGGAATAGAGGATTTCTATCCGAACGTTTATGTTGGTGAAGGCGATACAGTATTGTACGAAATGATGGAAAACGTGGATTTTCCGGTTCCGGAATCCGATGTCGAGTCGGTGTCTCCCGAGACGTTGAAGGCCCGTATCGACGCCGGAGAGGACGTGACACTACTGGATGCCCGCATGACGGGCGATTATGAGGAGTGGCGGATCGACGGTGATTCGGTTACCAGCATCAATATTCCGTACTTCGAGTTTCTCGACGAGGAGATCGACGACGACGTACTCGCATCGATCCCTGCCGATGAGCATGTAACGGTCCTCTGTGCGAAAGGGGGCGCAAGCGAGTTCGTCGCCGGCGCGCTCGCGGACCGTGGCTACGATGTCGATCACCTCGAAGAGGGGATGAACGGGTGGGCTTCCATTTACGAGGCACACGAAGTCACCGGCTACACAGGAGCTGGCACTCTCCTGCAGTACCAGCGTCCATCGAGCGGTTGTCTCGGCTACTTCCTCTATGACGGTGAGGAGGCCGCCGTGATTGACCCCCTTCGCGCGTTTGCCGACCGCTATCTCGAGGACGCCAAAGAGCTCGGCGTCGAGCTAACATACGCGTTCGACACGCACGTTCACGCGGATCACATCTCCGGACTCCGTGCGCTCGGCGAGCGCGGTGTCGAGGCTGTGCTCCCGAAGGAGGCCGCCGACCGTGGTGTCACCTACACAGACGAGGTGACACTGACGAGCGACGGAGACACCTTCGCCATCGGCGACGCGACGGTCGAGACGGTGTTCACGCCCGGTCACACGTCGGGAATGACATCGTTCCTCCTTGACGACAGCCTTCTCGCAACCGGCGATGGGCTGTTTATTGAGAGCGTCGCTCGACCCGACCTTGAGGAGGGTGACGACGGTGCGGCCGACGCCGCGCGCACGCTGTACGACTCCCTGCAGAATCGCGTGCTCGCGCTCGACGACGACGTACTCGTGGGTGGCGCCCACTTCAGCGAGGCCGCCGAGCCCGCGGGCGACGGCACGTACACGGCACCCATCGGCGAGCTGACCCAGCGCATGGACGCGCTCTCGATGGACGAAGACGCGTTCGTCGAGCTCGTTCTCTCGGATATGCCCCCACGCCCCGCCAATTACGAGGAGATCATCGGGACGAACCTCGGAACGAACGAGGTTGACGACGAGGAGGCATTCACGCTCGAGCTCGGGCCGAACAACTGTGCCGCAAGTCAGGATGCACTCACCAGTGACTAACGATACTACGCGAGGACGCAGATGATAGCCGAACTCGTCGGTGCGGGAACGTTTGAGGCGCTGTTTCCCAACGGGATCTCCCGATACGCCGTCGGTGGCATCCTCGTCGGATTGGGGACGGTCCTCATCTATCTGGGGACTGGCATCACCGCCGGCGCGAGTACGTTTCTCGAGTCGACGCTGTCGTACGTCTCCAACCGGGAGCGGTTCCAGCAGTTCAGGTTCGTCAGCTCTCGGGATTGGCGGGTCGTGTTCACGCTCGGCATCGTGGGCGGTGCGGCGATCTACGCGCTCACCTTCCAGTCCGGGCTCGTGACGAGCGGGCTCTATGCCGCGGGCAACACTGGCGAGCTTCGAGAGGTCGCTGGCGTCACGATCTGGCTGACTGACGTTCAGCCATGGCGGCTGTTCCTCGGCGGGATTCTCGTCGGCATCGGGACCCGCATCGGGAAGGGGTGTACGTCCGGCCACGGGATCTGCGGGGTTGGCTCCGTGTCAAAAACGTCGCTCGTCGGTGTCGCGACGTTCCTCTTGGTCGCGATCGTCACTGCAAACCTCGTGGCTGCGCTGGGGGTGAGCCCGTAGATGGCCGACCGACATCCGCTGTTCATGCCACTGATCCTACTCGGTGGGCTCGTCTTCGGGTTCGGGCTCGGCTTCAGCCACATGGCCCGTCCAGAGGTCGTGTTGAACTTCCTGACGTTCGACGACTTCGGCCTGCTGTTCGTCATGTTCGGTGGATCCGCGGTCGCCGGCCTCGCGTTCTGGCTCGTTCCCAAGCTTCGGTCCGATGCGCCCCTAACCGGACAACCGTACGGGCGCCGTCTGAAGTCGCTCGACCGCAAAGTGCTAATCGGCGGGTCGGTCTTCGGCGTCGGCTGGGGGCTCTCCGGAATCTGTCCGGGGGCAGCCTACGCCAGCCTCGGCGTCGGCAACGTGACGATCCTGTGGGCCATCGCCGGCATGTTCGTCGGTGCGTACGTCCAAGGCGTGTTCCGCAGCGAATCGACCACGTCCGGATCGGCCACACCGTCCGACGACTGATGGTCCGTGGCGACAATCAGGTCATATGACGCTGCCTGATACCGTCGTTCCGGGGCTCTCGAGCACTCGGATTCTTGAGATCGCGGACGATCTCGTCGCGGTAGACACGAGCAATCCTCCGGGAGACACCACAGAACTTGCCGAGTGGACGGTCTCGTTCTTTGAGACGCTTGGGCTCGACCCGGAGGTCGTCACTAGTGATCCTGCCAAACCGAACGTTCTGGCGACCCTCCCCGGTGAGGCTGACAAGACGCTTCTGTACAACGGTCACCTTGACACTGTCCCGTTCGGCGCGTCCGCGTGGAGCTACGACCCGCTCGGTGAACGCGACGGCGACCGCCTGTACGGCCGCGGGGCAACCGACATGAAAGGGCCACTGGCGGCGATGCTCCACGTTGCCGAAACCTACGTCGAAACGGGAGTCAACCCACCCGTGAACCTCTTGTTCGCCGTAGTGAGCGACGAGGAGACCGGAGGCGCTGCAGGGGTGTCTGCGTTGGTCGAACAGGGGGTGTTTGAGGAGACGACTCCTGATGCCTGTGTGATCGGCGAGACGACGTGTTCTGCGGGTCGCCATTCGGTGACTGTCGCCGACCGCGGGAGTATCTGGCTGACGCTCCGTGCGGAGGGGACGGCTGCCCACGGGTCTCGCCCCGTGCTCGGCGTCAACGCCGTCGATGCGCTGTGGGAAGCGGTGTCCACAATTCGACGCCGGCTGACGCAGCGTGACCTGTCGCTCGGCACCGACGTGCGTCGAATCGTGGACGAATCGGTGTCGTACTACGAGCCGAGTATGGGCCGAGAGGCGGCCGAGAAGCTGTTCGTCCACCCGTCGGTTAACGTGGGAACGTTCGAGGGTGGCGACGCCGTGAACACCGTTCCGGACACGGCCCGGGCTCAGCTTGACGTGCGGATCTCCGCCGGTGTCGACACGAGTACTATTCTCGCCGACGTTCGTGACTGCCTCGAAGAGTTCCCGTTGGTGTCGATCGAGGATGCGAGCTGGTCCGTCGGCACGTACGAACCACCGGAAAGCCCACTCGTGGAGTCCGTCGTGGACATGGCGTCACGCGTCGCCGGCGACCGCATCTACCGCCGGAGTGCGACGGGCGGCGGGGACGCGAAGAAACTCCGGAATGCGGGGGTTCCCACGGTCGAGTTTGCGTTCGGGACGGACACCGTTCACGCCATCGACGAATACACGACTGCGGACGCGCTTGTCGCCAACGCACGAGTGTACGCCCAACTGCCGAATGCTTGGACTGACGCCGTTGTAGAATCGTGATCAGGTGGTCTCCGTCGGAAATGGACAGGGCAGATTCGCTGACATCCATGGGTCTGCCGAACGAAAGTAGCGCCCCCATTGCGGAGAATTAAAACGACCGGTCTCTTCCCCTACGTTTGTCGACGATCGCCGAGCACGTGGGTAGTGTACGTAACAAGCAGTAGGAGAGCCCCAAATCCTGCAGTGCCCATAGCGAGCGGTGCTGTCGTAACCAACTCTCCGAATGGGTCCGTGAGCAGGAGCACCCCGATGGTAAGCGCTGCGGCGATCGCGATCGCGACCGCACCGAACAGCTTGAATGCGCTATCCAGGTCGATTCGGCGGGGGCGGATCGTCTGACTCATAACTCACTATACGGTTGTGGGGGATTTATGAATGACTGACTGTTCCCAGTGAGAGAGAATGTTTTGCTGATAGAACTCACCAACACTTCTCAGAGATTGACCGCACACACGTCACGGGCCGAATGACGAACGACCACTCCGACAAGTAGGGTGGTACTGAGGACGAACGCAATTGTCGACACTGAATACGGGATGCTACCACTAAACGCCGGTACCATTCCGATTGAGGCACTGACAGCAAGTAACGGGAGGATACAACCAGCACACGAGAGGAGACCGATAACGCCTGCCGCTGCTGACCCTGACCGATTCTGTAGCGCCTGTGCAATCAAAAATCCTAGCGTCACGTACCCGATAACCTGAAACGGTACGGCGACGACGGTAATCACGAACGCATCGATACCGATTACCGGTCCCCATCCTGGAATCCCACCTGAGGTAGTGATCCCAAGCTCTGTCCACCCCACGGAGAGACCGCCACTGATCCACGTAAGCAGAATTATGTAGCCCCCAGCGATTACTGTCTCAAACGCGGATATACGACGGACCAGATGGCCAACGGTGGCGAAAGCACCTCCGACTGTGGTGAGCCACACAAACGGATACACGGCTCGGCTGAGGTCAAGAACCTCGTTTGATCCAAATATTAGGTACATTGTTAAAAAGACGAGGTATGCGAGCGCGACTAGCGAGCTACCGAGCAGCGCTCTGTAGGCAACGCCGCTCCGGCCACAGAGCCGGGATGGGAGGCCTTTAGACGGTGATTTGGCGCTACTGTTCCCGTCCGAAACCGTTGCGTCCGCACCAGACCCTACCCCTTCCTCAACGGCTTTCATAGCTCACGACACCTCGTCGGTACCAGTGTCAGTCCGCCAGCCGCCATTTATTATCACGACGTAGACGAGGATGAGTGCAAGTACGATCACCGCGGTCAGATACGGAATCAGGGGTACCGACATCCCAAACAGCTCCGCAACCGTTCGGAGTTCGTAGGCGATAACGCCGAACACGGCGAGCGCGACGAGTAGTCCCCCTCGCGTAATGTCGACGCTCATGGAGCCACCCCCCACAGTGCCTCGATCACGGTCTGTGCGGTTACGAACGGATCAATCCACACCGGGAATGCGCTTCCTCCCGGACCAAAGAGACCACCGCGAGCAACAATCGAGCCAAGCGGTAGGGCGTACGCGAGTACGACGAGCAGCACCGCCACACCGACCCACAGCCTGAGATTGTCGAGCACTTTCGGAGCGTCCTCGGGACCGGACAGTGCGGGTGGTAGTGGCTCCGCGAGCCCGGACACCTTCGGGTTCCCCATCGTTAGCACGATATTGGCTAAAAACAGCACTGTCGAGATGAAAAGCAATGCACCGCCGATAGCGATCTGCACGTTTAGCTCTTGGAAGCCGCCAAACGTGCCTACGTAGTCGAACCCAGCGTACTCCGGTTCCGCCGTCCTGCGCGGCACGCCGAGCAGTCCCTGTGCGTGCATCGCGTTGGACATAAGCGCCATGCCGACAAACCAGAGGACGACCTGCATAAGCCCGATCTGGGGGCTGTACAGCGGTTTATTCGATATCTGAGGCCACAGCCAGTACGTCCCCGCCATCATTGTTAATGCGACGGCAGTGCCCACGGTGAGGTGGAAGTGTCCGGGGACCCACAGCGTGTTGTGGATCATGTAGTTGATGTTGAGTCCAGCGTTGACCATCCCGGAGAATCCACCAGCGGCAAACATCAGTCCAGCAAGCATCATTCCGGTAAACGCAGGGTTGCGCCACGGCAGCGACCGGAGCCAACCGAATATCCCAGTGCCTCCACGCTTTCGTGCACCGTACTCAACGCTGGCGACGACCGTAAATGCGGTGAGTAGGCTGGGTAACAGCAAGAACATCGTGTTGGTCATCGAGATGAATTTGAATCCCTCGGCGATCCCCGGGTCGAGATATTGGTGGTGGATCCCGACAGGAGTTGACAGCAGAAGGAACAGCAGGAAGACAACGCGGGCCAGCGGGTCGCTGAATAGCCGTCCGCCAGCGATCTTCGGAAGAACGGTGTACCATAGGAGGTACGCGGGCATCAGCCAGAAGTAGACAACTGGATGACCAAAGAACCAGAACAGCGTCCGGGTGAGTGTCGGGTTCACCGTATCAATGAGACCGAGCGACCAAGGGAGCAAGAACACGAGGATGGATACTGCGATACCCACTGTCGCGATGTACCACATCACCATCGTTGTTAGCACCATGAACGTCTGGAGTGGGATTCGTTCATCAGGGTTCTCCTCGCGCCACGCAAGCCAGGTTCGGAACCAGTCCGCGCCCGCAACCCACGTACCGATGACGAATACAGTCAACCCGGCGTAAAACAGTGGATGTGCCTGTAGCGGCGCGTAAAACGTGAAGAGCACGTCTGCGCTCATGTCGATCCGATTAGTGAAACCTGCGAGAATCGCCACGCCGGTCATCGTCATGCCGCCGGCCATAAGCCCGTACCACGTCCAAGTGATCCGCATATCCACCGTGGGACGATCGAGACTGCGGACGATTGCCCAGGTGAACAGTCCAACGAGGAAGAAGATCGTGAAGCTAATTACGAGGAACACGCCGTGTGCGGTGAGGAACGTGTAGTAGTCAACGGAGCTGAACGGTCGGGCGATACCCGTCCGGTGGAGTGTCTGGATAATACCGAACAGCGCGCCGATTCCCAGCGCAAAAAAGGCGCTTAAAAATGCCGTACGGACGAGCTTAGCTGCGTCCGGGAACTTGTCGACGAACGTAGGTTCGTGTTCTAGTTCGACACTCATGCGCTTCCACCTCCGTGTTCTTCCTCGTATTCATCTTCGGGGACAACCTCCAGAGTCCCCTCCATTCCGTGGTGGGCCGCGCCGCAGTACTCGTTACAAACGATGCCGTACTCACGCGGTTCGTTCACCTCAACGGTGATCTCGGCGACTTCTCCAGGTACCACCATCGTGTTGGCGTTGGTTTCGACAACTTGGAAGCCATGAATCACGTCGGGAGAAGTAATGAAGAACGTCACTTCGCTATTCTCAGGGACGACGATTGGGTCAGGATCGAAGTTGAACTGGTAAGCGACGACGTACGCCTCATACGCGTTATCGTCAACCTGTTCAACACGTGGATCTGCGAACCGCTCATCTTCCTCAAGTGCCTCGGGATTCAGCGTTTCTTGGCTGTCGGCCACCATCGCAATGCCGGGACCAACTGCGCCGTACGTGACGCTGCCAATGAGCAGCAGGATTAATACGACCGATAACGCGAGCCAAATTTTCTCGTATGAGTGAATGTGCATCGGTGTTCACCCGATCACGACGAGGTCCCGGCCAAGGAACTCCACGAAGTACACGAACACCCACGCAACGACAAGGATACCAAAGTAGACGAGGATGAGCGCCATCGTGCCGATCGGATCGAACTCCTCGGCATCTTCGGAATTGCCGACCGAATTGGTGACGGAATTGGACCCTTCCCGGGCCGAGTCATGTGAGCTCATGATTCGTAAGTACGTCTGTGTTGCATAAATACTGAACAACCATTTCCCAGAATCTGAAAAGATCCGATTGAGTATTTGTTGATACGATTCTAAATAAAAGTATGGACCCGTCACTGCAGCGCATAGTGTTGCTACCGCTAGCCGCACTCGTGCCGGTCGTTGCGTACGCCTCGGCTCGTGCGGATCTTGTCGTCGCTATCGCCGGGATTAACGTAGTGCTAATCTGGATCAGTCTTCGGGTGGCAACCGGTGGCAGCCCACAGCCGAAAGATACGACCTCATCCGACTCGAAAACCGAAACCACGAACGTCGACCGGTAACGGACGGTTTCGATACCGATCAAAATGTCTACGTGTACGCTCTGTGATTTACCGACCAATCCGTCACCAGTCACCGACGAGGACGTCGAAGGAGAGTTCTGTTGCCGTGGCTGTCTGGCAGTTGCGAGCTCGCTTGACGGAGTTACCGACGTAGAGGAACTCGCGGAGCAAACTCCCGACTCGAAGCCCGCACCGTCTTTTGATGGAGAAACTGTGTTCCTCCACGTTGATGGGATGCACTGTGCGACCTGTGAGTCGTTTCTCGAGGTAACCGCTGGCGAACTGTCCGGCGTCG
Source organism: Halorubrum gandharaense (assembly GCF_054654575.1). Taxonomy (NCBI): domain Archaea; kingdom Methanobacteriati; phylum Methanobacteriota; class Halobacteria; order Halobacteriales; family Haloferacaceae; genus Halorubrum; species Halorubrum gandharaense. The sequence goes on from NZ_BAAIET010000001.1 coordinate 704,552, forward strand.
AAGCGGTCGAGGCGAGCTACGCGACGGACACGGTTCGTGTTGAGTACGACCCCGACCGTATCGTGGGGGAGGAGTTACCGGAGCGGCTCAGCGTGGCCGGCTACACAGCCAGCGAGCGGGCCGACCCGGAGCCCGCCGGCGACGATGTCGATGTCGTCCGGTTTTTGATCGGCGGTGGATTTTTCGGAATGATGGCGATGCTGTGGTATCTTATCTTTTTGTACCCCACCTACTTCGGATACGAACCGCTTTTTGACCTCGGCGGCATGGACGGGCTATTTTTATTCGCACAGATATGGGTGTACACTTCCATTGTCTTGTTTTATACGGGGTTTCCGATCCTTCGAGGCGCGTACGTTAGCCTCAGGGCACGGCAGCCGAACATGGATCTGTTGGTAGCGCTTGCGGCTGGGAGCTCGTATCTGTACAGCACGCTTGCGATGGTACTCGGTCGGACGGATTTGTACTTCGATGTAACCGTCGCAGTAGTGCTCGTGGTGATTGCCGGAAACGCCTACGAATCGAGGATCAAGCGTCGAGCAACCGGACTCCTTTCGGAACTCTCGACAGCAACGGATACGACGGTTCGCCTGGAGTCCGGCGAGACGGCTTCTGTCGACGCGATTGAGCCACATGACCGTTTACTCGTTCGACCGGGGGAGCGAGTTCCGTTCGACGGCACTGTCGTTGAGGGAACGGCGGCGGTCGACGAGGCGCTACTCACAGGAGAGTCACTACCCGTGACGAAGCGTACCGGTGACTCGATCCGAGGGGGGACTGTCGTGACTAACACACCCGTTGTCGTCGATGTCGGCGAGGAGGTCGAGAGCACACTCGACACGCTGGTTCGGCTGCTATGGGAGATCCAGAGCTCCCGGTCGGGGATCCAGCGGCTTGTCGACCGGCTCGCGGTCGTGTTCGTTCCGCTGGTGCTCGTCATCGCGCTGCTTGCCGGCGGTGGGTTTCTCCTCACCGGTGCGACACCGACGACAGCAGCACTCGTCGCACTCACCGTTCTCATCGTGTCGTGTCCGTGTGCGCTCGGGCTGGCGACGCCGCTTGCGGTCGCTGCGGGGGTCCGCGATGCCGCACGGCGAGGCATCGTGATCGTCTCCGATGTCGTGTTCGAGCACGGCGACGACGTGGAAACGGTCGTCCTCGACAAGACCGGTACGCTCACCAGTGGCGAAATGCAGGTACTCGATGTCACCAGCGACGAGCCACACAAGCACTTGCTCGACCGGGCGGCCGCCATCGAACGCCACTCACCGCATCCAATCGCTGAGGCGATCGTCGATGCTGCCGGAGATCCAGTCGATTCTGGAGAAGCGTCAGGCGGCGCAATCGGCGAGGATACCGCCGGCGCGGACGGCAAGATATTCGACGGCGGTGTCCGTCACGCTCATGTGTCGGACGTCAGCGTGCTCGACCGAGGAGTTCGCGGTCGTGATGCGATGGGACGAGAGACGGTTGTCGGGCATCGATCGCTGTTTGACGGTGAAGAGTGGACTGTTCCGCCATCATACCGCGAGGCGGCCGATCTGGCGGAATCCGAGGGGCGCGTTCCGGTGCTTGTCGGATCGGACGGAACGGTTCACGGGGTGATCATCGTCGGCGATGACGTCCGAGATGGGTGGGAGCGGTTGGTGACGACCCTTCACGAGGACGGAAGACGGGTCGTGCTGCTGACGGGAGACTCAGCACACGCTGCTCAGCGGTTCGCGAGGCATCCGGCAATCGACGAAACGTTTGCGGGTGTACCTCCGGAGGCGAAAGCGGAAACGGTCCGCCGGCTTGCGGCGACCGACCGAGTGGCAATGGTTGGCGACGGCAGCAACGACGCACCGGCACTAGCTGCTGCCGATCTCGGCATCTCGATCGCCAGCGGGACCGATCTGGCTGCCGACGCCGCGGACGCGATCCTGTTGGAGGACCGACTGGAGGCGATTCCGGAATTGTTTGCGATTACCCACGGGACGAATCGTCGGATCCACGAGAATCTCGGCTGGGCGTTCGTGTACAACGCGATTGCTATCCCGCTTGCAGTGGCCGGGCTGTTGAATCCGTTGTTTGCTGCACTAGCAATGGCGACGAGCAGTCTGCTCGTTGTGAGCAACTCGACACGGACCATCCATGGCGTCAACTGACACAAGGGTCAGGTCCACGACTTTTGGCGTTGGAGGATCTCAAGCGTCCGAAAACGCTTCGACGACGGTTTCGATGTCGTCGATGACCCGATTGTGATCAAGGTTCTCCCCGCGATAGGCACGTTCGACTATACCGTCGGGGTTGACAAGCAGTGTGACGACGACGTGGGCAAAGTCGTAGCCCTCGAGGCGGTCACTCTCCGTTTCGCGCTCGAAGCCGAGCCCGAGGTCGTTCTCGACGATCTGTTTCGCTTGTTCCGGGGACTCCGGTCGGAGGTAGTGCCAGTTTCCGGCGTCGAGGGCGACATTATACGTTTCGGCGTTCTCTCGGAGTACCTCGGCGTCGTCGCGCTCGGGGTCGAACGTGATCGGGAGGAAGGCGGTATCGCCGGCCAGTCCAGCCTCTATGACGACGCCCTGAATCCCTGAGAGCCGATCCATCAGGATCCCACATTCGGCCGGACAGGACGCGAAGAAGGCAGTGTACACCGCGGTTCGGTTGAGGTCCGCTGTATCGACCATGGTCTCCTCGATCGGATCCGGTAACGAGAACGTCGGCATCGACTGGCCGTAAGCCGGATAGGCGAGACTTTCGCTATCGGCAATCTGATCCTCTTGGGGGTCCAGGACGACGCCGTCCGCCTCTCCATCGAAAAACCTCGTGAGACAGCCAGCGGTCCCGACTGTCGCGGCAGCTGCCCCACCAAGTAGCGCACGTCTCTTCATACTCATTCTCGGCGTTCGATTCAGATAACCCGTCTGGTGCGATCCTCTCACGACTACCCATCGATCGCTCGACAGCCCGTCTACTTTCTTATTCGGTCGGTTCGACTTGCGCCGATGGGAACGGCTCAAATGACGAGCCAGATCTGGACACCGCCAGCGACGACGAGGACCACGCCAGCGATCCACGTTAGCGATCGGGAGTAGCCAGCCAGCCGCTTTACCCCCGCACCGTAACCGAGAGCGATGAGAACGGTCGTCGAGATCAGTAGCGCAGCGAACGTCCCAGCGAGTGCAGCGAACATCGCAAGCGTCCCAACCGGCGGCAAGGCGAACGACTGCACTGCAACGGCGATCACGAGTGGTGAGACACACCCGGCGGCGGCAAGCGCGTACATCGCGCCGAATGCTCCGAAACCAACGACGCCCGTCCGGCGCTGTGGGAGTCGGACGGTACTACCAATTTCGAACCCTGTAAGAGTCAAAACCCCGAGAATAACGAGCATGATGCCGACCCCGGCCTCCAGAAAGGGGAGTCCGGCTTGTAGCCTGTCACCGGCTGCGACAGCCACGCCGGCGATAGCTGCGAACGTAAGCACAGCTCCGACGACGGCGGCCCCACCGCGTGTGAGCACTCCGGCGATCGACGGTTGCTCATCGCCCGTCGCTGAGACGTAGTAGCCGACGTATCCCGGAAGGAGAGCGTACGCACATGGAGAAAAGAAGGCTGCAACCCCGACCCCGGCCGCGAACCCGGAGGGGCCGAGCAGCCCTCCTGCGTTGATCGCGGACATAGGGATGTACTCGATAGGAACGAGCGGGAGAATCAATCCTAAAGTGGTATCTGTAGTCATGCTCGATCTACCATGTCTCGAAGTTCACGTTCGGACATCGCGCCGCTTTCGGCGTACACCACCTCATTCGACGCGTCAATGACCGCGGTGAAGGGGACGCTTTCGACGTTGAGGACGGTTGACAGCACCAGTTCATCGTCGACGCCGACAGTCCAGTTCCCCCCGTGGGCGCGCCACCAGTCGACGACCGTTTCCCGGTCAACGGTCGTTCCCACCATCTCGACGGTGATGGAGACGAACGACGCGTCCACGTTGGGCCGAACCGACCGGAGCGTCTCCATGTAGTCGGCACAGACGTTACAGGTAGTCGCAAAGAACTCAAGTACAGTCACCGACCCCCGTTCAGGTACGTCCCGGTGACCGGCCTCGCTACCGGGGGCATCGAACGTTTCGATCCGGGTGACTGGAGCAGTTGGTGACGACCCGTCCCCATCGGTTGCCGTTCCGGACAGTAGACCGCCAGCGTCGGAGCGGGTAACTGCAATCCCGCCAGCGAGGGTCCCCACACCTGCGAGCCCGGCTAGCAGATCACGGCGTTCCATGTCTTGAACAATCGCTCCTAGCGTCTTAGCCAGTCTGGTACGATCGTCTCATGCCCCTACACGACACGTCGCTGGCACAACCAAATTACGGAAAATCGAGGAGAAAGCCTCGCGCTTTAGCGCGTGGAGGGTGTCAAAGCGGTGCATAGTACGGGATCGGCGGATGTGGAAGCGGTATACCGAACGTCGCGAACCCGTGCTGGAGCGGGATGTAGCCGAGTACGACAAACGCGACGCCGAGTACCCGGTGCATCCGAAGTCGCGTTTCGACGCTAACGGACTGGAATACGGTGCCGAAGAGAAATAGTGCCGGAATGGTACCGATCCCGAGTGCTCCGAGCGCGACTGCTCCGCCGAGCGCACTCCCCTGTACGAACGCGTACAGAAACGCCGGGTACAACAGCGGGCAAGGGAGGAGACCATGAGCGGCGCCGAGCCCGGCGATACGCCAGTCACCGACCCACGAGTCGACTCGTGGGACGATCCGATCAGTGACGAACCCGGACGCTCTGTCTAGTCCGGGGACCGGTAGCGACTGCATCTCTAGCCGGAGCGCATATCGGACGCCGATGACGATGATGATTCCTCCAACAAGGATCCCAGTGAGCGCGTGAATGTCCGAGGCAACGGTCGTGACGGTTCGGCCGGTGACAAACACCAGACTTCCAGCAAGGCCAAATAGACCGCCAAGTACTGCATAACTCGCCGCTCGCCCGAAGTTGAACAGGGCGTGCTGACGCACCTGTTTAATTGTAAGATGATCATCTCGGTGAGCCGCGCCGGCATCACTGCCACTACTTCGCATTCGGTCGGCGTACGTGCTTACGAGTGGTCCGCACATACCGAGACAGTGGGCGCCACCGAGTAGCCCGATCAGTAGAAAAACCGTGAGACTGATGGGTTCGCTGGAGTGGATAGTGCCTGACGGCTCGCACGTCGCCGTCATCGCGACTCGACCCATCGTTGGCAACGAATCGGCGCCGCCCACAAGCGCGCGCATATCTAATCGTCGGTGTCGGGTGCCCCTAACCGATCTGGTGCGATCGACGAACGGCGTCGGGAATCCTCGTCCCTACCACTTAAAAAACGCTGTCGACTGTCCGAATAAAGCGATCAACGAGACGGTCCGGCAGCGACGGCGATACGTCGTCAAGGAGATCTGCGGTCGCGGCAGGATGGGTCAGCGACACCGTCATCGGGTGGTCCTCGGACTTCCCGATGATTCCAGCATCAACGAGGGTCGAGATGTGCCACGATATCGTGCTCCGCGTCAGGCCCAGCTCCGATGCAAGCGTTGCTTGCTGGGTCGGCCCGTTCGCGTGGAGGCGGAAGATGATCGCCCGCGCCGTCTCGCGGCGAATGAACGCGAGTGCACGCCGCTCCCACGGGTCGAACGACGGCACGAAGTAGTGCGAGCGACCGCCTACGCGCTCGACGACTAGCTCCTCGTCAGCGACGAGCCGTCGCAGGTGATACTGCACCTGTCCGGTCGCGAGGTCGAGCTCACGGCCCACCCGGTTAAAATGAACGCCGGGCGTATTGCGGACGTGCTGGCGGACCTGCGCTCTGGTAGTCGACATAGATTCTTATCTGTTCCTTCTGATTCATCACGCTAAAAGTGCGCGAGCGTTCTCTCTGTTCGGGAGCAGTCGGTGACTATATTCTCACGCACACTTGTACAATCGACACTATCGTGACTACGTCGTTCGCATCGTTTGTACCGTCCTCGTTGCTGATATCGTTTGCACCGCAGACTGTGGAGGGCTGGGGCGTAGAGGAGTCGCTCGCTGTGCTCGCCATCGTCGTCGCGGCTGGTATCGGGACCGGAATCCTCTTTCTCATAAGTTTCGTCGCGTATCGGCGCCGGCAACGCAGACAGTACCTCCTCATCAGCGTTGCAGTTGGCGCACTGCTAGCCCGCTCGGTCGTTGGCGCGGGGACCGTCCTCGGGTATGTTCCGATGCCCGTCCATCACTTCCTCGAACACAGCCTCGACTTCTTGATCGCAGCGACCATTCTCTACGCGGTGTACGCGCACGCACCGGGATCAGTATCGGATAACTCTTCACAGTGAGAAATACGGCAGCTTTCGGCCGCCTTGCTTCGATTTCACTGCCGGAGACGGAATCGAACCCGCTCGATCAGTGTATCGATCCGACGCCGATATGCAAGCGCCGCGATGGAGACGGTAGCGCCGACGAGTATCCACCCAACGAACGACCCGATGGCGCGACCGACATTAACGACGCCGCCCTCCGGCGCGAACGTCGCACCGATCACGTACTCGAAGACGAGCCCACGGAATGCGCCGTTCGGCGTGAGCGCCAAGCGTGCCGGAATCGCTGAGGGTGTAGTCCCGTCACCCAGCGCACGCAAGAGCGCGAGGTCGCCCCCAAGGACTCCAGCGATGATGACGAGAACGCCGAGTGCAATCGCGCTCCGCCGGCTCGACGCCAACGCCGACACGGCCGCCGATATCGAGAGATACGTGACGCCAAGCAGAGCGACGAACGTGAGGAATCGGACGTAAAGCAGCGGGGAATCGACTCCAGTGTGTGTCGCGAAGATTCCGGTGTCTGGAGCGGCGGTCAGCCAGACGAAGATGCCGACCAGCACAAAGGGAACACCGACGATCGCGAACAGTGCGACCGTCCGCGCAAGTAACACCCCGAAGACGTAGCTCGCGGTGGTCACCGGATACGTTCGTATCACCGCAAGCTCGCCGGTATCGGTGTCTCCGAGTAGTGCACGATATCCGAGCACGACGGAGAGGAGCGGTACAAGCACCTCAGTCGGCAAAAGCAGATCGACGATGGCTGGAACGTATCCGGTTTCACCGCCGCCCCCGACTGCGACGAGCCCACCGAGGACGACCAGGAGTCCGATCGCGAGAATGGCGTACCCGGGGGTACGGGCAACGGTCGCGAGTTCGCGACGGAACACGGTCCCGACGCCGCGAAGGATACCGGTCATCGATCGGACGCCCCCGGAACGTGGACTCCATCCAAGCGCTCGCTGTCCGTGTCAGTAGTATCGCCGTCAGCATCACCGATCGGGCCTGTGCGACCGGTACCACCATCCACGGCAGCACGATACAGTTCGGTAACGTTGGTGACGCCGTATTCGTCGCATAGCGCTTCGACACCGCCAAAAGCGATGACACGACCCCGGTCGAGGACGGCAACGTAGTCAGCATACGTGTCGACGAGTTCGAGATCGTGTGAACTCAAGACGACCGCAGTGTCGCCAGCTGTCCGTGCGGCTGCCGCCCCAAACGCCCGCTCACGCATCCCAGGGTCGAGACCGCTGGTCGGCTCATCAAGGACGACCAGCGAAGGGTCGCCGAGCGTTGCCTGTGCGATCCCGAGTAGCCGCCGCATCCCACCCGAGAGCGCCTCGACGCGTCTGTCAGCGGCGTCGGAGAGTCCCACGGAGTCGAGTGCAGTGTCCGGATTCGCGTCGACAAATTGTGCGTAGAATGCGAGCGTCTCCCGGGCGGTGAATCCCTCCCGGAAGGGGACCCGCTGTGGCAGGTATCCAATCGGCTTCATGCCGTCGGACTTGGGTCGCCGCACTCTTCCCGCGGTCGGTTCGACGACGCCTGCGAGCACGCCGAGTAGTGTCGACTTTCCGGAGCCGTTCGGACCGATGACCGCCGTCAATCCTGGTTCGATATCGAGCGAGGCGGAATCGAGCACGGCCACGCCGCCGTAGGTCCGAGTCACGTTTTTCATCGCTGCGGAGATATTGTCGGTCATGAGTTCTTTTCCGGTCTCTGGTCAGTTGTCTCCGCTCGACCCACGCCGTCTGCAGACGTGAGCGTCGGTGGTGTAGACGCGTTTTTAGCCATATTCGCTCCATGTTGTTTGGTTTCTTCCGTCCCCTTTGCTGCGGCCACCCGATCCGGTGCGTGTGGCTCGGACGCCGGCGTCGGGTCGATGATGCTTCCGGATCTGGCACCCGGAACCGTCCCTCGTAGGCGGTCGATCAGCGCGAGTGCTGGCGACTCGCGAACGGCAATCGCTGCGGGCTCACGGTGGAGTGCAGCGTCGACCGGTGCTGTCGGTTGATAGGCCCGCTCGCCGGAGTCGTGGAAGCCGACGTCGGCGCCCTCCCAGTAGTTGCCGTGGTCGCCATCGGCCCAGATACGGAGCGCTCCTGCTCCGGCGCCGGCGTGGTCGTCATTCCCAACAAAATCGTTTGCGACAACGCGGCTGGACGGAACGACCGTCGTCGCTCGCGCACCTTGCTCGTTATCGACGAGAACATTGTGCTCGTACAGCGATCCGCGTGAACTCGTCGACAGACCGAGCCCGTTGTTGGCGAGCGTGTTGTGTCCGATGTACGTCCGCGTACCGGACGCCTGTATCCCTGTACCGGACTCTCTAACATCGTTGCCGACGATCGCGTTTCGTGCGGGTCGCGTCATCACCGTGACCCCGCCGTACGACTCGTTTCGGAAGACGTTATCGGCGATGAGCGTATCACCGGTGTACATGAGATGAGCTCCGTATCGGTTCTCGGTGAACGACGAGTTGCGGACGGCAGAGCCGTCAGCACGGTGGAGGTACACCCCATCGCGGCCGCCGGCGAACGTGCTGTCAGTCACAGTCACCCGCGACTCGATCCCGGTCACCCCCATAAAGCCGTCCTGCCACTCGTCCGTACCATCGACGGTGAGATTTCTGACGACCGCATTCGAACCGTCCCGAAGGAGCAATCCGCTCGCATTTGTCTCGATAACCACATCGTCGACGAAGAGCCCTGGAGCGTCTAGTGCCCGGATCCCCGCGTCGCCGTAGCCGTAGCCGAGCTGGATGTTCGTATCCCACGCTTCACCGTCCGCAGTCCCGTTGTCGCCATTCACGCCCTCGTCGCCGCTGGCTGCCTCGCGAGCCGCGTCCGGGTCCCGCGTCTGATTCCCAGTCCCGTCTATCGTCACCCCGGAGACCGCCACATTCGGAGCACGAACCGTTATCACCGAGCCGTTTCCGCTGCCGTGGACGCTTGCATCGTCGCCGGCGAGGGTGATTGACTCGTTAATCGTCACGGTCTCTTCATACGTGCCGGGAGGGACGACGACCGTCGTATTCGGTGGTGCGGCGTCGACGGCAGCCGCAATCGTGGGCTCGTCGTCGCCGACGACGACAGAGACTGGTCGATCGCTGCGGCTTTCAGCAGCCGCAAGACGTTCGTCGGCTGAATTCTGGCGGTCAGATACCATCGAGCGAACTGTCGCCGCGGAGTCGATATCGAACGAGGACGACCGTACTGTCTCCCAATCGACGACTGCCCCACCGTGCTCTGCGGCGAACGACTCGGCGGCACCGTTCGTTTCGAATGGGACGACCGTCTCGCCAGCCGGTGTACGGGCGTCGCTGTCGACCACGTACACCGCCTCGTCGGTCGGAGTCCACGAGGGTGTTCCCGTCGGAGACGACGCTGCGAACAGCCCGGATGCAGTCGTTCCGGGATCTCGGTCGTCAAACGTCTCGACGTACGCCACGAGCGGATAGCCAAACTGACGTTCGGTCCTCCCGTCGGTAAGCCGATCGACAAACGTCTCGATTCCGTTATATCCCACGACATATTGCAGCTGTGAATAGAAAACTTGGGCGCGCGGCACTGTCGCTGACTCGGCCATCAACTCGTCAGTCTCTGCAGAGAGACCTAGTTCGGAGGCGTCGTCATACAACACCGGGTCGGGTGCTGCATTGGATGGATCGGCGAGAAACGCGCCCGCAGTCGCGATCGATGCAACGAGTGCAACAAGCGCAAGACCGAACAGAAACAGGTGAGCGCGGTCGCCATACGGGTCAAAAACTGCCACGTATGAAAGGACGATCCCCCGGCCTATATCCGATCTGGTTCGTTCCTCGAACAGCCTTCTGAACGCGTTCCAAGGGTCTAAACGCGGGAGAATCGAAACACAAACCATGCCAGATTTCGAACGGGCGGCGGTGCCTCGACGTCGGTTGATGACCGGTCTTGTTGGCGGGTGTACAGTCGCGTTCGCCGGTTGCCTGGGCGGCGACGACTCGGACGATACAGTTGACATCTCCCCGATCGATCTCGATGGCGAACACGCCTGCGACCAGTGCGGGATGATCGTCGAAGACCATCCCGGCCCAGTCGGGCAAATCCACTTCGCTGACGCCGAACCAGAAGGAGGGGACCCCGGACGGTTCTGTAGCAGCACCTGTACGTACACCTACCGTTTCGAAGCGGAAGACGACGGACGTGACCTGCTTGCAACGTTTCTTACTGACTACTCGCTCGTTGAGCAGGAGGTGTTCGAATCCGGTTCCGACAAAATGTTTTCTTCACACGTCGAACGAGAGGCGTTCTCGCTGACGACTGAACTCACAGTTGTCGCGCGTAGCGACATTACGGGTGCGATGGGACCGGAGTTCATCCCCTTTAGCGACGGTACCGATATCGATGCGTTCGTTACGGAGTACGGCGGCGAGCCGTACGATGCCGAAGACGTTGATCGGGCGATGCTCGACGCATTGTGACTGCGAGATTCCGGCAAGCAATCCGGTTTCCCCGTCAGCACTGGTTGTGCTCGTTCTCCGAACAGCCGTGCACCCCCGTACTGACGGGGAAAACCCTCGAAACTCCCTGGATCTGATAGAGAGCCGGTTCACAATGCGTGGTTCAATGCGTCGAGCGTGGCGTCGATCTCGGATTCGGTCGACACGGCGTGGACGGAGATTCGCACCGCGTCGACCATCGGGATCGACCGGACAACGATGTCGCGCTCGGCGAGCGCCTCAACGACTGCTTCGGGGTCGTCAGCACGGAGGGAGACGAGCCCTGACTCGTATGACCGCGGGCTCAACAACTGCTCGTCGTCGAAACCGTCTTTCAGGCGGTCGGTCAGGGCTTCGATCCGTGACTCGATCCGCTCGACGCCGACCTCCTCTATCGCCTCTATCGCCTCAGCCAATCCGACGTGCGCTGTAGGTGTCGTGGACCCGATCTCGAACCGGGACGCTCCCTGCTTGAACTCGATCTCCAGGGAAGAGGGTCTCTCGACGCTTCGATATCCGATCGTTCCCGGAACGAGCTGGTCGACCGATTCTCGATTCACGTACAGAAAGCCAGCGCCCCACGGGCCGAGAAGCCACTTGTGTCCTGCGGCGGCGACGGCGTCCGCTCCCCATGCGGTCACGTCCATCGGCTGTTGGCCGGGCGTCTGGACGGCGTCAACGAGCGTGAAGGCTCCCGCATCACCGGCGATCTCCACGAGTTCTCGTACTGGGAGGCGTGTTCCGTGCGTCCACGTGACCGCACTGAAACAGACGACCTTCGCGTCAGCGACTGCCTCCGCGTACTCGTCTAGATCCACACGACCCTTCGTCGTTTCGACGACCCGCACGTCGACGCCCTTGCGCTCCAGCTGCTGCCATGGGAGCACGCCGGCGGGATGTTCGAGGTCCGTCCGCACGACCACGTCGCCAGCCTCCCACTGGATCGCGTTTGCGATCCGGTTGATCCCGTCCGTCGTGCTCTCGGTCAACGCGATCTCCGTCGGATGCGCGTTGACGAAGGAGGCAACTCGTTCACGAACGTTCTCGTACGCTTCGAATGCAACCTCGTAGGGGTCGTTTTCCGTAGAGCCGTATTCGTGGTCTTGGAGAAAGCTCGTCGCCGCGTCGACGACGTATCGTGGACTGGGTCCGTGTGCCCCGTAGTTAAGATACGTCCCTTTCTGTAGCGCCGGGATGTCGGCTCTGAGCTCTCGCGGCGTCATACAGGCACCTCGTTCCGTGGTGACTCCTCGATTGCGTCAAGGAATGCTTCCGCATCCAGCGCTGCGCTTGCTCCGGTACCGGCCGCTGTGATCGCCTGTTGGTAGCGGTCGTCGGCAACGTCACCGGCGGCAAAGACTCCGTCGACGGTCGTCGCCGTCGTCGTCTCATCCGTGATTACGAAGTTCTGCTCGGTACGCTGAACTCCCGTTTCTTGGAGGAATCCCGTGTTAGGGTTATGACCGATTCCGTAGAACACACCCTGTACGTCAAGGGACTCGATCTCAACGTCTTCGCCGGCGTCACGCTTTGCGGTTGGCTGTCCGTCCGGATGTGAGAGAAGCCTCACACTGGTTACGCTGTCTTCAGGTGAGCCTCGTATCTCGGAGAGTTCGGTATTCCATCGAAACGAGATCTCCTCGTGTTCGATAGCGCGTTTCGCGAGGATCTCCGACGCCCGCAGTTCGTCACGCCGGTGGACCACTGTGACGGAGTCTGCAAACTTCGTCAGAAACAGTGCTTCCTCCATGGCGGCGTCGCCACCACCGACGACGACGACATCGTTCCCACGGTGGAACGCACCGTCACAGGTCGCACACGTCGAGAGCCCATATCCCATCAGCTCGTTTTCTCCGGGAATCCCGAGCGTGCGAGCGCTGGCTCCAGTCGCGAGGACCACACTCCGCGTGGACAGCACCTCACCATTGGACAGTGAGAGGGTAAACGGTTGCTCGGAGAAGTCGGCGTTGACGACGGACGCTTGCTGAAATGAAGCGCCGAACTTTTCGGCCTGCTCTCGCCCACGTTGGACGAGTTCGTGACCGCCGACCCCTTCTGGGAATCCGAGGTAGTTCTCTACGTCCGTCGTGAGCGATAGCTGTCCTCCGGGTTCGTCACCGGTCAATACGACAGGATTGAGGTCGGCTCGGGCGGCGTAAATCGCTGCTGACTGTCCAGCTACGCCGGAGCCGACGATGATGATGTCGTTGATGGATGCCTCTTTCACTGGATGTACTCTCCGATAACGTTGCTGAGGGATTCGGCAGTCTGCATGCCAACCATGCGCTCGGCAAGCTCTCCGCTAGCAAAGAGGATCACCGTTGGAATGCCCTGTACCCCGTACTGTCCAGCCAATCCCTGAAACTGATCGACGTCCACTTTCAGAACCGCCGCATCCGTCTCGGAGGCGACGCTCTCTATCGCCGGCTCCATCATTTGACACGGCCCACACCAATCGGCGTAGAAATCGACGAGGACGACATCGTGCGCCGACAGTATCTCCTCAAACTCCGATTCGTCGTTCAGCAGGACGGGATCCGTTGGGGTGCTCTGCTCTTTGGAACTCATCACGTTCACGTAGGGGCCGCTCCCTCTTAATAGTTTTGTGCAATATGTACAATACCGCAGAACACAATCGTCTTGGAGGTCATCGGGAGACCAAAACAGCAGATTCAGACTAGGATGGAGGGACAATCATCACGTTACCATTAGCCCGTGCAACGATATCCTCGGAAACGCTCCCGAGGAGGAGCCGGCGTAACCGGCTTCGTCCACGAGACCCGACGAGCGTCGTCGTCGGGTCTATCTCCTTTTCTACGTTGAGTATTTCCTCAGATGGATCGCCCTGTCGGATCTCAGTTCGTGTTTCGATTCCCCAGTCGTTCAACTGGCCGGCGAGCTCCTTGAGCTGGGCTTCGGGGCCGTCTCTATCCGGAGGTTCGGGATCCTTCGGCGTCCGGACGTGAACGAGCGTTGCTTCTTGTGTGGCGTGACGAAGATACGAGAACGCCTCAAACGCGTCTGCTGCATTCTCGGAAAAGTCGGTCGCATACATCATTCTCCGGAAGAGCTGGGCTTTCACGACTGAAGGATCCTCGGTTCCGCGTTCGATTCGGTTGACCACCAGCGGCGTTTCGGTCGTCCGCGCGAGGTTGCGTGCCGTGGAGCCAATAACACGGTTTTCCAACGGGCTCTTCCCGCGTGATCCGACAAGCGTGAGGCTGGCATCGATCGTCTCGGCAATCCCCCGAATCCGTCGGTGTGGTGTACCGCGAACGACGTGAGCAGTTACGTCGAAACCCGCTTTCCGGATGACCTGTTCGTAGCTTCGGATCGATTTCCGTCGGCGCTTCTCGAAATCGATTCCGGGCATCCCTCTGTGAACGTTCGATGGGATGACCGTCACTAAATGTATCTCGTCGATCCCGATACGACCGAGACATTTGAGGCAGGTTTCGTTTTTGATGGTTGCCTCGCTGGCTGCCGAAAGATCGGTGGCGAGTACCGCTTTCATACTGTCCGTACGGGTCACCCACATAATATTGTTTTGGTGAGACAATACAGTTCAAGAGGAAGGTCGCTGCCATTCGACAGTTACTATGGTTCCACTCTGTTCATCTTGATTCTACCTCTGATCGGCGACTCCTAGTCTTGCGGTTATCCGATAGAGACGGTTATATCTCTATAAGTTATGAGCATATCTGTATTGCTTCTCTATCGGTTAGTGCTCAATAGTATTGTACTGTTGTCCCATAAGCGTTATACACTCACCCCGGGTAGATGTGGTTGAGAAGAATCCCATGATTGGTACACAACCGCACTTAACTGTGGAGGAAGAGCGATGATTGAGGCGGCAGTCCAGTCCGGCCCAGTTCAGGGGATCACATTCGTCGGCGCTATCTTCGCTATCGCCATCGTACTGTACGTGGGATACGCGATCCTTGAACGAGCGATTGCACCAATCGTCGAAATAGTCACGGAACCATAATCGATGGAGCTGTTGGGACTGAGCCTCGGGCTGCTCGTCTTGTTCGTCAGCTTCGGCTTCATGGTGGGTGTGCTGTTCGGGTTCTTCGGGATGGGTGGATCGTTTCTCATCACCCCGACATTGCTTCTATTGGGCTACCCTGCGTCAGTAGCAATCGGAAGTGGGCTGGCGTTCTACTTCGGCACGTCCGTGATCGCCGTGTTGAAACACTACGACGTTGGGGAAGTCGATTACAAGCTCGGCGCCATTCTGTTCGTCGTGCTCTCTATCGGGATCGAGCTTGGAAGCCGTCTCGTGTTCGGGCTGGAGGCGCTCGGCGTCGCCGAGCTCGTGACGGGCGTCGCCTACGTGCTCCTGCTCGGCGGAATCGGCGCGCTGTTCCTGAGGCGTGCGTACAATCTTGACGACGGGGCCGACGGCGACGGAGGAGAAGGAGAGACCGATGAGGTCAGCGACGAGGAGATCCCGCCAATCGCACAGCGGATTCAGTCGCACAACGTCCCCCCAATGATTTCGCTGTCCTCGGGCGGGCGTGCCTCCCTGTGGACGATCAGTGGCTCCGGCGGGATTGTCGGCGTCGTCTCCGGGCTCATCGGCGTCGGTGGTGGGTTCATCCGCATGCCGACGATCTACTACGTCATCGGCACGCCGCTCACCGCCGCCGTCGGAACCAGCCTCTTCGCCGGGCTGTTCTCCGGTGCCTTCGGCACGTTCACCTATGGGACGTCCGGGAGCGTCGACCTCACCGTCGTTGGGCTCCTCCTCGTGGGGAGCGCGCTCGGGGCGCGACTCGGTTCCGCGGCAACCACGATGGTCGAAGAGAACGACGTGATCGTCTACTTCGGCCTGATGATGGTGTTCGCGAGCGTCGGCATTGCGCTCAGCGAACTCGCCAACTGGCTGGGGACAGGAGCGCTCGACCTCGTCAGTGTGCTCCTACTCGTCGGATCGTCGTTCGTCGTCGCGCTGCTGATCCTGTACAAGGCGTTCGAAGCGACGCGAACCACGGACGGAGGGGAACCGCTTCCGGACGGGAGTCACTGATGCAACACGAGGATGCTTGGCGTGGGCCGGGTTCTGGAATCGACCTCGATGGACGGCTCCCAACGTTTAGCCGATGAACCTCCTCGCCGTCGTTGCTGTCATTCTCGTGCTCGGGGTTGCATCCCGTGTGCTTGCGGACCGGCTCCGTATCCCCAGCGTACTGTTTCTGATCACAGCAGGGGTCGTCATCGGACCCGAGGTTTTGGGATTCGTATCGCGGGAAACGTTCGGAGATGGCCTATCCGTGATGGTTGGTGTCAGCGTCGCTATCATCCTCTTTGAGGGTGGGTATCATCTGGGAATCCGGAAGCTTCGCGAGAGTTCGACAGCACTCATCCGTCTCACAACAATCGGTGCCCTCGTTACGTGGCTTGGGACGGCAGCAGCCGTAGTTGTCTTTCTCAACACAACCCCCTCAGTTGGATTGTTGGTTGGTGCACTGCTCATTGCTACCGGGCCGACAGTGATTGGACCGATTCTCCAAGTCGTCACGGTTCGTGACCACGTCGCCTCAGTCCTGGAAGGAGAAGGGGTGATCAACGATCTCACTGCAGCTATTCTCGTGGTCGTCGTGTTCGAGGTCCTTGTAGTGGGAAACGGGACTCCCACCACGCTCGTCAGCAGCTTTTTCGTCCGGCTAGGTATCGGATTGACGGTTGGTGCACTCGTCGCCAGCGTCGTCTGGTACGCTCTCAAGCACACGGGCTCGCGTCCCTGTGCGGCACCGCTTCACGCCCGGCTGATCGTTCTTGCAGCAATTGTCGTGGCGTACGCCGGCGCCGAGTCCATCGCCAGTGAAACCGGTATCGCTGCTGCGGCGATGGCCGGGTTCGCTCTAGGAAACGTTGACCTCCCACACCACGAAGCGATTATCGACTTTCTCGACGATCTTTCAGTCGTCGTCCTGTCGTTCATTTTCGTAGCGCTGGCGGCGCTTATCGACTTCGGAGATATCCGCAGGCTCGGACTCGCCGGACTCGCGATCGTCGCTGCCGTCACGCTGGTGTTGCGCCCGGCGGTTGTCTATCTCTCGACGACCAACCCTCTGTTCACGAGAAACGAACGGCTCTTTCTCAGTGCGGTCGGCCCACGAGGAATCGTTCCTGCAAGCGTTGCCACGCTGTTCGCCGTCGAACTGCAGGCACTCGGCCGACCGCAGGAAGCGCAGTTGCTCGCCGGAACCGTCTTTCTCATCATCTTCGCAACGGTCGTGCTTCAGGCCGGCCTTGCTCCACAAATCGCAAACGTACTAAAGGTTTCACCAATGCGCACAATACTCGTCGGCGGAGGCCGTGTCGGTCTCTCGCTTGCAGAACGACTCGAACAGGACGGAGAAAACGTCATTCTTGTTGACCGAGATCCAGCGGTAGTCAAGGAGGCACGTAGTCGTGGCCTTCAGGCAGTAGTCGGCGACGGCACCGAAGCCAACACGCTTCGGAAAGCGGGGACAGACGACGCAAAGACGGTTATCGCGACGACGCCGGACGACGATGTCAACCTACTCGTCTGCCAGCTTGCACGGACGGTATTCGCCGTCGAAACCGTCGCCTCTCGAGTGAACCAGCCGGAAAACGTCGAGGCGTTCGAGACGCTCGACGTCTACGCAGTCGACCTCTCGATGGCGACCGCGTGGTCACTCGAGAACGTGTTGGAACGACCGTCGTTGTCCGGTTGGATGAACGAACTGGGGCGAACCGGGGACGTTCAGGAAATAGAAGTGACAGCGACGGATCTTGGTGGAAAGACGATTGCGGAACTCAACGCCGAGATCCCGGATGGATGTATCGTTGGACTGCTTACCCATCGAAACGGCGACACCGAGGTTCCGACAGGTGACCACGAACTCCGCGAGGGTGATCGCGTCACGTTCCTCGGTGAGGTTGACGCCGTCAATCGCGCTGTCAAGCGGTTCCATCCTCATGACTGAGCATTCACACCGCGATTTCCGGCCCTTGCGGCACTTTCTGGACGATATTGTGCGGTTCTTGCAAACACTTTTATTGACGGAAATCCTGATATGAGACATGAGTAAGTCGATGAGTGAGATGCTCCGTGAGGATATGGAGTGTGAAGGTCTACTGGAGTGTTTCCATGGCCTCAAAGAGCTTGATAAAGAATGTTTCAGGATGCTCGTCGAAACCGAGGAGCCGTTAACTGTCGACGAGATTGCCGAGAAAGTCGACCGCGAGCGCTCGACGGCGTACCGCTCAATCCAGCGACTGCTCCAGACCGGGTTCATCCAGAAAGAGCAGATCAACTACGAACAGGGTGGGTACTACCACGTGTACAAGCCGACCGATCCCGACGAGATCGCCGACGACATGCAGCGGATGCTCAACGACTGGTACGCCCAGATGGGCCAGCTCATCGGCGAGTTCCGCGACAAGTACGACGAGGCCGAGCCGGTTGCGGCGGAGAGCTGAGAGATGTTCTAGCCGTCAGGTCATTCGCCGCGCTCGAGAGGCGCCCCGACCGTATTCCCCCACTCGACCCATGAACCGTAGTAGTGGCGGACGTTCGGCTGTTCCAGCAGTTCGTGAAGCGCAACCCACGTGAGTGCCGACCGTTCGCCGATCCGGCAGTAGACGATTACGTCCTCGACGAGCACGTCGTCGAACAGTTCCTGGAGTTCCGCGTTCGATCTGAACCGCCCGCTCTCATCGACGACATGATGCCATGGCACGTTTTTCGCTCCCGGAATGTGGCCACCCCGTTGGACACTCTCGTTCCATCCCGGTGGAGAAAGCACGTCACCGCGGTACTCCGGCGGTGACCGAACGTCGATTATCGAGACGGAATCCTCGTTCAAAAGCGGTGTTACCTCGTGCGCGTCAGCCCGTATCGTGGAGTCCGATTCCGGAACCGGATACGAAACCGACGTGTATGTGGGCTTCTCATCCGTCGTCAGATTTCCCTCATTCGACCAGACATTCCAACCTCCATTGAGTAGTCGCACGTCGTCGTGGCCGTAGTACGTGAACAGCCAGTAGGCGTACGCCGCAAACCAGTTGTACAGGTCACCGTAGAGAACGACCGTGGTATTCTCGTCTATCCCGTGGTCGCCGAGGACGCGGGCAAACTCTGTCGGCTTCACGATGTCGAACAGACGGTCGTCCTGAAGATCGTCGTTCCAGTCGAAAGATATCGCACCCGGAATGTGACTCTCCGCATATCGTTCCGGGTCTATGTTCACCTCAGCGAGCCGAACATCTGCATCGTCCGTGGCAATTGTGTCGAGTCGTTCTCGAACCCACTCAGCCGAGACCAACGTTTGCTGGCGGCGACTCACTCGTCGGTCACCTCGTTTGGAGCCTGCTGGAAAGATTCAAACGCATCGTCGATGCCGGAGGCGGAGAACGCTTTGACAAGCCGTGACTCCGCGCGTCTGAGTCGATACGAAAGCGTTGATCGCGGCCATTCCAGTGTCGCTGCCAGCTCGTCGAGCGTCACTTCACGCGGCGTCTCGTAGTATCCCCGCTCGACCGCAAGCTCAAGCGCCGAAAGCTGTTCGGCGGGCATGTCCAGTTGGGACACGAGGTCTGTTCTCCAACTGGACGCGTCACCGATGTGGTCGAAGTCGAACTGAATGGAAGGCCGTAACGATGCTTGGATCGCATCGTACAGTATCCCGACTCGATCATCGCTTTCCATCAGGATACGCCATGACTCAACGTTTCCTTCACGCTCGAACTCGAAGAGGACATCTGATCCAATGTGCTTCGCTGCGAGAGTATAGATGGTCTCACAGCCGTCGAGCCGCTCGACCCGAAAGTAGTATTCCAGATTCGCGTCGGTCCGTCCGAGTCGATCCACAGTCACGTCGTGTTCGCAGTCACCCTCGGACACACGGTCCAGTTCGATGGGATCCGAGAGTAGGTCGTCCTCAAGAGTATCAAGCAAGCTGGCCGCTGCCTCCACCCGCTCAACCCGCCAAAAACGGCCCCCACCGAGACATCCTCCCATTCCGGTCGAGCTAATATCGTTTTCACGGAATCGTTCGGCCACTGATCCGGTGCTATCGTCCGCGGTATACGACAGATCGAACGCAAATTTACGCATGGTGGTATCGGTCCTACCGTCCGTTGGTGCTCGCGACGTAGTAACCTGTCCTTGTCGTGCGCCAAACGACTGGTCAAGACGGCTGACGCATAACCACCGGCCATGCTTCACGACTGTACCGGCACGAACGTCGACAAGACGCCGACGAGCGCATCACAACGGAAGCGAACACGGCAATGACGGGTTCGAGTCACTCTCTTCCGCCGACGACTTCTCTGAAGCGGTGGTTGGTCACGACTAACCACAAGGACGTCGGTATCATGTACACGATTACGGCGTTGTTTTTCCTACTATTTGGCGGAGTAATGGCGCTGCTGATCCGCCTGCAGTTGTGGGACCCTGCCAATCAGGTGATGTCCGGGCTGGCCTACAACGAGGCCGTCACCGCCCACGGGATGATCATGGTGTTCTGGTTCCTCTCGCCGTTCGCATTCGGCTTCGCGAACTACTTCGTCCCGCTGCAGATCGGGGCTGACGACCTGGCGTTCCCGCGGCTGAACGCGCTGTCGTACTGGATGTACCTGTTCTCGGGAGTCCTACTCGGAATTAGCTTCTTTCAGGGTGGGACGCTCGACGCCGGCTGGACGATGTATGCTCCGCTGAACGTCCCCATGTACACCCCGAGCATCGGGTCGACCGGAGCCATCCTCGCCTTGGCAATGTTCATCGTCGGCGTTACCGCGTCGACGGTGAACTTCCTTACGTCCATACACCACTCACGGGCGGAAGGAATGGGCCTGATGGACATGCCGATGTTCACGTGGTCCATCCTCGCGACCGTCTGGATGATGTTGTTTGCATTCGCCGCCCTGCTCGGTGCTCTTCTCATCCTCGGCTCCGACCGCGTGCTCGGCAGCGTCTACTTTTCGGCAACTGAGGGCGGTTCCCTACTGTGGGGCCACCTCTGGTGGTTCTTCGGTCACCCGGAGGTGTACATCGTCTTTTTCCCTGCACTCGGTGTGATGCTGGAGCTGTTCCAGACGTTCTCTGGTCGTCGGCTCGTCGGCCGCAAGTGGGTGATCATTGCCATCTGTCTGATCGCCGTACAGTCGTTCCTCGTGTGGATGCACCACATGTTCCTGACGACGATCAATCTGGAGATCAAGACACTGATGATGGCGACTACTATCGGCATCTCGCTCCCGTTCGACCTGCTGGTATTCGCGCTGATCTACACGCTGATCAAAGGGCGCATCCAGTTCACGACGCCGTTCCTCTTCGCGTTCGGCGCGCTCCTGCTGTTCATTCTCGGGGGTATTACCGGCGTCTTCCTCGGCGCTATCGTCCTCGACTACGAGTTCCGCGGTACCTACTGGGTCGTCGCCCACTTCCACTACGTCATGTTCGGCGGCGCAACCGCACTTGTGGGTGCCGTATACTACTGGTTCCCGAAGATGACGGGGAAGATGTACGACGAGTTCCTTGGAAAGGTCCACTTTGCCGTGTTCTTTATCGGGTTCAATGCGGTGTACTTCTCGATGTTCCTCGCGTGGGAGACCCCACGCCGGGTGTTCGAGTACAACCCCGAGTTCCAGACGATCCACCAGTTCGGCACTATTGGAGCGTTCGTCCTCGGGTTTTCCTTTTTCATCATGTTCTATAACCTTGGAAAGTCGTACGTCTCCGGGGAGCCCGCCGGCGACAACCCGTGGGACTACTCCCGGACGGCAGAGTGGGCAATCTCCTCGCCCCCACCGCTGGAGAACTGGCCGGGTCGGCCGTCGTATGCCTCCGGCAAACTCAAGTTCGTGACGGACCGCGCGACTGACGGCGGTCCCTCGGTGAAAGGGAACACCGACGGCGAGCTCGCCGCGGACGGCGGCGGCCACCACGACGACCACATCAAGAACTACCCCTACTGGGACAAACACGCCAGCCACGCCTCCATCTGGCCGATCACGCTCTCGGCATTCACGGGTATCCTGCTGCTCGGCCTCTCGGGCGTCCGACAGTCGGTCGGCGTTTACGCGGGTGACGCAGTGACGCAGATCTCCGTCACGCTCACCGGCAATCCGCTGTATCCGCTATTGACGATAGTCGGGTTGGTCGGCCTCGTCTGGTCCGGCTGGGAGTGGGGCATGGAGGACTTCTACGCCCCGCCCAGCGAGTTTGCCGAACGCTGGCCCTTCGAGGGCGTCGAGAAGGTGAAGCTGGGAATGTGGTTCTTCCTTGCCTCCGACGTGCTCGTGTTTGCGGCGTTCATTAGCTCGGCCGTCTTCATCCGGTACAACGCCGGCTGGATGACGTGGCAGCCGATTCCGGACTCGTTACCGGGACTCATCAACACGTTCGTACTGCTTACCTCCTCGTTCACAGTGATCCTCGCACTCGTCGCCTCCCATCGCAAAAATCGGAAGGGACTACTTGCAACACTCGCTGCAACAACCCTGCTCGGATTCGCGTTTTTGAGCGTGAAGGCGTGGGAATGGTGGGAGAAGATCTACGTTGACGGTGTGTTCATCGGCTCAGTCTCCGAGGGCCTGCCGTACACGGATATCCAAGCGTCCGTCTATTTCGTAACGACCGGTCTCCACGCAATCCACGTAGTTGCAGGTCTGTTCATCGCGATATATCTGTTATCCCGCGCCTACCGTGGTGCCTACATGGAGGACAGCCGGCCGGTGGAGTACTTTGGCCTCTACTGGCACTTCGTCGACATCGTCTGGGTGTTCCTGTTCCCGCTGTTTTACCTCTTTTGAGCAACAGATCTCATCTGGATACTTCCCAAGAATCTCTTTCTTTACCTTCTCTTTACGAAGAATCAAGGAGAAAGCCTCGCGCCTCAGCGCGGGGAGGATGTCAAACAGGAATGTGTCCGAAGGATGAGGTTTCAACAGGGTCAAACAGAGTAGTTTTGCCTGTCCAGCACAGATTTGGCGACATCAGCACACGCCGAACAACATCCGTGTTCGTGACTAGTGCTTTGCCCTTCGTATATGAGTCACACAGCAAACAGCGTCCTTGACGCGTCAACTATCGTCGCCGTCGGGGATACAGCGTGGATAGCTGCGTACACTGATCGGCTCAATTCCCATTTTGACACGAGCGTCCACACGGTCTCGACAGCAGCGGCAGCTCAAGAGGAACTCCGACAGACCTCCGTTGACTGCGTCGTTACCGACTACAGTCTCCCTGACAGGACAGGTATTGATCTCTCCCGCCAACTACGCGACACGACGACGGGACTACCACTCATTATCGGGACGGCGGACGGGAGCGAGACGGTCGCTAGTGAGGCCATCGAAGCTGGTGTTACCGACTACATCGCCGTCACTGACCCACTCGAAGATACCGTCTCCGATGCGCTGCAGCGAACCGAACAGGCACTCCGGGACGCCCAGCGGTCGGCGACCCAGCGCCAACGCGCACGGCAGTTCGACGCCTCATTCCACGATACCAGATCGGGAACGTGGGTCCTTGACCCGGATGGCACGCTTACTCGTATCAACCAAGCTGCCCGGAACATGATAGACATGGACGCTGACGTCGTCACCGGCGACCCATTCTGGACGCTTCCCTGGTGGTCAGGTGACACGCAGACCAGCGACGACATTCGCCGGCTCATCGATACAGCGAGACGTGGCGAATTTGGGCACGCCGTCGTTACGCAGGCCGCCGTGCCTGGTGAGCTAGTGCTCGAACTCTCCGTCCAACCGGTGACTGACGAACGTGGCGACCTCGTCTCTATCATCGTTGACAGCGTCGACATCACCGACCGTGTCGAGCTCGAACGGGAACTTCGTCAGTCAGAGGAACTGCACCGCGTCACGCTCAACAACATGACCGACACCGTTCTCATGACCGACGAGGACGGCGAGTACACGTACGTCTGTCCGAACGTCCACTTCATCTTCGGGTATACCGCAGACGAGATCAGGAAATTGGGCACGATCGAAGACCTTCTTGGCGAGGATCTCGTCAACCGCGAGGAACTTGCTGAGACGGGCGTCTTGAAGAACATCGAGACGACGGCGACGGACAAGGCGGGCCGTGAACACACCTTGCTGGTGAACGTCCGTGAGGTCTCCATCCAGGATGGCACGCTGCTGTACAGCTGTCGTGACATCACGAAGCGCAAGCAGCGCGAACAGGCGCTTGCGACGCTCCAGGAGACAGCTCGAGATTTCCTCTATGCCGGGACCCACCAGGAGATTGCCCAGCACATCGTTGACGACACGCCCGACGTCCTTGGACTCGACGCCAGCGCTGTCCACCTCTTCGATGCTGACGACAATCACCTCCACCCCACCGCCCACTCACAGGCGCTCCGAGACGCTCACGGGCCACTCCCGGCAGTCCATGCGGACGGCCGCGATCTCACCAGTCACAGTTTCGTGGAGAACGATGCCCTGTTCTTCGAAAACGTCCACGATGCAGACCGTCTCGTGAATCCTGCGACTGACATCCGGAGTGCCGCGTACATCCCGCTCGGAAACCACGGCGTGTATTTCGCTGGATCGACGGACGTGGACGTCTTTGACGACGTCACCCAGGAACTTGCGGACCTACTGGCGGCGACGGCAGAGGCGGCACTCGACCGCGTCAGCCGGGAGGCCCAGCTCCGCGAACAGGATCGCGAGCTGCAGCGCCAGAACGACCAGCTCACCACGCTCAACCGCGTTAATAAGACGATCCGGGAGATCGACCAGGCACTCGTAGAAGCCGAGACCCGCGAGGAAATTGATCATACCGTCTGTGAACAGCTCACCGCCGACGGCCGCTTCCAGTTCGCATGGATCGGCAGCGTCGATGATGCCGAAAAGATGGTAACACCACAGGCGTGGGCTGGGACCGATCAGGGATATCTCGACACCCAATCGTTCCACGTGGCCGGGGATACCGTGGAGCCAGCCGGTCAAACAGCCACCACAGGCGAGAGGACGCATGTCTCGAACGTCGCGGCCGACCTCCACGCGGCCTCGTGGCGCAAGGATGCCATCTCCCGTGACTTCCTCTCGGTGTTGAGTGTCCCACTGGTGTATAACGACCTCTCGTACGGTGTCCTAACCGTATATGCGGAGACGCCGGATGCTTTCGACGAAACGATTCAGACGGTGCTCTCGGAGCTTGGAGAGACGATCGCCTCCGCGATCAGCGCGACCGAGCGCAAGCGTGCGCTGCTTACTACGTCGTTGACTCGCGTCGAGTACGAGATCGACGACCCGTCGTTCGTGCTCACTCAGTTGGCGGGTATTGCTGACTGTACGCTGATCTACGAGGGGGGTGCCCAGCAGACCGCTAGCGGTAACTACGTGTTTGTCACCGTCGATGACGCGTCACTCGATACCGTTGTTGACTCAACGGATGACCTCACAGTCGTCGAGGATGTCCAGCGGATTCGCGGCGGCGACACCGGCGGGGTGTTGCGACTCCACCTGTCTGAGCCGTTTCTGGCGACGGAGTTGGCCGACCACGGTGCCGTCCTCCGGAGTGCGACAGCAACCGAGGCGGATACAACACTGATCGTCGATCTACCGGCGAGCGTCGAAGTGAGGCATGTGACACAGTTTCTTGCTGACCAGTTCGGAACCCTCCACCTCGCGTCGAAGCAAACCCGCGAACAGGCATCCGAACATGGGTTCTACGCCTCCGTTCTTGATCGCCTGACAGACAGACAACTCGAAGTCCTCGAAACTGCGTACTACAGCGGGTACTTCGAATCACCGCGTACAGCAACCGGTGAAGCTGTCGCGGACTCGCTGGACATCTCGCCGCAAGCGGTCTACCAGCACATCAGAACCGCACAACGAAAACTGTTCGCGGCACTCATCGACGACCACACACCGGTAGCCGCTCATCACGCAGATTGACAACCCCGCGCGTAGGAGCGTGTTCAAGTAAATCGTGAGAGACGTTTCTACCGGCGTCTCACAACTAGTTGAATAGTAAATCCCACCGTCAATTCGGGGTTCGGTGTTCAACTACTAAATATTCCCTTATACTCCTATTATAGATTGGTAGAGTTCTGCGCCAGGCTGCTGGGACTCCCGATCAGCAATGAAAGATGTGTATCAAAACCCGTCCGACGAATCGCCATACGAGTGTTTCGAATGTGGGAACATCGCAGTTGCGGAGAACAACCCCGGAGCGTGCCCGGACTGTGCTAGTGATATGCGGAATCGGCGTACACCGATCGAATAACCATGGCTTCGACATCAACGACGACTGACGAGCCGTCTGAGGAACCGATCGAAGAGGAATCAGCCCTAGAGACTGCGCGCCGCCAGCTCCAGCATGCTGCCGACCACCTCGACATTGACCAGAATATCGTCGAACGCCTCAAACACCCCAGGAAGGTTCACGAAGTCACTGTCCCCATCGAGCGCGAGAACGGCGACGTCGAGGTCTACACTGGGTATCGCGCACAACATGACAGCGTCCGCGGCCCGTTCAAGGGTGGTCTCCGGTATCACCCCGAAGTCACGCGCGAAGAGTGCGTCGGGCTGGGCATGTGGATGACCTGGAAGTGCGCCGTGATGGACATCCCGTTCGGCGGCGCGAAAGGCGGTATCGCGGTGAACCCAAAGGAGCTGACCGATGACGAGAAGGAACAGCTGACCCGACGGTTCACCGACGAGATCAGAACCGCCATCGGACCGACGAAAGATATCCCCGCTCCCGACATGGGGACGGACCCACAGACGATGGCGTGGCTAATGGACGCCTACTCGATGCAGGAGGGCGAAACGATTCCCGGCGTCGTCACAGGGAAACCACCCATCGTCGGCGGTAGCAAGGGGCGTGACGCAGCGCCGGGTCGGAGCGTCGCCATCATTGCTCGAGAGGCAATCGACTACTACGACAAGGACATCAATAACACGTCGATCGCCATTCAAGGGTACGGCAGCGTCGGGTCGAACGCCGCTCGCCTCCTCGACGACTGGGGAGCGAACGTCGTCGCCGTCAGCGACGTCAACGGCGGCGTCTACGACGTTAACGGTCTCGACACGGACTCGATCCCGTCCCACCACGAGCAGCCGGAAGCGGTGCTGGAGCATGCGGCTCCCAGGACTGTGAGCAACGAGGAACTGCTGGAACTCGACGTCGATGTGGTGATTCCGGCCGCTATCGGAAACGTGCTGACGGCTGACAACGCCGACGACATCACCGCGGACATCATCGTCGAGGGGGCGAACGGGCCGACGACGAGTGCGGCGAGTGCGATCTTTGCCGAGCGCGAGATTCCGGTGATTCCGGACATCCTGGCAAACGCTGGCGGGGTGACCGTGAGTTACTTCGAGTGGCTCCAGGACATCAATCGGCGGTCGTGGTCGCTGGAACGCGTCAACGATGAACTCAAGACGGAGATGCTGGCGGCGTGGCAGGACGTCCAGCAGGAGTTCGAAGCACGGGACGTGACGTGGCGTGATGCGGCGTACATTGTCGCGCTCTCCCGGATTGCCGAGGCGCACGAGGCGCGCGGGCTCTGGCCTTGACATTCTCCCCGCCCTGAACAGTAGTTGCCGAACCTAGCTGAGATTCTTCAC
Organism: Halorubrum gandharaense; assembly: GCF_054654575.1. Taxonomy (NCBI): domain Archaea; kingdom Methanobacteriati; phylum Methanobacteriota; class Halobacteria; order Halobacteriales; family Haloferacaceae; genus Halorubrum; species Halorubrum gandharaense. The sequence continues at coordinate 731,932 of NZ_BAAIET010000001.1, forward strand.
GGTGGGCTCCGTTGGTCAAAAGATGATCCAGACGGCTGAGGTGAAATAAGCGTGTCGTGCCGCTTCAACCCTGCTGTATCCAGACTTAGAATTCGGTGTCAAACCGTGCAGAGAGTACACGAGAGAGGATTTCATCGAAATCCTCTCTCGTATCGCCTTCGATCACGAATTCGCAAACACAGGCGGCAAAACGCTCCAACATTGACCGGCTCAAGGCGATTGAACTCCCGGACGCCGATGCCGTCGCGGACGACATCGACAACTACCTCCAAACGGTGGAGCGCGCGGAGGAGCTCGACGAGAAGATCGAACGCACCGACGACCTCATCGACGAAATCGTCTACGAACTCTACGGGCTCACCGACGAGGAGATCACAATCGTGGAGGAAGCGGTTGGAGACGACTACCGGCCAAACGTCCCGAGCGTCTCGTCGCTCGCCCCGGCGAGATAGTCGCGTATCTCCCCCTCCCGCCACCCGACGGGCGCCAGCACACTCTCGACGGCGCGCACGGCGGCGTCAGCGTACCACTCGGTATCGCACCGGCTCACGTCCTTGAACTCCAGGCGCACCCGACCAGCGCCGCGTGCGTCCGCATCAACCACGATGTACCGGACGGTCTGTCCAGGCGATAACCCGCTGCCCTGCAATCGTGCTCGCTTGAGCGCGGCCACCGTCACTGTCTCGCTGCTGTAGTCGTCGACGTGCTTCGAGACGCGGTTGTCGATGACAAGCGCGCCGGCGTCCACCTCGCCGTCCCGAAGGGCGTCGAGTCGCCGGCGCAGCACGTCACAGACGGCCTCGGGCGACCGCGTGTCGTCGAACACCCGCAGCGCCTCGGCCTGCACCGCACCCACCCACGCGCACGTCGAGCGCTGGCGCCCCTCGATGCCGCGCGTCTTGATCGCGTCACCGAGCTCCGATTCTGGCTCCGGAAGTGACTCGCCGCGACGCTTCCCGAAATACCCCGTCAGCGCGCCGGAGTCGGAATTGCGCATCGGGCAGAAGGCCACCCACTCGAACTCGCACTCGTACTCCAGTTCGATGCCGGCCGCAGCAGTAATCTCGGCGGCCACCTCCTCAAGTGGGCGCTGGTCACAACCGGGTGCCGGCGTCACCCAAATAGAGTCGACGATGCCGTGGACGACCCGCCACCCGGCGTCTTCGAGCGCTGCCTTCGCGTCGAGCAGCAGCTTCCGAGCAAAGGCGTTGATCGCCTCGTGACACTCGATCCGCCCGTATTTGGCGTTCGAGAAGCCCTGATAGCCGAAACACGACACGAGGATCCACTTGATGGCCGACGACGCAGCTTCGAGGCGCTCACGTTCGGCGTCGTCCTCGGTCGTCGCAATCTCCGCTTTGATGTCGCTCCGGGCGTCGATGAGCGGGCCGAGCACGTCGGGCAGATAGCCGTCTTCCTCACAGATCGTGTAGCCGAGCCCCGGCACGGCTTCATTCTCACAACACCCGCACCGAACGGTCTCGGGCGAGATGTTCCGCGTCCGAATAATGTTCGGATACAGGGAGGCAAAGTCGAGCTCGTGAACCTCCTCGTGGACGCCCACGTCGGGGGCGAACGTCGTCCCGCCACGGTCGGCGTCATCCAGCACGGCGGCGGGTTTGAAGAACTCCGGGCGCCACGCGTTCCAGGGGACGAGTACTCCCCGGGAGCGCGCCTCCCGGATCTGCATGGCCGTGAGCACGCGCCCGATAGAGGCCCATCCGAGTTCTTGGAGCGGGAGGCCGGCGCGCTCAACGAGGTCGAGACACCCCTCCAGCCCGGATTCGTGATAGAAGAAGGAGTTGGACTCGTCGATGATGACGCGCCCCGGGACCGAGTAGCGGGCAGGGGAGTGGCCCACCTGCCCGTACGACTCGTAGGTGGACTCGCCGGCCAGCTTGGTGTAGCCGGGCTCACGACCGAGTTGGAGTGAGACGCCGTACGCGTCGGCGGCCTCGTACAGCAACGGGATCAGGTCGGCACTTGACACCACGAGTACGTCCGGATCGCGCTCTTCGACGGTGGAGGCGACCGCCTCGACCACCTCGCGGGGCGTGGCTCCAACGCGGTCGCCGTCGACGGCGAGTTGTGGCAAGGAGTCGACACCCGACTCGTGACTCGGGAACTCCAACTGTAGCGTTCGGAGGTCACGCACCGACCGGTCGGGGCCGGCAGGCGTGTCTGTTTCGAGGCAAAAGCGGAGTTCTCTGGTCAGGTCGACGTTGTAGCAGGTGTACGCGTCGGGTGGCCCGAACGGCTGGACGCGCTTTGCGACCGAGTGGACGGCCTCGATGCTCGTCGCATTGACGCGGAGGACGGGCCGTGGCGACGTGCGGAACGTCTGGCGGTGATCCTCGACGCCGAGCGCGGCGACCGCCTCCTGCCCGTCGAGGAAGTCGCGGAGCTCGACGAGGACATCGGAGAGGGTCGGGCGGCTGGGTGGTTCGGGTGTTGGGCCGCCGTGCCGCCCGTAGAGGTCGCCGGCGGCGTCACCGACGTACAGTGTGGGCGTGTAGTCGTCGTGCGTGCTTCTGGTGGCGCCGTCCGGCGTGATCTGCCACGTGGAAACGCGCCCGTCGTCGAGATAGTCGACCGTGAGGGCCATGCTCAGTACCTCACAAAGTATCCTCGGCTAGCTGTTTCTGCGGTCTGAGTTCTGTGTCGAAGCGGTTGTACTGACGGTCTCGACGAGAGAATCACAGACGGATCGATGGAGAGCTGTCGCTGTCGGCGGCGGTTAGCCGCCGACGCGACAGCGTCGCCACTCACTCCGCTGGCTTGCTCGGTCGGTGGTTAGCGGTGGAATCGGTCGTCAGGTGGCCGATTCGCGGGGACGGCCCGACGCACCGCGAGGGCCGTCCACGCAGCTCGTCGAATCATATTGACGAACTCCTTGTACGGCCACTACCAGAGGCGACGCCCGCCTCGGCGGGGCGTCGCCACATATTCGTAGTGGAGGTACCGCCAGACGTTCTGTAAGATCAGGCTCACCACGACGTACAGCAGCCTTACCGTTGGATCTCGTGTTGTTGTCGCTATCGCTTGCTCAAACAAGCGATAGCTCGACTCGATACCGAACCGCTTGCTGTAGTGGTATCGTGCGTCTCGTGGTGAGTCGATGAACGGCGCGTCAGCGGCGTAGCCGTGACGCGCCACCCCGTTCTCGTCATACTTCCCGTTTAGGTACGTACAGTCGATGTAGACGGGAAACTCGACGGTCCAGTTGTGACTGTCGAGTTTCCCTGTCAGATCGTGCTGAATGACTCGGCTCCACCCTTTCGAGAGCTCTTGCTGAATCGTCTCACCCCACCGGATGATCGGGATCACGTACGCGTAATCGTGCGCTTGAAGCAGCGTGAGGCACTTACTGTCGTAGAATCCACGATCAAGGTAGACGGCCTTGACCTTGGTGTCAAGGCCGTCAAGGACACCGAGGAACTCAGCGAGGACGCTGCTGGCGGTATCGCCGTCTTCGAGACGGCGTACCGCCAGCGTGTAGCGTTTGTTCTTCACACGCGCGTAGAGTGTGGCGTAGGCGTGGAACGCGGTGGTTCCACGCTTTGCGACCGAATGATAGAGGCCGCCTGTGTCGTCTTCGTCACCGTAGTAGGGTCGCAGGTGGAGGTCTACGCAGACCTCCACCTGCTCGGGAAGTAGTTCATCGAGGTCCTTCCGAAGAAGCGTATTAGCGACTCGTTCGAGCCGATCCGGCTCGAACTTCGTCCGGAGATGGTAGAGGATCGTGTTCGCAGCGGGTGTGTTCTGGCTCGACGCACAGAGCGTAGAGACAGAGGTCCCGTCGGCGCACGCGCCGACGAGGACCTCATAGATGTCCTCAGCAGTGATTTCAGCATTATTCGCTAAGGAGAGCGGAACTTCCTCGTCAAGCCGGTTGACGAGAAAGTTAAGAAGCTGGTCCTCGTGGACCACACCGTCTGCTTGCTTGTTGGAGTGCACATCCTCAGCAAGCAGACGTTCTAACTAACCGGCTTTGTGAAGTACTGATGCTTGCTCTCGGATTCGGACGACGGAGTAAAGGGCGTGAGCCATGCGTGTACGGTGGAAGTGTTCCCCATGTTAATCACTTCCAGAAATAATGCAACGGGCTCTGTTGAAATCCCCCGAAAATGACAAGTTCTGCTCCGGCTGCAGTCTACACAGGATACCGATCTAACGCTGGCCACGCCAAACTATCACTAATTGGTAAGACTCTCGTGCAAGATATAGAGGATTCATCTATCACAATCCCATTTTTATTATCCACTTCCAGACTTCGCTACACAGATTATCGGAGATAACATTGGGAAAAGAATATCAACTTCCCTGACCTTGTGACAACAACTCATGGTTCTAGACAACTTGTTTGGCAAGAGTAGCCCTGAAGAGCTAACTGAGGATGAAATACTCGATAAGATCGCGGGAGAAGTATTTCCTCCCCTGAGTGACAATAAGAATGGCTCTTGGTACAGACGACTAGTTATAAAACGATTCAGAGACCTTGAGGGAATGCCACCAAAGCGGAAAGACGGGGAGGAATACCGAACTGAAGACCAGAGCAGGCTTGATGTAGCTCTGACGCAGGTAGCCGAAGCTAATGAGCGCTCTGAAATGAACATCCGCGCTCTGTGTATCCATGACGTATATGAAGGGGAAGACCAGACCGGGCAATTCTTAGAAGACCTCCTAGAAATTGAGCGTCGATTCAACGAAGTAGAATAGTTGAGTGATAATATAAACATCGTGACGGCTCTGTTGAAATCCTATTCTTCAGATATATTCTCGTCTGAAACAGCCGGTCGATGGGACCTGCGAACTGTGCGTTACTGACATCAGCTCTTGAGAAAAATATATGCTAAAATAGGTAGAATTTGACTACATGGCGTCAGGTCATGCACAAAGATTGCCGTCGTTGATAATTCCCGGTATAGTCTATTGTGTTTCCGCCCTAGCAATTGGTCTTCCCGTGTACATCGTTGTTTCCGTGATTTTTGTAGGATTACTCAATCTCTTTCAACTCAACTGGCTTGTTACCTCTGCCAACGGAATCATCGTCTATGCTGCAGCATTTCTAATCGCTGTGTGGGTCGCTGCGGAAGTCGCCGAACCTGTCGTCAACGTCCTCTCCTAAACAGCCCAACGATATGTACTTCCCCTGTATAGACCGATCAGAGCGACCGGTCGAGATTATGAACGAGACAGGCGATAGTGAGTTCACGGAACTGTTTCCACCAGCGTCGTGATCGGATGAACGCTCCGTACTTTCGCTTAAGCGTTGAGTTGACCGTCTCAGATTGACTCCGTTGGCCGTAGAGATCAGTGTCTAAGCGCGCGTTCCATGCTTTGTGGAGCGATGTGAACTCACGGTGTTTGATTAGTGGCCGAACCTCGTGTTGCCGGGCGAGTCGTCTGATTTTCTGATCGTCGTATCCTTTGTCACCGAGCAGAATATCGATGCTCTCGGGATTGCGTTTAATCAACGACGGTGCGATCTGGCTATCGTGTTTTCGTGTCGTCGTCACGTGTAGATCGAGGATTGCGTTTACCTTCGCATCGACCAATAGTCTCACTTTGAGCTGCTGAATCGTGAGTTCAGCTCGTTTCGTGTAGTGTTTTGAGGCATGACTGCGGTCGAACCCCGAAGCATCGACTCCAACGATTCCACTCGTCGGAAGGAGCGTCGCTGAGAGAGTCAATATAATACGCCATACAGCCATATCGAGCCGATTGAACGCCTTACAGAGCGTTGATGGCGTAGGAAGTTCGACTAAACCAAGAGCACGACGAATGCGTGGCATCTCGATCAACTCGTCGAGCAAACCACGGTAGGTAGTGTTCTTCCGAACTTTGAGACAGAGCAGAACGACGTGTTGCGGGAGTGTGTAGCGGTGTTTAGAGAACTTTGAAGAGTATCGAGAGACGGCTCGACGTGCCAGATGGATCGCCTTCTCAGTAAACCGGAGAATCTGTGACTTTGGGAGGGACTTCATCTCCGGGAATTACAGGACGAACATGTAACTCTCTGAGGATTTCAACAAAGCCATCGTGACCTATACGTGCCCTGCATCTTGCACCACACTCAGAACACGTCCTGAAACTGATAGCACACTCACGGTCAATTTGCAGTTCTCATCGACCGACTGTTTCAGACAGATATCTGTCTGAATATTAGGATTTCAACAGAGCCATGCAACGTAAACGGACTAGACAATTACACAGGCTAAATTAGTCCTCACACACCTCTACCTCTTCTGTGTAGTTTCGTTCAATTAGCACGTCCACATCTGTACCCTCAATCAGATCGCTAACACGGGTAAACTCCCACCTCCAATTTCCAGAAGTTATGTTTGCAGTGTTCACCCATCTAAAGTAATACTCGCCAGTCTCTGGTGCAGTGAATTTTCCATCAATAGTACTAGATACTGGTTCTTCTCTCATCACCGTTCCCCCTTCGTTCTCAATATATAATTTCGGTCGTGCGCCATCACCGAGTTGTCGGATGAAATATTCAACTGAATTCCCTTCTCGAAGTTCCAGCCAGCCATAATGGTAGCCACCCGCACCGACTTCACCATTATCTGACCAGAGCTCTGATTTGACTTCTCGTGTTGTTTCTGCTGCACTAGTTATACGAACGCTACTTCTCCCTGATTCTGTAATCTGGAACTCCCGACTTATTGAACGCGATTCCTCCGTAAAGATAGTTTCACCACCCGGAGATAGGAATTCTACATCGATTCCTTGCTGATTTGATGTGGACATCTCAATATTAATTGCATCGCCTTCTTCAACGGTGAATTCAGGGCCTTTTATAGGATTAACATATGGTCCAGGTTCGGATTGATCTGGAAAACTAATTTCTGTATCTCTGACCACCTCTTCTTTATCTCTCATTTCTTTTTCACACTGTTCTTCTGTTTGATTTTCTGACGGATCTGCTGTCTGGCTCTGGTCTTCGGTGTTATCGTCATTTTCCGACTGGCTACTAGACGTATCCCCAGTGGGTTCTTGCCCATCCTCGTCGAAATTCATTGATGTACATCCTGATAGTGCAATAGCTCCACTAACCCCAAACATCACGTCTCGACGTTTAACCATGTGCTATCTTGTGAGTATGAATGAATTATAAGTTCTGGTTCATCTATCACTCTTGATATCCAAACATGCAAATTTTATGTGGTTATTGAGGCTGTATCGAATATATTCTTTAGTGGCTTTGTTGAAATCCTATTCTTCAAATATATTATCGTCTGAAACAGCCGGTCGGTGGGGACTGTATATCAATTGGAGGAGGAACAGCTATACCAATTTAGAGGGACCGTTAATTGATGTTCATGTCTCTGCTAACGGTCTTCGCCTACAGTTTCGTTGCTGCTACTGCCGTCCTCCTCACTGCCAGCTTCCTTAGTGACCGTATTTCGGTGAAATACGCACTATTGACGGGAGCTGTTGTTGCGGCTGGTGTGGTGGTTGGGAACATAGCGCGGGGGACAGTGTGAGCAGGTACGCAGGTTAAATAGACCGTCTGTATCCACCGCACACCCGATCAGAACCTATCACTTTCTGAGGATTTCAACAGAGCCTCTTTAGTTACAATTAGGCAGACAGCCAAACATAGTCTGACTTTGTCCAATAAGTGGATCAACATATCCTGGTTTGCAACTCACGACCTCATTTTCGACTGAAATGGGATTAGAATATGTTTTGTAGCCAATCTCCAGATCATTCTTTAATCGGCAAGTTCTTTCTCACCCACCATCAGCTCCTCCAACTCCGCGATCCGTTTCTCTTGCTCCAAGCAGATCGACATGAGGATCGGTGCGAGTCGGTCTTCGTGGTTGAGCATTCCGGCGGCGTCGGCGTGGTCGCGTGCATGGACGAACAGGCGCTCGAAGTGCAGTTGGTCCTCGTGCCGGAGCACGCACCGGTAGTCGTCCCAGCGCTCCTCCTCGCTCCGTAACAAGTCCCTGAACGCCGGGTTCGTCCGCCCCATCACTGCACCCCGACGACACCAACAGTGCGTTCGAGCGTCGCGTCGTCGTGCATCCGGACACGGTGTTCGAGCACCTCACGCCAGTAGGCGAGCGTCGTCTGCATCCACCCGTCACCCGTGTGGTAGACGAGCGTCTCCGTCTCGCCGGCGTCATCCTCGAACCGCGGCCCGAAGGGCGTCTTTCGACACCGGAGGTGTGTCGCCGCAGCGTTCGCGAGCGGCGCAGAGAAGTCGTCTTCGCGACTCCGGGTGACGATGACGGGCAGGTCGTGGACACGGGCGATACGCGCGAGTGAGGTGAGTGCGCGTACCTGCATCGTCTCGGCCTCCTCTTGGGAGAGGTTGCCGTCGCGATACAGCCGGTCGACGCCGGTCGCCACGACGACAGCGGCGTCGTCGAGCGTGCTGTTCACCCGGTCGATCAGCGACGTGTGCTGGTAGGGCGTGAACCCGCGGGCGACGTGGATCCGCTCAAGCACGCGCTGGTCGGGCACGAGCTCGCGAAGGCGAGTGGTGCGGGCGGCGCCGACGGCATCCACCCAGTAGGCGTCGCCCTCGTTTCCGAGCACTTGGTCGATAAGCAACGCCTGGACGGGCGTGACGCCGAGGTCGTCGTCCACGTCGAGCAGCGTGACGCCGGCGCCGAACTCCGGCAGGCCGGCCGTCGGTCGCGATCTGGTCGGTCGAGGGTGCATGGACGGGTAGAGTGCGTCTCGGGATAAGGGCCTGAGCCATACCCCCAGAGCGGAACTAAAAGTGGTTCTGGGCTAAGAAAACGCTAAGTGACAGTCGGATGATGCCGACGTGTGCCAGCATCACAGGAGGTTTGGATTAGCGATTGAGTAACGGCAACTGTAGCTCCGAAAAATCCTCCTGATCCCGTTTATTGGAGCTACGACACCCCCACATTTGAGGTCACTATCTCTGTATCGGAAGATGCGGAATACAGTGTTGAGGAGGAGAGTTCGGTAAAACTCGTAGTTTTAGTGGATGATGCGTATAGCACAGAGAAATCAGTTGCATTCGGTGAAATTGATAGGGGCAAGCAAGAGACTGTAGAAATCACGTGCGACCCACTTACTTATAAGGGCCATGCAGTATGCGGGTTATCAACGGGACCTAATCGGGTAGAGGGAAATAAAATAACCGCTCTTGGGTAGAGGATTGTTGATGAGGACCCGTCAGTTCAGGTCAGTCCGAAGAAGCCACGGTTTAGCCGGGATCACGTCAGTTCTCGAAGAGTGGTGCAGGTGAGTTGGACTTTGTAAAACCGCAGGACGGCTCGCCACCAACAATCTACGCCACAAGAGCGTAAAATGACAATACGGGTAGGAGACTCACTCGATTATTCGCCGGCGTACTCGTTTAGCGTGTGGGACGAGTCACACTACGAGTCGAGTGTTCGGCGTCCGAAACACCTCCAATACGCACTTATCTTCACCTCACTCGTGCTAATCGCATTCGCAGGATACCAAATACACCTCTGCCTGTAGAAGTGGCGATGTTAACTTAAGCACGAGGCAGTTGGTAGTTCGAATGGTCTATGCCCGAACCCAACCGCCTCAATGGCTGTTCTGGATGGGTAGACTTGGAGTTTGTGGAGCGAGAGCGGACACCCCGTGAGGTCATTGAAGTGGGCATTCAGCTCCATCTTGCTGGACTATCACTTTCGAATACCAAGTAGGACCTTGATAGATCGGGTGTCAATCGGAGTCGAACAGCGACACATAACTGGTTCAGAAAATCTTATTTACAGTCATCTGGAGGCGCAAACACGAATTGCGTCGCGGTTGACGAGACGGCGATTCAGATAGACCCAGATCGACAATGCTGCTGTCGATTCGAAAAGGGACCAAGTTTTCCATGTAGACGTGTTTCTCGTACAGAATCAAGAATTCACTCTGGTGATTCTCCGTGGTCTTAGAGAGAAACACCGAGTCAAGGACGCGACCTTACTCGTTGATGCAGGTGGCCATTTCAGAGCTGCACTCTCGTGGACGGACCTCCGATTTCAAATCACTCGTCATGGAAATGAGAATACTGTCGAACGTATCTTTAGAGAGTAAAATGACGAATTCTTCTTTTTCAAATACGTTTAGAATCGCGGAGCTAACAGCGGCAGAAAGATGGCTCCGAGCCTTCGTTGCCTGCTGGAACCGATGCTTGAGTTAACATGACCTGCTACTACCTCTCACGACTTTGCTCATCGTTGAAATTTGCCTTCAATTGCTAGGCTATCTGCGACTTCCTTAACCGAATCAACTACTACCTCACCGATTGTATCAATTGATTCTTCACTGATTGTCAGTGGCGGCGTGAGCATTAGATGGTCGCCGGCGACGCCCTTAACTGAACCTGAGCCGGGGTAAGTGTAGACTCCTCGCCTCATCGCCTGTTCGTAGATTCGTTTATAAACATTCAAGTCGGGATCGAACGGCTCTTTGGTTTCCTTGTCCGCGACGAACTCTAGACCGATCATGGCGCCGGCTCGGCGAAAATCACCAACCATCGGGTGATCGCATAGGGGCTCGAGTGCTTCGGCTAGCTGTTTGCCCCGGTTGCGGCCTGTCTCGAGGACCTCGTTGGTATACTGCTTGAGGACATGCGAAGCGATCGCTGCCGACAGAGGATTGCCGCTGAACGTGTGGCCGTGGGCGAACGATGCGTTTTTGTCGGCTGCAAACATGTCCGCGATCTCTTCGTGGACTAGTGCCGCACTAATCGGTGTGTAACCTGCCGACATCCCTTTACCGACAGTCAACACATCCGGAACAACATTATATCGTTCCATAGCGAACAGGGGACCGGTTCGGCCGAACCCTGTCATAATCTCGTCGGCAATAAAAAGGACATTGTATTCATCGCAAATCTCCCGAATTTCTTGATAATAAACAGAATGCGGGTGGGCGGCCGGAATGCTTGACCCCGATACTGGTTCGGCGATGAACGCGGCAACCGTTTCCGCGCCCGCTTGTCTGATGGCAGTCTCGAGCTCGCGTGCGGCTGCAACCGCCTGTTCTTCGGGGGTTCCGTCGTATGTCCAGCGGTAAGGATAGGCTGGGGGTATGTGGTTCCAATCGTGGAGTAGCGGCTCGTAAGTCGTTCGGCGGGAGATGTTCCCGGAGGCCGACAATGCACCCAGCGTCGCGCCGTGATAGGATTGCCAACGGCCGATAATTTTGTACTTGTGCGGATCTCCTCGCTCGCGGTGGTACGCCCGAGCTAGTTTGATAGCGGACTCATTGGCTTCACTTCCCGAATTGGTGAGAAATGCGGCGTTTAGATTCCCAGGTGCCCGATCCGTAAGCTGCCTGGCGAGTTGTCGGGTTGCGTCGCTAGTAAAGTGTGAGGTGCTGATGTACGCGACATCGTCTAACTGGTCAGCGACGACTTTCTCGAGTCCAGGGACAGAGTGGCCAAGGTTGACGACGGCCGCACCTGCAGCGGCGTCGATCAGTTCTCGTCCGTCAGCAGTGACGAGGAACTCGTCGTACGCCCGGTCGATATCGGGAAGTTTGGGATCAATGCCGCTACCCCATTTGTAGAATACGTTGTCACTGGTTTCCATGCAAATGGGTGATTTTATCTAATTATAAAGACATCGGAACGTCAACTTCTCCACCTCTATATCTCCAAGATCTCCTGAGATTTACGGGGCTTAATGCCATTTTCATCTTGGACGAATATGTGAACCTATCCAGGCACCGCTACTATATTTTTGTCCTACAGCCGAACGAGCAACCTTTTTAGTACCCCGATTGGATATTCCAGCCGTTCATGAGCTACGACAAAGTCGAAGTCCCCGAGGATGGCGAGGCGATTACGCTTGCCAACGAGGAGACTGGGGAGCTGAACGTCCCGTCTAACCCGATCATCCCGATCATTCACGGCGATGGGATCGGCACGGATGTCGGTCCTGCTGCCCAGCAGGTGCTTGACGCCGCTGCCGAAGCGACGGATCGGTCCATCGCTTGGATGCGCGTGTACGCCGGATCGTCTGCCCGTGACAAATACGACGAGAATCTTCCCGATGACACTGTTTCAGCGATCCGCAACCACCGCGTTGCGATCAAGGGGCCGCTGACGACGCCCGTGGGATCTGGCTTCCGATCACTAAACGTTGCACTCCGCAAAACTCTCGATCTGTACGCAAACGTCCGGCCGACCTACCACCTTGATGGCGTCCCGTCACCCGTCAAGAATCCCGAAAAAATGGACATGGTCACCTTCCGAGAGAATACGGAAGACGTCTACGCCGGTATCGAGTGGGAAGCCGAAACCGATGAGTCGGAGAAGGTCCGCGAATTCGTTGAGTCCGAAATGGGGATCGATGATATCATTCACGACGGGCCTGTCGGAATCGGGATCAAACCGATCAGCGAATATGGTTCCAAGCGGCTCATCCGCGAAGCAATCAACTACGCACTCGAAAACGATCGCGACTCCGTCACCCTCGTGCACAAAGGGAATATCATGAAGTTCACTGAGGGGGCCTTCCGTGATTGGGGCTACGAGCTGGCTGACGACGAATACGGCGACGAGGTTCTCGGTGAGGACGAGCTGTGGGAGGAGCATGATGGCGACCAGCCAGAAGGGACCGTTGTCGTCAAGGACCGAATCGCCGACAATATGCTCCAGCAAGTGCTGACTCGGACTGACGAGTACGATGTCGTCGCGACGATGAACCTGAACGGCGACTACTTCTCAGACGCCGCCGGTGCACAGATCGGTGGTCTCGGTATCGCTCCCGGAATCAACCGCGGGCACGGTCGTGCACTGGCCGAGCCGGTTCACGGCTCCGCACCCAAATACGCCGGCGAGGACAAGGTGAATCCCACCGCGATGATCCTCTCGGGCCGCGAAATGCTCGATTACCTCGGCTGGTCCGACGCCGCCGACCTCGTGCGTGACGCCGTCGAGGAGACGATCTCCTCCGGCAAGGTCACCTACGATCTCCACCGGCAGATCGAGGGAGGCGAGAAGCTCGCCACGAGCGAGTTCGCCGACGCCGTCGTCGAGAACGTCGAAAAACTGTCGTAGACAGTTTTTCGTGCCTCTGGAAATGGTGATTTTTGGAAATATTGTGAAGCTCTCATAGAGAGGTTCGTTTGATTGACGTTTTGGTTGAGGGTCATCTATATCGACCTACGATTTTAAGCCGCTATCGTCGAATAGTTCGATGTGGTACGTAATTACAACGCATCTGAGATACCGTCGGTGTACAATCTCGACGAGGTGCCAGTCGCCAAGAAAGGAGTCGGATTCGAGCAGGTGGTTTTCCGCGGAATCGACCAGATGGTTGGGATGACCACCATCAGACCTGATAGGGAAGATAACCCTCCGCACACACATCCGTGGGAGCAGACAAACGTGGTAATGGATGGAGAGGTTGATTTCATTGTGGGAGATGAGCGCGTTTCGCTTTCCAGACACGACGCGCTGACGATTCCGCCGGAGGTACCACACACTTCACGTGCAGTGTCGGACGAACCGGCCACTCTGCTCGCATTTTGGCCGCTTCGGGAGGATCGCCTCGATTCAACTGACTACCAGACGGAGTTCAATGACTACCGACGGTGACTTCGATAATCTTGGCGGAAGTCCGCGCTCGACATCGGGTCAAGCCGAAACATCGGACGGGCGACTTCGATTCGTCTCGCGGGGTCGGGCGCGGATGTCACGCTCACTGCTAGGGGAGAGGAGGGTTGTGGCGAGTCATCGTGATGAGTCCGAGAGACAGAGAGAAGGCCGAAATCAAGCTTGGCGACACCGGTGACCCAGACAACATCAACGAATTGGTCGAGACGGTACGCGATCGACTTCGATCGACCGGCGTGCTCGTCACCCACACGACGTCTCGTCCCTCGAAGCCGTTTCTCGGAACCGAGCCCGATGTCATTTTCTGAGGAGTACTCTTCACGGCGCAGGCCGTCGTTTCTGATATGTGCGAGCGAAGCACACGATTGTGAATCAGATCGGCACGATGATGTACTTCGGCAAACACGGGCAATCACACTCCTACGGTTCGAAGTCGGTCTTGAGGACCACATTTGATAGCTGTCGGTGGGTACGTATTAACGGTGTTTCTCTCGGGATCATTGATATCAACCGCACTTGAGCCGGAGAGTGAGAGCGGAGCCAGCAGGAGGTAATCCGATCGATTTCCCTTAGACGGCTCGGCGTGGTGAAAGGGATCCGGATGCGTGTTTATTTTTCGTGCCGGATGTGTCGTTGTTCGTTACTGGACAGGTGCTCCACGTCAACAGGGTAACTATCCGACACCGACGCTGGTGCCGGGAGAGTAGACGATGTTGTGGATTTTATAACAGTCGGTCACTCCAGCCCCCATCAACTGGGAGAACTGACCCTGTAATGTAGGATGCAGCGGGCGAGGAGACGAACGCAACAGCCTTCCCAAACTCTTCTGTCGTTCCCATTTCGGGGACCGGAAGTTCCTCAACACGGAGCTCACGGACTCTTTCTTCCGTTAATCCCTCTCTTTCGGCACGTGCAGTAATCTTCGATTCAATGCGGTCTGAGAGCACACCACGCGGCGCGACACAATTTGAACGGACTTCATTTTCTCCTTCTTCGTTGGCTAGCGTCTTCGACAGAGCGTAGATTCCAGGCCGGAACACGTTCCCAACCGTACCGTGGAGATTGGGTTCTGCTGCCGATGCAGCTACGAGGTGAGTAATCGCGCCGCCACCATCTCTCAGCGCCGGTAGTGCTGCTTTACACTGGACCACGGTGCTACGGAGCACATTATTATACCCCTCATCGAACGCCGAAAGAGAGGTATCTTCGAAGGCTGCATTGTTTGGCCCGCCGTGATTGGTAACGAGAACGTCAAGACCGCCGAAAGCTTCGACAGCTTCCTTGACGCCTTCTTCAATATCTGCTTGGTTCTCCAGATCCATCTTCACGGTCAGCACTGCATCCTCGGTGCAACTGGTTTTGTTCAGTATTGATTGGCGGGCGTTCTCAAGATTTTCAGCACTTCGAGAAGCAATCGTTACGTTTGCCCCCTCCGCTGCGAATTGTGTGGCTGCGCCTAGGCCGAGTCCCTTACTCGCCGCGGATACAAATACTGACTGACCGCTGAGTCCAAGCTCCATGTAACATTAATTATGTGGATGGATCATAATGGTTCTGGTCGCGGCACGCAGGACCAGTTTATGAGACGGCCAAGCGGCACGGCACCATTGATTGTGTCTGATACAAAGACTGCTATCGGCATGCCTCCTCGACTCGGAGTTGTAGGTCAGAAACAAACGCGTCAAAATCAGGATTATCGTTCTCTCGAACCCAACGGTGAGTCACGATCCCTTCATCATCAATGACAAACACGCTTCGTTCGGCAGACGTGATCGACCCGTACATATTGTTGTACACGACATCGTATGCGTGGATCAGTTCGTGATTCCAGTCAGAGAGCATCGGAATATCAAATCCTGCTTCTTGGATCCAAACATTCTGTGCGAACGGAAGATCAACGCTTACTCCGTATACTGAGGCACCATATGCTTCGAACTCATCTAGTTCGCGACCAAGTGTGGTCATTTCTTCGGTACAGCCACCTGTAAATGCACCAGGAACGAACGCAAGAACCACGGGTCCGTTGCCGATCGTGTCTGAAAGAGTAAATTCGGAGACATCGTCATATCCGTCGCCACCGGCCAGGGGTACCGTGAAATCAGGTGCCATCTCTCCTTCAGAGAGCATGAAAGTTACTTGCTCGTCACCGACGTAATACTATCGACAACAGGACCTTTCCAAACTTGGTTATCTGGCACTATAAGTAGTTCAATAAATGCCTGTGAATGAGTAATCCCCCACGGCGCGTGGCTGTGAACCACGTTAGTGCGCCGCTGGGCCAGGGGTAAGGGGAGCGCCGGGAATTTCGTGTACCGTAAGCGCTGATGGTTGGCTGTTAGATGGTGACGTGGCCCACCTTGACATGTAACCACTACAAAGTTAAAGTTTCACGTACATGCAAATCATTCTTGTGAATGTAGATATACTAACCCAGCGGTACGGTACCTCGGGAACCTTCTCCTCTCAAGACGGGGAGGATATCAATAGTTGGATGACCTTGCTGAGCGTCACAAAGTTAGAATGGAGATGCGTGACGTATCCCGCTCTGTCACTAACTGACAGCAACGAACCTCTCGGGCGGTCTGTCACCGTCAAGGACCGTGAACGTGCAGTCGACAAGTGTCTCAATAATTGCTGAACGCGCGCGGACAGAGGATGCTGCAATGTGTGGCGTTGTAACGACATTCTCGAAGTCATGGAGGGGTGAATTAGATGGTAGGGGCTCGGTCTCGAATACATCGAGACCTGCACCCGCGATCTTCTCTTTCCGGATCGCGTCGACCAACGCATCCGTGTCAACGATAGGTCCACGTGCTGTATTGACGAGCACTGCATTATCGTCCATCATTGCTAGCGCCTCGGCGTCAATCATCCCTCTTGTTTCGGCGGTGTGTTCGGCAGTGACGATGACCGATTCGGGCGTTGAGAGGGTTGTTTCGAGATCGGTTAATGTTGCTCCTGTGATCTCAGTGTCGATCTCGTGGATGTACGGGTCGTACGCGTAGACATCCACGTTGAACCCATCGAGAAGGCCGGCAAGTCGAGTTCCGACATTGCCAAACCCGATGATTCCTACTGATGTGCCCGCAACAGGCGTTGCATTTGGTACTTCGTCTCGCCACTTTCCGTTATGGAGCGCCTGTTGACCAATGGATACGTTTCGCTTAACGCTCAAGAGCAGCGTTAGTGCATGTTCAGCGACCGAAAGTGCGTTCAATCCAGGCGTGTATACAACTGTCACTCCGTTCTCGGCTGCAGCATCAAGATCTATCGTGTCAATTCCCGTGCCAACCTTCGCAACTAACCGAAGCGAATCGACCGACTCGATTACATTACGAGAGACAGGAGCTCGAGAGGTAGTAAAGAGAATTTCCTTACCCTTGAGTCTGTGAATTAGCGCGTCTTCGGTCGGCTCAAAGCCCACGTCGAGTGAAATCTGGCCATCAACGCTTTGTTCTAACACGCCGCGAGGTTTGACATCTTGGTCGACGAGGGCAGTCGGTACTTGTTCTTCACTCATTTCTTGGCTGGCCGAACATGAGTCACGACAGGACAGTTCGACTCCAGCAAGACGTCCTGTGTTACGCTCCCAAACAGTGCCTTTCCGACTGCCGACCGACGGCGTCCCCCGACACAGATATAGCTCGCATTGTGGGAATCTGCGTACTTGATGATTTCGTCCGCAGCGCTGCCGACAAGACCAACCGCTTCGAAGTCATCCGTCGTTCGGCTCGCGACGTCTGCAGCTTTCTTTCTTGCGAACGATCGGATATCGTCGACTGGTACAGTTTTCCCCGTCTCTCGCAAGCTATCCTGTTCGAGGTCCCGGAATTCTGATTGGCTCACTACATGCACGACGTGAAGATCCTCGTCGAACGCTTCCGCGTGTTTTGCACCTTGGACGACCGCAGGACTTTCGCCCTCGATTCGTTCTACACCAGCGATGATGGTCATAGTGACCGCATCTGCGTACCGAACGCTATTATAAGTGCTGCTACTTCTGAGTGAACTTGATATTCTCTCATACCATGTTGATGGTTCTCAATTGTCCGGATATTGCTGCTTGCTCCGTCGATATTTTATACTGACCCAGTGTGAACGGAGATATGATTGGCTCTCGGAGCTCCCCGTCCATTTTTAGCCGCATTCCTACCCCAAACCCACGAGGTGTCGGACTATTGGTCTCACTAGCTGTTTTAATCGTTGCCGTGTTCTCTCCTACAGCTAGTGGTCTAGAACGTGACATGCAGTTGGTTCTCGGGGTGTTCGGAGCCACGCTCGTTTTGTGGCTAACGGAGGCGATTCCATATGTCGTTTCCAGCACGCTTGCAGTCGTGTTGCTGTACGCGCTCGATCTTGTCGATAGTTTTGGAGCTGCTGTACAGGGTTTTGCGGAGACACTTGTGTTCTTTTTATTGTTGTTGTTGTTGCTCGGAGGAGCTATCAGTAAGGTGGGGCTTGGTAAAGTGGTTGCTGGTCGAATGCTTTCGACGCAGAGCACTCCGCGAAGTACTATTCGCTCTCTCGGAGCTCATATGGTCGCACTCGCATTGTTGATGCCGTCTGCAGTTGCACGTGCGGTGACATTTATACCAGTAGTTAACCGGATGACTGATGCTTATGGACTCGACCGAGATAGTCCATTCCGCCGGGCTTCGTTCATCGTTCTCGGTCACATCAATCCGATCGGCTCGATGATGTTGATGACTGGAGGGGGAATGGCGATTATCACCGCACAACTGATCGATGACACGGTTCGGCCGATCACGTGGGTCCAATGGGCGGTTTATATGATTCCACCAATGCTGCTCCTGTTTGCGCTATCGACTGTCAGCGTGATGTACCTCTACCGGCTCGACGGCGACCGTACAATCGACGCCTCAAGGCTCGACGATTCGATGACAGCTGCCGTCGAGAGTGAAAACGGAACGCTCAATCGAAATCAGTCGATCGTTGGTGCGGTGATGCTCGGTGCGGTTGTCGCGTGGATCGTCGGCTCATTTCTGGGCATCCCGACTATTGTTCCCGCTGCTGTCGCCGTCGCTATCCTTGCAGTGCCAGGAGTCGACATCGTTGACCGAGAATTGATCAGTGAGGTGAGTTGGGGGATTCTCTTCCTCATCGGTGCAATGTTCTCAATCTTGGAGGTTATGGAGGCTACGGGAACGCTGGATCTGCTTATCGGCGTGCTCATTAACACGATTCCATTTGAGGCGATGGCCCCGTGGCTCATTGTCAGCACGTTACTAGCAATCGCAGTGTCTATTCGCCTGTGGTTTTCAACGGCGTCAGCAGCGATCGTTATTACCTTGCCAATTATCATGGAATTCGGAGTGGTGCTCGGAATCGATGGAATGTTCCTAGCACTATCCGTGCTCATTATCGTCGGTTCAACGACGTTCTTTCCGTTTAATACCACTTCTGTGCTACTCTCGTATGACCGAGGACCACTCACTCTTCGTGAGGTGCTCGGATTCGGATTGGTGACTATGGTCCACGGTGCAGTCGTCATTGCATTCTCGTGGTTATTCTACTGGCCACTCGTCGTGTGACGCTAAAATTTCTAGGTGCATTGGCGATGACCTACGATGAATATTGGACATATAAATAAAAATATAGTAATATAGAATAAGATTTTTATATCCCTTATGAAAACATATATTCCTTGAGTATATTGTTAACGATCATAACCTATAATACGGTTGAATAACATCTTCAGGTGGGATGAGACCCGATAACACCAAGCAGAGTCTGGATAGGCGAAAGTTCCTCAAATACACGGGTGCAGCTTCTGCAGTCGGTATGACCGGATTCGCTGGTTGTACCGACGAGGATGACCCCGATTCGAATGGAGGTGGCAGCGGTAACGGCGGCGATGCAGGAGGGGAAGACGAATTCCCTACGGATGACATTCGTTACATCATTCCCTTCGGCGAGGGAGGTGGTACGGATACATACGCTCGAGAGATGGTCCCGTTGATGGACGATAGGATGGACGTCAACATCGCAATCGAGAATATCTCGGGGGCTGCGTCGCTACGGGGTACTGGAGAAGCATTCCACTCGGATCCCGATGGCCACACAATGTGTGCATTCAATCCGCCGTCTACGCCAGTGTCTGAGATGGTCAACCCGCAGGACTTCGATCTCACCGATATGGAGGGTGTCTGTACGTATGCACGGACACCGTTTGTCATCGTTGCGAATTCAGAACACGAAATCGAGGGATACGATGACCTCATGGATCGATATGAGGACGGTGACCTCGAAGTGTTCAGTGGAAAGGAACGTGGTGGCGTCGACCACGTGATGGCGCTGTTAATGCAGGAGCTCCACGGCTTCCAGTGGGACCGCTATGTGGGGTACGATGGTACTGGTCCGGCGGTCCAGGCAACAATCTCGGGAGAAGTTCCGGCCTGCATCTCGACCGACACCGGGGCGGAGGCCGGCGTTGAGTCCGGGGATTTGGATATTGTCACCAGCTTGGTAAGTGACGAAGGAGGTGGAACGGACGTGTTCCCGGAACTTGAGGACATCACTGAGCTCGGTTACGAGAGTATTGACTTCATCTCGAACCTTACTCGTGGTATTTACGCACCACCAGGTACGCCTGCCGAAAGAACCGAAGAGATTGCGGATGTCGTTGAAGAAGTTCTTGCGACCGATCACATGCAAGAGTGGTCGGATGACACCGGGAATGTCGTTGAGTTTGGCGACGGCGAATTCGCCGCAAATGCGGTGCAGGACGCCTACGATATCATCCCGGAAAACGTCGACCTCGAGGAAGTTCGCGAAGCCGCGAACTAAACACCGAAGTCGGCACTTTTATTAATAACATCATAATCAATACACATATTATGGACGTACAGAGAGTGTATCTCAGAATCATTGACCGGGTTAACCTGGAGCATATCGTCCTTCTGACGATGCTCATAACGTCGGCGTACATGATCTGGGATTCGTATTCCTTCGGGATTGATTCAGCGGCGACGTTTCCACGGCTCACGGGAGGAGTTGTGTTGTTCACAACCGTGCTACTGATCTTCCGGTCGTATCTTCCCGAACCACTCCACTCGATCGTTTCGGATTCGGCAGATCTCATCGATGTTGACGACGAATTCACTGGCGAGGATTCCGAAGACTCCAGCGAATCCGACGATTCACAGGTATCGGTTGTCGACCGACCGATACACGATTCACTCATGGTTGGTAGCCTGATTGCTGGCTACGGCGTATTGTCCTACACGATTGGGATCTTGTGGGCCAGCCCGATTTTCGTGCTAGTATACGGGATCTGGTTTAAGATCTCTTGGAGAACAATCCTGCTATTAGCTGGTCTATCACTCCTTATCGGATTTGGGTTCTATGAGGCGTTGGGACTCCGAATTGATAGAGGCGAAATATTCCTCACGGAGGGAGTATTATGAGCGCAATTCAAGCAGTCACTGAGGCGGCAGTGACACTGTTTTCGTGGCCAACAATTGGTTGGGTAGTCGTCGGAATCCTCCTCGGAGTAATTGCCGGCGCCCTCCCTGGTGTGGGGAGCTCAATGGGTATGGCCATTGTATTACCCCTAACTCTTCCACTGGGATCGATTAACGCCATCGTCCTTCTCGTGAGCATGTACAGTGGGGCGATGTACGGTGGGTCGATCGCTGCGATCTTGGTGAATGTTCCAGGTACCGGCGGCGCGGCAGCTACTACCCTTGACGGTTATCCGATGACAAAGAAAGGGGAGGCTGTAAAAGCCCTCGCAATGTCTGCGACTGCGTCAGCTACCGCCGGATTCTTCACCGTGCTGACGCTGCTGCTGTTCTCGCCGATCCTGATCGAGGTCGTGTTGCTGTTCGGATCACCGGAATTCTTCCTCATGGCGGCGTTCGGCATTGCGATGATCACCGTTGTCGTTCAGGGTTCGATAGTGAAAGGGATCGCTGCCGGCGCGTTTGGGCTACTGCTCACTACAATTGGCATTGCCCCGAATGCACCGGAACTTCGTTACACGTTCGGGTCACTTGCGGTGTATGATGGTCTGGATTTCATTGCGGCATTGATCGGAATGTTCGCGATCGCAGAGATGCTCAAACTCGCCGCGAAGGAGGGGGGAATCGCGGACAAGGCCCTCGATCTATCGGGTAGCGTGACCGAGGGTGTCTGGGAGACATTCCGTCACCCAGTGACGGTTATCAAGTCCGGATACATGGGAATGCTCATTGGCGCTATCCCTGGTGCGGGTGCGACAGTCGCCAACTTCTTCGCGTACGGAGAAGCAATGCGGGCGAGCGACGACCCAAGTGGATTCGGTAAAGGTGACCCAGAAGGCGTTATCGCGGCAGAGTCGTCGAATAATGGAACAATCGGTGGATCGCTCATCCCGACTATCTCCTTCGGAATTCCGGGGAGCGGATCGACAGCTGTACTACTTGGCGGTCTGCTCATGCATGGTCTTCGTCCCGGACCAGAGCTATTTGGTGCGGAGTTGGCGACGACGTACACGTTCCTCCTTGCGTTGATGGTTGGGAATGTGTTTATTATCCTTGCAGGGGTGTTTCTCGTCACCCGAATGGGCCGAATCACACAGGTCGACACTCACGTTATTATTCCGTTGATCGTCGTGCTATCCGTAGTTGGCGGCTACTCACTACGTACCAACTGGGTCGACGTAGTCACCGTCATCGCACTTGGTGTGCTAGGATACATGATGGTGAAACACGACTATTCTATTATCGCATTCGTACTTGGCGTCGTGCTTGGGCCAATTGCCGAGGAGAATCTTATGCGCTCGCTGCAATTATCGGATGGATCGTTCCTGATTTTTGTCACCCGTCCGATTTCGCTTCTAATCGTCCTACTGATCATCGCGGTGCTGGTCGGGCCGTACCTCAAACCGTGGCTGGCCGAACGGCGGAGTGGCTCCTAGAAGCCGACAGCCATCATTGCAGTTGGGGAAATTTTTCAAGCAGAAGATAACGAAGTGATGTAGAGCACCTGTTAGACGACTTCGGCTCAGTTGAAATCCTATTCTTCAGATACACTCTCACCTAAAACGGTTGGTCAATGAGAGCTGCGTATTGAGTGGCGAGAGTTTCACCAGACTCGATAGGCGTTCCGATGGACGTGTGAGAAACACTGCGCGTGTCGGTCAGGAGAAGGTGACCTCACTTGGGGAGTCAGGTTGGGAACCACAGTAGCCAGATTGATTGGGCAGCTGGCGGCTACGGCTCGAACGATGCTCCGACTTCGTCAGCAATCGATTGGAGATCTGACTTCCGGAAGGTGGAGTCGTCGGCCGCCTCCAGCGACTCTGCGATGCCGACGTGCGCCCGGATGAGTTGGCGCATTTTCGATGCTGACGGTCGCCCCGCCCCGTCGACCTCGGCTCCGAGTGTCTCACAAATCGCTTGTAGCTCCTCCTTCGTGAACGACGCCTTGACTTCCCGCTCAAAGCGCCCTGTCGCCACTCGAATCGCGTTTCGAAGTTCCTGGACGGTAGGATTCATCGTTCTCCACTCTCCTCTTATCACCCTCAAAGTTCCTACTCGTTGCGGTGAGACGTTTCCAGAGATTCGGACTTACGACTCTTGTCTATTCCTGAACACAGCCTCTGTGTCTCGCAAGACGTTGCTAACAGAAGTCGGTGAAATGTAGACCGCATCTGATCTGTGGGTCCCGTGTGTACTGACCGCAGGGGGCCAAACATGTTATACTCTAAGGATTTCAACAGAGCCACCACTTCGGGATCCCAATGGCCTCTTTTTCGAACTTCGCCCTTCTATCCTATGTGCCAAGACACGATAAATATAGAAAGTCGTCCGCGTAACGTTAGAAGAACGTAAACTCGCCGTCCTTGACGACGATTTCACCGTCGAGCTCGAGCGTCGGCTCTGCCATCATCGCGTCGAAGTGAACTGGTGCACGGGTGGTTCCCCCGAGATTACTGCTGGTTCCGATACCGAAATGGACGTTGCCGTAGCGCCCGTGGTCATTTGAGAACCATCCGTTGAATTCTGGGCATTCTGGATTCATTCCAACTGCGAGTTGGGCGATGTTGTACACGGCGGGATCGTCGTGTTCGGCCCAGACGCGTTCGATCGTCTTTGCCTCCTTCCCTCCCTCAACCGAGGTGACTGCACCGTCCTCAATCTCCATCCGGACTGGTTCCTCCAACACACCAATGTCGAGGTTGGGGATGGCACCGTCAAAAACAACGGTTCCGTCGGTGCCGCCCTCGACGGGGGCGATGTTCGCTTCAATATGAACGAGCGCCGTGAATTCGCCGGGTTCGTCCGCGATACCTGGGTGAGCGTTGCCGTCTCGCCCTTCCAAGTCGACGGTGACATCGGTTCCCTGTGGAGAGGTGACACGTGCTTCACTCGCTTCGGTGAATTTACGGGCCATCTCCACACAGTGCGGACGCATTCCCTCGTAGTCCGCGTAGAGTCCACCTTTGACGAGCTGTTCGTCAGTGAACTTCACCATGCTGATCACGCGGGCACCGTTCTCCTTCGCCTCTGCAGTCGCGCTGGAGTGAGTGATCGATCGGTGAACTGGCGTGATGATGACATCTGCTTCCATCATGGCGGCTGCGACGGTGTCTTCGGGCTCGTTACCGTCGTATTCGCGTGGATCCATCATCGCCATTGTTACGTTCGCGTCGCGTTCGTTAGCTGCGGCGGCAACGCGCTCAGCGACATCGGAAACCTCCCAGTCAGTGACGATGAGTACGTCCTCGCCAGGTTGGACAGCTGCACAGGTATCAACCACGATGCTCGCGCCTTTCATCTCCTGAATGGAGTCCATGGGGGCACATGGGATACCGGCTACAAATACGTTCCTGAAACAGTCTTCTACGATCGTTTAGAATTGGTTGCCGGTGCGAGGTTGTAGCTGGCGTGTTCGTGGTTCAGTAACTGGCTGGTACTGACGTGAATACCCTCACCTTGACCAGATGAGAATAATTCGTGTGAATCACACCTACCGGTGTATTTATGTCATTCCCAACGATCGATTGAATTGATCATGTTAGATGTCGAAATGGCAGCGGCAGCACGTGGTATCGTTGAGGACTGTCTCAACGTGCAACCCGGAGAAGAGGTCCTCGTTATTGCGGATGCAAAGAAAGAACGGGTTGCCCGCAGCATTGCGCGGGCGGCGTCCGCCGCCGGTGCGGAGGCAATTATCACAACGATGCCGCTTTTAGAGAGCCACGGCAACGAGCCACCAGAGACAGTCGCAGAGGCGATGGCGTCTGCAGATGTCGCATTCACTTGCACGACACACGCAATCACGCACACGCGGTCTCGGTTGGCAGCCGCAGAGGCAGGCACGCGGTTCGGTATCCTTCGGAGCGTTACCGAGGAGATGATGGTTGAAGGTGGAATGAGTGTCAATTTCGAGGAACTTCGACGGCGAACGGAGGCAGTCCGAGATGTTCTAGACGCAGCCTCCGAGGCACACGTCACCAGTAACGAGGGAACAGACATCACGTTCAGCCTCGAAGGCTGCTCTGCCTTCTCGCTTGACGGATACTACCACGAGAACTACGGATTCGCGACGCTACCACCTGGAGAATCCCCGACCCATCCTGCAGAGGGCACTGCGAACGGTGAGATTGTGATCGATGTTTCGATGGATAATATCGGACAGGTTGATGCGCCGATCACTCTCGTGTTAGAAGATGGTTTTGTCACTGAGGTTCGTGGAGGGGAGTCAGCCGATGAACTTCGCCGGATCATTGAAGAGAACGACGAGAATGCGGGCAACCTAGCAGAATTCGCCATTGGAACCAATCCGAAGGCGAAACTCATCGGGAATCTTGCAGAGGATAAAAAACGCGCTGGAACCGTTCACTTTGCGGTTGGAGACAACGAATCACTCGGAGGTACTCTCAAAAGCGATATTCACCTCGACGGAGTCGTCCGAACTCCAACGGTTAAACTCGACGGCGAGCTGGTTGTCAAGGATGGCACACTCGTCGACGAAATATTTGAGTAGTGGCTTGCCACCGGCACTTTCACAATCGATCCAGTGCCGAGCGCACCCAGCACCACTCATCAACAATCAGGTTGTTCGATCGGCCGATACGGCCACGAGACTTCCATTGGCGGATCTCCGCCTTTCGGGATCGACTCCCAGTTCTCGTTCGGCAACAACCCGAATCATGATTTTTGGATGTCTGCTCTGCACTGTTTTGTCGGTTTAACGGACCGAGTTAAGGATCGTGTTCAGCAAGCGCGGCGCAGCGGCAAGACATATCGCGCCGGTGGTAGCGCAGTGGAGACGCCCGGTTGATTCTATCTGAGTGAAAAGGTCAATATCATCGACTGCAATCCGATCCCTGCCAAATATCTCATATCTCCGTGGTGACGGGACGACCGCAATGTATGATATCGTCTGGAGCTGCCTGCTTGCGGCGTGGTTGACACCGGATCGGACTTGTTCGTCGAAACGGGTCCCCACCTGCTCCGAGGGATCAGAACCCATCGTCAACCGGAACTTCAACGGCGAGCCGGACGGCATCTTCGCTCTGGATGGCCACTGGGAGAGCAATTGCCTCTCCCTGCATTTTTGAGAGAGAAGAGCTACTTCTGTACATTTTCCCGTGCACTCTCGATCATGAGAAGCTCTTAACCCGGTGTGAGACGGCGAGGTTGGCAACTGGCGACTGCGCAAGAGAATCCCCCTCGTTTCGCTGCGCTCTACGACCCGTTTAACACTAAAACGTCGTCGAGAGCGAGATTGGTAGGAGTGTGTGCTGATTAGATTTTTATTTGAGCAGGGCCGAGCGCGTCGTACTTGTCTTTCTCCAGTGTGACATCAACCGCCTTGCCTATGGAGTTGAGCCCATCAAACTCGTGAGTGACGTACTTTTCGATGGGTACCGTGCCGTCCGCAACCAATTCACCAGCCAGATTACCAGTATCCGTTCCTGGACGAATATTAGCAACCCCCTTTCGTGGATTTTCCCAGCGAATCCCCTTTGAGCGCGCGGCCCGCGGCGTCATTGAGACATCTCCTGAGACGTGACCGACTTGCAGTATCGTGCCACCACGACGAACTGCACGGAAGGACTGAGCTATTGGGTCATCGCCTGTAGTCACATGTGATTGATTACCACCGACAGCGGGAAACGCAATATCCACCCCTAATTTGTCTGTTTCTTCACGGACTTTTGAGACTGGATCGACTTTGGTTGAGTCGATCGGTGTGACGCCGGACTGCTCAGCGAGCGCTAGCGGACGTTCCCGCACGTCGGCAGCGTACACTGTATCTGCTCCAAACCGTTTCGCGAGCAGTGCACACTGAAATCCCATGACACCGGCGCCGACCACGAGTACGTCGTCACCTGGTTCGATCTCCGCGTCGGCAACACAGAGCACGGAACTGGCGAGTGGCTGGAGCGCCGCACCCTGAACGTCGGAGACACCATCAGGCAATCGCCGCAATGGTTCGGCCGGTAGAGCCACGTACTCAGCAAGTGCACCTGGCCGATCGTATCCGATTCCCTCGGTATTTGAGCAGTAATTGTGATATCCAGAGCGGCAGTACGCACAGTCACCACAGTGGATCTTTCCTGGTGCGTACACGCGGTCTCCGACTGAGAATTCACCATCATCTACTTCATTCCCTTTCTCGACGACTGTTCCCACGAACTCGTGTCCAAACAAGCGAGCGCCGGGATCCTCATCCCGCATGCGGCGGACTGCGGCGTCGTAATGAGCTACTTCTTCGCCCCGATAGAGAAGACACTCGGTAACACTGAGTTGTACCCGAGACACCTCAACGACAACCTCATCCGGATTTGGATCCGGACGGGGGGCATCAATTACGTCGAACGACTCAAATTCGTCAATGACCACTGCATCCATACATCGCCTATCAACGTCGCTATGGATATAACCTCGGACAAGAGTTATTCCATGTTATTTCAGCAGAAAATCTGCCGCGTGACGAAACGCCTATGTTGATGGTCACTCACATGATTGTTGAGGATGCAAATCGTTACTGATCAGGATGTCGTTGTGGTAGGCTGTGGAATTGCCGGATTGAGCGCAGCCAATCGTGCAGTTGAGCACGGACTCGATGTCACCGTATTGGAGAAATCCCCAAAAGAGAAACGAGGGGGACACACTCGACACAGCGAATCGTTCCGTGTTGCCTCTTCCGAGTCAGATCTGGAATCGTACGGGTATGAGTACAATATTGACGACTACACGCCCGACGACTTTTACACCGACATCATGAAGCAGACAAACGGCAAGGCTGACGACAACCTTGCCCGAACAATCGTCGAGGAGATCGGTCCAACGATCGACTGGCTCACCGAAAGGGGAGTTACGTGGGACATGGAGCCTCTCAACGTAGGGTACACTGTTGCACGAACGTTTTTCGATGGAGAGGAGCTTGTCGCAGACTTGATCGAAGCAGCCGAAGAGGAAGGAGCAACCTTCGAGTACCGGACAGAGGCTCGTGAGATCCTCTTTGAAGACGGAGAAGTTTCCGGCTTAAAAGCTCGGAACGACGACGGGGATATTGAGTACCGGGCAGACGCGGTGATCGTTGCTGCCGGTGGATACGAATCCAGCGAGGAGAAGCGAACTCGATATTACGGCTCTGACTACGACGCGATGCCAGTACGTGGGAGCCGGTACAACACCGGTGAGGGGATCGAAATGGTTCTCAATGCCGGCGGTCGCGCGACTGGACAGTGGGGTGGTGCACACATGGCACTCATCGATAGTGAGGCACCACCGTATGAGGGTGGTGCAAACCGTGTTGACGGGTACCAGTACGGTGTGTTGATCAACAATAATGGCGAACGCTTCTTCGACGAGGGTGAGGATGCACGGGCACACACCTATGCCAAGCTTGGTCGGATTATCTTCGAGGAACCCGACCACGAGGCGTTTATTGTCATCGATGATCCACTCAAAGAGCACATGCGTGCGACGGGCCCGGGCGATTGGGTCACTGCCGACTCGCTCGTGGAGCTGCTCGAAAAGCTGGGATGTGATGAACCGGAGGAGGGGGTAGCAACAATCAAGGAATTCAACAGTGCTACCGATCCTGGGGAATTCGACCCTGACGAACTCGATGGGAATGCCACTGAGGGGCTCAAGTTGGAGAAATCGAACTGGGCACTCCCAATTGATGAACCACCTTATCACGGCTACCGCGTGACTGGTGGCATTACTTTCGGATTTGGAGGTGCCGCCACGGATGACCGCGCCCGCGCGCTTGACTCTATTGGTCGCTGGATTTCAGGCCTGTATGTCGCTGGGAACACGACTGGTGGCCTTTTCTTCGACAATTATCCGGGGGGAACCGGATTAGCAAACGGGGCCGTATTCGGGCGAATTGCCGCCGAAGAGGCGGCAAAATACGTCGGGAAAGAACCTGTTGACGCACTCACTGCTGACGGAGGTGATGGAGAATGATCGGTGACCAGGAGACCATTGACTGTGCGCTCGTTCGAGGGGGAACGAGCAAGGGTGTGTTTATTCCACGCTCAAAATTACCGGATGAGGGGAAAGATGATGCCATCCTTTCGCTTTTTGGTAGTCCAGACGATCGACAGATTGACGGGCTCGGTGGCGCCACCTCGACCACCTCAAAGCTAATGATAGTTTCACCGAGTGACCGTGAAGGAATTGATATCGATTATACGTTCGGACAAGTGGCTGTCAACGAGGCAGTTATTGACTATGGAGGTAATTGCGGTAATCTCACCTGCGCAATCGGCTCGTTCGCAGTCGATGAAGGTATGGTATCGGTCAGCCCGGACGCGATGGAGACAACGATCGAACTGTACAACACGAACACTGATTCAAAAATATCCCAGACAGTACCGCTTGTTGATGGACGGGCGGCGAGTGTCGGCGACTTTAAGATCCACGGTGTGCCCGGAACTGGCGCTCGGATCGACACGACATTCCACGACCCAGCGGGGGCGATGACGGATGCATTGTTTCCTCTAGGCGGACCAACGATCGATCTTGAGGTCGACGGTGAGCCGGAGCCGCTTGAGATGACAGTGCTTGACGTGACTACTCCCATCGCCTTTGTCCGTGCGACAGATCTCGGTCTCACAGCAACTGAAGGCCGAGCAGAAATCGACTCGAATGATGAGTTGCTGGAGCGTCTAGAACGGATTCGCGGCACAGTTGCGGTCGAACTCGGGTTTGTCGACGACCCAAATGAGGCATCAACAGAAACACCGGGATACCCGAAACTCGTGTTTGTAGCGCCGCCAACCGACTATACCACGCCAGAGGGAGGTGACGTTGCAGCTGAAGACATCGATCTTGCTGCTCGGTATATGAGCATGGGGAAACTTCATCCGGTATACGCAGTAACTGGAGTTTCCTGTACTGCTGCTGCTGCGCAAATCTCCGGTACAATTCCTAATGAAGTTTCTGATGATCCGGGGGACACGGTAACCCTCGGCCATCCAAAAGGAACGATGGCCGCCACCGCCGAAGTGAATCGAGATGCGCAGGCGGTTGATGCCGTTACTGTCTACCGAACTCAGCGCCGATTGATGGAGGGTACGGGCTTTTACCGTCCGAACTAGTCTATCCCGTAATGCGGGAGAATTAAGGTAGTCGGCTGCCTCCTGTCGCCCATGAAAGATACGACAGGTCACGAACGAGTCAAGGCAGTCGACACAACTTTTGACGTCATTCAGTATCTTCACGACGCAGAATCGGCAACACTCAAAGAAATTTCTGAATCGGTTGGTATCGGTACGAGTACGGCACACCGGCACCTTACGACCCTCCATGACCGGGGTTACGTCATCGTGAAAGACAATGAGTACGCCCTGAGTCTGAAGTTTCTCACTCACGGTGGTCGACGCCGCCAGGCGTTGCCTGCTGATGAGCTCATACATCGGAAGGTACGCCAATTAAGCGAAAAGACTGCAGAGCGAGCCCAATTCATTACTGAAGAGCATGGTGAGCGAGTATACGTGTATACACACGCCGGAAATGATGCAGTAAAAACGGATGCAGCTATCGGTAAGCGAGGTCCGCTACACGTTAGTGCTGCCGGAAAGGCGATATTGTCAAATATTTCTATGGAGCGACGCGAACAGACTCTTGACCGCGTGTTTGAGAAGGGTGATCCCGAACGTGAGGAGCTGGAGTCGGAATTAGCGAAGATCCGAGAACAAGGATATGCGTTCAACGATGAGGAGTCGACATCAGGACTTCGTGCAGTCGGCGTCCCGATCCGATGTGGGGAAGGAACAGTACTAGGGGCTATCAGCGTGTCCGGTCCCGCAAATCGCCTAACTGGCGAATATTTCCGAGAGGAGATCCCGTCTCTTCTCCTTGGAACGGTCAACGAAATTGAGTTGAATATTGAGTATTTATAACGCGAGAAATGATCTGAACCCACATCCCGGATCACGGGATGAGTTATATTGATGATCTGAGACCCCGCAAAGATATTACTGAAAATAACAATGTCTGAGAGGATATAATATAGTTCACTCACAAGTCTCCGAAGGTGAACTTCAACTAGCCAATTGACAGTGATTTTCAACTAGAACATCCCATAATGCGGGATGAAGATCGTCATAACTGAAATCAAATTAAGTATTATCTAAATTGACGATTACATATCTAGGGACGTAATACAAATCTAGTACTAGCTGATGCACATGTATGAACCCGTAGAATAGACCCGAGGGCGCGAGCGACGTTTAATATAGCGATATAAGATTTATTACATCGCCATACTAGGATTGACCTCCTGAGAACGCCACCAATAAGAAATTCATCCCCCAATCTCCAGAAATTAACAAACATCGATTACTCGTTCTTAGTTGAGTAAGACAGGGTAAACTCTTAGTGACCCCCACCCGTGGACCAAAACGAGGCAGATCGAGAACTATGCGTATCGCGTCCATTCCACAGCGAACTGGCCGAATAGCCCCGCGAAGAGACCGGTCCTCGGCCTCCAACTCCCACCCCTCAGAGGCACAATGAGTGGTCGACGGTCGGTCGAGACGCCAATCGGCGACACGTTCCCGAAATATCTCACCGACAAGGGGAAAGGCGACTCTGGAGACCAGGGCGCGTACCGGAAAGATGCCAAGCGCGAGCTCAACCAGTTCGAGGAGTGGTGTCTCGGCAAGAAGGTCGACAGTGCGAACGCGTCGCCGCCGGAATCGTGGATGGGCGTCGTCGACGAAGCGCCCGTTACGTTCGCAGACCTCGACACCACGGTGTTCTCCGACTACGCTCGGTACCTCACGTCGAAGGGGTACGCTGCCGGGACCGTGCTCACCTACTACGCGCACGTGGCGTCATGGTGTGGATGGGCGAACGCGCAGGGCTACCTCCCGCGCCACTACGCTCGGGAGTCGGATGCCGAAGACCCGCTGCCGGAGAACGACGGCCGGCGCCCGGGCGACCAGCAGGCGTGGGAGCCCGTTCACCGAGACCTGATCACGCGGTTCGTCGACCGACGCGTCTCCGAGGCGTTCGACGAGCTCGGCGTCATCGAGGTCCCCCACGGCGAGCGCGGCGACCCCGACAGCGAGGCGTACCAGCAGAAGGTCGCCGCCCGGTTCGAGGCGTACAAACGGTGTCGCGAGCAGGCACTCGTGTACGTGTTGGCGTACACCGGGCTGCGTGGATCGGAGTTCCTCTCGGCGCCGAAAGAAGATCGGCCGGGACGCAACGGCGTCCGGTGGACGGACCTCTCGTTCGAGGACAGCAGCGTGACGGTGTTCCGGAAGAATCGCGAGTGGAAGGAGGCGTCACTTCCCGACCCCGTGATTGGCCCACTGCGCCGGTATTACAACTTGCTCGAACCGCCGGAGGAGTGGCCCGTCTTCACGACCTTGCACCGACAGTCGCTGTCCAAACATGTCCAAGATGAGCTCGCCGACGCCGACTTCACCGAGGCGGAGATCGCCGCCGAGCGCGAGGTGCGCCCTGACCTGCTTGTCGCGGCCGAACACGACCTCCCGGCGCCGAAACCGCTGACCACCGACGGCGCTCGGTACGTGATGAAGCGACTGTGGAACAACGAAGCGATTCAGGAACGGTGTGAGGAACTCGACGTGGCGCTCGACGGCGACTACCTCGAACTCCACGGCGGCCGGCGGGGAATGGGAGAGGTGCTCGTCCGCCAGTTTGGGTACGCGGCCGCCGCACGCTATCTCGACAACAGCGAGGAACAGGTCCGAGAGGCGTATCAGCACATTGAAGCCGCCGAGCGTGCCGATATGGCGACCGAGGCGTTGTCAGAGACGGATCAGCGGGTTAACGACCGCCCGTCGGAACCACACAGCTGACAGACCGGCCACCGTGTTCGGCACTGACCGGGAGGAAGTGGGAGTCGAAGAAGACCACGATGGCGAGGAACAGACTCTGCTGATGCGGACGTTATCTGGGAATAGAGGGCCTTAAACGGCTTTTTGGGGACAATACGGTATCCAAGTGGCGGTGTGGTTTCTTAGATTATGGTCTAAGATTTCTGGCAAGGAGCTCCATGTGGTTCCTTTTGAGGTCTCTGATACCCACGTCAGCATTCCCCGTGAGAGCACTTTCTACAGGTGAGCAGGCCGAGTGCCTCGGGGCTTGACCCCGAGGGTGAAGACCATACGAAATCCGTACTTTTAATTGGAATAGTCCCATATTTTTGACACAGTCAGAATCAACCCTCAAAGTAGGTGATTGAAGACCTCAATCGCTTTGCTGACCGTTGTCTGATGGGAATGTGGCTCCTCTCAAAATCCGCCACTGGCGGTGCGACGGGAGTTTCAACGGGTCGTGTGGAGCGACCGACCCTCACGGACACGCAGTGTGTTCGGGTGTTAATCCAGCCGACCCATTCTGGGAAGGTCGGGGGGAATTAAATTCACCTGCGGGTGCGGTGCTGACCCAAGACGGTGAAGCCTCGGGGCTTGTCCCCGAGGTACTTCACGCGACGTACCATAGACACCGTTCTTTGAGTGTCAACTCCGACAGCACAGGGATCCAACAGAGTGATCCTCCTCTGTTACCGATCAGTCTTAGAGAACAATCTCGGCCGAGGAACATAGCGAACAAACACAGCCACCTAATATATGTATGTATCTAAGATATCTTTCTTAGTCAACTAACATAGGCACATGACTTATCTGGCTGTCTTAGGTAAGTGTCTGACATAGATTGATTAGGTATCGGAGTGATCCGTCATACATGCTCTCATACACGGTCTACAGTGAAGCAGGTGGGGTCGGCAAGACCTCACTCACCGCGAACATCGCGAAAGCACACGAAAGGGCTGGACTGGATGTCCTCGTCGTGCCCTTAGACCCGCAGGACGGGAACTTCAGCCGACTGTTCGACGTTGACGACGATCGAACCGACTCGTCGGCAGATAGTCTCGTCCGCCATCTCGTCGGCAACCCCGCTGGCGAATTTGAGGATCTCATCCGCACAGCAGAGGGGATCGACATCATTCCCGAACACAACACCCTCTCGGACCTTTCAGACCATCTCGCGCGTGAAAAGAGCCGTGCCGAGGACTTCGGCGATGCGTACAACATCTACGCTCAGCTTCGTCGTGTCCTCGGGGAAAACGGCGTCCCGGAGAAGTACGACGTGCTCATTTGTGACCCGCCGGCGACCGAGTCCGACCACCTCTATAACGCTATTTACGCCACTCGGAACCTGCTCATCCCGTTCGAGCCGTCCGCAAAGGGAGAGGCGTCCGTGGAGGGGCTTGAGGAGCTCGCAACGAACTTCGCCGACCAACTGAACATCGACGTGGGCGTGCTCGGCGCCGTGCCGATCGGCTACAAAGGCACGAAAGACCAGAAGGAGATCCTCAAGCGGGTTCCCTTCGAGGTGCCGGAGGTCATCGGCGACCGAACCTCGATGATGGAGGGCTGCTGGCGCCAACAGTGCAGTGCCTTCGAGTTCGTCCGCAATCACCGGAGCAAGCGCCGCGACTATGAGGTCGAGACGCTCGCGGAATTCGACCGCATCGCCCGCTTCATCGAAACACAGGGTGGGATCGAGGCACCGAACCCGCCGGAACCCGGGTTCGTCGAGGAACGTGAGGAGGTGACCCTCTAATGGGGGGATTCAAGGAAGGCTCCGTCAGTGGCTGGGACACGGAAGAGGAGGACGACGGCGAAGAACCCACCGATGAATCAAATGATGATATACCATCTTCGGATGCCGTCAACACGAACACTTCGGTCGAGTCGGCCGAAGGAGCATCCGAATCCGAAACGGCCGCATCCACAACAGAGTCGTCAACCGAGAGCTCGCCGGCGGGCGCCACAGCCGGGACGGGAAGCTTCGAGACGGCCGATATCCCGTGGATCCTCCGGCGGAGTAGCATTACGGATGGGCGAGAGCAAACCGTCCAGCTCCACCTCCAGGAGAGCACGCTCAAACTCCAACGCGAGCAGAAGACGGAGATTGAGGCGCAACTCGGTGAGAGCGTCCGCAAAGCCGATTTACGGGAGGCGGCGCTGCTCGTCGGGCTCCAGCAGACTGACGACGTGATCGGCGTGCTGCGCGAGTGGGGCTACGCGCTGGAGTGACCGCGGCGCCAACGCCTACTCTCGAAGCGCGTCGACGACATCCACAAGTTCGAAGAGCCGTAGGTCGTCGCGCTCGGCGGCGGTCTCACGCAAGCTTTCGGTGAAGCTGGCCCGCGAGAACAGCGCGTATTCGACATGTCGGGGTCCACCGCTCGGTGGCGACCAACGAAGCTCCTCCACGTGCGACTCTAGGGAGTGGAGTGCGTTGTGACCGGTCCGTGACGAGCGATACTTGCACTCGCCGACGACGAGCGTCTCCGCGTCGGTGAGGCCGACGACGTCGATCTCGTGGTCCTGATACCACCACTGCCCGACATCGACGAGTGGAGTCCCGCCGTATAGTGTCCACAGGGCTCGACAACAGAGATCCTCGAACGCCGGCGCGATGAAATCAGCCATCTCCGGCTTGACCAGCCGGTCGTACGCGTTCTCGCCGAACTGGTCGTACCGGTCCGTGCTCCCGTACAGAAAGCGGAACCAGAACCGGAAGAGCGGGTCGCGGAGTCGATACTGGCTGCGTTTGGATCGTTCGGGCTTCTCGGTGACTGGAACGTGCCGTTCGATGAGCCGAAGTCGCGAGAGCCGGTCGAGATACATCGACAGCTGGTTGTATTCGATACCCGTGGTGCCGGCAATCTCGTTGCGGCTGGTCGCTCCGCCGGCGATCGCTTCCAGTATCGAGAAGTATCGGGTCGGCTCCGTCAGTTCCATTCGGAGGACGTACTCCGGCTCGTTTCGGAGCGAGCCATGACGGTTGAGAATCAGATGCTGGACGTTGTCTCCAAGTGAGCGGTCGTCGTCCAGTTCTTCGAGGTAATACGGAACACCGCCGAACACGCTCCACGCACGCACGGTCTCGTCTGCCGATGCATCCTCCGGGAGGAACGCTGAGACGGACCCGAACGAGAGTTGACGGATATCGAGTTTCATCGATGTCCGTCCGTATAGGGGGCTGTCGCCAAGGAGCGTCGCCTCCTCCATCATGCTGATCGAGGATCCCACGAGGACGAACGTGGGACTCGCAGAATCGAACTCGTGGTCGAACAGTGCCTGGAGTACGGATGGGAGACTCTCATCCTGCTCGATCAAATACGGAAACTCGTCGAGGACGACGGTCGCATCGCGCTTGCCCAAGTAGGTGAGCAACGGTTCCCAGTCGCGGCGGATAGCCTCGATACCCGGAAACGCGTCGCTTGCCGCCTCGACGAACTGCTCGATCTGGAGTTCGGCCGTCTTTTGCCGTGCTTGATAGAAGACTGCGTCGTCGGTGTCTTCGAGCGCCTTCTTGACGAGCCGGGTTTTGCCGAGTCGTCGCCGTCCGTACACCACGCCGAGTTCGGCGCGATCCGACTCGAACAGTTCGTGAAGACAGGCGAGTTCCTGCGAACGGTTCACGAAAGCAGTCATGACGCCCAATCGTGCGGCCGGAGATAAAAATATTCTGAATAATCAAATTCCAAAATATCATATTCTCAGATATTGTGGAGGACCTGGCCCGCTGTTTCATCTTCTTTTGCTGACGCTCACCGTCGTGTGTCAGTTCGGGCTGCAGCGCTCTCACACCATCGCCGCATCGTCGTCGAGATCAGACTGGTCGAGTGCGCTAGCGTACGTCTTGAACGGTGAACTGCGATGCCGCTTCCCGCCAGTGTACGACGAGTTTTCGGACATGCGTAGCGCGTTTGGTGGTCGAGGTAGTCCAGCGTGTCGGCGTCGACATCGACGCCGACGCGCTCCAGTAGCCCCACCGAGAGACGGGCAAAGCGCTTGGAGGTGGGAAGCGTCACCGTTCGACGCGCTCTCGGTCGTCGGTGATCGTGGCTGCTCGCTGGCGGGCCGTGTCGAGATACCGCGGCTGGACGAGACACGTAGTAGGTCCATCTCCGCGGGCCAGAATCCGCGCGAGTAGCGCTGACCTCGGAAATCCGGAAAAGCCCGTCAGAAACACTGTCGGACCGCTCATCGTCGCTACTGTCGGATGCCGCTTGACACCCGTCAACCTGCTCAGAGCCCGGTGCACCCACGCATCGGAATCCGGGATGGAAACGTGAGCGGCCCCACACTGGACGTTGCAACCGTCGGGACGCGAGAAACCGCAAAAAGCCCTCGGGGCCGTGTCGGCGCCCCAGTCCGGAGTCACCCATCCCGCCCATCG
Organism: Halorubrum gandharaense; assembly: GCF_054654575.1. NCBI lineage: Archaea > Methanobacteriati > Methanobacteriota > Halobacteria > Halobacteriales > Haloferacaceae > Halorubrum > Halorubrum gandharaense. Next base: position 769,231 of record NZ_BAAIET010000001.1, read on the forward strand.
GCGCGTCGATGTCCGACCAGCCGGCGACGAACGCGTCGTTGACGCAGACGGTGCCGCAGTCGATGCGACGGGCGATCCCGCGACCGCGGTCGCGGTGGGCCTCGTCGATGAGTGATCCCACCTCCGGACTCCAGTCGAAGGCGTGGCCCAGCTCTAGTGACCGTCTGCTTGTTGGAGTGCACATCCTCAGCAAGCAGACGTTCTAACTAACCAGCTTTGTGAAGTACTAAATTTGGGCCGATCACGGTATCGAATCTCCCGACGTTCTCATCGAGACTGCCGGCGATTACGCCGACCGCATGAATGAGGTGTCGAGACCAGCGTCGTTCGCCGGCGAGCACTTTTAAGCGCGAGCGCCAGTAACCTGGTTTTACGACGTTCCAGGAAATCCGGCAATCGGCGTCCGCTACTGACAAGCCGTAACGTAAGCACGTCGCTGCACACTAGTTGCTGATCAGCTAGTCTCCCTCGGCAAGTAAACCCTTCCGGTTCACCACCCACTCGGCGGAAGGGAGCGTCTCATGCGAGTTCCGTAACGGTGAACTAACTATTCGAACAAGCTGTTTCCAACTCCGAAGTCAAGGCGTGTTGACGCGATGATGGCAGTAACTTTACTATGCTGAACGTTTTTTGACACACTATGAGTCTGAGGCCGGTTGACACGGATACGTTGGGTGAGATCTCGATAGAGGTCGCCAAGGAGAATTTCGGCTTCCTTTATGTAGATCGAGTTGCCAACGAGATTCGGGAACGCTACGAATCGTCGGATACACCGCTCATGAAGGCTGGGAACCTTTCACGGAGCGACGTAAAGGAAGCCCTGCAAAATATCGCAAGTGAGGACTGGGAGAACATTGAACGAATCCGCTCCGGCGTCTTCTACTACGCCGTATTTAGTACGGGACCCCCGGAACGCGTGTTGAACCGACTGCGCGACCTGTTCATGTCGACACAACAGGTCGTCACGGCGGAACAGCTCCGCGAAGAATTCAACCTCGCTATCGAGGACACCGAGTTCTTCGCCGAAAAACTCGTGTCGAACGGCCTGTTGTCACGGATCGCGACCGGCTCTCGAGAGTACTACTCGGTCGGACCCAAACTGAAAGAGAAAACTGGACAGAACCAGCTGAAGGATGAACTAATCAAACAGTCACGAAACGGGACCCCGGTCGGAGTACTATCCCACGAAGAGCTCGAACAGATCATCTCCGTTAACGCCACATCGGACGTAATCCATTACCTCGAAGGGCAGCTCGGCCTTCTCTCTGATCTCGATGGTGAGTACCTTGTATGGGGCTCAATCGAACAGTACGGCGAGTGGATGGCCGAAGAGATCGCCGAGGATGTGGCCGATGAGTTCGAATCGACGGGCTACGCGATGCCAAAACAGGAGTATCGCGAGGTTGTTCGGGCCCGGATCGAGGCTCGATCGAGCATCCTCAAACAGCTGAGCCGGCAGAAACGCACCGAGGCCGTCGACGCCGTTCAGGAGGGGCTCACGACGATCGCCGAGATACACATAAACGGACCAGTAGCTGTTCACGAAGCACCACTGGAAGACGAGATTGCAGCTCACGCGGAGAAGATAGTCGACCCGATTCTCGCGGACGGCTCGGGTGCCGCGATGGCAACATTAAAACAGGAAGCAAAAGAGGAGGTAGCTGACCTCCACCTCGCTGATGACGAGAAGGCAAACAAACACCTCCGAAGTCGCGTACAGGATCGTACAGAAACACTGATCGAAGAGGAGGGATTCTAACATGCGCAACAAGTTCAGCGAATTCGAAGAATCGGAACGAAATGAAACGACGTTTATTACGGCCAGACCGCGGAGCAGCGCCGACGATCCGGTACGATTCGACGGAAGTATCGCTAAGACGGGCTCCAGTGATGAACTGGAAGCAAACTGGGAAGAGATCATCTCAACGCTGGCACAGGCGCATCTTGGTGAACAGCTCGCCATCGACGACGGGCAGGGCGTCATGGGCCGAGAAGAGGCCGCAAAGGCACTGGCGGAGTCGGATTCCGACCACGCCAAAAGTGACCACGCCGCACACGCCATAATCGAATACCTCGCCGAGGAAGATGTGCTTAAACTCGACGGGGAAAAGGTGATCATCCTGATGACCGGCGACGATATTCAGGAGTCCGGGACATCCGCGATGATGAACAACTGGGCGGCGACTCTCGATGCATGCGTCGACCGGATCGAGACGGCGATCGAACGCGTCGAAGAGAACCGCAAGACCCTCGAAAAACATATCGAAAAGCTGGAAGACACGAGATCTGTGGAGACGGACTTCGAGCAGAAACAGCGCGAGCTCGAGCAGGAAATGAAGGCGCTTTTGGCCGGTCGCAAGCCCTCCAAACTCGATTCGGACGAACGTTCGGAATTTAAGCGGCTCCGCGAACGGTATCACCGGTACGAGGCGCTCGAAGACGGCGTAACGGGTAACGACGGTGCAGGGCCCGAGATTGAGAGCCCCCAACGTCTCCACGATCTCATCGAGGATCTGCAGTCGATCAAAGAAGCAATGATACAGCAGGGGATCGACTACCGCCGGACCGCGCTGATCGACGATCTGGAACACAGTGGGGCTCGTGACATGGTCGAGAACTTCACCAATGTCGTCGCCAAAATCGGCGCCGCAACCGATCCGAGCGAGAAAATGGAAGAAACGTCGGACGACGAGTTCATGGAGCAGATCTCCGGAGTCGGGGAGGCCGCTCAGGAGACACAGATAGCGACCGACGAAACGGCAACGACCGTTCGGGACACCTAACGCAGTGCACACTGTCTCGATCCTCGGAACACTCAGCGAGGTTCGTGACACCGTGAGCGACCGGCGTACCGCTCGAACGGTCGCCGGCGATGATGGGGTGGCGGTCCATCACTGTACCGAGTGGGTGTGTCACCTCGTGGACCTGTGTGTCGTCGGGATTCCGCTCCCACCGCTCGACCGTGCGCCGCCGTCGGAGGCCGACCGGGAGATCGCCGTCGAGATGGAGGAACTGTACGGCTGGACCGACGGGAAACGACGACTCTCGGACGGAGGCTGGAATCGACTGGAAGCGGACCTGCTCGACAGTGACGAACCAGTGTCCTACCAAGCTGACGATCGCCTTGATGATGTCGCCGGCGAGCGCGTGATCCCGCTTGCATGCGAGGGATCAGCGGCGGCCAACTGGTACGTGCTTTTCGACCTCCTTCCGACATATCTCACCGCCGTCGCAGCGGACTGTCGGACCCTTGCCGAGCGACATCGGATCGATGGTTCGTCGTCGATCGCTACGGAGTGGGAGGATGTCGGCGACCTGCTTACGGATCTCGGGTCGGTCATCGAGTACCAAACGTCGGTCGCCAAGTGGATTCATGTCCCCGATAGGGATGCCGTCGAGACGGCGAGACGAACTCAATCATTGGCTGACGGGTTGCAAAACGAAACGAGGAATTTGAGATGACACGTGTCAATCTAAAACCGATCACGAAAACGGATCGACCCACGTCGCACGTTCGCGTCGGGCGAAGCAAGATCGGCGGCAATACTGGTATTGTCAAGATCTCTCATGCCGACCGGAAGGCGTTTTTCCATGTCGACTCGGCGGACGACCGCGTCATGAGCGACATCGGAAGCAAGGCGTACATCCACGAGAACGTCGCCGACTTGTTCGGCGGGATCAGCTATGACAAACCGTTCGTCGTCGACGCAAGCGCCGATATCGCGTCAATGCCGTCCTGTGACGAAGCCGAGATCTACGTTCAGGGAGTGGACTCTTCGTCACTTGAAGAGCACCTCCGTTCGTCGGAGTACCTGCTCCACCGGATCGAAGAAATCACGGAGGTTGGAGGATCGTTCGTTCGGTTCTCCGTCGGTGAAATGAGCCCGAGCACGTACTCGACGCTACGGGTCACGGAAGAGACGGATCTCGAGTTCGTCGACGAACCGGTCGATCCCGCACCCGCCACGAGTGCGGGGACGGGTCACCGGAGTGGATCCGGTTCCTCTGCCGGGGGGCACCCCGGCGAGGACGGTGAAGAGGGTGCAACGGTTTCCATCGACCCAACTGTTCCGCAGGTGAGCTTCGAGGAGGACGTGGCCGGTCTCTCCGAGGTGAAAGAAACGGCACGGATGCTTCTGGCCCTGTTCGACACCGATATCCGGCAGACGATCGTCGACAAGTACGGTGAGGAGTTCGCGGATCGGGGTGGGAGCATGCTGCTGTACGGGCCTCCCGGTTGTGGGAAGACTCACGTCTCCGAAGCGATCGCCTACGAGGCGAAGGAGAACACTGATATCGAAGACCAGTACGGCAAGGTGACGTTCCTCGAGGTCCGCGGCAGCGACATCCAGTCGAAGTACGCCGGCGAGTCGGAAAAGAACGTGAGTGCAGTGTTCGAGCAGGCCCACTCGATCGCACAGGAAGACGGCTTTGCCGTCCTATTTTTCGACGAGATCGAGACGCTGATCCCGGACCGGAGCGACGACAACTTACAGCGGCACGAACGCGCCGTCACGAACGCGTTCTTACAGGAAATGAACGATGTCGAGGACAACCTGTTCGTTATCGGTGCGACGAATATGCCGTTTACGATCGATCCAGCTGCGACACGGCGGTTCCCCGTCCAGCAGTTCATCGAACAGCCGGGGGCGGAGGTAATGGCTGAAGTGTGGGAAAAACAGCTCGATTCGCTCCCGAACGCGGACCGGATCGAATTCGAGCGACTCGGCGAGAAGACCGTCGGTTACACACCGGCGGAGGTCGCCGACCGAATCCTCGGAACTGACTTTCAGCGCGAACTGATCCGGAGTGTCATTGATGGCGAGCCGCGTGAAATCACGACGGAGTACCTGTTAGAACAGATCGAAGAGACGGAGCCGAAAACGGTGCGACAGTTCGTAACGAGCGTCAGAGAGCAGGTCGACGAGCTGGAGGGCTATCCGCGGATGAAACAGTACGTCACCCGCGAAGCCGAGCGGCTCGGGATCCGGATGAACACCGGCGGGGAGTCGTTGACGGACCTGCTCGCGGATGAGTCGATGTCCGACGGAGATGAACCGGAGGACACAGTGCAATGACCAACTCCGACGCGTCAGAGGGAGAAAAGACCGATCCGGAGTTCCAGCTGGTCCGACGGAGTTCCTTCAAGATCGGTAACCTCGATGACTGGGCCGTTACCGACGACGCCGTCGCATTATTGAGCGGGTCGACGGTATCGCTCGTGAGCACCGACCGAGACGAGATCATCCTAGAGGAGCCAGGGCAGAACGTCGCGATAAATGACCATCTGTTCGTGTTGTTTGACGGAGAACTCGCAGCGTACGGGCGATCTGGGACTCGCCTCTGGGTCGCGGACGTGCCCGGCGCCGAGCGGATTGCCGCCCCGGACGAAACGGAGTTCGTTGTCGTTCTCACCGATGACGATCGGATCGTGGGAATCGACGCCACCACGGGCGGAATTCGCTTCGAGCAGGACCGTCCCGACGCGGACGTGGCAGCGACGCCCGAGCTCGTTAGCACCACCTCCGACCTCGTGCTCGCGTCGTGGTCGTTCCTGACGGTGTTAGAACCCGACGGAGAGACCCGGATGCGGACGAACCTCGACGGCGCAATAAGCGATCTCGGCGTCGTCGACGACGTAGTGGTCTGTGTGATGAAGGACGACCGCTGTGTCGGCGTGGACCTCGCTTCGGGCGACCAACTATGGGAACACGACTGGGCCGTTGATAGGATCGACCCGCACGGCAGCGGGGAACTGTTCGTTCAGACGACTGATAGCGTCAGGGCCGTCGAACCGAGCGGCGACTGGCGGTCGCTCTCACTCCAGGGTGGGATGCCGGTGGCCGCGGTCTCGGGAAAGGTGGTGTGTTCCGTCGATGGCTCCGTAGTCAACGTGTTCGAGGCCGTTGATCCATCGCAGGTTGAAATAGACGCCGCAGTCGGCGCCGATGAAATCAGTGTCACGGCCCAATCGCTCCCGGTCGTCATCGAGAACGTTGGCGAGACGGTCGCGACGGTGAGAGTCGCGGTCGAGATTGAGGGAGCGACCACGATCACTGGCGAGGAGCGACTCTCGCTGGATCCGGGCGAAAACGAAGGGCTTCGGGTCGGGCTGGGGTCGATCAGTCGAGACCAGCTTGATGTTCGAGTACAGATTGACGGTGAGCTCGTACTGAACGACACTGTGGACGTGCTGGGTGGAGTCGACGCTGTGGAGACATCGGCGACCCCAGTCCACGCGGACGACGGCTGGAACGTGTCTCTGGAGTTGCGGAACCCGGAACCGGTCCCGTTACACGACATTCGAATCGAACCCAGCGGTCGAACGATACCGACGCTGGAAAGCGGTGAGAGCTGCTCGATGGAGGTCGACCTCCCGGAGTCTCGCCGGATCAGGATTCGCGCGGCGGGTGAAACGCAAAAGATCGACATGGCAGTCCCCGAACGGCCGATAGCGGTGAACGCTGCAGTCAATGACGGACTCGTCGTCGTTTCGCTGTGGAACGACGGCGATGTCAGCGTTGACGACGAGATTTCCGTTACGTCCTCGGCGTTACCCCAGCCGCTGACGGTTCCGATCGACGCCGACGTACCGCGGACGGTCGTCGCCTTCCCGCCGGGTGAGAGCGGGAGCGTCACCGTCCGTGCCGACGGCGAATTTCTGGACCACGAAACGACCGTCGAGGTACCGGATGAGGCGGTTCTTCACGGGCGCGATGCCGCTCCGGATCGACCCGTACGGTCCCAAGGGTCGGTCGTCGATGCGACCGCCGCAGCCGGCGGCGGCCCATCCCGAAGATCGGGAAATAGCGGTGGTCCGGACCCGGACGCAGCGAGCGACGATCGGCTCGAGCTTTCGAGAGAGTTCGAGCCGGAGCAGCCACTCGTTGGCAGTTTGGTGTTCGAGTACGTCGAGGTGACGAACGCCAGCTCCGATACAGTCAGCGTCGGCGTCCACCCGACTGATGACGATGAGACTGTGGGGAGCGTTCCCGCCGGCGAGACTCGTCGGTTCGTACGGGTACACACGTTTACTGACTGTGAAGCGACGGTGCCGGCCGTGTCCGTGGAGACATCGGCCGGGCGGCGCGATGCGGGAGAACACCCGATGCGCATCGACCGCCCGGAGGCGTACTGTTTCGCGAGTGGTCACCCACGCCAGGATGCTCTCCGACTCCACGCCGTCAACAACTCTCAGTCTCGAACCACCATCTCCGACTTGTCGCTTCGAAACGGTACTCTGCTCGATGCTCCCGCAGAGATGCAGGTGGCTCCACGGTCGGAAAAAACGGAGACTATCTCGACCGACGAACTCGATCCTTCGACCGAAGCGGAACTGTTGTCATTTTCAATTGCTCCCGATGTCGTCGACGACGTGGATCGGGACCACCGCCAGACGCTCGTTCACGTCGAAGGCGGAGAGGTTTCGGGAATCGAGGACCTAACTCTCGAAATCGACGACGAAACCGTCGTGGACGACGGCAGCGGGACGGTCGTCGTTACGGTAATGAACGACGGACCGGACCCAATCGACGGTATTTCGATCGAGGCAGGTGGCGAACAGCTTCGACCGATTCTCTACGATCCGCTGGAGGACATGTCGCTCGATCCCGGTGAAACTACATCTCACTACGTTGATGTCGAAGGCGTCGCGGACCGTGTGAAGGTCCCGTTGACGCTGGCCGTCGACGGTGACGAGACCCGGGCAGAGGTTGTCGGCGATCCGTCGAATGTCGGGGCGCTTGCGATTGAACGGGAATCGACGGACAGTGTGGGGTTCCCGCTTCGTATATCGAGCCCGGTCGAACTCGTTCCGGATCAGTGAAGCGCCCGCATTATCGAAGGAACCCTCCGGTCTCTGCCATCCGCGCCTCCCTTACGTACAGCCGAGCGTTCAGGAGCTGCCGGATCACCACGTAGAGGAACACCACACCGAAGCCAGCCCCGGCACCAAGGAGCGTGTACTGGGTGATCTGCAGCTGCAACGCCGCTTGGGAGGCCTCGGCGTCCGTTGCCTCGGCTTCGGCCGTAGCACCTGCATTCTCGAAGTTTGTCGCTGCGTCGTCGTAGTTCTCCAGTATCGAATCGCTGGATGACGCCACTTCGTCGTACCGCGTGGGGTTCAACACGAGCGGCTGACCAAGCACCGTTAGTGTCGCTTCATCCTCTAGGTCTCGTAGAGTGGACCTTGCGGACTGCCGGTGTTCGACGCCGTCCTCAACGTGGATCTGGTACGACGAGAACCGCTCCTCGCCGATCTCCTCGTGGTCAGCGGCCGCAGCGTCGTCACCCTGCAAGGCGTAGACCGACTCGAGACTGGTGCTGGCCTGATACTGTGCGAGTGCGCTCGCGTCATCGTCTTCGAGGATCGCCTGATAGTGGCTCTCCTGTTCTGCGACGATCTCCTCAAGCGGTTCCGCAGACTCTTCAAGGGCAACTTCCAGATCCGACGCGGTTTCCTGGTCGGTGATCTCCGACACCGAATCGTCGATTAGCTCCCGTGCAACGAGCGCGCTGACGACGTTCGGCTGGGCCGCCTCGTAGTCGTCCTCAGCCTGAAGTTCCCCCGCGGCACCGACACGGTCAATCAGCACGATCGTCGTCTGTGCGACGGTGAGTGACCGCTGAATATCACCATCGTCCACCGATTCACCCTCGCGGAGACGCGTTTCGAGGTCGGTGAGCCCCTCCGTGACGCCATCCGCGGCGTCGGCCTGCCAGCCTCCCTCTCCGCCGGATGCTTCGAGACCGGTGACGATATCCTCCACAGAGAGGAGACGGGCGGTTGCCACAACCTCAACCTCCTCGGAATCAACGCCATCGGCATCGACTTCGAACGTCCACACATACTGCTGGTAGGCTTCGGCCTCGGTGTCGAACAGCAGATCCATCCGGAGCTCAGAGGAGTCGCCTGCACGGACCGTCGATGTCGGTTCACCACTCGCTTCGAGCCAGTCATCGGGGCCGTCGACGAGCGTTACCTCAACGTTCTCCAGATCGTTGTAACCGAGCCGTTCCGATACGTCGACGGAGCGAGTGACGCTCTCGGTTATCGTCACTTCGCCCAGACGGACCTCACTCGAGGAAACGGCCAGTTCGGTCTCGTGTTCGACATCGAAATCTCGGGTGATGGTCTCCGATCCGGCGTCGTCAGTCTCAACTGCAATCTCCAGCTCGTAGGTCTCCTCCGAAACGCTGGGATCGGCTTCAATGACCACCTCCGCATCCCGAGACTCCTGACCGTCGACGAACCCGGGAGCGTCGACGACCGTCGCACTGATGCCCGGCTGTGAGACGCTCGCATCGACGGAGTCGACCTCCATCTCAAGATCGCCGTCGTTCGGGATATCAACCGTCGTTGTGTGGGTCTGTGAACTCACCTCGTCACGCGGTTCATCGAATGAGAACGTTCCGGGTGTGCTCCGGACATTTCCGAGCGTCGCCGGGAATATTACCCGAGCGTTGACAGTCACGTCCCGATCCGGACTCTCGTCGTCGGTGCCGCTGATCAACGCGTCGACTTCGATATCGTCGTGTTGTGATGCGTCGTCGCTCACGTCGACGGTGACCGTCGCCTCGCCGGACCCGCCGGGCGATGTCCCGAACGAGAACGGAATGTCGAACCCGATATCGGCGTTCGGGTCGGCGGACACGGTTTCTATGTCAAGCCCGTCTAACCCTTCGTTGCCGCCGAGTTCGTCGACGGTGAACTCCACGTCTTCGGAGGTGCCGACCAGCACGTCACCGACATCGATCTCGTCGCCGGAAACCCCGGCGACAGGCGGTTTTTGCACCTCGAGCGACACGGTGAACGTCTCACTGTTCCCGAGGTTGTCCGAGACGGTCACCCCCACGGAGTACGACCCTGCGTCGACCGAGTCGTCGACGGCGATCTCGGTCGTCAGGTCGCCGTTGGAGTTTCCGTCGATGAGATCGGACCGGGAGTCCACGCTGGCGTCGACGCCGTCGTGTTCCTCGAACACCACATCGGTCACGTCCATCACGCCGTCCCCGACGTTCGGCATGTCGACCTCGACAGTCGTCGTTGCGGAATCGTCGTCGACAAACACCACTTCCGTGGACTGATCGTTGATAGTGCCGAACGCCGGCTCGACGTAATCAACCGCGAGACTTAGCGTCTCGGATGCCTCCGTCGTTCCGTCGTCATGTTCGACGCCGACGGACTCGCTGTGTGTCGTCTCCGACGCGCCGCTCTCGGCGGTCGCCGTGTATTCGACGGTGTACTGTTCGCCCTCTTCGACGGACCACGAAGTTGACGTGCCGCTGGAACCGCCGCCGGACCAGCTCGAGAAGACGAACTCGACATCCCCCCCGCTGGTCGTACGGGTATCAGTGGCGCTCACCGTCCCGTCCTCGCTCGCCGTAAACGTGAACGACAACGTCTCCGATTCGGACTGGTCATCCAGCGCTTCGTCAAGCTCGACGTTACCCGAGGTGGCAGCCGCCGTCGCCACGGCAGCACCGAGAAGCACTGACAAAGCGATCAGCACGACAATCCACCGGTTACGCATCGTCTACCTCCAGTGGCGTCACGATCCGGTCACTGGCCGCAGTTTTGATATCACGGCCCCACTTCGAGATTCGCCAGAACGCCACGGCACCGACGGCACCGAGAATCACTGTGTAAACGACTCCCAATACGACGCTCGATATCGCAGTGGTGACTAACGCGTCGAACGACGCTTCACGCTGAGTGGCCGCGTCGCTCGACGTGTCGGCGACGCCGTGCTCCGCGGCGACCCGTTCGGCTTCGGCAGCCGACTCGTGGGCATCGAAAGCGCCTTCGTAGGCTCCGAAGCTCGAGAACGGGTCCTCAGTCATCATCGCTCCGACGTCCTCGCAAGCAGTGTCACAGCCGTCGAGATACGCATCCGTTTCGTCGAGAAGGGAATCATGTCGTTCCATGTCGTCGTCGTACTCCGTCCGGAGGTTGTCGCGTTCGACCTGAATTTCGGCGTACCGCTCGGAGCCGCCGGACTGCTCGTACGCGTGCACCGACGAGGAGAGCATGTCGATGCGTTCGGGCGTCTCATCGATCTCCTGTGAGCGGTCGTAGATTCGCTCTCCCTGAAGCTCGTAGAATCGTTCGAGCGCGACGTAACCAAACGCGGCGTACGTCCCTTCGCCCGCCTCGTCAAGTTGCTCTATCGCCGCGAACGCCTCATCAGCGTCATCGAGGCTCGCAACTGGATCGGACTGGGATATCTCGTAGGCGCGTTCGAACGCGAGAAGAGCAGTCAACAGGAGATCAGCTCGCTGTCGATCAGCGTCGGTAAACGTCTCACCCTGCTGAATCTCGACGACTATTTGGCTGCGAGCGATGTCGAGTTCGGGATACTCGCTCAACGCCTCGCTGTCCCGGAGATCGTTCAGTTCGATAACGAAATCCTCCGGTGACTCCTGTGCTCCTACAGCGCCGCTTGCGCCGAGTGCAAGCAGTCCAGTCACGACGAGAACCGCCACGAAGATGCGTCCATCCATTTTCAAAACACCGTTTCCTCCAATCTGTCGACGATCTCCCGTTCATCAAACAGCTGCTCCAGCGCGTCGAGCATCTGTAGCCCGACGAAGAAGTGGGCACGCTGTGTTGCGGAGTCGGTCCCCGAAAGTGCCGTGGCGTGACTTTGAATCTCCCCATGGAGATCACGTACTGGGGAGATAGTCGATACTTCACTGCGTTTCTCGCGGATGAGTTCGTCCGTCTCCTCCAGGTGGTCGATGAGCGCCCGCCGATGATTGGCCTTGCTGTCGCAGGCGAACTCGATGAGTCGATCCGCTTCCACGTCCTGATCCCACGTGATCCTAACTTCGCGTAACCCGCTACACGCGCTGAACAGGTCGACGGTCTCCTTCTGTGTCATGGCGGTTCGCGTGTACGCCACCGCGTCGTCGACGGCATCCAGCACCGCGTCGGTGACGGCGACCGGATCGGCGTCGTTACGCAGGAACGTCACCCCACGGTTCGGGAATTCCTCTTCCACGGTTGTAAGCACCGTCGTGAGAACGCTCCCGAAGTAGTATGGGATCGCTCCGTCCCTGTTTGATGGAGTGAGATCGGAAATGTTCCGGTGGAGATTCCTAATACGTTCCTTGCGCTCATCGTCGATGGCGAAGGTGAACGTAGCGTCGATCCGTTCGCTGACCGATTCGTCGCGACGAACGGTCACGTCGACTGGTTCGGCTTCAACCACTCCCTCTCCGTCAAGGTTCAACGTTGCCGTGTACGCGCCCACGGGAAGCTCTTCGAAGCGAACTGTGCCGTCTTCAGCGGTGTCACCCGATTTGTCGTCGACGTGGCGGCGCGTAAATTCGTCGTCGGGCATGAGTCGAACGTCGATATCCGGAGCAGTCGTGCCGTCGATACTGGTAACTACCTCCGCGTTTCCTGTCTGTGGCAAGAGAGTGACCTCCGGCACCAAACTCCCCGATTTGCGCTGATAGCGGTCGGCCTCGACGGTGAGCGTACAGTCAGACTCGTGCAGACTTGACGGCACTTCGAACTCGAAGGTGCCGTCTTGGTCCGTCGTCCCGCCGGCGACCGTTTCGTTCGGTCCCGACACCGTCACTGACGCGTTCGCGATCGGGGTACTAGATTCGTCCCGAACACGAACTTTCCTCTCGTTTGGGGGGAGTTCCAGCACCACCGTCTCCGAATCAGGGCGTACTCGAGCGGAGACCTGTCCTTTCGTAAGTCGTGCTCTGTACGTTTCGTATGGGAGACGTACGGGCGCTTGGCCGCTTATCTGCTTGGTGATAATGTCCTGCTGGCCGGCAGTCGATCGGGTCGGGACGAACTTCACCCGCTGTGTCGTGTCGACGACCTCGCCGGTGCGCTCGTCGACGATCTTCGTTTGTACCTCGATAGACGATGCGGCGCCTCCGGCGCCGTCGGATCCGCGGGTGACGTAGACGGCGAGGCCGCCGGCCAATAAGGCAAGGCCCGCGATCACGAGACCCCACACGCCGAAGAGCCCCGGTGGCACGTATGACGTGAGCGTTGCGAACATCCCGTCATCGGAGACGGTAGTCACTCCGGGGTCGTCGGGACCGCCCGCGAGCTCCGCGACGACCGGTTCGTCGTCGGGTACGAAAAGGAGGTCGTACGACGCGTTGGCGAGTTCGTATCCCGCCTCGCCGAACTTGATTTCGCCGTCCTCATAGGGGACTTCGTTTATTTCGATGGTCTCTTCCTCGCCTGAGAACCGAATGTGCGCGGTGAGCGTGTCATTCTCGCCGCCGTCGAGACCGGCATCGTCGAGGATGACAGTTTCACCGTCATGCAAAAGTTCGGCCTCGTGCGTTTCGTCACTCGGATCCACAGCAGTCTCTCGCTCAAATCCACTGTCGTGGACGACGCGAACGGTTGCATCGTCATCGATGGGCGCACCGAGGCTGGTCCGGAGCGTTCCATCATCAGCAGTCGCCCGTGTCGTCCAGTAAACCGGGTCTCCATCAGACCCACCAGTTACCGAGACGACGTACTCTTCCTCGTCGAAGAGGAACGGGTGTTCCAGCGTTATCGTCCCATCCATCGTTTCCGCAGTGAAGTCGACTGCTTCGTCTTCCTGAACGGTGATCGTCTCGCCGAGCAACCCGATATTGTCATTGGTGAGCAGCAGTTGCTGGACCCCCTGGTCAGTCCGGTTGAGTACGATGTCACTGTCGCCGTTCGGCTCTAACGTCACCGTCTCTTCTTCGTCCCCAGCGCTGGCCGTCACTTCCCAGCCGTCACTGATTCCGACGACCGTCGCTGCGTTGATCTTAACATTTCCTGATGCCTCCATCACAATCCACTCCCCGGGTTCGGGCTCGACATACCGGAGGTCGTGTTCCTCCGTAGCCTCCATCTCCGGCGTCGTGACGGTCACGTTCGCTTCGGAGAGGTCGTCATCGTCGGAGAATTCGTCCGCGTATCCGACCGTGAAGACGTACTCGCCGTCTTGAGGATCGTCCGGATCGTCAGCGGGTTCGTTCTCAGCGATACGCACATCATTGACTTCTACGTCAATCTCCGCGTCGGCATCCCCGAAGGCGCTCTCGTCGACGGTGATCTCAATGTCTGTCCCATCCTGATCGACCGCGATTTCGTGGGGTTCGGCGCCGGCGTCGCCCGCCAGCCCCCCGACGAGGAGCAGCGAGGCGACCGTGAGCACGGCGAGACACGCCGGAAGGAGCGATTGACGTGAACGGGGTGTCGGTGTCGACATCCTCACTCCTCCAGGAATCTCATGTACTCTTTTAGGTTGTCTTCGATCCGCTGCATCTGCTCGGCGGAGATCGAGGTGTTACCGAGCCGGCGACCGCGGTCGAGCCGTCCCTTGTGAGTCTCGTAGTCGCTCCACGACTGGTCGAGCAACGGGTCGAGGTCGAACCCGCCCAAGAGGATCAGTACGTCAACCTGATTGCGGCTGCCGTCCTTGATCGACACCGTCGACATTCCCGGAGCGTCGATCCCTTTTTTCCGTTTCCAGGACTCGAACACACTGTTGACCTCACTTTCCGTGTACTCGTCCTCGTCCATAGTCCGCGGGACACGAACGATGGCGTAGGCCGCCTTCGTGGTCCCCACGTCAAGTGGGACAAACGCGTTCTCGGCGGCCATATCGAACATGTACTCCAGATCGTACACGTTTGCGTTCATCTCCGTCGCCACGGCTGGCGTGAAGTGATAGGCTCCGATCTGGGACGGCACGCTGATGTAGTCCTGAACGTCGATCACACCCCGCGTTTCTCGTCCCGCGCTGATCATCAGGTCGAACGCCTCGATCAGCCGTTCGTTGACCGCATCGTTTGGCCGCCCGTTCGCTTCGTCCTGTTCTTCAAGCTGTGCGATGTGGCTGTTTGCGCCGAGCAGCACCATATCGGCGTTCTGCGTCCCGTCTGGCCGCCGCAGCAGTCTGGAGAGCCCACACACGGCGTTGAACTGCTGTTGAGGGGGCTCGTCCTCGTACGGCCAAACGCCCATCGCGGCGTGAATAACGTCGTTCATCCAGTCTTCGTACTCGGGACTGTCAACCCCCTCGTTGAGTTTCCTGATGACGTACGGGATCGACCCGTTACCGGTGCCTCCCCCCAACGTCGCGACGTGCATGAACGCGTCACCGGTTTCGACGATGTTGTTGATGCTCCCGATGATCTTATCGAAGTCACCGCGAGCGAGGTCCTCGCCGTCGGCGAACACGTTGCCCGCACCCTCGTCGTCGCCGAAGGTCACGACATGGTCCTCGAACGACGCGTTACCGAGCTTCCCCTCCAGCCGCTGGATGGTGTTTCCGATGTCGGTTCGATTCGTGTTCATCACGACGATGCGCTCCTCGACGCCAGGGTTCTCCCGACGGCTGAAAAACCGTGAGGCGATGCGGCCGCCACCCTCTCCGGAGGCGATCACTGCCCATCGCGTGAATCGATTGGTGTGGTTCTGTCCAGACATGTTATCGCTTGATAAGTTCGTCATCTCCGTATTCGATCTCCGATCCGATGTCCGATTCCCGAAGCGTCTCGATGATCAGGTTGACCGACGCTGGGACTGCGAGATACCGGTTCCGAACGTCCGTGTACGTGATCGACTCACCGGCCGAAAGGTTGTGGTCGACGATGTTCTGCAGTCGGTTCTGGAACTGCTCGCCGTCGTACACCAGCACGCTCCCATCGACCTCACGAACGGTGAGCCCCTGACGTTCCGCCCAAAGAGCGAGCATGCAGGGCACATACTCGGCGGTCATCGGGAAGTCCATCGAGTCGGAGAGGTACTCCGACTCCTCGTACTCATCCGAGAACAGCGACTCCGCGTCGTCGAGCGCCGCTTCGGCCTCCTCCTCGATACCCTCACACACCGACTCGCGGATCGTCACTTCCGGCAGCGTCACCTCAACCTCCTCGTCATCATCGAGCGTCACCGTCCGTTCCTCGTCGGCGTACCCGTCCTCAGGCGTCGTCACCGAAATCGTGTATTCACCGTACGGGAGCTCCTCAAACTCGGCGATATCGAGAAGATGAGTTTCGAACGACCGGGTGTCGTCCTCTGGGCCGTTGAGGTCGATATCGATACCTCGCTTCGGCCCTCCCTCGGGGAACCCCGCCTGTACGGTCAGCGCGTAGGCCTCACCGGCGCCGTCGGTGGTCAATGCCGGGGGGTTCGACCGGAAGGTCGCATCCTGATGGTCTGCGGCGTACAGTTCGAGGAACTCCTCGGCTTGCTTCACTTTCAGATCGTCAGGCTCGACACGACCGCGGGCACGAAGCACCTCCTCAATGTCGTCACGGACGGTCGGATACGCTTCGGCGACCGACGCCTTCATTTCGACGGCGTCGATGGCCTCAGAGAGCTCTCCGACGGCGGTCAACCACGTTCTCCGATACTCGTTCAAGTCGCCGGCCGTTCGGAGATCTGAATCGTACGTCTCGTCGTTCACTGATTGGTACTCGTAGTAATCTTCCGGGACGCTCGCTGTCGACAGTGTCGCTAGGTGCTCATCCAACTCGTCGGCCATCTCCGTGACCATCTTTGTACAGACCTTTCTCGTCTGTTCGCTGAGTGCTTCGAGGTCGGCGTGCTCCAACGCCGAGTCGATCCCATCAAGCTCGCGTTCGATCTCATCCAATTCGTCTCTCAGCGCGGGGTCGACATACTCGGAAGCGATCGAGGATTTCACCGTCTCCAGAACCGATTCGAGTGTCTTACGCTCCGATTCGAACGTCGTCGCGAGGTCTCCCTCCATCCGGTCCCGCGTCTCGACCAGGGCGCCGGCTGCGGCCGCATACTCGCCCCGTTCGATCGACGATCGCGCGTTACCGGCTCCACGCTCTACCTGATCGGCGGGCCGGTCGTTCCGCTCCGCAAGCGTCTGAAGCGTCTCCACCGCGTCATCGACCGCCGCCTCGATCTTAGTGTCGAAGGCTGCCATTGCGGAGAGAATGGCGTCCGGATCACCGACGGGAACGTCGTCCGGCTCCCGGACGCGGTCGATGAGCCCCTCCGTTCGAAGCCGCTCTTGTGCCTCGATACAGGTCTCTCGTTCCTGGGTCACGTGACGGTGTGCGCTCTCGGCAAGTTCGGTGCGGAGCTCGTCGACCTGAGTGTCGAGCCGTTCGATCTCGCGGAGGTCGCCCCCGCCCCGAATCTGAAACCGGTTTGTCGAGCGATCGAACTCGACGCCGGCATCATCGAATCGGTCAACGACATACGAGATCTCGTCGTGGGTCTCGCCGCCGTCCCAGTCATCAAGGCGGTCGAGAAGGCGGTCGTACTCCACGAGCAACGACCGCATGCGTTCTCCGACCTGCTGGGCCTTGTCCTCGAAGTACCGCGTCGTCTTCTGCCCGCCGCTGGGCTTCGAACGCTGCACATACGCTATCGTGCCTCCGACGATAACGGTCGGAATACCGAGTAAAAGTACGTACACGCCGATCTGCGATCCGACGTAGAGGAACATCCCTAGCCCGATCGCCATCGTCGCCAGCGCTGACCCGCCGATTGCAAGTGTGAATTTTCTGTCGTTCATAGTAGCACCTCGATGATCGGACCGTGTATTCCCGTGACGGCAAGGACACCGATCGCGGTAACGACCGCGAGGACCGACCCAACGATGGCGCGAGCCAGGTTGAACGGTCCGTATTCCACGTTCGCGTCCCGGCGACGCTGCCGGCGAACCGTTTCGAGTTTGGAACGAGTCAGCCTGCGGCCGCCGCCGACTCCGAGTATCGTTCCGAGGAGAACGGGACCCAGGAACGCTCCGACGAGGAGGAGTCTATCGTCACTCGCCTCGTCTTCCGTCTGTTCGACGTAGCCATCCGCAATGGTCGACAGTTCGTCCGTCATCGCTTCTTGATCGTCAATCTGTGCCGAGTACGCTGCGTACGCGCCGGGGACGCCGTCGAACGCTTCTGTGAGCAGTTCGTCCTCAATCTCCTTGCTTGCCTCAGTCAGCCGGATCTCCTGATCTTCGTAGTCCGCAATCGGATCCCCGCTCACATCGCCGTCTTCGAACGCCTCGATGAGATCGTCAGTCTCGTTCTGTGCTGTCTCATAGTCGTCGACCGCTTCCGTGAAGCCGTCCGGCGCCTCGTCGAAATCGACCGTCTCGTCAAGGTGTGACACCGTGACGCCGGGATTTTCGACAGCGAGCGTGATGGAGGCGTCCTCACCGTCCACGGACAACTCCACTTCCTCCGTGCCGGTGACTTCCTCCGTCTCGAGTCGGTACGCGTACTCCTCGTCTTCCCCGGCGTTCTCCTCGATTCCATCGACTTCATCCGGACCGTGGAGTTCCCAGTCGTCTGTGGAAACCGCATCCCCGCTCTCACAGTAGACGACGGAGATTGGAGTACCCGACACAACTCGGAGGTGATCCGGCTCAGTCGTGCCGTCGTCCAGGACTGCGTTGAGCCCGGAGCCTTCACAGGTGGCTTCCGGGGCGCTCGCGACACCCGCACTGCTGGCGGCGACGGCCGTACTGCCGGCGGCGATGACGACCGAGATCATGATGACGACGGCGACGACCTGTGAAATTCGTCGTCGGTTCATCGTGAAGACACCTCCCGATGATACGCCCATAGGCCACCGACCACTAGTCCAACACCTATCCCGAGAAACAGGGCGCTTGCAGCGAGAGAAACCACGCTGTCAGCGACCGAGAGCGTCGCCTGAGCACCGGCGTATCGCGAGGCGAGATCGCCGCCGCGCACCGACGCAAGGTTGACGCTCATCAGGGCCGCGACCCCACCGAAGAGGAGTGCCGACACCGCCCCGGCCGTGAAATGGAACGGTATATTAGGTGCTTGCATAGGCCTCTGCGATGGACTCGATCTGCTGGAGCCGGTCGAGGTCTTCTCGTTCAAACGTGTACAGCGTCGTACACGACACCAGATTCCGTTTCGACGGAACCATTCCGAGGTTCACCTCGGAGGTGTGTTCTCTCAGCCGTCGTCGGATCTCGGAGACGTTGATCTGGTATTCACCCTCCGTGATGTACGATTCTGGCGCTCGGACGTTTGCGAGCGCCTTGTCCGCATCGGCGAACGTGAGGTCTTCGACGCTCTGTTTGGCCTGAGCCAGATACGCCATCTCCGCGGCGTCGATCTCCTGTTGGCCGACCATCGGGAGGAAATACCCTGGTAAAGACTTCGTCATCTGTACCGTCCGTCCGAACGTTCCATACCCGGC
Source organism: Halorubrum gandharaense (assembly GCF_054654575.1). Lineage (NCBI taxonomy): Archaea > Methanobacteriati > Methanobacteriota > Halobacteria > Halobacteriales > Haloferacaceae > Halorubrum > Halorubrum gandharaense. Next base: position 788,414 of record NZ_BAAIET010000001.1, read on the forward strand.
GCGGCGTGCTCCTTCGTCGCCAAAGCTGAGTGACGTGACGATGTCCTGGACGTCGATGATCGGCGCATCGATGTTCTCGTAATCTCCCGGGTCGATCCGCTCAATGACCGGTCCCGCAACGAGATCGACTATCGAGCCGGCGATGTACTCGTTGTACTCGGAGAATCGCCCCTCTGCGGCGTCTTCGTATCCGAGCCGTTGGTTATCAACGAGGAGTATTCCGTCGGAGGTGTCCTCAATACGGTTGAGACCGTACGTCGCGTTCGCCGCCTGCCGGCCAGCACTCACTTCGTCGTCGGAGTCCTCGTGAACCGGGTCCTGAGTGTTCGGGAGCACGGCGACAGTGATGACCTTCACGTCGCCGGCGGCGTACCCACGAATCGCCTCAATGACATGTGGGGCGATCCCGCAACCGGTACCGCCGCCGACCCCGACGAACACGAACGCGAACGGGACGTTCCCTTCCTCGCCGAACCGTTCCTCCAGCATCGAAACGAGGTCACTCCGGTGGTTTTCGATAACGTCGTTCGCTCGCTCAGGGCGTCTACCGAACCCTCCAGTTACGCGTTCCTCAAACCCTGCCTCGGTTCCCGGGACTAACCCATCGGTCTCGGAGACACCGATCCAGTTCGTGTCCCTGATGTTGCTAAGATTCTCGAGGTCCCTCACCGTCGAGTTGATCGCCAACGGCGATGCTTCGATGCGGATCCCGTCGTGGGCGAACACGTCGTCGACGATTGCGCTACCCGCCTGACCTGTCCCCACAAATAGATAAACCATGACGTAAGTTCAGTCGGATTTCAGTAATCAGGGACTTATAACTGTCGAGCCATCTCTATGCGAACGGAGATGATTTCACGAGATTACCCCCTGAGACTTCGGAGCATAACGCTGTACTGGTTCCGCTCGTACAGCCCCTCGACGTGATCGAGGAGGTCTTCCGTTACTGAAAGGGCCCCGTCAGCTTCCGCGGAGTTTCCAGCGTCGAGATGGGTTTCGGCGTCTTCGAGCGACGTATCGACCAGCGAGAGGAAGTACAACGGGATACTGTGGTTGTGGTCCGACCGCTCCTCCACGTAGTTTGTCTGCACGCGATCTCGTCGGTTTCGGAGCTCGTCGACGGTCGAGCGGAGTGCTACGGCGTCCCCGTCAACGGCCGGATCGGCCGTGCCAGCATCGATCGACTCTATCAGGTGATCCTGATAGAACGTAAGTTCCTCGCGGACGGCGAAGGGAACGACCCGGTTCGATCCGTCGATCCGCTGGAGTCGCTTCCTCAGTTCCGTCACGCGATCGCCGAGGGTTTCGGCGACCGCTCCGTCGTGAGAAGCGATAGTCGATTCGACCTCCGTGGCCATCGTCTCGACATCGTTGGGGTCGATACCCCCTGTCAGCGACTCCGTCGTCGCCGCTCGGTCGAGTCGCTCGGCGGCGTCGACCAATGCGTTGGTGGCCTCGTCCGTGGCGCCCGCCTCGACGGTCTCATAGAGCTCGCGCGCCTGCCGGCTACGTGGTGTGTGTTCGCTCCGTGCTCCGCTGACGGCCGCTCCCAGTCCGCCGTCTCCGTTCGAAGCGTCGCAGTCACGGAGTTCGCGGGTCGCCCGTCGGACGGCTCGTGTGAGATCGTTGTCGTCTCCCTCACGCTCTATGTCGAGTTCGTCGAGCAACCGATCGACCGCATCGGTGAGTTGCTCCCGCTTCTCGTCAGAGCGTCTGTGGTCTTCGGTTCGGTCACGGTACGCACTCGCGGGCTCGGAGACGGAATCAGGCCCGTCAAGTCGCTCCAGTTCACTTTGAGCCTGTTCGTGCTCGTCGAGCTTTTCAACAACGGTACTGAGTGTCTCCTCGATATTGGAGCCTCGCACGCCCGCCAACTGGTCGAGAAGACGCTGTCCGGTTACCGACTGGGGTTGTACTTCGTCACGGAGGTTCACGGCCGCCGTTCGAGCCGCGGTTCCGCCGTCGGCACTTCGACTAGACTGGACGGCCGTACGGATAGCATCGACTTTTGACTTAGGACCGGCGTCGGCGGCGACTCGTTGCGGTGGATCGAGGTCGCGTTTCGCGGACGAGTACGTTTCGTCGATCCGTTCGGCGAGACGCTCTACTTCCCGCTGTACCGCCGATCCTGACTCTTCCGCCTCCAACACTGCAGCCAACTCCGCGACGGTGCTCTCGTCATCGTCGTTCTTCCACAGTGCGAACATGAACAGTGGCGCATACAGCAGCATTTTCAGGCCATATTCTCGCGACCGAGACAGGAGAACAGCGGATCGACGTACTCCCAGATCTCACGGAGGTTCTCGGCCTGTTGACTGTTTCCATCCCTGATCTCCTTTGCGTGGTCGTACATCCGTTCGAGCGACGGCATCCGAGGATTCCACAACGTACCCCAGAGGTACACGTCGTCAAGCTCCGGCGTTACCAGCTGTTCAACGTGGATATCGATCGATTCCGTTCCGGGGCTGTACTCCGCATTGAGGAAGTCCTCACTGGCAAGCAGTTCGCGGAACGATCCGTCCGACACGTGCTGGGATACGCGTTCCATCTTTCGTTCCGGCCCGTAGATGAGGAACGTCCCGCCCCACGCGGTTTCGGGATCGAACTTCGCCAATCGGTTCTGGTACAGCGCGTTCGAGACCAGTGTCTCTAGCTGCGACATCGAGAGCTCCTCGCCGCGTGCGCGTCCGAGGACTGGTGCGAGGATCACCGCCGGTTGGTGGTCGCCTTCGAGGTCGATCGGATACTTGTCCTCAACAGGGCGGAAGCTGTCCGCAACGTCGAACACATCGCCGTGAATGGACATCGAGGCGTCGCTCTTGACGAACTGCGGGGTCGAAGACATAGTGAACGCCTCGAGGAACGCCACGAGCGGCCGGTTCAGGTCAGCGTAGTGAGGTGGGTTGTACTCTTCGATACCCTCGATGCGTGGTTTGATGTCGGTGCCGACGGCGCTGAGACGCTCGTTGTCAAACGGAATGATCGCGTCGACTGCCTCCGACATCCGTGCGAGCCCGACGACGCCGTTGACACGAGATTTTCCCCCAGCGTTCGACCCAGCCCCACCCTCCGAAGGAATGACCACCGATGACAGAAGCGCCTTGGAAATGACGAACTCGTTGTTGAGAACTTCCTCGCGGATCTTCCGCGCCAGCACAGGAGTCGACCCACAGCCCGTTCCCTTCGTCACACTGTGGACGAACATCAGAGCCTGTGCGTCACGAAGTTGCTGAGGATCCATGTCCCAGCGCTCCTGAAACGGGTTTCCGCCATCGGCGAAGTCATGTTCGACGACCCTCTTCCCGTGGTCCCAACGCCGACCCATTCCCTGATAACCGTGTGCTCCCTGGCCGATGATGGAGTTCATCATCAGCTCCTCTCGAGAATACTCGCGTTCCTCCTGTGCGTAGTAGGTCTGTTCCAATTCGGCGATGTTCGTGTTCAGGATGCCGTACCCAGCGAGTCCACCCTCCCAGATGAGCGCCCTATTCTCATTGTTCCGACGGAGTGTATCCCGTCGCATCAACACCGCATCAAGGATGTTGTTTCCCGCTCCGCCGACTCCGATCATGAACCACTTCTTGCCGTAACTCCCGTCGGATTCGAAATCCGAAAATCCGTCGCTGTCTTGGGTATTTACCTCGGGCTCGGAAACCTCGTCAGGTTCGTCCGGCTCGGCCTCCTCGTGAGAGATGGGCTCCCCGTTCTCGAACAGGCGCTCGTACCGGTCCCCGTACACCGCCCTGATAGCCGCCTGCTCGTCGCGGTGGGCCGTCGATAGGTGATCGTCGAGCGAAGATACCTCCCACTGGTCCGCGGAGAGCGAGCATATTTTACATCGCATGACACTTGATCCCGGTTCACTGTGTGTGAGCACTCGGGTTAAGTCTGTCTCCACCGACGTGAATTGAACGGATGATGACCGTGAGACGGTGGTCAGTCGTAGCGCTCAACGAACCGGTCACGGGCGGTCCGTACCGCCGCAGTCGACGTCACGCCGTCGACCACGACGAGTTCAATGAATGCGGGCGGATCCGTCGACTGAAGCGTCACTTCGTCGAACAGATCAGACTGGTTTTCGAGGAATCGTTCGACGACGTCAAGCGTCGCCTCCGTCCCGACGCCCGGTGGCAGTTGCTCGGTTTGATACTGAACTCTCCCGTCTTCAGATTCCCGCGCAAATTCCTCCAACTCACGGAGGAAGTACAGCGCCGAATCCAGCACCTCTTCCGGCCGTTTTTCCGGGGAATCCGAGGCAGTCCCCGTGTTCGAGACTCTCTCCCCAGCCGTGGACTCAGCTTGTGGATCGTCCGTGTAATCGTCATCGTCGTCCAGTTCCGGCCGCGGATCCTCGCCAAACTCGACCCGCCCGTCAACGACGGAAACATCAACCCCGTGTCGGTCGCTTAATGCCGGAGCTATCGATTCGACCACGTCATTCGGAATTCCCTCCGGCACGTCGACATTGGATCCCCCGTGGCCTATCCGACCGTCCAACGATCGAAGGAACTCCACCGTGGAGACAAGCGTCTCGGCATTGTGTTCTGCCTCATCGAGAATTCGATCAACCTCGTCGAAGCGGCAGTCGTGAAGCGCACCCTTCGCATTTCTGATCGCCTGCTCGATCGCGTGGACACCGTCGAACTCCGGTGAACGGTTCTCGACTACCGTTTCTTCGATACGCCCGGCTATCTCCTCCGGCAACTGGCCGATCTGCTCTTTGACGATGGTCAACTGACCGTCGACAACGTCGATCCGATCGGCCGTCTCCTCTTCCTGCTCGTCCAGCATCGACCTGAGTCGGTTCCGTTGGTCGACCGCGGCGTCGAGCGCCGTCGCCACCTCGGCCAAGGAGTCTCCAGCGGCCAGTCGCTGCTCAAGCACGTTGCGAAGATCCTGTACGTGAACGGCGCTCCCTGATGGTGGGAGACCAACCTCCCGGTACTCCGCAGAGAGGTTCGTGATTACGTAGTTCCCTCCGTATCTGGAAGCGAACTCGGTGCCACCGAACTCGGTTCGGATCCCCGAGCGTACTTTTCGACGGAGCTCCGAGCCCATCTGTTCGACGACGTCTTCCGGGCCTAGTCCCTCGACCCGAGACTCCAAACGGCTCACTTCTGACTGGACGGCCGTCGGATCATCGGTGTCCCGAAGCTCGTCGAGCTCCGCCTCGATGGCATCACACTGGTCGTAAAAGGCGTCATGCTTCGACCGAACCTTGGCGACTCCGCTCGGTGCAACCGGCTCGAACGGTTCCACCGACCCGATCCGCGTGTCGAACTCGGTCTCGAAGGTCTCCTTCGCCGCCGCTAGTTCGACCTCCAACTCTCCGATCCGCTCCGACGACCGTTCGAGCACGTCTTCCGACCAGTCATGAGACAACGCAGCGCCGGCGACGAGCCCTGCGGCGACGACCGGTACCGAAAAGAAGCCGGCAAGCTGGATGGCCGAGATCCCACGCCCGAACAGCGCGGAATACACCCCGAAGAACAGTCCGAAGTAGAGGATCGCAGCGAACCCCGCCGCAGCGAACGTCACGTCCCGGTTAGCGAGTTTGATCATGGCGAGCCCCTGTACGACCCACGCCGCCGTGATCAGAACGAACAGGAATGTCACAAGCGCAGGCTGCTCTTTGAACACGACGGCAGCCTCAAACAGCACGTCGACGGCGAACATCGGACTCAACAACCCTTCGATCCCAAGCGTCTCTGACGTCCAGTCCAGAAGAGAGAGAACAGTCTGTACGAACGTTACCAGAAGGGGGGCACCGGCGATCCCCCACGCGAGCATCGACGGATCGCGGTCGAAAACATCCATTGTTCCGACAACCTGGATGTATCTTATTCAACGTTTCCCTAAAGACGGCACCTGATATAGTTCGGAGCATCCGGACCCCGTCACTGATAGGAGTCGGGGGGTTGTTGGAATCCACTTCTTCAGAGGGATTCTCGTCGGCGCAGAGTGGACGCTCCGCGAAGCGCCGGGTCGAGAGGCACCAACAGATCCCGGCCGACTCGTGTTGTTCAAGGAGATTGACGTTCCTGCGACTGAGAAGAAGCTTCAGGAAGCGGGATACGAAGTGGTGTATGGTCGGCGCCTCTTCATGGGCGATGGCGAGCCGATCGTGACCAGCGACGCCGACAAGCTGGCGGCTCGCAACTACTACACCGTCGTATACGCCGAAAAGCCCGTCGCGATCGAGGGGAAAACTCCCTTTTGAGTAGAACGGTCCTCGGTCGCGTTAAGTTTGGCGTGAATTGTGGTAGACGGCGAAGGATTCGAGCCAATTTTGAGCTGTCTCTAACGCGACATTGCTGAAACTGTTTGCAAATGAAGATGTTCGTCGTTCTATTTCCCAAAAGACACGTTCAATAGCGTTCCGATTTCCATGGCGTATCACCCGAAATCGATAGCCGTCCTCAGCAAGAACTGGGCCGAGATAATCGGCGTCATCGACGAGAAATTCGACATCATCGAGCTGATAGCGTCGGTGAAGCTCGGTGAGAAACCATCGTGTCGTCTGTTTCGTTGCTGTCGGGTAGAGGCTTAAATGGAGGATTTCGTTGGTATACGGATCAACCGCCCCGTACAGCCAGAACTTCTGACCGTGGAGGCGGATCATCTTTTCGTCAACCGCAAGCTGATCCGCAGAGACTGTCGAGATCGGCTGTAGATTAGCTTTGTGAACCCAGTTATGAATGGCGACATGACTTCGATTGATCCCAAATCTTTCGAGATGGTTACTTACCTCGCGGAGCGACATACTGGCTAAGTGACAGCGGATCCCTACTTCAATCCCCCATCGTGGAGTTCGATCTCGCTCCACAAACGACAAGTCAATCCACGCGATACGTTCGCTGAGGCGGTCGATTTCTGCCATAGACACTCAGACATCGTCCGCCTCATTCTCTAACTTAACGCGACCGTGACGCGGGGGCAAACCTTCTTATGGGCCGTTCGCCAATCCTTCTCCAACGAGGAACGATGGTTAGCGAGGATGCCGACGGCGATTCCGGTGAAGAACCCGCCGACCTGAAGTGGGTCGGGCCAGCCACGGCGGCGGTGTTCGAGACGGGTGACCTCTCGGCGGCCGACGTGCGCGATAAGCGTGTCTCCTTCCGGATGCTCGTCGACGCCGGCGTCAATCCCGGCGTGGCCGCGAAGATCCGCCGGGAGCACTCGCTGTCGTGGTCGTTCGAGGCCGGCGACGGGCTCGACCGTCGCTCGACGCAGGTTCGCGGACTCGGCAGCGAGGAGGCCGCGTGGGTGGCCGCCTCCGCCGGCGACTGGGAGTCGTCGGACGATGTGGATGCGGACGCCGGCGCCGAGACCGACACCACGGCCAGCGGGGACTGGACGCCGACCGGTACCCGCTCGGCAGCGGGAGACGATGCCGGCGCCGGCGACACGCCGGCGACGGACGCGGAGAGCGCGTGGGTGTCGGCGTCGAAAGCCGACGACCCCGATTCCACCGTCGCGGACGGGAGCGGTGACCCCGTGGCAGCGGAGGCGGCGTGGCGCACGCGCTCGAAGCCGACGCCGCTGTCGACGCTGGACGTGGTCGCGAACGATCCCGACGCTGCGGGACTACTCGCGGAGGCGGGGATCACCTCCGTCCGGAGTCTCGCGACCGCCGACCCCGAACACGTCGCCGACGTACTCGACATCGCCGACGAGCGTGTCGCCGGGTGGCACGCCGCGGCGCTCGACGCGCAGGAGTGAGGCGGAGTCGGCGGTGCCCGAGTCGCTTATAAGTGGGATGTGAACCGTGTTGCTTGCCATTTATAAGCAGAGGTTGTCCGGTGAGTTGCTGGTGCGACACTGGAGAGGACCGCCGGCAAAGCCCCAGCCGGCTCCGGTCGAGGGTTCCGGAAGACGTTCCGGCTCGCTGCTCACGGCTTCGCCGTTCGCTATCGAGAGCTCCCTCCGGTCGCTCTCGCATTGCTCGCGGGCTGCGACTTCCGTCGTCCCGCTCGCAAGCTCGCGGGACGCTCGCTGCGCGCTTTTCAGGGCGTCTCTCCGCACCGCCCGACGCCCTGAAAAGTGCTTGCGTCGCCCGTCTTCCCGGAGCCGGCTGCCCCTTTGAGTCCCACCCCGCACAGCACCGCACAGCAGCCTCAGCCCTCCCCAGCCTCGGTCGACGGCGGCCGCGGGACCGCTCCGCGGCCGCCGTCGACCTCCCTCGCGCGCGTTTCTCGCGCGCGCCGACCGCGACCTGGGTTTATAAGATAGCAGCGAAACCGTTCACGACCATTTATAAGCGATTACCGATGCCGTCAGTTGCAACACTCACTCCCGGAACCGGTCAGCCAGCAAGTCTGATCAACAGGGTATCTCAGTTGAGAAATTGGCTGAAGAAGAGGATTTCAACAGCGCGTCGCAATCCGAATTTACTATCTGAGTAGTAATATCTTTCCCACGCTGATCCGGTGTACATTTCTTTACGAACGCTTCTCGCGGCGATATTCGCGGGACAGTGGTGACGAAGGCACCGCAGTCCTTTTGATGGATGTGACCGACGTACGAACTGATGATTCCTAACGCCACCGACGCGATCTCCCGGGACGGAAAGTTCCTCATTCTCGCGTACGACCACGGGTTGGAACACGGGCCGGTCGACTTCGAGCCGAACCCCGAGACGGCCGACCCCGCGACGGTGTTCGAGCTGGGCCGACATGACGCCGTCACCGCGGTCGCCGTCCAGAAGGGGATCGCGGAGGCGTACTACCCGGAGTACGCCGACGACGTGAACCTCCTGCTCAAGATGAACGGCACGTCGAACCTCTGGATGGGCGAGCCGGACTCGCCGGTGAACTGCACGCCGGAGTACGCCAAGGAGCTCGGCGCCGACGCCGTCGGCTTCACGCTGTACGGCGGCTCCAACCACGAGGTGGAGATGGCCGAGGAGTTCCGCGACGTTCAGGAGGGCGCCCGCGAGCGCGACATGGGCGTCGTCATGTGGTCGTACCCTCGCGGACAGGGCGTCAAAAACGACACCAGCGCCGACACCATCGCCTACGCGACGCGGCTCGGACTGGAGCTCGGCGCCGACGTGGCGAAAGTGAAGTACCCCGGCTCGATGGACGCGATGGCGGAGGCCGTCGAGATGGCCGGCCGCACGCAGGTCGTGATGTCCGGCGGCTCGAAGACGGACGACGAGGCGTTCCTCTCGACGGTCGAGGCCGCGATGGACGCCGGCGCCGACGGACTCGCCGTCGGTCGCAACGTCTTCCAGCGTGATAACCCCGAGGAGATCCTCGACGCGCTTGAGGCGGTCGTCTTCGGCGGCACCACCGCGAAGGAGGCGCTTCGGGAGGCGACCGGCGAGAATCGCGACGACCGCCTCTGATGGTCCGCGATGCCAGCGCCAACCCCGTCGTCGACGCCGTCTTCGACGCGGTCGCGAACACGGCGCCGGCCGTCCGCGAGGCGCTCCCAGGCCGACGAGTGGAGAGCGGAACGGAGAACCCCTCCGGCGAGACGGTGATGGCGGCCGACGTGTACGCCGACGAGCTGCTCGCGGAGGCGGTCTCGGCGGTCGACGGCGTCGGCAGCTACGCCAGCGAGGAGCGCCGGGAGACGGTCGACGCCGGCGAGGGATACGCCGTCGCCGTCGATCCTCTCGACGGCTCCTCGAACCTCCGGTCGAACAACGCGATGGGGACGGTCGTTGGGGTGTACGACTCCCCCCTCCCCGCCTCCGGGCGCGACCTCGTTGCCGCCGGCTACGTGCTGTACGGCCCCATCACGACGATGGTGGTTGCAGATGCGACCGGCGTCCGAGAGGAGGTGGTGGAGGGTGACAGCGACGGCGACGGTGGCGCTTCCCGGACCGTAGTCGATGACGACCTCTCCGTCCCTGACGAGCCGACCGTCTACGGCTTTGGGGGACGCGTCCCGGACTGGACGGACGACTTCCTGGCGTACGCCCGGGAGGTGGAGTCCGAGCTAAAGCTCCGCTACGGCGGGGCGATGGTCGGCGACGTGAACCAGGTGCTCACCTACGGCGGCGTGTTCGCCTACCCGGCGCTCGTCGACGCGCCAGCCGGCAAGCTTCGGCACCAGTTCGAGGCGAACCCCATCGCGTTTATCGTCGAGCGCGCCGGTGGCGCCTCCTCGACGGGCGACGGATCCGTGCTCGACGCCGAGGCGTCGACGCTCCACCAGCGCGCGCCGCTGTACGTCGGCAACGAGTCGCTGATCGACCGGCTGGAGGACGCGCTCGACGAGTGAGCTAGAAGAAGCTCCGCTCCGTCTCCCGTTTCTCCTCGGCGTTCTCGTACGGGTCGCTCTCGCGCATCCCCGCAACGAGCGCCACCCCCATCGCGAGCACCCAGCCGCCGAGCGAGCCGGTGACGAGGTAGTTGCCCGCGGGCTGGACGCCCATCCCGACGGCCGCCAAGCCGATGGGGACCGCCAGCGTGGAGACGAGCGCGACGTACACGCCGAGCGTCGCGAGCGTCTCCGCGACACGGTCGAGCGTGCTCGCCGGCTCCGACCGGTCGCCGCGGGCGGAGACAACGGGGTCCGCCGTACCGGCATCGGTGGGGTCTACACCGTCGGCGTCGTCGGCACCGACAGCAGCGGCAGTAACCGCCGCCGCCTCCTCGACACTCTCCTCCGTACCCTCCGTGTCCTCCGTACCCTCCGTGCCGAGGTCACCGTACGCGGAGTCGTAGTAGGCCCGACGAGCGCCCTCGTTGTCATCGCTCATGTCCGAACGGTCGGGGTGAACCCTGAAGAATCACCGGGCCGGCCAGTACGGGTTGACGCCGGGAGGACGAGTGCCACCTACTCTTCGACGACGACGGCGCCGAGCATCCCGCCCTCCTCGTGGGGGACACAGACGTAGTCGTAGCGGCCGGGCTCCGCGAAGGTGACCTCGTAGCGGTCGCCGTTCTCCAGCGACCCGCCGAACTCGTCCCAGAACGCCTCGCGAGCGGTTCGCTCGTCGTCGAACCCGCCCGAGGCGAAGTAGTCGGCCGCCTCCGGAATCGCGTTCTCGTAGGCGGTGACGGTGTGGGCACGCGAGCTGGTGTTCTCCCAGACGACCGTGTCGCCGACGGAGATCGTGAGCACTTCCGGAACGAACTCGTCGGCGGTCATCGCCACGTCGAACGACTCCTCGGGCCAGCGGTCCGTCTGCTCGTCGCCGTCGACGACATCGGGATCCTCGACGGGATCGGTGTCCGGATGCCCGTCGCCGTCGTGATCGCCATGCGCGTCGTCGGGGGCGCCCTGTTCGGCCTCCAGACAGCCGGCGAGCGCGAGCGAGCCGACGGCGACGCCCGCGGTAGATGCGGCGCCGAGGAGCCCGAGGAACCGTCTCCGGTGCATACTCGCCCTTGGCGGGTCAGGCGTTTTAAGCACGCGATTTGCCTCACGTCGTGGGAACGCCGGCGCAGATGCTCGGGCTCGCTGCCGGCTGCGCTCGGTCGATTCCCGATAACAAACCCTAAAAGCGCCGTGGGCGTCCCCTGGTGTATGCACCTGCGGTTCGCCCGCCGTCTCGGGCTCGCCGACGCGGTGACGGTGACGAACGCGGCGGTGGGCTTTCTCGCCGCCGTCGTCGCCACCGTCGACGTGGAGACGGCGGCCCGACTCGTCCTGTTCGGCGCCATCGCCGACGGGCTCGACGGGGTCGTCGCCCGCCACCGTGGCTCGACGCCCGCCGGCGAGTACCTCGACTCGCTGGCGGACGTGGCTTCCTTCTGTGTCGCGCCCGCGATGATCGTCGCCGTGCTTGCGCTGGAGGCGTGGCCCGTCGCCGAGAGCCCCGTTATCGGGACGCTCGTGCTGGCAGTGCCCGCGCTGTTCGTCGCCACGGGCGTCGCCCGGCTCGGGCTCTACACCGCATACGACAGCAAGGTTCGCGAGACGACGGGCGTGCCGACGACCCTCGCCGCGACTCTCCTCGCGGCCGCCGTCCTCACCGGCTACACCTCACCAGTGCTCCTGCTCGTGGCGACGGGCGCGTTCGCCTGCCTGATGCTGTCGTCGATCACCTACCCGGACCTCCACGCGCAGGACGCGCTCGTGATGGGAGTCGTGCAGGCGGCCGCCGTGCTCGCGCCCGTCATCCACGCGTTAGTGCCGATGACGCCGGCGTGGATCGGCGAGGGGTTCGCGTGGGCGCTGCTGTTCCTCGCGACGGCCTACCTCCTCTTCGGACCGAAGTTCTACTGGGAGAACACGCACGGACGGACGGACGCGGAGGAACCGGCGTAGCCCACTCGTCGGCGCCCGCGACGTTTACTCGATGAACGACTCCGGGTCGTTCTCGTACAGTTCCCACATCGAAACGTCGAGGTTCCGAACCGCCTCGGCGCGTTCGTAGTCGTCGCTCGTGAGGGCGCTCCAGTCCATGAGCCCGGGGAATATCAGCGGGATCGTGTACGTCCGAACTTCGGACCAGTCCGGCGCGGAACCGTCGAACCGCTCGGCGACGAGTTCGGTCGTTCCGTCGGTGTGCTGTTGTCCCCAATATTCGGGTTCGACGCCGAGACCGAGTTTGTACGGGTAGGCGACCCAGTGCCACCGCTTGCCCGCTCCGTGGTGGACCGCCGGCGTCCACGTGTACACCCCTCCGGGTTCGAGCTGTGTCGTGTCCAATGGATGGTCCGTCCGCAGGTCCCGCCACATCTCGACGATCCACTCGCCGTCCTCCCAGACGCCGTTCGCGCGCCAGTCCGCGGCACTTCCGTGCGGCTCCTGAAGCGGTCGACGCGGGATCATCGCCCCCTCCCACTCTGCGACCTCGGGGTCGAACTCGACGGCGTCCGCCATCTCCAACGCGTACGTGCCCTCCTGCTGATCCGGGAACTCGCCCTCGCGGATCTCGTGGTAGTCGAGCGCACCGCCCTCGACGACGTCGGGGTCCCACATGAGCTCCGGCCCGGTTTCGGGATCCCACTCCTGTGACGTGTACGTGTTCCGACCTTGGTCGCCGTGGCGGTAGTCGAGCACGTGGTGGTCCGTGCCGTACCCCATCGGATTGCTGCGGTGGGCCCGCCACATCGGCAGGTCCAGAAAGACGCCGTCGCGTTTGAGCCGGTCGAGCTCGTGTTGTGGCCGCATCTCGCGCCAGTCGTTCTCCCACCACTCGCCCGCACAGGCGTGGGGGATGTACTTGCGAATGTCCGTCTTGTCGAGCCCCTCAGGACCGAAGTGGTCGTCAGCTTGCACCTCGGACGCCGGCGCCTCGCTCGGCAGCGACCGCATCCCCGTGTGGGCGGTCAGCCACCCGCCGAACTCCTCGAACCCTCTGACGGATCCGTCGTCGAAAAGAAAGCTCACCCGGTCCTCGTAGAAGCCAGTGTGTTCCGGAGCGTCCTTCCCTGTGACCCAGGGTGAGGGGTTTGCGAATTGCGTCCACTCGCCATCGCGGTACACGAGCATATCGTGGATCCAGCCACCCGGATTCGGCTGGTCCCAGCGAAACTGGAAGTGGATCCGCTCCGAGTTGAAGGCGATCTTCGTCCGCAGTCGCTTGAGGGGTGCGTCCGGCCTCCAGTGGTCGGTCATGCTCGGGTGTGTGACCGGTCGGTCCATAACTCGTTCGACGCCCGGCAGTCACTCGAACTCGCCGAGCGACTGCTGTCCCGCGGTCCGGCGCTTCGCGGGCGGGACGCTCGTCGCGATCACCTCGTCAACCTCGCCGCGCGCGTCGGCGTCGCTGTTGATCGCCCGCGTCGCGCCCTCGTGGTCGACGTACAGCCCGGCGTCCGCGTAGGTATCGTACATCACGCCGGAGTTCGAGAGCACGACGTGAACGCCGCGGTCCGCGAGGTCGGTCGCCAGGTCCAGGAGGTCGAGCTGGTCCTCGCGGTCGAAGCCGCCGGCGCTGTACTCGGCGAAATCCGCCGTCGGGCTCATCGGCTCGTACGGCGGGTCGAAGTAGACGAGGTCGCCGGGCGCGGCGGCGTCCGCGACGTAGCCGTAGTCACCCTGCCGGAGATCTTCGCGGTCGAGCTGGTTCAGCACGCGACTCGCCTCGCGGACCTCCGTCGCCCGAACCCAGTCGGGGTTGGCGTAGCGCCCGATCGGGACGTTGAACTCGCCGTCGCTGTTCTCGCGATAGAGCCCGTTGAACCCCGTGCGATTGAGGTACAGCAAGCGTGCGGCCTCGTCGAGGGCGTCGAACGGCTCGTCGTTCGGCCGGCGGTTGAACAGCGCGCGCTGCTGGTAGTAGTAGGCGTCCACGTCGCGGTCCTTGCGGTCGGCGTCCGCGAACTCCAGGTCGGGATCCGGGTCGGACTCCGGGTCGTCGAACGCCCGGCAGCGCTCGATCAGCGCCTCCGGACGCTCGCGTACCTGCACATAGAAGTTGTGCAGTCGGGCGTTCCGATCGTTGACGGTCCCCATCCGGGGTTCGTGGTCGAAAAAGAGCGCGCCGCTCCCGAGAAACGGCTCGTGATAGGCGTTCTCGGCGGGGTCGTACGACGCCGGAAAGCGGGCGTACAGCTCGTCGAGCAGCTGGCGTTTCCCACCCGCCCACTTGAGGATCGGCGTCGCCATCGGTCGTTCGACACCAGTCGCCGGCGTGGTAAAAAGCGGTCGTTCGTGGAGCCGTTGGGAGGGCAGATGGTTGCGGTCGGTGTGTCGTTGGGCGCCTTATCAGCGCACTTTGCGCCTGAAAAAGGCGGACGGTGTGGGTGGTCGGTGAGTGACAGCGGGAGCGAGTATTGCAATTCGTTACCGAAGGTAGAGTATATAAACGGTCGAGAGTGGGGTGACGTACGACTTATAAACAAGATGCGGTGCGGTGGCGCGCCCGGCGAGCGCCCCGTGGGCGCTCGTCGGCGCGCGAGGGACGCCGCGAGCGAAGCGAGCGGCGAGGCTGGGGAGGTGTGAGGTGCTGTGCGGAGCGGTGCGGGGTGGGACTCAAAGGGGCAGCCGGCTCCGGGAAGACGGGCGACGTAAGCACCGCAGCGGGCGGTGTTGAGAGCGAGGAGCGCAGCGAGCCCCTCGACCGGAGCCGGCTGGGGCTTTGCCGGCGGTCCTCATCAGCGCAGCACCAGTGACTCACCGAACAAACACGCCTTATAAAGAGAGACCAACCTCACCAACGCCCCGCTTATAAACGCCAACACCAACCACGTACAACACTCACTCCCGATACCACTCAGCGAAGAACTGGTAGAGTCGCTGTGACGGTCGTGGGCTTGTCGTGCTGGGCAGTCGCTATATCGGTCTCTCACGTACCGCGAGCGCCGGCGCTCGCGGCTTTTTGGTGGAGATCCTTGGCCGGCGATTCGGCGAACCCTCGGCGAAAATGGTCCGCAGGTATGAGTGGTGGACGGACCGGGTTGGCCCGGCGTTCCGGCACGGGGTATCCCGATTGCCTCCTCCACCCCGCGACCCAACGAGCGACTGGCGTCCAGCGGTGGGCTGCTCGCTTCCGCGCCTGACCCGTTGTCGCCGGCGAACCGCGACGGACCGCTCCTGCGAGCGGGCGCCGCGGACCGCTGTCCCCGTCGGACGAGGCTTCCACGTTGGCTCTCGGGGCCCGTACCGGTCGGTCCGGACGCGCCCGGCGTTCGGTCCCCGCTAAAGACTGCCTCACGGGTTGCGAGCGGGGCCTAACCGCCCGACCTAGTCCACTCTATCGTACACGGGTGCCCCTTATGGGCCTTTCGTCTCCGACCCCGATGTGTGATGCGACCCCGTCCGGCGGTTTCAAGGTGGCGTGCGCCGGCGCGCTCGGCGGGTCACGCCGGTGCGGGACTGGGCTACGCCAGAATCTCGCGGGCGTACACTCCGGCACACACCGGCAGCGGAAGCGAGAGCCCCACGACCGCGATCGGGTGCCACTCCAGCCAGCGGTACTCCGGCGGGAAGCTGAACAGCACGGTGTCGTCGATGGAGAGCCACCAGAGCACGGCGAGTGCGACGGTGCCGACGCCGAGGACGACGACGACGCCCGCCAGCGTGCCGGGGTCGACGTTCCCCTGCTCGATCGAGGCGAACACCACGGCAAAGAGGAGGGCGAACAGGCCGATCCCGCCGGCGCCCACCACGCCGGCGGAGTAGTAGCTCACGAGCAGGTTCTCGTGACCCGAAACGACGGCGTACGGCGCCGCGAGCACGACGACCACCAGCAGGCTGGCGACGATCCCCACCGTCCGTGAGAGGTCGCGGAGGTTCATGGCCGATGCTCCGGGCGCCGGGCGATAAAAGGGTGCGATCGAGGATGCGGCGCGCGCCGCCGGCTCGCGGGCTCAGCTCGTCTTGTCGTCCGCGTCGCCTCCGCTCCCGTCGTCGCTGCCCTCGCCGTCCGCGTCGTCTTGCTCCCGTTCGCGGCCGGTCCCTCCGATCCGACCGCTTTTGTGGTCGCCGGCGAACGGTCGAGCGTGATGACGGACCTCGACGCCTCGCCGGCAGTCGTCGACCTCGCGGACGTCGCCGCCGAGGCCGCCCTCGCCGCCGGCGACCGCCTCGCATCGGCGTTCCGAACCGGCCACGTCGTCGGCGAGTACGGGACGGACGACGTAAAAACCGAGATCGACGAGCGGGCAGAACGGGCGGTGCTTGACGTGCTCGACGAGCGCGTCCCACCCCACGCGACACACGGCGAGGAGACCGGCCGGCGCGGCGAGCACGACCACGTCTGGGTGATCGACCCGCTCGACGGCACCAACAACTTCGCCGCTGGGTTGCCGTCGTTCGCGACCGCCGTCTGCTGCGTGCGTAACGACGAGCCGGTGGCGGCCGCGGTGTACGAGCCCCTGCCCGAGTCGCTGTATCTCGCGGTCGCCGGCGGATCGGAGGGCACTGGTGATCCCGGAGCCAGCGCCGACGCCCGACTCCTGGAGGGGGACGCGCTGTCGGCGGTTCGGGACGACGGAGTTGTCGCGGTGAACCGGGCGAGACCCGGCGACGCCAGTGGCGGTGTCGAGCTCGCCCTCGGGACGCCGCTCCGCGCCGACAGCGAAACGCCGCTCGAACACGCGACCGTCTCCTCCGTCGTCGGGCTCCCGGCAGTGCGCGATCCGCAGTTGCGCGCGGAGTCGGCCGCGGTGCGTGACGCGCTGGCGCCGCTGCCGAAGCGAGTGCTCGAAACGTGGTCGCCCTGCGTCGACTGGGGGCTGCTCGCCCGCGGCGGGACGGAGGCCGTCGTGGCCTTCCACCCGGACCCGTACGAGCAGTACCCGGGGTCGCTGCTGGCGGAGACCGCGGGCGCCGCCGTCCGGTCCCGTGAGGGGCTGTACGTCGCCGCTGCCGACGAGCGCGTCGCCGACCGGCTGTTCGACGCCGCGACCGGTGCCGTCGAGACGGCGGACGATAGCGGCGATGCTTGATCCGGGAACGCCGACGGTGCCTGACCCGGTTACTCCACGCCCGCCTCGCTCACGCGGTCGAGTGCGGCTCGGAGCCGCCGAACGTCCGACGGCGAGAGCGTCACGTCGGCGTGGCCCGTCCCGTGGTCGCCGGCGACCACGTCGACGCTGAGGACGACGCCGTCGTCGGCGCCGTCGTCGCCACCCGCGCCGTCCCCCGCGTCCGGCTCCCGCACGGTGAGCTCCGCGTGGTTCGGCCGGTCGTCCGGCGGTCCCACCTCGACGGAGATCTCGCCGCGGGTCGCGCCGACGCCGGCGTCGGCGGGTCGGTCGAGGTCTATCGTCTCGCCCTCGAAATCCTGTGTCATGTGCGCACGTGTGTCCGGGGGGCCTTAGCTCACACGGCGGATGGAGCGTCCCCTGTAGGGCGCCGAACGCCGGGCGGTCCCCGCCGGCTCCGAAGTCCCTAAGAGCGGCGCGCCCCGACTACTTGGCATGCAGTCGCTCGTCATCGTCGCGCACGGCTCACACCTCAATCCGGATTCGAGCACGCCGACGTACGACCACGCCGACACGATTCGCGCGTCGGGCGCCTTCGACGAGGTTCGCACGGGGTTCTGGAAGGAGGAGCCCCACGTCCGGGAGGTGCTCCGGACGGTCGAGGGCGACGAGGTCTACGTCGTCCCCCTGTTCATCTCGGAGGGGTACTTCACCGAGCAGGTGATCCCCCGCGAGCTCCGGCTCGCGGGCTGGGACGTCGCCGAGTGGGAGTCCGACGGCCTCTCGGCCGATCAGGCAACGCTCGTCGCCGAGGACGTGGGCCGGGAGGTCCACTACTGCGGTCCAGTCGGGACCCACGAGGCGATGACCGACGTGATCGTCCGGCGCGCGGAGTCAGTCACCGGCGACCCGGACGTGGGCGAGGGGTTCGGCCTCGCCGTCGTCGGTCACGGCACCGAGCGCAACGAGAACTCCGCGAAGGCGATCGAGTACCACGCCGACCGGATCCGCGAGTCCGGCCGGTTCGACGAGGTGAAGCCCCTCTACATGGACGAGGAGCCGGAGGTCGACGACCTCGCCGACCACTTCGAGAGCAACGACGTGGTGCTCGTCCCGCTGTTCATCGCGGACGGCTACCACACCCAGGAGGATATCCCCGAGGACGTTGGCCTCTGTGAGGACCACGCCGACGGGTACGATGTGCCCGCGGACGTGAACGGGACGAACGTCTGGTACGCCGGCGCCGTCGGCACGGAGCCGCTGCTCGCCGACGTGGTGTTGGAGCGCGCCGCGGACGCCGGCGCCGACGTGGGGTCGGCACTGGAGACCGTCCGTGAAACCACCCGCGTCGCGACGGGGGACTGACCGTGGGGGACACCGACGGACTCCCGGCTGAAGTCGCCACCGACGCGACACCCACGGTGTCGCTCGACGACGCGGCACTCGACGCGCTCGTGCGCGCCGTCGACGCGCTCGACGAGGGGGAGGATCTGGTCCACGAGGAGCTTCGGGTGGCGGCCGCGGAGGACGGCTCCGGGGACTACGCCTTCGAGTCGGGCGGCGACCGCTACACCGGGCTGGATGAGGAGGGCCTGCGGGAGGTCGCCCGCGAGCACGCGACCCCCGTCTCGAACTGGCACTTCTTCGAGCGGGTCGTCGACGACCACCCGCCCCGACGGGCGTTCCTCCACTGGATCGAGAGCGCCGAGTCGCTGACGCTCCGGGAGCGCTACGCCGCGCTCGCCGACGGGCTCGCTCACGAGTGGGGAGAGGTGGCGGTCACCGTCACGCTGACGGACGGCGGCGAGCGCGTCTACGAGGCGCGACACGTCGACGACGCCGAGGCGTCGGTCAACGACCTCGACTCCTACGACGACCCGCTGGACGCCCGCCGGCTCGTCAAGTTCGACGACGACGGGCGCTATCGGCCCCTCAAGGCCGCGCCCACGCTCCCGACCGGGTGGGTGTTCGCGGACCTGGGGCCGCGCGACCTGTACGAGACAATCGAGACGGTGTACCCGGCGACGGTCGTCAACTGGCACCGCGAGCGCGAGGGCGAACTCGACGTGACCCACTGGACCGAGACGATGGACCGGCAGACGGGCATCTACGGCGTCATCAAAACGTGGGACCGCGGTGAGGGGTACGAGCACGTCAACTGGGTGGCGGAAGCGACCTGTGACGACTCGGAGTGCCTGAAGCGCCGCGAGTGGGAGTACGACGACGAGACCGACCTCGATGTCGACGGCGGCGACGGCGTGTTCCCCTGCCGGGAGCCCTGTTCGGTCGTCGTCACCGCCGCGCGCAAGTGGACCCAGCTGGAGGGAGAGACGGAGAACACCTACGAGTTCGAGCTCACGCCGAGCGAGAAAGAGCAGGTCGAGACGATCATCGACGCGGTCGCTGACGGGCGGGTCGACGACATTCGCGAGGCCGACATCTACGACGGCGCCAACCGCTTCCGCACCCGCTTCCTCCGCGCGAAACGCTTCGACGAAGCGGGGAACCTCTGTGGCGTGCCGACGGAACCGGACGCGGAGTAGTACCTCCGGGAAAGCTGGCGCTCCGATCTGCTAGCGCAACACCCACATCGCGGCCGCGAGCGCGGCGACCACCACGAGTCCGACGCCGGCGAGCACGACGACGCTGTCGACCAGCGTGGCGACGACGACGGCGACGACGACCGCCACCAGCGCGAACACGAGAGCCGGGGCGACCCCGTCCGCGAACGCCGTCTCGGTCGCGCTGGCGACCCGCTCGCGGAGAGACGGATCCGGGTCTGGTTCTGGCGGCTTCGCCAGCGACTCGTCGACGACGACGGTGTCGGGCGCCTCCTCGGGCCGCGGCTCGATCCGAACGTCGACGTACTCGACGCCGGAGCCGTAGCCGGTGACCACCTTCAGCTTCCCCACGACCGGCTCCGAGACGGCGTCGGTCGAGACGTGCACGCGACGGATCGACTCGTCCTCGACGTAGTGGTTCGTCGCCGCAAGCGACGCGACCGCGTCGAGTTGATCGTCGAGATGGAGGTGAACGTGGGTGGAGCGTCCCAGGTTCGTCAGGACGATGGAGAAGGGCCGGTCCGTGGAGAACCGGTCGGGCGCGCTGATGGAGTGGACGCCATCGCCGTTCAGTTCGACGTCGAGGGACGACACAGGCGTCCGCTCGTCCCGGCGGGTGAAAAAGGTTCAGTTCGCGTGAATGCTCGGCTGGCTCGGCAACTCGTCGCGCTCGGCGGGGGGCGGCGTCGCCGGCGTTACGCCGCCGCCTCCTCGCGCATGTCCGGCGGGAGGAGGTTCGGGATGCCGTCCTCGATGGGGTACGTCTCGCCGCATTCGGTGCACGTGAGCGTTCCC
Source organism: Halorubrum gandharaense (assembly GCF_054654575.1). NCBI lineage: Archaea > Methanobacteriati > Methanobacteriota > Halobacteria > Halobacteriales > Haloferacaceae > Halorubrum > Halorubrum gandharaense. Next base: position 809,049 of record NZ_BAAIET010000001.1, read on the forward strand.
TCGAGGATCTCCTCGTCGTCGCGCTCCTCGACGTCGAGGTCGAGGTCGTGTTTGTCGAGCGGACAGCAGATGATGTCCATCAGCGACTCCTTCATAAAGCCGGATTGGCAGGGGGCCGCAAAAAGTGTGCGGGTTGGGCGTCGACCTGTTCAGAACGACGGCGCGCACGCGGAGAACCGAGGCCGTGAGGATGCTCACCCCCGTCACTTTGTGTCCCCGCATCGAGACACGCCTATGCGCGTGCTCTCGGACGACGACATCGCGGCACTGCTCGACCTCGATGACCTGCTCGACGTGACCGCCGACGCGCTCCGCGCACAGGGGCGCGGGGACGTCGAGCGCCCGCCGAGACCTCACTTCCCGGTGGGACGGGGACTGGTCGACGCACCGGGCGACTCCGCCGACGGAGGAGCCGCCACCGACCCCTGCGGCACCGGACTCGTCATGCCGGCGTACATCCACGGCGCGGACCACTACGCGACGAAAGTCGCCGGCATCCACGACGGGAACGTCGAACGCGGCCTCCCGACGGTCAACGCGAGCATCACCTTGACGGCCGCCGACACCGGCCTCCCGGCGGCAGTGCTGGCCGGAAACCGGATCACCAACGCGCGAACCGGCTGTATCGGCGGGCTGGCGGCGCGCGAACTGGCCGTTCGCTCGGGGGGCGGCAACGGGATCGAGACCGGCGTCGTCCTCGGCGTGCTCGGCGCCGGCGAGCAGGCGCGCTGGCAGACCCACGCGATCCGCGCCGCGGTCGGCGTCAAGGAGGTCCGGGTTCACTCGCCGAGCGACTCGCGGGAGGCGTGTGCGTCGGACCTCAGGGAAGCGGGTATTGACGCTCGCGCCGTCGACACCCCGCAAGCGGCCGTCACCGGCGCGGACGTGGTGGTGACGGCGACGACGGCTACCGAACCGACGTTCGACGGCGACGACCTCCAGCCGGGTGCACTCGTCGTCGCCGTCGGCGCGTACACCGCCGAAATGCGCGAACTCGACGACCGGACCATCGAGCGTGCGGCGGCGTGCTACGCAGACGTTCCCGCCGAGGCGGCCGAGACAGGTGACTTCCCAGGTCACACGGCCGACGGTCTGGTCCCGTTTTCCGCCGTGCTGTCGGGCGACCACGGCCGAGCCTCGCCGACGGACGTGGTCGTGGTGGCGTCGGTCGGGACGGCGGTGCTCGACGCCGCGGCTGGCGAGTACCTCCTGAACCGGGCGAAAAGCGCGGGTTTGGGGCGGGAACTGCCGCTGTAGCGGCCCGTGGACGGATCAGTCGTCCGTATCGAACGACTGGAACATCCGCTCGAAGTCGTCGTGGTCGGAGATCTCACTGATCGACTGGTCGAGCTCCGCACGGAGCTGTTCGATACGGTCGGTCAGCTCCTGATACTCCTCGTTGTCCGCCAGCTCACTCGGTGATTTCTCGGCCTCGAGGATCGCCTTCTTCGAGGTCAACGAGAACAGTTCCTGGACGCCGGCGTCGTACTGCCCGCGTCGGAGCAGCCCCTCGACGGTGTCCCGGAGCGCCTCCTTGGTGACGGGTTTGACGAGGTAGTCGTCGAACCCCATCTCGAGAATGTCGTAGTCGGGCTCGACGGCGGTGACCATCGCCACCCGGCAGTCGATGCCGCGGTCGCGCACGGCGACGAGCACCTCGTCGCCCGAGAGGCCCGGCATCCGCCGGTCGAGCAGGATCGCGTCCACGTCCTCGTCGAGCTGTTCGAGCGCCTCGTGTCCCCCGTACGCCGTCCGGACGCGGTACTCGTCGCCGAGCCACGCGGCGTAGAGGTCTGCTAGGTCGGGCTCGTCCTCGACCACGAGGACCAGCGGCGGTTGCTCACTCATGGGTCGTCGGTGCAGCGACGGGATCGCTCACACGCTTTGTCTTTCCCCACGCTATATCAAAATATCCCTTGGGACACACGGCTGTCGGGTGGCCGGCGTCGGCGGCCTCACTCCGCATCATTCACCTCCATCCCCGCATCGGGCCACTCCACGTCGGTGACGACCAGCTCCATCGCCTCGAGATCCTCGATGACTGCCCCCCCACCCACCGACGGTGTGGCGCTCGTCGCCGTCGGCAACGACGACGGTCACCTGGCCGGCGAGCTGGCCGATCGGCACGTTGCCGTCGTCGGCCGGCTCGCCGGCGTACACCACCTCATCGACTTTGCCGGAGACGGTGACCGGATCGCCCGTCCCCGTCGCGGCGCCGGTCACCTTGACGTGGACGGTCGCGCCGTCGCGCACGAGCGGGTCGACCTCGCGCACGAACCGGCGGATGTTGGCGTACGGCTGTGGGGGATTCTCCGGCCGGCCGTCGAACACCACGTCCCACACCTCCCAGAGGCTCGTGTCGAAGTACCACCGGAACACGTAGGTGAGCGTCGGATCCTCGACGAGGACGCCGTACTCGTTGATCGAGCGGTGGTGGGGCGCGAAACAGGTCGTCGTTCGGTCGACGATGGCGACGAACGGCGCGGGGAGATCGCGCAGGCGAACCTCCGTGACGACCCCGTCGAGGTCGGTTGGAAGCTCCTCGTCGTCGTCGAGCGAGTGGAGCGAGACCTTCACCGCCGCGCCGGCGTCGTGTGCACACGCGAGCGCGTCACGGAGCGACTCGAACCCGTCGAGGGTGGTCGACACCTGCACCTCCGTCTCCGCGCCGGCGACCGCGTCGCGGGCGCGGTCGAACACCGTGTCGTAGCGCTTGACGATCTCGACGCGATGCTGGTCGAGCTCGGGCGCCTCCCAGCGCTCCTCGATCTCGGCGGCCGCCTCCGTGAGCCGCTCGGAGCGGTTCCGGAGGTCCGAAAGCACGCCATCGGGGTCGGCCGCCCGGGCGCGAAGCGTATCGCCCTCGTACGTTTCGACGTAGCCCCGGTCCTCGAGATCGCGGAGCACGTCGTAGATGCGGGCGGCGGGGACGCCGCTCGCGTCCGCGAGTTCGGTCGCGCTCGCGGTGCCGTGTTGCAACAGCACCGTGTACGCCTGGGACTGGTACTTCGAGAGCCCGGCGTTCCTGAGCACTCGACGCAACTCGGCGGAGTCCATATGGAATGGAGAAGAACGCCCCCCTTAACGGCTCTGTTCGGGGATGACCGCGACTCGGGATGGCGGTCCGGGGTTCGGAAGGCAAAAACGGCGAGACGCGGATCCTGGTGGGCGAGGCGACGCTACTCGTCGGGGCTGTAGTTCGGCGCCTCGTCGGTGATCATCACGTCGTGCGGGTGCCCCTCGGTCTGGCCCGCCGAGGAGACGCGGACGAACTCGGCGCGCTCGTGCACCTCGGGGATCGTCCCGGCGCCGACGTACCCCATCCCGGAGCGCATCCCGCCGGTGAGCTGGTGGAGCTCGGAGGCGAGGCTTCCCTTATATGGCGTGGCGGCCTCGACGCCCTCGGGGACGAACTCCTCGTCCTCCTTCTCCTCTTTGAGGTAGCGGTCGCCGCCGCCGGACTTCATCGCGCCGACGGAGCCCATCCCACGGTACTGCTTGTACTTCTTGCCTTTCATCGTGATGACGCGGCCGGGCGCCTCGTCGGTGCCGGCGAAGTAGGAGCCGAGCATGACCGCGTCGGCGCCGGCGGCGATCGCCTTGATCGCGTCGCCGGAGTAGCGGATGCCGCCGTCGGCGATGACGGGCACGTCGTGCTCCTTCGCCACGTCGGCGACCTCCGAGACGGCGGTCATCTGGGGCATGCCCGCGCCGGAGACGATACGCGTGGTGCAGATCGAGCCGGGGCCGATGCCGACCTTGAGCCCGTCCGCGAAGTGGACGGCGGCCTCGGCGGCTTCTCTGGTTCCGACGTTGCCGACGACCACGTCGGCGTCGACGGTCTCCTTGATCGCCTCCGCGGAGTCGAGCACGTTGAGGTTGTGCGCGTGTGCACAGTCGATGAACAGCACGTCGGCGCCTGCCTCGTCGGCGGCGACGGCACGTTCGTCGTCGAAGGGGCCGACGGCGACGCCGGCGAGCAGGCGACCGTCCTCGTCGCGCGCGGCGTTCTCGTGCTCGCGGCGCTGGAGGACGCCCTGCATCGTGACGAGCCCGACGAGCCGGTCGTCGGCGTCGACGACGGGAACGCGCTCGATCTTGTGGTCGTACATCAGCTCCAGCGCCTCGCGGGCATCGACGTCCTCGGGTGCGGTGATCACCTCGTCGGTCATCGCCTCACGGACGGCGTCCTCCTCGCCGACCTCCAGATACGGGCGGATGTCCGTCCCGGAGATGATGCCGAGCACGGTGTCATCGTCATCGACGACGGGGGCGCCGGAGACGCCCTCGTGTTCCATCTTTGCGTCCGCCTCGCGGACGGTGTCGTCCGGCGCAACGGTGACGACGTCCTCGCGGCGGATGACGAGCTCGTGGGCGCGCTTGACGCGTTCGACCGCCGCGGCCGTCTCCTCGACGGTCATGTTGCGGTGGAGCACGCCGAGGCCGCCCTCGCGAGCCATCGCGATCGCGAGGTCGCTTTCGGTGACCGTGTCCATCGCCGCCGAGAGAACGGGGAGGTTGATCGAGACGTTTCGCGACACCCGACTCGCCAGGTCCGCGTCGTCGGGCTCCACGCGACTCTCCTTGGGTCGGAGCAGCACGTCGTCAAAGGTCAGCGCCTCGGGAACGTCAAGCTTCGCCGAAAATCGGCCGGAATCCTTCGCCATGTAAATCGTCGTGACGGGCGAGGCAAAAACGTTGCGAGTCACCACGCACGTGTAACGGAGTCCCATCCCGATCCCTTATATATGCACGTTCGTGACCACTATCGTCGCCGATGCCACTCCATCCGACGTCATCGCAACGGTCGCCGCCGTGCCCGCGTACACCAACGTTCGTGAGAGACCCCGTTCACTCGCCACGCAGCGATGAATAGTCGGCTAGTGTGGACGATCGTCACGATATCCACGGGACCCCTTATAAGTGGGCCAACGATCGTCCTGCGTTATGCGGGCATGTCTCACACAACGTTTAACCCAAACCGCCGTGGATATACGTGTATGGACGCCGACAGTCCCGCCGCCGCGCGCATCGCCGGAGAGCCGACCCCCGCAGTCGGGGCGCTCTTTACAGCCGGCACAACGCGCAAACGCTTCATGTGGACCTGTCGGAACCGGTTCGGATCCGGCTCCGTACGCCGCCGCGCTCGCGGCTATCGTGGGTCGCCCGCTTCCCGCCGTTTGCCCGTCGGTGAGGGCCATCGTCGCTGAATGAGCGTCTCACGCCACCCCGTCGCGCTCCGCTTGGAGCAGCAGGTCGGCGGCGCCACGAAGCTGCTGGCGACCGTCATGGCCCTCCCGCTCGTCGACGGCATCTTCCCCGCGCTCGTCATCGCCGGCGTGCTCGCCTCGCCGGCGGGCATCATCGAAACGGGGATCCTCATCTTCGGCGGCTCCGCGACCGTCGCCGTGATCCTCGCGGAGATGGACGGCACCCGCCGCGAGATGGCGACTTCGATCCTGCTGATCGGCGCCGTCATCATCCCCGTCGCCGCGGTGCAGGCCGCGCTCGCGCCGACGCTCGAAGGCCTGCTCGATCTCGAAGTGTTCGAGCGGTTCGCCGGCCTCGTCATCCTCGCGATCGCCGCGAAGACGGCCAGTTCCGAGTTCGGCGAGTATCTCCCGAGTCCGGGCGTTATCATCGCGTTCGGCCTGATCGCGAGCTTCTCGCCGTCGGGCGCGGCGCTGGAGGTCTCCACGGACTACGTCGTCGCGGGCGCCACGGCGGCCGGCATCGGCACCGGATTCGCGCTCTCGATCGCTCTACTGTCGCCGCAGCTCAAGGGTCGAGTGCACATCGACCGCTTCAGGTTCGGCTCGGCGGTCGCGCTCGGCGTGCTCGCGCTCCCCATCCTGCTCGGCCCGCTGATGGAGACGGAAGCGCCCATCGCGCTGGCCGTGCTCGCAGTCACCGCGCTGTTCGCGTACGACCCGGACGCGGACCCCGAGGATGCCGTCGCCGGCGTCCACGGCTCGGATCCGGACGACCCCGATGGCGGTGACGACGACACTCCCGTGGACGTGGACGATGCCCCCGCGCCCAGCGAGCCGCCGGCGCCGTCCGAGCACGACACCCCGAGTGACGCCCCGACCCCGGCGCCGCGTATGGGGAACGGGGCGACTGCCGCGGCCGGCGGCGCGGACGCTGACGCCGATCCGGCCGCGAACGGCGGCCCGACGACGGCCGCGGACGACGACCACGAGGAGGAGCCGTTCTCGGACTCCGACTCCCGGGCGCCCTGGTTGTAGCGAACCCCCTCCTCTTCCTGCGCTCCCACCCGCACCCGCTTCGCCGGGCTTTAGGTCGCTGCTCCACCAGGTCATACCATGTCAAATCGAGTCGTGCAGGGGCGCATGGTGACGCCCAAAAAGCTGGCAGAGATCGTTGAAGGGGAGTCGATCCTCGAAGCCGAGGACATCACGGACGCCGACCGCGACTGCCCGGAGTGCGGCGGCGACGTGATCGCCGTCGGCTACATGCCCAGCGTCACCGAGTTCGTGACGGGCTACAAATGCCAGGACTGCGACTGGAGCGACGACGACCGCGACGAGTAACGCACCGGCGGTCGATGACGAGCGCCACGCGCCCCGTTCCGCCCCGCACGTTCACGCCGGCGTCGACCCGCGCTCGGCGGGCGCGTGCGGCGGCCGACCCGGGCGCACGCAGGCGACGGAAACCACCTTCCTGCGCGCCGACGGGCGATCCGGATCGAAACCCCTTTAGTCGTCATCACGCAACGAACGAGTGCAGGATCACGCGGGGCTGTGGCCAAGCCAGGGATGGCGACTGACTCCAGAGGCCGCGCCCGGGACGACACTCCAGACTGATATACCGAGCGGGCGACTGATCATCGCGCGTGTTGACGACCCTCTGGAGTTCCGAGGCGCACCGGAGATATCAGTCGATCGGGGGTTCAAATCCCTCCGGCCCCATTCGCTTCGCGCATGAACAATAACCCATAGACTGGAGTACGTTCAGCCGCTTTCTTTATATCCTAAAACCGGGTCAAGATTTAGAATCCAGTCGATCGTGGAATGGCAGTCGTCGCCGGCGAGCGCCCGCCCGGTGGCGAACGGCAGGCGGACGACGGCGAATCCGGAGGCGTGATGGAGCACGAGCCGGTCGGGTGACCGGAGGTAGTGGAGAAACCCGACGAGCAGCCGGACCACCACGCAGCTGAACGCCGGCGGGATGACCACAGTGGCACAAACGAACCGAAGGCCTATACGGACGAGCGACGAGTTCGGGACAATGACCGACGAGGATCCCACCGTTCCGATCGTCTGCACGGAGTGTGAGACGGAGACGCGCGTGCCGCTCGACGAGCTCGCCGACGCGCTCGACCGCCACAACGAGGGGAAACACGACGGGGAGCCCCTCGCGGAGGTCGACCCCGCGCTCAAAGACCAGCTCGCTGACCTGGTCGCCGAGGATCTCGGGATCTTCGAGACGGAGTAGATCAACGGCGCTAGGGGCTCTCGCGAGTATTCCGAGGTGTCAGGATCGCCCACCACGCGCTCGCCGAGCGCCATGTTGATCGCTGGTCACTGCTGTAAGCCGGTGTGAACGGCGGCTCGCGTGACGGCTCAGCCGTTGTCCGCGCGCGCACCCTTCGGGTCGCCCTTGTGGTGGAGATTGCGGTTATCCTGTGCCTCCACGTTCGTGGCAGGGATCACGTCGCTCACCTCCGACCGCGGTCGTCCAGTGTAGGCGTGGCCCGGCTTCTCCGCACAGTGAGCCATCGCGTCGTGGGCACCCTCCCAGGGCCCTTCATCACACGCATCGGCGGTACAGACGAACACGATATCGCCCGGCATTCCATCCGGATCATCACTACTCACATACAAAAAGCTGTAGGCCTTTTGTCACAGTTGGTGGCGTGCGGAAGCAGATGATGGTCCGGAATACGACGGGGTAAGGCCACAGTGCGGCCAGATTGGGTTCTTTACGAACGGTTGGATGCAGGGGTGCTGAGAGGGGCATCGACCGCCGCCCGATCCGGCGGAGTCGTCCGATACTCCCGCTCCGCGTCGCGCATCAGCATGGACGACGGCGTGCCGAAAGGCGTCAGCCGCGAGACGCTACTCGGACTCGTGTGGGGCTGGGACGACGAGGGGACACAGCGGTCGGAGCCGAGGTCGGTGACGAACTCGACGGACGCGGGGCAGAAAGGAGCACGCGGGGCGGGACGGAGCACGCGGGGCAGGAGAGAGCACGCGGGGGCCAGGTCGCGGCGCCCGACGCGGGTTCCGGTGCGAACGACGGCTGATTCGCTGGAAAAACGGGAGGGTTCCGAACCCGGTCAGTAGGACGGGGTCGGGGCACCGTGGAACTCCACGGTCGTCCCGTCATCGCGGCAATCCTCCAGCGCGTGCTTGGCGGCAAAGCCGGCGTCATGTGGCGTTTCACCGCCGCCGACGCCGACCTGCAGCTGCACGTCCACGTCGTCGACGACGTGCGCGACGGCGTCGGCGTACTCCGCCTCGGTCAGGTCCGGGCAGACCGCGATCACGTTGTCGCCGCCGACGAAGAACGAGAGCGCGCCGTGCGCCTCGCGCATGTAGCGCATCAGGGAGGCGTACGCCTGTTCAATCTGGATGAACGTGTCGAACTCGTTGAGTCGGTCGGTGTACTTCCCGGTGGCGTTGACCACGTCGAAGTGTGCGATGCGGAGGTCGTCGGGCGCCGTCTCGGTGAGGTAGTCGCCGGCGAGCACCTCCGTGCGGGCCTCGTCTTGCGCGCTCCCGGCGGACTGGAGCCGCTCGTTCGCGGTTTCCAGCGCGTCGATCGGGCGCTCGGCGACCGCGGTGCCGAGACTCACGCTGACCGGGTAGCGGTTGCCGATCGACTCCTGGAGCGCGGCGTGTGCCGCCCCGTCGACCCCGTTCGTCACCGCGACCATGTTGTCGAACCGGGTGAAGAACACGTAGCCGTCGCGGTGGCCGAGAAACTGCGCGAGGTCGGCAAACAGCCGCGACTGGAGCGTCTGGAGGTCCATCTCCCGACGCGGCTCGGGAGTGACCGTCCAGGGCCCGTAGTTGTCGATCTGCACGAGGGTCAACTGGGTGGTCGTCACAGTGAGTCCCGGTTGGTGGTGGCCGCGCTTTACGCTTCTGTTATCCCGAAGTCGTGACGGGTATCGCTCCTGCAACGCTTGCCGGGAGCGACGACATCGTTCTCGCGCGTCCCGCCGGCGGTCGCAACGGCTACGTCGGTCGCGTCCCACGGTCGACCATGGAGATGGAGTTCCGAGGCGCCGTCCTCGACGTGGACGGCACGGTGGTGCGTGGCGACGAGGCGATCCCGGGCGCGCCGGCGGGCTACCGCCGCCTCCGCGAGGCGGGCATCGACACCCTGTTCGTCTCGAACAACCCGACGAAGGCACCGCCGGCGTACGTCGACCGCCTGGGGGCAGCCGGATTCGACGTGACGGAGTCGCAGGTGTTCACCGCCGGGACGGTCACCGTGGAGTACCTGCGTGACCGCCACGCCGACGACGTGCTGTTCGCGATCGCCGCACCCGGGCTGCTCGACCAGTTCGACGAGGCCGGCCTGACGACCACAGAGGACGTGGACGCCGCCGACGCGCTCGTCGCCTCGATGGACCGCGAATTCGGCTACGACGACCTCCGAGATGCACTGTGGACGCTGGAGCGCGACGTTCCCTTCATCGGCACGGATCCGGACGTGGTGATCCCCGCGCCACAGCGGGACGTGCCCGGCTCCGGCGCCGTGATCGGCGCGGTGGCGACGGTCGCCGAGCGCGACCCCGACATCGTCCTCGGAAAGCCCTCACAGCCCGCCGTCGGCCTCGTTCGCGAGCGCCTCCCGCACCCGCCGGAGCAGTGTCTGGTCGTCGGCGACCGGCTCAACACGGACATCGAGCTCGGCGAGCGCGCCGGGATGACGACGGTGCTCGTCCGCACGGGCGTCACCGACGACGCGACCCTCGTCGAGAGCGACGTGGAACCGGACTACGTGCTTGACGACCTCGGGGAGATAGACCGTGTGCTGGAAGACGGGGCGTCGAGATAGCCACGCGCCGGAATCCTCGCGGATAGGGGTATTAGCGGCCGCCATGTGGTATCTCGACCCAAAGGTTCATATGGGTAGATTGCTTTGCTTCGAGCATGGGAGTGCGTGACTCACACGGTGGATCCCGTGGTGACGATGAGGAGGACCCCGAGGAGACGGTGCAGATCATCGAAGGGCACGCGGTACAGTTCAACGAGTACCGCTATTGAGGGCCTTCCCGTCGCCGTCTCTGGCGTCGTGAGCCGCAGGTGTCGAAATCGCGTTGTATGATTCGCCGAGTACGGCTTTGTGTCTGCGTTGACGTTTCTGTAGATTGACGATGCTGACCTGTTGTGACCAATACCGCCCCCGATAAGCGACCTCGGGAGTACGTGTATCACGTGGGCGGGTGCGGTGTTTATAAGTGGAGCGTGGGTGGTGTTGTTCGCCTTTTATAAGCAGAGGTTGGTCGGTGAGTTGCTGGTGCGACGCTGGTGAGGACCGCCGGCAAAGCCCCAGCCAGCTCCGGTCGAGGGCCTCGCTGCGCGCTCAGAAGGGCTCGCGCTGCTCGCCCTTTTGAGTGCTTACGTCGGCCGTCTTCCCGGAGCTGGCTGCCCCTTTGAGTCCCACCCCGCACGTCACCGCAACCGCACCTCACGCCTCCCCAGCCTCGTCGTCGCCTGCGGCGACGACTCCCTCGCGCGCCGGCGAGCACCCGCTGGGCGCTCGCCGGGCGCGCCACCGCACCGCATCTCGTTTATAAGAGAAGCGTCGCCACCTCTCTCGAGCGTTTATATATCATGTCGCCGGCGACGAATTGCAACACTCACTCCCGACATCGAGCAACAAGTCCCACACTCACCGGGCATTTCGGGCTGTGCTCTGTCCGAAGAAGCGGCTTGCAATAGAGCAGTTCGTGTCAGTCTGCCTCTCGACACGGTCTGCGTCCGTCGACCGCTGCTACTCACCAGTCGATCGCAAAAAAGCGTGAGTCAGTGGTGGGTTCGTGCTCAGAACGCGCCGCCGTGAACGGTCACGTCAGCGTGGAGCTCAGTTTTCAGCGCGTCGTGCACGTGGCAGATGCCCTCGGCGCGCTCGACGATCTCGTCGAACGTTTCGTCGTCGAGGTCGGCCTCGACGTGGAGGTCGAAGGCGATCGCCGCGAGGTCGTCGTCCTCGTCGAGCGCGGCGCTCGCGTCGATCTGGAGCTTGCCGAGCTCCTCCTCGCCGCGCTGGCTCCCGCCGACGCGGAACGCCGGGAGGAAACAGGAGGCGTACGTCGCGACGAGCGCGGCGTTCGGGTTCGGACCGGTCTCGTCGGTCGCGTCGATCTGCAGGTCGAAGTCGCCGACCTCGCTCGTACAGGCGTAGCCCTCCTCACAAACGGTGGTGGTCTCGATGTCCGTCATGACGTTCGATACGTCCACCGCCGCGGGCCTAAAGGTTGCTATAGAGCGTGTTGACGAGGCACGTCCGTGGCGCAAAAAACGGAGCGAACTGGGCGCGTGTGGGGCTCAGTAGCCCTCGGTGAGCGAGTACGTCTCGTCGCCGTCGAGCGCGACGACCTCACCCTTGGCGCCGGCAGCCTTCACCTCACGCTCGAACTCCTCGATGTCGACCTCGATCGGCGGGAACGTGTCGTAGTGCATCGGGAAGACCACGTCCGCGCCCACCCAGTCGGCGGCGATCGCGGCGCCCGCGGGCCCCATCGTGAAGTGGTCACCCACCGGAAGCGCGGCGGCGTCCGGCTCGAAGAACGGCGCGACCACGTCGACCATCTCCGACATGAGGCTCGTGTCGCCGGCGTGGTAGAACGTCGTGCAGTCGGGGTCGGCCTCCTGCGTCGGCTTCTTGTCGCCGATCACGAAGCCGGCGGGCATCCCCGCGGAGGTACCGTACCCGGTGTCGATGCCGTTGGAGTGGTCGGCTCTCACCATCGTCACCCAGGCGTCACCACACTCGACGGTGCCGCCGAGGTTCATCCCCATGCCGCCGACGGCGTCCTCGTGGCCGAAGGTGTCCTGCACGTAGCTCGTCAGCTCCGGCGTGGCGACGACGGTCGCGTCCTCGTACCGGTCGACGTCCGCGATGTGGTCGGCGTGCCCGTGCGTGAGAAGCAGGTAGTCGGGGTCGAGCTCCTCCGGGTCGACGTCCGTCTTCGGATTGTCGAAGAACGGGTCGATCAGCAGCTCGGTGCCGTCGACGTCAACGTGCCACGTGGAGTGGCCGTGCCAGGTGAGTTCCATGGTACGGTCGACATGTCTCGGCGAGAGCTAATAAAAGTCGACGCCGACAAGGCGGCATCCCCGCGCGTACTGTTGCCTCGCCCGGTTCTTCCCGGCCGTTCCGCAATACCTTCCCGCGAGTACACGCTTATCTCCCGGGAACGCATATGAATTTCGTGGCGATACTCTCCCGATATGACGTGTGAGGACGACCCGAGGTCGAATGACGGTTCGGGGTCGGATGCCGATGCAGGATCGAACGACGGGCGGGAGTCGGACGGTACTGCGGCCGAAGCCGAACGGTATCGTCATCTCATCGAACACGTCCAGGACGCGGTCGTGGAGTTCGATTTGGTCGACGGGACCCCGATCGTTCGGGACACGAATCAGGCGTTTGCCGACGTGTTCGGCTACTCGGCCGACGAAATACACGGCGAGTCACTCAACGAGTGGGTCGTTCCTGAGTGGAAGCGCACGGAAGCGGCGGAGCTCGACGAGAACACCGCGTCGGGCGAGATCAATCATCAGAACGTTACGCGAAAGACCAAGCACGGCCTTCGCGAGTTTCTCTATCGCGGGATTCCCTATGAGACACACGATGGATCTGACGCCGGCGACGCGAACGCTGCCGGCGGACGGGACGGCGGTTTCGCCGTGTACACCGACCTCACGGAGATCTCCCGCAACGAGCGCCGATTGCAGGTCCTCAACCGGATACTCCGACACAACCTCCGAAACAACGCGAACATTGTCGCGGGTCACACGACGCAATTGCTGTCGGCGCTTCCGGAACAGGACGCGGAGACGACCGAGGCTGCAGCGACCGTCGAGCGCGCGGCACACGAGCTCGAACGGCTGGCCGATGAGGCGGGGCACATTCGAACGGTGCTCCAACAGCGGACCGACGAGGACGCGGACATCGATCCGGCATCGCTCGTTCGGTCGGTCGTCGACGAGCGTCGCCAGCGCTCGCCGAGCGCGAGGATCGAGGTCGATCTCGTCGAGTCAGCGAGGGTTCTGGCCGACAGCCGCCTCCGCTACGCGATCGAGAGCCTCGTCGACAACGCGATCGAACACAACCCGAGCACCACGCCGCAGGTGCGCGTCCGGATCGAACGATCGACCAACGCCGACGCCGCCGACGCCCACGACGCTCACGACGACTGGGTGATCATCCACGTCGAGGACGACGGGCCGCTGATCCCCGCACACGAACGGGACGTCATCAGCGACGGGGCCGAGATAACACAGACACACCACGGGAGCGGTCTCGGGCTCTGGTTAACCGAACTAACCGTGGAGACGTTCGGCGGAGAGGTCGCGTTCGACAGAAGCGACCTCGGCGGGAACGACGTCTCGATCCGGCTCCGGCGCCGGAGGCGTGAGTAGCGCTGCCGACCGTCCTGCCGGGAACACACCGGCAACCCTTTTGAAGACCCGACCGATGACCACGCCATGCATCACGCACGCTTCCGTGACCCCGCCGGCACCGTCCGGGAGGGGACGTATGACCCCGACGCCGAGACCGTCGCGTTCGCCGGCGAGGAGTACGCCGTCGACGACGACGCGATCGACCTGCTTCCGCCGACCGAGCCCTCGAAGATCGTCTGTGTCGGCCGCAACTACGCCAAACACGCCGAGGAGCTGGGCAACGACGTGCCGGACCGTCCGCTGCTGTTCCTGAAGCCGCCGAACGCCGTCGCGAATCCCGGCTCGACGGTGACCGTCCCCAGCGGGAAAGACCGGATCGACTGGGAGGCGGAGATCGCCGTCGTGATCGGCGAGCAGTGCAAGGACGTGAGCGCCGACGACGCGATGGATGTCGTCGCGGGGTTCACCTGCATGAACGACATCTCCAACCGCGACGACCAGAACCGCGAGCAGAACTGGGTGCGCGGCAAGGCGTTCGACAACGCCGCGCCGCTCGGCCCCGCCCTCGCAACGCCCGACGAGGTCCCCGCGGACGCGAGCGTCGAGCTCCGGATCAACGGCGAAACGAGGCAGTCCTCGGACCGGTCGTTCTTCATCTTCGACGTGCCGACGCTCATCGAGGAGATCACGACGTACATGACCCTCGAGGCGGGCGACGTGATCGCCACCGGGACGCCGGAGGGCGTCGGCGCGCTCTCGGACGGCGACACCGTGGAAGTCGAGGTCGAGGGCGTCGGCATCCTCGAACACGACGTGCGGATCCCCTGAGCGGGCCCACATATCCCACCCGTCCGCCGTCTCGTGTCGCAGTATAGCACACCACGTTTCCGGTGAACGAGCGTCGCCGTCGCCGCGTTCGGCCACTCTTAAGGCCGCCGCCGGCCACGGTTCGGGCATGCAACCCCGGGACCTGTCCACTCACTCGCCGTACGTGCCCGGTCGCGGCGTCGAGGAGGTCGCCCGTGACCTCGGACTCGACCCCGACGACCTGATAAAGCTCTCGTCGAACGAGAACCCGCACGGTGCCAGCCCGGACGCCGTCACGGCGATCCGCGAACACGCTGACGGGATCAGCGTCTACCCGAAAGCCTCCCACACCGACGTGACCGCTCGCCTCGCCGAGAAGTGGGGCGTCGACGACGAGCAGGTGTGGCTCTCGCCCGGCGCCGACGGCTCCATCGACTACCTCTCGCGCGCGATGTTGGAGCCCGACGACCGGATCCTCGTGCCCGAACCCGGCTTCGCCTACTACGGCATGTCAGCACAGTACCACCACGGCGAGGTGAACGAGTACGCGCTCACCCCCGACGACGACTTCGCGCAGACGGCGGAGGCCGTTCTTTCGGAGTACGCCGGCGAGCGCATCGTCTACGTCACCTCCCCGCACAACCCGTCGGGCTCCGAGATGCCGCTTTCGGAGGTGCGCAAGCTGGCCGACGCCACCGCCGCGGAGACGCTCGTCGTCGTCGACGAGGCGTACGGCGAGTTCGCCGAGACCGACTCCGCCGTGAGCCTGCTCGACGACCGCGACGACGTGGCCGTGCTCCGCACCTTCTCGAAGGCGTACGGGCTGGCCGGACTCCGCGTCGGCTACGCCGTCGTCCCCGACGACTGGGCGGACGCGTACGCCCGCGTCAACACCCCCTTTGCGGCCAGCGAACTCGCCTGCCGGGCCGCGCTCGCCGCGCTCGACGACGACGACCACGTCGAGAAGTCGGTGGAGACGGCCCGTTGGGCTCGCGAGTACATCGCAGAACACCTCGACGCGCCCACCTACGACTCCGCCGCCAACTTCGTGCTCGCGGAGGTCGGTGACGCCAGCGCGGTCGATGAGGCCGCTCAGCAGGAGGGGGTCATCATTCGTGACTGCTCCTCCTTCGGACTCCCGTCCTGTGTCCGGATCTCGACGGGCACCCGCGAGGGCACCAAAGAGGCTGTCGACCGCCTCAACGACGTGTTAGCGGACCTCGAACTCGGGGTGCACGCGTGAGCAATCGTGCCACACGCGTCGCCGTCACCGGCACACCCGGAACGGGGAAGTCCTCCGCGACGGAGCTGCTCGCGGACGAGCACGGCTACGACGTGATCCACCTCAACGACCACATCAAGGAGGACGACGACCTCTGGACCGAGCGCGACGAGGACCGCGACACGCTGGAGGTCGACCTCGACGCGGTCGCCGAGCATCTTGGCGACTGGTCGGGAATCCTCGACTCGCATCTGGCCCACCACTTCGACGCCGACCGCGTCGTCGTGTTGCGGTGTGCGCCCGCCGAGCTGGAACACCGACTCAGCGAGCGGGGCGAGTCGGCGGCGAAAGCGGAGGAGAACGCCGAATCGGAAGCGCTCGACGTGATCCTCTCCGAAGCAGTGTCAACACACGGGATGGAGTCGGTGTACGAGATCGACACGACCGACCGCGACCCCGAAGCGGTCGCCGACGAGATTCGTGCGGTCGTCGAGGGAGAACGCGAGCCGAGCGCCGGCACCGTCGACTTCACGGGGTACTTATGAACGACCCGTTCGTCGAGGTGGACGAATGACGCTCGACCAGTTCCGCCCGCTTGCCGACCGACTGCTCGGGCCGTGGGTGTCGGCGGCTGACCGCCTCGGGCTTTCGCCCGACCAGATCAGCGTGATCGCGTTTCTGGTCGCCGTCGGGGCGGCCGGCGCGTTCTACGCCGCCGAGCCCGTCTTCTACGCGCTCGGCGCCGTGCTCGTGCTCGGGAACGGCTGGCTCGACCTGGTCGACGGCGCGCTCGCCCGCGAACAGGGCGTCTCCTCGGAGGGCGGCGACCTGCTCGACCACGTGCTGGACCGGTACGCCGACATCGTCATCATCGCCGGCTTTGCGGCCGGCGTCGACGCCTACGCGCTCGGCTTCCTCGCCGTCACGGGCGTGTTGATGACATCGTACCTCGGCACGCAGATCCAGGCTGTGGGTCTCGGCCGGGAGTACGGCGGCCTGCTCGGCCGCGCTGACCGACTCGCGCTGATGGGGATCGTCGGCCTCGTCGCGGCCCTGTACGCGGATCCCCTCGTCGTCGGCCTCGGCGTCGTCGAGCTCCTGCTCGTCCTCCTGGCGGTCGTCGGTCACCTCACGGCAGTCCAGCGGTTTTTGGGTGCGTGGGGCGACCTCTAACGCTCATCCAAGCGGTGGACTGCGCGCGCGACGCACCCCTCCACGAAGTTTAAAAGCGTCCGGCGGAAAGTGGAGCGTATGCCCACGTTCGAGCTGAACCTGTCCGACGACGTCTACGCGGAGTTCCAGCAGCTGGCCGACCAGGAGTTCGTCACCGAAGAGCAGGCCGCCGAGGAGCTGATCTCCTCGGGCATCGAGGCGTACAACGTCAGCTTCACCGACGAGGAGCCGCGCGACGAGATGCTGGAGGGCGCCGAGAACAACATGTTCGATACGGCAGAGGACCCCGGGAGCATCGAGGACGACCGACTGTAGGCGTTCGGCACGGCCCCCTTTTGAAGTGGTGCGCGCGCTCCGTTGAGTTGCCTCCGTCCCTTTTAACTCGGAGGTCGGCCTCACTCCCACCGGTCCGCCGTCACGAGCGCGCCGAGCGCGGCGGCCAGTCCGACGAGATACCCCACGAGGTGGGCGTACGCGTTGCTCCCGAACGGAACGACCACCAGCGAGCCGACCACGCCGGCGACGACGACGCTGGCGCCGGTCACGTACAACAGCTCGCGTTCCGGCGAGAGGTCGAGTCCGACGATCCGGGGATGACCGCGAGTCCGAATGAGGTGCAGGGCGACGCCTCCCGCTCCGGCCGCGAGCGGGACCGCAACCCCGGGACGCGGCGGGAAGTAGGTCACCCCGCTCGGCACCGCGAACACCACCGCGAGGGAGGCGAGCGCGGCGACGAACGCCCACCGCGGGTCGACTGCAGGTGCGGCCCCCTGGTGGTGGGTGCCCTCCGCAGCCGCGCTGCCCGGCTGCTCCGTCGCCAGCGCCGCGAACCAGACGACGAGGAGGTAGCCGAGCAGCGCGTTGTTGAGGTCCGAAAAGCCCGCGGCGGACGCGTTCGTGAGGTCGCCGAGCGTCACGAGGGTGGCCCACGCGGAGACGACCGGGACGACGACCAGCGAGCCGACGGCGACGACCGCCAGCCGCCGGCGCCACCCGGCGATCACGGAGAGCGGGTACGCCACGCCCATCACCAGCCAGTAGTTGACGACGTTGTCGACGAGGTGCCCCGTCGACGTGTGGACGAAACTCGACGCGAACGCCGTCCAGAGCGTCCACCGTCCCGTGAGGACCCCCTCCGCGGCGAGCGAGAAGCGCCAGTTCTCGGTCCCGGGGGCCGCGGCGACGGCGACAAGCATCGTGGGCACGGCGAGAAAGACGACCGCGAGCTCCGCGGGTGGGCGTGAGCGAACCGCCGTGACCACGCTCCTGGCCAGCCGGCGAACCGTCGGGCGCTCGCCGTCGCTCATGGGGGACGGTTGGCGTGCGGCAACAAAGGCGTTGTCCGGGGTCGCGTTCGGACCGGAATCGGGGCTACTGGAGCCGCTTCGTCGTCTCGACCAGGGGGTGTCGGGCGTAGTCGACGATCTCGATGTCGGTGATGTCGGTGAGCCCCTCCTTCTCGGCGGTTTTCGCCATGCCGAGCTCGACCGGCTCGTCAGTGATGATGACGTACGCGTCCATCTCGGCTTTCCCCATCTCGTGGGCGGCCATCACGCGGTGGTGGCCGTCCGCGAGATAGAGCTGTCCGCCGTTGTCGATGACGACGAGCGGCTCCGCGAGGCCGCGCTCCAGCTCGTACTGGCGTCCCTCCAGCTCGTCGGCGTACACCCGCGACTGGGTGGGCGTGAGGTTTTCGAGCCGGACGGTGCGGCGCTCCTCGGAGAGGCCGACGCCGTGGATCTGCTCTAAGGTTCGCATCAGCTTGCCGACCTTCCCGGGAGTCGCCCGCTCGATCTGCGAGCGCACCACGTCGGTGTTCGAGATGATCCCGACGAGGTTGCCGGCGTCGTCGACGACCGGGAGCTTCTGGATCCCGGATCGGAGGATCACCCGCGCCGCGTCGGTGACGTTCATCTCCGGGTGTGCCACCACGAGGTCCGTCGACATGACGGTGAAGATCGCGGCGTCCTCGTCGACCAACAGGAGGTCGCGCGCGGAGACGAACCCCTCCACTTTCCGCCCGTCCGTGACGGGGAAGCCGTTGTGGCCGGCGCTCTCGACGATCCGTTCCGCCACGTCCGCGACCGTGTCGTCCGGCGAAACGGTCTGGACGTCCCGGGTCATGTACTCGCTGACACTCGGCTTCCCGCTCATCGGCGACGATTGGAGGCCGGCGGGTAAAAAGGCGGGTGGCTCACAGGTAGATCGCGACGTTGTACGCCGCCGCCCCGAGCGAGAGCAGGCCGACGCCCGCGAGCATCGCGGCGGCGACCAGCCGGCGGTTTCCCCCGGCGAGCGCGACGGGAACGCCGACGAGGACCATGCCGACGAGCTTCGTCAGGATCATCCCCGGGACGACGCCGTATCGGGCGATGAGCACGCCGCCGACCGGTGACCCCTCCACGAACCGTCCGGAGGAGAGCGCGACGCACGTGGACGCCATGTCGGCGGCGATGCCGACCAGACACAGCGCGACCGCATACGGGAGCAGTCGAGTCACTGCCCTCGCGTTACCGGCGATGCGACATTAATGGAGGGGTCCGCGGGCGCGCTCCCCGGCTGCGCGGAGCGGCAGCCAACCCCTCCCTCGGCGGGGACGTGCTGTACGTCGCCGACTGTGGAAGTCGAAGAATGCGCGAGCCGGGACCCCCGTGAGCGAAGCGAGCGGGGGTACGGCTCGCAAACGAGCGAAGCGTATGCGCGAGCCGGGATTTGAACCCGGGCCATGAGCTTGGAAGGCTCAGGTCCTACCACTAGACCACTCGCGCGCAATTCGAGTGAAACGCCGGTGGGATAAGGACCTTACTCTTCGTCGTCGCCGGCAACCGGTCCGTCCACCACTCCCGCAGGCGCTTGTTGCCGGGGTGTTCGGCGCCGAAGCCGTCGGTTGCTGCCGGTGTGTTGTCGTCTGCGTCGGCCATTGCACTTCCGCGCGCCCGGAGTCGCTCGGGGATCGCCTCGCTCTCCGCTTGCGCCGGCTCCGCACGCTCCCGCTGCGTCGCGGCAGCGTCGATCCGGTCGCGCAGGGAGCCGCGGTCGGGCCGGGCTGGTCGCAGTCGAGAAAGCCTCTCGCACATCGGGTCGAGGCGAACGACCACGGGACTGTAACTCTCGGGCCAAAATCCCGGAGGGGACACGCTACGCCGACGGCGCCCGCACCACCGCGTAGCAGTTGCCGCTCGACACGCCGACATCGACGGGGTCGAGGTCGCTCTCACGGAGGTCGTCGGCGAACTCGTCGGGCGCGTAAATGTGGTAGTAGCGCGGCACCGTCTCGCCGCCGGGCAGCGTCCAGTCCACCGTCGTGTCGAACCCCTCTTCGCGGTCGAACGTGTCGTGGGCCGTGCTCCACGCGCTGACGAGCGCGACGGCGCCCGGCCGGAGCACCCGCGCCAGCTCCGAGAGACTCGCCACCCGTTGTGCCCGCGGGCGGAGATGGTGCAGCGCGGCGACGTACACCGCGAGGTCGACGGCGTCGTCAGCCACCGGCAGCGCGGCCGCGTCGCCGTGGACGAACTCCGTCGTGTCGGCAAACCCTCGGTCTGCCGCGCGCTGGCGGGCCTCCCTGAGCAGTCCACGACTCACATCGATCCCCACCGTGCGGTCGGCGACGCCGGACAGCAGCTCCGTGTGGCGTCCGTTGCCGCAGCCCACGTCGAGCGCGACGCTCGCTTCGCCACCCTCCCCGACATCGCGGTCCTCCAGGAACGACGCGACCTCCGGCCACGCGTACTCGCGGGTCTTCGAGAAGTGGCTCGCGATCCGGTCGTACGTCGCCTGCGGGTCCATACGCCCGCTTCGAACGTGACTGATAAAGGCGTCGTGGAAGCCGGCGGCCGTGTCACGGCAGTTTCGACGGGTTACTTGCGACGGGTCAGCCGAACGTCCAGACAGACGTTGTGCTCGTGGGGGGCATACGACCGGACGACGTGTTCCGTCTCGACGGTCACGTCGTAGTCGTCGCCGGCGGCCTCCCGGAGCGCGCGGGTGCCGGGGCCGAACGGGTCGTCCTCGTGTTGGATGTCGTAGTAGTGGACGACACAATCGTCGCCGGCGAGGCGAACCGCGGTATCCACGAACTCGTTGGCGGAGTGTGGGAGGTTCATCACGATGCGGTCGGCGGTGTCGTCGTACTCGTTCCCAAGCTCGCGCACGTCGCCGGCAACGGCGGTGATTCGGTCGGCCACCCCGTTGCGCTCGGCGTTCTCACGGAGGTACTCGACCGCGCGCTCGTTGAGGTCACAGGCGAGCACGTCGGCGCCGTGGGCCGCCATCGGCACCGCGTAGGGGCCGACGCCCGCGAACATGTCGACGACGTACTCGCCGTCGGTCACCTGCTCGGCGACGCGGTGGCGCTCCGTGGCGAGCCGCGGTGAGAAGTACACCTCGGCCACGTCGAGCAGGAACTCGTGGCCGTACTCGCGGTGGACGGTTTCGGTGCCGTTGCCGGCGAGCACGTCCCACTGACGAACCCGGAGCTCGCCCTCGATGGGCGACGCCCGGTTGAGAACGGTCTCACAGGGGATGTCGGACGCCATCACCGCGTCGGCGATCTCGCGGGCGCGCTCGTCGTCGTCCTCGTCGACGATCACGATGTCGCCGAGGCGTTCGAGGGAGGGCTCGAACCCGAGAATCTCGGCGGGTGTTCGGGGCCGATCGCGCTCGGCGGCGTCGCGCTCGACCACGGACGCGCGGAGGTCGGCGGGCACCGCCGCGGGATCCGTGACGGGAATGTAGATCGTCCCGTCCTCAACGCTGATCTGGTGGTCGCCGTCGAGCACGTCGGCCTCGGCGAGGCGGCTCCGAACCGACTCGCCGCGCTCACGGTCGACGGCGACGCAGGGAACGCTCATCGGCGGAACGAGGTGGGCCGACGGATAAAGGGTGACGCTTCGACAGCTATCCGTCGGCGGTCAGGCGCTGACGAGGAGGGCGCGTGCCTCGGCACCTATACGATTGGTCGAGGAACGTTACCTACTAAAAGCGCTTACGCCGGTGCCCCCATCGCGTCGCTGATGGCGTCCAGCACCGACGCTGCATCTGCGTCCGCGGAAACGTCGACGACACACTGGGCGTGGTCGACGACGACCTCGTTACCTGTGGCCGGAGTGCCGACGACGACGGTTACGTCGGCGGTCGCCGAGAGTTCGGCTGCTTGCGTGGACGCCTCCTCGCCGATCGCCGAAAACGGAGCCACGGTGACGACGGGAGCCCCCGCATCGACGGCGGCTCGCTCGGCCACGTCGCCCTCGGGAGCGACTCCGACAGAGAGGTCGTGGCCGGCGGCCGCGAGCCGGCCGATCACGCGTGCAGCGTCGGGACCGGTTCCGACGACGTGGACTCGATGCGGGTCGTAGTCCGTTGTTGGCAGCGTCGTCACGCTCGGCGCGCCCGTCACGGGGTCGTCGCCGACGAACGTCTCCGCGTCGAAGGCGTTCCGGAGCGCGCCCGCGGTCAGCACGTTCCGGGGTGGTCCCGCGGCCTGCACCGCGCCGTCCGCCACGAGCACGAGTTTGTCACAATACCGGGCGGCCATGTCGAGGTCGTGGATGGCGGCGACCGCCGTCTTTCCGTCGTCGACGAGCCGGCGGACGAGTTCGAGGGTGCGGACGGCGTGGTTCACGTCGAGGCTCGCGGTGGGCTCGTCGAGCAGGAGCGCAGGCGTCTCCTGGGCGAGCGCCCGCGCGAGAAGCACGCGCTGACGCTCCCCGCCGGAGACCGTCCGAATGGAGCGGTCGGCAAACTTCGCGACGTCCGCGCGCTCCATCGCCCGCCGAACCGCCTCGGCGTCGTCGGCGTCGTGCCCGCCGAACCGGGAGAGGTGCGGGGTCCGCCCCATCTCGACGACCGTCCGCACCGGGAAGTCGAACGAGAGGCTGGTATCCTGGGGAACGCTCGCCACTCTGCGTCCTCGCTCGCGCGCCGTGAGGTCGGCGACGGCGTCGCCGGCGAGACGAACCTCGCCGGAATCAGGCTCCAGCGTCCCCTTCACCGTCCGGAGCAGCGTGGTCTTGCCGGCACCGTTCGGCCCCACGAGGCCGACGAACGTGCCCCGGTCGACCGTGACGTCCACGTCCGCCAGCACGTCGAGGTCGCCGAAGGAGACGGCGAGGTTCCTGACGGCGATCATTGGGTCCCCCTCGGCGTCGGAGGGGGTGTCGGCAACGCCATCCGACGCCGGCGTCTCCTCCGAAGTAACGCCCGGAGTTTCGTCCACGCTCACAGCTCGTGCACCTCCCGTTTCGTGAGCAGGTAGATGAAGAAGGGCGCGCCGACGGCGGCGGTGACGACGCCGACGGGGAGCTCGGCGCCCGTGACGCCGGATCGGGCAAGAGTGTCGGCGGCGACGAGGAACGATGCGCCGCCGAGCGCGGCCGTCGGGAGGAGGATCCGGTGGTCCGGTCCCACGACCAGCCGGAGCATGTGCGGGATGATGAGGCCGACGAAGCCGATGACGCCGGCGAACGCGACGCCCGCCGCCGTGATCAGCGCGGAGGCCGCAAGCAGGATCCGCTTGGTGCGCTCGACCTCGATGCCGAGCCCCTGCGCCTCCTCCTCGCCCAACAGGAGCACGTTCAGGTCACGCGTGTACATCAACAGCAGGAGGAACAGCGGCGGAACCACGACGAGCGTAACCGTCACGTCGCTCCACGACGCGCCCGCGAGGTGGCCCATCAGCCAAGCGACGATCCGGCGGAGCGACTCGCCGGCCTGCAACTGCAGGTAGGAGATAACCGCGCCGAGGAACGTCTGGACGGCGACGCCGGCCAGCAACAGGGTCGCGACCGGCGTCCGCCCGTGTCGGGTCGCGATGGCGTAGACGAGGAACGCGGCAGCGAGGGCGCCGACGAACGCGAACAGGCTGACGCCGGCGCCGTACGAGAGGCCGACCTCGGTCGGCCCCAGCAGGGGGAGCGCGAGCGTCGCCGACAGCGAGACGGGGAAGACGATGAACCCGACCGCGCCGACGGCGGCCCCGGAGGAGACGCCGATGATCGACGGGTCGGCCATCGGGTTTCGGAAGAACCCCTGCATCACGGTGCCGGCGGCGGCGAGCGCAAAGCCGACGAGGGCGGCAAGCAGGATCCGCGGCAGTCTGACTCGCATGACGATCTGCTCGTGGGTGGACTGAACCGGGAAGGCGAAGGGTGACCGGTAGACGAGGTGGGCGTTCACGACGGAGAGCAGCCCGGAGCCGCGCCCGCCGAACTCGACGCCGGCGGGCACCGCGAGGGCGTTCAACACGACTTTCGCGACCTCCGCGGGCGGGATTCGAACGGGGCCGATTCCGGCGCTTATCACCACGACGACGGCGAGCAGCGCGGCTAACCCGATCGACCACGCCGTGGTCCGCGCCGCGGTTTGCATCGGTTAGCAACGCAACTTGCAGTAGGTAAGTACTTATTGGACTGCGGCCGTCGATCGAACGATGCGTTCAACTCTCGCAGTGACAGTTGCCCTGCTCGTGACGACCGCCCTCGTGGGCGGCGTCGCGGGCGCGGCGGGCGCACAGCCAACGATGACCACGACCACTGCGGACCACTGCGAATTCCCGGTCGAGATAACCGACGCGACGGGCGAGACGATCACGCTGGAGGAGCCGCCCGAGCGGATCACGACGACGAACCCCTCCGCCGCGCAGGTGCTCTGGGAGATCGGCGCGCGGGAGCGCGTGGTCGGCGTGACACAGTTCGCGATGTACCTCGACGGCGCCGAGGAGAGGACGGACGTGTCCGCCGAGTTCGGCGTCGACGTCGAGACGGTCGTCGACACGGAGCCGGACCTCGTGCTCGCGCCGAACGCCTCGGCGGAGGCCGTGGAGCCACTCCGCGAGGCCGGGCTGACCGTCTACCACTACCATGCCGCCACCTCCATTGACGATGTGGCGGAGAAAACCGAAATTACCGGTGAGCTCGTCGGCAACTGTGAGGGGGCTGCCGAGACGAACGAGTGGATGCACGATGAGGTCGCCGACGTCGAAGAACGCGTCGACGGGCTCGAAACACCGAGCGCTCTGCGTCCGCTCGACGCCGGCGAGTTTAACGGGTTCGTCGCGGCCGAGGGGACGTTCATCCACGACATGATGACCGTCGCCGGCACGCGGAACGTCGCCACCGGCTACGACCAGCCGTATCCGCAAGTCTCCGCCGAGGACATCATCGCGGCGGACCCCGAAGTGCTGGTCGTCGAGGACCCTGACGACCCGCTGTTCGACGAGGAGCCGTACGTGGGGCTCACCGCAGTGCAGCAGGAGAGCTACGTCGTCATCGAACCGCACTGGGTGAACCAGCCGGCGCCTCGCAGCGTCGTCGAAACGACGGGCTCGATCGCTGACGGCGTCGTCGAGTACAACGAGCGGCTGGAGACGGAGACGCCGACCGCCGAGGACGACACACCGACCCCGACCGAGGAACCCGCCGAGCCTGACGAGTCGACCGACGACGCCGCACCCGGATTCGGCGTCGTGGCGGCGCTCGTCGCTGCGCTCGGTGCCGCGCTGCTGGCACGTCGGGACTGAACGGTCCGCTCGTTCTCCCCGTTTTTGCCGTCGTCCGACCGCGGCCAAGCACCCTCGCCGACAGTCGAAACGACCTTACGCCGGGCGCCCGCCCCTCCGATATGGTCGAGAACGTCATCTACCCCGCCTACCTCGACGCGGACGTGAGCCGCAACGAGGGCCGACGGGTCCCCCTCGACATGGCCGTCGAGGAGCCCACGGTCGACGAGATCGCGAAGGCCGTCCAGCAGGTCGGCTACGACGCAGTGATCGAACGCGACATGACGTACTCGCGGGAGTTCGAGCCCCGCGGTGCGGTCGTCGTGAAGGGCACCGACGACACCACGAAAAACGACCTCGTGCAGGCGGTCGCCGCCTACGTCGGCATCCTCCGCGAGTGACGATGCAGCGCGTCGGCACCGTCGTTCGCACGGCACAGGGGCTTGCGATCGCCCGCATCGACGCGGGCGCCGAGCCGCCGGACATCGGCGCGACGGTCGTCGACGAGTCGCTGTCGTCCGTCGGGCGCGTCGTGGACGTGTTCGGCCCCGTCGACCAGCCCTACGTTGCCGTCACCCCAAACAGCGGCGTCTCGCTTGCGACCCTTCTCGGCGAGAAGTTGTACGCCCGATAAGGAGCGTGCCCACGGGGAGTGTGGAACACCGGCCGCGCGGTTTTTTGAGGACGCACGCCGTCGCCCCCGTATGGAGTACACCACGCTCGGCAACACCGGTATGGAGGTCTCGCGGATCTGCCTCGGCTGCATGAGCTTCGGCGACCCCGACTGGCGTGACTGGGTGCTCGGCGAGGAGGAGGGGAAGGAGCTCGTCGAGCGCGCCCTCGACCTCGGCATCAACTTCTTCGATACCGCCAACATGTACTCGGACGGCGAGTCCGAGCGCATCCTCGGAGAAGCGCTGGAGGGACACCGCGATGAGGCGGTCGTCGCCACGAAGGGCTACTTTCAGATGGACGACGACAACCCGAACTCCGGCGGCCTCTCCCGGAAGGCGATCGAACAGGAGCTCGACAACTCCCTCGACCGACTCGGCATGGACACGGTCGACCTCTACCAGATCCACCGGTGGGACGACGACACGCCGATCGACGAGACGCTCGCGGCGCTCGACGACGCCGTGCGCCGCGGGAAGACCCGCTACGTCGGGGCGTCCTCGATGTGGGCCCACCAGTTCGCGGAGGCACGCCGGACGAGCGAGCGCGAGGGGTACGACCAGTTCGTCACGATGCAGAACCACTACAACCTCGTCTACCGCGAGGAGGAGCGCGAGATGCTCCCCTACTGTGACAAGGAGGGCGTCGGCGTGATGCCGTGGAGCCCGCTGGCGCGCGGGTACCTCGCCCGACCTGACGACGACATCGACGCCACGCTCCGCGGTGAGACGGAGGAGCACATGTACCGGCACCCGTATCGCGAGGGCGGCGGCCGGGCGATCAACGCTCGCGTCGAGGAGCTCGCCGCCGAGCGCGGCGTGAAGATGGCGCAGATCGCGCTGGCGTGGCTGTTCCACAAGGACTGGGTGGACGCACCCATCGTCGGGACGACGAGCGTCGAGCATCTGGAGGACGCCGTCGAGGCGCTCGACATCGACCTCTCCGATTCGGACATCGAGTGGTTGGAGGAGCCGTACGAGCCGGTGCGGGTTTCAGGGCACGAGTAGCGAGGGCGACCGGAGGGAACCCTCGAAAGCGAACGGCGAAGCCGTGAGCAGCGTGGTCGAACGAAGTGAGACCACGGAACCGAGTGGGCCGAAAGCCCACGAGCCACGGGGGCGTCTACACCATCCTGGCTCCGTTGAAATCCAATCCTTCAGACTCATTCCCACCTGAAACGCCCGGTCTGTGGGAATTGCTCGGTGATCGATATCGGAAACGGGTATTACAATCGGTGTCATCGGTGTTCACCTATAAACGGCCAAGAGCAGTTCCGCTACTCCCTTTTAAATCTCGGCGGGCTGTCGGCGCGCGCGAGAAACGCGCGCGAGGGAGGTCGACGGTGGCCGCGGAGCGGTCCCGCGGCCACCGTCGACCGAGGCTGGGGAGGGCTGAGGCTGCGGTGCTGTCCGGGGCGGGACTCAAAGGGGCAGCCGGCGAGGGCGACCGGAGGGAGCCCTCGGAAAGCGAGCGGCGAAGCCGCGAGCTGGCTCCGGGACGACGGGCGACGCAAGCACTTTTCAGGGCGTCGGGCTGTGCGGAGAGACGCCCTGAAAAGCGCGCAGCGAGGGTCCCGCGAGCCTGCGAGCGGGACGACGGAAGTCGCAGCCCGCGAGCGCAGCGAGGTGCGACCGACGGGAGCACCTCGAAACGCGAGCGGCGAAGCCGCGAGCAGCGAGCCGGACCGTCTTCCGGAACCCTCGACCGGAGCCGGCTGGGGCTTTGCCGGCGGTCCTCACGTATGCAGCGCCAGCGACTCACCTATCAAACACACTTTATAAAGAGAAACCACCTCCACCAACGCTCCACTGATAAACCCCGCACTCACTCACGTACAACACCTACTCCCGAGGTCGATCAACAAGCAGTCGCTATCGACTGGCTGTTTCAGTTGGAAATACATCTGAAAAATGGGATTTCAACAGAGCCGCCGAGTTTTAATTCAGAAAGAAACATGCCCACGCTGCTGTTTGGCGTGGAGATGATCGGCGACAACTACGTCTCGCCCGGCGAGAACAGTTAGCCGATGTTTCTCGGATCGAGACTCTCCACTTCGGAGATCTGTGGGTAGAGCGTGTCTGTAGAGACAATAGGGTCTCCGAGTGTCTGAGCGGTTCCAAGGTGGACGCCGTCAAAGACGTTCAGCGAATCGTACTGTGACCGCAGTTCGGCGGCAGCGTCTAACGCGTCTATCCCAAGCGGGACCATCTCAATTCCCAAGTCAGCGATCTCGTGGTGAGAGTTCACCACTCGGTCACGTGGCCATGCACCTTCCATCACGTACTGTAGTTCAATGCCGGTAGCGACGGACGTCTTCGGCGCATCCATCGCCTCCAAATCGACCTCGCTGGCGAGCCAGTCGTCTGCCTTCAATTCGGCCAAGATGACGTCCAAATCAAGATACACGTTTGCGCTCCAACCGCTCCTTGACGTCTTCCTGAGCACGCTCTGCAGTCTCTTCGTGGACGCGCTCGAAGCGTTCCTCTCGAACAACCAACCGAGCGCCGTAACGTAGCGCCTCGGACCGGGAGCCGAACACACCGTCCTCGACGAGAGCGTCCAAGCGTTCTACCAGCTCCGACGGCAGCGAAACCGGGACCGATTTTCTCTCGGTGCTCATACCTATACGTACTCTATACGATTGTATAAATGTTATTGTGCATCTCTATCTCCCACCGTTCCACAAACCGGGGTTTCTCGGACAAGACAATCAGCGCTACGTGTAGGGCTACATAACTACTGTACGCTCTTGTGTAGCACATTGTTGATGGAGAGCCGTCTTGCGATTCCGTGGTAGGTCGATCGGATCGAGAACGTACGACTCAGCGGTTCTGACGGCCGGCTACTGAATGAGATCTGTAACGGGTGACTGTATCAACAATCTCCTACGGAAGAGCGTAACTACTTTGACATCCTCCCCGCCCTGAACAGTAGTTGCCGAACCTAGCTGAGACTCTTCACGCTGGGCGACGTTGGTTGAAAGATGGTCCAGACAGCTGAAGCGAAACAAGCGTGTCGTGCCGCTTCGACGCTGCTGTATCCGCAATTAGAGTTCGGTGTCAAACCGTGCGGGAAGTACACGAGAGAGGATTTCCACGAAATCCTCTCTCGTATCGCCTTCGATCACGAGTTTGCAAATACGGGTGGGAAGACGCTTCAACTTGAGCGTGGCGAGCAAGTGAACGTCACGTCCGCTGCTCGGAACCCGCTCGCTAAATCGCTACTGTACCACTTGCGAAACCTCTCGACGGACGCCATCGACAACCAGTTCGATGGCGTCCGAGATCGGTTGTTCGAAGTCCTTCGATCTCAGCGGCGACTTCCCGCGTTCGTCGATGTTGCCATCGATCTCCACGAGTGGCGGTACTACGGCTCTGCCGAGACTGATCACGTGATAACGACGTATCCAGACCTTGGTACGAACAAAGCGTTCTGTTTCGCAACGCTGTGTATCGTTGCGCCACACACGCGGTTTACGCTTGAGGTAGTGCCGATGGACGCGAACGGCTTTCGCGCCAAGCGCGACGCCGTTCGTTCCTTGCTCGAAACGGCCCAGCAGTACGTTTCAATTCGGCACGTGTACCTCGACCGTGGGTTCTACCAAGTCCACGTCGTCGAAGAGTTAGAACAGCTGGGTGTCGATTATATCGTGCGAGCACGTCCGAGTAGTGGAATGAAAGACCGTCTCAGCGCCGGCGCTGAGACGGTCGCCGATGAGTACACAATGCAACGCAAGCGCAAGCCAACGGCGGCAGTGGATGTTACAGTCTTCGCGGTTCCGCACCGTACAACCGACGATGAGCACGTATGGTTTGTGACGAATTTGGACGTCGATGCTTCGACAGCGAAAGCGTACGCGGCGGCGTTCCGCCGCCGCTGGGGGATCGAAACGTCATATCGGCAGATCGGTGATTTCCTCCCGAGAACGTCGTCGCCGACGTTCTCGGTTCGGTTGTTCTACTTTCTGTTCGCGGTGTCGCTGTACAATCTCTGGGTGTTAGCCAACGTGTTAGCTTCAGATGACAAAATTCCACAGACACCGCCGATCTCTACACGAATCTTCCGTAGATTCGTTCTCTCGACAGAGTACGGCTGAATACCCATTCGATTCCGACCGGGATGACCGGTGAGTGCGCCCCGTTATCCAGAGGCATCGCTCGGGAGCGCCGCTGGCGCGTCGCTCCCTCAGTGAATTTGTCACAGCGCAATTCGACACGACGGCGAGATCTCCAATCACAGCAGCTTGCTCAGTGCGGAGCAGAATCCGATTCGGCAACTACTGTTCAGGGCGGGGAAGATGTCAAGTATATACCAGCGCATAGCAAACGTATATGTCCAATACCGATAGCTCAACCACCGGCGATGGCCCGGAGATGGTCCAGATCAATCTTCGGCTGAGTCGGGCGTTTCTCGAGGACATCGACACGACGTGGAAAGAGGAAGGATTCAATTCCAGAAGTGAGTTCCTTCGATATGCCGCCCGCGACGCGGTGAAACACCCCGCGTTCTCTCGCGAGGGATGGAAACAGATCGCGGCGAGCGAACACGATCTACGGTCAGGTAGTTCCGAACTCGTCTCCCGAGAAGAGGTTGTCGAGCTGATGGACCGGGACGCGGATGGCGTGTGAGGAGGACTGGACCTGGTCGTTTTCACCTCGAGCGGCCGACCAGTTCGGGACGCCTCGATTCAGCTAGTGCTAAGTTCCCACCGGCCGGCAACTCGGCTATGACGACGGACGCGCAACTCGACACGTACGAGACGCTCGTGGTCGGCGGCGGGGTCGCCGGCCTCACCGCTAGCGTCTACACCGCACGCGCCAGTCTCGACACCCTCGTGGTCAACGCGGGCGAGCCGATCGTCGCCCGCAACGCCCACCTGGAGAACGTCCCCGGCTTTCCGGCGGGCGTCAACCCGCGACGCTTCCTGGACCTGCTCCGCTCGCAGGCGACCCGCAACGGCGCGGACCTGCGGCGCGGGCGCGTCACCGCACTCGACCGCGCGGGCGACGTACTTGCGGACGCCGCGGACCGCGACGCCCGGTTCGTCGCGACCGTCGAGCGCGAGGATCCGGATGCCGCCGGCACGTGGCGGGCGTCGGGTGGGGACGCCACGGCGGCGACCGGGGGGAGCGACGACGCCCCCGACACCTACCGGGTCGCCGCCGAGCGCGTGATCGGGGCCTCGTGGGCCGACGCCGACTACCTCGACGCGCTCGGCGTCGAGGTCCGCGACGCGGGCTCGAAACGCTACGTCGACGACGAGGGGCTCGGCCGGACGAACGTGGAGGGAATCTACGCCGCAGGCCGCATCGCCGAGCGCTACCACCAGACGGCGATCGCCGCGGGCCACGGTGCCGAGGTGGCGGTCACCCTGATCCACGACGCGGAGGTCCCCTTTTACCACGACTGGGTCGCGCCGGAGGGCTACTTCACCGACCGCGGCCGGGACGTGCCGCCGGGGTGTGAGGAGATCAGCGAGACGGAGCGACGCGCCCGCGAGCGCGAGTCGATGGCCGCCATGCGGGAGTACTTCGCCGAGCCTCACGAGGCGCGCCAGCGCACCCATCCGAGCCTCGTCGACGACCCGCTCGGCCGGCTCCCCGAGCGCGACGACGGCTGATTCACGCGCTATTCGGAGGCACACTCAACGCCCGTGATCTCAAACCGTGCGCCGCCTTCGGCCCCGTCGGTGACGCGGACCTTCCAGTCGTGGGCTTCCGCCACCTGCTTGACGATGTTCAGCCCGAATCCGGTTCCGCCCTCTGCGGTCGAGTATCCGGCCTCGAACACGTCGTCATGATCCCCTTCGGGGATGCCGGGGCCGTCGTCCTCGACGTAGAAGCCGTTCTCCAACCTGCCGACGGTAACCGTCACATCCGCACCACCATGTTCAACCGCGTTGCGCAGAAGATTCTCGAGGAGCTGTTGAAGCCGACTTCGGTCCGCTCGAACCTCACAGTCCAGATCGGCCGTGAGCACCGCCTCCGCCGTCATTACGTTCTCCCAGGACTTTTCGATGATCTCTCTCAACTCGACCGATTCCGTCTCATCAACCGTGTCGCCGTCACGTGTCAGTGTGAGGAGATTCTCGATCAGACTGGCCATCCGATCATGCGCCTTCTCGACGCGATCGAGGGAGTCACTCTTACAGTCTTCCTGTGCAAGTTCGAGGTATCCACTCGCCACAGTAAGGGGATTCCGCAGATCGTGGCTCACGATAGCGGCAAACCGCTCCAGCCGTTCCTCGCGTCGTTTGCGCTCGGTGATGTCGCGGTGGAGGCCGACCATCCAATCAGGCTCATCATCCTGATCGACGATGACTCCCGGGCATTCCGCCCAGACTGTGTGACCATCTTCGTGGATCATTCTGAACTCCAAGTGATACAGATCATCCGTTTCGATTGCTTGGGTGAGTTCCTCCTCGACCTCGGGCAGATCATCCGGGTGGACACGCTTGGTGAAGGCTTCGTACGTCCCTTCAAACGAGCCCGGTTCAAGTCCGAGTGCCCGTTCCAACGTCTCGTTCCACTCGATTTCGCCCGTCCCTATCTTCCACTCCCAAATACCCGTGTTCGTCCCTTCAAGCACGAGATCGAGTCGCCGTTTCGTCTCGCGTAACTCCCGTTCACGTTCTTTTTGCTCGGTGATGTCCGAGGTAATGCCGACGACTCGGTAGACCTCGCCAGCGTCGTTTTCGATCGGGACTGCGCGGTCGTGGACCCACCGTAGTTCGCCATCTGGCCGAATGATGCGGTACGTTTCGTCGTACTCGCCGTTCGCGTGCGCAGCAAGCGCCTCCTCGACACGGGGACGGTCCTCGTGGTGAATGCCATCCACAAATGATGTGGGATCCTCGTAGAGACTCTCAGCCGAGCGACCCCAGATCGCTTCGTAGGCGGGATTGACGTAGATCAGCTCTTCGCTTTCCGGATCGCTCATCCAGACGATCTCCTGGATATGTTCGGCCAGCTGTCGAAACCGCTCTTCACGCTCGCGTAGCGCGTCCTCCATACGAACCCGCTCCGAAACGTCACGGAGAACGCCGACGAACCGTTGTTCACCGTTCTCCTCGAACTCACCGAACGAGATCGAGACCTGGATCTCGTGACCGTCCCGGTGTTGGGCGGGAAACTCGACCGCTCTCCAGTCGACCGTTCGTTCGCCGGTTTCGATGTACCGGTCGATCGCCTCACGATGGCTCTCGCGATACCGGGGCGGCATCAGGGT
Source organism: Halorubrum gandharaense (assembly GCF_054654575.1). Taxonomy (NCBI): domain Archaea; kingdom Methanobacteriati; phylum Methanobacteriota; class Halobacteria; order Halobacteriales; family Haloferacaceae; genus Halorubrum; species Halorubrum gandharaense. The sequence continues at coordinate 842,257 of NZ_BAAIET010000001.1, forward strand.
GGTCAGTGGTTCACCAACGAGACTGTCGGGCTCATAGCCGAAGAGGTTCTTGACGGCTTGGTTCACGAACCGGATGGTGTTCTCGGAATCGACGGTGAGGATGGCGTCGTTCGAGTTCGCGGTGATCGCTTCTGCTGTGTTGAATAGCGATCTTATCTACCGATATCACCAGTTTAGAAGGGTGAAGCCAAGGAAATCGAACCTGGCATGGAGATCGATATCCTCGACTTCATTGAGCAGTGTCGTGACCTAGCTAAACAAGCGTTAGGGAAGCACGCGGGCGAGCCCGCCAGCGGCGGGTTCGCCCGCTGGATCCACGTTGTTCTTCACTGTTTTCGGGTCGAAGAGGCCCACAGCTACCGTGAAACGCCGAATCGGCTGAAGTACATGGACGAAGTCCGTGACGCTCTCGGCTTAGATCGGGACGATCTCCCCGATCACACAACGATCTACAAGTCGTTTGATCGGCTGAAAATGTGGGTGTGGCGGGCGCTGCTGCGCGTTTCCGCGCAGCAGCACCCGCAGTCTGGACACGCCGCTCTCGACAGCACGTTCTTCGACCGCCGCCGTGCGTCCTCGTACTTCCGCCAGCGGGCAGGACGAACGATACAGACGCTGAAAGTGACGACATTGACTGATGTGGAATCGCTTGCGGTTCTTGACGTTCACATCACAGCGCGGTGGAAGCACGATACGAAGACTGGACCGCAGGTCGTCCGCCGAAACGCGGACGACCTGCAGTCCGTCGCCGCCGACAACGGCTTCCAAGACTGGCATACCGAGTACGAAATCGCCGCACATGACGTTGAGTACCTTGTTCACTATCGCGGCTCATCAGCGAAAGCAGCCGCGAACAACGCGCTCAACCGAGCAAACGGCTACTCTCAGCGATGGATGGCCGAAACGTCCTACTCGACAACGAAGCGCTCGCTCGGCGATGCCGTGCGAGCGCTTGGCTGGTATCGGCAGTTCCGTGAGATCGTCCTGATGTTCGCCATCATTAACATAGAACCGCTGTGTGAACCGCTGTAACAATGAATCAGCATCTATTCAACACAGCAATCGCTTCCAGACGAGTACGGGTTCGTTCGGCTTCCCGCTCCGCTCGCCATTTTTCGACCGCGTTCGTAACGCGGTTTGCCAGTACGGTGTACTGGTCAGTTCCGGTTCCCTTCTGGAGATAGTCCGTCACGCCGGCGGAAATCGCCTCGCTTGCGACCTCCTCGCTGCCTTTCCCCGTGAACAGAATGAAGGGGAGATCCGGAACGTTGTCTCGGACGGCTTTCAGAAATTCGATCCCGTTCTCACCCGGCATATCATAGTCAGAGACGACACAGTCGAAGTCGGTCTCGTTGAGGCGGTCGAGACCGCTGCCGGCACTCGTGGCGGTGTCAACCACGAACCGCTCATCCTCCCTTTCAAGCGACGCCGCGGCCATCTCGGCAAAGTCCGGCTCGTCATCCACGTGAAGAACGCGAATCGTGCCGGCGCCCTCACCCACCCGTTCGGTCATAACTGAACCGTAACGCCGTCGGCAGGTAAGTCTGTTTGGTGGTTCCACACGCCTCGTCTTCGATGAGGAGAGCCTACCCGGTGCCTACAAGAACGTCGCGAGGCCGAGCGCCTCCAGCAGGGGGACGCCGGCGACCACGGACCCGATCAGGTACCCCCCGATCGCCCCGCCGTTGAGGAGGGGGAGCCCGGCGTGTGCCCGCCCCTTCATCACCCAGCTCATCAACACGAGGAGCCCGGCGACGGTGCCGACCATCGCGAGGAGCGCGGGGAGGTTGAGCCCGATGAGCGGGACGGAAAGCGCCTCCGCGGGCGAGAAGCGCGCCGCGCTCGCCACGAGCACGGCGGGGATGACCGCGTCGCCGAGCCCGATGAAGAAGGCGTCCCGGGTCGGGTCGTCCTCGCCGTCTGGGGTCTTGTCGGCGTCGGGCGTCTCGTCGCTCTCGGCGGCTTCTGCCTCCTTGCCGTCCGCCTCCGTGCCGGCGTCCTCGTCTTTCCCTTCGTGCACGTCGGCCGCGCCCTCGAAGTCGTCGTCGAGCAGCGAGTACGACAGCGTGAGGGGGATCACGAGCACGACGGGGATGTTGAGGTCCATCACGCCCTCGGCCAGCGACAGCATGTGCTCGGTGCCGTACACGGAGATGGCGTCGTAGACGGCGAGGAACGTCAGGAGGATGAGCGCCGGCAACAGCCCGAACGAGATGCCGAACAGGCCGGCGGCGCCGGCGCCCATCAACACCCCGGCGGTGTCGAGGACGTACCACTCGGGGTGGACCAGGAGGCCGACGCCGACCGCCGCGGCGGGGAGAACGGCGACCGCCGGCGACACCAGCGCGGCAAAGACGTACCAGGAGAGCCACGCGGAGACGCCGATGATCAGCAGCCGGATCGCCCAGTCGAAGTCGTACTTGAAGGCGGCCAGCATCAGCCCGGTCATCACGATGATCGCGAGAATGTAGATGAAGCTGTTTGCCGGATTCTCGGGGTCCTCGACCGGCTGGTAGCCGCTGTCGGCGAACTCGGGGACGAGCGCCAGCGCGCCCAACTGGACGACGACGAACAACACGACCGCGAACGCGACGCCGCGGTACTCGCGGGGGAACATCTGCCCGAGCGTTCGACCGCGGGGGGTTTCGTCCTTCCGTTTCCCCGTGACGGGCCGTGGTGCTCCCCGAACCCGCCACCACGTATAAACGGCCTCCATTCGACAGTTTCGCTACATGTCGGACGTGATATCCCACATACCGGACGGACCGTCCTCCTCGCAAGGAGGTGAGCGCTCGTGACCGACGGCGATCCCTCGGCTGGCGCCGACGCGTCACCCGATGCCGGCGTCGGCGGCGCGAACCGCGCCGGCGAGTCGCCGGTCGCCGAGTCGCCGGTCGAGACCGGCGCGGAGGTCGACGTCCACGACGACGACGTCGAGCTGGAGCGCACCATCGGCTTAAAAGGCGGCCTCGCCATCGGCATCGGGACGATGATCGGGGCGGGGATCTTCGTGTTCCCCGGACTCGCCGCCGAGCAGGCGGGGCCGGCCGCCGCGCTCTCGTTCGCCATCGGCGCCGTCGTCGCCCTGCTCGTGGCGCTGCCCGCCTCGGAGCTGGCGACCGCGATGCCGCGCTCCGGCGGCGGCTACTACTTCATCTCGCGGGCGATGGGAACCGCCGCGGGCGCCGTCGTCGGCCTCTCGCTGTGGCTCGGGCTCGTGTTCGCGACGGCGTTCTACCTCGTCGGATTCGGCGAGTACTTCGTCGCCGTCCTCGCCGAGATGGGGATCGACGGCTCCGGCGTGCTCGTCCCCGTCGCCGTGATCGCGGGGATCCTCTTTACGATCCTCAATGCGACCGGGACCGAAAACGCCGCGAAGCTCCAGAACTACGTCGTCGCGCTCCTGCTCGGGATCCTCGTGACGTTCATCCTGTACGGGAGCCTCGACGCGCTCGGCGTCCTCGGCGAGCAGTCCGTGCCCGAGGCGTTCGCGCCCGAGGGCTACTTCCCCGTCCTGACCACCGCCGCGCTGGTGTTCACCAGCTACCTCGGCTTCGCGCAGGTGGCGACGGTCGCCGGCGAGATCAAGAACCCCGAGCGGAACCTGCCGCTGGCGATGGTCGGCTCCGTGATCGTCGTGGGGATCCTCTACGTCTCGGCGATCTTCATCGCGACGAGCGCGTTCGGTCGGGTCCGCCTCGGCGAGTTCGGCGAGACGGCGATGGTCGAGGTCGCCCGCCACTTCTTCGGCCTGCCTGGTGCCGTCGTCATTCTGCTCGGCGGCCTGCTGGCGACGGTGTCGTCGGCAAACGCCTCCGTGCTCTCGACCTCGCGGGCGATCTACGCCACCAGCCGTGACGCCATCCTGCCGGCGTTCGCGAGCCGCGTGAACCTGAAGTACGGCACGCCCCACGTCGCGCTGGCGATGGCCGGCGGCCCAACGGTCGTGCTCGTCTTAGTGGGCCGCGTCGACATGCTCGCGGAGGTCGCCTCCTTTCTCCACCTGATCATGTACGGGCTGATCTGCGTGGCCCTGCTGATGCTCCGCCGGAACCCGCCCGAGTGGTACGACCCCGACTTTGTCGTCCCCGGCGGCCCCGTGATCCCCGTGCTCGGCGCGATCTCGAGTTTCGCGCTCATCGGGTTCATGCAGCGGGAGTCACAGGTGATCGGCGTTGCCATCATGCTCGGCGCCATCGGCTGGTACTACTACTACGCGCGGGACGTGACGCTTAAGGGTGAACTCTAATGTCCGACAACCACACTGACGCTCCGACCGAGACGGCGATGACGCACAGTCTGGCGACCGACGGCGGTCAGTCCGGCGAGCGCGAGCGGGTGCTCGTTCCCCTAAAAGTGCTCGAAGGCGACACCGTCGTCGAGGGACTCGCCGAACTCCTCTCGACGGCCGACGTGGTCCTGCTCGGCTACCACGTCGTGCCCGAGCAGACGCCGCCCGAGCAGATGCGCGAGCAGTACGAGAAGCGGGGACTGAAGTCGCTCTCCGAGCTCGCCGAGACGTTCCGCGACGCCGGCGGGGACGTCGAGACGCGGCTCGTCTTCGGGCGCGAGCGCGAGGCGATCGTCGACCGGGTGCAACGGGAGACGGGCGCGACCGCCGTGCTCCACCCGCACACCGTCGCCGGCGTCGACTCGCTGCTCGTTCCACTGTACGGTGACGTCGATCCCGTGCGGATCGCCCGGTTCGTCGCGAACGTGCGAGGCGACCGCGACATTTCCGTCACCCTCCTTGGCGTCGCGGAGGACGGCGACGAACGTGAGGGCGAGAGCCTCGTCGACACCGCCGCGGCGACGCTTGTGGACGCCGGCGTGCCGGACGCCGCCGTCGAGCGGCACACCGTCGCCGCCGAGTCGCTGTTGGGTGACGCCTCCGTCGACGCGATCATCGACGCCGCCGCCGACCACGACGCCGTGGTGCTCGGCGAGCGCGCCAGTGACTGGCGCTCGCTCGTGTTCGGGGAGTTTCACGAACGAGTCGCCGCCGAGTCGCTCGGCCCCGTGCTGGTCGTCCACCGCCGCGTGCAGGACGTCGAGGAGTAGCGGACCCGCGGATTCACCCATTTTTGCAGAGAGCGAGGCCCGTCGCGCTCACGCGCCGCTCTCGACGGGAATATTTGAATGTACGGAGCGCCGTCGCTCAAAGAGTAGCTGTGTTGAAAAACCGAAAGCACGTCCGTCGCTACAAACGACGAGAGTGTCGCGGTATTACTGTCGAACGACGTTCGTTGCGCGGGGGCCCTTGGGCGAGGACTCGATGTCGAACTCAACCTCAGTACCTTCCGTCAGGTCCTCTCCACCGACGTCTTCCATGTGGAAGAACACGTCTTCGTCGTCGTCGAGGTCGCCGTCGTCAGTCGAAATGAAACCGTAGCCGCCAGTATCGTTGAAGAAATCAACCTTTCCGTTTGCCATTGCAAACAAACATAGTTCCCGCCAAGGGATAACACTTCCGCGGGTCGCGGTATCACGACCCCTGTTCCGGTCGAAGCGGCGCCCCGCGGGTCCACGCAGGACCGCAACGGCGCCGAGACGCCGTCACACCCGGCGGATCCGGTCGGCGGTCACCTCGACCGCCTCGCTGTAGTGGACGATGGGGTCGCCGCCGGGATGCTCGAAGCCGTTGGCCTCGAACAGCGTGTTCGTCCGGAGCGTGGCCTCGCCGCGCTGGAGCGGCCACGGCGCGTGGTCGATGACGCCGGCGTACAGCCGGTTGCCCTGCGCGTAAAACCGGTAGTTCTCCACGAGGAAGGCGTCCAACGAGTCCGGCTCGGCCTCGTACACGTCGCCGACGGGCTCGTAGGTGGCGTCGAACTCTGCCGAGGGAACGCCGGCGTGAACGCGGTCGCTCCGGAAGTGGACCCGGTAGGCGGGCCCGTCGCGCTCCAGCTCGTCGCGGTCGGCGGCGACCGGCTGGCGGCGCACGTCCATCTCGGCGCGGTAATACGGCAGCGCGAACAGCCGGCGTGCGACGGGGACGCCGATCCGGTCGTCGGCGTCGAGGTTGTAGAAGTAGACGCCGGGGCCGTCCGGGCCCTCGACGTACGTCCGTAGGTTGAGCTCCGGAAACGAGAGTCCGAACGGGGCGCCCCGCGGGCGGATGTCCTCCATCTCGAAGGGGACGATCCCGAGGTAGGCGTCGCCATCGTGGGTCGCGACCGACAGCCGGTCCGGCAGCGTCTTCTCGACGACGGCGGGCTCGACCGGCCAATGACAGAACAGTCCGTCGCGCCACGTCATCTCCAGATAGCGGCGACCGAGCATGCCGGCAGTTGGGGCGCCGGCGTGTTAATGACGCGGGCCGTGGATGCCGGTCACGGGCAGCGGATGACGGTCACGGGCAGCGCACTGCCCACTGGACCGGTGGCACAAACGCCCGTTTGTCTCTTGCGACCTTTTACCACAACTGGGTGTGTAGTCGTCGCCGATGAACACGAGACGACTCCTCCTCGTCTGTGCCGTCGCCGGCATGCTGGTGCTCGCCGGCTGTACCGGGGCGGATGATGGCGCTGACGTGGGCGATGCAGGCGACGATGTCGACCGGTCCGCGCTCGACGCGGACGCGGACGCTGAAACCGCCGAAGACGAGGCCTACTCGTTCCAGGACGGGAGTGCCGACGGCGAGCACGTTGCCGCCGTCACAGCAGCCGAGCGACAGCTCATCAGAACCGGCGAACTGGAGACGACCGTTGACGACGCCGCGGAAGCCGACGGAACGGTTCGCGACATCGTCGACGACCACGACGGCTTCGTCAGCGACGCGAGCCGGGAGACACACGAGCGTCGAGGCGAGCAGTTCGCGACCGCCGAGCTCGTGGTGCGCGTCCCCAGCGACGACTTCGACGCCGCGATGGACGACCTGGAAGACATCGGAGAAGTGGAGCGCTCCGCCGTCGAGAGTGAGGACGTCTCCGACGAGCTGACCGACCTCGACGCCCGGCTGGAGAACCTCCGCGTTGAGCGCGACCGCCTGCGCGACCTCTACGAGGAGGCCAACGAGACGGAGGACGTCCTCGCCGTCCAGTCGGAGCTCTCCGCCACCCAGGAGGAGATCGAACGACTGGAGGCCCAGCAGGCCTCCCTTCAGGAGCGGGTTGCGCTCTCGACGATCACCGTCTCGCTGCGCGAGGAGCCGCCCGAACCGGAGCCGGCGGAGACCGAGTCGTGGTACGACACCGGTGTCGCCGCCGCCTTCCTCGCGTCCGTGAGCGGCGTCGGCACGCTCGCGCGGGCGACCGTCGTCGGGGCCGCCTACGTCGCGCCGTACGTCATCGCCGTGGGCACGCCGCTGGCGCTCGTCGGCGTCGTCGCCCGACGGCGGTACGCCGGCGGGCTCGGGGAGCTGGGGGACGGCGGAGCCGGTGGTGAACCGGGCGACGACGACACCGACACTGAAAAGTGAGGCTCGGCCGGCGGCCGGTCAGGGTGCCACGATGTCGACGACCGTCTCGTCGTCGACCACGACGTTGTAGGCGCCCTCGTCGTCGTTCCAGAGGACGAGCCCGTTCTCGACGAAGAGCACGGCGCCGTAGTCGGCCCGCCGGAGGTCCTCGTTGAGCGACGTTTCGCGGGTGCAGACGAGGTAGTGCTCCAACTGCTGGGAGCCGTCGCCGATCTTGTACAGTGGATTGCCGCCGTCGCTCAAGTCGTGGCTGAGCTTTACGGCTAGCAGGTTGACGCGGTCCGTGACGTGGTCTTCCGACTCCGCCATCCGGGCCACGCGACCGGGGCTCGCCCGCACGTCAGCCCGCCGGGCGCCGTCCCGACGGAGGATCGAGTAGGCGTACTGCACGTCGACGTTCAGGAACTCACCGGGCTCCTCGTCGGGGCCGCGGTCGGCGGCCTCGTCGAGCCGGCGCTGGAACGGCGGGACCGCGAGGTCCGGCTTGACGTCGAACGACCAGCCGCGGTCCGTCGGAGTCGCACCCTCCCAGAGCCGGAGCGTCGGTGAGTAGACGGTCGCGTCGTCGCGACGCCCCTCGACCGCGCGCTCGACGTCGCGGAGCCCCGTGGCGGTGTTGAGGTCCGCGGGCGCCAGCGAGACGACGCTGCCGTCCTCGGCGAGCGCGTCCATGGCCGCCTCGACCACGTCCGCGGGATCCTCCAGCTCGGAGAGCACGTTGCCGAACAGCACGAGGTCGAAGGGGTCGTCCGTCGGATGTGCCGGCTCCGGCTCCTCGCCCGGCGGGTGGCCGACGCTCACGTCGCCATCGTCGTCGCCGCCCTCGCCGTCGATATCGGAGGTGTCACCCGCCGGCACCGTCTCGTCCGTTTCCAGTCCGAGGAACTCTTCGACCGTCTCCCGGTGGATGCTCGCCCGGAAGTTTCGCCCCGTGGCCTCCAGCATGTGGTCGAGCACGTCCGCGGCCGCGCTCGGCTCGACGGCGTGGTAGTCGACGACCGCGTCGTCGGGCAGGTAGTCGTGGAGCCCGAGCGCGGGGCCGCCGACGCCGGCGCCCACGTCCAGCACGCGGACCACCCGGTCGAGGTGCGCGTTCTCCGCGAGGTCGTCGAGGACGTAGCCGACCGCCGCGTAGTAGTCCGGCAGGTGGTAGACCGCGTAGCCGAGCGCGGCGTCCTCGCCGTACGCCACGTCGTTGGCGTACAGGTAGTCCGTCTTGAGCCGGCGTACGACCTCCCGGAGCCGGTCGCCCGACTCGTCGACGTGCCAGTTGGCGCCGAACTCGCGGACGAGCAGGTCCTCCAGCTGGAAGGTGTACGCGTCGGGGAACGCGTCGGGCTCCCAGCCCGGCGGGGAAACCGTCTCCTCCGGAACCGGGACGAAGGTTCCCTCCTCCGTCTCACGCAGGCGGAGATCGAACGCCTCCTCGCGGAGGGTCTCGCGGACGACGGCGGGGTGGGCCCCGCCCTCGATGTAGTCGGCGATCTCGTCGGGGTCGATCGGCCGGACGTTGCGCAGATAGTTGGCGTTGTTGCGGACGGCGTCTCTGTCGATCATCGTGGGTCCTTCTGGGTCATCAGTGGGTCCTGTTGGGGTGTCGTGTGTGGTTCGTGGTCGTTCGTGGGCGGTTCGACCGGCTGCTTGGCGCTCACTCGTGTCGCTCCCGGGGCTCGCCGTCGCCGCGCTCGCGGGCGGCCTCGTACAGCGCGGCGAACGCTTCGGGGTCGGCGTCGGCGATCTCGCGGGCGGCGTCGGCCACGTCGTCCGCGCCGTCGAACGCCGCCTGGATCTCGGCGTACACCTCGGGGGCGCCCTCGGTCACCGTGTCGGCGATCTCGTCGAGCGCCGCCGAGACGGGGGTGTGGAACTCCTCGCGGATGTCGTCGCCGGCGAGCCGCCACGCGAGCACGGCGGCGTGTGCGCCCGCCTGCACGGTCTCCATCGCCTCGTCGTGTTCGGCGGGAGTCGTCTCGAACACGTCGTTGCCGCCGGATTCGATGGCCCCCGAGACGGCCGACACGGCCGGCCCGTCCGCGTCGACCACCGCCGCGACGTTGCCGGGAACGCGCGGGGGTGCGAACAGCGGGTGGTAGCTGGCGCGTTCGAGATCTGGCGCGTGCTCGCGGAGTGCGGCGACCGCCTCGGTCATCTCGCCGGAAACGTCGAAGATCGCCGACTCCGCGTTGTCGGCGTAGTCGGCGGCCGCGGCCGGCACTGCCGACATCGGGATGGCGAGACACACCGCGTCGAACGTCGCGTCCGTGTCGGGGGCAACCACGTCCGCGTGCCGGGAGCGCGCGGCGTCGAGCGCCACCTCACGGTCGCGGTCGGCGAACGTGACGGCCGCGTCGACCGGCGAGGCGTCGGCCGTCAGGGTGTCCGCCACCCAACGGCCCATCTCCCCGGCGCCCACGACGAGTAGCTCCATCTGTCATCGGAACGGAGGGCACGAGTGCCTTAAAAGCGTTCGATGCGGCGGCTCCAGCCGTCGTTGGGAGGTGCGATGCTCGTTTTCACGGAACTGGAATCAGCTTCCAAGAAATCGGTTCAGTTCGGCAAACTCGTCGGGTGACAGAATAACCTCGGTCTGGAACTCATCAAATCGTTCAAAATCATCGTCGATCGTCAACACCGTATTTACTCCTTCATCGATCGCAACCTGCGCATAATACCCATCCCATCCATCGATGTTTGCCTCACTCGACTGTGAAAGGCCACCCCGGACTACCGCTTGGGGCATTCGGTCGTACCAATGGATTCGCTTCGCATCCATGAAATTCCGGAGCAAACGCGAAGCATCCGTGTTTGAATATCCATAATACGTCGTGAGAACAGTGTGAGCTCCGAACAGCGCGGCGTACGGAACAACAGCATCGATCTCGCCAGCGATACCCTCCCGAACGTACGAGAGTGCAGCATCACGAACCGGGGCCGTTGAGTGTGCAAGAGCAATCACACCAACGTCGAACAGATACGGACCGCCTGCGTCACTCATTATTGTGGTTCTCCGCTCCTCGCTGGACGGCATCTCTATGCTTTTGCGCAATTGGATCGACTCCGTCAGGAAGCGGCGTCGTCTCCTCTCGGTTTGCCGTCGCTTCCTCAACGAGTTGCTCCATTCGTTCGAGGATTTCGTTGGGGCTGTCTTCAGGTTTCACAACCGCTTTTCCGTCCTCTTCGTGGACATCTACCTCCGTACCGGGGGTAATACCGAGGCGTTCTCGCACCTCCTGCGGGAGAACAATTCGCCCCTTTGAATCCACTTTGGTCATGTTCCCACATACAGTGGGAACGAGTATATCCGTTTTGGTCGACAATGACGCTACTGGTCGAAACACTGAAATGACGCTACGCAAGCTCGCGTGCGCGACCGCCTACTCGTCCAACAGCTGCTGGGCGATCGTGTTCCGGAGCACCTCGCTGGTCCCCTCGTAGATCTCGTTGAGCTTGGCGTCGCGGTAGAACCGCTCTGCGGGGAAGTCCTTGGTGTAGCCGTAGCCGCCGTGGATCTGGATCCCCTCGTTGGCGACCTCGCGGGAGATCTCCGAGGCGTACAGCTTCGCCTGTGCGGCCTCCTTGATGAAGTCCTCGTCGCGGATCTTCAGGTCGGCCGCCTTGTGCATCAGCAGCTTCGCTGCTTGCACTTTCGTGTCCATGTCCGCGAGCTTGTGCTGGATCGCCTGGAAGTCCGCGATGGGGCCGCCGAACTGCTCGCGCTCGGTGGCGTAGTCGGCGGCCTCGTCGAGCGCGGCCCGCGCGATGCCGACGCCGCGCGCGGCGATCGTGATCCGGCCGCCGTTGAGCGTCTTGAGCGCCTGCACGAACCCCTCGCCCTCCTCGCCGAGCCGGCGCTCTTTGGGCACCCACAGGTCGTCGAAGCGGAGCTCGGCGGTCGGACAGCCCTTGTCGCCGAGCTTCTCCTCGGTCCCCTCGACGACGAAGCCGTCGTCCTCCTCGGGCCGGACGACGAACGAGGAGATCCCCTTCCGGCCGGCGTCCGGGTCAGTCTTCGCGAAGACGACGACGGTGTCGGCGACCGAGCCGTTCGAGATCCAGAGCTTGCCGCCGGAGATGGTGTAGCCCTCTCCCTCGCGTTCTGCTGTCGTGGTCATCGCCGGCACGTCGGAGCCGGCGCCCGCCTCCGAGAGCGCGAACGCGCCGATGTCGGACCCCTCGGCCATCGGGGTGAGGTACTGCTCCTTCTGCGCCTCGTCGCCGAACTCGTACACCATGTTGCCGGCCAGCGAGGTGTGCGCGGCGACGACCGTCCCGAGCCCGCCGGAGCCGCGGGAGATCTCCTCCAACCCGATCGCGTAGCTGTGGTAGTCGAGGCCGGCGCCGCCGTACTCGACGGGGAACGGCATCCCCATCAGCCCGAGGTCGGCCATCTCCGCGACGAGGTCGGCGGGGAACTCGTCGGTCTCGTCGATCTCGGCGGCGCGGGGAACCACTTCCTCGTCGACGAACTCCGCGACCATCTCGCGGATCTGCGCTTGCTCAGCGGACAGCGAGAACTCCATGGTCGGACGTTCCGGGCGACCGCCTTAGCCGTTTCCACACGGTTGTACACGCCCACGGCGTTTCCGCGTCGTTCGCCCGTCGACGGAATCGTGTCCGTGTCCGGTTTTCGAGCGGCGACGCGACGGAGTGGCCGCATTCTCGGCGAAAGACGCCCCGCGAGGCTTTTTTATGCGTCGTGCCGTAAGACAGGATATCCGAATGAGCGGACGAGCACACGCTTCAGCCGAGCCCGACCTCGCGTGGTGTCACGAGGCCGTCCAAGGGGTGTCCCGCACCTTCGCGTTGACCGTCGACGTGCTGGACGAGCCGATGGACTCCCACATCTGTCTCGGCTATCTTCTCTGCCGAGTCGCCGACACCGTCGAGGACGCGGGCCACATCCCTCCGGCCGAACAGAGCGCGGTCCTTCGCACGTACAGGGACGCCGTCGACCCGGACACCGCGGCCACCATCGACGACTTCCGCGCGGAGGTCGACGAGTGGCTGCCCGCGCCCGACGAGCGCAACGCCGACTGGGAGGTCGTCGCCGAATCCCCGACGATCATGGCGACGTTCGAGCAGCTGGAGCCCGAGGTGCGGACGGCCATCGTTCCACCCGTCCTGGAGATGGTCGACGGGATGGCGATGTTCGTCGAGCGCCACGCCGACGAGGGCGGGCTCCGCATCACCGACGAGGCCGAACTCGAACAGTACTGCTACTACGCCGCGGGCACCGTCGGCAACCTGATCACCAACCTGCTGACGCGCGACGACCTCGATGACGGCCGCGCACGGCGGCTGCGCGAGACCGCCGAGGAGTTCGGGCTCCTCCTCCAGCTGGTCAACGTCTCGAAGGACGTGTACGACGACTACACCGAGGAGAACAACGTCTACCTCCCCGCCGAGTGGCTGGAAGCTGAGGGCGTCTCCCAGGAGGAGATCATCGCCCCCGAGAACCGCGAGTCGTCCGCTCGCGTCGTCGACCGCACCGCCAATCACGCCCGCTCGTTCCTCGACGACGCCCAGCAGTACCTGGAGGCGATGCCGCTCACCCACGGCAACACGATGGAGGCGTGGTCCGTCCCCTACCTGCTGGCGGTCGGCACCCTTCGCGAGCTCCGCTCGCGTCCCGAGGACGCGCTCACCGAGGCGGGGGTGAAGATCTCCCGTCAGGAGGTGTTCGCGGTCATGTCCGCCGCGGGCGACGCCGGCCGCGACTCGCTCGCCGAGCTCAGAGAGACGATCGCCCGGACGCCGTACCACCGCGCCGTCGGCTCGGCCGACTGAACGCGGCGGCCTCTCGAACACGAGCGACCCTTTTAATGCGAGCGACCCTTTTGAGCGCTCTACGGAGACCACCCGTGGTGGGCCCCGCCCCGGATCCGCGCGCTTTTAGGCGTCCCGATGGAAGGGCGACCATGAGCTTCGAGAAGGAGGACGAGGTCGTGTTCCACGACAAACACAGCGAGTACGACGGCGAGACGGGCACGATCACGCAGGTGATGGAGACGATGTTCGGCGAGGCGACCTACACCGTGAGCTTCGAGGACGGCCAGGAGACCGGCGTCCCCGAGGACGCCCTCGAACTCGTCGCCGAGGAGGAGTAGCGCGCCCACGTCGTCGATGCCCCGAATTCCCTTCCACTACGTCGACCTCCGTACGTTCTGTTACGCCACTGAGGACGAAAAGCGCGTCACGGAGGCGCTACGGACGTTCCTCCCCGAGGACACGGAGATCGAGCGCGCCGAGAGCGTCGGCCACCACGGCGACCGGATCGTCGTGCTGTCCGCGCGCGTCGAGCGCGCCGACGAGATGCGCCACGTCCTCGACCGGCTGGCGGACCTCGACGAGCTGGACCGGGTGCTCGGCGAGCTTGACGAGCGCGTCGACGACAACTGCGCGCTGTTCCTGCGGCTGGACAAACAGGCCGCCTTCCGCGGCGACGTGCGGCTCGGTCCGGGGATCACCCTCCGCTCGAAGGTGGAGGCGTATCCCGCGAAACACGAGGCCGCCGTCGAGAACGCCCGCGAGACGCTCGAACGGCTCGCGGACGACGACGGGTGAGTGGCGTTTCCGCGGCCGAACCCTGTTTTTCGTCCCTGCTCGCAGATGAACCACTGTTGAAGGCTGCTTGTTGAGCGATATCGGGAGTAAGTAGCGCAGATCGGTTGTGATGTCGTTTATCAGTGAGTAAATAGTGTTGCTGACGGCTGTTTATAAGCGACCGACGATACTGCGGTGACCGCCTGCAAAGCCCCAGCCGGCTCCGGTCGATGCGCTCGCTGCGCGCTCAAAAGGGCTCGCACGGCTCGCCCTTTTGAGTGCTTACGTCGGCCGTCTTCCCGGACCACGGGCGAGACGGTCCGATGGACCGACTCGCTGTTTCCCGCCTCCGGCGAGAACGGCTGCCCCTTTGAGTCCCACCCCGCACCGCTCCGCACAGCACCTCACGCCTCCCCAGCCTCGTCGTCGCCTGCGGCGACGACTCCCTCGCGCGCCGGCGAGCACCCGCTGGGCGCTCGCCGGGCGCCTCGCGTCGGCTTCGCCGCCGCGGCCCGCCGGCGCGGGGCGCCGGCGACGCCACCGCACCGCGCTACCATTTATAAGCCAGACGTTACTGCTACTCTCGACCGTTTATATACTACCTCACCACCGACGATCTGCAACACTCACTCCCGGTATCACTCATCTAGGGGTAGCGTTGAACAGCACCGTCGCCGAAATATGTCCCCTGCTGAGGATCGCAACTGAGCCGGTCTCTGTCACTCGGACGACTCGTCCGGCCACTTGATCGAACAGCCCTGCGAGGGGCGGTCCGGGATCTCCACTTCGTCGCCGTCGAGGACCGACTCCACCGCGCCGCGGATGTAGAACTCGGTTGCCTCCTCGTCGGGACTCAGCGCGTCGTCGAGCCGTCCGTGGTATCGGAGCGTCCACTCGTCGTCGGCGTCGCCCGCATCATCATCCACCCGGCCGAACAGGAACGGGTCGGGCGTGCAGACGGCGCCGTACGCGCGGGCGACCTCGGCCGTCTCGTCGCGGAGGTAGGCGTCATAGGCGATCGTCCCGTCGGCGACGTACTCCTGCATCGCCGCCATCGAGTCGTCCGCCTTCTCGGACGCGTCGTTGGGGTTGATCCCGACGACTGCGAGGTCGTCGTAGTCGGCGGCCAGCTCGTTGAGCAGGTCGAACTTCGCTTTCGCGTACGGGCAGTGGTTGCAGGTGAACACGACAAGCAGCGCCTCGGCGTCGAACGAGTCGAGGGTGTACGTCTCACCGTCCGTGCCGGGCAGCGAGAAGCTGGGAGCAGCGTCGCCACGGTCGAGCTCGGAATCGGACTCTTTCAGAACCATGCGATCACGTACCGCGGCATCTCCCTAAGGCGTTTTCCTGCGAGCCGGAGTCCCTCCCCGCGCCTACCGCCCGCCACGAGTGCGGAGGCCGACCGACAGCGCCACCCACCCGCCGACGAGTGCGGCGACGCCGGCGGCAAACACTGCGCCCAGCCGGACCGATATGGCGAGCTCGGCGACCGCGCCGTGGAGCGCGGGGAGCAGCCACACATCGGCGGGAGCACTCCCGGCGTGTTCCACCAGCGTGCCAGCGCTCCACATCCCCGTAACGGCGAACACGGCGGCACCGACGGCGAGGTACGCCAGCCACCGCCAGCGAAGCGCGTCGCCGTCGCCGTGGCGGGCGGCCGCCGTTCGCCGATGGCGCTCGGCGCTTCTGTCAGCCGGTCGGTCGCTCCGGCGAGGGCCGAAGCTCGCGAATCCGGGTGGGTCGTCGTCCTCCACCGGTGCGTCTTCGGTCTCGTCCGGCTTCATTTTGTATTACTGCCTCCGCATTCGCATTTAAGATTTCACGAAGATGAGTAGACCCCGCCAGTTAATCCGTGGCCGGCCTCCGACGGAGGCCGGCGGCCGCCGACCGCGAGCGGCGGCGGGACGACGGCACGGCGACGAGACCCGCCACGCCGACTGACGGGTTTTTGTCCCCGGGGCGGAACTCCCCGCACATGGCGGGATCTCCCGACCCGAGTTTTCGCACCCTTCGGTTCCTCTGTGGCAACGCCGTCGCGATGGTCGCGTTCCTCCTCGCGTACGTCGCCGTCGGCGACTACCTGCTGGCAATCGCGGCCGCGGTCGTCGTCGGCGCGATCGGCTACGCGGCGTCCTCCGTCGTCGTCGACTACGCGCGCGGCGGGTGAATGGAATGTGCCGGGTAGATGCGGCGGGTGACCGCTACAAGTGAGTGCGCCGCGCCCCGAGTTGTATCGTATCCCCGAGGGCGCCGGCGGCCCGTCGAGATGCGGCTCCCGATGTCGGAAACGCCGTCGCCGCTCGGAGGGTGACGCGGGACGAAAAGCGGGCCGAACGGTGGGGAGATTTTAAGGGGCGAGCCGCCGCTCAGTCGTCGCTCTCGACGACGTGCGCGTCCGCAGGCTCGTGGAGCGCGCCGGCGCGCTCCAGCTCGGAGAGGTACTCGTCGGCGTCGATGGCGGCTTTACACCCCATGCCGGCGGCGGTCACCGCCTGCTGGTAGTGGTAGTCGACCACGTCGCCGGCGCCGAAGATCCCCTCGACGGCGGTGGCCGTCTGGTTCGCGCCGTGGCCGTCCCGCGTGCCGAGGTAGCCGTCCTCGTCGAGCTCGACGCCCGTCCCCGCCAGGTACTCCGTGTTCGGGGTGTGGCCGATGGCGAAGAAGACGGCGCCCACCTCGAAGGGGTACTCCTCGACCTGCTTTGCCGTCTCGGGGTCCGTGAGCTTCTCGGTCGGGTGGCCGTCAGGGTGCTCGACGAGCGTCACGTGGTCGACGCCCGTTTCGGGCGTGCCGTGGAGCTCGGTGAGCTCGGTGTTCCAGAGGATCTCGACCTCGCCGTCCTCGACCTTCTCCATGATCCGGTCGATCCACACGTCCTCCGCGCGGAACTCGTCGCGGCGGTGCGCGATGTAGACGGTGTCGGCGAACTTGGTGAGGAAGTTGGCCTCCTCCATGGCGGCGTCGCCGCCGCCGACGACGAGCATGTCCTCGCCGCGGAAGAACGCGCCGTCACAGGTCGCACACGTGGAGAGCCCGTACCCCATCAGCTCCTCCTCGCCCGGGACGCCGAGGGTACGCGCGGAGGCGCCGGAGGCGGCGATGACGGCGTCCGCGGTGTACACGTCGCCGTCCTGCAGCTCGACGCGGAAGTGGCCGCCGTCCTGTTTTTCAACGTCCTCGACGATCCCGTTGCGGGTGTCGGCGCCGAACTTCTGCGCCTGCGCTTTCATGTCGTTTATCAGCTCCGGGCCGGAGATGCCCTCGGGGAAGCCCGGGAAGTTCTCCACGTCGGTGGTGAGGGTGAGCTGGCCGCCCGGCTCGTCGCCCTCGATGATCAGCGGGTCGTTGCTGGAGCGGGCGGCGTAGATACCGGCCGTGAGCCCGGCGGCGCCCGTGCCGGCGATGATGAGCCGGCGGTGTTCGACGACGTCCTCGGTCATAACCGGTGGTTCGCCAGCCCGAAGTATGAGGGTTGCGCTGTCGCGAGCGACTGCCGGTGATACGGTGTCCGGGCGGCGGGACTCCGAAGCTGTCATCCGACGGCGATGTGGCGCCCGTCGGGCGAAACACTCAATCCCCCGGGCGTGGCGGATCCACCCATGCGACTCCACGTCATCGGCCTCGGCGGCGCCGGCGGCCGGATCGTCGACCGGCTGGCCGCCGACCACGACGACCGCTTTCTGACGGGGCTCAACGCCTTCGACACGGACGCGGAGGCCCTCGCAAGCCTCGACCACGTCGGCGAGGAGCGCCGCTACCGGTTCGGGGACGCCGCCGGCGGCGACGGGCTCGGCGGCGACCTCCATGCGGGACGGCAGCTGGGCGAGGCACACGCCGGGGAGCTGAGCCGCGCGATGGACGACGAGAACCCGTCCCGTGCCCAGGCGTTCCTGCTCGTCGTCGGCCTGGGCGGGGCGGCCGGCGCGGGCGTGGCCCCCTCGCTCGCGGCCGAACTCGACCGCACCTACGATGTCCCCGTCTACGCCGTCGGCGTGCTTCCCGCGGCGAGGGAGTCCGAATCCCGAGACGCGGTTCCGGGCTCGGCCGAGGAGCGCCCGCCGGAGCGCCCGCTGGCGACGAAGAACGCCGCGCGGACGCTTGACGCGCTTGCCGACCACGTGGCGGCGATCTTCCCGTTCGACAACGAGGCGTGGCTCCGTGGCGACGAGCGCGTGGAGAACGCCCGCGACCGGCTCAACGAGGCGCTTGTGACCCGCGTCGCCGCCCTCTTCGGCGCGGGCGAGGTGGGCGAGGGCGCCTCCACTCCCCAGCAGGTGCTCGACGCCAGCGACGTGGCGCGGGCGGTCGGATCGGACGGCGAGCTCGCCGCGATCGGCTACGCCACGCAGGCGGTCGAGCCCCCGGAAACGGAGTCGAAGTTCGGACTTGGGCTGTTCGGCTCCTCGGAGCCGGCGAGCGTGGACACGAGCGCGGCCGTCAGCGCGGTCGAGACCGTCATCCGCAAGGCGGCTCGTGGAAAGGGCACCGTCGAAGTCCCCGACGGACGCGCTGACCGAACCCTACTCGTCGTGGGCGGCCCGCCCGAGTGGCTCAATCGCGAGGCGATCGCCGACGGACGGCGGTTCATCGCGGAGGAGACGGGCTCCAGCGCCATCCTCAGCGGGGATGCTCCGGTCCCCGACGGGGAAGAGGTGTTCGCGCTCGTCGTTCGCTCGGGGATCGACGAGCCCGAGCGGATCCGTGCGGTTCGGGCGTCGATCACGTGAGCTAGCGCTCCCGCTCTCGCTCTCGCTCGGTTTCTCGGTCGTGCTCGCGCCGCCGCCAGTCCGCCGCATCCTCCGGCGTCTCCGTCTCCAGCAGGCGGTCGAGCTTGTTCTCGAACTGCTCGTCGGTGAGTTCGCCGGCGGCGTAGCGGCTTCGCAGCCGCTGCAGGGCGTCCGTGGTGTCGGTGTTGACCCCGGCTGTGTCGTTGCCCGACGCTTCCTCATCCGAGTGCTTGCGCGTCATGCCGAGCGTCTCTCGGACGGCGTTCTCGATCTCACGCTCAAAGGAGTCCTCGGCGGGGTCTTCCTCGTCGAACAGCATGGCGACGACCGGGACGATCACGACGTAGCCGAACAGCATGAACGGGAGCCACCAGTCGACGCCGGCGAGCATCAGCGCGAGCCACGTGCCAGTGACGGCGACGGCGGCGATGCCGCTGGCCTCGCGTTTGGCGCGCTCGATGGTGGAGGGAGAGTCGCTCATCGTGTTCCGGTCCACGTCTCACCTCAAAAGGGTGTCGTCGGTGCGGGAGTCGGCGGGCGCCGGCGTGGCCGGCCGCTCACTCGTTCACTTCGACGGTCACGTCGTCACGCGGGACCGCGAGCTTGAACGTGGGAACCGTGCGGTAGACGACTTCGACGACGTTCTTTCGACGCAGGCTCTGGAGCGCGCGGCGCACGTCGCCGGCCTCCGGGTCGACGTCGAACTCCTCGCGGAGCTTGGTGAGGACGCTGACGACGGACTCCGAGCGCTCGTCGTGGTCCGCCACCACCCTGAACACCTGCGATTCGAGCTCCGGGACGCGGATCGTGTCCGGGACGCCGCCTTTCGCGACCTCGTCGGCCTCGATGCCGGGCTCGACGTCGACGAGCTCGTTCGCCTCCGCGGTGGAGCGGATGAGGCTGTCGTCGTCGCGGTAGTAGTACTCCTTCAGGTGGTTTTCGAGGTACTGGTGGACCTCGCTGCCGCTTTCCATCTCCCACGCCTCCTGCAGCTCCGAGTTCTTCGTCGGCTGCAGGCGGACGACGTCCGACAGGTGTTCCAGCTCCTCGTCGCTCAGGCCCATATAGTTGCATGCTCAGGTGCAGGGAGTATGGGCGTTGCGGATTGCGAGGGCGACCGGAGGGAGGGCGAACGAAGTGAGCCCTCGGAAAGCGAGCGGCGCAGCCGCGAGCAGGGAGCCCTCGAAACGGTGAGGGGCGCAGCCATGCGCCCGCCGGCGAACTACCTCCCGCCGCCGTCTCCCCCCCCCCCCTTGGCTGTCCTCCTCTCCCTGGCCTGTCCCACCCGCCGCGTTGGGGAACGGTTTTGTCGTCTCCGGGCGACGCCGCGACCATGACGTGGGAGACGATCACGCTCGACATCGACGACGACGTGGCGACGCTCACCGTCGACCGGCCCGACCAGCTCAACGCCCTGAACGTGGAGACGCTCCACGCGATCGAGGAGGCGCTCGACGAGGCGGCGGCGGCCGACGCCCGCGTGCTCGTGGTGACGGGCGCGGGCGAGGACGCGTTCGTGGCGGGCGCGGACATCTCGAAGATGGTGGAGATGACGACGCCGGAGGCGCAGGCGTACGCCGAGCTCGGTCACCGGGTTGCCGACCGGATCGAGACGTTCCCGGCGCCGGTTATCGCCGCGATCAACGGGTACGCGTTCGGGGGCGGCATGGAGCTCGCGCTCGCCGCCGACCTCCGGGTCGCCTCCGAGAACGCCGTGCTCGGGCAGACGGAGATCGACCTCGGGATCATCCCCGGCTGGGGCGGGACCCAGCGATTGACTCGCCTCGTCGACGACGAGACCGCCCGCCGGCTCGTCTTCTTTGGCGCTCGCGTCGACGCCACCGACGCTCACGAGCTGGGGCTCGTCGGCGAGCTGGTCGCTCACGACCAGCTCGACGACCACGTCGCGGAGCTCGCCGCCGACCTCGCGAGCCAGCCGAAATTCGCCCTGCAGGCGGCCAAGGAGGCGATGAACGCGGTCCATGACGGCTCTCAGACCGTCGGGCTCGCCTACGAGAAGCGGGCGTGGTCCGGCCTGTTCGGGACGCACGACCAGCGGGAGGGGATGCAGGCGTTCCTCGACAAGCGGGAGCCGGAGTTCGAGTAGTTTCGTTTTTCGAGCACTCCGCCCTCATACCTCCTCGCGTGCGTCGATGCCGGTGTAGATGAACCAGGCGACGGCGTAGACGCCGACGAACAGCAGGTACCCGGCGACGAACCCGACGAGCTGACGGCGACCGAGCCCGCCGGGGAGCGTTCGTGCGAGAACCGCGAGCGCGACGACGAAGACGACGAGCGAGAACAGCCCCGACAGCGCGTAGACGCCCAGGTCGGAGGTGAGGCGGTCGCGGAGAGTCACGCGTCGGGGTATGTGGCCCCCTCGAATCACTCCATCGGTCGCGGCGGGCTCTTCGGCGGTCACTCCTCGTGGGGCGAGTCGGGGTCGTGGTGGTCGGGGTTGGTGGGGTCGCCGGAGTCGGCGGGCTCAGCGCTCGCTTCGCCGCCGTCGCCCGCGGTCGCGTACGCGCCCTGCTTCCGGAGTCGGCCGGCGCGCGCCAGCACCTCGGGCGTACGGCAGACCCCGGCTTCGCCGGCGGCCTGCGCGACCGCGCAGTTGTTGCAGTTCTCACACACCACCCGCACGCCAGGATCGCGGCGCTCGCCGAGCAGCCGGGCGGGGAGTCGGGGCTCGGCGTAGAAGGGCCGGGCCATCCCCACGAGGTCGGCGTCCGTCGCGAGCGTGTCGTCGAGTTGCCCGCGCTCGCGGAGCCCGCCCTCACACAGCACGGCGGCGTCGACGCGCTCGCGGACCCGTCGACAGAGGTCCCTGTTCCACCCGGGCTCGAAGTCGTAGAGGTGCGACTCCACCCAGTTGCCGGCGGCGACGCCGAGCGCGCGGGGGAGCGAGCCGAACGCCTCGCGGTAGCCCTCACGGAGACGTTCGTCGCGCCACGCGCGGGCGGGAAACTCCCCGCGGACGACTGACTGGTCCCAGAAGACGCTCGTCCGGACGGGGACGACGGCGTCGTACTCGCCGTCCGGTCCGGCGAGGCGCTCGCAGGCGCGGACCGCGGCGTCGTCGTCGAGATGCGGGCGGATGCCGGGGAGGGATGGGGTTTCAGAGGGCACCTTCGTGAGCAGCGGCACGTCTCCCGCTCGGTTTCGGACTTCCTCAGCGACGAGTTCGAGGAAGGCGACGCCGGCGCCTACCTCGGGGTCGATCCCGAACCGGTCGTCGCGACGGTTGTAGTACGGCGACAGGAACTGCTGGACGATCCCCATGTTGGCGCCGGCGATGTGGACCGCGTCGTAGCCGGCGTCGACACAGCGGGCCGCCGCGCGCCCGAAGTCGGCGGCCAGCTCCTCAACCTCCGCAGTGGAGAGGACGTGTGGCGAGAGGTCGAGGAACCCGAGCCGGTCGAGCGCGCGGAGGAGTTTGGGTGGTCGGGAGACGGCCAGCTGGTCGAGGTCGGGGTTCGATCGGCGATAGCCGGCGTGCCACACCTCCATCGAGCGAAGCCCACCATGTTCGAGCTGGACCGCGATGTGGCTGCCGTGAGCGTGAATCGCGTCGGTGAGCCGGGCGAGCTCGGCGACGAACTCGGGGTCGTGGACTCGCGTCATTCCGGGTGCCGCACAGCCGCCCTCGCCGCGGACGATGGTCGCGCCCTGGTGGATGAAGCCGGCGCCCGCGTCCGCGGCGGGTTCGAGGTCGGCGACCAGCCGGTCGACCGCGTCCGGGCCGTTGCCGGCGTGCTCTAAGAGGGGCGCGCGGTAGAGCCGGTTGGGGAGGCGGAGCCCGCCGAGCTCGACGGGGTCGTCGAGGGTCGGGGCGTCAGGTGGAGCCATCCTCCCCGCCACCGAACGCCGCCTCATTCACGTCTTTGCGGCGCAGGCGCTCGGACGGCTCCAGCTCGAAGACGGCCTCCTCGTCGATGTCGGCGTCCGCGACGAGGTCGGCGACGCGGTCGGGATCGAACGTCTCCGCCTCTCGGGGGTCGATCCCGGCGCCGAACAGCGCGCTCCGGACGGTCTCCTCGTCCTTTAGCGACCGACGCGTGGCGGTCGACCGGGAGACCGAGCCGAGCTCACCGGCGAGCTCACCCTCCTCGCGCACGCGGTCGACGATGACGGATTTCAGCTCCGACCGGACGCTGCTCGCCTCGCCCGAGAGCACGGAGAAGGCGACGTAGCAGTCGACGAGCGCCTCGGTGTCCAGGGCTGCCGGATCGTCGACGTCCGCGGCGTGCTCGCGGGCGACCGCCGCGGCGTCGAAGACGGGCTCCGGGTCGAACGCGTACTCCTGGTCGACGGAGTCCTCCGAGTTGGCGGAGTCCTCCGAGTCAGCGGAGGTCTCCGCATCGGCGGTGTCGCCTGCGTCGCCGCGCACCTCCGCGAGGAAGTCCCCCGGGCCCTCGTAGGGAAGACGGAGCCAGTCGTGTTCGTGCCCTGTCGTCCCGTTCACGTGGGCGGCAACTAGGGAGGGAACATCGGTGTAGTCGCAGTCCGGAGCCGGACACTCCGTCGAGCGCTGGGTCATACGCCACCGTTGGGCGGCATGGGATTTGACGGTTCGCCCCGATTGGGAGACCGTTGCGGATCACGGTGAAGCCGACCGTTCGTCCGGTATCCGTGTCGTCACGCCGTCGGCAACCGTTATTACGGCCCTCCTCGACTCCACCATATGACCGACGACGGGACGGCTGCGGACGACGGGACGGCCGCGGACGACGGGACGGCCGCGGACGACGGGACGGCCGCGGACGACGAGCACGTGACCACCACCGACCGCGCGGGGGCATTCCGGTTCGAGCGGGAGGTGCCGCCGGGCGAGAAGCGGCACTTCAGACAGGCGGTGTCCGAGACGTACCTCGGCGACTCGGTGGAGGTCCCCGTCACCGTGGTGAACGGCGCGCACGACGGGCCCGCGGTCCTGATCACCGCCGGCCTCCACGGCGACGAGCTCAACGGCGTGAAGGTGGCCCAGGAGGCCGCCGCGCGCTACGACCCCGACGACCTCCACGGCGCGCTCGTCGTGGTCCACGTCGCCAACGTGCCGGGCTTCATCGCCCAGCAGCGCGACGTTCCGATCTACGACCAGGACCTCAACCGCTCGTTCCCAGGGAAACCCCGGTCGAACACCGCCGAGCGGATGGCCCACGTCATTCACGAGCGGTTCGTGACCGCTTGCGACTACGGGCTCGACCTCCACACCTCGACGCGCAACCGGACGACGATGTACCACGTCCGCGCGGATATGGCGAATCCCGAGGCGAACCGGATTGCGCGGGCGTTCGGCTCCAACCTGATCCTCGCGGGCGAGGCGGATGCGGGAAGCCTGCGCTCGGTGGCGACGACCGGCGGCACGCCCACGATCACCGTCGAGATGGGGAAGGCCCACCGCTTCCAGCGTCCCCTCATCGACCGCGCCGTCGAGGGCACCGAGTCCGTGCTCGCGGAGCTCGGCGTGCTCCCCGCCGAGCCGGTCGACTGGCCGGGCTGGCTCCGGATCGTCGACTCCGCGAAGGAGAAGACGTGGCTCCGCGCGGACGAGGGAGGGCTCGTCGAGATGGCGTACGACTCCCCGCTGGTGTACGAGGACGACGCCGTCTGCCGCGTCACCGACCACTTCTCGCGTGAGGAGTCCGTCGTGTGCGCGCCCTTTACCGGGCTGCTCGTCGGCGTGCTCCAGAACCCGGTTGCGGCGCCCGGTCACCCCGTGGCGCATCTCGTGAGCGTCGCCGGCGAGACCCTTGACGAGATCGAACGCGAGATCGCAAGCGGGGAGTTCTCCGAACGACCCTGGTCATAGAAGACGGTTGATGACGGCGTTTTAAATGGGCGCCTAGGTGAGGTCGACGGCGAGCGCCGGACGGGTCAATGGCAGAACCTTCTCGTCGCTCCGGTCGTCTCACACCTGTTCTCGATCTCACCCGCACGTTTATTATACGCCTCTCTGTCCGGGAATATGTGAAGCGCAGACGCTACCTCGCGACGACGGCGGCTCTGGCGAGCGTCTCCCTGAGCGGGTGCTCGATGCTCGGCGACGAACTCGACTTGGTGTCGCCGAGCGTGGATCGTGGTTCCGAGCTGGTCCAGCTCACTCACGAGTACGATGGCGACCCGGTTGCGCACGTCTCGTTTGCCGACCGGCCGAGCGCGGCGTCGACACGCCGTCTGCGAACGACGATCGCGCAGCCGGCCAACACCACGATAGCGCGCACCCGTTTCCAGTTCAGGCCGGCACCCGCGGACGGCGACAGCGACTCCCTGTTCGTTCGACCGCTTCGGGCCCGCCGCTCCGACGAGATAGAGACTTTTCGGGAGGACGGGTGGACGGTCATCGAAGGTCGCGAGCACGGTCAGGGGACGGTGAGCTACGAGCTGCTGGCCGACTTCTCGACGGCGGGCGCCGAGGTGGAGCCGTTCACGGTCGAGTACGAAGTCGAACTTGCCGAGCAGGGCCGGTTCGGTGACACGCTTATTGCCCGATATCGGACGACTCTCGCGTTCGAGTGAGACGGCTCTTTGGCTGCTTATAAGGAGATGTTGTGGTGACTGGGACGGCGAGCGCCTCCAAAGACCCAGCCGACTCCTTATAAGCGGGTTTTGCGGAGAGTTCGACGGCGAACGCCTCCAAAGCCACAGCTGACTCCTTATAAGCGGGTTTTGGGGGAGAGCTCGACGGCGAACACCTCCAAAGCCCCAGCCGGCCCCTTATAAGCGGTTGATGCGGTGAGTGCGATGGCGACTACGGAGAACACGACCGCCAAAGCCCCAGCAGGCTCCTTTTAACCGGTAGGTGCAGGGAGTGGGCCGGCGAACACCTCCAAAGCCCCAGTCGGCTCCGGTCGAGGGTTCCGGAAGACGGTCCGGCTCGCGCCTTATCAGGCGCTCGCGGGCTGCGACTTCCGTCGTCCCGCTCGCATACTCGCGGGACACTCGCTGCGCGCTCAAAAGGCCTCTCCGCACCGCTCGGCCTTTTGAGTGCTTGCGTCGTCCGTCTTCCCGGAGCCGGCTGCCCCTTTGAGTCCCACCCGCCCAGCACCGCAACCGCACCTCACACCTCCCCAGCCTCGGCAGACGGGCGCCGGCGGGAAACCGCGCCGCCGGCGACCGCTGCCTCCCTCGCGCTCCGCTCGCGCCCGGTGGGCGCTCGCCGGGCGCGCCACGTGGGATGGTGGGTCGGTCGTCGCCCACTCCCCCGCCAGCTCGCGCCGGGACGCCACCTTATTTACCCCCGCCGTGGGAAGGCTCACGCAATGCTTCAGGGGGTCAACGTCGCGCTCGGGGTGTCGGGCAGCATTGCGGCGGTGAAGGCCGTCGAGCTCGCCCACGAACTCCGCCGGCAGGGGGCGAGCGTCCGGGCGGTCATGTCGCCGGCGGCGACGAACATCATCCACCCGTGGGCGGTCGACTTCGCCACCGACGAGCCGGTGGTGACGGAGATCACCGGCGACGTGGAACACGTCGAAATCTGCGGATACGAGGGCTGGGCGGACGTGTTGTTGTTGGCGCCCGCGACCGCCAATACCGCGGGGAAGGTGGCGGCGGCGGTCGACGACACGCCCGTCACGACCTGCGCGACGACCGCGCTCGGCGCGGACGTGCCCGTGGTGCTGGCGCCGGCGATGCACGAGCCGATGTACGACCATCCGGGCGTGCTCTCGGCGCTCGACACGCTCGAAGCGTGGGGCGTCACGTTCGCGGAGCCGCGCATCGAAGAGGGGAAAGCGAAGATCGCGGCGGAGGAGGCGATCGTCACGGCGGTGGCGCGGGCGACGACGCCGCACAACCTCGCTGGGAAACACGTGGTCGTCACCGCCGGCGCGACCAAAGAGCGGATCGACCCGATCCGGATCCTGACGAACCGGGCATCGGGGAAGACCGGCCGGGCAGTCGCCCGCGCGCTCCACGTCCGCGGCGCGGACGTGACGCTGGTCCACGACGGGCCCGATGTCGAGTACGCGGACGTGATCGCGGTCGAGTCCGCCGACGAGATGATGGCGGCTTCGCGGGAGGCGGCGACGACGGCCGACGCGTTCGTCTCCGCGGCGGCGATCGCCGACTTCACCGCGGACGCCGTGGGCGAGAAGATCCGGTCGGGCTCCCCGCTCTCGCTGGATCTGCGCCCGACGCCGAAGCTGATCGACTCCGTACGCGAGGCTCACCCTGACCTCCCCATCGTCGGGTTCAAAGCCGAGACCTCCGGCGACGACGCGAAGATGGTCGCGGAGGCGGAGCGCATCCGTGACCGCGTCGGCCTCGCGTTCGTCGTCGCTAATGACGCGAGCGTGATGGGCGCCGAGGAGACGCGCGTCCTGCTGGTCGGTGACGATGACGAGGAGGTCGAGGAGGCCACCGGCACCAAAGATGCGGTCGCCGGCCGGATCGCGGACCGCCTCGCCGCGACGCTTGATGCCGGGATGTGACGGGCGCGCCGTCGTTCGAACCCACCCGAGATTGCCGGTGTCTCCACCCGTGACCGGCGGGCATCGAGTTGGGACCCTCACGTGCTGGACCGCTCAGTGGACGTTTGTCCGGGTTTGATTTTGAAAGGCGGATGAACGTCCGAGTGTGTTTGAGATCTGCGAAAATATCGCCGCTAAATTGCCGGAGTGGCGGAATACGAAATAGTTTTCCTGCGGGTGATCCATGTCACGGACAACGAGAGACACCTATGACTGACATTCAACGTCGTTGTGAGACTGCCGACCGTTCCGGGTGGCGACGGGACGGCACTGACGGCACTGACGGCGCGGTCGGCGCGGGCGCCAGGGTCGTCGCAGCCGGCGCAGCCAGCGGGAGGTGGTCGACGTGACCGGGCTGCTCGTGCCCGTATCGCCGTCGCGCACGCTCCGTGCGACGGTGACTCACGCCGTTCACGAGGCGCTCGACGACGGCGTCGATCTCCACCTCGTCCGAACGGTCCCCGGTCACCACGTCGGCGGCGAACCGCCGGATGACGTGGTGGAGTCGCTGGAGGAGGCGGCCGAGTACGCCCGCGAGGCGGCCGCGGACGCCGGCGGCGATCACGTCGTCGAGACCGCGGCGCTTGGCTCGGACACCTACATCGCCGGTCCGCGCGAGCACGTCGAGCTGTTGGTCGACTACGCGACGGAACACGATCTCGATCGCGTCGTGGTGGACCCGTCGTTCTCGCTCGACGCCACCGCGCCGACGCTGTACTCCTTCGAGCGCGTGTTCGAGAGCTCCCCGCTCACCTACGAGCTCGCGCCGGTCGAATCCGGGAGCCGACTCCCGACCCGCGAGGAGTTCGTTCGGGGCGGCATCGTCGGCGCCATCGCCTTTCTGTTCTACATCGCGCTCGGCGGCCCGACGTACCCGTTCGCGCTCGCAACGGGTGTCGTGACTGGCCTGATCGCGGCGATCCTCCTTCGCAACGTCTCCTTCGAATCGACGCCGCCGATCGGCGCGTCGCTCGGGATCGTCGCGCGAGGGTTCGTCTTCGTCCCGTTCCTCCTGTGGGAGATCACGAAGGCGAACGTCATCTTCGCGTACATCGTGTTGCATCCCTCGCTGCCGATCGACCCGTATCTCGACGAGGCGGAGATCGCCGTCGGCAGCGGCATGTCGGTGACCGCCGTCGCCAACGCGATCACCCTGACGCCGGGGACGCTGACGGTCGACGCCGACGGCCACCACGTGCTCGTCCACTCGCTCAACGGCGACGCCCGCGACGACTTCCTCGACGGGCTCCACGAGGGCGCCGTCCGCTACCTCTTTTACGGCAAGGAGGCCAGCGAGGCGCCCAGTCCGCGTGAGCGAGGCAACTACCACCTGATCGCCGGCCCGGATGAGGCGATGGCGACGGATGGGGGCGTGGACGAGACGAACTCGGAGGACTCGACCGGAACGACCGAGTCCGACGAGGTGACAGCATGACCGACCTCGTCAACACCGCGCTGCTGGCAGCCGCGGCGATAACCGTCCTGCTGGCCGCCGTCGTGCTCTACCGCGTGCTCGTGGGGCCGACCACGCAGGACCGCGTCGTCGCGGTCAACGTGATCGGCACCACCATCGTGATGGTGCTCGCGCTGCTCGCCGCCGGCCTCGACCGGCCCGAGTACCTCGACATCGCCATCGTCTACGCCCTGCTCAACTTCGTGTTGAGTCTGGTCGTCGGACGTGCCACCTACGACGATGAGGGGGTGAGCTGGCGTTGGTCCTGAGCTCGTTGACGACGCCGCTCGTGATCCTGTTTGCGGCCATCGGCGTGTTCTTCACGCTGGTGGCGGCGGTCGGCGTGATCCGGCTGCCGGACGTCTACTCGCGGTCGCACGCCGCGACGAAGGCGGACACGCTCGGTGCCGGCTTCGCCATCCTCGCGTCCGCGGTGTACTTCGGCACCCTCGCGGAGGCGTTCCGCGCCGCCGTGCTCGTCCTGTTCGTCTACTACACGAATCCGACGGCCGCCCACGCCATCTCGCGGGCCGCGTACAGTCAGGGCATCGAGGTCTGGACGACTGACGGCGACACGGGCGAGGACGCCCGGGAGGAGGCACAATGAGCCCCCTCGAACTCTCGTTGGTCGGGTTCGTCGTCATCAGCGCGCTGGTGCTGGCGGTCACCCGTGACCTCGTCGGCGCCATCGTGATGTTCGGCGTGTTGACGCTCGGAACCGCCGTCATTTGGGTGCTGCTCGCGGCCCCCGACGTGGCGCTCATCGAGGCCGCCGTCGGCGCCGGCGTCATCTCCGTGCTGTTCGTCATCACGGTGGTGAAGACCACCGGGTTTGCCGACGCGGACGACGAGCTCGAATCCGACCGGCTGTTCAGGCCGGTGAACCTACCGGCACTGACGCTGGTCGGCGCGCTCGCGATCCCGCTGGGCTACGCGTTCCTCGCGCTCGACCCGGTCGGCGCGGCCGACGCGCCGGCGGTTTCCGAGACGTTCCCCACCGGCGAACGGACGCCGTACGCCTACTATCTGGAGGAGACGCTCGGCGAGGCCGGCTTCCCCAACGCCGTGGTTGCCGTGCTCGTGGTGTATCGTGGACTGGACACGCTGGGTGAGCTCATCGTCGCGTTCGCCGCGGCGGTGAGCATCCTGATCGTCCTCGGACGGGAGGACCTGCTATGACCGACGACACTGATCCCACCACGGATAACGGCGACTCGGACGACGACATCGTCGAGGAGGTCGGCAAACCGCAGAAGCGTCGCACGGAGTCGACCGTCTCCGAGAGCCCCGTCGTTCGAACCGCCTCGCGGACGGTCACCCCGTTCGTGATCGCGTTCGGGGTGTACCTCACCCTGTTCGGAACGAGCCTGCCCGGTGGGGCGTTCCAGGGCGGCGTCGTGATGGCCTCGGTGGTCGTGCTCGTCGCCATGGCGTTCGGGTTCACGCCCACCCAGGAGTGGCTCGACGAGCGCGCGCTCGCCGGGCTGTTCGTGCTGGGCGCCGCCATCTTCGGCACCGTGGCGTTCGGCGCCGTCGCGCTCGGCGGCGGCGTACTGGAGCTGTTCGTCTTCCCGCTGTCGGTCGAGAACATGGTGAAGCTGGTCGAGGTCGCCATCGCCGCGCTCGTGGCGGGCGTGATCATCGGCCTGTTCATCTGGCTCGCTGATGGCGTGAAGGGAGGGAAATCCGCATGATCGAAGCCTACCACTACTACTTCGCGTCGTTCACGCTCTTTCTGGTTGGACTGTACATGATGATCGAGAACCCGAACCTGATCCGGAAGATCATCGGGCTCAACCTCTCGCAGATCGCGGTGTACCTCATGCTCGTCACCGTCGGCTACGTGGACGGCGCCTCGCCGCCCATCCTCGCCGCCGGCTTCGAGGAGCCGTTCGCCAACCCGCTGTTGCACGTCCTCGTGCTCACGGCCATTGTCGTCGGCGTCGCGCTCACCGCGCTGGCGCTGGCGCTGACGATACGGCTGTACAAGGAGTTCGGGACGCTCGACGCCCGCGAGATAGAGGCCGCCATCGCGGCCGACGAGACCGGGGGTGGGACGGATGACTGACGCCGTGCTCGCGAGCACGACCGTTCCGTCGATCCGTCCGGCGCTCGTGCTGCTCGTCCCCATCGTCGGGATAGCGCTCATCTTCCTCTCGAAGAACCGCCCGAACGTTCGCGAGGCGTGGACGCTGCTGTCGGCGGCCGCGATGTTCGCCGTCGTCGCCAGCATGGTGCCCGGCGTGCTCGACGGCCAGGTGTACGAGACGAGCTTCGGCGAGTTCGTCGTCGGCATCGAGCTGATGCTCCGGGCCGACGCGCTCGGCATGGTGTTCGCGCTGGTGGCCAGCGGCCTCTACGTCGTCACGGGGCTGTACAGCATCGGCTACATGCGCGGCCACGACGAGCCGTATCAGACGCGCTTTTTCGCGATGCTGCTCGCCAGCGTCGGCGCCGCGCTCGGCGTCGCGTTCGCGGCGAACGTGTTCATGCTGCTCGTCTTCTACGAGATCCTCACGCTGGCGACGTACCCGCTCGTCGCCCACGACGAGTCCGAGAAG
This sequence comes from Halorubrum gandharaense, assembly GCF_054654575.1. Classification (NCBI taxonomy): domain Archaea; kingdom Methanobacteriati; phylum Methanobacteriota; class Halobacteria; order Halobacteriales; family Haloferacaceae; genus Halorubrum; species Halorubrum gandharaense. The sequence continues at coordinate 873,432 of NZ_BAAIET010000001.1, forward strand.
GCACGCACCTCCGGCTACAAGTACCTCGCGTACGCTCTCTCGGGCGGGCTCGCCGTCTTCGGCGGGATGGTGGCGGTGTTCGTCCTCACGGGCAGCATCGAGTTCACCCGCGGCGGCATTGAGGGACTCGCCACGGTGGCGAGCGAGGACCCGTGGGCCGCACGGGTCGCGTTCGCGCTGATGGCCGGCGGCTTCGCGGTGAAGGCCGGCGTGATGCCGGTTCACGCCTGGCTCCCCAGCGCGATGGTGGCACCCACGCCCGTCTCCGGGCTGCTCCACGCGGTCGCGGTCGTGAAGGCCGGCGCGTTCGGCGTCGCCCGCACCGTGATCGACGTGTTCGGCCCCGAAACGGTCGCCGCCATCGGGATGGGCGTTCCGCTCGCCATTCTGGCGGGGACGACGATAATCGTCTCCAGCCTGTTCGCGCTCCGGCAGGACAACCTGAAGGCGCGGCTGGCGTACTCCACCATCGCTCAGCTGTCGTACATCGTGCTCGGGATGGCGCTGTTGGCGCCCGAGGCGCTGATGGGCGGACTGCTGCACATCCCCGCCCACGCGTTCGCGAAGCTCACGCTGTTCCTCTGTGCGGGCGCGCTGTACGTCCAACTGGAGGTGAAGTACATCAGCGAAATGGCCGGGATCGCCCGGCGGATGCCGGTGACGATGACCGCCTTCGCGCTCGGCAGCCTCAGCATGGCGGGGATCCCGCTCCTCGCCGGCTTCGTCAGCAAGTGGCACCTGCTGTGGGGCGGCGTCGCCGGCGGCAACCTGCTGGTCGTCGCCGTGCTCGTCACTTCCGGTGCGCTCAACGTGGCGTACTTCTGGCCGATCATCTACACGGCCTTCTTCGAGACCGCCGGCGACCACGGCGGCAAGCCCGTGCTCGCAAACCCGTTCGGTGGTCCCGACGCGAAACCCGTCGGCGACGAGTTCCGGACGGACGGCGGGAAGTCGGGTGACGCACACGATGATGACGACGAAGCGGACCACGACGACCACGATGACCATGGAGACGACCACGATGACCATGGAGACGACCACGATGACCACGAAGAGGGTGACGACCACGGCCACGGACACCACGTCGAGCTCCCGCCGGCGGACGGCTGGGACCGCCCGACGGGGCGCTTCTCGGAGACCACGCTGTTGATGCTCGTTCCCCTCATGACGACTGCGACGCTCATGCTGCTGTTCGGCATCGTTCCCGACCACATGGTGTTCTTCGAGCTGATCGGTGACATCGTCGCCGGCTCCGGTGCCGAGGAGGTGACGGCGCCATGAACGAGCTGCTCGCCGTGCCGCCGGCCGTCTTCGCCGCGCTCGCGCTGATCGGGACGCTCCTCTTACCGCGCCGGGCGGCCCACGCGACGGCGACCGCCCTGCTGTTGGCGGTCGTCGGCTGGGCGCTGCTCGTGCCGGAGGGCACCGGCCCGACGCTCACGTTCATCGGGTTCGAGGTGATCGTCGTACAGGTTGACCAGTTCACCCGCCTGATGGCGATCATCTTCGGCGCCTTCGGTGCCTCGGCGGTCGCGTACGCCTACTTCGCCGATGCGACCAACCGGCACCTGCTGTGGGGGCTCGGCTACGTCACCGCCTCGCTGTGGACGGTGATGGTCGGCGACTGGCTCGGCCTGATCGTCGGCTGGGAGGCGATGGCGATCGCCAGCACGGTGTTCGTCTGGTACTCCGGCGGCGCCGCGATCCGGACGGGCTACCGCTACGCGCTGGTTCACGCCATCGGCGGGAGCCTGCTGCTCGGCGGGCTCGTGCTGTACCTCGTGTCGGTCGGCCCGAGCCCGACGGCGCTCCACTTCGCGGAGACGAACGTCCACGGCTTCGACGTGGGCGTCGGCGGGCTCACGTTCTCGCTCGCAGCGTTGCTGGTCGGCGTCGGCATCGGGCTGAACGCCGCGATCATCGGGTTCCACAGCTGGCTTCCGGACACCTACCCGGCGCCGCACGTGGCGACCTCCGTCTTCTTGGCGTGTTACACCACCAAGACCGCCGTCTACGCCGCCTACCGCGCGTTCCCCGAGGGGAACGTCTACTTCGCGTACATGGGCGGCGCGATGGCGATCTACGGGGCGGCGTACGCGCTCGCCCAGAAGGACATGCGCCGCCTGCTCTCGTACCACATTCAGGGGCAGGTCGGCTTCATGCTGGCCGGCATCGGCGTGGGAAGCTACCTCGGCGTCGCCGGCGGCTTCGCGCACCTGTTCAACCACATCCTCTACAAGGGGCTGCTGTTCATGGCGGCCGGCATCATCATCATCAAGGTCGGCAAACAGAGCCTCGACAAGTTCGGCGCGGCCGGCACCTCCGCGCCCATCGCGCTCACGCTGTTCCTCGTCGGCGCGCTCTCGATTTCGGGCGTCCCCGGCTTCAACGGCTTCGTGAGCAAGGGGCTGCTCACCGAGGCGGTGATCGCCGCGGAGATGGAGACGCTGGAGTGGATGCTGTACGCCGGCAGCGTCGGCACCTTCGCGTCGTTCATCAAGTTCGGCTACTTCGCGTTCCTCGAGGGGGAGTCCTTCGAGATGCCGGACGCCGACCTCGGCCACGCGCTCACCGGCGGCGCGGTCGCCGCCGGCTGTGTGGCGCTCGGCGTCTTCTACCAGCCGCTGTTCGCGATCCTGCCGTTCGCCGGCGAGTGGAGTCTCGACCCGTTCACGGTCGAGAAGTTCACCAAGACGGCGTGGCTCGCCGGCGGCGGCGTCGCCGTGTTCGTGCTCGGCAAGCCGATCTTCGGCCGGCTTCACGGCGGCATCGACGTGAACCGGCTCCACGACCCGGTCGCCTTCTACGGCACTCGCGCGCTGTCGGGCGGCATCGGCGGCCTCTACAACGCCGTCGACCGCCGGGTCGTCTCGGGCGGCTGGTCGCTGGTGGCGGCGGCGGCGACGCCGTCGACGGCGATCAAGCGGGTGTTGCCCGCGTCGCTACACGACCGGTACGAACGCCGGCTCTCGGCGATCCCCGGCAAGACCGGGGCGAAACTCGGCATCGGCCACACGATCTACGTGACTGCCGGCGTGCTCGCGCTCATGCTCGGGTTCGCGCTCTTCCTCTAACAATGACGGGTACTACTCACATTCACACGGACGAGGTTCGGACGCAGGGTCGCGACGAGCACACCGCGCCCGCCGGCATCGGCGGGACGGGGGAGGTGGTCTGATCGTGGAGCACCTCGAGTGGCTCGTGGTCGCCGTCGTCCTCGTGCCGCTGCTGTCGGCCGTGCTACCGGTTGCCGCCAGCCTGCGCTGGAAGCAGGTCGGCTGGTCGATGGCGGTCGCGATCACGGGGGCGACGTTCGCGATGGCGCTCGCCGTCGCGCGGCTCGTCTACGAACACGGCACGATCGCGTACGTCGTCGCCGGCATCGACGGCCGCTCGTTCGGGATCGAGTTCTACGTCGACGAGTTCTCGATGGTCGTCATCCTGCTGACGCTGCTCATCAGCCTCGGCGTCCTCGTGTACACGCGCGTCGGGGGCCCCCGCGGGAACTTCTTCTACGCGGGGTTCCTGCTGCTCGTCGGCGGGATGCTCGGCGTCATCTCCACTGGCGACATCTTCAACCTCTACGTCTTCCTGGAGATCATGGCGATCTCCTCGTACGCGTTAGTCTCCTCCTCGAAGTACCGGTGGTCGACGTACGCCGCCTTCAAGTACCTGCTCGTGGGCACCGTCGGCGCCTCCTTCTACCTGCTCGGCGTCGCGCTCACGTTCGCCGCGACGGGGACGCTGAACATGCAGGACCTGTCGATCCAGATCGCGGAGGCCGGCTACACCGACCCCGTCATCATCACGGCGTTCGTCCTGATGGGCGTGGGGCTGGCCGTGAAGATCGCGCTGTTCCCGGTTCACACCTGGCTGGCTGACGCCCACGCGTCCGCGCCCGACGGCATCAGCGCGGTGATCTCCTCGCTGATGCCCGCGGTCGCCGTCTACGCGTTCGCCCGCATCGTGTTCACCACGTTCACGCCCGGCTTCCTCGAGGCGAACCCGTTCATTTCGCAGGTGCTGCTCGCCGGCGCGCTCGCCAGCCTGTTCGCGGGGAGCCTCTTCGCACTGCTTCAGGACCACATCAAGCTCGTGTTGGCCTACTCGACGGTGTCGCAGTTCGGGCTGATCCTCGTCGGCATCGCCGTCGCCAACGAGACGGCGCTGTTCGGCTCGATCCTGCAGATCTTCGGGCACGGCATCGTGAAGGCCTCGCTGTTCATCCTCGCGGGCATGTTCGCGCTCCGCTTTGGCGGCATCCGCACCGTTGACGAGTACGCCGGCCTCGCGAAGCGCGCGCCGGTGATGGCCGGCGCGTTCGCCGTGCTCGGCATCTCGATGATCGGCCTCCCGCCGACGGTCGGTTTCGTCGGCAAGTGGTACATCGCGCTCGGCGCGTTCGAGGCCGGCCTCCCGATCGTCGCCGGGCTCGTGCTCGTCTCCAGCCTGCTGTCGGCCGGCTACATCCTGCCGTTCATCAACCGGATCTACTTCCACCCGTTCGAGGGCGAGGACGTCGACCGGGCGGCGATCACGAAGGGGATGCTCGCCGCCGTCGTCATCGGCGCCGTGCTCGGGATGACGCTCGGGTTCTTCTCGGCGTCGTTCCAAGCGGTGCTGGAGAGCGCCATTCAGGACCTGATGGCGCACTAGGTGGTGGTTGCTTTTTAAGTCGCTGTGCCGAAATCCGTCGGCTCTGACAAGAACCGCGTGCTGAATACAGGGCGCGTATCTTGCACAGAGGGTTCGAGGAAGATCGGCGGTTCGGATCGGTCTATACAGATAATACGGTACTCACTACGTGCAGATGAGAGGTAGCGTTCACCCTACTTCTTGGTGGCGTGTCTGTTTGAGAGATCTCACCGAGCAATAAACGCCGCCCGCTCCATGACTCTTCCATGATACTCTACGTCGGTCGTTGGAGTGACGTGAACTCAACGTCGTTCTCGATCATGTACTCGCGGAAGTCGTCAATCATCGACCCGAGGTCAACTAATATCCCACGCTCGAATGTCGCTACCACGACTTCGTCCGCTATGAATCCCGTGAACACCACCATCTCGTCCGCGACCTTGATGATGTGAGTTACATCGCCCGCGTCCATATGCGCTTCGTAGGATTTCTTCGCGGTCAACTCGAATAATTCGTCGTCAAATGCCCGCGCCCGCTCCTCGGTCCACTCCAAGTCGTCCCGCTTATACAGCACGGTCTGCTCTCGCGTTTCCGGGTCCATTTCGATGAAGAACCGCAGTCGCTCTCCCGTGTTCTCCCGAACGATCTCACCCATATCTTCTGCGACAGACATACTCACACAATATACCCAAACAATAAAATGATACTGGCGGCACAAGTTCACAGCGGCACAGTTGTCTCCACGACCGATGACGCGCCCAAGATAGCGCCTACGAACAGCAATGCTTGTTTCGCACTTCGAGTAGCACAGATGATTCGGCAAGTCTGAGATGGAATCAACACGACCTCTGTGCTGCATTGACCCTCTATATTCAGCACGACAGCAGAAACATATCACCGCTTGAGGATTTCAACAGAGCCTTTTGAGTAGGTCGTCGTGAGGATGTGCCGTTTTTGCGGATGTAGCGAGGTTGTAAGTGTTCGTGATCGGCCTGTCGGTCGGCTTTTGAGTGGTTGTGTGGTGAGTGCGCCGGCGAACACCGCCAAAGCCCCAGCCGGCTCCTTATAAGCGAGTTGAGCAGTTTAAGCGGCGAGCACGCCGGCAAACACCTCCAAAGCCCCAGCCGGCTCCGGTCGAGGGTTCCGGAAGACGGTCCGGCTCGCTGCTCACGGCTTCGCCGTTCGCTATCGAGAGCTCCCTCCGGTCGCTCTCGCATTGCTCGCGGGCTGCGACTTCCGTCGTCCCGCTCGCAGGCTCGCGGGACGCTCGCTGTGCTCCTCGCTCTCGGCACCGCCCGCTGCGGTGCTTACGTCGCCCGTCTTCCCGGAGCCGGCTGCCCCTTTGAGTCCCGCCCAGCCCCGCGACCGCACCTCACGCCTCCCCAGCCTCGGCAGACGGGCGCCGGCGGGAAACCGCGCCGCCGGCACCCGCTGCCTCCCTCGCGCTCCGGCTCGCGCCTTAGGCGCTCGCCGGGCGCCTCGCGTCGGCTTCGCCGCCGCGGCCCGCCGGCGCGAGGCGCCGGCGACGCCACGTGGGATGGTTGGTGAGTCGTCGTTCAGTATCCCAATCCCAATACGCGGTTCGCCGTCAGCGTTGCGAGCCCGAGCGCCATCACGCCGGTGAGCAGCGCGAAGGCGACGCTCCAGCCCGCCACGTCGGAGACGGCGCCGACGACGACGCTGCCGGAGGCGCCCATCACCATGTAGACGGTGCGGACGAGCCCGAAACCGGCGCCGCGCTCCTCGGCCGAGAGGTGGTCCATGAACCGCGACTGGACGGGCGCACCCCACGACATCGCGAGTCCGACGAGCGAGACGGCGAGGACGACCGGGACGAGCCCGAGTCCGGCCTCGCTGGCGAGGTCGCCACGCGCGACGACGACGAGGGTGCCGTAGCCGAGGACGCCGGCGGCCATCGTCACCATGGCGGCGGCGTCGCGGTCGAGGCGGTCGGACAGGGAGCCAGTGAGCGGCTGCGTGGCGCCGTGGACGAGAAAGTACAACGAGAAAAGGAGCGCCGACAGCGCCGCGGAGAGCCCGCCGCCGATCGAGAGGAACGTCGGCAGGAACGAGGCGGTCGCCTGCCAGGAGAACGCCCCCATCGTCGCCAGCGCGGTGGTGTACATGATCGGGGGTCGCGAGAGCAGCTCGCGGAGCGCGCTCACCTGGAACCGCTCGCGCATCGGCTGGTCGGGCCGGTTCGGCGTCGTCGGCTCGATGCGCCACGCGAACAGCACGAACACGGGGACGGCGACGATCGTCCCGAGCAGGATTCCCGTTCGCCAGCCGTACTGGGCGCCGACGACCGCCGCAAGCGGTGGTGCCGCGAGTCCCGCGATCGGCCCGCCGGCGACGTGGACGCCGATCGCGCGGCCGATGTCGTCGAACTGCTTGGCGAGGAAGGTGGTGGCGACGGAGTAGTGGAGGCCGGCGCCGGCGCCGAGCACGATCGTGAAGACGACGAACGCGCCGATGGTGGGCGAGACGGCGATGAGGACGGAGGCGACGGCGGTGGCGCCGACCGCGGCGAGGATCACGGTGCGCTCGCCGTAGCGGTCGCCGAGCACGCCCGAGGGGAACTGTGCAAGCGCGTAGGCGGCCCACATCCCGGAGAGCGCGACGCCGACGACCGTGTTACTGGCGCCGAAGTCGGCCGTGATCTCCGGCACGAGCGGGCTGATGACGAGTCTGGCGACCATCGTCGCCATGAACGCGAGCGTACAGCACGCAAGCGCCGTGTGGGCGTACCGCCAGTTCACGCCGACGCTTCACGGGGCACGGAAAAGCGGTTTCCGATCCCGGCCGAGCCGGCCGGGTTGAGCGGAGGGTTAGGTGAACACGTGAGAGTGCTGTTCCGTTAGCTCGTCGGTGAACACTGCTTGTTGATCGAGATCGGGAGTGAGTATTGCAATTCGTCGCCGGCGATGCAGTATATAAACGGGCGGGAGTGGAGGTGACGCTCTCCTTATAAATGGTGGTGCGGAGCGGTGGCGCGCCCGGCGAGCGCCCAGCGGGCGCTCGTCGGCGCGCGAGGGAGTCGTCGCCGGAGGCGACGACGAGGCTGGGGAGGCGTGAGGTGCGGTTGCGGTGCTGTGCGGGGTGGGGCTCAAAGGGGCAGCCGGCTCCGGGACGACGGGCGACGTAAGCACTCAAAAGGGCGAGCACCGCGAGCCCTTTTGAGCGCGCAGCGAGCCCCTCGACCGGAGCCGGCTGGGGCTTTTGAAGGCGGTCTCCGTCACCGAATCATCAGCAACTCACCGAACAAACACGACTTATAAAGAGAAATCAACCCCACCAACGCCCTACTTATAAACACCAACACCAACCTCGTACAACTCCTACTCCCGACATCACTCGTTCAGGTGCCGGAGTAAGAGTCCGAGCATGCGAAAACCTGCAGTTGCACAGGGGCCGCTCCTCGTGCCATGAGCGTCGATCGCTACTCGTCGTCGATCAGCGACTGGACGCCGTCGTTCACCTGGGTGACCATCGCCGCCTGGTCGACCACGGCGTCGCGGATGCCGGCGGTTTCGTCGTGGATTTCCTCGGCGTTGCGAGCGGTCTGGTCGACCATCGCGGCGACCTCCTCGGTGCTCGCAGCCTGCTCGTCGGTCGCGGTGGCGACCTCTTCGATGCCGGCGTTGAGCTCCTCGACGGACTCGTCGATCTCGGAGAGGCGGTCGAGCGAGGATTCGACTTCCGTCACGCCGCGCTCGACGGCCTCCTCGTTGTCGTCCAGCTCCTCGACGGCGCTGTCCGTGTGGCGTTCGATGCGGTCGACGAGCGACTCCACGTCGCCGGCACGGTCCTGTGACTCCTCGGCGAGCGTCTTGACCTCCTCGGCGACGACCGCGAAGCCGGCGCCGGCCTCCCCGGCACGGGCGGCCTCGATGGAGGCGTTGAGCGCCAGCAGGTTCGTTCGCTCGGCAATGTCGGTGATCATCTCGACCATCTCGTCGATCTCGGCAACTGCGTCGTCGATCCGGCGGACCTCGTCGCCGACCGCCTCGGAGCTCTCGTCGATCCGGTGTATCGCATCCCGGGCATCTCGCGCGGCGCTTCGCCCTTCGCCGGCGAGCTCGTTCACCTGCTGTCCCTCGGCGGCGACCTCCTCCGCGGAGGAGGCGATCTGCTCGACGGCGGCGCTCATGTTCGACACTTCCGACTGCACCTGGTCCATCCCGTCGTACTGCTCGCTGGCGAGCTCGGAGATCTCGCCCGTTCGGTCGGCCACGTCCTCGGAAGCGTTCTGGAGCTCGACGAGGCCGTTCGCGGCCTCACGAACCTCACGATCGGCGCCGGTTTGCTCGGCGACCGCGACGGTGTCGTCGAGTTCGTCGTTCACGTCCGTCACCGTCCCCTCGAACTCGTCGCTGATGTCCGTTACTGTCTCGTCGCCGTCACCCATTTCCGCGGTTCCCGTCACTTCCCCTGTCTCGGTGCTCTTCATGATACTTAAAATGAACACACGATCATGGATAATGGTTCGCACGTGGCTATCGGCCGTGATAACCTCGGGAAACCGTGATGGCGCCGACGTGGGGCTGGCGAACGGCGAACGCTAGTCGACGCGGAACTCGATGGGGTAGTCCGTGAGGTTCTCGTAGTCGTCCTCGGTGACGACCACGAGGTCCTCGATGCGGACACCACCCACGTCCGGGTCGTAGAGGCCGGGCTCGACGGTGACGATGTGGCCGGGTTCGAGCGTGCTCCCGCCGTTCGAGAGCCGCGGCAGCTCGTGAACATCGAGGCCGATGCCGTGTCCGGTGGAGTGGATGAAGCCGGTTTCCGTCTCCGGGTCGGTGCGGAAGGTGGGCTCGCCGGCGTCCTCGTACACCTCGCAGGCGGCGGCGTGGACCTCTTCGCCGGTGACGCCGGGTTCGATGGCGTCGAGCGCAGCGTTGAGCGCTTCTTCGGTGAGATCGTACCACTCCGCGATCTCCTCGCCCGGCTCGCCGACGCAGAACGTGCGTGTCATGTCGGCGTTGTACTTCGAGGCCTTGTGGCGTGGGAAGATGTCGATGATGATCGCCTCGTTGGCGCGGAGCGGACCGGAGCCGCGGTCGTGCGGGTCCGCCGCCTGCGCCCCGCCGGCGACGATCGTCTGGTCGAGCGCACAGCCGTGCCGGAGCAGCGTCACCTCGATCTCCTCTTTGACCCGCTCGCTCGTGAGCGGGGCGCCTTCGTGAACCAGCATGCCGGGCTCGCCGGCGCCGTCGGTGCCGCCCCCGACCTCCGCCACGTCGTCGACGGCGACATCCTCGCCTGCCACGTCGGCGCTGGCGAGCAGGTCCTCGGCGGCGCGCATTGCGGCCTCGTTGGCCTCCTGAGCGACCCGGACGTGGTCGATCTCCGCGTCGGTCTTCACCGCGCGGATCTCCGTGAGCACGTCGTCGGTGTCGACGCCGACCGCGATGTCGCGGTCGCGGAGCGCATCCGCGGTTCCGACGGGGCCGCGGGAGGGCATGACGAGCGACTCGACGTCCTTGTCCGCCACGAAGTCGGCGTACATATCGTAGCGGGCGTCGGGGCCGCCGTACTCGTAGTCGTAGTCGGAGTGGCGGTCGACCACGTCGGCGTCGGCCTCCTTTTTCGCGCGGCCGTACTCCAGCCCGCTGACGAGGACGTGCACTTCGCCGTCGGCGTACAGCGTCAGAAACGGGTCGGGGCCGGTGAACCCGGAGAGATACAGCTGGTTGGCGTCGTCCTGGTCGGCGTCGATCAGGTAGCCGTCGACGCCCACCTCCGCCAGATAGTCGTCGAGTCGGGAACGGTCCATGGCGAGGGTCCTCGCCCGACGGACAAAGTGATTGTCCTCGCGGAACCGGGGCCTCCGCGGGCCCCCGGTCTGCGCCGCGTCCGCACCACGTTCTGGCCGCGAAACGAATATATATTCGGCAGGTCGCACGGGGTGAAAACGGAGTAACGGATCCGTAACTACCCTGATCCGCCGAAAAATCAGGATTTGGGACGGCTGGATGGTGTTTTCGGCGGCGAGAATAGCCGCCAGCCTTAAGTATTCTCCCTCCTTATCAGGAGGTGAGGAACAGAAACCGAGACCCTTCTCTCGGTCCCGCGATTCCATCCCCTCGATTCCAACACAATGAGCGAAAACGTCCGAACCTATACGGCCGAGCGCGTCGACGAGGACGAGAGCGAGCAGTCCTCGTCAGCCGAGGAGTTGAGCTGTCCCGAGTGTGGCGGCCAACTCGCAACCGACACTGAACACGGCGAGACGGTCTGTGCGGACTGTGGGCTCGTCGTCGAGGAGAACGAGATCGACCGCGGGCCGGAGTGGCGTGCGTTCGACTCCTCCGAGAAGGACGAGAAGAGCCGCGTCGGCGCCCCCACGACCAACATGATGCACGACAAGGGGCTCTCGACGAACATCGGCTGGCAGGACAAAGACGCCTACGGGAAGTCGCTGTCCAGCCGACAACGCGAGAAGATGCAGCGACTCCGCACGTGGAACGAGCGGTTCCGCACGCGTGACTCGAAGGAGCGCAACCTGAAGCAGGCGCTCGGCGAGATCGACCGCATGGCGAGCGCCCTCGGGCTCCCGGACAACGTCCGTGAGACGGCCTCCGTCATCTACCGCCGCGCGCTCGACGAGGACCTCCTGCCCGGGCGGTCCATCGAGGGCGTCTCGACGGCGTCGCTGTACGCCGCCGCGCGCCAGGCCGGCACCCCCCGCAGCCTCGACGAGATCGCGAACGTCTCCCGTGTGGAGAAAGATGAGATCGCCCGCACCTACCGCTACGTCGTTCGCGAGCTCAAACTGGAGATCCAGCCGGCCGACCCCGAGAGCTACGTCCCCCGGTTCGCCTCCGACCTCGGTCTCTCGGACGAGGCGGAGCGCCGCGCGCGAAAGCTCCTCGAAACCGCCAAAGAGCAGGGGATCCACTCGGGCAAGTCGCCCGTCGGCCTCGCCGCGGCCGCCGTTTACGCGGCGTCGCTGCTGACCAACGAAAAGGTGACCCAGAGTGAGGTCAGCGACGTGGCCAACATCAGCGAGGTCACGATCCGCAACCGCTACCACGAGCTGCTCGAAGCCGAAGAGCAGGTCGCGATGCCCTGAGACGGCCGACCCGCAAACTCGCAAACCCGAAGAACCACTGCCCTGCGGAACTGCAAACCCGCAGACTCGACGCGCTCCACCCGCTCGTTTTCCGCTTTTTCGACCGCGTAGCGCCGGCGCCGTTCTCGTCATCGAGGCCCCACCCGTCGCCCGCATTCCGAAGGACCAAATCCGCCCGTCACGAGCCCCACGTATGGAGACGACACGCCACTTCACGGCGACGACGTACGTCGTTCACGACGGCGCCACCGCGCTCCACGAACACACTCGGCTCGGCATTCACCTGCCGCCGGGCGGGCACGTGGACCGTGACGAGCTTCCTCACGAGGCGGCGCTCCGCGAGGTCCGTGAGGAGACGGGACTGGACGCCGAGCTGGTCGCCGCCGAGAGCGACGTGACGGGGCCGAACACCCGTGGCCTCCCCGAGCCGGCCCACCTGCTGCTCCACGACATCAACGTCCACCCGGACGGCTCGGTGGGCCACCAGCACATCGACCACCTCTATTTCGCGCAGGTCGACGAGCGCGCCATCGAGCCCGCCGGCAACGACGAGGCGACCGTCGACGAGTGGGACTGGTACACGCCGGCGGCGCTCCGCGCGGGCGAGTTTGAACCGGATGTCGTCGAGCTTGGCTGCGAGGCGATCGACGCCGTGCGCGACGCGGAGTAGGGCTCCGGTCGGCGTCGACGCCGGGAAGCGACGTCTCGGCCCCGCTTCGTGTCAGACGCGCGTCCTACGCCTCCGGAAAGTATTTGCGTCGGTGCCGGCGACGTAACCTCATATGGACGCACAGCGAATCGAGGACGTTACCGAGTGGGACGCCCGGAGCTTTGCCGACGGCTTCGACGGGCTCCGGCGTCTCGCTGACCGGGACTTCTCCGGTGCGGTGACGAACGGGACGGCGTGGCTGTTCCTGTTGAACGGCCGCATCGTCGGCGTGTTCGACGGCGAGCTCGACGCCTTTGCCGACGCCTCCGGCACCGCCTACGAGGCGCCTCACGACTCGCTGCCGCTGCTTTTCGCCATGCAGGAGCAGGGTGGCACCCCTCGGGCACAGTACTACACCAACGACACGAAGCTCTCCGAGGCGGACGAGAAGCTGACCGCCGGCGGCTTCACCGGCTACGTCGAGCTCTCCGAGAACGTGCTCTCGGGCGACTACTACGTCGCCTACTACGGCGGCGAGTCGCTGTCGGCGGCGTACGTCGGCAACTCCCGTCGGCTGGAGACGGGCGAGACGGCGTTCGAGCTCGCCGACGAGGAGGTGGGAATCTACACCGTCTACGAGGTCGACCTCGACGTTCACGAGATCCCCGAGTCGACCGGCTCCACGTCGGCGGTCGCCGGCGCCGGGACCGACGCCGAAGCCGACGAGGCGGATGCAGGCGACGACGAGTCCGCAGACGACGAGTCTGCAGACGACGAGCCGGCCACGAACGACGACGCAGCGGTCGACGGGACGCCCGTCGACGATGCGGGCACCGGTGCGGAGGGTGACGCCGTGAACGACGACACCGTCGACACCGACGACACCGACGCCGACGCCGGTGCCCCCGAGGATGCCACACCGACGACCGCTGACACCGCGTCGGCCGCGGACACCGACACGCCGCGAGAGACGGGGGATCGCTCGTCCACCGAGGAGCCGGACGACGGGTCGTCGGACGGCACGGATCCGCGGCCGACGACGGTGCAGTCGGCTGAGTCGGCGGACCGGACGGCGTCGTCGGATGGGCAGTCGTCGGATGGGCAGTCGTCGGATGGGCAGTCGTCGGCTGGGCAGTCGTCGGATGGGCAGTCGTCGGCTGGGCAGTCGTCGGATGGGCAGTCGTCGGACGACCGACCGACGGATCAGCCGACTGCACGGGAGCAAACGACGACCGAGGCGTCGAAACGAGAGGCCGGCGACCGGTCAGGAACGACGTCCGGGATTCCGCGGCCGGAGAACGGCGCCTCGGCCGTCGACGAGGACGTCTTTTCGGAGGAGGCGGAGTGGCGGGAGGCGAAGTCGATCCCGGCACTCGACCCCGAGAAGGCGTCCGACGCACCCGAGGAGCGCGCCCCCGAAACCGCCGCGGGCTCCGAGGCGTCCGCCGGTGGCGACGCTCGCAACCGGAGCGCCGGCGGCAAGACTCGTCAGGGTGGCGCAACCGCGGGGAGCGGAGAGTCGTCACGCAGCGCCACGACGGCCGACGAGTCGCCCACGCCCAGCACGCCGAGTGACGCGAATCGCGAGGCGGTCTCCGAGCGACCGTCGGTCCAACGGAACGAGCTCCAACGGCGGGTGCAGCGACTCGAGACCGAACTGGAGGAGGCGGAAGCGGCACGCGAGAGCGCGGCGTCCGAACGCGACGAGGTCGCCGAGCAGCTGGAGTCGACGACCGCCGAGCGCGACCGTCTGGAGTCGGAGCTCGCGGAGCTTCGCGAGGAGCTGGACTCCGTGCGGACCGAGCTCGCCGAGGCGCGGTCACAGCTGCCCGACGGCGACCGGGTGATCTCCAGCGAGGAGGCGCTCGCGGAGACCAACCTGTTCGTGCGCTACGCCTCACAGGGCGGGGCGACGCTGGAGAAGGCCCACGACGGCGGCATCGACCGCGAAGCGCTTCGAGAAAACCTCCAACTGGAACACCACACCAGCTTCGACACCGAGGACGTGCTCGTCGAGGGCGAGCCGTTCGAGGAGTTCCTCCACGGGACGATGGAGTACGGCTTCACGCGCTGGCTCGTCGAGGAGTTCCCCTTCGAGGTGCGCGAGACGGGCAACGAGAGCGCCTTACGCGACCTCTACGACGCACTTCCGGAGGTCGACCGCGCGGAGATCGGCGGCTCCGTCTCGACGACGGTGCAGGAGAACGGCGAGGAACACCGCGAGCAGCGGACGTTCGACCTCGTCTTACGCGACCGGATGGGGAACCCGCTTTTCGTCGCGGACCTCAACGACAGCCGCGACCCCACAGAGGAGGGGACGCTGGAGTCGCTGGCGTCGAACGGCGGCGTCATCGCGGAGTCGAACGACGCCTTCGCCGCCGCGTTCGCGGTGACGGCGAGCTTCTTCGAGCCCGGCGCGCTCGAAACCGCGAGCGACGCGGTCGGCGGCGGCCTGTTGAGCCGCGGCAAGCGCAAGAGCTTCGTGAAGCTCTCGCGCAAGCGCGGCTACCACCTCTGTCTGGTGGAGTCGCGCGACGGCGGCTTCCACCTGACGGTGCCGGACCTCTAGGCCGTCCACAGCGTACTTGCTTCCGGGTGTTGCTCTCCGGATACCGCGCGCTCGCCGGCGCGACGCTCCGGTCGCTCTCGGGGGCGAAAACAAAAGCCGACCAACCGACGGGCGAAACGAAACGTGTCTCTGAAACGGGTTAGTTCTCGACTTCGGCGGCGTCGTCGATCCGCATCGTGCCGAGCTTGTCGATGGTCTCGTCGAGCTTCTCGTCGAGCTCGTCGACGAACTCGTGGGTCCGGTCGGTCGTGATGGCGCCCTGACTCGACGGCTCGATGAGGTTCTCCTCCTCGAGGACGCGCAGCGAGTAGCGGACCTTGTGGTGCGGGTAGCCCGTCTCGTTCGACATCTTCACGATGCCGATCGGTTCGTTCTCGATGACCATCTTCAGCACCTGCAGGTGCCGTTCCAGCATATCTACTTCTTTCTCAAGTCGGTCTATCATGCCACATGTTAACTTGTCATGGCCCCCTTTAAACGTTGCTGTCGGCGGCGACCAAAAACGGGTGACTTGAAGCTTTGACGTGGGAGTAGTTAACGGTTCGGTTTGCCGACGGGAACGCGCCCGCCGACAGGCGTGTGTCACCGAGACGATGCACCACGCCGTTTTCCCTGTGAGCGGCACGAATGGAGATATTTGATGGACGTTTCGATCACTTTGATGCACATCGGTGGATCGCTAGCGGGGGCGGACCGTAATCGGTTTTACCCCCCGTCCGGTATCGGTGCGTGGTATGACAGTCACCATCGTCGGCTCCCAGCTGGGAGACGAGGGCAAGGGCGCGCTCGTCGACCGGTGGGGAGGGGACGCGGACGTAGTGGTCCGTTATCAGGGCGGCGACAACGCCGGCCACACCGTCGTCGAGGGCGGCACCGAGTACAAGCTGTCGCTGGTTCCCAGCGGCGCCGTCCGGGACAAGGTCGGGATCCTCGGCAACGGCTGCGTGGTGAACCCGCGCACGTTGTTCGACGAGCTCGACACCCTGCGCGAGCAGGGGCTCGACCCCGACGTGCGCGTCGCGCGCCGGGCGCACGTCATTCTCCCGTATCATCGGGTGCTCGACGGCATTGAAGAGGAGGCAAAAGCGGACGACGACGCCGGCCAGGAGGTCGGCACCACCGGGCGCGGCATCGGGCCCACCTACGAGGACAAGGCCGGTCGTCGCGGCGTCCGGGTTGCCGACCTGCTCGACGCCGCCGCGCTCCGCGAGAAGCTGGAGTACGCCGTCCCGCACCACCGCGCAATCGTCGAGGACGTGTACGGCATCGACCTGGAGGCGACGGACCGCGCCGAGGCGTTCGACGTCGACGCCCTCCACGAGGAGTTCGTCGCGATCGGCGAGCGCCTGGTCGAGGAGGGGATGACCGTGAACTGCTCGGACTTCCTCTACCGACGGAGCAAGGCGGGCGACCGCATCATGTTCGAGGGTGCCCAGGGCACCCACATCGACATCGACCACGGCAACTACCCGTTCGTCACCTCCTCGAATCCGACCGCGGGCGCGTCCGCCGTCGGCTCCGGGCTCGGCGTGACCACGGTTGGAAAAGGGGAGGTCGTCGGCATCGTGAAGGCGTACCTCTCGCGTGTGGGGTCCGGCCCGCTGCCGACGGAGCTGGACAACACCGACGAGGAGGAGGAGCTTGCGGACTTCATCCGGGAGAAGGGCGGCGAGTTCGGCACCGTCACCGGCCGACCCCGGAGGATCGGCTGGCTCGACGTGCCGATGTTGCGCCACTCCGCGCGCGTCAACGGCTTCACCGGACTCGCGGTGAACCACGTCGACGTGCTCGCCGGCTTAGAGGAGCTGAAGGTGTGTCACGCCTACGAGCTCGACGGCGAGGAGCGGGACACGGTCCCCACCACGACCGAGCGGTGGAACCGCTGTGAACCCGTTTATAAGGAGTTCGAGACGTGGGAGGAGGTCGACTGGTCGGCGGTCGCCGCCGAGGGGTACGAGGCGCTGCCCGAGGCGACGAAGACGTACCTCGACTACCTCGCCGAGGAGCTCGACGCCCCCGTTTACGCGGTCGGCGTCGGCCCGGACCGCGAGGAGACGATCGAGCTCGCGAACCCGTTCGAGAAGTCCGGATAAGGCGAGTATCGGATGTGGAACGAGCCGGCGCTCGCCGGCGTTTCACCCCGACTCGGGCGCTGAACACCTTTTTGAGACACTTATAAACGACCAGCCGGCGCCCCGATTAGCAGCGTCTTTGTGAGGCTGTGGCGTCGCCGGCGCCACGCGCCGGCGGGCCGCGGCGGCGCAGCCGACGCGAGGCGCCCGTGAGCGCCCAATGGGCGCGAACGGCGCGCGAGGGAGGCAGCGGGCGCCGGCGGCGCGGTGCGGAGCCCGCGGGCGCCCGTCTGCCGAGGCTGGGGAGGTGTGAGGTGCGGTTGCGGAGCTGGGTGGGACTCAAAGGGGCAGCCTGCTCCGGGAAGACGGCCGACGTAAGCACTCAAAAGGCCGGGCGGTGCGGAGAGGCCTTTTGAGCGCGCAACGAGGCCCTCGACCGGAGCAGGCTGGGGCTTTGGAGGTGTTTGCCGTCGTGGTTAGCCAGACGGCCGCTTATAAGAGCCGGCTGGGGCTTTGGCGGCGTTCACCGTCGTGCTCCCCCTCAACCCCGTCATCCAAATCCGCTTATAAGCGCCTTATGCCTCCCGTCCGTCGACCACGTCGTCGAAGGCGGTCTCGGGGAACAGCGCGTCGAGGTCGGCGTCGGGCTCGACGAGGTGGTAGGCGTCGCCGCCGTGCGTCCCGGTACCTGGCTCACACGCCACCACGCCGGCGTCCGCCAGGTGGTCGAGGTGCGCGTACGCCTCGCCGGGGCCGTGGAGCACGTGGATCTCCGAGAGCTCGCCGAACAGCTCGGCGGAGACCTCCCAGGGGGTGAGGCCGCCATCCACCCCCTCAAGCACGTCGACCACCTTCCGCGTGCGGTGGCGATGGTGGTCGAGGATGATCGCCGCGCGCCGGCTGGGCTCGTCGATCCGCTCACGATGGCCGGGGTGGGCGGCGTCCCAGTTCCGCCCGACCATCCGCGCGAGGCTGTCGGCGTAGGCGGCCAGCGGCGAGTCGACGCGGGTGTCGGCGCCGCCGACGTTCGGCGTGTAACGCGGCAGGAGCGCGTCGCCGGTGAACGCCTCCACCGGCTCCCCACCCCCATCACCGCCGACCGGCTCGTGGTCGGGGAAGTTTCGCGGGTCGAACTCGTAGGCGACGAGGCCGGCGGTGTGGCCGGGAAGGTGGACCGCCTCCAGTTCGGCATCGCCGAGGACGATGTGGTCGCCGTCGGAAACCGCGGTCACGTCGGCGGGCGGCCCCGCGAGGTCCGCGCTGACGGTCTCGAAAAAGCGCATCAGGCCCTCGCGCTTCGCGTCCGGGAGGCCCCACTCGCCGAGGACGCGGCGCTGGGCCTCCGGGTCCTCGGTGAAGGGCGTCTCGCTGCCGTCGACGAGGGGCGCATCGGCCTCGTGGGCGAAGACGTGCGCGTCGCTTTCGGCCTGTACCGCGCCGGCGAGCCCCGAGTGGTCGGGGTGCCAGTGGGTGAGGAGCACGGCGTCGATGTCGGCCATCTCGATCCCGTGGTCGGCGAGGCCGGCCTCGAACTCCTCGCGCACTTCCGGGAGGGCGACGCAGGTGTCGACGAGCGCCGTCGTCTCGCCGTCGTCGAACAGGTACACGTCGTTTTCCCCCTCGAAGACGGTGTTCCCGAGCTGGATCCGCTTCATGGTCGTCCGTGGACCGGGGACGGTTTCAGGGTTGCTACCCGTCAGCGCGAAGGGCTGCGGGGGCGGCCGTCGGACGCCGTGAACGACTGCCGAGTCGCCGACCCTTTTGAGGGATGATGCCCAACACCGACTATGGAGTATCAACCCGGCGTCTGCAACATCGGTCCCGGCGAGCAACGGAAGCGGCTCGCGCTCGGCGTTCTCTCGCTGCTCGGCGCCGTCGTGCTCGTCGCCGGTATCCTCACGATCGGCTGGCCGACGTGGACGCTGCTGTTCACGCTGTTCCCGCTGTACGGCGCGGCGATGGGGTTCCTGCAGTACCGCGAAAACTTCTGTGTCGGCTTCGCCGGCATCGGCGTCTTCGACGTGGGCACCGGCACCCACGACGTGACCGACCCGCAAGCACTCGAAGCCGACCGCAAGCGAGCCGTCCGGCTCAACACCAAGGCGCTCGCGCTCGGCGCGCTCGGCTCGCTCGTCGTCTACGGCGGCGTGCTCCTGCTGGTGTAGCTGCTGCCGGCCAGACCCCGAGAGTAACCACAAACGTGCACATGGAAAAGCATTAGAACCGGCGAGATAACCACACAAGTGAATGAGCCTGCCCGAGACGGACCACGAGCTCGTGACCGCGGAGCTCGGCCGGGAGCCCACGCCGGCCGAGGCCGCGCTGTTCGAGAACCTCTGGAGCGAGCACTGCGCGTACCGCTCCTCGCGCCCCCTGCTGTCGGCGTTCGACAGCGAGGGTGACGGCGTCGTCATCGGTCCCGGCGACGACGCCGCCGTGCTCGCACTGCCCGAGCCCGACGCCGCCGACGTACCCGCCGGCGACCGGACCGCCGACGACTACGGCGACACCTACGTCACCTTCGGGGTCGAGAGCCACAACCACCCCTCCTACGTGGACCCGTTCGACGGCGCGGCGACCGGCGTCGGCGGCATCGTCCGCGACACGATGAGCATGGGCGCGTACCCGATCGCCTTACTCGACTCGCTGTACTTCGGCGGCTTCGACCGCGAGCACTCGCGGTACCTGCTGGAGGGCGTCGTCGAGGGTATCTCCCACTACGGCAACTGCATCGGCGTCCCCACCGTCGGCGGCAGCGTCGCCTTCCACGACGACTACGAGGGGAACCCCCTCGTCAACGTCGCCTGCGTCGGCCTCACGGACGAGGAGCGGCTGGTGACGGCGGTCGCCCAGGAGCCCGGCAACAAGCTCGTGCTCGTCGGCAACGCCACGGGGCGAGACGGTCTCGGCGGCGCCTCCTTCGCCAGCGAGGACCTCGCGGAGGACGCCGAGACGGAGGACCGGCCCGCCGTGCAGGTGGGTGACCCCTACGCGGAAAAGCGGCTGATCGAGTGCAACGAGGCCCTCGTCGACGAGGATCTGGTGCGCTCGGCGCGGGACCTCGGCGCGGCCGGCCTCGGCGGCGCCTCCTCGGAGCTGGTCGCGAAGGGCGGATTCGGCGCCGAGATCGCGCTCGACCGCGTCCACCAGCGCGAGCCGAACATGAGCCCGCTGGAGATCCTCCTCGCGGAGAGTCAAGAGCGGATGTGCTACGAGATCGCGCCCGAGGATGTCGACCGCGTGCTCGAACTCGCCGAGCGCTTCGACCTCGGCGCCTCCGTCATCGGTGAGGTGACCGAGGGGAACTACGTCTGCACGTTCGCGGAGGGCGGTGAGGATGGCGAAGGGGACGAGGAGACCGATGAGGGAGACGACGCCGACCGCGAGGTCGTCGTCGACGCGGACGCCGACTTCCTCGCGGAGGGCGCCCCGATGAACGACCTCGACGCCGTCGAGCCGAGCCAGCCCGACCGGGACCTTCCGGACCCCGACCTTGCGGAGACGGTCGAGGCGGTCGTTGGCGACCCCACGACCGCGAGCAAACGCTGGGTGTACCGGCAGTACGACCACGAGGTCGGCACGCGGACGGCACTCAAACCCGGCGATGACGCCGCCATCATCGCGGTGCGGGAGGCGGCGGCCGAGAGCGGGGACGATCCCGCCACCGATCCTGCCGACGACGTTTCCGGCAACGGCGTCGGGCTCGCGCTCTCCTCGGGTGCGGTGCCGGCGTGGACGAGCGTAGCCCCGTACGAGGGTGCCCGCGCGGTCGCACTGGAGAACGCGACCAACCTCGCCGCAAAGGGCGCCGTCCCACTGGCGGCCGTCGACTGCCTGAACGGCGGGAACCCGGAGAAGCCCGAGGTGTACGGCGGCTTCAAGGGGATCGTCGACGGGCTCGCGGACGCCTGTTCGGCGCTGGACACGCCCGTCGTGGGCGGCAACGTCTCACTGTACAACGACAGCGTCGCCGGCCCCATTCCGCCGACGCCGACGCTCGCGCTGATCGGGACGAAGCGGGGGTACGAGGCGCCGCCCGCGGCCCTGGATGACGAGGTCGGGGCCGAGGTCGAGGCCGACACCCCCGCGGACTCCGAACTACTGCTCATCGGCCATCCGGGCGACGCGCTCGGCGGATCGCGGTATCTGGCGGCCGCCGGCGGCACCGACCGGTTCCCCGAACTCCCCGAGAATCTCGCGGACGTTGTCGGCACGCTCGCGGCGGTCGCGCGCGACGACGCCACCGTTGCGACCCACGACGTTAGCGACGGCGGGCTCGCGGTCGCGCTCGCGGAACTGGTGACGGACACGGCGGGCGCCGACGTGGAACTCCCCGATCACGTCGCCGCCTTCGAGGAGACGCCCGGACGGCTGGTCGTCCAGACCACCGACCCCGAGGCGACCGCCGAGCTGGCAGGTGACCTCCCCGTCTACCGACTGGGCGAGGTCACGGCGGACGGGACGCTCTCGCTGACGGTGGGCGAGGAGACGGCGACACTCTCGGCCGACGAGCTCCGCGAGCTCCGCGGGGTCATCACCCGCGAACTGGCCTGAGACGCCCCAGAATCGCCTTTTGGAAGCGAAACCGGCGCCCTCGTTGCCGAGCGACACGCTTTAGGCGCTCCTAAAGCAAGTAGGGGTAACGACGGGACGCCGGCAGGACCGGCGCCCGCACCCTTCACTCATGGCACAGACGGACACCGTCTCACGGAACGCGCGTACGACGGAGCGAACGCGGGAATCGTCACGCGAGGAGGTCGACACCGCCGCGGACGCCGGGACGGTGTTGACGCTGGAGAACGTCTCCAAGCTCTTCGGCGAGGAGACCGCGGTCGACGGCGTTTCGCTCGATGTCGAGCGCGGCGAGCTGCTCACCTTCCTCGGCCCCTCAGGCTGCGGGAAAACGACCACGCTGCGAATGATCGCCGGGCTGGAGGAGCCCTCCGACGGCGAAATCACCCTCGCCGACGAGTGTGTCGCCGACGACGGCGTCTTCTGTCCGCCCGAGGAGCGCGACGTGGGCATCGTCTTCCAGAACTTTGCTTTGTTTCCGCATCTTACCGTCCGCGAGAACATCGCGTTCGGGCTCTCGGACCGCGACGGCGAGGAGGCCACCGCGCGCGTCGACGAGCTGCTCGACCTGGTGAGCATGCCCGATCACGGCGACAAGAAGCCCGACCAGCTGTCGGGCGGCCAGAAACAGCGCGTCGCGCTCGCGCGCTCGCTGGCGCCCGAGCCGGACGTACTCCTGCTGGACGAGCCGTTCTCGAACCTCGACGTGCGCCTCCGCGTGGAGATGCGCGAGGAGGTCCGGCGCATCCTGAAGAAGGCGGGCGTCACCGCCATCTCCGTCACCCACGACCAGGAGGAGGCGCTCTCCATCTCCGATCGGGTCGCCGTGATGAACGACGGGCAGATCGAGCAGGTCGGTCGCCCGGAGTCCGTCTTCGAGCAGCCGGAGTCGAAGTTCGTCGCCTCCTTCCTCGGCCGCGCGGCGTTCCTGAAGGGCCACCTGCGGGACGGCAAAGTCGAAACCGGCGTCGGCCGCTTCAACGCGGCGACGCTGGAGGGGTACGACACCGTCTACGACGGCGCGCCCGTCGATGTGCTGATCCGGCCAGACGACCTGCGCGCGACGCCCGCGAACGCCGACGTGGCGGACGGCACGGTCGTCTCCCGGCAGTACGTCGGCCCGTCGTTCATCTACCGCGTCGAGCTCGACTCCGGCGAGTCGGTCCACTGCCTGCACAACCACGTCGAGGAGTTCGAGCTGGACCAGCCGGTGAGCGTCGACCTCGTCGCCGACCACCCGCTGGCGTGGTACCCGCGGTAGCGGATTTCAGCTCCCTCTTGGCGACCCTTTTAACCCGTCAGCGCGCCCAGCGACGCACGTGATCCTCGCGCCCGCCGGCGACGGGCTTCGGCTCGTCACCCAACCCGAACACGCCGTGCTCGCCGGGAGCCTCGCGGAGGCGTGGGGCAGAGAGGTGTTCGCCGCGCCCGACCCGGGTCCCGCGGTGCGGCTGACCGTCCATGCCCACGACGACGGGTGGCAGCCGGTCGACCGTCGCCCGACGCTTACCGACGACGGCACGCCCCGGAACTTCCACGAACAGCCCGCCGACGCTGGATCCGGTTGTACCGCCGCGGCATCGACGAAGTGGCGCGGGCCGACCGCTATGCGGGGCTGCTCGTCTCGCTGCACGGCTCCGGGTTGCGCCGGCGCCGATACGGGCTCTCGCCCTCGTGGGGCGACACGCCGCCGGCGTTCGCGGAGTTCGTGCGCGCGGAGGAGCGTCGCCAGCGGTCGCTCGCGGCCGCGATGCGCGACGACTCGGACGACGACCGGGTGACAGCGGGGGACGCGCGGCTGCTCGACGCGCTTCACGAACACGGAGAGCCGCCCGGATGTTCCTCGGCAGAATTCGAGAGTCGACTCTGGCACAACTACCGGGTCCTCCAGGCGCTCGACGCGCTCTCGTTGCGGATCTGCGGGATGCCGTTCGGGGCGGAGGCGGCGGATTCAGCGGTCGAGTCGTTCAGTGTCGAGCGGGTGCCGACTACGCTTGATGAGGAGGACGTGACGCTTACCGTATCGCCGGCAGCGGATCTCCACGGCGACGACGAGGCCGAGGCCGTCTTCCGCGTCGACCCGTTCCCGTTTGGAGGAGACGCGGTGCGGACCACGCT
Organism: Halorubrum gandharaense; assembly: GCF_054654575.1. Classification (NCBI taxonomy): domain Archaea; kingdom Methanobacteriati; phylum Methanobacteriota; class Halobacteria; order Halobacteriales; family Haloferacaceae; genus Halorubrum; species Halorubrum gandharaense. Next base: position 897,125 of record NZ_BAAIET010000001.1, read on the forward strand.
CCGAGCGCGGCGGCTCGCAAGCACGACGTTCGCGGACGACCGCGCGCTCCGTGAGGCGTACCACGGCGCGGAGACGGAGTCGCTGTCGCTCGTGCTGTTACCGGTGCCGTGAGCAGCTTCAAAACAGTCCAACCCCGTTGCAATGCAATTCTTCCGACGCCGCGGCGAGTCACCTGCTTTGTGGGCCCCGTTGGTTCTTGGTGAAACGCCCGGTCGATGGTGACTGCTTGTTGAGCGATGTCGGGAGTGAGTGTTGCAGCTCGTCGCCGGCGAGATAGCATATAAAGGGTCGAGACCCACAGTGACGCCCACCTTATAAATGGACGCGCGGTGCGGTGGCGCGCCCGGCGAGCGCCGATAAGGCGCGAGCCGGAGCGCGAGGGAGGCGGCGGGCGCCCGCGGCGCGGTGCGGAGCCCGCGGGCGCCTGCCCGCCGAGGCTGGGGAGGTGTGAGGTGCGGCTGCGGTGCTGTGCGGGGTGGGACTCAAAGGGGCAGCCGGCTCCGGGAAGACGGGCGACGTAAGCACTCAAAAGGCCGGGCCGTGCGGAGAGGCCTTTTGAGCGCGCAGCGAGCCCCTCGACCGGAGCCGGCTGGGGCTTTTGAAGGCGGTCGTCACCAGTGCAGTCCCAGCGACTCACCGAACAAACTCTGCTTATAAACGAGAAACAGAACCATCCACAGCTCACTTATAAACACCGCACCAGACTCCGTGATACACCTACTCCCGATATTGCTCACCGAGGATCCTGCATTGACCGCAGAGAGGCTGAAACTCGTCGCTCTCGACGGGCTTCAACGGTACCAGAAATCCGGCAACGATGTCCCCGAATCAGAGCGTGAGGACGGTCGGGATGACGTACGCGATGAGGAGGCCGACGGCGAGGACGGCGACGCCGATGCCGACTTCGCGGCCGCCGAACTCCTGCATGGGGGAGGTTACGCGCGCATCCGGATCGGGCTCGTGCGAGTGGTCTGCCATACGCGAATCGTGCGGGCGCGGGTACAAAAACGCACCTGAAGCGTCGCGGTCGTGACGCGCTCGACGGCGAGGGCGAACGGCGTCGCACCTCGGCGGTACTTTTAAGATGAAGTGTAAAGTTCCCTTTACTGTAAAGCGAGCTTTTCGTCAAGCTGCCTTTACAACCGCCATGACCGAAACCTCCACTCCCGCGACGAATCGGCTCTCCACACGCAAACGCTACAAGCGCCTCTCGACGGCCAGCCTGCTGGTCGGCATGGCTGGACTGTTCGTCGGGGTTTTCCTCGATCAGGTCGTCGCCGGCGTGCTCGTCTACTGGGCGGGCTTCGTCGGGATGATCGTCGTCTGGCGCGTCAGCCCGGTCGAGTTGTACGACGAGCGCGACACGGCCATCGAGCGCCGCACGAGCGAGATCACCCTGAACGCCTTCGGTGTGCTGTTCGTGGCCGCGGCGCCCGGCGGCGTCGCGCTCGAAGCCGCCGGCGTCGTCGAACTCCCGCCCGAGTTCGGCGGCGCGATGTGGACGCTGTTCGCCATCTACGTCACGTTCGGCGTGGTCTACACCTACCTCTCACGACAATGACCGGACAATGAAAAGCGACCTCCGCGAGCGCCGAGAAGCGCGCGGCGAGAGCCAGGCGGACCTCGCAGCCGCCGTCGGCGTCACCCGACAGACGATAAACGCGATCGAGCGCGAGCGCTACGATCCCTCGCTGGAGCTGGCGTTCAAACTCGCTGCCCACTACGACTGTCGGATCGAGGAGCTGTTCGACCCCGAACTCGGCGAGACGTTCACGGACGAGTAGCCCGGACTGCCGGGCTTCCGAAACCCTTACTCCCGCTCCGGCGGGACTGGCTCGTATGAGCGACACGTCCGAATCCGACGGCGAGAGGGCGGCGGTCGACGGCGCTGAGGCCGCCGACGCCGCCGTCGACGCCGACGCAGTCGAACACGTCGCGGAGCTGGCCCGCGTGCACCTCGACGAAGCGGAGATCGAGGAGTTCACCGAGCAGTTCGGTGAGATCCTCGACTCCTTCGAGGCGCTTGACGAGGTGCCCGAGACGGAGCGCGAAGAGGAGCTCGTCAACGTGATGCGCCCAGACGAGGTCGAGGAGGGGCTCACACAGGAGGAGGCGCTCGCGAACGCCCCGGAGACGGAGGGCGGCTTCTTCAAGGGCCCGAAGGTGTCGTAGATGTCGGCAGACGACCCCCACAACGTCTTCATCACCCGCGAGACGGTCGCGGGCGATTCAGATTCCGAGACCTCCATTGCGGGCAAATCGGTGGCGGTGAAGGACAACATCTCCACCGCGGGCGTCCGGACCACCTGCGGCTCCGAGATGCTCGCGGAGTACGTCCCGCCGTATTCGGCGACCGTCGTCGAGCGCGTGCTCGATGCTGGCGCCGACGTGGTCGGCAAGACGAACATGGACGAGTTCGGGATGGGGACGACGACCGAGACCTCCGCGTTCGGCCCGACGGAGAACCCTGTCGACCCCGAGCGTGTTCCCGGCGGCTCCTCGGGCGGCTCGGCGGCCGCCGTCGCCGCCGGCGAGGCCGACCTCGCGCTCGGCTCGGACACGGGCGGCTCCGTCCGCTGTCCGGCCGCCTTCTGTGGCGTCGTCGGCATCAAGCCCACCTACGGGCTCGTCTCGCGCTACGGGCTCGTCGCGTACGCCAACTCCCTAGAGCAGATCGGCCCCATCGCCCCCACCGTCGAGGAGGCCGCCGCGCTGCTCGACGCCATCGCCGGCCCGGACCCGAACGACGGGACGACCCGACCGGAAGGTGAGAACTCGGACTACGCTGCGGCCGCCGACGGCGACGTGGACGGGCTCACCGTTGGGATCCCGACGGAGCTGTTCGAGGGCGCCGACGAGCGCGTCGTTGAGACGGTCGAGGCCGCCATCGACGACCTCGAGGCGCAGGGTGCCGAGACCGTCGAGGTGTCGCTGCCCTCCGTCGAGCACGCCGTGCAGGCGTACTACGTCATCGCGATGTCGGAAGCCTCCTCGAACCTCGCGCGCTTCGACGGCGTGCGCTACGGTCACCGCGCGGAGTCGGAGGGGAACTGGAACGAGGCGTTCGCGGAGACCCGCGAGGCGTTCGGCGCCGAGGTGAAACGCCGGATCCTGCTCGGCACCTACGCGCTCTCGGCGGGGTACCACGACAAGTACTACAAGAAGGCGCAGGACGCCCGCGCGTGGATCCGTCAGGACTTTGAGGACGCCTTCGAGGAGGTCGACGTGATCGCCTCCCCGACGATGCCCGTCCTCCCGTTCGAGCTGGGCGAGAGCCTCGACGACCCGCTGCAGATGTACCTCGCGGACGCCAACACGACGCCGGCGAACCTCGCGAACCTCCCCGCGATCTCCGTCCCCGCCGGCGAGGCCGACGGGCTCCCCGTCGGCCTCCAGCTCGTCGGGCGGAAGTTCGACGAGGAGACCGTTATTCGGGCTGCCAGTGCCGTCGAGGAGTAGGGTTATGAGGGAGTGAGGATGGGCGGTTTGTGGATGTGTGTCACGGTTTTTGTGCAGTGGAATCTGGTGAATCGCTAGACTACACTGCTCTCCGGTGAGAAATCACGTCGTTCGAGGCGTCACGTTGGGACGAATTTGGCTGTGATGTCACTGATTCTGTCAGTGGCGAAGCAGGTGGGCGTTCTCACAACTTCATCAAAACATTAGGCTCCGACACAGTGTGGCGATTCACTAGAGCCACACATTGTGTTGTCTCTGTTGAAATCCTCTTGTACTTGTGCAGTTTGCTGAGAAGCCTGTTTCGCATCGGATCTGTAGAATCCGATAGGCAGAATAACGTTAGATAATATATTCAACCATTTCAGAACTACTATATTTCTACATCTTTTTACAGAGTGATACTAATCTTTATATTCTCGCATGAATATATTGTTTTATGGGTCAGAAAGATCCTGTTGGAGCGAATAGGAGAAAAGTACTCTCAAGTATTGCTGCTCTTGGGTCCCTCGGGACAATTACAGTAGCGCCAGTTTCTGCAGACGAAGACTGGAACGAAGAGCACCGAGATGAAGGAGAATACCCGAAGGGACCGGTAACGGTTACGCACAGCAGACAAGCTGAGAACCAGATTACATATGACGAATACCGGGAAGTTCTAGAGGGGCCCAATAACGGTGATGTTAGACTCAGCGATGGGAGAGTGAAAAACGAACGGATCTACGTAGGTGACGACCGTAACGTCACAGTGAATGAGATTGAAAAAAGGTTCTCAAGTATTCGTTCCGATGCCGATTCCGGAACATGGGAGGTTGACTGTCGTACGCTCCCTCTTATTGGTACGGAAGTCTGTACCGAAATCACATTTGATGTGTATACTTGGGGCATTGAGGTCGATCTTATCATTTATGGGTATCCTCTCTGGGGCGGAGGAGTCGAGTTTGCGGATGGCGCCGCCACTCCCAAATTCAACATTCCGGGGGTTCCGGTCAAAGGGGAAGCCACGATCGGAGCCCGGCAACTCGGCGGATGCGATGCCGAACTAGAAGTTGAGATTGAGTTGGAGGTTCTCAATCGACGAAGTGTTGGGCCGTTCGGCGGTACCAGAGACGTTGACTACTGCTGAAAGAGAACGGAATTCTCCAGATGGTAATTTGTTAACAGTATATAAAATAAAGACACTCAGAAGAAGGAGTCTGTCGTGTCATCGACGCTGAGTAGTTCAGTGATGCCCATTTTTCCATCACGGCAATGAACAAGGTACTTTCCGTCATATGCGTCGATTTCGCACTCTGCATGCCAGTCTTGGAAGCCGTTGCCGGCAATGAGGGACTGAAGATCACGTTGAGTGATTGAGGAACTGGCATGAACTGTTAGGTTCATCACCGCCAAACACTGGCCGGGATTTCTCTTTTGGTGGTAAATTTATGTGCCTAGAGGCTGTATATCATGTATGGCATCAGTACCCTCCCAACCTGATAGCACACAAAATTCGCCTTTGGCGACCGGCGTCCATCTGATCGGGATATTTACTGGATTGGTTGGAGCGGGGTTAGTATACTTTATATCCGATAACGAATTTACGAAACGTAATGCAAAAAACGCCCTCAATTGGCAGATCTTCTTTACTGTTTCTTTCATTGTGTTGCTACTGGTGGCTATGCTAGATACCTTTTTTACCGTCTTGATTGGAATTCTTGGTATTACTTTGTTGTTCTTTATTCTTAATCCCGCTTTCTGTATCTGGGCGGCATACATGGCGAACCAAGGCAAGGACTGGAAATATCCGATAGCGCCACAGTTCATTTAATTTCTGGAGTCACCGTCTTCTGGTCTGTTAAACCTCTCTTGCAGTCGTGTGGTTTGCTGAGATACCACCTCACATCGGGCCTGTAGAATCCGATAGGCAGCGTGGCCTTGAGAAATGCCGGTCTTGAAGGGTTTCAGCAAATCTACATGGCGATAACATCGAGCTTGCACCACCTCCAAACTCGCGCGTCGACTCGCGCTTTTATCAGGTGCTCACCGGGTGCGCCACCGCTGTCACTGCGGTGGTCTCCTCGCCGTCACCTTATAACAGCGACCGCGAGGAGTTCGAGACGACGAGCAGGCTGGAGAGCCCCATCGCCACGGCGGCGAACAGCGGGTTGAGCAGGCCGGTGATGGCGAGGGGAATCGCGATGGCGTTGTAACAGAACGCCCACCCGATGTTCCCCTTCACGCGGCGGCCGGCGGCCCGCGAGAGCCGGAAGACGGTGTCGACCTTCGAGAGGTCGTCGTCGACGATCGCCACGTCGGCGGCGTCGGCAGCCATCGCCGTGCCGCCGCCGAGCGCGACCCCGAGGTCCGCGGCCGCCAGCGCGGGCGCGTCGTTGGTGCCGTCGCCGACCATCACGACCTCGCCGCGTGCGCGGAGGCGGGTGACCGTCTCGGCTTTCCCCTCGGGGGGGACGCCGGCGAACACCTGCGATACGGCGGAATGCTCCTCGAAGACGGTGGCTGCGCGGGCGTCGTCGCCCGTCAACACCACCACTTCGACGCCCGACTCCGAGAGGGCCGTGAGGGTGTCCTCCCACCCCTCGCGCAGTTCGTCGCCGACGACCACGACGCCCTCGGCGGCGCCGTCACGCCCGATCGCGACGGGGACTCGTCCCACGTCGCGGGCGTCCGCGACCGTCTCGCGGATCCGGTCCGGGACGGTCCACCCCTTCGCGTCAAACAGGTCGGGGTGGCCGACGACGACCTCGACGCCGTCGACGACGCCGGAGACCCCGCGGTCGTGGCTCTCGAACGCCTCGATGGTGGGGGTTGGCGCGGCGTCGGCATCACCGCTTTCTGCAGTCTCGCTGTCCGCCTCTCCCGCCGCGACGGCGCCCCCGTCCGCGAGGGGTTTCGGGTGAGCAGCGGCGACCGCCTGCCCGACCGGGTGCGCGGAGCGGGATTCGAGCGCGGCGGCGAGTTCGAGCAGGTCGTCGGGCACGTCCCGGGAGACGACTTCCATCTCGCCCGTCGTGAGCGTCCCCGTCTTGTCGAAGACGACGGTGTCCGCGTCCCGCAGGCGCTCGAAGACGGTGTCGTCGAAGACGACGATCGACTGCCGGAGCGCGTCGCGGATCCCGGCGGCGACCGCCAGCGGCGTCGCCAGCCCGAGCGCACAGGGACACGAGACGATCAGTACGGTGAGCGCGACCAGCATCGCCGTCCCGATGCCGTTGCCGAGCGCGAGGTTGGCGCCCGCGGTCGCGACCGCGAGCACGAGCACGAGCGGGACGAAGATCGTCGCCAGCTTGTCCGCGAGCTTCTGGATGCCGTGGTTGCCCGACTGGAGGTCCCACACGAGCTCGGAGATCCGGTCGAGACTGGAGGACGCGTCGGCGCCAACCGCGACGGTGAGCGCCCCGTCCGCGACAACGGAGCCGCCGACCACCTGCTCGCCCGGCGTCTTGCGAACCGGGAGCGACTCGCCGGTGATCACCGCCTCGTCGACGGCGGCGTCGCCTTCGACGACCTCGCCGTCCACCGGAACGCGCTCGCCGGCGCGCACGAGCACGTGGTCGCCCGGTTCGAGCGCCTCGATGGGGACCGTTTCGGGATTCTCGCGGCCGGCGTTTCCGCCGTTTTTGGTCTCAGCCTCCGCCACGTGCACCCGCCGAGCGGAGTCGACCTGCACGGCCGTGAGATCCGAGAGCATCTCCGTCGCCCGCCGCTTGATCGAGGACTCGTAGTGGTTGCCGACGGTGACGATCACGATGATCGCGACGGTCACGTCGAAGTAGATGGAGGGGCTGTCCAACAGCGCGACCGCGAGGATGCTGTAGAGGTACGCGCTCACGGCCGCGATTGCGACGAGCAGGTCCATGTTCGGCGACCGCGTTCGGGCGCTGACGTACGCGCCTCTGAGAATCGGCTTCCCCGTGAACAGCAGGACGATGGTGGTGAGGATGCCGATGACGATGAAGAAGTAGTTGCCCGAGCTGGACGCCATCGCCGTGTTGAGATACTCCAGCGTGCGCTCGTCGTAGAAGGGGAACGCGAAGTACGTCGGGTAGATGATGACGATGTACTGGAGCATCACGGCCATCCCCACCATCACGCCGGCGGCCAGCCGCGCGGTCGCGAAGTTGTTCGACTGCCGGCGCGCGAAGGCGTCGTCGCGGGGGTACGCGGAATAGCCGAGCCCGGAGACCGCCTCGGAGAGGTCGTTCTCGCTCACGTTCGGACCGTGGTCGATCCGCACCGTGTCGGTGACGTAGCTCGCGCTCGCCGCGCTCACGCCCTTCTCGCGGGTGGCGGCCGTCTCGATGAACGCCTCGCAGGTGGCACAGTGCATGCCGTCGACTTCGAGGAACGTCGCCTCGTGGTCGGCGGGTATGTTCGACTCGTCGTCGGGGCTACCCGACTCGTCGCCGCCCTCACTCTCCTTCGCCTGCCGGGCATCACGCACGTCGGCGGCGTCCACGTCCACGTCGCCGAGCGCGTCGTGCACGTCCCGACAGCCGGCACAACAGAACTGGTTGCCGTCGTCGTCGACTACGTCCGCGCCGGCGACGGGGAGTTCACAGAGCGTGCAGTCGGATTCCGCGGTGGTCGTCGAGTCGGTCATAAGTGGTCAGTGGGAGTAGTGGCAGGGGATGGGTGGTTAGTGGGAGTGGTGCCAGGGGATGGGTGGTCAGTGACCCCCGTGGCCGCCGGCGTCGCCGGCGACTCCGTCGAGGGGGTTCCAGAACGGCAGTTCGGGGTGTGGGACGTGGATGCCGAAGCTCATCAGCCCGTGCGCGAACAGCACGTAGCCGAGCGCGACGAACGCCAGCCCGAGCAGGCGGTGGACCCGCCGGCGCTGGACGGCGTCCACGCTCTCGATGACGGTGCCGTACGCGAAGACGGCCGGCATCGTCCCGATACCGAGCGCGGCCAGCGCGACGCCGCCCGCGACGGGCGACCCGCTGGCGAACGCGTAGAGGTAGGCGGGGTAGAGGATGGGGCAGGGGAGCAGCCCGTGGAGCGCGCCGAGCCCGACGATTCCCGGACCGGCGGCCAGCCGGTCGACGTAGCCCGTCAACCAGCCGGCGACGCGGTTCAGCCCGGGGAGGTGGACGCCGCCGGTCGTTCCGCCGAGCAGGTAGCGGACGCCCACGGCGATAACGAGGCCGCCGACCAGCAGGCCGACGCCGCCACGAACCGTGTCCGCGGCCGCGGTGAGCTCGCCGGCGGTGACGATCACTGCACCCCCGATCGCGCCCAGCGTCGCCCCGATGAGGGTGTAGCTGGCGGTGCGCCCGAGGTTGAACAGCGCGTGTTGGCGCACTTCGTAGGTGGTGAGGTGGCTCCCGCGCCGGCCGTCGGTCGCGTCCGCGGCGGTCGCGGTGCTGCCACCGTCGGTCGCTGTGGCGTCGCCGTCCGACCCCCCGCTCATGCGGTCGGCGTACACTGTCACGAGGGGGCCACACATGCCGATGCAGTGGGCGCCGCCGAGCGCCCCGATGGCGAGGAACAGCAGCACGTCGGCGGCGACCAGCGTGGCGGGATCGAGAGGCACGGGTAGTTCGTGTTGGAGTTACGGTCGTGTGCGGTAATGGGTTTCGTCGTCGGACGGACTACGGGGCGTCCGCCGACCGCTCACGGACTAGAAGGACGGCGAGCACGCCGGCGAGCGCGGTCTCCGCAAGCTTCGAGGTCAGCGCGAGGGAGTCGTGTCTGAGGTGAGTAAGCACGACGGAGACGGGATCGGCGTCGTGACCGTGGGCGCGAATCCCCGGCCAGAACGCGCCGTGGTCGAGAACGGTGTGCCAGGCGACGTAGCCGGCGATGAAGGTGACCATCAACAGGATGCCGCCGACGTACACCGGCGTGGGGTCGAACCCCTGTGCGACCAGCATGATGCCGACAAAAATCCCGACGGTCGCCAGCAGGAACACCGCCGGGCGCGGGTCGGGAACCTGCCCGTAGTGGAGCTGTCTGGCCATCTCGGGAAGCGCCCAGTAGAGGTGGGTGCCGGCGACGACGACCGCGAGAACGGCGGCGGCCCGCCGGAGAAGCGTGTCGGGATTCACTGGTCGGGGCTACGGAACCGACGAATAACACCCTTCTGGTGGAGGCGTCGAACGCCGGCGTCGGATGGTGGCGGTGGTGCGGACGACGACGCTTCGCTTCGCCCACGCCATCTTCCGGGAGGTGAACCGTTATCGGCGGGTGGGGTGAAACGCCGGCGTGGTGGTCCTCGCGCCGGCGCTCGTGCAGCGCCGATTCGTCCGGGTGTGGAAGCGGGTCTTCGCCCTGTCGTGGCCCGTGATGGCCGAGCAGGTGCTCCGCACGCTGATGCGTACCACGGACCTGATCGTCGCCGGCTTCTTCTCGCCGGCCGCCATCGCCGCTGTCGGGCTCGCGGACATCTACGCCCGCTTTCCGCTCCGGTTCGGGATCGGTGTCGGCGACGGCGCCATCGCGCTCTCCTCGCAGGACACCGGCGCCGACGCCACCGCGAACCGGGACCAGGCGGTCACGCAGGCGCTGCTGCTCGGCCTGCTCGGCAGCCTCCCGTTCGTCGCGTTCGGGCTGACGTTCAGCGAGGAGGCGATCGCCGTCCTCGCGGTGTTGATGGAGGAGGGTGCCGCCGGCGACGTGGTCGCGTTCGGCAGCACCTACCTCACCGTGATCATGGTGTCCGCGCCGGCGATCCACGTCAACTTCATCGCCGCCCGCGCGATCCAGGGGACGGGCGACACCCGGACGCCGATGGTCGTCAACGGCGCCGTCAACGCGTGCAACATCGGTGCGACCGTCGGGCTCGCGTTCGGGATCGGCCCCCTCCCGGAGCTCGGCGTCGTCGGCATCGCGCTGGCGACGGCGGTCGCCGACGGGTTCGGCGCGCTCGTCTTCCTCGCGGTCATCCGGAGCTCGCTGTCGCCCATCGCGTACGTCCGACCGGCGGGCCTCGTCATCACCAAACAGCTGGTCGCGATCAGCTGGCCCCGCATCGCGGAGGGGCTCTCGGAGATGATCGCGGAGTTCCCGTTCAACGCCATCCTGCTCGGGTTCGGCGCGGAGGTGAACGCGGCCTACCACGTCGGCCGTCGGATGTACCAGCAGGTGGCCTCGCCGCTCGGCCGCGGGTACGGCGTCGGCGCGAACGTCCTCGTCGGCCAGCTGCTCGGCGAGGGGAAGGCGGACGAGGCCCACTACACGGGGTGGGCCGCAACCGGCCTCTCCGTGCTCACCGTCGGCGGGCTCTGTGCGGCGCTGTTCGTCTTCGCCGAGCAGTTCGTGCGCGTGTTTACCCGTGATCCCGCAACGGTCGGGTACGCCACTGCGTTCGCGCAGGCGTACGCCATCGCCGCCGTCCTCATCTCCGCGTACATCGTGCTCGCCGGCTCGCTCCGCGGCGGGAGCGACACGATCACGCCCTTTATCGCCCGAATGGTCGGCACCTTCGTCTTCCTGCTCGGGTTCACCTACGTGGCCGGCGTGCACCTTGGGTGGGGGCCGACCGCGGCATACGTCGCCATCGTCCTCGACTTCGTCTTCCGCGTCGCCTTCGTCGGTGCCGTGTTCTACCGGCGCCGCTGGGTCAAGCGTGGGACGTCGATGATGGCCGACCGGGGTTCGATAGACGGTGGTGGCGGGGAGTCAGCCGGTGACGAGTAGGGAGTCAGCCGGTGACGAGTAAGGAAGGGAGGCTGCCGGGAGGTCAGTCCTCGGTGTACTCGCTTTCGATGCCACCCTCGACCCCACGCTCGATGTGGCGCCGGCGAGCGGCCTCGACGAACTCCTCGGGAAGCTCGTCGATCTCGCCGGCCTGCACGCCCCACAGCTTGGCGTAGAGACCGTCGCGCTCCAGCAGGTCCTCGTGGCTCCCGCGTTCGACGATGGCGCCGTCCTCCAGCACGAGGACGGTATCGGCGTCCTTGATGGTGGAGAGCCGGTGCGCGATGGTGAACGTGGTACGGTCCTCGGAGAGGCGGTCGAGCGAGCGCTGGATCAGCATCTCCGTCTCGGTGTCGACCGCCGAGGTCGCCTCGTCGAGAATTAAGATTGCCGGGTCCTGGAGGACGACGCGGGCGATGGCGACGCGCTGGCGCTGGCCGCCCGACAGCTTCACGCCGTTCTCGCCGATCCGGGTGTCGTACCCCTTCGGGAGCGAGTCGATGAACTCGTGGGCCTCCGCGGCCTTCGCGGCCTCGACGACGCGCTCGCGGAGCTCGCGGTCGCTCACGTCGTGGTCGACGCCGGTGAACCGGCCGTACCGGATGTTCTCGGCGATGGTGCCGTCGAACAGCGTCGTGTCCTGTGAGACGTAGCCGATCGAGGAGCGGAGGCTCTCGACGGTCACGTCGCGAACGTCGTGGCCGTCGACGCGGACCTCGCCGTCGGTCGGCTCGTACAGCCGAAGCAGCAGTTTGAGGAGGGTGGACTTGCCGGCGCCGGTCGGGCCGACGAACGCGACGGTGTCGCCGGGATCCGCGGTGAACGACACGTCGCGGATCACCATCTCGTCGGCGTCGTCGGGGTCCTGAAGCGCGTTCTCGACGTAGCCGAACGACACGTCGTCGTAGACGACCCCCCCGTCGACCCCGCCGTCCACGTCGCCGAGCGCGACGGCGTCCTCGGCATCCGTGATCCGCACCGGAATGTCGCGCAGGCCGAACACGCGTTCGGAGGAGGCTTTGGCGTTCTCGTACTGGTCGACGATGTTCGACACCTCCGCGAGCGGCGCGACGAACTGCTGGGTGAGGAAGATGAACGTGACGAACGTCCCGACCGTGAGCGTGCTCGTGAACGGGCCGGGCGGCCCCTGTGAGAGCCAGTAGCCGCCGACGAGGAACGTCGCGGCGAACGCGAGCCCGGCAAGGAGCTCCATCCCCGGCCGGTAGACGTAGTTGAGCCGAAGGATGTCCATCGTGCGCTCGAAGTAGTTGCGCGAGGCGGTCTCGACGCGGTCGCTCTCGTACGACTCCGTGTTGGAGGTCTTCACGAGCTCGACGCCCGAAAGCGCGTTCTCCAGTACCGTGTTGAGGTCACCGACGATCGCCCGCTGTTCGACGTAGCGTGGCTCCACCGCGCGCATGAACCACAGGGTAAAGAGGACCATCAGCGGAATGGCCGACAGCGTGACCAACGCGAGCTCCCAGTTGTAGTAGAAGAGCACGCCGGCGATGCCGGCCACCATCACGCCGAGCCGGGCGGAGTTCTGCAGCGCGTTGTCGAGGAACACCTCCAGATTCGAGGCGTCGTTGTTGAGCACGGACATCACCTCGCCCGTCTGCTTGTCGTCGAAGAAGGTCATGTCGAGCCGCTGCATCCGGTCGAAGGAGTCGGTCCGGACCGCGTGCATCACCCGATGAGCGAAGTTGTTGGCGGCGATGCCGTAGATGAAGGTGAACACGCCCGTCACGACGAAGGCGCCGACGATCAGCACCACCGACAGCTCGAACTGTGCCGCCGAATCCGTCGGCAGCCACGCGTCGGGGACCACCGGGAAGGTGAACGCGCCCTCCTCCTCGCGGAACACCGAGTCGATGGCGACGCCGAGCACGACGGCGGGCACCAGACTCGCGACCCGTGCGATCACGTTGGCGACCATCCCGACGACCAGCCAGTGGGCCTCGTCGGCCGCATACTCGCGGAAGAGTCTGATCAGCGGCCGCTCCACCCGGTCGCGGTACACCTCGAACGCGTTCGGCTCCTCGGCACCCATTCACCCGGTCGATGACCCCAGGGGCTTTGGGTCCGTTGGCTCCGGCCGAACGTTCCGGATCGGGCGGAACTGCCGGGCGGTGGGGGTGCCGAGCAGGGCCGTTCGCGACCGCCGCCCTCCCCTCTCCCGACGGACACCTTTTAAGCCGCCGCGGCCGAACGTGCCGGCGTGGACGAACTCGTCGTGAGCACGGAGGTGTACGCCGAGCCGGAGGCGGTGTACGCGTTTCTGCTCGATTTTCCGCGGTACGGCCGCTACTCCGAATACCTGCGTACCGTCCGGACGCTTGCGGGCGACGGCGACCCCGGAACGCGCTACGCGCTGGAGTTCGCGTGGTGGAAACTTTCCTACACCGCCCACTCCGAGGTGACCGGCGTCGAGGAACCGGAGCGGATCGACTGGCGGATCACGAAGGACATCGACGCCGCAGGCTGCTGGCGGATCACTCCGCTTGCCGGCGCCGATCGTGACGCGGTCGCCGGCGATCTGGGTGCGGACGACGACGGAGACGCGGAGTTCGAGGGCACCGCGGCCGAGACCGACGACCCCGTCTGTGAGGTCGCCCTGGAGGTCGAATTCGACCCCGGCTCGGCCAGCCCGGACGCCCTCGATCTCCCCCGGCTTGTCTCCTTCGACTGGGTGCTCAAGAAGACGCTACCCCTTATCAAGGACGAGGCAAAACGCGTCGTTCAGAGCGCGGTCGCCGACCTCGAGGGGAGCGAACGCCCCGTCGACCTCAACGTGTACGTCGACTCCGACCGGATCTGAGCGCTCGGGAGCGGGCGCTTGCCGGCGCCCGCCGGCGTGCGCGAGGAGTGGTTCGGAGACCGCACCGTCGTGTGGCGACGTGACGGGGAGGCCACGAGTCGAAGGCCTTAATATACGGACGGAGAAACTGATGAATGCGAACGAGGGCTCGTAGATCAGTGGTAGATCATCCCCCTGGCACGGGGAAGGCCCGGGGTTCAAATCCCCGCGAGTCCATGTTTTTGCGCCGCGAGCAATATCGCGAGCGGCGCGACGCTGCAACGAGTGGGTATTTAAACCCTACCAGTCGCGCGCAGCGAGCGAAACGAGCGAGCACGTCTGGTTTTGGTTCAAATCCCCGCGAGTCCACTTCCTTCCGCTCAGTTCATCCGCTCCAGTCAGTGGACTCGCTTGGTCCTGTGAGCGGAGAGGGATGTCCCCCTTTCCTTCCAATTATCAGGCAGCGAACCGTTGGTGGAAGCCTTTTTGCCGGCTGGGAGAGTTACTCGGACAATGGCTACCGAGGATCCCGAGGACGTTCCTGCGGACTCGCCGGATGATGGCGAGCCGGCGGGCGCCGCGGAGTCGCCGGCGTCCGGCGGCGGCGCAACCGTGGGATCGTACTCCTGGCGGGAGTTTCTCCGGGAACACGGGCACGCGGATGCTGTTGAGGCGCTGTATGCGGAGATCGGCGACCGTGATGTCGTCGACGAAGAGGACGTGGTTCGTCGCGTCGAGGGTTCGGTCGACGACGCGGAACTGGCGCCGACGGAGACGACGCTTGATGCGGATGCGGTCGTCGGGGAGACTCCCGATGAAGACGACGCGGGCGACACTCCCGAGCGTGTCGTCGCCGCCGAGCGTGACGTTTACCGGGCACCGGAGCGCCGGCCGACCGCCGCGGACTGGGACCGGGCGGGACTCGACCCTGCGGACTTTCTCGGGTTCGATCCCGACGATTTGGGCCGTCGGCTGTGGGCCGGCGACCTCGTGGGCGACGAGCTGTTCGAGCGGTGGGAGGCGCGCTACGACCCCTATTCCGTTCCCGTCCTGAAGGACTACTACACGTGGGACGACTACGAGGCGGAGTTCCATCGCGATGAGGACGGCGAGCTCCCGACCACCGAGGACGAGGACGGGAACGAGGTGCCGGTCGAGTTCACCCACGAGGACAAGACGGAGGCGCTGGGCTTCGACCCCGACCGGATCGAGAACGCGCTGGCGTTCGGCGCCGCCGCGGACGACCACCTCGTGGACGTGGTCGACGAGCGCACCGTGGACGTGAACCCCGAGCTCGACGAGGATGCGTTCTTCTCGACGCCGGAGGGTCACACCACGCTGGCGAACCGGTACGACCTCGAAAAGGCCGTGCCGATGGAGAAGAAGCGCCACTTCCGTGAGGAGGAGCGCTACTGGGTGAACGAGCCCTACGCGTTCATCGTCATCTTCCACTCCACGAAGGAGAACGAGAAGAAGTACTACGCCATCCAGCCGTACATGACGGCGATCGACGCCGACCTCCAGGAGTTCCTCACCGGGAAGCTCCGCACGTCGATCAAGTACTCCGACGAGTCGATCGCCGGCGGCGACGAGGAGTTCCGCGCCGGCGTCATCGCCGACGAGACCCACTCGCTGCTCGAACGCTACGACCTGTACGAGCACGATGCTGGCGACGACGGCGGGATCGCCGCCGACCTCGTCGACCGGTTCGAGATCGACCCTGACGACGGTATCGCGGGCCGGATCGCGCAAGCACTCGGCTACGAGCCGCCGACGCCCTCCACCGCGGAGCTCTCCGGCGTCAGCGCCCGTCCGGAGCCCGCCGTGCTCGAAGAGGACCGCGACACGCTCACGGAGTACCAGGTCGAGAAGCTGCTCTACTACCTCAAACGCGACTTCATCGGGTACGAGCGCATCGACCCGATCAAGTACGACATCAACGTGGAGGACATCTCGTGTGACGGCTACAACGCGCCCGTCTTCGTCTACCACTCCGACTACGAGCAGATCATCACGAACGTCTATCATGGCACTGACGAGCTCGACGACTTCGTGGTCAAGCTCGCCCAGCGGTCCGGGAAGGGGATCTCCAAGCGCCGACCGCAGGTCGACGCCACGCTCCCGGACGGCTCCCGTGCCCAGCTCACGCTCGGCAAGGAGGTGTCCGACCACGGGACGAACTACACCATCCGCCAGTTCAAGGACGTCCCCTTCACCCCCGTCGACCTGGTCAACTGGAAGACGTTCTCGCTCGACGAGATGGCGTTCCTCTGGCTCTGTATCGAGAACCACAAGAGCCTGATCTTCGCCGGCGGGACGGCGTCCGGAAAGACCACCTCGCTGAACGCGGTGTCGCTGTTCATCCCCTCGAACGCGAAGATCGTCTCCATCGAGGACACGCGCGAGGTCGAGCTCCCCCAGCGCAACTGGATCGCGTCGGTCACGCGCCCGTCGTTCTCCGACGACGACAAGGGCGACGTGGACGAGTTCGACCTGCTGGAGGCCGCGCTCCGCCAGCGCCCCGACTACATCGTGATGGGCGAGATCCGCGGCGAGGAGGGGCGCACGGCGTTCCAGGTGATGTCGACGGGACACACCACCTACACCACGTTCCACGCCGACAGCGTGGGCGAGGTGCTCAAGCGGTTCACCACGGACCCGATCAACGTCTCGAAGACGATGTTCACCGCCCTCGATTTAGTCTCCATACAGGCGTCGACCCGGGTGCAGGGGAAGAAGGTGCGCCGGAACAAGTCGCTCACCGAGATCAACCACTACGACGCCGAGAACGACGAGATCAACGTCCAGGACGTCTACCAGTGGCAGGCGGAGACCGACGAGTTCCTCCAGATGGGCGACTCGAACACCTTAGAGGAGATCATGTTCGACCGCGGCTGGAACCGGTCGAAGCTCGACGAGGAGCTCCGAAAGCGCCAGCTCGTCTTGGCGTACCTCATCGACCGCGGGCTCAACTCCTACGCGCAGGTGGCGGCGACGTTCCAGGCGTTCATCAACGACCCGGAGACGATCCTCGCGCTGCTGGCGAACGACGGGCTCGAACGGTCCCTGGAGGACCTCCGGGAGATGGAGTCGGTCCTCATCAACGTCGACCCGGAAAAGGAGAAGATGGTGCCGCGGCCCGACCCCGACGAGGAGGGTCGTGAGGAGGCCGAGCGAATCCTCCGTGATTCCGACGACCTGCTGGAGGAGTACCGCGGGTCGGTGCCCGACTCGGTCGCCGACGCGCTCGTCGACGTGCCGCCGGCGGCCGACGTGGAGGCACGCCCGGACGAGCCACACGAAACCCTCGAAGAGACTGCACAGGAGGCGGAAGCGGTTTCGGGTGAGGTCGCCGGGGCTGAACCGGCGGAGTCGGCGGGGTCGGCGGGGTCAGCAGAAGCGGCGGGACCGGCGGAGCCGGAATCGGGTGTCGACGACGGGACGACCGACACACCCGACGGGACGGCCGGCGTCGACGCGGACGAGGCGTCGTCGGGCGGGCCGCCGGGGCTCGACGCCGCAGCGACCGACGAGGCCGACGGCACTGTGCCCTCCGAGGAGGCCGACGGCTCGGGGATCGACTTCGACGAACCGTTCGGGCAGGGAATCGACGTGACGCAGGGGGTCGATGTCGAGGACTCGTCCGCGGAGACGGAGGAGTCGGCCGTCGACCCCGCTGACGTGGACGAACCGGACCCGTTCGTCGATCCGGAGCCGGAGGATGCGGGCGGTGGTGGGGAGGCGGACGGTGGAGACGGTGACGATGAGGCGGGGGGCGCCGAGGACACCGAGGACACCGAGGACACCGAGGACGCCGAGGACGCCGAGGACGCCGACAACGGTGACGCCACGGAGACCGACGCCGACGAAAGCGAGGCACGCATCGACGAGTGGGGCTTCGGCGAAGTCGAGGACGATGACGCGTAGCGCCGCGGTCGTGTGCGGGGTGGAGGCGTGAGCCTCGACACCGGCGTGAAGGGGGACGGCGACGGCGACGTGCTCGCCGAGCTGTTCTACCCGCTGTTCCAGCTGCTGTTCGACCCGGAGGGGGACTTCATCGACGACGTCGAACGGAAACTCGTCGAGGCGCGAATGCCGGACACCGTCGAGATGTACGTCTCGCGCGCGCTGGCGCTCGGCGTGCTCGTCGGGCTCGCGCTGTGGGCGGTGGGGACGTTCATCGGCTGGGGCGTGTTCGCGGTCGGGCTGGTCTCGCCCGAGACGCTCTCGATCGGGATCCCGGCGCCCGATCCGGCGGTCGCCGAGCTGTTGCGGTCGCTCGTCGTCCCCGTTTCCGTGCTGGTCAGCGGACTCGTGTTCGGCTCCCTCGGGTTCGCGCTCGGCTTCGGCGCGTTGCTGGCGATCCCCTACTCGCGGTCGTCGTCCCGCGAACGGGAGATCAACATGCTGCTCGCTGACTCCGTCTCCTTCATGTACGCGCTGTCGGTCGGCGGGCTCAACCAGCTGGAGATCCTGCGGGCGATGGCGGACGCCGAGGACACCTACGGCGAGGTCTCAAAGGAGTTCCAGTCGATCATCAACGAGACGGAGTACTTCGGGACGGACTACCGGAACGCGATCCGCCAGCAGTCGATGGAGACGCCCTCCGACGAGCTCTCACAGTTCCTCGCGGACATGCTCTCCATCGTCAACTCCGGCGGCGACATGGAGCAGTTCCTGAAGGACAAAAAGGAGAAACACCTCAGAACCTCGAAACAGGAACAGGAGATGACTCTGGAGACGCTGGAGCTGTTCGGCGAGATGTACATGACGCTCTCGCTGTTTCCGCTCCTGCTCATCATCATCCTCGTGATCATGGGGATGATGGGCGAGGGAGACGACACGCTGCTGTACGCAACGGTCTACCTGCTGATCCCGCTCGTGGGCGTCGGGTTCCTCGTGTTGGTCTCGACGGTGAAACAGGACGAGCCCGGCGACGGCTACCTCCAGCCGAAAGGCGGAAGCGAACGGCTCAAACAGTCCAGCCAGGAGAGCCTGATCCACCTCGGGCTGATCGAGAGCTTCGTCGGCACGTTCTCGGTGTTCGACCGGATCAAGAACCGCGAAGGGACGTACAAGACGAAGGAGCTCCTCTCCGCGCCCCACCTGTTCTTGAAGGAGAATCCGCTGTACACGCTGGCGCTGACGATCCCCGCCGCGCTCGTCCTTATCGGGGTCGCCGTCGCGGCGGACGTGGCGCCAATGACCTTCGACGAGTGGGTGGCGCGACCGATCTGGTCGACGTTTATCTGGGTGTACCTGCCGGTGTACCTCACGCTGATTCCGCTGGCGTTCTTCCACGAGTGGCACGAGCGTTCCCGCCGGGCCGTCACCGGAAAGCTCTCGGAGAACCTCCGGAAGCTCTCCTCGGCCAACGACACCGGTCAGACCCTGTTGGAGTCGATTCAGACCGTCTCGGACACCTCCTCGGGCAAGCTCGCCGACGAGTTCGACGTGATGTATGCGAAAGTGAACTACGGGATGAGCCTCCGGGACGCGATGGTGGAGTTCAACAACAAGTACGCCGTCCCGCGGCTCGCCCGGACGGTGAAGCTGATCTCGGAGGCCCAGGAGGCGTCCTCGCAGATCACGGACGTGTTGACGACGGCCGCGCAGGCCTCCGAGAACCAGGACGATATCGAGCGCGAACGGGTCTCCCGCACTCGGATGCAGGTGGCGATCATCCTGATGACGTACATCACCCTGCTGGGCGTGATGGCGATCCTCCAGACGCAGTTCATCGACGTGATGGCCGACCTCGTCGAGCAGGGCGACAACGGAAACGGAGCCGGTGACCAGCCCGGCGACATGGACTTCGGCGGCGGCGTCGACCCTGCAGTGCTCTCCATGCTGTTTTTCCACGCGGTCACCATTCAGGCGGTGCTGTCCGGCTTCATCAGCGGCTATATCCGTAGCGCCGACATCATCTCCGGCGTGAAGTTCTCGGTGATCCTGATGACGCTCGCATTGGGGGTGTGGATCTATGTCGGGTGAGCGTGGTGCCGGTGTGCGCCGAGACGCGCCGAGCGGGGACGACCACGCAGCGTCGGCAACCGCGCCCACCGATCGCGGCCAGACCGTCCTCGACTTCGTCGTCGGGATGTCCGTCTTCCTGCTCGCGGTCGGGTTCACGTTCGCGTTCGTTCCCTCGCTGCTTGAGCCGTTCACGGCCGGCGAGGGCGCGAAGATGGTCGTCGCCGAGCGGAGCGCCGCCCATCTCGCAGAGACGTCGCTCGCGGCGGGCTCCACGCCGGCGGTGCTGTCGACCGAGTGCACGCGCGACTTCTTCGATGAGGTGCCGAACGACGACTGCAACTGGGAGCACAGCGCGGCCGACCTGTCCGCCGAACTCGGCGTCGTGGACCATCACGGACTGAACGTGACCGTGGCCAACAGCAGCGGGTCGCACTCGATCGACTCGGTTCCGCTCGTCGCCGGCGACGAGCCGCCGCCAGGCGCAAGCGTCTCGACGGGGAGCCGGATGGTTGATCTTGATGGGGAGACGTACCGCCTGACGGTGCGGGTGTGGTGACGATGTTCGTCGAACATTTCCCCGACCGGGGACAGGCACATACGCTGGAGGCGTTCGTCGCCGCGCTCCTGCTGGTGGCGGGGCTCATCTTCGCGACGCAGGCGACCGCCGTCACGCCGCTGTCGGCGTCGACCTCCAACCAGCACATCGAGAACCAGCAGGCGATCGGCGCCCAGGACGTGCTGACGACGACGAAGGAGCGCGGCGACCTGCAGGCCGCGCTGCTGCTTTGGGACTCCGAGGACGGAGCGTTCTTCCATCCAGAAGAGGGGAGATCGGCGCCGTACACCAGCGTGAGCGACGTGCGGGACTGGGAGGAGCACGGCGTTGACGACCACCCTCTCGACGCCACGCTCACCGAGGCGTTCGACACCCGGCGGGTCGCGTTCAACGTTGACGTGTATTACCCGGATCCGGACCCGGAGGAGGGTATGGACCAAGAGTCGATGTTCGACATGGGCGACCCGAGCGACAACGCGGCGACCGCGAGCACGCGCGTCGCCCTCTACATGGACGACGAGTTCGGACCTGACGGGGACCGCACGCTCGGGGAGGCCATCGAGAACGGGGAAAGCGACTTCTTTGCCGATCCGTCCGGTGAGGGAAGCGACACGCTGTACACGGTCGTGGAGGTGCGCATCACTGCATGGCAGATGTGAGCGTACCGGTCCCCGCACCGTTCGGGGACGGCGACGACGCCGATGATGTCGAGAGTCGCGCCCAGCTGATCCTGATCACGGGGCTGACGCTGGCGGTGCTGTTCGTCGCCGTCGTGCTCCTGCTCAACACCGTCATCTACACGGAGAACCTCGCGACTCGCGGGATCGACGCCGGCGGCGGCGAGGCCGTCGAGTTCCGGGAGGGGACCGTGGAGGAGGTGTCCGCGATCATGCACCGTGAACACCGCAACGAGGACGGACCGGACGGGGTCGCCGCCGACTTCGAGAGGAGCGTCGGCGCGTACGCTGACGCCGTCCGGGACCATCGCATGGGGGACGGCGTCGTCGTGGACGTCGATGCCACGGTCACGGAGGAGGGACACTTCATCGCACAGGACGAGGTCGACGACGACTACCGTGAGCTGGTTGCGCATGAGAATGCGACCGCCGACGAGGACTGGACGCTCGCGAGCAACGCCACTCGGACGCGGAACTTCCAGCTGACGGTCGACTCCGACTCGCTTTCCGACGAGAGCGACGCGTTCTCCGTCGTCGCGGACGGGTCGATCGTCGGGCCCGGGAGCGTCTGGGAGATGTCGCTCTCGGAGGCGTCCGGAGACGCCGTCAACGTCACCGTCAACCGCGACGGCGACGAGCGCACGCGAACCTTCGACCAGCCGGCGGACGAGGACCTCCACGTCGACGTGACGGGCGGAACCGTGAACGGCGAGTCGTGGGATCCGCTCGTGTGGGCGGAGGGCGTCGAGGACGGCAGTGCGGACTACGACCTCGAATACGAGAACGGCGACAACGCGGACGGCACGTATCATCTCGTCGTCGACCAGCGGGACGAGCCGTCACCGACCGAGGCTGACCCGTTCGACGATGAGTACTCGGACCGGTCCTCGCAGCCGTACGTCGTCGACGCGGTGTACAGCGCCGACGTCGACGTCCACCATCGAACACCGGAACTGGAGTACCGCGACACGGTCGAGGTCGCCCCGGGTGAGCGCGATGACTGACCTGAACGCCTTGGTCGCGGGCGACGACCGAGCCGCCCCCCGCGGAGACGAGCGCGCCGTCTCCGTCTCCGTCGGCTACGTCCTCAACCTCGCCGTGGCGACTCTGCTGCTGTCAGGGCTGTTCGTCGCCGGCGGCTCGTTCGTCCAGGGGGAACGGGAGGCCGCCATCGACGGTGAGCTCACCGTCGTCGGCGAGCGCGTCGCCGCCGACCTGATGACGGTTGACCGGTTAGTGGCGAATGCCGAGGAGCGGTCGGAGCTCGTCGTCGAACGACACGTCGATCTCCCACCACGCGTGTCGGGGAGCCAGTATCGGATTGCGGTCGAGTCCGAAGAGGGGGCGACGAACGGGACGGTCCAGCTACAGGACCAGCGAACGGATGCGGTCGTCGAGATCCCGTTTCGGACGGATAAGAAGGTTAACATTCAGGGCGGGACCGTTGACGGCGGCGATCTAACGATCCGGTGGGACGCTGAGGAGGGTGTGGTGGTGGTCGAGTCGTGATCCCGTTCGACCGCACCCGGGCCGGCGACGACCGCGCGGATTCCGGCGGCCGTCCCGGCGACCGCCCCACGGAGTCCCGCGCCGTCAGCGAAACCGTCGGGTTCGTGCTCGTCTTCGGGCTGATCACGACGACGATCGCCGTTACGTTCACGATGGGGCTCGGCGGGCTCGACGCCGCCCAGACCGCCGAGCGCGACAACAACGTCGAGCGGGCGTTCGACGTGCTCCACGACAACTTGCAGGACATCTCCCGGGACGGCGTCCCGAGCCGAGCGACCGAGCTCCGGCTGGCTGGCGGACAGCTCACGTTCGGGGAGCGGCACGATGTCGAGGCGTACTACGGCGATGATGAGGTGGGATCGATTTACACTCGTTCGCTCGCCTACGCAGGCAGTGGCGACACCGAGATTGCCTACGAGAACGGCGCCGTGTTTCGGAGCGACGGAGACGGATCGGTCATGCTCAACGAGCCGGACCTGATCGTGGGCGACACGATCGTGTTCTCCGCGGTCGACGTCGGAATCGGGTCGGCCACGCGCGTCGTCGGCGGCGACCGGACGGTCCTCGTGGTGGCTGAGCGCGGTGACAGGGGGCCGCACGTCGCGAAAGACGAGACAGTAACTGTCACCCACAACGGTACCCAATATCCGGATGCCTGGGAGCGCTACTACGAGGATTTCGACGACGACCGTGTGGTCGATGTCGAACGAGACGGCGACGAGGTGGTCGTGACGTTCGATGTCGACCGCTTCGTCTTTCACGAGACGGGCGTCGATGTCTCACTCAGTGACTGACGGACTGTCGGGCTACTCGTCCTCGACGTGAACCGGGTGCCTCGTTACGTGGAGGTGGTTGACGCGCGATATCGACTCCCGGTCGACGAAGGGGTCGTGCTGTCCGGCCGCCTCGTCGAACCGGACCTCGAGTTCGGCCTCGTTGAGGTCCATGTCGTCGACGACGAGCGCACCGTCGACGCTGGCAGTCCCCTGGATGTCGGCCTCCGCGTTCGGCGCGTAGAGGATCCCGTTGAAGTCGACGCTCCCCTCGTCGCCGTCCATCTCGATCTCCTCGGTCTTGCTGAAGAACCAGAAGTTCCCGGCCGGGCCGGGGGTATTCCCATCTCCGGTGGTCACCCTCACGGGGGAGCCGTCGGTCCCGAACTCGACGTTATCGTCCGCGTCGTGGTACGTCTCCACCGTCGCGCTCTCGGCGACGGAGATCTCCGCCGGGCTCCCGTCGATCTCGATCCCCTCCTGGAAGTACAGGGTCGCCTCACCCTCGCCGACGACCTCGATCTCGGCGATCGATCCATCTCCGTCCATCTCGAAGTCGTCACGGACCATCAGATGAATTTCGTCACCCTCGTTTCCGGTGTCAAGC
The DNA here is from genome assembly GCF_054654575.1 of Halorubrum gandharaense. Taxonomy (NCBI): domain Archaea; kingdom Methanobacteriati; phylum Methanobacteriota; class Halobacteria; order Halobacteriales; family Haloferacaceae; genus Halorubrum; species Halorubrum gandharaense. Next base: position 921,118 of record NZ_BAAIET010000001.1, read on the forward strand.
GTCATCTCAGCCGGGCTATCGTCCGACTCCATGTCCAGGCCTCCCGAGACCTCCACCGCCAGGTCACCGTCGGACGCGAGGTCAAGCGAGCTCTCCTCGATTTCGACGTCGCCGTCGACGTACGTGTCCTCGCTGATAGTCTCACCGTCCGCCTCAAGATCGTCCTCCTCTCTCGTGGCGGTCTCCGAGAGATTCCGGTCGTCGAACTCCGCGATCCGGTCGTCGACGATGCCGTCGATCACCTCGGAGCCGTCGACGGCGGGCTCGTTGAGATCGTCGCCATTATGATTGGCTGTGTGAACATCCCCCTCGACCCAAATCCCGTGCCTCCCGTCGTCCTCCCAGGAAGATGGGTTCGGGGTGCTCTGGCCGCTCGCGTGGAGGTCGCCGTACACCCATATCCGCTCGTCTGAACTTGAGTCGGCGCCGACGTCGCCGTCGAACCAGACGGTCGCGTTGCTGGTGTTGTACTCGTCTTCGGCGGAGTCGTACGTGCTCACGTTCAACTCCTCGACGTCGCTGTTCGAGAGGTCGAATCCGCTCCCGGCGGTGATGGCGCTGATGGAGTCGGTGACGTCGGACGTCGGAGCCTGTGTGGGGAGCTCGACGCGCACGCGGTCGCCGTCGAGTCGCTCGACGTCGGTCTCGGTGCGGTCCTCGAAGAAGTCGCCCCACGCCTCGTGATACTCGCTCTCGACGGTGATCGTCACGTTACCGCCGACGATCGGGTTGTCGACCTCTCCGTTGGGGAACGTGCGCATGGGGTCGCCGGCGTCGGAAATCTGCACCTCGCCGTCGGTCGTCCCGGACTCGGCAACGGTGACGAGCGGGAGGGAGAGCGTCTCACTACGGTAGTGGAACTCGGGTGGTGATACCATGCGGCTGGTCTCGCCGTCGCCGCGCCAGACGCCGCCGCCCTGATAGGTGACGGTCTCCTCGTCGTGTTCGAGGGTTACGGCACCGAGCGGGACGTTCCGGTTCGTTTCGCTGTTCCCGTCGCTGACGCTGATGTTCAGCCAGCCGGCATCCTCGTCGACGCGCACCTCGGTATCACCGTCGCCGTCGGTTACGGTCACCGACTGACTCGTCGATTCGCCGTGGGCCACGAGACTGGCCTTCGAGTCGACCTGCGTCATCGCGCTCTCGGCACGTTCGAGCTCGGCGGTCGACTGGGCGTCGGAAAGCGCAACGGAGCCGATCGCGACCGTCGACCCGACGACCATCACCGTGATGCCGAGAAGCAGCACTACTCCCAGCACCTCGCTTTGGCCGCGGTCGCCGCGAATCATGCCGGAACTGCGGCGGCACGACACTTGAATCTTGAGGCGGCGGTTCGTCGATGCTGTCCGCGCTCGTGGAGGTGTACCAGGACCAGTGCCGGCGAACAGTCGTCCACGGCGAGGGTTAGCCGTCCGCCACGACTACCGGCGTCCCCGTCACGTGCAGGAACGTCACGCGGGGCAAGTCGGCGCCGAACAGGGGGTCTTGCCCCGTCAGCGCGCGGTCGTAGTGGACGGTCCCGCCGGTTCGGAGCACGGTTTCACCGCCCACCACTGCTCCCTTGATCGTCCCGCCGTTTCGGACTCGAACCGTCCCGGTCCCGCGGGCGTCGCTCGGGGCGTACACCACGCCCGTGAACGTGGCGTCGTTTACCTCGACGGCGGCGTTGCGGGAGCCGTACACCCACAGACGCGTGGCCTCGTCGCCCGGCGTCGTCACCTCGGAGCCGTCCGTGACCTCGATATCTCCGGTGACGAACACCCTGGCCGACCCGCCGTCACCAACCACGCGAACGCGGTCGTTCGACAGTGACAGGTCCCCGTCGACCGCCAGCCGCACGTCTCCGTCGGAGACGTCCAGCCGGAGCGTCCGACCGTCGAGGGTCGCGTCGTCGAGGTAGTACTGCCCCGCTGCGAGCGTGAGCGTACTTCTCGTCTCGTTGAACGTGGTGCCGTCGATGGCGGCCGTGCCGGCGTTGTCGTTGTCGGTCAGCAGCGATGTTCGTTCGGCGTGGATGAACGAGTCGATGGGGGCGGCCTGCGCCACGCTCGCGTTCGCGGCCGTCCAGCCGTCGACTGCCGAGTTGCCGCGGAGCGAGACCCCGTCGCCGTAGGCGGCGTTCCCGGTGACGCGCGAGCCGCCTCCGAGGTCGACGCTCCCACCGACGTTCACGTCGCCGCGGATCTCGGCGGCGCCGCGGAGCCGGAGATCGCCGACGGTCGACACGTGCCCGACACTCGCTTCGGTCTCGTCGTAGGGCCCGACCGTGGAGTTGTAGCCGTCGACGAACGCGGGGGAGCCCGCTGCGGCGATCACCTCGAAGCGGTCGGTTGCGGTGCCGACGGCGGCGTCGTCGATCCGGCGGTCGGGGTCGTCGGTGGCTAGCCTGAGGGTGACGCGCTCGGCGGCGTGGTCGTACGCCACCGTGCCGCCCGTTCGCGCCTCGAAGAACCGTCCCCACGCCAGGTAGTAGTCGCTCTCAACGACGACGTGAACGGTCGCCGCGGACAGCGGGTTGCGGCGGTCCGGCTCATTCGGGACCGGGTACACCGGGGTCGCCGGACCGGCGCGGGTCACCGTTGCGCGCCCGCCGTCGGCGTTCCCGCTCTCGACGAACGGGATGGGCATCGTGAACGTCGTCCCGCGGTAGTGGACCGGCGGCGGCGACACCATGCGGCTGGTCTCGCCGTCGCCGCGCCAGACGCCGCCGCCCTCGTAGGCGACGGTCTCACCCGCCCGGGCATAGGTGACGCGCCCGAGCGACCGGTCCAGCAGGACGCCGTCTTCGGCTAGGTCGCCGGCTTCGTCACGGAGCTCGACGCGGAGGTGGCCCGCATCCGGGTCGACGGTCGTGGTCCCCGAGCGCCCACCGGGGATCGACGCCGACCGCGAGTCGGACGCGCCCGACGACACGAGCGCGGTCTGTGAGGCGAAGTTGGTGAGGGAGGTTTCGGCGCTTCGGAGGTCGGCGTCCGCCTGCCGGTCGCTCAACACGACGGCGCCGACCGCGACGGTCGCCGTGACGACGATCACCGTGATGCCGAGGAGCAGCACCGTCCCGACGAGCTCGGACTGACCGCGACTCTCGGGGGATCGCGGCCGCTGCGAACGGGGGGCGTGGGCGCTCGACGGCGGATCACGGCGCATTCACCTGTTCTAGGCTCGGCTTGGTATATAAGGGGGTCGTGCGGGTGGTCGTCGCCCGCGGCGTCGCCGTACTCGCGAGCGGAGCGAGCGAGGGTCAGTCGCGCCCGTGGGCGAAGCGAACGGGCACGGCGGGATTCGAACCCGCGATCGAGAGGTTAGGAACCTCTCGCCCTGTCCGCTAGGCCACGCGCCCAAACAGGAGAAAACGTCGGTCGTCGTCAGTTGCGCTCGGTTTCGGTCTCGGTTTCCGTCTCCGTCTCTGCTTCCTCGTCCTCCTCCTCGTCGGTCGTGGCGGTCGACGTGGACTCGGATTCGGCCTCGCCGTCCTGCATATCTTTCAGCTCGTCCTCGATCTCCTCACGACCCTTCTTGAACTCGCCCATCGCCTGTCCCGTGGAGCGGGCGAGCTTCGGGATCTTGTTGGCGCCGAACAGCAGCACGAGCACGAGCAGGATGATGAGGACTTCGGGGCCGGCCGGAATGCCGCCGAATAGTGGAATCGCGGTTGCCATCTCTACCCCAGCGTAACCTTGTGGCGATTATAGTCTTTTTGGACCGGCGAATGTTCCCGAAAGAGGCCGCCAAACCGGTCGAGAAGGCGGATACGACCGGCTGCGGGTCCGCTTTCGGCTTCGATGTGGGCGCTCGTCGGCGTTCCCGAGTCGGACCGGTGAGTTCTCGCGGCGGTCGCCGGGCTGTTTCCGCTCGTCATTAGCGCTCGGGGCGGTCATCGCCGGCGTTTTGGACCAACCTGCGGCTCGTGCTCGCGGTGCGCACGGCGGGCGCGGCTCAGGAAGGGTGGGGTAACGGCTCGACGGCCTGCACCAGCTCGTGGTCGCGAACGGGGTCACCCTCGCCGGCGTGGGAGACGACGAGCCGGTCCGGGCCGAGCAGCCGCTCGATCCGACAGCCCGTCATCGCCGCGAACGCGAGGATCTCGTCCACGTCGGTCGTCGCGAGCTCGACGCGCAGTCGCGTGCGCTCGCCATCTCCCCTCGTGGACGGCGCTTTCGGACCCTCGTTCGTCTGCGTCGATCGCAGGGACATCTCAGGAGGAAGAACGTGTCACGGCGGCATGGGTGTGTGTGGGTGTAACACTCATGGTGGTGTCGAAACCGTATTGTTCGTCCGTGTTGAGTGGCCGATATGGTCGATGTCGACGACGACGCCCCGGAGTTCACCGCCTCGCTCGCACACGACGGCATCGAGCCGTTCCGGCTCTCGGACGCGCTTGGCGACGGGCCCGTCGTGCTCGCCTTCTTCCCGGCCGCGTTCTCGAACACCTGCACGACCGAAATGTGCACGTTTCGGGACCGGCTCGCCCGCTTCGAGGAGGTCGGCGGCACCGTGTTCGGCGTGAGCACGGACCTGCCACACGCACAGGAGGCGTACCGCACCAAGCACGATCTCCCGTTCGGGCTCGTGGCGGACGCCGACCACAACGCGATCGAGGCGTACGACGTGGCCGACGACGGCTTCACCCACTACGGCATCGAGACGGTCGCCCAGCGCTCCGTCTTCGTGGTCGACGGCGACGGCGTGGTGGTGTACCGGTGGCTCGCCGACAACCCCGGACAGGAACCCGACTACGACGAGGTCGCCGCAGCTGTTGACGAGGCCGTGTAAGTGGGTGCTTGTGGGAGCGCGACGGCGACCACATCCAAAGCCCCGGCCGACCCCTTATAAGCGGTTGACGGAGTGAGTGCGCCGGCGAACTCTTCCAAAGCCCCAGCCTGCTCCTTATAAGCGGTTGACGGAGTGAGTGCGCCGGCGAACTCTTCCAAAGCCCCAGCCTGCTCCGGTCGAGGGTTCCGGAAGACGGTCCGGCTCGCGCTTTGTAAGCGCTCGCCGGCTGCGACTTCCGTCGTCCCGCTCGCTGCTCACGGCTTCGCCGTTCGCTATCGAGGGCTCCCGTCGGTCGCCCTCGTCCCGCTCGCGGGACCCTTGCTGCGCTCCTCACTCGCTTCGCTCGTTCCGGTGCTTGCTACGGCCGTCTTTCCGGAGCAGGCTGCCCCTTTGAGTCCCGCCCCGCCCGGCACAGCACCGCCGCCTCAGTCCTCCCCAGCCTCGGCGGAGAGCACGCCGGCGGACCGCACCGCCTCGCCGGCGTGCTCCCGCCTCCCTCGCGCGCGTTTCTCGCGCGCGCCGACCTCCCTGTGGACTTTTGTGGGGCGACTTCCGGGGAATAACGCGCTGAGAGGATTGCCGCACCCTTTTAGGTCGGCCGGTCGTGGTCTCCGTGTAATGGCCGACGCAGCAGATGACGCCCACGTCGAGAGACGCGAGTACGACCCCGAGGCGGACCACGCCTTCCCGGACGAGCGCCTCAACGACGTGCTGGCGACGATCGAAGCCGACGAGGAGATCACGACGTATCTGGAGGCACAGAACGTCAACGCCGTCACGCGCAAGGGGTACAACGATCACGGCACGAAGCACATCGAGATCGTGCGCGACCGCGCGCTCCGCCTGTACGACCTGCTGAAACGCGGCGGCGTGGCGTTCAACGGCGCCGCGGACCAGGGACTGGACGAGGCCGACGAGCCGGTGATCATCGCGCTCGCCGCGACGCTTCACGACATCGGCCACGTCGTCCACCGCGACGACCACTCCTACTACTCGATCCCGCTGGCGAGCGACCTCCTCGACCGGTTCCTCCCGCAGTTCTACGACGTGCCGGATCGGGTGCGGGTGAAAGCCGAGGTGCTCCACGCGATCCTCTGTCATCACACCGAGGAGCAGCCGCTCACCCGGGAGGCGGGCGTCATCCGCATCGCCGACGCGCTCGACATGGAGAGCGGCCGGTCGCGCGTCCCCTACGAGGAGGGCGGACGCGGGATCAACACCATCTCCTCGCAGGCGATCGAACAGGTGATCCTCCGGGAGGGCAACGGGAAGCCGGTCGAAGTGGAGATCCGAATGACCAACGCCGCCGGCGTCTACCAGGTCGACTCGCTGTTGAAAGCGAAGGTCCGGGACTCGATGCTGGAGCAGGACGTGCGCATCGTCGCGGTCAACTCCCACGACGGCGAGGACGAGCAGCTCGTCGAGCGCATCGAGCTCTGAGGTCGTGCCGCGCCGTCGTATCACCCGATCGACCGTCTTCTCCCGCCTGGGTCCGGCGTCGTCCGTCGGCCGCGGCACCTCCTCTCCCTTCCACTTCCTCTTCTCCTTCCCCCGCAGGCTCGGAGCGAGCCGTTCCGCGCCGAGTCGCCGGTCGCCGACCCGTTCGGCCGGTGCGGTCCGGCGCGACCCGGGTTACGGGAACAGACCGCGGTACTCGTGGGCGCTCGCCGTGCGCTCCAGCGCGAGCGTGTACGCCGCGGTCCGCAGGTCCGGAATGTTCCCCTCGTCGTAGCGCGCGATCGTCTCGTCGAACGCCTTCCCGATGCGGCGCTCCAGCTCGGCGTTGACGGTTTCGAGCGGCCAGGAGAACTCCTGAGCGTTCTGGACCCACTCCAGGTACGAGACGATGACGCCGCCCGCGTTCGCGAGGATGTCGGGGACGATCTGCACGTCGCGCTCCGAGAGGATCTCGTCGGCAGCGACCGTCGTCGGGCCGTTGGCGGCCTCGACGATGGCCGACGCCCGGATGTCGTCGGCGTTGTCCTCGGTGATGACGCCCTCGACGGCGGCGGGGATCAGCACGTCCACGTCCAGCGTCAGGAGGTCGTCGTTGTCGAGCGCCTGTCCCTCGTCCCAGCGCGTGCGGTCCTCGCTTGCACCCTTGAGGTCGCCGTCGGTGTACTCCTCGATCGTGCCGCCGGCGTCGACGTGCGCCGCGAGCGTCGGCACGTCGAGGCCCTCCTCGTCGTAGACGGCGCCGGTCACGTCGGAGGTCGCGACGATCCGGGCGCCCGCGTCGTCGAGCAGGCGCGCGGCGTGCGAGCCGACGTTGCCGAAGCCCTGGATCGCGACGGTCGCCTCCGAGAGGTCGCGGTCGAGGTACTCGAACAGCCGCTCGGTGATGATGGAGACGCCGCGGCCCGTCGCGGCGACCCGTCCGGGGGTGCCGCCGATCTCCAGCGGCTTGCCGGTGACGACCTTCGGGACCGTGTAGCCCTCGTACATCGAGTAGGTGTCCATCATCCACGCCATCGTCTGCGGATTGGTGTTCATGTCCGGGGCGGGCACGTCGGTCTCGGGCCCGATCATCCGGCGGATCCCCTCGGTGTACCGCCGGGTGAGACTTTCGAGGTCGTTCTCCGTGAGGTCCTTCGGCTCACAGATGATCCCGCCTTTCGCGCCGCCGTACGGGAGGTCGACGAGCGCGGTCTTCCACGTCATCCAGCCGGCGAGCGCCTCGACCTCCCGCTGGGTGACGCTCGGGTGGTAGCGAACGCCGCCCTTGAACGGGCCGCGCGCGCTGTCGAACTGGCAGCGGTACCCCTCGAACACCTCCACGCCGCCATCCTCGAGTTCCACCGGGAGCGTCACCTTGAGGGTCCGCTCCGGGTATTTGAGCCGCTCGAAGATGTCGTGGTCGACATCCGCGTACTCCTCCGCGCGGTCCATCTGTGCGAGCATGTTCTCGAACGGGTCGTCGTCGGCCATCGTCGGGGGAGTCACGGCGGGCGCCCATATCGGTTTCGGCAAAAATCGCCATTGGTACCATGACACACGAACGAACATGAGGGACCGTCGCGTCTCGATGAGCGATCGTCGCGTCCCGCCGAGATATTTAAGCGGGGGGCGATAACGACGCCATATGACTTCACGAATCCCTCCGGAGGGTCGCCGATGACCACCCAGACGCTCCACCCACGCGTGCGGATCGTCTGGGCCGTGCGCGCGGCGATCCTCGCGCTCGTGCTCACGACGCCGTTCGTCGGCGCGTACGTCTACGACTACGTCCCCGTCTGGGTGCCCGCCGCCGCCGGCGTCGTACTCGTCACGCTCGGCGTCGTCCACGCGCTGCTCCGCTACCGGCGCTGGAGCTACGAGATCCGCGAGGACGCGCTGTATCTCGACCGCGGCGTGGTGACGGAGGTTCGGACCACCGTCCCGCTCGTCCGGATCCAGCACGTCGACTCCCGCCGCGGGCCGATCGAGCGCGCCGTCGGACTCGCCTCCTGTGTCGTCTACACCGCCGGCTCGCGCGGCGCGGACGTGCGCATTCCGGGGTTGACCCGGGAGGGCGCCGACGAGCTGCGTGAGGAGCTGAAACGGCTCGCGATCCGCGCTGACGGGGAGGACGCGGTGTGAAACTCGCCACACAGTCGGTGCCGTACCGGACGTTCCAGAAGGTCTCCGGGCTCCTCGTGCTGCTGGTGTTCCTGGGGATCGCCGGGAGCTGGAGCCTCCCCGCGGCCGCCGGGCTTGCGGGGGCCGCGGTCCTCGCGGCGGGCGCCTACGAGGTGGCCTACTGGCAGCGGTTCGACTACGCGCTCACCGACGACACCCTCGACATCGCCTCCGGCGTGATCTCCCGACGAGAACGGGAGATCCCCTACGGCCGGATCCAGAACGTCGACGTGAGCCGCAGCGTCGTCCAGCGCGCGCTCGGCATCGCCGCCGTCGACCTCGAAACCGCCGGCGGCTCCAGCACCGAGGGCTCCATCCGCTACGTCACCCCCGACGAGGCGACCCGGATCCAGCGGGAGGTGCAGCGGCGCAAAGCCGCGGCCAAGCGGGAGGGCGACGCCGACGCGGCGACGGCGGAAGCCGGAACGGCCGACGGTCGGGTCGACGACCGGGACGCCGCACTCGACGAGATCGAGGAGGAGGAGCTGTTCTCCATCTCGCCGGGCGAGCTCGCGCTCGTCGGCGCGCTCTCGTTCGACGGGCGGCTGCTGGGGCTGTTGGTGTTCGGCGTTCCCCTGGTCGCCGGCGGCTCGTACTCGCTCGGCGCCGTGCTGCCCGAGGGGTCGGCCACGCTCGTCACGGCCACGGCGCTGGTCGGGCTCGGCCTCCTGCTGTTCGCGTCGTGGATCCTCGGGGCCGCGGTCACCTTCTCGAACTACTACGGCTTCCGGCTCTCGCGGGCCGGCGACGAGCTCCGCTACGAGCGCGGCCTGTTCCGGCGATACAGCGGCTCGATCCCCACCGAGAAGGTCCAGTCGCTGACGATCACCGACAACCCCGCCAAGCGGCTGCTCGGCTACGCCTCGCTCTCCATCGAGACCGCCGGCTACGCCCCCGGACAGGGCGGCGACTACGGCAGTCAGGCGGCGGTGCCGATCGCCAGCCGCGAGCGCGTGCTCCGCCTCGCCCGCGAGGTCGAGGCGTTCGAGGAGCCCGACTACACCCGACCGCCGGGCCGGATCCGGCTGCGGTACGCGTTCCGGTACACGCTGGTCGTCGCCGCGCTGGTCGGCGTCGCGTTCGCCGTGAACTGGTGGGTCGGCGGCGCCTACCCGTGGTACGCGACCGCCGGCCTCCTGGTCGGGGTTCCGGCCGCGGCCCACCTGAAGTGGAAACACCGCGGCTACGACGCGGGCGAGGACCACCTGCTCACCCGCGACGGCTTCTGGAGCCGGCGCACGAAGGTCGTCCCCCACTACCGGATCCAGAACGTCATCGACACCCGGTCGTTCTTCCAGCGTCGCTGGGGCGTCGCGACCGTGATCGCGGACACCGCCGGCACCGGCTCGCTGACCGGGAGCGACGCCGTCGCCTACGACATCGAGACCGCGGACGCCGAACGCCTCCGCGAGGACCTCACCGACCGCCTCCAGGAGGCGCTCGTCGAGCGCCGCGCGGAACGAACCGGCTTCGAGTGGGGCGACGGGGACGGCGGGGACGGCGGGGACGACGCAACTGTGGACGACGCAACCGTGGACGACGGGGCTGTGGCGGGCGGTTCGCCACCCCCGGAGTCCGCGGAAGCGGCGGACCCCGAAGCCCCCGCGAGTGGCGACGAGGCCCCGACGACCGACGAGGGGACGGCGGTCTCCGAGGCCGAGGAGGCCGAAGGGGTCGACAAGGAGACCGAAGAGGCCGACACGGGAGCTGACGACGAGACGACGGCGATCCCCGAGGCCGAAGGGGCCGAGGGGGTCGAGGCAGCCGACGAGGAGCCCTCGGACGTCGAGGCACCCCCGGAGGGGGTCGTCACCCCGGACTTCTCGACGAGCGACCGCGACTTCTCCGAGCCCGCGGAGACGGTCGACACCGGCGACTACGCGGTCGACCACAAACCCTCCGACACGGACGTGGCACACGGCGTCGGCGCGGCGGACGAGGGCGAGAACGGGGAGGACGACGCGGACGCAACTGACGAGAACGGGGAGGACGACACGGACCGATAGCGACGGCGACGTGCTGTCGGTGCGGGCCCTTCTCGGAGGACCGGCCGGCCACCACGCTTTCCCGCCAGCCGTGAAACCCGTTCACCTGCCATGTCCGCAGTTCCAGCGTCCGAATCCGAGGTAGCGGAGTGCATTCAGCGCTGCTTCGCCGTCGTCGAGCAGTGTGAGTGCTGTCTCGACGACTGCGGCGCGGAGAAGAGCGACCACGACCTCTCGACGTGTCGTGACGTCGCCGACCTCGCCACCCTGTGTGCCCGCCTGCTGGCGCGGGATTCCCCGCGTGCCCCGGGCGTCGCACGGGAGTGTCTGAACGCCTGCAAGGAGTGCCTCGAAGCGTGTGACCACTGTGACGCCGAGTGTTGTCAGGAGTGCGTGAGCCTGCTCGAGGAGTGCATCGAGTCCTGCGAGGCCTGTTGTTGAGCGGTCGTCGTTCGGCCAGTCGCTTTTTCTGACCGCCGAACGCCACCCATCGTCATGAGCGCCGATTCCTGTCCCACGTGCGGAGAAACGTCGACCCCGACCGACGTGGCGACGCTGTTCCACCTCGTGGAGGCACCCACGAACCGGAACGTCGACGACCAGCAATCGTACCGGGTCTGCTGGACGGAAGACTGCCCGACGGTCTACCACGCCGAGTCCACGGACCGGACGTTCACGCGAGGCGACGTTCGCGTGCCGGTGAACTTCAAACTCGACGACGACGCCCAGCCGTACCCGTTGTGCTACTGCTTCGGCGTCACGAAAGCCGACATTCACTACGACCTTCGCCAGCACGGGGACACTGACCTTCACGAATGGGTGGGCAGCCGTGGCGAGCGCGATCTCTGTAAATGCACCTACAAGAGTCCACGCGGCAGCTGTTGTCTCGGCGTGGTGAACGCCGCCGTCGAGGAAGCAGCCGACGACCTCGGCATCGCGGGCGTCGACGCGAACGCGACCTGTGGGCGTGACGCATGCGGAACCTGCGCGGACGAGTGACCCGACGGATCACGGGTTCGCTTCCGCAAGCTGTTCGACCCCATCGGCGATTCGCTCAACGGCGGCGAGGAACCGAGACATGCAGTACGCGCACAGGACCATCCACACGCCCCCGAGAACGGGAAGCACGTACCACCAGCGGACGCGCGACATGTCTGCACTCTCGAACCGCGCTCGGATAAGCGTCCTCCCGAGCTCGTCCCGCCCCCCTGTACTGGCCGCGGAACGACGAACTCGGTTCCCTGTGACGGGGGGCGACAGTGCCGCTGCTCCTCATGGGGCGCCGAACGGGCGCGACCGGCACGGCGGGCGCTCGACGGCGCGGTTCGCTGAAAAAGCGGTGTGGGAATCGCGGGAATCGAGCGGCTACGGCTCGCCGCCGAACGCCTGTGGCTCCTCCCAGCCGTCGCGGCCGGCGACCGTGCGCTGCGGGAAGGGGATGGTGATCCCCTCCTCGTCGAAGCGCTCCTTCACGTTCTGGACGTACTCGGCGCGGATCTTCACGAAGTCCGCACGCGAGGGGTTCTCGATCCAGACGCGCGACTGGAGCCCGACGTACGAGTCGGCCAGCTCGTTCAGGCGGACGGAGGGCGCGGGGTCACGCATGATCCCGTCGTGTTTCTGTGCCTCCTCGATGATGATGGTCGTCGCCGCGTCGATGTCGTCGTCGTAGTCGATGCCGAAGACGAACTTCAGCCGGAGCGTGTCCTTCGCGACGGGGTTCTTCACGACGCCGCTGGTGAGCGTGTAGTTCGGCACCGTCAGCAGCTCGTTGTCGAAGGTTCGCACACGAGTGACGCGAAGCGAGATGTCCTCGACGATCCCCGAGTTGTCGTCCCACTCGACCCAGTCGCCGATGCGGAACGGCTTGTCCGTGTAGATGAACACGCCCGCGACGAAGTTGCGGATCACGTCCTGGAGCGCGAAGCCGATGGCGAGCGTCCCGGCCGCCGCGATGGTCCCCAGCGAGCGCAGGAAGTCGTTCTGTCCGGCAAAGCCGAACGCGACCGCCAGTCCGGCGAACAGGACGATAAACGACGCGAGCTTGTTCAGCGGCTTCCGTGCGTGAACGTCCAGTCCACGCCGTTCGAGCAGGCGCTCGACGGCCGGGCTGATCGCCGACTTGTTGAGCGTCCACACCGCGAAGATGACGAGGACGAAGACGAGGGCGGCCGCGAGGTTCGAGGAGAGCCCGCCCGGTAGCCCGAGCGTGGTCTCGAAGAACTCCTCCAGCGACTGCACCTGTCCCGGTCCCGGTGCCAACGCGGCGCCAAGCATTAGTGGAGCACCGCCGTGTTGCCTCGCGTCTCGACGAGGTCGGCGTTCACGGCGTCGGCGAGCTCGTTGGCGAGCTCGTCTGTCGAGGTGCCGCCCCGGGCCGCGCGCAGGAACTTCACCTTCACCAGTTTCCGGTCGTCGAGCTGGTCCGCGAGTTCGTCGACGACGGCGTCGATGCCGGCCTTGCCGACCCAGACGGTCACGTCCAGGTCGTGTGCCTCCTTCCGGAGCTGCTGGTCGCTCATACGCGTCCAACACGGCCGGGCGCATTGAAACTTGAGGGTTCGACCGTCCCGCGGTAGTCGCACCCACGGGGGGCGTCGTCGCCGGCGTCGCCGACGGTCAACTGCCCCTCAGTCGTGCGGGTATCGCGCCGTCTCGCCGCACTCCAGACAGCGGACGACGACGTGACCGGGCTGGAGCCGGACGCGGCCGGTTCGACCGGGGCGGAGATACACGTCACAGCGCTCGCAGGTCTTTCGCTCGAACTCGCGGGGGACGCCACAGCGGTTGCGCTCGGCGATCCGGCGTGCGAGCCGGACGTACTCGCGCGAGCGGTCGAGCTCGTCGTCGACGACCGCCTCGCGCGCCAGCCCGAACAGGCGCTGGATCCGCTCCTCCGGAATGCCCATGCGGGAAGGCCGCGGGCGGGTGCCAAAGGCGTTGTGAATGTTTGGTGGCCGCCGTGCGCAACGCTCGTGGCTCGTCGTCCGGATCTCGTGTCGACCCCCGCGGGCGACGCCCTTAATCGCCGCAAACCCCAATCTTGGGGTATGTCGGAAGTGTCGGGGATGGACGCGTTCACGCACCTCGGCAGCGAGGTGCGCGACGCGCTCTCCGAACAGGGGTTCACCACGCCCACGGAGCCACAGCGCGAGGCGATTCCGCCGCTCGCGGCGGGGCGGAACGCGCTCGTGCTCGCGCCCACGGGAACGGGCAAGACGGAGACGGCGATGCTGCCGGTGTTTGACGCCCTGGCGCAGGCGCGGCCCTCACCAGGGGATCCGCCGCGGCAGGGAATCTCCGCGCTGTACATCACACCGCTGCGGGCGCTCAACCGCGACATGATGCAGCGGTTGGAGTGGTGGGGCGACCGCCTCGACGTGGAGGTCGCCGTGCGCCACGGCGACACCACGCAGTACCAGCGGAGCAAGCAGGCCGACGACCCGCCTGACGTGCTGATCACGACGCCGGAGAGCCTGCAGGCGATCCTGACCGGATCGAAGATGCGCGAGGCGCTGGCGGACGCGAACCACGTCGTCGTCGACGAGGTGCACGAGCTGGCCTCCGCCAAGCGCGGCGCCCAGCTCACCGTCGGGCTCGAACGCCTCCGCGAACTGGCCGGCCCGTTCCAGCGGATCGGCCTGTCGGCGACGGTGGGGTCACCCGAGGAGGTCGGCCGGTTCCTGGTCGGCTGTGGCAAGCGCGACCCGGAACGGGAGGGCGACCGCGAGTTCGAGACCGTCGAGGTCGCCGTCGGCACCCGGACGGATGTGCGGGTGGTCGACCCCGCGATCACGGAGGCGGACTCCCGGCTCGCCGGGAAGCTCGCCGTCGACGAGACGACCGCGAGCCACGTCCGGACGATCCGGGAGATCGTGCGCGACCACGAGTCGACGCTCATCTTCGTCAACACGCGCCAGACCGCGGAAGCACTTGGCTCGCGGTTTAAGACGCTCGCGGGGGACGGTGAGGACTCCAGGTCCTCCGCTGACTCCGACGACCCCGACGACGACACCGGCCCCACCATCGAGGTCCACCACGGCTCCCTCTCGAAGGACGTGCGGATCGACGTGGAGGACCGGTTCAAAGCCGGTGAGATCGACGGGCTCGTCTGCACCTCCTCAATGGAACTCGGCATCGACGTGGGGCGCGTCGACCACGTCGTCCAGTACGGGAGCCCGCGCGAGGTCGCACGCCTGCTCCAGCGCGTCGGGCGCGCGGGCCACCGCCGCGACCTCGTCTCCGAGGGAACGGTCGTGACGCAGGGCGGCGACGACACGCTGGAGGCGATGGCGATCGCCCGGCGCGCGGAGGCCGAGCTGGTCGAGCCCGCCAGCATCCACCACGGGAGCCTCGACACGGTCGCCAACCAGGTCGTGGGCGTCGTGATGGACCTCGGGGAGGTCCACGCCCGGAAGGCGTACGAGATCGTGACGAACGCCTACCCGTTCCGTGACCTCTCGGAACCCCCGTTCCAGGAGGTGGTTCGCGAGCTCGACGGCAACCACCTGCTGTGGCTCGACGAGGAGACGGACACGCTCTCGAAGTCGGGCGGGACGTGGCAGTACTTCTACGCCAACCTCTCGATGATCCCCGACGAGGCCACCTACGAGGTGTACGACATGTCCTCCCGGCGGGGGATCGGGACGCTCGACGAGCGCTTCGTCGTGGACTTCGCCGGCCCGGGCGAGACGTTCATCCAGCGCGGCGAGATGTGGCGGATCACCGAGGTGGACGAGGAGGAAGAGCGCGTCGAGGTGACGCCCGTCCCCGATCCCGCCGGCGAGATCCCGTCGTGGACCGGCAGCGAGATCCCGGTGCCGACGCCGGTCGCTGCCGAGGTTGGGCGGATCCGCGGGGAGGCCGCGGAGGCGCTCGCGGCCGGGAGCACGCGCGCGGCGGTCGCCGGCGACCTCGCGGAGCGGTATCCGGTCGATCAGCGGACGGTGGAGCAGGCCTTAAAACCCGTCGAGGACCACGTCGAAGCCGGTCATCCAGTTCCCACCGACGAGCGCGTGGTGGTCGAGGGGCAGGCACGGACGATCGCCGTCAACGCGGCCTTCGGCCACGAGGTCAACGAGACGTTCGCACGGTTGCTCTCCGCGCTGGTCGGCCAGCGTGCCGGCTCCTCGGTGGGGATGGAGGTCGACCCCTACCGGATCACCTTCGAGGTGCCCGCCGGCGTCGACCCTGGGACGTTCCTCGACGTGTTGGAGACGACCGATCCCGAGCATCTGGAGGCGTACCTCGAGATCGCCGTCAAGAACTCCGAGTCGCTGAAGTTCACCCTCGCGCAGGTGGCGGCCAAGTTCGGGTCCGTCAAGCGCTACAAGGAGGGTCGGGGGCGGTTCGGCGGCGACCGTCTGTTGGCCGCCCTGGAGGGGACGCCCGTCTACGAGGAGGCACTCCGCGAGGTGTTCCACGCCGACCTCGCGGTCGCGGAGACCGCCGACCTGCTCGCGGCGATGCAGGCTCCGGACGACGACCCGGACGCGATTGAGCTGGCGACTGCCCGTGGCCGGACGCCGCTCGGCACCGCCGGACGCTCGGCGGGCAAGGAGTTCCTCGTCCCGGACAACGCCGACGCGGACGTGATCGAGACGGTCAAAGAGCGGATCCGCGAGGACCGCGTCCGGCTGCTCTGTCTCCACTGTGACGACTGGAGCCACCGGACGAAGGTGCGTCGGGTCCGCGACCAGCCGGAGTGTCCCGAATGCGGGTCGACGCGCATCGCCGCGCTCAACCCGTGGGACGAGGAGACGGAAGCCGCCGTCCGCGCCGCCGAGAAGGACGACGAACAGGAGCGACTCACGAAACGAGCCCACCGCTCGGCGAGTTTGGTGCAGACGCACGGCAAGCAGGCCGTCATCGCGATGGCGGCGCGCGGCGTCGGCCCGCACAACGCCGCGCGGATCATCAACCGACTCCGGGAGAACGAGGAGGAGTTCTACCGGGACGTGCTGCGTCAGGAGCGCGAGTACGCCCGTACGCAGTCGTTCTGGGATTAGACCGGTTGCCCGTTGATCGATGTCGGGAGTACGTCTACCAGATCGTCGCCGGCGAGGTAGTATTTAAACGGCTGAGAGCGGCAGCGACGCTTCCTTATATACGGGGTGCGGTGCGGTGGCGCGCCCGGCGAGCGCCCAGCGGGCGCGAGCCGGAGCGCGAGGGAGGCGGCGGGCGCCCGCGGCGCGGTGCGGAGCCCGCGGGCGCCCGCCCGCCGAGGCTGGGGAGGCGTGAGGTGCGGTCGCGGTTGCGGGGCGGGGTGGGACTCAAAGGGGCAGCCGGCTCCGGGAAGACGGCCGACGCAAGCACTCAAAAGGGCGAGCAGCGCGAGCCCTTTTGAGCGCGCAGCGAGGCCCTCGACCGGAGCCGGCTGGGGCTTTTGAAGGCGGTCCTCACCAGCGTAGCACCAGCAACTCACCGGACAAACTCTGCTTATAAAAGGCGAACAACACCACCAACGCCCCACTTATAAACGCCGCACCCGCTCAGGTGATACACCTACTCCCGGTGTCACTCATCCGGGGATCCTTCGTCGATCTCAAAAACGGCGTTTCAACGAAACCCGTGCCGACTCTCTCGTCGCTAGTACTCCTCGTACGCGAGGTTCATCAGCCACTGCGAGAAGGCGTCGGACTGCGCGTCGATCTCCTCCTCGCCGATGAACGGCGACAGCATGTCGCCGGCCATCAACAGCGAGAAGTCGAGGTCGCGCGCGGCGGGTTCGAGATAGTAGGTGTTGTGCCCGTTGTACACCGTGTCGGTCCGCTTTATCAGGCCGGACTCCTCTAACGCTTCCGCGATGCGACTTCCCTTCCGCGAGGAGACGTCGAGCTCCTTCCAGAAGTCGCTCTGGTGGATGCCGCCGGTCTCGCGGATGAGTTCGAGGCCGGCGTGCTCGTCGTCCGACAGCTCGGCCTCAAGTTCGGACACGCTCATACCCGATGTGGCGCCCGCGAGTCGCTTAAAACTGGCCTTCCGACCGTCGGGGGCGTCGGCGATCCTCACGCTCCGTCAGCTCTTCTCACTCCCCGTCGCCGGCGAATCCCGCCGGGAGCTCGACGGGCTCCGCAGCGGTTTCGCAGGGTGGCCCGTCGGCATAGGCGAACGCGGGCGACGCCCCGGTGCGAATCCGGGTGAACGACCGCGTCCCGAAGCCGTTCTCGTGGATACAGGCGCCGTAGTCGTGGTCGGCAAGTAGGTCGCTCGCCCGGTCGAGCCAGGCGTCCACGTCCTCGCCGGGCTCCGGGTGGACGGCGGCCGCGACGCGCCGCGCGGTCTCGACGCGGTCCTCGGCAATCTCGCGCCGGCGCTCGGGCACTGAAAAACGGGGGCGTCCGTTGATCACGCCGCCCACGTTGCCGACCACGTGAACGCCCGGGTCGAGCCGCGTCACGCTGAGCGCGCCGTCGTATTCGAGGAGGAACGCCGCCCGCGCGTCCGCAAGCACGAGATTGAACCCGTCGTACTGCCGCTCATCAAGCTCGCGCTCGACGCCCCGAACAGCGGCCTCCGCGGTCGGCGCACGCAGGCAGTCGGCGACGAGCAGCCCTCGGCTACGGTCTCCCTCCCGATCCGCGTCGAGCCAGCGATTGGTGACGGCGACGGTCAGGCCGTCCTCGTTCACGCCGATCCACGTGCCGCCGGCGCGAGCGTCGCGTGGAGCGACGTAGCGACGCGGCGCGTCCGAATCACGGTCGCCGGCGTCCGCGTCGGAGGGCTCACGGAGCGCAGGGAGCTCGGCCGGCCGGCCGAGTGCCTCGTCACGGTTGGCGGCGAGCGCGACGGGCGCGTCCGCGAAGACGCGCCACGCAAGCGTCAGGGTGCACACGGGTTGCTCGTCGACCGCGCCGGGGAAAAACGCGCCGCTCGCAGTTACCACTTGTCGACAGGGTGGTCCACGTAAAACCGGACGACGACGGGGAGTGATGGCTGGCCCCACCGCCACCGCGTGAACGACCGTCTCGGAGGCTGAAACCCGGACGGAACGGCATTCAATACTTTACTCGATATAGAATAAATCTTTTGGTGACCCGGCTCTTCCGGTGTCGTATGAAAGCGATCGCGGTGTACGACGACGGCGACGAGCCGGTCGTGGTCGAGAAGCCACGGCCGGAGCCGGACGACGGCGAGGCGCTGGTGCGGACCCTGCGGGTCGGCGTCGACGGCACCGACCACGAGGTGATCGCCGGCGGGCACGGCGGCACGCCCGCCGGCGAGGACCACCTCGTGTTGGGTCACGAGGCGGTCGGCGTCGTCGAGGACCCCAACGACACGCCCTTCGAGAAGGGTGACGTGGTCGTCCCGACCGTGCGACGGCCGCCCAACGGCGCCAACGAGTACTTCGCGCGAGGCGAACCCGACATGGCGCCGGAGGGCAAGTACCACGAACGCGGCATCGTCGGCGCGCACGGCTTCATGGCCGAGTACTTCACCAGTCCGGCAGAGTTCCTCGTGGAGGTCCCGCCCGAACTCGCGGAGTGGGGATTCCTCGTCGAGCCGGCGTCGATCACTGAAAAGGCGGTCGAGCACGCCCGGGCCAGTCGCTCGGCGTTCCACTGGGAGCCCGAGGTCGCGCTCGTGCTCGGCAACGGCTCGCTCGGACTCCTCACGGTGGCGATGCTCGATGACGAGTTCGACCGGCTCTACTGTCTCGGCCGGCGCGAGCGTCCCGACCCAACCATCGACGTGATCGAGTCGCTGGGGGCCACCTACGTCAACTCCACGGAGACGCCGGTGCCCGAGATTCCCGACGTGTACGAGCCGGCGGACTTCGTCTACGAGGCAACCGGTTACGCCCCGCACGCGTTCGAGACGATCGAGGCGCTCGCGCCGAACGGCGTCGGCGCGCTCCTCGGCGTCCCCGGCGACTGGGAGTTCGAGGTCGACGGCGGTGCGCTCCATCGGGAGTTCGTGCTCCACAACAAGGCGCTCGTGGGGAGCGTCAACTCCGGATTCGAGCACTTCGAGGCCGCCGTCGACTCGCTGTCCGCCCTCCCGACCGCGTTTTTCGAGGATCTCGTCACGGGGATCCACCCGCTCGACGAGTTCGAGGCCGCGTTCGCGGATGACGACACGACTATTAAAACGGCGGTCGAATTCGACAGCTATGAAGAACGTTGACGACCTGATCGACAGTGCGGCGGAGCTCGCGGAGCGAGGGCTCTCGAAGGGAGAGATCGCGGACGAACTCAACGTCTCCCGCGAGACCGCCAGCTGGCTCGTCGAGCGCGCCGGTGCCGAGGAACCCGCCGAGGAGACGACGGCGCCGACCGCGACCTCCGACATCCACGTTGACTGGTCGGCGATCGGCCGCGACTCCTCGCGACTGACCTTCGCCGCGAAGGCGATGGCTGACCTGCTCTCAAAGGAGGGCGAGGACGTCGACCTCACGGTGGGCATCGAGAAGGCGGGCGCGCCGCTCGCCACCGCCATCGCCCGCGAGCTCGACACGGACATGGGGACGTACGCCCCCGCGAAACACCAGTGGGAGGAAGGTGACATCGCGGAGCACGGCGGCGGCTTCTCGCGCAACTTCGCCGGAATCCGCGACCGGGACTGCTACCTCGTCGACGACATCATCACCAGCGGCACGACGATGCGCGAGTCGATCGAGGCGATCCGCGCGCAGGGTGGCGAGCCCGTCGCCTGCGTCGTCCTCGCCGACAAGCGTGGCTACGACGAGATCGAGGGCGTTCCCGTCCACTCGCTGATCGACGTGGTGCGCGTCGACCGCGAGTAGACGCCGACCGAGACGGGAGTCTCACGATCCAGCGCAACCCCTTTGCGTCGCCCCGCCCTACTGGCTCCCATGACGTTTAGCCCTGAGGGCGAATCCGACACCGACGACGTACAGGCGCGGGTCGACGAGGCGATCGCCGACAACGACGTGGTGCTGTTCATGAAGGGGAACCAGCTGATGCCCCAGTGCGGCTACTCGAAGAAGGCGCTGGAGCTGATCAGCCGCCACGTCGAGGAGTTCGAGACGGTCGACGTGCTCCCCGCGCTCGCCGAGTATCGCGCGGCGCTCGAAGAGCACAGCGGCTGGGAGACGATCCCCCAGACGTACGCCGATGGCGAGTTCGTCGGCGGCAGCGACGTGCTCGAGGAGCTGGAGGAGCGCGGCGAGCTTGCCGCCGAGCTCGGCGCCGAATAACCCGACGGCGCCGGGGATGTGGTCTCCCTCGCCGGCGACCCATCTCCCGTGTCATCGACTCGCAGTGAAAAAAGGGCAGGCCCTATAAGGCTACGCCCCCTACATCAGGCAGGTACGTTCGCTGCCCCACCGTCGCATCGAACCGGTTGCACCCATCCCACCCACCCCACCCACCACAAACAATGTCAGGCCGCGTGTTCCGACTCCATTCGACGCTTGAACTGCCACTCGAAGACGTAGAAGACTATTTCGAGGACGACCCCGACCTTCCCGCCGAGGTCGACGACGTGGACATCACGCGTCGCAACAACACCCTGATCATCAAGGCCGTTTCCTCCGACGAGGACATCAGCAAGTACACCCCTACTGCACAGCTGAAAGCCTCCGTCACGGAGACGCGCGTCTACGAGGAGGAGCCGCCGCGCGCCGGCGGTCCCCAGTGGATGGACGACGAGGAGGAGGAGATCCCCTCCGAGCTCGTGGAGTTCGCCTGTTTCAAGGGCGACCGCGAGACCGTCCTCCAGAACTCGGCGCTGCAGTACCCGATGTTCCTCGTGTTGCGGGAACTGGCGACGATGGCTGAAAAGGGCACGCTGACCGCGATCACCGAGGAGGGTGGCGACCTGCAGGCGACCCGCATCGTCGAGGGCGAGGAGCGCCCGGCGAGCGTCGAGGTCGTCGAGAGCCCGCAGGGCAACGGCGAGGGCAACGGCGGCGTCAACTGGCGCGACAACGAGTTCATCAGCGACTGAGGCTGTCGGGCGTTTCCCCGGCTGTTCACTGCCGACGAGCGTTCGTTCTCCGACTACTCCTCGCCCGTGAGCACCGCAACCGGCTACTGCTCGCCGGTGATCGTCACCGGACGGTCGGTCTCCTGCAGGAGTGACTGGGAGACGCTCCCGAAGAGGAGCTTCCCCGCCGCCGAGCGCTTGCGCCCGCCGAGCACGATGCTGTCGACGGCCGCCTCGTCGGCGACCGCGAGGATGTCGGCGACCGTGTCGCCGCTGCCGCCGTGGACCTCGACGTCGACGCCGCGTTCCTCGAGGTGGTCGACGGCGCGTCGCACCGACTGGACCCGAGCCGCGGTGCCGAACTCCCGGAGTTCCGCCGGCATTTTCTCGGTCTCACCGTGGAACACGAACAGCACGATCACCTCGACCGACGACGCGGCGTCCGGGAGGGACGCGACGTGTTCCGCCTGTGCGAGCGCCCGGTCCTCGTTCGTGTCGATCGGCATCAACACGCGGTACATGGTCGAGGATTCTCACGCCAACAAGTTAACGTTGGTAGCCGGCGCCTCGCCGTCGAGGGCGGCGACGGGGGTCCGGTGGCCGGCGACGGCGCCACCGCCGGCGGGCGCTTCGGGCGCGTGACGCCGTGGGGTCCCGGACGCTGGGCGCCGGCGTGCCGATCCGGGAGAGGGCGTCACTCCTCGTCGTCGAAGTCGCCGAACGACTCCTCGAACCCTCCCGGGTCGCCGGCGTCGAACGCTTCCGCCAGCTCGTTCGACGCCAGCTCGGCGCGGATGAGGGTGTAGAGTCCGACGGAGATGACGGCCGCCGCGAGCGCGTGGACCGCGTGGATGAGCTCGACGGCGAAGAGGTACACCACGGGCGCCGTCGCGACGAACACGAGCAGGCCGGCTGCGATGATCCTGAAGAACCTCGTGTAGTGAACGACGATCGTGTCGACGTACAGCAGGTACGCGGCGCCGAGCGCACCCAGTAAACCGGAGACCAGGACGAGACTCCAGAGGACGACCTCAACGCTGCCGTGGCCCCCGAATACCGTGGGGACGATCGCGGGCGCCATCGCGTCCATCCCCGTCATTCGTCGGCCCCCTCCTCGTTCACGCGAAGCCCGCGTCGATGGAGCTGCATCATCTTGAACGCAAACACGACGACGAGCAGAAACGCCAGACTCTCAACCGCCAGCACGGAGACCGGCAGGGCAGGCCACAGCGCGAGCGCAGCGTGGTAGATGGTGAACGATGCCATGAACAGTACGAGCACGAACAGCGCGTCGCCGAACGGAGCCCCCCGGAAGATCTGCCACGCAAGGACCGAGAGGACGAACCCCGCGCTCCCGGTGGCAACCGCGAGCAACGTTCCGAACAGGAACAGTGTGCCGCTCATACGGAGGGCATTAATGACACACAGTTAAATTCGTCCCTCCGCACTCCGCCCTGCCCGGAAACACGTTCAAGCGCGCGAGAAACGGCCCGGTCGACGGGAGCCGCAGGGACGATAGCGGCGGGACGAGGCCAGTCGGTCGCTCCGACATCCAGGCGCTGATCGAGACGGAGGTGTCACCGGCGACGGCTGGCGGACTCGTTGCGGCCGAACCCGTCCCCGACGCGCTCGCCGCGACGACCCCTGCGGCGGTCCACGAAGCGGTCGTGGAACGCCACGAGTCGGCAGCCAGTGACCGCAAGATAGCGGCTTCCCCCCGACCGGAACGCCCGTTAGCTGGCGGCGTCGCGGGTCACCGCGGACCGCCGGCGCTTTAGCCACCGACTTCCTTCCACCGCCAATGACGGACACTGACGACTGGGTCAGCCTCTTTTCGGGCGGGAAGGACTCCTCGTGGGCGCTCTACCGCGCGATGGAGGCGGACCTGAACGTCTCGCGACTGTTAACGGTCCACCCGGAGGGGGACTCCTACATGTACCACACGCCCGCGACCCACCTCGCCGCGCTCGCCGCCGAGAGCGTCGGGGTCGAACTGGTCGAGGTCTCGCCCGACGACTTCGGCGCGGACGACGTGGACGACGCCGGCGCGCAGGGCGACGCCGAACTGGAGCCGATGGAGGCCGCGCTGCGCGAGCTGGCGGCCGACGACGGGCTCGACCTCGCGGGCGTCACCGCCGGCGCCGTCGAGAGCGAGTTTCAAACCTCCCGGATTCAGGGAATGTGCGACCGGCTCGACATCGACCTCTTCGCGCCGCTCTGGCAGAAGGACCCCGTCGCGCTCGCCGAGGCGATGCTCGATGCCGGCTTCGAGATCGTGATCGTGCAGGTGGCCGCCTACGGACTCGACGAGTCGTGGCTCGGCCGGACGTACGACCGTGAGGCGCTCGCCGAGCTCCGCGAGCTCAACGCGGAGTACGGCGTCCATCCACTCGGTGAAGGCGGGGAGTTCGAGACGTTCGTGGTCGACGGCCCGCACATGGACCGGCGGATCGCGCTCGACTACGAGACGGTCTGGGAGGGCGACCGCGGGCACATCGACGTGACTGACGCGCGGTTGGAGTAGCGCCGACTACTCGTCGGAGCGGTACGACACGGGTTCGGCATCCGCGTTGTCGATGCCCTTCCGGACCTTCACGCCGACGCCCGAGTCGAACGCCAGGAGCTCGGCGCCGGAGAGCTCCGCACGGCCGACGGCGAACAGCGTGTCGGTCTCGTCGACG
Source organism: Halorubrum gandharaense (assembly GCF_054654575.1). NCBI lineage: Archaea > Methanobacteriati > Methanobacteriota > Halobacteria > Halobacteriales > Haloferacaceae > Halorubrum > Halorubrum gandharaense. Next base: position 945,065 of record NZ_BAAIET010000001.1, read on the forward strand.
ACCAGCACCTCGTCGCCGGGGCGGATCTCGTCGTCGGCGGCGTCGACGAACTTCGCGAACGTGTTGCGTCCCTCCCGGACGAACGGCTCGCTCTCTTCGCCGACGACCACGCGGTGGGTCGGCGGGTCGAAGGCGGCCTGGAGTCGGCGGCCGCCGGCGACGCCGACGGTGAACCGGCCGTCGGTGCCGTAGGAGACGAGGCGGTCGCCCTCGGAACTGCCGGGCGTGTCGCTCACGTCACCGACGAGCACCTGTCGGGGTCGGCCGCCGGTCGACTGCCGGACGGTGAGGGTCTCGTCGGGGGGAAACAGCGCGGCACCCGCGCCGGCGCCGAACTGGTAGTCGGCGCTCGTGCGCAGGTCCGCGAGCGTCTCGTCGTCGCTCATGGCCGTTCTTCCCCGGGGAGGTGGAAAGCGGTTGCGACACGCACCGGGGACCATACCGGACTCGGCCGGCTACGTCGGGAGGTACTTCAGCCGGAGGAACGCGTAGGCGCCGAAACAGGCGGCGCCGATGGCGATTCCCAGCGGGAAACTCCCGACGGTGCGGCCCAGCGCGAGCCCGGCGGCGGCCGCGACGACGAACGGAAGCGCGAGCACCTCCAGTGCGTCCACGACGGGATCGCCGTCCAGCTCGTCGTCCCCGCGCGAACGGCGCGCCATTACAGGAGGAACGTCTCCTCGCGCTCGGCGAGGTCGACGAACTCGTCGGCGGCCGCCACCAGCTCGTCGGCGGTGGAGCTGCCGAACCCCATCGCCTCGACGCGGACGCCCTCGTGGCGAAGGTGGGTGCAGAGTCGCGCGAAGTCGCCGTCGCCGGTGACGAGCACGACGGTGTCGACGTGGTTCGCGAGCGAGACGGCGTCGAGGCTCATGCCGAGGTCCCAGTCGGCCTTCTTCGTGCCGTCGGCGAACGTTTTGATGTCCTTGATCTTCGTCTCGAAGCCGATGTCTCGGAGCGCGTCGAAGAAGGACTCCTCCTCGGGGGAGTCGGCGCGGATCACGTACGCGATGGCCCGGACGAGCGTCCGGTCCCGAACGGCGCCGTCGAGCAGCTCGCCGTAGTCGACGTTTCTGGAGTACATGCTCTGTGCGGTGTGATAGAGGTTCTGGGAGTCGGCGAGCACGGCAACTCGCTGACCCGGGTGAATGTCGGTCATATGCTGTTCATCCTGCGGCACGAGTTAGGTGCTTTGGGATCCACGGGGCGCTCGGCGGGCGCACGACCGGGAGCGAGGAGGCCGTGCGTTGCCCGGCGACGACGCGAAATAGCTAACTTCGCCGGCCGATACTCCCTTGGACGGTGTCCCTCTCACGCATGGACCTGCCCGTTTCCCTTCGATTCGTCGGCGCCGCCGTCGCCACCGCGGTCGTCGTGTTCGTCGGCGCGCTCCTGATCGGCTCCGGGATCCCCGGCGTCGTCGACGGGTTGTTCCTGATCGGCGTGGTCGCCGCGCTGATCGCCGTGCTGTTCACGCGCCCGTCCGTCTTCCGGAAACGGTCCATTCGCCGGGCCGAGGAGACGGACGACGAGCGCGAGGACGTGCGCTCGGCCGCCGTCGATGAGGGCCGTTCGGATGACGGTAAAACGAGTCACCGGTCGGCGAGGAACGACCGTGCATCCGCGTCGGCGTCCGCCGGCGGACGCCGGCAAGCGGAAACTGACGGGAGCGATTCGGCGAAGCGTGATCCTGCACGAACGATCCGGATCGGGATCGGACTCATCGCATACGCCGGCGTCCTCCTCGGGATTTCGGTGGTTCTGCAGCTTCTTGCGCTGTGATCGAACGTCCGTCCGCTCCGTTCGATTCTAACGGAATATTTGTTGTCTATACTCTCTAATCTTAAATAAGTGGTTATTGGTTAGAAAGGCTTAAATACGACGTTCCGCATCCATGTGTATGCGCCCCAATGGCGAAGGCGGGAGTGCCGAGAGACGGACTGTGTTGAAGACGGTCGCCGCCGCAGGCGCGGTCGGCGTTGCCGGCTGCACTGGTGACGGCGCACCTGCCGAGAATAGCGACCCCAGCGACCCCGCCGGCGACGACGGCGCCGAAAGCCCGGACACCGAGGGGCTGTCGTGGGTCGGTGCACAGTCGAGCGAGGCGCCGAACTACAACGTCTTCCGCGTCACCGACACCACCTCCGGCAACCGTATCACCCGTGTGCAGGACCCCGCATACGCGTTCGATGAGGACAACGAGTTCGTCCCCCGTCTGGTTCGCGACTACGACGTCAACGACGACTTCACCGAGTTCACGTTCACGATCACCGAGCACGGCGAGTGGAGTGACCCGTACGGCGCGATGACCGCCGAGGACTGGGTGTACTCGATCAGCGAGGTCATTCAGGGCGAGGACAACTGGGCTGCCGTCTCGATGGCCGACGACTTCCGAATGCCGATGGACGAGGTTCCGGACGGCTTCGACGTCGCTTCCGAGCCCGAGGAGGAAGACGGAAGCTACGACGTCTGGTTCAACGTGGAACGGACCGGCGAGTACGAGTTCACGATCGAAACTCCCGACTCGTACCCCGCGTTCATCGAGGAGCCGATCCTCTGGGGATTCCAGGAAGTCGTTCCCAAGGACCTGCTCGAACCGTACGTCGAACAACGGGATGGTGCAGGGATAAACGAGGACGACGAGATCCAGTCCCTGTCGTACACCGGCAACCTCGGCGCGTTCGACATCGAGGTGCTGGAGACCGAGGCCCGCATGTTCGCGGTCGCCGACGACGACTACTACCTCACGAACCACGAGGGCTACGAGGACACGCCGTATATGGACGACTGGACCTACCAGGTCATGCGCGAGGAGTCCACCCGCCTCGCGGCGATCCAGGCCGAGGACATCACGGCCACCGGTATTCCTGCTGCACGCGCCGAGGAGTTCGAGGAGCACGACGAGATTCAGGTCATCGGAACCCCGACCGTCTACTGTCAGAGCATGTTCTACAACATGCGTGACGACGGCTGGGAAGCGCTCAACGTCACGGAGGTCCGGCAGGCGCTCACGATGGCGATCGACCGCGAAGAGATCGTCAGCGACATTCGGGAGGGGTACGGCGACGTGGCGCACACCCTCCAGCCGGAGTACTCCGAGTTCTACGACGACTCCGAGGTCGTCGTCTGGGAGTACGACCCCGACGCCGCCCGCGAGCGCATGGCGGAGCACCTCCCGAACCCCTTCCACTACGACGGCGGTCGCGTCGTCGACGGCAACGGTGAGGAGGTCGTGCTCAACTTCGTGTACGGTGACGCCGCGGAGTCGACCGACCTGATGGCCCGCTACATCCAGCAGGAGCTCGACGAGAACCTCGGCATCGACGTCGAGCTCGACCCCGTTCCGTGGAACACGATGCTCGACGAGTACCTGTACAGCACCTCGCGTGAGTGGGCGTTCATGGCGGGTATCGGCCGGAACTCGTATCCCCGAGCGCCCGAGGCGACGGAGGGATACTGGCGGCCCGGCGAGTCCGCGAACGGCTACGGCTACGATGACCCCGAGGGCGTCGCCGACCTCCTCGCGGAGGCCCAACGAATGACCGACCCCGAGGCGCGTCAGGAGAACCTCTCCGAGGTGTACGGCATCCTGAGCGAGGAGCAGCCGTGGGCGTTCCTCTACTTTCCGCAGGACCTCAACGGCTACCGTCACCACGTCGAGCCGACCGAGGACCCGAGCATCGCGTGGGGATACGATATCACCAACTGGGCGATCGAGGACGAGCAGTAACGACGCCCACGAAATAGCCCCGATCGCCGACTAACACCCCGCATGCTGCGGGTCGCCACCAGACTACGACGACTCCCACCGCACACGAATCATGAAAGCATACATCGCAAAGCGGCTGGCGTGGACCATTTTTGCGACGTGGGTCACGCTGACGATCACGTTCCTCCTCCTGGACTTCTCTCCCATCTCCGCCGGCGGAGCGACCTTCATCGACCAGCAGGTCCAGCAGGGGATGGACTACGAGGATGCGGTCGCGCTGTACGAACAGCAGCTCGGCCACGGGGACACCGCTTTGGAGCGGTACGTCTCCTTCCTCACCGGACTGGCCACCCTCGATTGGGGGCTCTCGACGACGTACAACCAGCCGGTGTTCGACGTGATCGCCAACTCGTGGGTCTACTCGTTCCAGTACGCGGTCCCGTCGACGATCATCGCCGTCGTCCTCGGCTTCGCGATCGGCCTCTACTCGGCGACCCACCAGTACACCAAGGGGGACTACGCAGCCACCCTGTTCGCGTTCACGGGGATCAGCCTCCCGAACTTCTGGTTCGCGATCATGTTGATCCTCGTTGGCGGCGTCTGGCTCGGGTGGTTTCCCACCTACTACACGACCGACGTTCCGGGCATCCTCTCGCTCGCGAACGCCCATCAGCTCATCCTGCCGACGGTCGTGTTGACGACGGCGGCGATCGCCTCGCAGATGCGGTACGCGCGTGCGGAGTCACTGGAGTATGTCCACGCCGACTTCGTGAAGACCGCCCGCGCGAAGGGGCTCAGCGAGAACGAGGTGACGATCAAGCACATCTTCCGTCCGGCGATGGTGCCGCTCATCACGATCCTCGTTGGGGACATCCTCGGGCTGATCTTCGCGGGATCGTACATCGTGGAGGTCATCTTCCAGATTCCCGGTCTCGGACTGGTTAGCTATGAGGCCATCATCCAGCAGGACACGCCCCTCGTGCTGGCGACGACGCTGATCCCGGTGTTCATCGCCATCATCGGCAACCTCTGTCAGGACATCGCCTACACGATGCTCGACCCGCGGATCTCCTTCGGTGATCGCTAATGAGTTTGGACACTGACAACGACGTCGGATTCGAGGACATCGACTGGGAACAGCACGAGGAGGCTATCGGCACCTCGAAAACCCGGCTCGGGTTCTTCCTCACGACGGCCGCGACGGTCCTCGGGTGGGTGCTCGACCACCTGTACGGGAATCACCGGCAGCCGATCTTCGAGCTCGATTTGGGCCCGTTCACGTTCGGCCCCAATCCCGGCAACGTCGACTGGCTGTTCATGCTCACACTGGTGGTGATGTTTTTCTTCGTCGTCCTGCCGCTGTACCGCAACCCGCGGATGACGAAACACTACTGGACGGAGTTCAAAAAGAACAAAGCCGCCGTGGTCAGCCTGGCGTTCCTCATCGGCATCTTCGTGCTGGGGGTCATCGGCCCCTTCATCTTCGGGCGGCCGGAGATCGACATCACGAACTCCCACGTGCCGCCCATCTTCATGGATGGGGGCACGTGGGCCCATCCGTTCGGGACGACCCAATCCGGTGAGGACGTCCTCCAGATCGTCGTCGTCGGCATGCGCGTGAGCATGCAGGTCGGGCTCATCGGCATGTTCATCATCATCGTTCTCGCCAGCGCGGTGGGGACGACGGCCGCCTACTTCGGCGGCATGGTCGACGAGGTGCTGATGCGGTTCGTCGACATCATGCTCACCTTCCCGACGTTCTTTTTGATCCTGTTCGTCGTCTACCTGTACGGGGGTGACCTGTTTACGATCATCCTGATTCTCGGGTTGACCACGTGGACGGGCACCTCCCGGCTGGTGCGCTCGGAGGCGCTCCAGCGCAACGAGGAGCAGTATATCACGGCCGCCGAGAACGTCGGGGCAAGCGAGCGCTGGATCATCACCAGACACCTGATCCCGAACGTGTCGAACACGATCATCACGGCGGCGACGCTGGTTATCCCGTCGCTGATCCTCTATGAGGCCGTGCTGGCGTTCCTCGGGTTCGGAGATCCGAACGTCTGGTCGTGGGGACGGGTCATCTCGGAGGGTCGCGGTGACCTCCAGCCTGCCCCATGGATCGCCACGATCCCCGGGATCTTCCTGTTCGTGACGGTATTGGCGTTCAACTTCCTCGGCGACGCGCTGCGGGACGCGCTCGACCCCCGCCACGAGTAACACCATGAGCGAACCACTCCTTTCGATAGCGAACCTGCACACCCAGTTCCACACCGACGAGGGCACGGTCAACGCGGTCGACGGCGTCACGTTCGACATCGACCGCGGCGAAACCGTCTGTGTGGTCGGCGAATCCGGCTCCGGCAAGTCCGTAACGGCCGAGTCGATCACGCGGTTGATCCCGATGCCGCCGGGCGAGATCGCGGAGGGCGCCGTCTACTTCGACGGGCAGGACGTCACGCAGCTCCCGGAGTCGGAGGTGCGAGCGCTTCGCGGCGGTCGCATCGGCCACGTGTTCCAGAACCCGCAAGGGGCGCTCAATCCCGTCTACACGGTCGGCTATCAGATCCGTGAGGCGATCAACGCCCATCAGGACGTGACGAAGGAGGAGGCACGCCAGCAGGCGATCGACCTCCTCGAATCGACGGGTATCCCGGAAGCCGCGACGCGCGTCGACGACTATCCCCACGAGTTCTCCGGCGGGATGAAACAGCGGGTCGTCATCGCCATCGCGCTGGCGTGTGAGCCGGACCTGCTGATCGCCGACGAGCCGACGACGGCGCTCGACGTGACCATCGAGGCGCAGATCCTCGACCTGTTCCGCGACCTCCAAGCGGAGTTCGACATGAGCATCGTCTTCATCACGCACGACCTCGGCGTCGTCGCGGAGATCGCCGACACGGTCGTCGTGATGTACGCGGGGAAGGTGATGGAGGCGGGTGACGCCCACCGCGTCTTCGAGAATCCGGCTCACCCGTACACGAAGGCGCTACTCGAGTGTCTTCCCGGTACGGAGGGCGAGCTCCGGCCGATACCGGGAACCCTCCCGAGCGCCATCGACCCGCCGGACGGCTGCCGATTCGCCGACCGGTGCAACTACGCCATCGACGAGTGCCGAACCGGCGAGCAGCCGCCGCTGCACCACGTCGACGGCGAGGCGCACAATGTCTCGTGTGTCCACTACGGGGGCAGCGCCGGCGGGCTCCCGCCGGTCGACGAGCTCCCGCCGACCGACGAGACGGACGGCGGGTTCGGGCCCACGGGGGTGAGCGATGACTGACCCGATTCTGGCGGTCGACGACCTCAAAAAGCACTTCACGATGACCGAGGGAATCCTCAAAGACGAAGTGGGGACGGTGAAAGCCGTCGACGGGATCACCTTCGAGATCCGCGAGGGGGAGACGTTCGGCATCGTCGGCGAATCCGGCTGTGGAAAGTCGACGGCGGCCCGGTCGATCCTCCGGCTCGACGAGCCGACGGCGGGCGCCGTGCGCTTCGACGGCACCGACATCACGGCGTACGACAGGACGCAGCTGAAGCGGTTCCGCCGGGAGGCGCAGATGATGTTCCAGGATCCGGAGTCGTCGTTCGACCCCCGGATGTCCGTCGGCGAGTCGCTGTCGGAGCCGATGCGCATCCACGGGATGACCGACACGGAGCTGCGCCGGAGCGTCATCAAGCAGCTGTTGGAGCGTGTCGGCCTGCAGGCCGACGACATCGACCGCTATCCCCACGAGTTCTCCGGGGGGCAGAAACAGCGGATCGGGCTGGCTCGCGCGCTGGTGTTGAACCCGCGGCTGCTGGTCGCCGACGAGCCGGTCTCCGCGCTCGACGTGTCGGTCCAGGCGGAGATCCTGCAGCTGATGGGCGACCTGCAGGACGAGTTCGGCCTGTCGATCCTCATCATCAGCCACAACCTCGGCGTCGTCCGGGAGATCTGTGACCGCGTGGGCGTGATGTACCTCGGCGAGATGGTGGAGGTCGGTCCCACGGAGGAGCTGTTCAGCGACCCACAACACCCGTACACGCGGGCGCTCATCTCCGCGATTCCGTCGGCGGACATCACCGAGGAGCGGAGCCGGGTCCACCTGAGCGGCAACGTGCCGGACCCGTCGAACCCGCCGCGCGGCTGCCGGTTCCACACCCGGTGTCCGGAGGTGGTCCCGCCCGAGGAGTACGCGTTCGAGGAGGGGGTCTGGCGGTCGGTGCTCGACGTGAAACGGGGCGTCGAGATGCGTCGGTTCACCGTCGACCGACTGTACGAGCTCGTACACCCCGAGGAGGCGGCCGCCGAGGATGCGGAGATCGCCGAGACGCTGCCGGTCGGCGACGTGGACGAGAGCCTGCGCCGGGAGTACGGCGTTCCGGCGACGCTGTCGGACGCCGACGCGGAGACGGTGTTCGCCGACGCCATCGAGGCGCTTGCGAACGGCGACGTCGAGCGCGCCGGCGAGCGCCTCGACGCGTTCGAGACGGTGTGTCAGCGTGAGCAGCCCGACCTCGTCGAGGTGGGCGACGACCACGTCGCCTCCTGTCACCTCACGGAACAGGCCGAGGACGAGCGCCCGGTTTCGGAAGTCGGCGTCTCGGACTGACCAGCCGCCGATTTTTCTCCTCTCCCGTCGAACCGGACCGACGAGGCGCAACGGTTAACTTTACGACGGCCACACCATCGGGTGTGACTCACTCCGCGTCCCTTCGCGGCTCGCCGCTCGGGCCAGCGACGCGGCTCTTCTCGAAAAAACGCGCGTGATGCGTCCGACGGCGGGAGTGGCGACCCCGTCCCGGACGACCCCCGACACGCGCCGTTTTCCGACCGACGACGGCCGGCGTCCGCGATGACGCCGGTCGCGCGCGGCGGCACGCGCTCACCGTCGCACAGGACGTTCCGACACGACATCCTGACCACGTCCACCAGACCACATCGACCACACCACATCCACCAACCATGCCAAACACCAGCACGACAACACCGTACACGACCGACGACGCAGCCACTGACGAAGCGACCGACGAACCGTTCGAGGGGGTCTACCCTGCGATGACCACTCCGTTCACGGCCGACAACGAGGTCGACCACGAGCAGCTCGCCGACAATGCCCGCTATCTGGAGGCGGCCGGCGTCGACGGGCTCGTCCCGGTCGGCTCCACGGGGGAGTCGGCGACGATGAGCCACGACGAGCACGTCGACGTGATCGAGACGGTTGCGGCCGCCGTCGAGGACGTGCCCGTCATCGCCGGAACCGGCTCGAACAATACGGCCGAGGCGCTCTCGCTGTCCGAGCGCGCTGCCGACGCCGGAGCCGATGGCCTGCTGCTCATCTCGCCGTACTACAACAAGCCGGAGCCGCAGGGCTTCCTCGACCACTATCAGACCGTGGCCGACGCCGTCGACCTGCCGCAGATCGTCTACAACGTCCCCTCGCGGACGGGGCGGTCGATTCCGGTCGACGTGACGGTCGAGCTTGCCGAGCATCCGAACATTCAGGGGTACAAGGCGGCCTCCGGCGACCTCGGGCTCATCAGCGAGGTCGTCGAGCGCACGCGTGAGGAGACGTTCTCCGTCCTCTCGGGTGACGACCCGCTCACGCTCCCGATGGTCTCGGTCGGCGCCACGGGCACGATCAGCGTCGTCGCCAACGTCGAACCGGAGCGCACCTGCGCGATGGTTGGCTCGGCGCTCGCCGGCGACTACGACCGCGCCCGCGAGCTCCACCACGAGCTCGCGCCGCTGTGTCGCCAGCTGTTCGTCGAGACCAACCCGATCCCGGTGAAGGAGGCGATGCACCTCCGCGGGATGGGCGAACCGCACGTCCGCTCGCCGCTGACGCGCCTCTCCGAGGAGCACCGCGAGGACCTCCGTGAGACGCTTGCGGAATACGAGGGCGGCGAGCCGGAGCCGGTGGAGGCGGAACGATGACCGCGGCCGACGGCGACGACGGCGGCGACGGCGAGACTCTCCGCGTTGCCGTCACCGGCGCCGGCGGGCGCATGGGGCGTGAGGTGATCGAGGCGGCGACTGCGCGACCGGGCGTCGAGGTCGTGCTCGCGGTCAACCGCACGGAGACGGAGCCGGTGGCAGGCGTCGCCGTCGACGACGCCGACCGGCTCGACGAGCTGCTCGCGGACACGGACCCGGACGTGCTGGTCGACTTCACGGGCCCCTCGTCGGCGGCCGCCTACGCCGAGGCGTGTGCCGAGGCGGGCGTGCCCGTCGTGACGGGAACGACCGGCTTCGACTCCTCCGGCACGGAGCGGCTTCGAGCGGTCAGCCGGCAGGTACCCTTATTAAAGGCGTCCAACTTCGCGCGCGGCGTAGCCGCGCTCCGGCGAGCGGTCCGCGAGGCGGTCGCCGCGGTGCCGGGCTACGACGTGGAGCTCACCGAGACGCACCACAACGGAAAGCGGGACGCTCCCTCAGGCACCGCGAAGACGATCCTCGGGGACGTAGAAGACGTGCGTGAGGGTCTCGACGAGCGCGTCCACGGCCGGGAGGGCGACGCCCCGCGGTCGGCCGGCGAGGTCGGCGTCCACGCGCGACGCGCCGGCGACGTGACCGGCGAACACGAGGTGCTGCTCGCGGGTAACCGCGAGACGCTGGAGTTGACCCACCGTGCCGGCGACCGCGGCGTGTTCGCCGAGGGGGCGCTCGACGCCGCGTCGTGGCTCGTCGGCCGGGACCCCGGTCGCTACGACTTCGACGACGTGCTCGACGGAGATGCACGCGAATAATCACCGAACCGAATCCTAAATACCACCACTCATCCACATACGACACAATGACGCTACAATCCGACGTATCCGACCTTTGGCGACGCTATCAGCAAGGACTTTCGGCCGACCAGACGACGACTGACGACGAAGCCGTTCTCGAGGCGTTCCTCGAGGAGCTTGAGGCGGGCGAGGTGCGCGCCGCCGAGAAGACCGGCCGCGACGTGACCTCCTGGGAGGCGAACGAGTGGGTGAAGCGAGGAATCCTCCTCAACTTCGGCCTTCGGAAGACGGAGGCTCGCGAGTACGGCGGAGTCACCTACTACGACGTGCTCCCGCTGCGCGACACCGAGGACCTCGGCGCGCGCGGCACCCGAAACACGCCGGACGGCACCGCGATCCGCCGCGGCGCCTACCTCGGCTCCGACTGCATCATGATGAGCCCCTCGTTCGTCAACATGGGCGCGTACGTCGGCGACGGCACCCTCGTCGACTCCTGTGACACGGTCGGCTCCTGTGCACAGCTCGGCGAGAACGTCAAGCTCGGCGCCAACACCCTGATCGGCGGCGTGCTCGAACCCGTCGAGGACGCCCCCGTGATCATCGAGGACGGCGTCTCGCTGGGTGCCGGCTGCCGGGTTACCTCCGGCTTCCGTGTGGGCGAGAACTCCATCGTCGGCGAGAACACGCTGCTCACCCCCCGAATCCCCGTCTACGACCTCGTCGAGGAGGAGGTCGTCTACGGTCACCTCCCCGCCGAGCGCCGCGCGTTCACCCGGATGGTGGAGTCGTCCGTCGGCGACCACGAGCTGTTCGAGGGCGGCGCCTACAAGCCCGCCGTCGTCGCCACCCACGTCGAGGAGGAGACGCTGGAGGCGACCCGGCGCGAGGACGCGCTCCGCGAATGAGCGATCCCGACTCGAACGGAGCGTCCGCTAACCCCCCTGTCCGTCGGCTCGCCGACTGGGACGCCGAGCGTCTCTCCGGGCTCGCGGCTGAACATGGCACGCCGCTGTACGTCCAGGACCTCGACCGCGTCCGCGAGAACTGCGAGCGTCTGCTGTCAGCGTTTCCCGACGCCGACGTACGCTACGCGGTGAAGGCCCACACCGGGCGGGCGGTGCTCGAAGCCGTCCGCGAGGCGGGCCTCGACGCGGAGTGTGCCTCCGCCGGCGAGGTGGACCGCGCGCTCGCCGCCGGCTTCGGCGGCGACCGGCTCCACTACACCGCGGTCAACCCGCCGGCGCGCGACCTCGACTACGTCGTCGCGGCCGCCGAACAGGAGCCCGACCTCACGGTGACCGTCGGCGCCGCCGATACCCTCGACCGACTGGCCGACCGCGGATTCACCGGACGGGTCTGCCTCCGTGTGAATCCGGGCGTCGGTGCGGGCCACCACGAGAAGGTGCGGACGGGCGCCGCCGCGAAGTTCGGCGTCCCCTACGACCGCGCCGCCCGAGTGGCTCGCGAGGCCGCCGAGCGCTTCGACGTGGTCGGCATCCACGCCCACGCCGGCTCGGGAATCGACGCCGACCAACTGGACAGCCACCGCGAACTGGTCTCCCGGATGGGCGATCTGGCGCGGTCGCTGACGACGCCGTCCGATGGTGACGGGGCGGACGCCACTGACGCCGCGAGCGCCGACCCGCTCTACTTGGAGTACGTCGACGTGGGCGGCGGGTTCGGCGTCCCCTACGAGGAGGATGCCCCCGCGCTCGACCTCCCCGCGGTCGCCGAGGCGACGCGGGAGGCCCTCGGCCCGGTGCCGACCGCCGACGGCGAGGGGGAACTCGACCTCGCCGTCGAACCCGGGCGGTACGTCGTCGCGGACGCCGGCGTGCTGCTGACTCGGGTCAACACGACGAAGCCGACGCCGGGCGAGGACGTGGTCGGCGTGGACGCCGGCATGACGGACCTGCTCCGCCCGGCGATGTACGACGCCTACCACCCGATCCGGAATCTTGGTGGGGCTGACGACGAGCCGGCGCCCGCGGAGCGCTCGGCAACCCCTGTCACGGTCGCCGGACCTATCTGTGAGACCGGCGATACCTTCTGTGAGAACCGAGCGATCGCGCGACCGTCCCGTGGGGACCTCCTCGCGGTCGGCATCGCGGGCGCGTACGGATACGAAATGGCACACCAGTACAACTCCAGACCCCGGCCAGCGGAGGTCGTTCTTGACGCCGGCGACGCCCGCGTGGCCCGACGACGCGAGAGCCTCCCCGACCTCGTGGAGGTGGAACGATGAGCATCCACGCCGTCCCCGTCGAGAAGTACCACGGCACGGGCAACGACTTCCTCGTCGTGGACGCGAGTGAGATGATCGCCGACCGCGCCGCCTTCGCGGAGGCCCACTGCGACCGGGAGACGGGTGCCAACGGCGCGTATTTCGGCGCGAACGGCGGCGCCAACGACGACGACCGCCTCGGCGCCGACGGCGTCCTCTTTTTGAGCATCGAGGAGCGCTACCGCCCGACTCGGGTCGTCATGACGCTGGTCCAGCCGGACGGCTCCACGGCCGCGATGTGTGGCAACGGCGCCCGCGTCGTCGCCCGATGGGCCCACGACCGCACCGGCGAGACGGAGTTCATGATCGACACCCAGGCGGGCACCCGTCGGGCAACGGTCACGTCGGACGGCAGCGAGGCGACCATCGAGATGGGCGTCCCGCGATTCGCACCCGGCGACGTTCCGGTCGACACCGACGAACCGCTCGTCGAAGCGCCCGTGGAGGGGCTTACCGTCACGGCCGTCAACACGGGCGTCCCCCATGCGGTCGCGTTCGTCGAGGACGTGGACGAGATCGACCTGGAGACCGCTGCGCCGCCGGTTCGGCACGCGCCGATCTTCCCCGATGGCGCGAACGTCAACCTCGTGACGGTGGTCGAGGACGGGTTCGGAAACACGCCCAAGTGCGATTCGGAAGCGGGTGAAGACGCCGACGTGACCCCCGTCATCGCCCAGCGGACCTTCGAGCGCGGCGTCGAGGGTGAGACGCGTTCTTGTGGTACGGGTGCGGTGGCGGTCGCCGCCGTCGCCCGCCGACTCGGACTGGTCGACGGGGAGACGATCCGCATCCGTCCGCCGGGCGGCGAACTGGCGATCGAGGTGCCGGAGGGCGAAGCCGCCACCCTCACGGGACCGGTCACCCACGAGTTCTCGGGTGAACTGCCCGCTGATCCGCGATGAGCGGAGGGTCATCCGACCCCGCCGAGGCGTTCGATCCCGTCGCCTTCCTCGCGGACGCCGTGCGCGTCCCCTCGAATGAGGACGTGATAGACATGCGCGACCTGCTCCTCGCCACGCTTGCGGAGTACGGCGTCGACGCCGAGGTCGTGGACGGCAGCTGCGTGGTCGCCGAGAAAACGTCGCCGAACCCCGAGGCAGGACCACACCTCGTCTTCAACACCCACATCGACACCGTCAGCCCGCACATCCCGTTCGAGCGCGGACCGTGCGAGGGCGGCGAGTGTCCGCCGGCGGACGGAGCGGCGGACTCCGATTCCACCGCAGCGACCGAGGTGATCCGCGGTCGCGGTTCCTGTGACGCGAAGGGGCCGCTCGCGGCGCTACTCGCCGCGTTCCTGCGAGCGGAGCCCGAGAGGGGGCGGGTCACCCTAGCGATCACGCCCGACGAGGAGGTGCTGTCGCTCGGCGCCGCCGAACTGCTCGGGCTGCTCCCCGGCAGCGAGAACCGGCTGTCCGACGCCGATTGCGTGGTCGTCGGCGAGCCGACGGGGCTCGACGTTTGTACGGCCGCGAAGGGGCGCTTTCAGGGCACGCTTCACCTCTCGGGCGTCGCCGCCCACGCCGCGGAGTTCGCGGGCGTGAACGCGGTCGCGGCCGCCGAGGACGCGCTCTGCGCGGTACGGACGTTCGACGACGATGCCGAGACACACCCACAGCTCGGCGACCCGAAGCTCACGCCGACCGTCATCGAAGGTGGCGAGTCCACCAATCAGGTGCCGGCCGACTGCGAGCTCGTTCTCGACCGCCGGAGCGTTCCCCCGGAGACCGCCGAGGGGTTCCGGTCGTCATTGGTGGACGCCGTGCGCGGAGAGGTGGCCGATGGGGTTGGTGTGGAGTTCGCGCTCACCGACCGCGAGTCCCCGTTCTTCGAGGCGTTCTCGACCGACACGGACCACGAACTGGTCCGGACGATGGCGAACGCCGCGAGCGCGGCGGTCAACGACCGGGACGCACCCGGCGTGTCCGCCGACGGGGGCGGCGACGTGCGCCCCTTCGGCGCCGCCACGGAGGCCTCCTACTTCGCGCCCGTGCCGACGGTCGTGTTCGGGCCCGGCGATCTCGCGGACGACGCGGGCGCCGTGGCGCACGCCGAGCGCGAGTACGTCCGCGTGCCGGCGGTCGAGGCCGCCGCCGCCGCCGTGACGCGAGCGGTGGACGGGCTGCTCGGATAGCGGGCTTCTGGGCGTCGTCTACCTGACCGTGGTTCAACCTCGCAAGGTTCGTCTGAAACCACCCGTGTCGAGATCAGCCAGCTCGGACGCTGGTATGCTCCAACCCACAAGGGTTCGTCTGAAACGCCCGGTCGCCGTCCCGCTCTCTGCGCCCTCCTCGCTGCTTCAACCCCACAAGGGTTCGTCTGAAACCGACAGCGCTCCCTTCGTCTCGCCGTTGAGACGGTCGCTTCAACCCCACAAGGGTTCGTCTGAAACCGGCGGCCCAGTTGTTGCTCTGAGCGACGACGACGCTTCAACCCCACAAGGGTTCGTCTGAAACTCGATCCCGATGTTGCTGCTGAGCAGTTGGACGTTGCTTCAACCCCACAAGGGTTCGTCTGAAACTGTTGATGACCCGAAGCGCTCACAACGATGCGATGCTTCAACCCCACAAGGGTTCGTCTGAAACGCCGAGCAGCTCGACGAGCACCAAGAGAACGGTGACGCTTCAACCCCACAAGGGTTCGTCTGAAACACGTCGCGAGGCGAGGTGACGAAGGCGCTCAGAGAGCTTCAACCCCACAAGGGTTCGTCTGAAACGCCAGCGTCGAGGACGACGGCGACACGCCAGAACAGGCTTCAACCCCACAAGGGTTCGTCTGAAACGGGGTCCACATCGAGGGCCGGCTGTTCATCGACGGCGCTTCAACCCCACAAGGGTTCGTCTGAAACCGACGAGGAGATCCCGAACATCCAGATGGTGCGGGTGCTTCAACCCCACAAGGGTTCGTCTGAAACCGCTTGGTGTTTGTCGTGTGCGACGACCCGCGCCCGCTTCAACCCCACAAGGGTTCGTCTGAAACTCCGCTCCTCAGGCCCGAGTTTGGCGAGCGGCTGCTTCAACCCCACAAGGGTTCGTCTGAAACGTGTGCTCAGTTCGTTCTCCATCGGCGGTGACGTGACGCTTCAACCCCACAAGGGTTCGTCTGAAACACCCCCCCGACCCGGATGCGGGGTTGGTCTCAACCCGCTTCAACCCCACAAGGGTTCGTCTGAAACGACCTGGAGGGCTTCGAGCGCACCGGCGAGCTCGAAGCTTCAACCCCACAAGGGTTCGTCTGAAACACAACTCGAACGGGTCGATCGTCGTCTTCTCTGGGCCGCTTCAACCCCACAAGGGTTCGTCTGAAACCTCCACGAGTACGTCCGCGCCGTCGTCGTCGGGGACGCTTCAACCCCACAAGGGTTCGTCTGAAACCTCACGTTCCTCTTCGGTGAGTTCCTCGTTGGCCGGCTTCAACCCCACAAGGGTTCGTCTGAAACAGCGAGCTCACCTCGCCGATCTGGTACTGCTTGCGGCTTCAACCCCACAAGGGTTCGTCTGAAACGCCTTGATCGTCGTGGTCGTGTGTCGTGGTCATGCGTGCTTCAACCCCACAAGGGTTCGTCTGAAACCTGCCTACGGCTCTATTCCCTTCGGCTTCGTATCCGCTTCAACCCCACAAGGGTTCGTCTGAAACCGCCGGCGCCTGACGGCTTGCATCAATGCCTGTCTGGCTTCAACCCCACAAGGGTTCGTCTGAAACTTGTCGCAGGAGTCCGTACGGCTCCGTGATGGCGTGCTTCAACCCCACAAGGGTTCGTCTGAAACCAGGCCATCCGTTCTTGGATGCCGCTCTTGGTCATGCTTCAACCCCACAAGGGTTCGTCTGAAACGAGAGAGGGCGACTACGACGGCGTCGAGGAGTTCCAAGCTTCAACCCCACAAGGGTTCGTCTGAAACTCCGCTGCTGACTCCATGCTCGACCGTCCCCTGGAGGCTTCAACCCCACAAGGGTTCGTCTGAAACAACCGTCGATGGGGTCGGGCCGTCACGGGCGGCGGCTTCAACCCCACAAGGGTTCGTCTGAAACATGCTGAGATCGAGAGGACTCACATTGACAACCCCGGCTTCAACCCCACAAGGGTTCGTCTGAAACTGGAAGTCGCTCAAATCGCACGTGAGCGGCCTACAGGCTTCAACCCCACAAGGGTTCGTCTGAAACCAGGAGAACGATAGGCACCAATTCCATGGCGCCCCCGCTTCAACCCCACAAGGGTTCGTCTGAAACGAGCCGGTCGCTCGGTGGTCCGATGGCTGAGACGTGGCTTCAACCCCACAAGGGTTCGTCTGAAACCGTTCCCAGATGTTGGGAATGCTACAGATGGCCTACGCTTCAACCCCACAAGGGTTCGTCTGAAACTGGCCCAGTTTACTCGGCCTTCCAAGACTAACTGTAGCTTCAACCCCACAAGGGTTCGTCTGAAACATGGGTGTCCTGAATGCGGTAGCTTCCAAGTCGGAGCTTCAACCCCACAAGGGTTCGTCTGAAACTGGTCGGTCTTCTGCTCGGTGACAGCGAGCTCGCCGCTTCAACCCCACAAGGGTTCGTCTGAAACGCTCGTCGGGTTCCTGGTGCTCGGCTGGCTCCGGTCGCTTCAACCCCACAAGGGTTCGTCTGAAACCGACGCGGAGATCCTCGAGACGAAGGCCGACGCCGAGCTTCAACCCCACAAGGGTTCGTCTGAAACTACCGCTGCCATCATGACGACGCAAACACAGACGGAGCTTCAACCCCACAAGGGTTCGTCTGAAACGCCGACGAGCTGGAGGACCGCGAGGTGGTGGAGGCGTGCTTCAACCCCACAAGGGTTCGTCTGAAACATGGCCGACTGCGGCATGACCCAGAGCGAGATCGGGGCTTCAACCCCACAAGGGTTCGTCTGAAACTCTCCCAGAGCTACCGCCGAGCCTTCGGTGACGAGCTTCAACCCCACAAGGGTTCGTCTGAAACAATCCCTTTCGCCATCACCTTGTTGATGAGCACCGCGCTTCAACCCCACAAGGGTTCGTCTGAAACGAGTATCTGAACCGTCTCGTCACGGGTCGGGACATGCTTCAACCCCACAAGGGTTCGTCTGAAACCCTTTCGCCCGACGTCGACGCAGCTCGGATTGTGTGCTTCAACCCCACAAGGGTTCGTCTGAAACACGACGGCGTCCACGACGACACGTCCGTCCCCGGAGCTTCAACCCCACAAGGGTTCGTCTGAAACGTCATGGGAGGCGATCAACTTCGGGGCCGGATCGGTCGCTTCAACCCCACAAGGGTTCGTCTGAAACTCGGCCAGCGGCCCGGTCGCGTCGGTGTCGTAGTCGCTTCAACCCCACAAGGGTTCGTCTGAAACTCGCCGGCGCGCTGTGGGTGCTCGTGGCCTATCTCACGCTTCAACCCCACAAGGGTTCGTCTGAAACTGCGGCGTCGCCGAGCACGGTCATCGTCTGGCCGATGCTTCAACCCCACAAGGGTTCGTCTGAAACTGGCCTGGCTCCGCGCGAACGACGGCCTCTATCTGCTTCAACCCCACAAGGGTTCGTCTGAAACGTTGTTGACATCGAACCGTGTCGCTGGCCGACGCCCGCTTCAACCCCACAAGGGTTCGTCTGAAACGCATGTGTGAGTTGCGACGTGTGAAGTATTAAGTATGCTTCAACCCCACAAGGGTTCGTCTGAAACAGAGCCGGCGAGATGACGGTTCAGTATATCGACGGCGCTTCAACCCCACAAGGGTTCGTCTGAAACGAGATGTACACCGGGTGCGACTCCATGCTCACGCCGCTTCAACCCCACAAGGGTTCGTCTGAAACGACCCGCAGATGGCCGCGAAGACGGTCGGGATGCTTCAACCCCACAAGGGTTCGTCTGAAACCTGCGCTACTTCCGCGACGCGCACCTTTCGAAGATGGCTTCAACCCCACAAGGGTTCGTCTGAAACTCGCCACGCCCGAGGGTGGCGTCCAGATCATCAAGGCTTCAACCCCACAAGGGTTCGTCTGAAACGATGGCCTGCGACGGTGCGACGGCCGCGCGGATTAAGCTTCAACCCCACAAGGGTTCGTCTGAAACGTGTTCTACGTCCCCGGGCGGAACGTCACCAAGGCTGCTTCAACCCCACAAGGGTTCGTCTGAAACCGCCGACACCATCGCCGACGGCGTGCTCGGCGTCGGCTTCAACCCCACAAGGGTTCGTCTGAAACCCGATGCTGTTTCTCTATACGCGTATCATGTACGAGGCTTCAACCCCACAAGGGTTCGTCTGAAACGCTCTGAAAGACTCGGCAGGGCGTCGTTCGGGTCGTCGCTTCAACCCCACAAGGGTTCGTCTGAAACACCACGGTTACACCTCTCAACAACACTGTAACCAGCTTCAACCCCACAAGGGTTCGTCTGAAACGACCTCGTACAGCGACTCGACTACACGATCACCGACGCTTCAACCCCACAAGGGTTCGTCTGAAACTCCGAGTACCGCCGAGAGCATCGAAGAGTGGTACGAGCTTCAACCCCACAAGGGTTCGTCTGAAACTTGGTCCGCCGTGGTCGGGATAAGGCGCTCGACGAGCTTCAACCCCACAAGGGTTCGTCTGAAACCCACGTCCGCAACCCCGGCCGCGGCCGTCGCGGCCGGCTTCAACCCCACAAGGGTTCGTCTGAAACCGCGCGTACAGCGCCGGCCGCACTCCGGACACCGGCTTCAACCCCACAAGGGTTCGTCTGAAACCGCTATCATGCTCGAATCGGATGTCCTGGCGGTATTGGCTTCAACCCCACAAGGGTTCGTCTGAAACCACTTCGACACCATCGTCCCGGGCGCGCAGTTCGCTTCAACCCCACAAGGGTTCGTCTGAAACTATACCGTGCGTGCGGCGCGTCTCTCGTCGTGAATTTGCTTCAACCCCACAAGGGTTCGTCTGAAACCACCACGTACGTGGACGAACAGGGCGGAGAGATCATCGCTTCAACCCCACAAGGGTTCGTCTGAAACTGCCCACGCGGTCTGCGTCATGTCCGCAACCTCGAGCTTCAACCCCACAAGGGTTCGTCTGAAACGGTGGCCCTATCTGTCTTACTGTTAACTGTTAATGGGCTTCAACCCCACAAGGGTTCGTCTGAAACTCCCCGCACGGTACCCCCCGATTCAGTAAGTGGGCTGCTTCAACCCCACAAGGGTTCGTCTGAAACCCGGCGAGCCCTGCTTCCGGCACGGGGGTGACGGCGCTTCAACCCCACAAGGGTTCGTCTGAAACTCGTCTTTTTTGAGTTCTCCATCGACCGCTTGTCGAGCTTCAACCCCACAAGGGTTCGTCTGAAACAAGTCCTCGGGTGAAGTCCACAGCAACGCGGCGACCATGCCGCTTCAACCCCACAAGGGTTCGTCTGAAACCGTGTTGTCGTCACTCCCGCCGTATGCGACGTAAGCTTCAACCCCACAAGGGTTCGTCTGAAACCACACCCGCGCATGTGGTCGCCGGTAAACGTCGCGCTTCAACCCCACAAGGGTTCGTCTGAAACAGGTCACACGTCGCAACTCACACGTATGCGCGTGTGCTTCAACCCCACAAGGGTTCGTCTGAAACTGACTGTCAATTTCGTGAGTGCTACTCTCGTCATGGCTTCAACCCCACAAGGGTTCGTCTGAAACTTGTCCTTGTCCATCGTCTACCTCACCATAGCGAGGCTTCAACCCCACAAGGGTTCGTCTGAAACCAGGCACACCAAGAATCCCGCTAATCCACTCGTCGATGCTTCAACCCCACAAGGGTTCGTCTGAAACCGTCAGACCACCTCACACGGCTGCTCTTCGGAAAGCTTCAACCCCACAAGGGTTCGTCTGAAACCACATCCGAGATACGCTCGCGCATGGAGTCGGTGATGCTTCAACCCCACAAGGGTTCGTCTGAAACGTCGGGGACGTCGTCTTCGTCGAGCCAGATCATCGGGCTTCAACCCCACAAGGGTTCGTCTGAAACGAAGCTGATCGCGGGCCCGGCGCCGGTGAAGATGGTGCTTCAACCCCACAAGGGTTCGTCTGAAACTCGTCCTCGCTCGACGAGCGCTCTATCGAGATGAGCGCTTCAACCCCACAAGGGTTCGTCTGAAACTCGTCGAACTCCGGAACGTGGACGTCCACCTCCGCGCTTCAACCCCACAAGGGTTCGTCTGAAACTGTAGTTGTCGTCGCTCTGCGGCTCGCTCCGCGTGCTTCAACCCCACAAGGGTTCGTCTGAAACCAAGAGGCCGTAGTGAACGCGCAGGCCGAGGCGTCCGCTTCAACCCCACAAGGGTTCGTCTGAAACCGATGTAGTACACCGTCTCCGCGAACGGTTCGGCGGTGCTTCAACCCCACAAGGGTTCGTCTGAAACGGCGGTCACCGAACGATCTCTACCATCGTCAAGGCGCTTCAACCCCACAAGGGTTCGTCTGAAACTCGACGCGTTCACGTATAGCGTGTCGCTCGGGGCGCTTCAACCCCACAAGGGTTCGTCTGAAACGAGCGTGGGACTGAGGGGTTCATCATGCACCCACAGGCTTCAACCCCACAAGGGTTCGTCTGAAACCCGGCGCGACCGCCTCAATGCTCGGTGCTGACTTCGCTTCAACCCCACAAGGGTTCGTCTGAAACGCGGAGCCGGTTGAGATATCGGTCGAAGCGTGGGTCGCTTCAACCCCACAAGGGTTCGTCTGAAACCGAGGACATTCCCGGAGAGACCTACATTTGGACACGCTTCAACCCCACAAGGGTTCGTCTGAAACCGACGAGGAGGACATCACGACGCACTCCTTCAAGGAGCTTCAACCCCACAAGGGTTCGTCTGAAACAGCTCGGGATCTCGGCCAGCGGTTGTACCTCTCGAAGCTTCAACCCCACAAGGGTTCGTCTGAAACCGTGCTTGAGTGTGAGAGGTACGAGACATGATCGAGCTTCAACCCCACAAGGGTTCGTCTGAAACGATGGCCGGCGGGCTCCCGGCCGCCTCGAACACGGGGCTTCAACCCCACAAGGGTTCGTCTGAAACCCATCGCCTCTGGACCCACATCGCGTATCAAGCCCGGCTTCAACCCCACAAGGGTTCGTCTGAAACGGTGGCTAATTTGGTCGCCACACACCCTGTATGGCCCGGTTACACTCAAGCGTTTCCGTCGACCCTCAATAACCCCGGAGCCCCCGGGGGGTCGACGGCGCCCGCCGTCGACACTCAGAGAAACCGGCTGTCTTCGGCGGGGTCCTCACCGTAGACGGTTCGGTCGACGAGCGTTTCGGAGGACAGCTCGTAGATGATCGTACTTTCGCCGTCGATCAGGAGGTCCTCGATGGCGTTTCGGAGCGCAGCGAGGTCACCTTCGGTGATGTGCCCTTCAAGGACCGAGTTCTGTACGTGCGTGAGGTACCGGCGGCAGAGCTTCAGCATGAGTTGGGTTCGGTCCGCCTCCATGTCGTACACCAACACCACGTACATTACCACCACCTCCGGAAGCCTTCGTAGCGCTCGCCGGCGAGGAGGTGCTTTTTCAGTTTGTACGCTTCGAGTCGGAGGAGGTACTGGTAGCTCACGTTCCTGTTCAGCTGCGGATGTTCGACGGTCTCTTCTAAGGTCCGTTCAAACTCCTTCGTGTACGTTTTGCGTCCCGATTCCGAGAGCAGACAGGCACCAACCTCCGAGCGGAAGTCGGCGTCCGAGAGCTGCTGCCGGTTGAACAACCGGAACATCACTCTATCGGCGATCACCGGTTTGAACAGGTCCGCGATGTCGAGCGACAGCGAGTAGCGGCGGTCGCCGGGCGCGTGAAGGTAACTCACGGACGGATCGAGCGCAGTCGCGCGGATCGCGGAGACGCAGTTGGCGTACACGAGCGAGTTCCCGAACGAGATGACGCTGTTGACCTCATCCGTCGGCGGGTCGAATCGGCGACCGGTAAACGGGTAGTCGTCGGGGAGGATGGCCGAGAAAGTGCCGTAGTAGGCCTTCTTGGCCGTGGCTTCAACGCCCATCAGCTCGGAGATATCGTCGGCATCGTCCACGCGTTCGGCGGCCGCGTCGAGGTCGTCGAGCGCGCCGGCGAGGTCGCGTCCCCGACTCTCGTAGTACGACACGTTTGCCCGCATGTTGTGAATGCTTCCCGCGACGAATTGACGGGCGATCCGGAGGCGTTGCTCCTCGTCCTCGTAGGCGTTGACCTGGGCGACGACCGTTCGGCCGGACGTCTGTCCCTTCTCCGGCATGACCGACCCGGCGTAGTAGTCCTTCCACCCGAAAACGTGTGCAGCCACACCTTCGTCGTTCAAAAACGAGACACATCGTGTGTTAAAGTCGATCTGCCCGTGCAGGAACACCGCCTCGGCGTGCTCGACCGGAATGTGTTTTTTGTCACCATCGTCGGTGACCACGCGGAGCGTGTCGTCACGTCGTTCGATGCGTCCGTCGGAAAACACGTGATAGTTCTTGTCCATGTTAACACCAACAGAAGTCGTGATACGCACACGACGAGCAGAACGGCTTCTCCGTCGCTTCGGGTGGCGTCTCCCTCGTGACGACGCCGTGTATCCCGCGGATCGCTTTCTCGACTTTCTCGCGACGAGCGTCGTCGAGCTCGACGGGCTGGCGCCGGCGTTCGGTCGGGTGCACGAGCACGCCGTCGCGCTCGTCGTCCGCGAACTCCTCGAGGTACCAGAGGTAGTAGGACAGCTGCATCATGGCCGGCTCCTCAAGCGAGGACGAGGGTTTGATCTCGACGACTCGCCCGTCCTGCAGCAGATCGAGTGAGACCATCCCGAGCGAGAGACTCTCCCGTTCCTCCTCGTAGGCCGAATCGTCGACGTGCGTTCCACGAACCACGGAGGGGTTCTCACGGTCGATCTCCAGATGCCGACTGGCGAACCAGAGCTCGCGCTCACAGACGAAGTAGTACTGCATCATCACCCCGGTTACCCGAAAGGGGTCACCTTCGCGTTCGCCGGCGGCGGTTTTACGGAGACGGTCGACGGGGTCCGTCCCGCCAACTCCCTGGCCGCGGTCGCCGTCGTCGGGTGAATCATCGGAATCGGACCCGGATGCGGTCATAGGAGGCGTGCCTCCACGGTGTCGTCGGGCGTGACGACGCCGTCGGTCTCGTCGAAGTAGCCGGCGAACCGCTCCCTCCGGGCGTCGATGTGGAGTCGGTCGTCGCGATCGTGGATCGGCTGGCAGTGGCTGAACGTCTCCTCCTCATCGTCGTCGTACATCGGCACCGAGACCTGCAACGGCTTCAGCGAGCCGAGTTTCTCCTCGACCGTCTCCCAGTCGTGTTCGCGGTAGGCCATGCGGAGTTCGCGAACGCGGGCTGCCTCCGCTTCCGTTCGGGTGACGATCACCTCGGCGGCCGGCCGTTCGTCGATCAGCGACAGGCGCCCGAGCGTCTCGGCGTTCGCCTGCTCGACGTGGTCGACGTACTCGGGGTCACCGACGCCACGCTCGTCGAGGATCTCGAAGTACGAGTTGACGGCGGTTCGCGTCACCGTGTGCTCGTCCATCGGCGCTCCCTCGTACACGTCGGCGAGCGCGAGCGCGGCGATCTTCGTCAGACTGTCCCCGCCGTAGTCGTACACCGACGTGGACGGCGTCCGCTCGTGTCCTTCCGGCGGTTCGAGCACCCACGTCGTCACGAGTCCGGAGTCCCGGTCGAACGAGCGGTTACATCGGCCAGCCGCCTGAACGATACTGTCGAGCGGAGCGAAATCCCTGTACACGCGGTCGAAGCTCACGTCGACGCCCGCCTCGACGAGCTGCGTCGAGACGAACGTTATCGGGAGGTCCCGCTTCGTCAACTCGACGGCGACGTCGATCAGGTGTCGACGGTCGACTGGACGGTGCCGCGTCGTGAGGTGTACGAGGAGCGGTTGGTCGCCGACCCGACGGCCGACCGCTCGCTCCACCGTCGTTTCCGGTGAGACATCGGCGCTGACGCCCTCTTCATCGGGGAGTATCCCGTCGTATACGTCGTTGACCACGATCGGGTCGCTTTGCTGTACCACCGACTCGGTCAGCTCGCGAGCGCTGTCGATGGTGTTGCAGATGGAGAGAACGGACGACCCGCTGGTAGCGGCATCGACGATTTGAGCGCCGGCGGCGTCGTATCCGACGGGTTCCGGCTCGCCGTCAAGCGCAGCCTCGACGGACGGGTGAAGCGCGAACCGGACGCGGTCGAGGTCCTCGTAGTAGCGCTCGGGGTCGGGCACGAGATCCGGCGGGTCACCGTCGTCGAGGTCGGTGAACAGCTTCGGCTGCGTGGCCGTCATGGCGATCACCGTCGCGTCGTACTCCTCGACGAGCAGGCGAGCCAGTCGCTCGACGAGCGCCCACCATCGGTGTGGTAGCGCCTGCGGCTCGTCGAGCACCACGACGCTGTCGTACAGCGACGGGAGCTTCATCGACTGCACGTTTCCCGGCCCGGCAAGGCTCTCGAACAGCTGCACGAACGTCGTGACAACCATCCCAGAGCGCCAGCTCTCTCCGAGCACCGACTCCGCGTCCGCGAGGGCGTCGTCGGAGACCTCCTCGGGGTCGTTGATTTCGTCGGGCAGGGGGACGCTCGTCTCCGAGAGGTGGTGGTCGACAGTTAACACGTCGCTCTCGGCGTGATCGACGGCGAACACGTCCTCACTCTCATCGGCGACCTGGTCGATGATCGACGTGAACGGGAGCGCGTACACGATCCGACCGTTTCCGGACTTCCGGTCGAGGACAGTCAGCCCGGCATCGAGTCCGGTGAGCGTCTTCCCCAGCCCAGTCGGAAGCGTGAGCGTGGCGACGGATCCGCCGGACGCCGCGAACGACTCCGCCTGCGAGCGCGCTTCCCGTCGGGCTTTCTCCCGATCCCGGTTTAGTTCCTGTGTGCGCTCATCCACGCCCTCGCGCTCGGCGTCACGCTGGAGCGACCGTACCTTCGCGTCGATGGCCGTCCGTCTCGGAGTGGTCGCCTCGTAGGACACCGGCGAGAGATCAACCGGTTGCGTCAGGTGGCGAGCGCTCGTCTTGTCGGCGAACACGAGGCTACTCCACACCTGAAGCGCTCCGTCGTAGAACTCCGATTCGAGGGACTCCGGAGACTCGAACGAGAGTGCACGTCCCTCGAGGACGTGCTCGGCGACCGCCAGAATCTGTCCCCGTTCACGGGCATCCTCGGTCCATTCTCGGAATCCGTCCCAGGATCCCGCGCCGTCGGTTGCTCGGTCGATCAGGGCGTCAGCGACACCAGCCTCCTCCAAGTCGATGTCGTCGATCTGCTTGAACGTCTCCTCACGAAACAGACGATGGAGTGGCCCGACATCGCGTTCCGCAGTCGCCCTTCGAACGTACTCCGCCGTGTCAGGCAGCCGTCCATGGTGTCTCGCGACCGCGAGGAAGCCGACCAGCGGATCGTCACCGTCGAATCCGGCGGCCTCAAGCGCGTAATAGGCAACGAGCGCACCAAGCGGCGCGTGGTGAGACGGTCCCTCGACCGGGGGAGAACCGTCGGGCGCGTGCAGGTGCTCCTGGAACCACGTGGTGAGCTTGCCGATGTCGTGAATCCACGCGATCCGTCGACCGAGTTCGACGACCGAACTCCCGTCGGCGGTCGTGGCGTCGTCGGAAGCGACCGCGCCGACGCGCTCGGCGACATCCGCGAGGTGGACATCCAACGGAACGGGAGCGGCGTCGTCTTCCCGAATGTGCGACGGCGGAGCGTCGATATTGAGTCCGCTCAACTGAACATCACCCGGCGACCGTCGACGCGTGCTGTCTCCACGTCGTGAACGTGGACCGGTTCGCCCTCCGGCGAGTAGGCGATCGAGGTAAACTCGGTCGTGGTTCGCCCGCCGCCGTCGGTCTCCATGAAACCGGGCGATCGCTCGACTCGGACTGGTGCTTCAGGACGGAGCTCGACGTCATCGACCGCCTCAACGACGACCGACTGGACATCGACATCGGCCCGCTCGCACGGCTCGACCTGGTGGGTGCCGAGATACTCGACTTCCGCAAGGTGTTCCGACAGCCCGAGGCTCGGCGGATAGTGGCTCGTCCCCGACTCCAAGCGGCTCCGGAGCTCGTCGAACAGCGACCCGTCGGAAAGCTGGAGATCGACCCGGTACGCGGGATCGACGAGCACCTCGTAGTTGTGCTGTTGGCGAAGCTCGGTCGGGTCGGGCATCGAGACCCGCGCGTGGCCCCGCGTCGGCACCGTCTTCATGTGCTCTTTGGCCGTGGAGAGCGTGTTCTGTGGCATGTTCATCGTCCGCAACTCCGTCAGCGGCTCGATGGCGACGGCGGAACGGTCGGGCGCGAACGTGTCGTAGTAGCTGTCCCTGTCGAGGCCGAGTATCGCCGCCACGATTCCCGCGACCGTCGTCCGCGGCGGAATACGGTAGGTCTGCTTGACGATGTTTCCCTCGACGCGCCGGAAGTGCCCCCATTGACCGCGGAGCTCGAAGGAGAGGCACTCGTCGGCCTCGCCGGCGGCGTCCCCGCTCCAGTCATCGATGGAGCGTTGGCTCATCAGTCGTCCGCAGCGGCCGGCATCGTCTTCGCGGCCTCCTCGTAGACGTCGACCACGTCGACGGCGTCGTCGCCGACCGCCTCGCAGAGTGCGTCGTGGAACCCGTGGTCGCCCGCCTGCTCGCCGGCCGTCAGGCGCTCGCCGTCGACCGTCAGGTCCAGCACGTCGCTGATGGCGACGTGCACGCGCTCGATCCGGTCGCTGTGTCGGGTGAGGCGCTCGATCAGATCCGTGACATCGACGGTGAGACCGCGGACGTTCCGGATCTCCTCGACGGGCTCGGATGCAGACTCGTCGACGCCGATGTCGCGGGTGAGGCCGCCGATGTGGTACCCCTCGTCGGCGTACTCGACACGCAAGTAGAGGCGTGGCTCCTGTCCGACCTTACTCCGACTGATCGTCTGGTTCTTGATCGCCCGCCAGCAGAGCGTGTCGAGCCGCTCGACGTCCGCCGGCGACAGTTTCGTGTCGTCGGACCCGTGCTCGTCGACGAGTCCGTGGAAGGCGATGAACCCGTACTGGATGCGGTGGTCGTCGAGGTCGAAGCCGCCCTGCTCTTTGTCCTCTCCGGTCGCGATGACGCTCGTCAGGCTGTTGTACTCCTCGTTCTCATTGACCGGGTGGATCGTCTTCCCCGGCGAGAACTGCACTGGACCCGTAAAGTGGTCCGGAAGGTAGTCCTCGAATCCCGCGTAGCTCCCCTGCATGTCCATGCTCATCGTCGCGCCGAAGTAGCGCACGTCGGCGGCATCGTCGAGGAAGGCGCCGAAGACCGCCTCGCGGAGCTCCGCTTCGGCCTCGTCGTCGAGGTCGTCGAGATCCCAGTCGTCGGGATCCAACGACCTGAGACAGTTCTCCAGGAGCTCCCATCGTTGGGCCTGGTTCCCCTCCTCGCCTTTGACGTTCCGGACGTAGACGCCGTGTCCGTCGGCGTCCAGCTGGTCGCGAAGATACCGCTTGAGACGGACGTCGGTGACGATCGCCTGTTCGGTCCGGGGGTCGATGCGTGGTCGGTTCGCCCCGCTCAGGGGGTTGCCGTTGGGGTTGGCGTCGACGGCGTCGTAACAGAACACGATCTCCGAGCGGTTCTCAACGGGTTCGTACTCCTCGTCTGCGTAGGCGTGTTCACTCATCGGTGGTAGTGGTGGTGTCCGCGTCGTCGTCAGTCTGTTCGGCGTCCTCGTCGTTCGGGATCCAGTTGTTCATGCCGTAGGCGACCCCGAGCGCGTAGTAGTAGCGCAGCTCGCTCGTGTCGATGTCCCAGCCGCCTTCCGTTTCGGCGCGTGGCAACGTCGTTACGAGTTCGTCGACGACCTCCGCGTACATCGTCGAGGACATCCGGTTCTCGCGGGAGTACACGACGTTTTTGTCGAGCACGTCGCCCGCGAGACGCTCGATCTTCGAGCCCGTGACGGACTTGATCGAGTACTGGTCGACGAGCGTCGTCGACCGATTCTCCGACGACTGCTGGTAGCTGGAGACCTGCCCCACGAGGACGCCGAGCAGGAATCCCCCGCGGCGCTGTGGGTTGTCCGGCGATAGCGCCGGCGTCTCGTCGAGGAACTGTTCGAGTTTCTGCGCCCGCTTGACGGCCTTCGATCCGCCGTCCGTGCGTGCGCGTGATAGTGTATTGTCGTTCGTCATCTGAGGTTCCGCGTAGTTCGGCGCTTCCGTCAGCGATTCGTCGTCGCCCGCAAGCAGGTCCGCCGCCGCGAACGCACTCAGCTGTGCGTGTTGCATCGAGACGAACACCGACGGGAACTCCTCGTCCGCCTCCTCGATCAGCCGGTCGGCGTACTCCTCTAAGAGGCGGTCAACCGGGATCGAGCCGCCGGTGAGCGCGGCGACGAGCGCCTGGATTCGGAGGTCGTCGGCGGACACCGTGTCGTCGTCGTCCGGGTTCCCGAACGTGGTCCGGAAGTAGTTGCCGCCGGCGATAGTGCCGACCGTCGTCTCCACGTCCTGGCGCAACAGCGGCCAGTTGTCGAAGGTCGGCAGCGCCGGACGCACGTCCGGGTGCGGGAGCTGCGCCTCCTCGTCGAAGGCCCACGACTCCAGAACAGTCGTATGCTTGCGGGCCAGTTCGACCGGGTACATCAGGGAGGCGTTCAGGTCGTCCCCGAACACGTCGTACCGCTTGGTCTGGTGCTGGAGCACGGCGGCGACGTAGAACTGCAGCCGCTCGGGCTCCTGCACGCGAGTCTTTTCGTGCGTGTAGTCACGGTACATTCGCTCGACGGATGTTAATTTCTCATCATCGACAACCCGATACAGCGCACGGTAGAGTTCTCGTGCGTCCGTTGGTGTCGGCCGTCCGAAGAAGTACGGGAGATAGTAGACGTTTGACCCCAACGTGTAGTACGAGCAGGCGTCCACGAACGTCGAGGCGTTCATCAGCGTGACCGCGACATCCTCCGAGACCGGATGCGAACGCCACGCCTCGTCCGGATCCAGCCCGGGGAACTTCTCCAGCTGCTTGCCGAGGAAGTAGTTCAGCGGGTCCTCGGCGGTTCCCACTGTCGGCCCGTCACGACCGGTCACGAGGTCGGTCGCATCCCCGATGGAGTTCGTGGCCGCGTTCTTCGAGACGAGCTTCGAGCGTTTGCGCGCCTGCATCGCCGCGTTGAACACGTCGCTTCCGCACGCGCCGGGGAGCTCGTACTCTCCGTCCGGTTCGAGTTTGACTGCGACGGTTGTCAGTGCGGTCGTCGAGCCCTCGATCTGCTCGGTGACGGCGTCGACGATTGCCTCCTCGACGCCGTCCTGCTCGCCGAGCGCGGCGAGCGCCTCGATGATCCAGCCGTCCTCGTGGTCGGCGGCGGCCTCCTGAATGACCTCGTCGGCCGCCCAGTACGTGAGCCGCTGATACAGGTATTCGGCCACCTTCTCCGGCTCCTTTCCGGCTCCCGTGCGGTGTGTGATACTGTGGTCGAATCCTCGGGCGGCATCATACCAGGCGTGGGCGACCGACGCCACATCATCTCGCTGATAGCTGCGGAATACGACCGGTCGTTCGTCGTCCAGCGTCGGCTCCTCACCCGTCAGGTCAACCCGGAGGATCGCCAAACTCTCCGGCTCGCCGAACAGGTCGGTGGACTTCTCGGGTGTGAGGTAGGACGCGTAGTCGCCACCGCCGGTGGTCGCCAGCGTGTAGAGACGACCGTAGAGGTACTGGAGGTCACGAAGCGACGAGATCGGCCGGTCCGGGAGCGCGGCGGCGAGCTCCTCGTCGTCGTCGTACTCCTTGTTGAACTCCGATGGCGTGGGAAGCAGGCTCACGTGCCGTGCACCTCCGATGCCGGCTGGCCGTAGGGGTCTCGCTTCTCGGTGATGTTCATGAATCCGAGGCCGAGCGCGTTCCGCTCCCCCAGCCCGCACGACAGCGCGAGGTTGAGGTGCCGTCGGTGATGGTCGTCCCGTACCGTGTACGGCAGCCGCCACTTGCTCAACACGTACGTGAGCTCCTGGCCTTGCGTCACCTCAACCGGAACGGCAAACGTCTTGAGGAGTTCGAACTCCTCGAACAGCTCCCCGGGCCGGTCGCTGGGACCCGGCAGATGGTCGGGAGCGTGCCGACCGTGCTTGGCGTCGAGGTTCGACTCCAGCTGTGACCGGAGTGGTTCGGTCCCGTACTCCGGGCGCCAGTACGCGGCCGTGTCGCCGCCGGGATGGTCGATGCCGTAGTCCTCACAGCGCCACGGCGGAATCCGAACCAGGAGCCCGGTTCCGCTTTCGAGCACGCCGGCGCTCCCCGGTTCGCCCACGTCGGGCTCGAGCACGGAGAGGTCGTCGACAGTAAAGGGCATCTCGCCGACATTGAGCTCCGGTTCGGCTTGGAAGTCGCGCGCGACGTGTGTCAGCAACTCCTCGTCGGGCGACGCGACGAGGAGCGTGCGCTCGTCGCCCTCCTGCATGTCGCCCGGCGGAAACGGGTTCGAGAACGTGAACCCCGGCGGGTCGTTGCTGTCGTGGACCGCCTCGTACTCGGTGTCGTCGAGCGCCCGCCACATCCGCCCGCGAAGCTTGTGGTGGTAAGCGTTGTCGTAGGCGGCGTCCGCCCGCGCGGATAAACGGGCTACGATGCGCATCGCGGAATTAACGGCAAGTGTGTCTTGTTTACTATGTTCATTTCATTGCAGTTTCTCGTACTTCAGTCGGATGTATAAAATTACCCCGCGGAGCGGGGTCATCTGGAACTGTCTTTGATCTACTCTCCGTCAGGAGAGCATACTACTTCGACCTCGCATGGATTCGTCCGTAACACGTGAACACCAACTGTCTTCCTCTTTCAGGAGATCAGACCAGCGACTCCGCCCCACCTTTTAGGTCGCCGCCGGCCGACCACTCGCACATGTTCCAGGACCTCTCGCAGGTGGTCGAATCCGGCATGCCGACGTACCCCGGCGACGGCGACGTGTCGGTCTCGCGAACCGCGACCAACGAGGCCGACGGCTACGCCTCCAGCGAACTCCGGATGGGGACGCACGCGGGCACCCACGTCGACGCACCGCGGCACATGGTCGACGACGGCGGGACGATCGACGACCTCCCGGTCGGGCGGTTCGCGTTCGACGCGCTGTTGGTCGACGCCCATCCACTCGGCCCGCGCGAGGCGATTCCGGCGTCGGCGCTGCCCGCGCCCGGCGACGCGGTCGCCGCCGAGGTGGACCTGCTCGTGATTCGAACCGGGTGGGCGCCCCACTGGGGGACCGACCGCTACCGTGACCACCCGTATCTCTCCGTGGAGGCCGCCGAGCGCTGCCGGGAGTTGGAGTGCGGCGTCGCCCTCGACGCCTTCTCTCCGGACCCGACGCCGCCCGCGGACGGCGACGCGCCCGACGACGAGCCCGACGGCACCCCCGCACACGACGTGCTGCTCGGCGCCGGGCTCCCCATCGTCGAGAACCTGACCGAGCTCGGGAGTCTCCCCGACCGCTTCCGACTGTACGCCTTCCCGCTCCGGATCTACGACGGCGACGGCTCCCCGGTGCGGGCGGTCGCCGAGTGGCGGGAGTAGAAGGTGGTGTGGGGTTCGGGTGGCGGCTTATAAACGGAAGATTTGGTGGTGTGTCATTCTCCGGGCACAGGTCGAACGCTCTGATCAGTGAACGAAGACTGCTTGTTGCTTGATGCCGGGAGTGAGTGTTGCAGATCATCGCCGGCGACGTGGCATATAAACGGTCGAGAGAGTGTGACGCTCCCCTTATAAACGAGATGCGGTGCGGTGGCGCGCCCGGCGAGCGCCTGAGAAGGCGCGAGCCGGAGCGCGAGGGAGGCAGCGGGCGCCGGCGGAGCGGTTTCCCGCCGGCGTCCGTCTGCCGAGGTTGGGGAGGCGTGAGGTGCGGTTGCTGTGCCGTGCGGGGTGGGACTCAAAGGGGCAGCCGTTCCCGCCGCAGGCGGGAAACAGCGAGACGGCTCCGACCGTCTCGCCCGTGGTCCGGGAAGACGGGCGACGTAAGCACTCAAAAGGCCGGGCGGTGCGGAGAGGCCTTTTGAGCGCGCAGCGAGCGTCCCGCGAGTGTGCGAGCGGGACGATGGAAGTCGCAGCCGGCGAGCGCAGCGAGCCGGAGCGTCTTCCGGAACCCTCGACCGGAGCCGGCTGGGGCTTTGAAGATGTTCGCCGGCGCAGAACCACCGACTCACCGGATAAATTCTCCTTACAAACGAGAGACAGAACCCTCCACGTCCCACTTATAAACGCCACACCAACTCACGTAATACACCTACTCCCGATATCACTCACCGAGGATCCTGCACAGACAACTTAGCGGGGAACGGGTCTCTTATAAAGGATTCCAACGACTCAAAGGCGGTCAGACTTCAGGCCAACCCTCAAAAGGCGATGGCAGTCTCCCACCTCCGTTAAAAGGCGATCGCCGGCGCCCTACAGCAGGTCGTTCGCGACGAGGCGGTCGACGGCCTCTCGGAGTCGCTCCTCGCTGGCGGCGTAGGAGATCCGGGCGTGCCCGTCGGCGTTGAACGCGCTGCCGGGGACGCAGGCGACGGAGGCCTGCTCGATGGCGCGGGTACACCAGTCCTTGTCGTCGTCGTCCACCGGGATCATCATGTAGAAGGCGCCGTCGCCGACGTCCACGTCGACGCCGTGCTCGTCGAACAGGTCGACGAGGAGGTCACGACGCTCGCGGAAGGCGTCGCGCATCTCGGTGACGGACTCCTCGGTGTTCTCCAGCGCCTCGACGCCGGCCTGCTGGACGAAGTTGGTCGCACACGAGACGGAGTGCGAGTGGAGCTTGCCGGCCTCCCCGACGAACTCCTCGGTGGCGTGGAGGTAGCCGAGCCGCCAGCCGGTCATCGAGTACGCCTTCGAGAAGCCGTTGATCGTGATCGTCCGGTCGGCCATTCCGTCGAGGCTCGCAAGCGAGGTCGGCTCGACGCCGTAGGTGATCCGCTCGTAGATCTCGTCGGAGATGACGGCCACGTCGTGCTCGACGGCGAGGTCGCGGACGCCTTCGAGTGCCGTCTCGGAGAAGACGGCGCCGGTGGGGTTCGACGGGGAGTTGACGACGAGCAGCTCGGTGTCGTCGGAGACGGCCTCGCCGAGTTCGTCGAGAGCGGGCTCCAGCTGGAAGCCGTGGGGCGCGAGGTCGACGCGGGAGAGCTCGCCGCCGGCGAGCTTCGCCATCGCCTCGTAGGAGACCCACGCGGGGTCCAGCAGGACGACCTCGTCGCCGTCGTCGATCAGCGTCTGGAACGTCTCGTACAGCGCCTGCTTGCCGCCGGGGGTGACGATCACCTCGTCGGCGTCGGCGTCGACGCCGTTGTCGCGGAGCTTCGCGGCGATCGCCTCTCGGAGTGCGGGAATCCCGTTCGAGGAGGTGTAGCCGGTGTGGCCCGCGTCGAGCGCGGCCTTGCCGGCCTCGACGACGTTTTCCGGCGTGTCGAAGTCCGGTTCGCCGACCGAGAGGTCGATCACGTCGGCGCCCTCGGCCTTCTTCTCGGCGGCGAGGTTGGAGATCGCCAGCGTCGCGCTGGGGGCTACACGTCCGATTCGGTCTGAAAAGTCGTATGCGTCGCTCATTGAAGTTCCTCCGCGAGGTCGATCGCGGCGTCGACCGCGTCCGCACCCTTGTCGATCCGCTCGCGTGCCTCGGCGCCGGACATTCCCGGGCCGCTCACGCCGAAGGTGACGGGCGTGTCGCGGTCGAGGCTCACGTCCGTCAGCTTCGCGGCGGTCGCGTCGGCGATGACGCGGTCGTGTTCGGTGTCGCCGGTGACGATGGCGCCCACGACGGCCACGGCGTCGATCCCGTCGCGCCGTGCGAGCCGGTCGGCAGCCAGCGGGCTGTCGTACGCGCCCGGCACGGCGAGTTCGTCGGCGATCACGGCGTCGCGCTCGGCGGCCGCCTCGCGGGCGGCCTCGGCCATCGGTGCCGTGACGCGCTCGTTGAACTGCGCCACCACCAGTCCCAGCGTTACCATAAGCGTTCCTCGCTCGGGCGTGGTGAAAGATGTACCGTTCGCTGGCAAGGTTGCCGGCCGACGACCGCCAGCAGTCGCCGACGCGCCTTTATCCGGGCACCACCAACGCTGCAACATGAGCGAAACCGAAACCGCGACGCTCGGCGGCGGCTGTTTCTGGTGTACCGAGGCGGCCTTCGAGGAGGTGCCCGGCGTCCGCGATGTCACGTCCGGCTACGCCGGTGGCCATACCGAGGATCCGACCTACCGGGAAGTCTGCTCCGGCGAGACGGGACACGCGGAGGTCATCCAAGTGGAGTACGACCCCGACGAACTCTCGTACGCCGACATCCTGAAGGTGTTTTTCACCGTCCACGACCCGACACAGCTCAACCGGCAGGGCCCCGACGTAGGGAGCCAGTACCGGTCGATCATTCTCACCCACAACGAGGAGCAGGCGCGCGTCGCCCGCGAGTACGTCGAGGGGCTCGAAGACGAGGACGTGTACGACGACGAAATCGTCACGGAGATCGAGCCGCTGGAGACGTTCCACCGGGCGGAGGAGAAACACCAGAACTACTACGAGAAGAACCCCGGCGACGCCTACTGCACGTTCCACGCGGACCCGAAGATCGAGAAGGTGCGGAAGCAGTTTGCGGCCGCGGGGGAGTAGCGGGTCGACCGGAGGGACGCCCGCGATCAGCGGAATTTCTCAAAAAGGTGGCTCCCCTCAGGGGACACCGTCCGCGGACTGTGGCGCTCGCCGTCGTCGGTCGCACCGCTCGGCGGTCTTTTAAAAGGGGAGAAACGTCGCGAGGTGGCTGGTTAGTGCGAGTGGCCGATCGCTTCCTGCAGGGAGACGCCGAAGCGCTCCTCGAACAGTCGCTCGGCGGTCTCGTTCATCTCCGCGATGTCGGCGGGCACCTCGCCCTCGCTGTGGTGGACGAGTGCGTGCGCCTGCTGTGCCATCGCCTGCAGCACGACGTCGGTGAGCACCTTCGTCGGCTCCTCGCCCTCCTCGGCCATCGTGTCCACGAGGCCTGCAGGAAGTTCGACGGTGTCCTCGTCGCCGTCCGGTCCGGTCACGGTGTAGGTCTCGGTGTCTGCCATAGTCGTGAGTGTCGTTGGCGCCTTAAGGGTCTGTGGAAACGGGGCGAAACTGGCGCTCGCCGGCGGGCGCTTGGTGGGGTTGGGGGCTCGCGGTTTCACCGCTCGCTTTCGGGGCCTCACTTCGTTCGGCCCCGCTACCTGAATCAAGGAGAGAGTCCCGCCCTTTAGGCGGGCGTGAATCCGACACTCTACTTCACGGACCACGCCCGATGCTCACTCTGGGGTATCCTCCCTAACTTTCTTCTCGCCTTCGAGAAGCAGCCCCTTCCACGTCAATCCACGATGCTTCTTCAGTTCCTTCAATCGCTCGTACTGTTCATCGTCATCGAACTCGATACGGACTTCGACCATATTGTAACACATAGAACACACTTTTATGTGTGTTCCGATACAACCCGTAGTTGATGAAGCGAGCCAACACATTCGAAGTGATTCCCCAGTCCGACGAGGACGAGGAGTTGCTTCGACGTCTGTTGGACGCTTCTGCCGCTCTCTGGAACGAAATCAACTACGAACGCCGCGAGAACTACGCAGACCCAGACGGCGACGTGTGGGACATCAGCGAGTATCGCGGTCGCTACGGCGGAACACTCGGCGCATCCACGGTTCAGCAACTCGAACGAAAGAATCGCGAAGCGTGGAAATCGTTCTTCAGCCTCAAAAAGAAGGGTGAAGCCAACGGCAAGCCCGGATTCTGGGGTAACGCAGATGAGGGGCGAGAACTCCGCACGTATATCCGAAACACATCGTACTCGGTCGAGTGGGGTGAATACTCCCGACTCGAAATCCTCGTTGGCAAAGACCTAAAAAACGAGTACGGGCTTGGACACTGCGAACGTCTCCGACTCGAAGTTCGAGGCAACCCCAACTGGAAGGGGTACGAGAAGCAGGGGCGGTTAGAGTTCTTCTACGACGAGCAAGCACAGACGTTCAGGGCCTTTCAGCCAGTCACTATTGATGATTCTCGACTGGCACAACCACTGGCTTCGGAAGAAGCCGCTCTGGACATCGGTGCGAACAATCTCGTCGCCTGCACAACCACGACCGGCCAGCAACTCCTGTACGAAGGGCGCGAGCTGTTCAAACGATTCCGCGAAACGACGCGAGAAATCGCCCGGCTCCAGTCGCTTTTGGAGGACGGTCGATACAGTAGTCATCGCATCCGACGCCTGTACGACCGGCGTACTAAGAGACGTGACCACGCCCAAGACGCACTCGCAAGAGACCTTATCGAACGCCTGTACGATGAGGGGGTTGAGACAGTGTACGTCGGGGCGTTGACGGATGTACTGGAAACCCACTGGTCGGTGGAGACGAACGCGAAGACGCACAACTTCTGGGCGTTCAGGGCGTTCGTGAATCGACTGGCGTGTACCGCCGAGGAGTACGGTATCTCGGTGGAAGTACGGTCGGAAGCGTGGACAAGTCAAGAGTGTCCCAACTGTGGTTCGACAGAGGACACGACGCGCCACCGGGACACGCTGACGTGTCCGTGTGGGTTCGAGGGTCACGCAGACCTCACAGCGTCGGAAACGTTCTTGAGACGGCAGACGACGGTAACACGGTCGATGGCACGGCCTGTATGCCTCAAGTGGGACGACCATTCATGGTCAGAGTCACCACGCTCAGTTCTCAACGAGGAGCATACGAACCCGCAAGTTGCCTCCGTGGGTCGGTAAACAATACCCCCAGCGAGAGGAAACCTCGCCGTTCATGGCGAGGAGGATGTCATCCGTGCGTCGAGATCGCCTTCACCGAGAAGCCCGAGAGGGCAATGGCGCCGAGGTAGAGGGCGATCGCGGCGACCACGATGGAACCCCCGGAGGGGAGCCCCTGGCTGATCGAGAAGGCGAAGCCGACGATCACCGAAATCTGCCCGAAGATCACGGAGAGGTACATCGTCTCCCGGAAGCTCCGAGCGAGCTGCGAGGCGGCGGCCACTGGCACGACGATCATCGCGGCCACGAGGATGACGCCGAGCACCTGCATCGCGCCGACGACGACCACCGCCGTCATCACGATCAGCAGCGTGTTGTAGCCGGTGACGTTGAGTCGGGCGACGCGGGCCGCCTGCTCGTCGAACGTGATGAACAGCAGCTGCTTGTATGTCAACGCGATGGCAACGACGACGACCAGCGAGAGCGCGGCCATCAGCCGCGCGCCGAACGGCGAGACGATCGCCAAGTTTCCGAACAGGTACCCCTCGATGTTGATCGCCGTCAGCCCGCGCCCGTAGCTGATGATCAGGGTCCCAACGGCGAAGCTCCCGGAGAGCATGATCGCGATGGGAACGTCGCCGTAGCTGTTCGTCCGTTCCGTGAGCCACTGGACGGCGAGCGCGCCGACCACGGCGACGACGAGCGCGGTGACGAGCAGCGATCCGTCCCACCCCGTCACCGCGTTGAACAGCAGGCCGATGGCGACGCCGGCGAACGCGGTGTGTGCGAGCGTCTCGCCGATCAGCGCCATCTCGCGGTGAACGAGGAAGGACCCGACAAGCGGCGCGACGATGCCGATGAACACGCCGGTGGCCATCGACTGCCACATGATCGGGTGCTGGAACACGTTCGTCCCGAGATAGAAGTCCATCACCAGTCCGGCGGTCCGGAACGAGGCGTACAGGTCGGCGGCGATCGGCAGCTCCCGTGCCCAGTAGAGCAGCACGAACGCGAGCATCACCGTCGCGAGGACGCCGGTAAGCCCGATGCCGACGAGCTCGGCCGTCCGGCGGAGGTCCCGGGTGTCGGACTCCGTGGCGCGTTCGGACTCGTCCTCGGCGACGCCGCTTGCAGAACCGTCGACAGTGCCTGTCGAGCCGTCTGCCCGGGCAGCGTCGTCGTTCCCGGTGTCGTCGTTCCCGGTGGTGGTGCGGTCGTCGCTCATCAGTGGTGGTGGTGGACGACCTGACCGGTCGCGCCGTAGGCTTCCTCGAGGGCGTCGCTTTCCACGAACGACTCGGTGTCGCCGTGGTGGAACAGTTCGGTGTTGACGCAGGCGATATGGTCCGCACGGTCGGTGACGACGCCGATGTCGTGCTCGATGAGGATGATCGTGATCCCGCGGTCGTTGAGGTCGTCGAGCAACGCGTAGAACGCGTCCCGGGATTCAGCGTCGACGCCGACGGTCGGCTCGTCGAGCGCGAGCAGGTCGGCCTCCGACGCGAGCGCGCGGGCGATGTACGCCCGCTGTTTCTGGCCGCCTGAGAGCTCGTTGACGAGGCGGTCGGCGAGCGGCTCGATGCCGACCGTCTCGATCGCGTCCTCGACGATGCGCTTGTCGGCCTCGCTCAGCTGTGAGTGGCCGGCGTGCGCGAACCGCCCCATCGTCACACATTCGCGAACGGTGACGGGCATCGTCCCGCCGCGGTTGGTCGCCTGCTGTGAGACGTAGCCGATCCGGCCGCCGTCGTCGAACTCGTCGACGGACTCGCCGAACAGCTCGACGGTTCCGGAGTCGGGCGTGTGGAGTCCCAACATCAGATGGAGCAGCGTCGTCTTTCCGGAGCCGTTCGGTCCCACGAGCCCGAGAAAGTCCCCGGACTCGACGGTGAGAGAGACGTCTC
This sequence comes from Halorubrum gandharaense, assembly GCF_054654575.1. Lineage (NCBI taxonomy): Archaea > Methanobacteriati > Methanobacteriota > Halobacteria > Halobacteriales > Haloferacaceae > Halorubrum > Halorubrum gandharaense. The sequence goes on from NZ_BAAIET010000001.1 coordinate 984,368, forward strand.
TGACGGCGACCGTGTCGCCGTACGCGAACGTGACGTCCTCCAACTCGACTACGGTGCTCACTGTCGTTGGTCCTCTTCGGTCGTGGGGACGTTTAGCTCTTGTAGTTCGCTCATGGGTGCGTGGGGGCGTCACAGGGTGATGCGGGAGTGGGAGGGCCGGCGTATCAGCGGTGGTGGACGGTCGGCTGGCTCGCAGGACGTTCGGCGCGGGCTCGGTGCCTACTCGCCGCCGAGCGCGCGGCGGAACGCGGGAACGTTGACCTCCAACATCTGGTCGACGTAGCCGTACCCCTCCTCGTTCCACGCTTGGGTCGTCCCTTCGGCGGGCGTAACGGCGAGCACCTCGGTGGCGTCGCTGTTCTCGACGATCGCCTCGGCGAGGGTCGGGTCCTCGAAGCGGTCGTACAGCACCACGTCGATGTCGTGCTCGTTCACGAACTCGATCGTGTCGGCGATGTCGTTCTGGCTCGGCTCGTCGTGCGGCGAGACGCCCACGGGCGAGTGGAGGTCGAACCCGTACCGCTCCTCGAGGTACTGGAAGGAGTCGTGGCCGGCAAGCACCCCCACGTCGCGGGGTGCGTCGGCGACCGCCTCCTCGAAGGCGGCGTCGATCTCGTCGAGCTCCGCGTGGTACGCCTCGGCGTTGTCGGCGTATGCCTCGGCGTTGTCGGGGTCGAGCTCCGCGAAGGCGTCGGCGATGTTGTCGACCACGTCCTTCGCGAGCACGGGGTCGACCCAGACGTGCGGGTCGAAGAAGCCGTGGTCGTGTTCGCCCGCTTCACCCTCCGGAACCACCGACACCGCCAGCGGGGGCGCCTCCCAGTCGGCGTGGTCGTCGTGGTAGAGCTGGAAGACGAGCTCCGTGCTCCCTTCCTCCTCGCCGGTGACGTGGATGTGGTCGCCGTGGCTCTCGATGGAGACGTTCTCGTCCGCGTCGTCGGCGACGCGGGCGTTGAGCTGGTACTCCTCGTCCTCGCCGAGGTGGATGTGGTCGCCGTCCTCGTCGACGAACTCGGCGCCGAGCGAGAGGTAATCGTCGACCTCGACATCGGGGAGCCCGCCGTGCCAGTGGTCGCCGTGCACGTCGGCGATGACCTCGTCGGTGTCCCGGTTGATGATGTCCAGCTCACCGACGTGGGCGTGACCGTGGTCGTCGCGCTCGTCGTGCTCGTCCTCATGTCCGTCCTCTCCGTCCGCGTGTTCGTCACCGACATCGACCTCGAGCGCCGGCGACTCCCAGTCGACGTGGTCGTCGTGAACGATCTGGAAGACGACGTCGACGTGGCCGTGGTGCTCGCCGTGGACGTGAACGTGGTCGCCGTGTGAGTCGAACGAGACGACGTCGTCGTCCTCGCCGTCCGCGACGCGGGCGTCGAGCTGGTACTCCTCGTCCTCGCCGAAGTGGACGTGGTCGCCGTCCTCCGTCTCGGCGTGTGCGCCGAGCGAGAGGTAGTCGTCCTCGGCGATTGCGGGAAGGCTGCCGTGCCAGTGGTCGCCGTCGACGGAGGCGGCGACCTCGTCGTCGCTCCGGTCGATCAGCTCGAACTCCTCGACGTGAAGGTCGTGGTCGCCGTGGTCGTGCTCTTCCTCGCCGTGGTCGTGACCGTCGCCGACGTCGAGATCGAGCGGCGGCGACTCCCAGTCGGCGTGGTCGTCGTGGTAGAGCTGGAAGACGAGCGCGGTGTGGCCCTCCTCCTCGCCGGTGACGTGGATGTGGTCGCCGTGGCTCTCGATGGAGACGATGTCGTCCGCATCGTCGGCGACGCGAGCGTTGAGCTGGTACTCCTCGTTCTCGCCGAGGTGGATCTGGTCGCCGTGGTCGTCGGTGAACTCGGCGCCGAGCGAGAGATAGTCGCCCTCCTCGACGTCGGGCAGGCTCCCGTGCCAGTGGTCGCCGTGCACGTCGGCGACGACTTCGTCGTGGCCCCGGTCGATGATCTCCAGCTCCTCGACGTGCGCGTGGCCGTGGTCGTCGTGGTCGTCGTAATCGTCGTCGTGGTCGTGATCATCCTCGTGGCCGTGCCCATCACCAGCGTCCCAGTCGAGGAAGTCGTCTTCCATCCCCTCGAGGCCGTTGATGACGGCGATATCGTCGTAGTCGGATTCGAGCGAGTCGGCGAGGTCCTGTGCCCACGAGAACTCCGGCGTGTCGAGATAGACGAACGCGTCCGTGGCGGCGACGTCAGCGGTGAGGTCGCCGTGTGGCTCCCAGCCGTGGCCCATCTGTCCGACTTCGACGGGGTTCTCGAAATCGGCGTGGTCGCCGGCGATCTGGTTCGTCCAGTCCGCGAGCGAGAAGAAGGCGGCGTACCCGCTGTCGAACTCGCCGACGGCCTCTTCCGCCTGGTCGATTGCGTCCGAACAGCCGGCGAGACCGGCGGCGGTTCCCGTCCCGAGGAGCGCGGCGCTCCGCTTCAAAAGGGTGCGACGTGATTGGCTCATACACGTATTCAGCGCGGGTTAACACAAAAGGATTGTTATTTACTAAATCTAAGTTAATAACTCTCCCTACTTCTCGGGTGGGGTCTTAACAACCAGGCCTCGGAGGGGTCAGCCTCACTCCGTGAGGTCGACGACGGTCGCGCCGGCGAGCTCCGCGAGGCGATCGGGGGCGATCGCGAACATCGAACTCGGCGTGCCCGCGGCGCCGTACACCGTCTCGTACGTCTCAAGTCGGGGATCGAGCACCGTCGGGAGGTCGCGATCATGGCAGATCGGCGGGACGCCGCCGATCGACCAGCCGACCTCCTCCCGGATCTCCTCGGGGTCGCCCATCGACGCGGAATCGGCGCCGAAGTGGTCTGCGACTGCGTCGAGGTCGAGCCGGTTCGCGCCGCTCGTGATCGCGGCGACGAGCTCGCCGTCGCGGTCGCCCCCTTCGAGCTCGACGATGATCGTCGAAGCGATCGCGGCCGTCTCACAGCCCACCGCGTCGGCGGCTGCGGCCGCCGTCTTCGTCCCCTCGTCGAACTCCACCACGTCCGGGTCGAGGTCGTAGCGTTCCCGGGCCGTCTCCGCGAACTCGCTCGCGCGTGCGTGCATGGGCCGGCTGTCGGCTTGCTGCCTCATAAAGTCGGAGTCACCGGCGACGGTTGCGACGAGGACGCTGGAAGTCGGCTTGGCTCCGGCTCGTTGCCGGGGTCGCCGCCACGGCCGGCAAACAGCTACTTCCGCGTCGCGACCAAGCGTCGGACATGGATGGGACGGCGGCGCTCCTGTTGGTGTTTCTCGCGGGACTCGTCACCTGTCTAGCGACCGGCCTCGGCGCGCTCCCCTTCTTTTTCGTCGAGGAGCTTTCGGCGCGCACGACGGTCGCGATGTGGGGTGTCGCTGCCGGGATCATGAGCGCCGCCTCGGTGTTCGGGCTCGTCTTCGAGGGGCTGGTGTGGGGGACGCCCGCGGAGCTCGGCGTCGGCCTGCTCGTCGGCGCGGCGGTGGTCGTCGCCGGCCAGCGGCTTCTCGACGGCCGCGACCTCTCGCCGGCACAGTACGAGGCGGCCGACTTCCGGACGCTCGTGCTCGTGCTCGGCGTGCTCACGGTCCACTCGTTTCCGGAGGGGGTCGCCGTCGGCGTCGCGTTCGCCGAGCTCGGCCTCGTGGAGGGTGTCGACCCGATCGGCCTCGGGTTCGGCGTGCCGGTGCTCGCCGTCTTCATGACCGTCGCCATCGCGATCCAGAACGTCCCCGAGGGGGTCGCCGTCTCCATCCCGCTCCACGACATGGGCGCGTCCCGCGCGAAGATGGTGTGGTGGGCGGTGTTCTCCAGTCTCCCGCAGCCGGTCGCCGCCGTCGTCGCCTTCCAGTTCGTGCGCGCGGCGGAGACGCTGCTCCCGGTCGGATTCGGCTTCGCCGCCGGCGCCATGCTGTACCTCGTGGTCGACGAGCTGATCCCCGAAGCGCGCGAGCGCGGCGCGTCGCTTCCCGACGGCGGCACTCGCGCGCTGGTCGCCGGGTTTGCTGGCGGGGTGGGGATCATGGTGCCGCTGTTGTTCGTGTGAGGGTTCGTGTGGGGGCCGGTGGCGTCTTCGCACCACCACCGCTCCGGTGAGGTTAACCGCACGGGACGCCGGTGTTCGGTCGTGACTACGCTTGCCGATCTCGATCTCGACGTGGCCGACGCGGACGCGGTCGCCGCGCGCCGCGACGAGGTCGTCGAGGCGGTCCGCGACCACGCCGGCGAGATCGCCTACGCGCTCGCTCGGCTCCAGGGCGGCGACTACGGCCGACAGGAGCTCTCGACGGCCGGCGGCACGTGGACGGTCAAACACGAGGCCGGCGCGCTGGAGTTCCTGCTGTTCTCCCCGAAATCCGGGTCGGACACGTACGTCGTCTCGACCAAACAGCCGCCCGACCCGCAGGACCTCGCGACGGCGCTCAAGGACTATTCCAACTTCGTCGAGGCGTGGAACGACTACGTCGCCTCGCTGTCGGGAGTCCTCGACGACGTGGAAACGGACTTTCCGGAGCCCGCCTCGACCGCGGACGCGGTCGCGGAGCGCGACCGCGTGCTCGATGCGGTTCGGGACGCGTGCTCGGTCATTGCGGGTGAGCTCTACCGGTACGAGGCCGACGACTACGGCTCCTTCACCGCTCGTGTTGACGGCGTTCGGTGGGAGCTGAAGTGGGAAGAGGGGTCGGTCTCGTACCTCCGGGCGGGTGGGAGCGGCGGCGTCTACCTGCTCTCACAGTATGAGGACCCCTCCGCGCCCGACGTGCGCGAACTCGCCGAGCCGTTCCGCGGGTTCATCGAGGCGTACAACGAGCACGTCGCGGAGCTGGAAAGCGACCTCGCAAGCGTCGAGCTGTAGCGCTCAGCGGTTCTCGTCGGCGCGCTCTCGCTCCGCTAACTCCCCCCACGCCCAGTAGAACCGCTGGAGCGCGGTGATGTGGCTCAACACGACGAGGACGACGAGCCCCCACTCGACAACGGTGAAGCCGTAGATCGGGGGATTGGCGAACGCCGCGACGATGCTGACGCCCCCGACGAACGCGAGGATGTCCGCGCGCCCGAGCACCCCGCCGTAGATCCGGCCGAGGTCGAGCGCGTGCCCCTGCGTCCCGAGATACGCCGTGAGGAGCACCCCGGCCAGTACCGCCATGCCGAGGACGGGGCGGTCGGCGCCGAGCGCGAAGCCGGCGAGGATCACCACGTCGCCGTAGCGGTCGAGGACGTGGTCGAGGAAGTCCCCGGAGTCGGCGGCGAGTCCGGTCTCGCGGGCGAGCGCGCCGTCGAGCACGTCCAGGAACCCGGTGAACAGGACGAGGGTGGCGCCGACCAGGTACCACGTGGGCGCGTCGCCGGCGAGATACAGCGCGTATCCCGCAAGGGCGGCGACGACGACCGAGAACGTCGTCACCATGTTCGGCGTGACGCCGAGCCGGTCGGCGCCGGCGACGAACGGCCGGATCGCCTTGCTCGCGAGCGGCCGGAGTTTGTCCAGCGTCATGGGACGGTCGCCTCCTCGCCTGACGGGAGCATTCGTGACCGACGACGGCGGGGGCGGGCTTATAAGCCGCGGTCGGCGGGGATTCGGGAGCGACGGGGGCGTCCGGAACGAAAAGAGTTGTATCCCAGCGGCCGGTGTCTCCGGGCATGACACGGCGCCGTCCGCTCGGGGGACTGCTCCCGTCCGCGGACCGCCTCCCGCGGTCCCTCCAGCTCTCGCCGGACGGGCAGACGGCGCTCGCGCTCGTCGCGGTGACGCTGTTCGCGCTCGCCGTCCGCCTGTACGACCTCGGCGGGCGGGTGTTCCACTGGGACGAGGGCCGGGTCGGCTACTGGACGCTGCGCTACGCGGAGACCGGCGAGTTCGCCTACGCGCCGATCATCCACGGCCCGTTCCTGCGGATCGTCAACGCGAGCGTGTTCGGCGTGCTGCCGCCGACCGACGCCACTGCGCGGCTCGTCGTCGCGCTCGTCGGCGGGCTCCTCCCGCTGTCGGCGTGGCTGTTCCGCAAGCATCTCGACCGCGCGGAGGTGGTCGCGCTCGGCGGCTTCCTCGCGTTCACGCCGCTCCTGGTGTACTACTCGCGGTTCATGCGCAACGACGTGCTCGTGGGCGGGTTCGCGCTGGTCGCGCTCGGCTTCGCGGTTCGGAGTCTGGACACGCGGCGGGTGTGGTCCCTCTATCCGGCCGCCTTCTTTCTCGCATTGTCGCTGACGACGAAGGCGAACACTCTGCTGTACGTGCTCTGTTTCGCCGGCGCGGCGACGCTGGTCGCGGACCACCGCTTCCTGCGTGACGTGCGCGCGTCGGGGTCGCCGCGCGCCGCGCTCGGCTCGTGGTGGTCCCGGCTCCGGAAGGGCGCTCGTGAGGCCGCCGGCGACTGGCCCCCGCTGGCCGCGCTTGCAGTTCACCTGCTCGGGCTGACCGTCGTCTTCCTCGGCGTGATCGTGTTCTTCTACGCGCCGCGGCCGATGCTGTACCAGTCGCTCGGGTCGCCCGGGATGTGGAGCGCGGTGGTCCACGAGGCGACGGTCGGCTCCGCCCGCGAGCTGGTTGACCTCTGGATCGCCGGCGACATGCAGGAGGGGAACCCCTACTTCGAGTTCCTCCGCCACGAGATGGAGACGCTGTCGTACGGCGCCGCGGTCGTCTGCGTCCTCGCGCTCGTCGGATTTGTGGTGGACGGGTACGGCACCACGGCGGAGGCCGGTCACGACGCCGGTTCCGATTCCGAATCCGGTGGCGGAGCGCGGGGCGGCGGAGAGGCGGGCGGCGCGCCCGCCGGGCGCAACCGCGCGTTCGTCGCCTTCGCCGTCTACTGGGCGCTGGCGAGTCTGGTCGGCTACCCGGCCGCGACCGACATCAACGCGCCCTGGTCGGCGGTCCACGTCGCGCTCCCGCTGACGATTCCCGCAGCAGTCGGGCTCGTCTACGTGATGCGCGAGGGACTCGCGGCGTGGAGCGCCGCCGACCGCGAGACGGCGGTGCTGGCCGCGCTCGTCCTGCTCGTCGCGACCGGCGGGCTGTTCGCGCCGACCGCCACCTACTGGAACTCCGCGGACCCCGACCAGACGGAGGTGGTCCAGTGGTCCCAGCCGCACAACGACCTTCGCGAGTCGCTGGACGATACGGAGGCCGCCATCGCCATCCACGAGGGCGATCCTGACACCCCCGACATCCTGTTCGTCGGCAGCGAGGTCCGCGATGGCGCCTTTTACGTGGCCGACGAGTCGGTGGCCGACGACAAGGGGGCAACGGGTGGGTGGTACGACCGGCTCCCCTTGCCGTGGTACTACGAGCGCGCGGGCGGCGAGGTGACCTCCATTCCCGCGGATGCCGACCGCGCCGCCGAACTCGCGGACGCGCCGCCGGTCGTGGTCGCGCACGCCGACGACCGCGAGTCGGTCGACCCGCATCTCGACGGCTACGTCGCTCGGGAACACCAGATCCGACTGTGGGACTTCCCGATCGCCATCTACGTCGAGGAGGGTGCGTTGGAGGACGTGGAGTGAGCGAGTTGCGGTGGTAGAGACCGGTGTGCGAGTGAGTGACGCTCCCGTGTCAGGACCAAGCCGGCGCGGGATTCCCGTTCCGGTATGCGTGTTCGAGAGGCGACGCCGGACGACGCCGTCAACGACCGCTTCGTCCGTGAGGGGCATCGTGGCGAGGGTCACGGCACGCGACTGTTGTCCGAAGCCGAGGAGCTGGCCGCGGCCGAGGACTGCGATTTCCTCCGGCTATCCGCCGAGTGGGAGAACGACGGCGCCCGCCGGCTGTACGAGCGCGAGGGCTACACGCCGAAACAGGCGACATACACGAAGCGCTTATAAGTGGTTCGTGGGGTGGATGATCTCGGTGAGGCCGTCGGTCGCTTATAAGCGGTTCTCGGAGTAAGTGCGACGGCGAACACTTCCAAAGCCCCACCCGACCGCAACTGCACCGCACCTCACGCCTCCCCAGCCTCGGCAGACGGCCGCCGGCGGGAAACCGCGCCGCCGGCGACCGCTGCCTCCCTCGCGCGCCGGCTCGCGCCCGGTGGGCGCTCGCCGGGCGCGCCACCGCAGGAGTTCAAAAGGACGACTCCTTCCTTTCCCTACCATCTTATAAGCGCGCGGCGCCCGCCGTTCGATCCACGCCCACGGATCGAACGCTGGTAAAGTTGGCAACGTTTATGCACCGATGTTCGGTACTGGCGGGTATGTCAGTGACCCTTCCCGGGCCGACGCTCGGCGTCGTCGGCGGGGGACAGCTCGGCCGGATGCTCGCGGAGGCGGCGTCGCCGCTCGGCGTGGAGATCGTCGTGCTCGACCCGACGCCCGACTGCCCGGCGGCGCCCGTCGTGCGCGACCAGATCGTCGCGGAGTTCGACGACCCCGAGGGGATCGACGCGCTCGCGGCGCGGGCGGACGCGCTCACCTTCGAGATCGAGCTCGCGGACCCCGACCTGCTCGCGGAGGCGGCGGCCGAACACGACGTGCCGGTTCATCCGGACCCCGACACCCTGCGGACCATTCAGGACAAACTGGTTCAAAAGGAGGCGCTCGCGGATGCGGGAATTCCCGTGCCGGAGTTCGCGGCGGTGGCGACCGCCGACGGGCTCGAACGCGTGGTCGAGGAGTTCGGCGGCGCGATGGTGAAAGCCCGTGAGGGAGGGTACGACGGCCGGGGCAACCTTCCAGCCCAGGAGCCGGAGGAGGCCGCCGCCGTCCTTGACGAACTCGGCACGCACGCGATGGCCGAGGAGCTCGTCGACTTCGAGCGCGAGATCGCGGTGATGGGCGTGAAAGGCGCCGACGGCGAGACGCGCACCTATCCCGTGACGGAGACGGTCCATCGCGAGGAGATCCTCCGCGAGAGCGTCACCCCGGCGCGGGCGGACGACGACGTGATCGCCCGGGCGCAGGAGGTTGCTGAGGACGTGCTCGACTGGCTCGACGGTCGCGGCGTCTACGGGATCGAGCTGTTCGAGACCAGCGAGGGAGCAGTGCTGCTCAACGAGATCGCCCCCCGGCCGCACAACTCCGGCCACTGGACCATCGAGGGCGCGCGCACCTCCCAGTTCGAGAACCACGTCCGCGCGGTGCTCGGCTGGCCGCTCGGCCCCACGGAGCAAGTCGCGCCCGCCGTCACCGCCAACCTGCTCGGGGACGTGGACGAGACCGAGCCCGCGACGCTCCGGCACGTCGAGTCCGTGCTCGCGGCGCCCGACGCCGACCTCCACTGGTACGGGAAAGACGACGTGCGCCCCCTCCGGAAGATGGGGCATTTGACGGTGACCGATGGCGATGAGACGACTGAAGAGGGTGACGACGACCGCGAGCGCCTCCTCTCGCGTGCGCGAGACCTTCGTGACGGCGTCACGTTCCGGGCGGAGTAGCCGTTCTCGGACCGGCCCACGCTGACCGTTGTCCGCGCCGACTGCCCCGTTCGTCAGCTACTTTTCATCGCGCCGAGAGCACCGCCCATGACCGAACGGTACGACGCGGTCGTCGTCGGCGTCGGCGGCATGGGGAGCGCGGCGGCGTACCACCTTGCCGACCGCGGGCTCGACGTGCTCGGGCTCGAGCGCTATGACGTGCCACATGAACGTGGGTCCTCACACGGGATCACCCGGATCATCCGCAAACCGCAGTACGAGGACCCCGCGTATGTGCCACTCGTCGAGCGCGCCTACGACCTGTGGCGGGACCTGGAGGCGGAGACGGGGCGAGACCTCCTCCACGTCACCGGTGGCATCGACGCCGGTCCGCCCGACAGCGAGATCGTGGAAGGATCGCTCGCCTCCTGTTCGGCCCACGATCTCGACCACGAGCTGCTCACGGCGGCCGAGTGCAACGAGCGGTTCCCGGGGTACGACCTGCCCGAGGGGCACCGGGCGGTGTACCAGCCGGACGGCGGGTTCGTGGTGCCCGAGCAGTGTATCATCGCCCACGTCGAGGCGGCCCAGCGGGCGGGCGCCGAGATCCGCGCTCGCGAGCCGATGGCCGACTACGCGACGCTCCCGAACGGCGGCGTCAGGGTGACCACGCCGAAGGGGAGCTACGAGGCCGACCGACTGGTCGTCACGGCGGGCGCGTGGGCGCCGAAACTCGTCCCCGAGCTTCGCGGCGTCGCCGTCCCCGAACGACAGGTACTCGCGTGGCTCCGGCCGAACCGTCCGAAAGCCTTCGACCCCGAGAAATTCCCGATCTTCGTCCACGCGGCCGACGACGGCCACTACTACGGCTTCCCGCGGCACGACGTGCCCGGGTTCAAGTTCGGGAAGTTCAACCACCTCGAAGAGTCCGTCGACGCCGACGACGGGCTTCGGGAGCCGGGGCCGGCCGACGAGGAGCTGTTGCGGAGTTACGCGGAGCGCCACTTCCCCGCCGGCGCGGGCCCCACGCTCCGGCTGGCCACCTGCATGTTCACCAACACGCCGGATTCGCACTTCGTGCTCGACCGACTGCCGGACGCACCACAAGTGACGGTCGGCGCGGGCTTTTCGGGTCACGGGTTCAAATTTGCGAGCGCCATCGGCGAGGTGCTCGCCGACATCGCCGTCGACGGCGAGACGGACCACGAGGTCGGGCTGTTCGGACTCGACCGGTTCCAGTAACGGGGTCGTCGTCCTGCGCTCGCCCCATCCGGGAGTTCCTTAAGCGTCTCCGCCGAACGCCCGTCCATGACCTCGGTGCAGGACCTGATCGACCGACTCGAATCGGAGGCCGACGCGGGCGCGGACCCCGACACCACCCCGGACGTGGGGATCATCATGGGGTCGGACTCCGACCTCCCCGTCATGGAGGGCGCCTACGAGGCACTCGACGAGCTCGGCTTCGCCGAGCAGACCGACTTTGCGGAGCCGCCGGACGCCCGGTTCACCTACGAGAGCTACGTCGTCTCCGCACACCGGACGCCGGAGCTGATGTACGCGTACGGCAACACCGCGGCCGCCCGCGGGCTCGACGTGATCGTCGCCGGCGCCGGCGGCAAGTCCGCCGACCTGCCGAACATGACCGCGTCGCTGGCGTACCCGATTCCCGTGGTCGGCGTGCCGGTCCAGGAGAAGTCCGTCGACTCCGTCATCGGGATGCCGACGGGCGCCCCCATCGTCGCGGTCGACGCCGGCAAGTCGTTCAACGCCGGGCTCTCCGCCGCACAGATACTCGCGCGCGAACACGAGACGGTCGAGGAGCGGCTGGTCGAGTATCACGAGGATCTCAAGGGTGGTGTTGCGGGGGTCTCCGCGGACCTCCACGACCTCGGCATCGACGGATTCCGCGAGAAACACGGCGAGTAGCCCGGTATGGGTGCGTAGGACGAGTCCACGCTCACCCTTTCACGCGCGACTGGGAGCCGCTCGGTCCCTCACGAACGTTCTCCCGTACCGGCCGAGTTTCCCGGTACCCGACTCCGTTTATTCGTACCGTTCGACGGTCCGACCGTTACAGTGACCTCTCCGATCGAACGCGCCCGGACCGGCTTTACGACCCTTCGTAGCGATCCGCGTACACCCATTCTCATCGTCGTTGCGCTCGGCTGGTTCCTCTCGTTGGGCGTCCGGCTGGTGTACCCGGCCGTCATCCCGCACCTCAGGGAAGCCGAGGGGATCGGCCTCGGGACCGCCGGGCTCCTGTTGTCGACGCTGTGGCTCGCGTACGCGCTCGGTCAACTCCCCGGCGGCGTCCTCGCCGACCGGTTCGGCGAGCGAGCGGTGCTCGTCGTCAGCACGTTCGTCTCGGGGGCGATGCTGGGGCTGGTCGTGGCCTCCGGTTCAGTCACCTTGCTGTTCGCGGCGACCGCCCTGTTCGGGCTCAGTACGGCTCTGTACGGCGTCTCCCGGTTCACCATTCTCTCGAACGTCTACCCGGAGAACGACGGCACCGCAATCGGCGTGACGATGGCGGCGGGCGACCTCGGTAACGCCCTGCTTCCGCCGCTTGCTGGATTTCTCGCCGTCACGCTCACGTGGCAGGTGGGGCTCGGATTCGCGATCCCGCTTTTCGTCATCGCGGGGGTCGGAATCCTGGTGTGGGTGCCGAGCCCGGACGCCGACGACGAGTCGAGCGCGGAAGGGGACGCGGCGGTGGACGGCAGGAGCTCCCCGGACGTGTCGCCGCTCTCGCGGGTGACTTCGAGCGCCCGTGACGTGGCGATGTCGCTGCGGCGTCGTCCGGTGCTACTGGTCACCGCGATCCAGACGCTCGGCTACTGCGCGTGGCAGGCATTCACCGGCTTTTACCCGACGTACCTCATCGACGAAAAGGGGTTCTCGGCGACGGCCGCAACCCTGCTGTTCGGCGGGTTTTTCGCGATGGGCGTGCTCGTCAAGCCGATGGCGGGGCGAGCGTACGACGCGGCCGGCATCCGGCGGACGCTCCCGGTTATCCTGTTGACGGCGACGGCTGCACTCGCCGCGCTCCCGTTCGTCGACTCCGTCGGCGGACTCGTCGCGCTTACCCTGTTCTTGAGCAGTCTGCTCGGCTACGCAACGGTGACGCTGACGTATCTCACCGACTCGCTACCGGCCGACGTACAGGGGTCCGGGCTCGGCGCGCTCCGGACCGGCTACATGGTGATCGGTGCCGGCAGCCCGATCGTGGCCGGCGCGCTCGCGGAGGCGAACTACTTTGACGAGGTGTTCCTGCTGCTCGCGGGGCTCGTCGCCGCCGGCGCGGCCTGCTGTGTGCTGCTCCCGCGACAGCCGGAGCGGGCCCATACGGACTGAAGCGGGCGTTAGCGACCGCGGGCCCGCACGGCGGGCCCGCACGCACGAGAATCAACGCTTATGAGGGGGCGGGTCAAATTCGCGCACGTTACGGAGACCTATATGAGCGATTGGATAGCGATCGGCGCACTGGCGGTCGTCGGCCTGTTCATCCCGCTGGGGATGATGGCAGTGTCGGCGCTCATCCGTCCAAGCGTGCCGGAACAAGGCAAAAGCACCATTTACGAGTCCGGCGAGATCCCGACGGGCAACACGCGCATCCGGTTCAACATCCAGTACTACATGGTTGCGCTGCTGTTCGTCGTGTTCGACATCGAGACCGTTCTCCTCTTCCCGTGGGTCGTGATCTACCGCCCCGCGCTGGAGGCCGGCGTCCCGATGATCGACCTGCTCTGGCCCATGCTGGCGTTCGTGGGTATTCTCACGATCGGGCTCGTGTGGGCGTGGCGGACGGGTGCAGTACAGTGGAGTAAAAGCCCCCGTGCGACCGCGCGGAAGACGGAGCGTGAGACCAACTATGAGTAGCGACCAACCCTTCATCACCGACGAATCACAAGTCGTAACGAAGACCCGGGATAGCCGCATGAGCGGCCAGGGAGACCGGTTCAACTCCCGACTGCGCGAGGCGTTCGGCTCCTCGCCGTTCATCCTCACCAAGTTCGACAAGTTCATGAACTGGTGTCGTGGGTCCTCGATGTTCATGCTGCAGTTCGGGATCGCCTGCTGCAGCATCGAGATGATGCACACCTACGCGGTGAAACACGACCTCGACCGCTTCGGGTCGGGTGTCCCCCGCGCATCCCCGCGACAGGCGGACGTGATGATCGTCCCCGGGACGATCGTCTCGAAGTTCGCCCCGCGGATGAAGCGCGTCTACGACCAGATGCCCGAGCCGAAGTTCGTCGTCGGCATGGGGTCGTGCACCATTTCCGGTGGCCCGTTCCAGGAGGGGTACAACGTCATCAAGGGTGCCGAGGAGGTCATCCCGATCGACATCCACGTCCCCGGCTGCCCGCCCCGTCCGGAGGCACTCGTGTACGGCGTCGCCAAGCTGCAGGAGCGCGTCGCCAACGGCGAGGCCTCGCCCGTGACGGTGAAACCCTACGAGCTGGAACAGTTCTCCGATCTCGACCGCGACGAGCTCGTCAACCACCTCGCCGACCAGGTCGACGACGACGACCTCGTGATGCGATACAACTTCGCTGATTCGCCATGAGCCTGAAAGACCCCGAGGCCGACGGCGCCGTCGAGCGCACTCCCGAGGAGCTGGAGGCGCTGCTCGGCGACCGCGTCGTCGCGCGCGACGACCACCTGAACGCGCCCGCGTTCGTGATCCGGCCGGACGCCGTCCAGGACACGCTCTCGCTGCTCAAACGGGAGGCCGGTTTCGACCACCTCTCTTTAGTCTCCGCACAGGAGTACGACAACCGCTACGAGTCGATCTACCACCTCAAGCAGTTCGACGACCCGACCAACGAGGTCAGCGTCGTGGTGCCCGCCGACAAGGACAACCCGGTCTCGGAGTCCGCCGAGCCCGTCTTCCGGACGGCCGACTGGCACGAGCGCGAGGCGTACGACCTGATCGGCATCGACTACGACGACCACCCCGACCTGCGCCGGATCCTCCTGCCGGAGACCTGGCAGGGACATCCGCTGTCACGGAGCTACGACAAGGACCAGCCGCAGATGGTGGCGCTCTCCGAGCACGCCAACCCGCTTGCGGACCATCACCAGGACTCCGACTCCGACACGATGTTCCTCAACATCGGGCCCCACCACCCGGCGACGCACGGCGTGCTCCACCTGAAGACGGTGCTCGACGGTGAGCAGGTCGTCGACGTGGAGTCGGACATCGGCTACCTCCACCGCTGTGAGGAGCAGATGGCCCAGAACGGCACCTACCGCCACCAGATCATGCCGTACCCCGACCGCTGGGACTACATCTCGGCGGGGCTGCTCAACGAGTGGGCGTACGCGCGCGCCGCGGAGGACCTCGCGGAGATCGAGGTGCCGGAGTACGCGCAGGTCATCCGGACGATGGGCGCGGAGATGTGCCGTATCGCGGCGCACATGCTCGCACTGGCGACGTTCGCGCTCGACGTTAACGGCGACTTCACGGCGACGTTCATGTACGCCATCAACGACCGCGAGCGCGTGCAGGACCTGCTGGAGGACCTGACGGGCCAGCGGATGATGTTCAACTACTTCCGACTCGGCGGTGTCGTCTGGGACCTGCCGGAGCCGCGCGAGGAGTTCTTCTCGAAGACGCGCGACTTCCTCAACCAGCTGCCCGGCTCGGTCGAGGAGTACCACAACCTCATCACGTCCAACGAGATCTTCCAGATGCGGACGATCGACACCGGCATCCTGCCGCCGGAGGTCGCGAAGAACTACGGCGCCACCGGCCCCGTCCTTCGGGGCTCCGGCGTCGACTACGACCTTCGCCGTGACGACCCCTACGGCTACTACGACGAGCTCGACTGGGACGTGATCACGGAGGACGGCTGTGACAACTACAGCCGCCTGCTCGTACGCATGCAGGAGGTCGAGGAGTCCGCCAAGATCATCGAGCAGTGTATCGACCTGCTCGAGGACTGGCCCGAGGAGGAGCGGACGATCCAGGCGAACGTCCCCCGGACGCTTCGCCCGGACGACGACACGGAGATCTACCGCGCCGTCGAGGCCGCCAAAGGCGAGCTCGGCATCTACATGCGTGCGGACGGGACGGACAAGCCGGCCCGCTTCAAGATCCGCTCGCCCTGCTTCTCGAACCTCCAGACCCTGCCGGAGATCGCCAACGGGGAGTACATCCCCGACGTCATCGCCGCGCTGGGCAGCCTCGACATCGTGCTCGGGGAGGTGGACCGCTGATGGCAGCGGCCCCGGCACAGCTGTTCCCCGAGTTCATCGCGGACACGCTCGGGCTTCCCGGCGTCATCGGTGAGGTCGTCGCCGCGCTCATCGCGGCGTTCGTCGTCGGGAACATCATCCTCGCGTTCACCGGCGTCGCTGGTCCGTGGGCGAAACGGAAGATCACGGCGGCGTTCACCGACCGCGTCGCGGTCGACCGGATCGGCCCCTTCGGGCTGCTCATCATCCCTGCGGCTGCGGTCCAGCTCCTCGCGAAGGAGCTGATCATCCCGGAGAACGTCGACCGCCCGACCTGGGACATCGCCCCCATCGTGCTGCCGGCGTCCGCGCTGCTCGGCTTCGCCGTCATCCCGATGGGCCACCTCGGCCCGGTTAACCTCCAGCTTGCCGACCCCGAAGTTGGGCTGGCGCTGGTGTTCGCGTTCGCCTCCATCGCCTCCGTCTCGCTGGTGATGGCCGGCTACGCATCCAACAACAAGTACTCGTTCCTCGGCGGTCTTCGGGCCGTCGCGCAGAACCTCGCGTACGAGATCCCGCTCATCGTGACGGCGATGTCCGTCGTCCTCTTCGCGGGCACGCTCCAGACGAGCGGGATCGCGGCCGCGCAGTCCGAGACGCTGTTCACGATCGGCGGCTTCGCCGTTCCGGCGTGGTACGCCCTCGTGAACCCGTTCGCCTTCGCGCTGTTCATGGTCGCGAACCTCGCGGAGATCGGACGGAACCCGTTCGACATTCCCGAGGCGCCCACCGAGATCGTCGGCGGGTACCAGACGGAGTACTCCTCGGCGTACTTCGTGCTGTTCTACCTCGGGGAGTTCGTCCACATCTTCCTCGGCGGCGCCATCCTCGCGTTGACGTTCCTCGGCGGCGCCGCAGGCCCCGGACCGGAGTCCATCAGCTTCATCTGGTTCGTGGTGAAGGTGTGGGCCTTCTTCCTGTTCACCCAGTGGTGCCGCGCGGCACTGCCCCGGGTGCGCATCGACCAGCTCATTGAGATCGGCTGGAAAGGAATGCTCGTGCTGTCGTTCGCGAACCTGGTGCTCACGGCCGTAATCGTGGGGGTGATCGTCTAATGATCGGACTCATGAAATCCATGGCGACGACGATGAAGCACGCGCTCGACGGGAACACCTTCACCGTGAAGTACCCGGAGGAGGCTCCCGACGTGAGCCCGCGCTTCCGCGGCGTCCACAAGTTCAGTCAGGAGCGGTGTATCTGGTGCCGGCAGTGTGAGAACGTCTGTCCGAACGACACGATCCAGATCGTTCAGGACGACCAGCGCAACGGCGAGCAGTACAACCTCCACATCGGGCAGTGTATCTACTGCCGGCTGTGTGAGGAGGTCTGTCCCGTCGACGCCATCCTGCTCACCCAGAACTTCGAGTTCACCGCGGACACGAAAGACGACTTCGTGTACAACAAAGAACAGCTCAAGAACGTCCCGTGGTACAAGGGTATCGACCCCCTCGAATCCCGCAATCCCGACCGGAGCGCGTGGATCGGCGAGGGCGACGGCGAGGTCGACTACCAGTAGCGCGACGTCTCGAAATCTACAAAGGCACTCTCAAAGGAGACAACTACAATGGTCTATGAAACCATCGCGTTCGCGCTGTTCGCCGCGGTTACGCTGGCGTTCAGCCTGGGCGTCGTCCTGGCACGCGACGTGTTCCACGCCGCGTTGCTGCTCGGCGGCGCGCTCACGAGCGTTGCGGTCCATTACGTGATGCTGCAGGCGGAGTTTTTGGCCGCCATGCAGATCCTCGTCTACGTGGGCGGGGTCCTGATTCTGGTCACGTTCGCCGTGATGCTCACGCGATCGGACACTGACGAGACGGAGGTGAACAGCGTATGAGCAACGACGACATCGGCGGCCGGCTCGTTCCGGGGCTGACGGTCCTCATCCT
Organism: Halorubrum gandharaense; assembly: GCF_054654575.1. Lineage (NCBI taxonomy): Archaea > Methanobacteriati > Methanobacteriota > Halobacteria > Halobacteriales > Haloferacaceae > Halorubrum > Halorubrum gandharaense. The sequence goes on from NZ_BAAIET010000001.1 coordinate 1,001,800, forward strand.
CTTCGGCGTGATGGCCGCGACGGTCCTCACGTCGGAGTTCGGCGAGGCCGCCGGCTTCCCGGAGGGCGAATCGGTCGTTCACAACATCGGCTACGCCCTGTTCAACCTCGGCGACCACGGCGTCGCGACGATCCCCTCCGAGGGGTTCCTCGCGGCGTTCCTGATCGTCGCGGTTGCACTCGACGTCGCGGTCGACGGCGCCATCTACCTCGCGCGACGCGAGGAGGACGAGTCGCTCGCTGCGACCGTCGGCGAGGCGTTCCCCGGCGGAGGTGACCGGTAATGGTGCCCGTCGAGTGGTACCTCCTGTTAGCCTCCGGCGTGTTCTGTATCGGCCTGTTTGGCGTGCTCACGCGGCGTGACGCGCTGTACTTCCTGATGAGCGTCGAGCTCATGATGAACGCCGCAAACATCAACCTGATCGCGTTCGCCGCCTACTACGGCGACCTGACCGGGCAGGTGTTCGCGCTGTTCGTGATCGCGCTGGCCGCCGCGGAGGTCGCCATCGGGATCGGCATCATCCTCGTGCTGTATCGTAACTTCGGTGATACTGACGTGACTGTTCCAACGGAGATGAGGTGGTAAGATGGTAGACGCGTTCGCATACGTGCCGGCCATCGTGCTGCTGCCGTTCTTCTCGTTCCTGGTGGCGCTCGGCGCCGGCAAGTACCTCCCCAAAGGGGGCGCATTCGGCGGCATCGCCGCGGCCGCAGGGTCGTTCCTGCTGTCGATCTGGGTCGCCGTCACCGTCCTCGGCGGGCGCACGTACAACGAGACGATCTACACGTGGGCGGGCGGCGACCAGTTCGAGCTGACGTTCGGGCTGCTCATCGACCCGCTGTCGGCGCTGATGCTCGTCATCGTGACGCTCATCGCGCTGCTGGTCCACGTGTTCTCGCTCGGCTACATGAACGACGAGGGCGAGACGGGCCTGCCGCGCTACTACGCCGGCCTCGGCCTCTTTACCGCCTCCATGCTCGGGTTCGTCGTCGCCGACAACCTGCTGATGGCGTTCATGTTCTTCGAGCTGGTGGGACTCTGCTCGTACCTGCTGATCGGCTTCCACTTCCGTCAGGAGGGGCCGCCGTCGGCCGCGAAGAAGGCGTTCCTCGTCACCCGCTTCGGTGACTACTTCTTCCTGGTCGGCGTCGTCGCGGTGTTCGCGACGTTCGGCACCGCGCAGTTCGCCGGCGACGGGTCGTTCCCCGTCCTCGCCGAACAGGCGCTCAACGGCGAGTTCGACGCGTGGACGCCGCTCGGCCTCGGCGTCGAGCAGTGGTTCACGCTCGTCGGCCTCCTCGTGCTCGGCGGTGCGGTCGGCAAGTCCGCCCAGTTCCCGCTGCACACCTGGCTCCCCGACGCGATGGAGGGTCCGACGCCGGTCTCCGCGCTCATCCACGCTGCAACGATGGTCGCGGCCGGCGTCTACCTCATCGCCCGGATGTTCGGATTCTACGCGCTGACACCCACGACGCTCGCGATCATCGCGTTCGTCGGCGGGTTCACGGCGCTGTTCGCGGCGACGATGGGCGTCGTCAAAGACGAGCTGAAACAGGTGCTGGCGTACTCGACCATCTCGCAGTACGGCTACATGATGCTCGCGCTCGGCGCGGGCTCGTACGTGGCCGCGACCTTCCACCTGATGACCCACGCGTTCTTCAAGGCGCTGCTGTTCCTCGGCGCCGGGTCGGTGATCATCGCGATGCACCACAACGAGAACATGTGGGACATGGGTGGTCTGAAGGACAAGATGCCCGTCACCTACTGGACGTTCCTCGCGGGGTCGCTGGCGCTCGCCGGCATCTTCCCGTTCTCGGGCTTCTGGTCGAAAGACGAGATCCTCTACGAGGCGTTCATCCACGGTCTCAACGAGCCGCTGCTGCTGGGCGGCTGGATCATGGGACTGCTCGCGGTGCCCGTCACCGCGTTCTACACGTTCCGGATGGTCTTCCTGACCTTCCACGGCGAGCCGCGCTCCGAGACGGCGCGTGACCCGCACGCCGTGCGCTGGAACGTGAAGGGACCGCTCTCCGTGCTCGGCGTGCTGGCGGTCGTCGCCGGCTTCGTCAACATGGTGCCGGTCCAGAAGCTGCTGGGCGTCGAGGGGATCGACTTCCTCACCCAGTGGCTCGACAACGGCTGGGGCGGCATCGACGGCGTGAGCTACTCCCACTACAACGACCTGCTCGCCACCTACGCCGGCTACGACGCCGGCACGATCGGCGGCAGCGAGGTGACGACGCTGCTCGTCGCCGCCGGCCTCGGGCTCGGCCTCGCCGTGCTCGGGCTGCTGGTCGCGTGGAAGCTCTACAACGTCCCGGAGCCGACCGAGCACACCGAGAAGCTTGGCGGCGCCAAGGACGTGCTGTACAACAACTACTACCAGGACGAGGTGCAGGTGTGGCTCGGCTACCGCACGCAGGACGTTGCGGGCGGCGCCGACACGTTCGACCAGGGGGTCATTGACGGCGTCGTCAACGGCACCTCCTCGGTCGCGCTCGCCGCCGGCCAGCGGGTCCGTCGCATCCAGACCGGCCTCGTCACCCACTACGCGGCCATGCTGACGCTCGGGCTGATCGCGTTGATTCTGATCCTCGGGGTTACCGGGGGGTGGTTCCTGTGATACTCGAAGCGCTCATCGCATTCACGTTCGCGAGCGCGCTGGCCGTCATGCTCGCTCCGGACGAGTGGGCCGGCCGGCTCGCGTTCGCGCTCAGTCTGGTTCCCTTCGTCGGGAGCATCTACCTGTGGTCACAGTTCGACGCGGTCGGTAACGCCCTGCATGCGGGCTCCACCATCGCGTTCGAGTCGCAGTTCGAGTGGCTGGAGGTCGGCGGCCGCTCGCTGTCGTGGTACGTCGGGCTCGACGGCATCAGCCTGCCGCTCGTCGTGCTCACGACGTTCCTGATTCCGCTGGCGATCGTCAGCGCGTGGACGCCCATCGACGAACGGCAGAGCCAGTTCTACGGGCTCATGCTGTTCATGGAGGCAAACCTCCTGGGCGTGTTCACCGCGCTCGACTTCTTCCTGTGGTTCATCTTCTGGGAGGCCGTCCTCGTGCCGATGTACTTCCTCATCGGCGTCTGGGGCGGTCCGCGCCGGAAGTACGCCGCCATCAAGTTCTTCGTCTACACGAACGCCGCGTCGCTGGTGATGTTCATCGGCTTCATGGCGCTGGTGTTCGGGCTGCCCGTCGAGTCGTTCTCGCTGCCGGAGATCACGCAGGCGCTGCTCGCCGGCGAGCTCGGCTCGTTCGCCGGGCTAGCGCCGGGGACGCTGGCGATGGCCGCGTTCCTCGCCATGTTCGCCGGATTCGCGGTGAAGGTGCCGATCGTCCCGTTCCACACGTGGCTGCCTGACGCCCACGTCGAGGCGCCGACGCCGGTGTCCGTGATGCTGGCCGGCGTGCTCCTGAAGATGGGGACGTACGCGCTGCTCCGATTCAACTTCACGATGTTGCCCGAGCAGGCGTCGATGCTCGCGATCCCCATCGCCATCATCGCCGTGATCAGCGTGATCTACGGCGCGATGCTGGCGCTGGCTCAGAAGGACCTCAAGCGCATCGTCGCGTACTCCTCCGTTTCGTCGATGGGGTACGTGATCTTGGGTCTCGTCGCGTTCACCGAGTACGGCGTCGGCGGCGCGACGTTCCAGATGATCGCCCACGGCCTCATCTCGGGGCTGATGTTCATGGCGGTCGGCGTCGTCTACAACGCGACGCACACGCGCATGGTCGACGATATGGCCGGCATGGCCGACCGGATGCCCGTCGCGGTGGGGATCCTCGTCGCCGGCGCGTTCGGCTACATGGGGCTGCCCCTGATGGCCGGCTTCGCGGGCGAGTTCTTCATCTTCGTCGGCGCGTTCGGCGCGCCGGCGCTCCCGTATGCCCCCGTGTTCACGGCGCTGGCGATGTTCGGCATCGTCATCGTCGCCGGCTATCTGCTGTTGGCCATGCAGAAGACGCTGTTCGGGCCGTACCGGCTCGAAACCGACTACGAGGTCGGTCGCGCCCCGCTTCACGACGTGGCGCCGCTCGCCGTGCTGTTAGCGGCCATCATCGTGCTGGGCGTCGCGCCCGACCTGTTCTTCGAGATGATCCGTGACGCTGCTCTGCCGGTTGTCGAGGAGGTGCCCATCAATGGTTGAAACACTCCCCCAGTGGGCCGCACTGGCGCCGGCGCTGACGCTGGTGCTCACCGGCCTCGTGCTGTTGTTAGTCGACACGATCAACCCGCACGGCCGCTCTAACACGTCGATGGCCGTCGTGAGCGCGCTCGGCGCGCTCACCTCGCTGGCGTTCACGGCGTGGTTCGTGATCGCCGGCACGGGCAGCGAGTCGACCGGCGGCGCCGTCTACCTGTTCGCGGACGCGATCAAGGTGGACACGATGGCGCTGTTCTTCACCGCCATCTTCGCGTCGGTGACGGCGCTCGTCGTCGTCGCCGCCCACGACTACTTCGACGACCACCACAGTCCGGCGGAGTTCTACTCGCTGGTCCTGTTCGCGGCGAGCGGCATGGCGTTCCTCGCCGTTTCCAACTCGCTTGCTGTCATGTTCGTCGCGATGGAGATGGCGTCGCTGCCGTCGTACGCGCTCGTCGCCTTCCTCAAAAAGAACCGCGGCAGCGTCGAGGCGAGTTTGAAGTACTTCCTCGTCGGCGCCGTTTCCTCGGCCATCTTCGTGTTCGGCATCTCGCTGGTGTACGCCGCCACGGGCTCGCTGATCCTCAGCGACGTTGCGGACGGGCTCGCCGGCGCTGACGGGATGGTCGGCATCGCCGGGCTCGGCATCGTGATGATGATCGGTGGCGTGGCGTTCAAGACGGCCTCCGTCCCGTTCCACTTCTGGGCGCCGGAGGCGTACGAGGGTGCGCCCGCACCCGTGAGCGCGTTCCTCTCGTCGGCCTCGAAGGCCGCCGGGTTCGTGCTCGCGTTCCGCCTGTTCACCGAGGCGTTCCCGGTCGACGTCGCCGTCGGCCTGGGCATCGACTGGGTGCTCGCGTTCGGTATCCTCGCCGTCGTCACGATGACGGTCGGCAACTTCGCGGCCGCCGTTCAGGAGAACGTCAAGCGGATGTTGGCGTACTCCTCGGTCGGCCACGCCGGCTACGTCCTCATCGGTCTCGCCGCGCTGCAGGCTGGCGGTGCGCACAACGAGGCCGTGATGGGCGCCGCGATGGCGCACCTGCTGGTGTACGGCTTCATGAACACGGGTGCGTTCCTGTTCGTCGCGCTCGCCGAGCGCTGGGGTGTCGGCCCGACGTTCGCCGACTACGCCGGCCTCGCGAAGCGTGCACCCATCGCCTGCGTGGCGATGGCCGTGTTCATGTTCTCGCTGGCCGGTCTGCCGCCGTTTGCCGGCTTCTTCTCGAAGTACTTCCTGTTCATGGGAGCGATCGAGAACGGCTTCGTGTGGCTGGCGGCGATCGGCGCGCTCAACAGCGTACTCTCGCTGTACTACTACAGCCGCGTCGTCAAGGCGATGTTCCTCGACGACCCGGCCAGCGAATCGACGCTCGATGTCGTCGACTCGCGGCCGACCGCGCTGTACGGCGCCGTCATCTTCGCCGCCGTCGGCACGGTGCTGCTCCTGCCCGGCTTCGGTCCCGTCATCGAGACGGCCGAGGCCGCGGCCGCCGCGCTCCTGTAGCGCGGCCGTCGCTCACAGGGCTCCGATTTCGCGGATCGACGTTTTTGCCGGTGGACTGTTGCTGATTGACGCACCGGAGACAAGAGCTGCAGCGCTCGGCGGCGAAGGGTGGCCCGTCACATGACAAGAGTGCGGCGGCGGACGGCTCGGGTCCAGAGGCGATTCGCGCGTGGACACGCCATGGGCGTGATGCCCGCGATGGCCGCGAGGCCGTCGACGGTGAGTGGTCGCGCCGCGGTGGGGGACGTGACGCGACCGATGTCCGAACGGGCCGAGTCGGACCGTCGCCGGCGCCCGGCAGGGTGGTGGGCGCAGCGGTGTCGACGACATCATATGAAGATGTAACCACGTATTTAGCGTTTGTCCTTATACTCCTTTGAGGATGTCTGGGATTGGGTGTTGATCGTCCACTTATCTGCGCGACAAACACCAACATCGACAAGTACTGGTGGCAGGGCTCTCTGAAAAGGGTCACCCCGCGAGCCCGCCGGCGATCGCTCGCTGCTCGTCCGCCGGCGTGTCGGGCCGACGCACGGTACGGCTCGCCACCGTCGGCCGATTTCGGAACCCTTATTTCCGTCATCGGGGTACAAGTGAATGCGTGCCGGAGTAGCTCAGCTGGCAGAGCGATTCCTTCGTAAGGAATAGGTCGAGGGTTCAAATCCCTCCTCCGGCTTTCTACCGAACGTTTCAATTTCGACCAGCGGCGCGTCTGTGACCATCCCCGGGTGACGGAACCGTCCGGGTCATCCACGCCGTCACCCCTTCCTCACCGCGGCCGCCGGCGTTTAGTGTGCGCCCGGCGGCCTCCCGACATGGAGACCCTACGCCAGCTGTTCGACTCGATCGAGGACCGCGACTGGCAGGAGTCGGCCGACGACGCCGGACCGGTGCGGTTCGCGCTCGTCGGGCTCGGCGGGTGGACGCGGAACCGGGCGATTCCCGCGATCGCGGAGTCGACGTTCTGTGAGACGAGCGTCGTTGTGAGCCGGTCCGCCAAAAAGGCCGAGCGTGTGGCTCGCGAAGTATCCGAAACAGAGACGCCGACGGCGCTATCGGGCGACGCGTTTCGCGACGGAGCGGCGACCGACGAGTACGACGCGGTGTACGTCTGTACACCCAACGCGGTCCACCTGCCGTACGGCGAGGCGGCCGCCGACCACGGGAAGGCCGTGCTGTGTGAGAAGCCGCTGGAGGCGTCGCTGGAGCGCGCCGAGCGCCTCGTGGCGGCCTGCGGGTCGGCCGATGTGCCGTTGATGTGCGCCTACCGGATGCAGACGGAGCCGCTGGTGCGGACGGCGCGCGCAGCGATACGCGAGGGGCTGGTGGGCGAGCCCGCACAGGTGCACGGCCACATGACCCAGCCCGTGTTGTCGTTCGGCGGTCCCGATCAGTGGCGGCTCGATCCCAATATGGCCGGCTACGGGACGAGCGTGACGGACCTCGGCATCTACCCGCTGAACACCTCGCGGTTCCTGCTCGATGCGGATCCGGAGACGGTCACCGCCGAGTTCCGGGGCTCGCACCAGGCGTTCGCGGACGTGCCAGACGAGCGCGCGACGTTCTCGCTGCAGTTCCCGAACGACGTGGTCGCGGAGTGTGCCGCCAGCCAGAACCTCGCGCGCTCCGGCGAGCTCCGCGTCGTGGGGACCGAGGGGACGCTGACGCTGTCGCCGGCGTTTTTCGAGGACGAGCACCGAGAGCTGACGCTCCGGCGGGGGAACGTCGACGCGTCGGTTCGGACGCGCCACGTCGACCAGATGGAGGCGGAGTTCGACTACTTCGCCGACTGCCTGCTTGCGGGGCGAGAGCCCGCCCCCGACGGGGAGGAAGCGCTCGTCGACATGCGCGCGCTCGACGCGATCTACGCGGCCGCCGAGACCGGCGGCGAGGAGTCGGTCGCCGACCGGTAGTCGCAACCCGGCTCGCCGTTCACTCGACGCCCGCCTCTCGCTCGGCTCGGGCCTCCGCGAGCAGGTCCGGCCACGTCCACATGCCCGTGGAGTCGGGCTCGGACTCCACGAACCCCCAGCGCTCGTAGAAGCCGTCGATGTCCGCAAAGAGGTTGGCGTAGCCGCCGCTTTCGAGTTCGGGCTCGATCCACGCCATCAGCGCGTCCATCATCGCCGTGCCGAGCCCCTGGCCCTGATGGGGCTCCGCGACCGCCATATCGGAGACGTGGTAGACGCAGCCGCCGTCGCCGACCACCCGCGCCATGCCGACCGGGTGCGGCTCCTCGCCGGTGACGTCGACGACGTGAACGCCGTAGAGGGTGTTCGGCAGTCCGGCCTCGGCGGCCTCGCGGCTCCGCTCGGCCATCCCGGCCTCGCGTCGGAGCCGGAGAAAGTCGTCGACGGCGGGCGTCGTCTCGCGGAGCTCGTAGCCGTCCGGAAGGTCGGCGTCGCCTGCACGACCCACGGGGCCGCGGTCGTCGTCGGAATCGACGTGATCGCCGGCCTCCGCCGGCGCGTCGCTGTCGCTCATGTTCCTGAGTGAGACGGCGTCGGCCATGGCGGTTTCGGAACGGCCCGGGTCGGTGAAAAATCGGGGCGCGTCGGTCGCTTACTCGGCGGACTCGTCGTCCGCGTCGCCGTCTGCGTCCTCGTTCTCCTCCTCGTCGTCCTCGGTCGCGAGCAGGTCGTGGTCGTCGAGGATCGTCTCGATCTCCTCGTCCGACCGCTTGTGGTACTGCTCGTCGTCGATGGTGACGGTGGCGACGCCGACGCCCTCGGGGGTGAGCTCGCCGTCGTTCGCCTCCGCGAGCGCGTCGAGCGCGAGGCCCATTGCCTCGTCGGTGGAGAGCCCTTCCTCGTAGTGTTCTTCGAGGTAGTCACGGAGGTCGTTGCGGTTCGAGCCGATGGAGAGCGCCTTCCACTCGTAGGGGGTGCCGGACGGGTCGGTCTCGAAGACGCGGGGCTCGCCGTTCTCGATGCCGCCGACCACGAGCGCGACGCCGAAGGGACGCGCGCCGCCGACCTGCGTGTACTGCTGGATGTGGTCGGTGATGTTCTTGGTGAGCGTCTCGACGCCGATCGACTCGCCGAAGCGCAGGTGGTTCACCTGCCCCTGTCGGCGCGCGAAGTCGATGAGCTGGCGCGCGTCGGCGACGTGGCCGGCGCTCGCGATGCCGATGTGGTCGTCGATCTTGTGGATCTTCTCGACGCTGGCCGGCTCCATCAGCGGGGAGCGGGCGCGCTTCTCGGCGGCGAGGACGACGCCGTCCTCCGCACGCACGCCGACGCTCGCCGTGCCGCGTTTGACTGCCTCCCGCGCGTACTCGACCTGGTAGAGTCGACCGTCGGGGGAGAAGATGGTGATGCCGCGGTCGTACGCCTGTTGTTGGGATTGGCCCTGCATGATTTCACTCGGTGTCGAATTTCGTCGCGCCGACGACGCCGTCGTCGGTCCGCACGTCTCGCTTGGCTTCGCGCGCGACGGCCGACCGCTCGGCGCCCGCGAACGCGACGTCTCTCTGGTTCGAAGTGCCGCCCGCGCGACCCATATATCTTTCCTCACAGGCACGCACCGTCCCCGAAATTCCACGAACGTGCACGCGGACGGACCGGTCGTCAACCTCGCTCACGCAGGCGATGGCAGCGCGCGCATCGTCAACGTGCCCGTGCCGGGCGCGGACGACGGCCTCGCCCGCTCCGTCCGAAAAGGAGAAGGAGAGCAGCGTGAGGTCGGTGTCCGCGCTTCCCGTATCGCCGAGCAGGTTGCCGGCAGCGTACCAGAGCGCGCGCTGGAAGCCGCGTCGCGAGAGGTCGGCGTCGGGCCACGCTTCGAGCCCCACCGCGATGTAGCGCCACCGCGGTCGGAGGTGTTTCGGGAGGTGTTTCATCGAGAGCGTCCCCCTACTCCGCCCCCGGAACCTCGTCGCCGAAGCCGATGCGCTCGGCGACGAGCACGCCGACCTGATCGTGGACGCGCTCGGCGACGACGACGGCGAACCCCACGCTCGTGAACGCCTCGACGAGCGAGCCCACCGTCGACGGGTCGTCCACGTCGGGGTTGTAGAACGGCTCGTCCGGATCGGGGAGACCGAAGAACATCACGTCACCGAGCACGATCCGCCGGGCGCCCGTCTCGGCCATCACGCGGATCGCCTCGTGCTTTTCGGCATCCGAGAGGTGGTGGAGCGCGAAGTTGCTCGTCACCACGTCGATCGGCCCCTCGTCGCCGATTTCGGGGTTGCGGAACTCGCCCTGGCCGAACGTCACGTTCTCGATGCCCGCCTCGCTCGCCTTGCGGCGGGCCTCGTCGAGCATTCCGTCGCTGATGTCGCGCCCGACGACGCGTTTCGCGTTCGGTGCGAGCGCGAGCGCGATGGCACCGGTTCCGGTGCCGAGGTCGAGCACGACATCGTCGTCGTCCGGGTCGGCGTACTCCACGACGAGTTCGGCGCAGGCGTGGTACTCGTCGCTTTTCGAGTCGTCGTACTCCGTGGCCTTCTCGGAGAAGCGCGCGGCCATCTCCTCAACGGTCCGTTTCATATGGTCCACGTCGGACCCCCGGCGCAATGAAGCCCTCGGAGCGACGCTCCCGGTTGCGTTCGGCGAGCGCGCCCCATGCCGCCAGCCCCTCGCGGATCCAGTCGGCGTCGAAGCCGGCCTGCTCGGCGACCGCGACCAGCTCTCGGGGGGCCCGCAGTTCGAGGTGCGACTGTGGGCTCGCGCTGACGACGTGCGGCGCGTCGTAGTAGGTGACGATCTCCCGGAGTTTGCGGAGGTCGGCGAGCGCCTGCACTCGGCGTCCGCCGGAGGCACGGAGCACGGGCCCGAAGTCGAACTCGACGTGCACGTCGTTGTCGCGGGCGGCCTTCGCCAGCACGTGGTTGAAGTCGCCGGAGCCGTCCATCGGGTGGGTCACCACGTCGACTCGGGGCTCCTCGACCGCGAACCGGTTCAGCGCGTTCGTCCCGCCGCCCACGAGCAGGAGGGTGTGGTCGGGCCGGTGGTTGCCGACCGCGCCGCCGGCGCTCGACGGGCTCTCCGCATCGATCTCGACGGCGTCGACCACGTCCACGCCGTACTCCTCGCTGATGGCGGCCGCGTCCGCGCGGGGGGAGTCGTCGCCGCCCGCGGTCTGCGTGAGCGCCTCGCTCGTGCGGACGACGACGCCGTCGAAGCCGCTCTCCGCCGCGGTGTGCGCGTAGCGCGCGACGGTGGCGTCCCCGTCCGGATGCGCGTGAACCGCCTCGTACATGGACGAGAGTAGACCACGGGGGGCTTTGGCCGTTGTGTTCCGCCGGCGGCCTCGTGGTTGGTGAGGTCGCCCTCCCATCGAACGCCACAAACCCCTTGGCGGTTCGAGATGAACGGCAGGTATGACGCCGACCAGACGGCGACTGCTGACGCGAACCTCCCGGATCGCGGGCGCCGGGGTGCTCGTCGGCGGGACGACCGGCCTCGCCGGGTGTCTCGACGGGAACGGGGACGGCGAGGGGACGCCCGACCCGACCCCCGAGGAGCCGGACCCACGGGTGGAGGACCCGCCACACGACATCGAGGAGCCGGATCCCGGCTCGGGCGAAGGAGACTGGGACGAGAACTACCTCTGTGAGGGGATCGACGCGGACCCGACCGTCGAGTTCGAAGAAGCCGTCGCCACCGGCCCTACCTCACTCGGCGAGGCGCTCGGCGGGCTCGACTATGAGGACCGCGGGGCCGGCGAGGAGTACTTCGTCGAGCTGTTGGGGACGCCGGCGGAGTTCGAGGCGGTCGACGACGGACTCCGCGAGGAGCTCGGGACGCCCGACTTCGACGAGGAGGCCGTCCTCGTGCTCCAGACCGGCTGGGGGTCCAGTTCGGTGCGACCGAAACCCGTCCGCATCGAACCGGTCGATGGGGGCATCCACGCCCACGGCTGTCACGTCGTCCCGTTCGTCCAGACCGACGACGTGACCGTTCGGACGCTCGTCGTCCGGTTCGACCGGCCGGACGACGGGCTGGAACGGGCGACCGTCTCGCTCACGGTTGCGCCCGATAGGCGGGTCGCGCTCGTCGCCGGCGAGGGCGTCGTCTCCTTATAAGTGGTAAGCATCACGGAACGGTCCAGATACGCGTTCTCAAATACAGTTCCGGTCCGTGATGAGTGATGTCGGGAGTGAGTGTTTCAGATCGCCGCCGGCGACGTGGGATATAAACGGTCGAGAGTGGCTGTGACGACTCTTTTATAAGCGGACGCGCGGTGCGGTGGCGCGCCCGGCGAGCGCCTGATAAGGCGCGAGCCGGAGCGCGAGGGAGGCAGCGGGCGCCGGCGGTGCGGTTTCCCGCCGGCGGCCGCCTGCCGAGGCTGGGGAGGCGTGAGGTGCGGTTGCGGTGCTGGGTGGGACTCAAAGGGGCAGCCGGCTCCGGGACGACGGCCGACGTAAGCACTCAAAAGGGCGAGCACCGCGAGAGCGACCGTAGGGAGCTCTCGATAGCGAACGGCGAAGCCGTGAGCACTGCGAGCCCTTTTGAGCGCGCAGCGAGGCCCTTGACCGGAGCCGGCTGGGGCTTTGGAGGTGTTGGTCGTCGTGCTCACCGCATCAACCACTTATAAACCACTAACACCCCCACCCACGCTCCACTTATAAACGGCACACCCGACCTCATGATAGACATACTCCCGATGTCGGTCGTTCTATAACGCCCTCAAAAAAGGCCGGACCGACGAGACCGCCTCGCCGGCGCTCGCACCCCGCTATTCCGCGTCCCACGGCTCCGTCTCGACGTCGACGAACTCGAAGAGGTCGTCGTAGTCGGCCGGGAGCTGAGCGCGGAGCTGGTCCGGCTGACCGCCCGGGAGCTGGGAGACGACGAGCGCGACGACCGCCTTCGACATGAAGTCGGCGTCGGCCTCATCGATGGCGCCGCCCTTGCCGAACTCGACGTCGAGGTCGTCGTAGTTGGCGCGGGCCGTCACTCGGTCCACGAACTCCCCATAGTCGAATCGCTGGCCGTGTTCCGGACGGAGCACGTGCCGGTCGACCTCCATCGGCAGCGGGCTGGCGACGTCTGTCGCGCCGCCGGCGTCGATGCGCTCGCCGAGCGTCGTCAACACGGCGCGCGTGGCGCGGACGGCCTCACCCTGCGAGGGGGCGTCGATGCGGTGCTGCACTTCGCCGGTAAACTCGTTGTAGTTCATGGATGTCCCTCCCGGCGGCGCGAGGCCGCCGCGAACGATCGATCGTGCGTCCACCGGCGCGGTAAAAGTGGTGGCCGGGAAGAGTGAACACGGCAGCCGTGACGAACGCTCCGTACCCGTCGAAACTGAGCGCAGTGTGTGCTCATACCGCACGTTTCACTTTCACCCCGTTCCCGGTGAGCTTTTAGGTGCCACGGCGAAAGTACCTGCACTGAATGACGTCCTTCCAGTCGGAGCTCGGCGACGAGGAAGGGATCGCGGACGAACTGGCCGAGAGCCAGCGCGAGATCTCCATCGCCGAGTTCTTCGAGAAGAACAAGCACATGCTCGGGTTCGACTCGGGCGCCCGCGGGCTCGTCACCGCCGTCAAGGAGGCGGTCGACAACGCCCTCGACGCGACCGAGGAGGCCGGCATCCTCCCCGACATCTACGTCGAGATCGAGGAAGTGGGCGACTACTACCGGCTCATCATCGAGGACAACGGGCCGGGCATCACCAAAGAGCAACTCCCGAAGGTGTTCGGGAAACTGCTGTACGGCAGCCGGTTCCACAAGCGTGAGCAGTCGTTGACACCGGACCAGCGCGTGCTCGTGCGTCGTGACGGTGAAGTGGAGTTCATCCCCATCGGTGTCCTCTGTGACGCGTACCTCCCGACCGACGGGGGCGGGACGGCGCCGATTCCGGATGACATCGAGGTCCCGTCGTTCAACCGCGAGTCCAAGGAGCTGACGTGGCAGCCGGTCACGCACGCAATCCGCCACGAGACGGAGGAGCGAACGTACGAGATCCAGACCGAAAAGGGTCGGAGCGTCGAGGTGACGGGGAATCACAGCGTCTTCAGCGTCACCAAGAACGGGGAGACGACGGAGGTAAAAGCCGACGAGTTGGCGCCCGGAGACGCGCTGCTCACGCCTCGACGACTCCCGTCGACGGCCGATACCGTCGAGGAGGTCAATCTGCTGGAATACCTCTCCACGGAGCAGTTCGCCGACCGACGCGTGTACGTGTACGGCTTCGACCGGGAGACCCTCGAAGAGATCCGGACGGGTGAGACCATCCGGAAGAAGCCGTCGGCAGACAGCAACCGGGAGCGCTACTACTACCGGTACGACGGCGTCGACGTCCTCCGCGACAGCCTCGAACAGAACTATCTCGAAAAGGGGTACCTCCCGGCCGAAACCGTGCTCGAGCTCGGCTGGGAGCAGAAGGCGGCCGACTGCGAGTTCAAGACGTATCAGGTCGGCGGCGACGAGACGACGATACCGGTGTCAGTGCCGGTCGACGAGTCTCTCGTCGAGACGCTCGCATACTACATCTCCGAGGGCCATGCCGGCCCGCGACAGGTCGGATTCACGTTCGGGTCACACGAGGGCGACCTGATCGAGACTGCCGAACGCGCGGTGCAGGCAGTCGGTGGAACGACGAAGACCGTCGAACGAGATCGGAACTCGACGCGCGTGAAGGCGTTCGGATCGCCACTTGCACTGTTCTTAAAATCCGTCTGCGGTGACGCGGCGGCGAATAAGCGGATTCCAGGGTTCGTCTTCGACGTCGAATCGGACCTCCAGCGGCGCTTTATCAGTGCGCTGTACGAGGGTGACGGGTCGGACAGTCATCCCAGCAACGAACTCTCACACACGACGAAAAGCGAGACTCTCGCTCGGCAGCTCTCGACGCTCTGGAACATGCAGGGAGTGCTCGCGAGCGCGGAGACCGTCGAGAACGCCGACGGATATGCCGACGGAGCGACGACCACCTACCGGACGAAGGTGTACGGCGCCGACGTCGACGTGCTCGACGCGTTCGCGGACGCCGAATCCCCGAGTCCGCAGGGGTACAAGCGCGTCCCGACGACGCTCCTCGACGACATCCGTGTCGACGAGGTCGACGCCGAGACGGTACCGGATACACTCCCCGGGCTTCTGATGGGTGCCGGCATCGGGTCGAAGCGGGAGCACGCAGAGACGTACGAGAGTCTGATCCGACGAGCGTGTGACGGGGAACGCGTCGCCGAACCGCGCTACGCGCACAACCTGCAGGAGTTCGGGCTGCTCGACGATGCGGGACGGGCGACGGAACGGCTGGAAACGCTCTGGGAGACGGTTCGGAGTCTCCATGGGATCACGGACACGGATATGTGTCTCCTGCCCGTCGAGAGCGTCGAGGAGACGGAGCCACCCGAGTACGTGTACGACATCTCGGTACCCGGCGAAACCGGGTACGACGAGAACTTCGTCGTCGCTAACCAGGGGGCACTCAGCGTCAAGAACAGCCGCGGCCAGCAGGGGATCGGCATCTCCGCCGCCGTGCTCTACTCGCAGCTCACCTCGGGGCAGCCGGCGAAGATCACCTCCCGGCCGAAGGGCCACTCCGACGCCCAGTATTTCGAGCTGATCATCGACACTGACACCAACGAGCCGGAGATCAAGGTCGACGAGACCACCTCGTGGGACCGCCCCCATGGCACCCGGATCGAACTGGAGATGGAGGCGAACATGCGGGCCCGCGGGCAGCTCCACGACTACGTGAAGCACACGGCGGTCGTCAACCCGCACGCACGGCTGGAGCTTCGCGAGCCCGGACTCGACGAGCCGATGAAGTTCGAGCGGGCGACCGACGAGCTGCCGGCCGAGACCAAGGAGATCCGGCCGCACCCGCACGGGGTCGAGCTCGGCGCGCTGATCAAGATGCTGGAGGCGACGGAGTCGTACTCCGTCTCCGGATTCCTGCAGGAGGAGTTCACCCGCGTCGGCAAGAAAACGTCCGACTCCGTTGTGGACAACTTCCGTGACGAGTTCTACGGCCGCGAGCTAGCGTGGTCGCCGCCGACCGCGATCGACGACGGCGACGTGGGTCGTGCGGTCCAGCAGGCCGTCTCGAACAAGGGGAAGGAGGCGACCGCCGCCTTCGCGGACGGCGTCGCTGAGACGGTCGCCGGCAACGACCACCTCACGCGGTCGGAGCTGCGGACCATCGTCGACAACATTGCCGACGGGGTCGAGGAGGACACTGGAAAGACGTTCGGAAACACCGTCCGCGAGAAGGCGACGGAGGCCGCGTGGGCGGCGATCACCGGCGTGGGTGCGGTCACCGGCGTGGGTGCGGTCGACCCCGACGCCGCCGACACTGACGCCGCCGAAACCGGCACCCAGCCGGGTGCCGACGGCGCGGACGTCGACGAGGCCGTCCTCGTCGCGGACCTGTACACGGTCGTCGACGAGGCGACCTCCACTCGGAAGGACGACGAGACGGTCCAGGCGATGGCCGACGCGCTCGCCCGCCGGGTCGCCAATCTGGAGGGTGACACGTTCCGGATCACCCGCGACGACCTCGAACGACTCGTCGCGGACGCCGCGAACTTCGTCTCCGAACAGCATGACGTGTCCTTCGGCGAGACCGCCCGCGACAACGTCGTCGAGGCGGTCTGGGAGCGCGCCCGAACCGTGCCGGACGACCCACCGAAGGTCCGCGACGTGGCCGCCGACCGCGACGCCGCGGCGAACCTGCTGGAGGCGATGCGCGCCACGAACATCCTCGCGCCGCCCACCGACTGTCTCGCGCCGATCACGGCCGAGCTGGTCGAGGCCGGGCTCCGCAAGGAGTACGACGCCGACTTCTACGCGGCGGCGACCCGCGACGCGGAGGTCCACGGCGGCGACCCGTTCATCGTCGAGGCCGGCATCGCCTACGGCGGCGAGATTCCCGCCGAGGGGTCGATCGACCTCATGCGATTCGCCAACCGCGTGCCACTGGTCTACCAGCGGGGCGCGTGTGCGACCACGGACGTGATCAAGTCGATCGGCTGGCGCAACTACAACCTCGACCAGCCCGGCGGCACCGGCATGCCGAACGGCCCCGCCGTGCTCATGATCCACGTCGCGTCGACGAACGTCCCGTTCACCAGCGAGTCGAAGGACGCGCTGGCGAACATCCCCGCCATCGAAGACGAGATCGAGCTGGCGGTGCGGGAGGCCGCCCGCGAGCTCAAATCGTTCCTCAACAAGCGGCAGTCGATGCAGCAGCGCCGCGAGAAACAGGACGTGCTCGGCCGCATTCTGCCGGAGATGGCCGACAAGGTGTCGGAGGTGACGGGGCGACCCCGTCCCGACATCGACGGTGCGCTCGCACGCATCATGAACAACGTCAGCGTGGAGCGCGAGGTCGACGACGGCTCAGTGACGCTCGCCGTCGAGAACCACTCGGACCGCAACGAGCAGCTGGAGATCACGGACATCGTCTCCGTGGAGCCGACGGATCTCTCGGACGGGACCGTCGTCGACATGGACGACGAGTGGTTCGTCCAGTGGAAACCCGAAGTGAAGTCGGGTGAGACGCTCGAACTAACCTACTCGGTCGACGACGACGCCGACTTCGACGTGAGCGTCGGCGGCGTCGAGACGGAGAAACTCACGGTGAACGCCTAATGACGAACGAAGCCGAAGCACGCGAGGAGCTTATCGACCTGGCCGCGGACTTCTACGACCAGTTCGCGGACGGAAATATCCCGGAGATGGAGCTCCCCACGAGGACGAAAAGCAACATCGAGTACGACCCCGAAAGCGGCGTCTGGAAGTACGGCGACCGCACGTCGACGCGGAGCGCGAACTCCGTGCGCGGCGCGCGCAAGCTGTTGAAGGCCGCCTACACGATCGAGTTCCTCGCGGACCAGCTGGAGGAGGACCGCTCGTCGACCCTGCGTGAGCTCTACTACCTCTCGGAGTCGTGGGACAACACGGAAGCGCAGTTTGCCGACCAGGACGAGTCGAACGACCTCGTCGAGGACCTGGAGGTCGTCACGGGCGTCACCCGCGAGGACTTCCACATGCGGCCGGAGGAGTCCGGCGCCACCCTGATGGGGCCGCTGGAGCTCCGCGAGCAAACGCGCCGCGGGGAACGCGAGATCCACTGTCAGAAGGACGTTGGGGAGGGGGGCTACCAGATCCCCAACAACCCGGACATGATCGAGTTTCTCGACCACGACATCGACTTCGCGCTCGCCGTCGAGACCGGTGGTATGCGCGACCGGCTGGTCGAGAACGGGTTCGACGAGGCGTACAACTGTCTGGTCATCCACCTGAAGGGCCAGCCGGCTCGCGCGACCCGCCGGATCACGAAACGAGTTCACGACGAACTTGACGTGCCCATCGTCGTTTTCGCCGACGGCGACCCGTGGTCGTACCGCATCTACGGCTCCGTGGCGTACGGCTCGATCAAGTCCGCACACCTCTCGGAGTACCTCGCGACGCCGGAAGCCGAGTACATCGGCATCCAGCCCGAGGACATCGTGGAGTACGACCTCCCCGCCGATCCGCTGTCGGACTCCGACATCAACGCGCTGGAGTCGGAGCTGGACGACCCACGTTTCCAGACCGACTACTGGGAAGAGCAGATCGAGCTCCAACTGGAGATCGGCAAGAAGTCCGAACAGCAGTCGCTCGCCTCCCGCGGGCTGGACTTCGTCACCGACACCTACCTCCCCGAGCGGCTCGACGAGATGGGCGTTCTCTAGCGGCCGGCGGTGTGGCTGACGGCGGTCGACGAGCGCGCCCATGGGCTCGCCGGCGGGCTCGTCGACGGCACAACCCCCTTGTTCTCTCGACCCTTAGCTCCGGTATGAGCGACGCCGACGCTGCAGCGGAGACGGAGTCCCCCGAGGAGTTGACCGACGCGGAGTGGCGCGAGCGCCTCTCCGACGAGGAGTACCGCGTGCTGCGCGAGAGCGGGACGGAGGCGCGCTTCTCGGGCGAGTACGTCGACCACAAGGGCGACGGGAAGTACCGGTGTCGGGCGTGTGGCGAGGTGCTGTTCGACGGCGAGACGAAGTACGACTCCGGCTGCGGCTGGCCCGCCTTCTACGCCGCCGAGGAGTCGTCGGTGACGACCGAGGTCGACACCAGCCACGGGATGCGCCGCACGGAGGTGCGATGCGCGAACTGCGACTCCCACCTCGGCCACGTGTTCGACGACGGCCCCGAGCCCACGGGCAAGCGGTTCTGCATCAACTCCGTGGCGATGGCGTACGACGACGACGCCTGACCGGACCGGACCCCGCCCCACAACGGCCGGAACGCCCCGGCTACAACACTCGCTTGCCGAACGCGCTCGCCGCCAGCTCGGTGGCGAGCTCCGCGGTCTCGTTGTGCTGGTCGAGCGTCGGATTCACCTCGACGAGCTCCATCGACCGCAGGCAGTCGGCCTCGTTGACCAGCTCCATCGCGGTGTGGGCCTCGCGGTAGGTGACGCCGCCGCGCACGGGCGTCCCGACGCCGGGCGCCTCGTGGGGGTCGAGCCAGTCGAGGTCGAGGCTGACGTGGACGCCGTCGAGGCCGGCGCTCGCGACCGCCATCGCCTCCTCGGTCACCGTGGTGATCCCGCGCTCGTCGATGTCGGACATCGTGTAGGCGGTGAAGCCGCGTTCGCGGATCAGCTCCACCTCGGCGTCGTCCACCGAGCGGAGTCCGACGAGAACGACGTTCTCCGGCGAGAGCCCGGGGGCGTTCGCCCACTCGACGCCCTCGAACTCGCCGACGCCGAGCGCGGCTGCGAGCGGCATGCCGTGGACGTTCCCGGACGGGGAGGTCGACGGCGTGTTGAGGTCGGCGTGGGCGTCGAACCAGACGGCGCCGATCTCCGCATCGCGGGCGGAGCCGACGAGACAGCCGATGGCGATGGAGTGGTCGCCGCCGAGCGCGAGCGGCACCTCTCCCGCGGCGAGGGTCGCCGCCACCTCGTCGCCGAGTCGCGCACAGACGTCGGCGGTCTCCCGCAGGAACTTGGCGTTGCCGGCACCCAGCTGTTCGGCGTCGGGGTCGCGCTCCTCCGCGCGGGGGACCAGCAGGTCGCCCCCGTCGGTCGTCTCAACGCCGGCGCCGGCGAGCTCCTCGGCGAGCCCGCCGTAGCGGATTGCTGAGGGGCCCATGTCGACGCCACGTCGGTTGGCTCCGTAGTCGGTCGGCGCGCCGATGATTCGGACGGTGGTCATGGTCGTGGAGGCAACGCCTGCCGGCTTCAATCCCACTGATCCGTCACGGTTTCGTTCACGTGGCTCCTTTGGGGACCATGACAGACGACCGCGACCCCTCGGAGCCGCTCGACGACCCGACGGCGGTCGAGCCGCAGGACATCGGCCCCATGGGTGCCCTCATCGTGGTGGCGTTCACCGGTGCCCTGATCATGGGCGCCGGCTTCGCGCTCGTGGCGGTCGCCGGCGACGCCGCGCTCGTGTTCGTGATACTCGGGCTGGCCGTCGTCGCGTCCTGTCCGGTGGCGTACCTCCGATTTCGCGACCTGTGAGGCCGCTCTGCTGAACCCCCCAACAAGGGGACTTTCGCGGGCGGTTCCGACCAGAACAGCCACCTCGATGAGTGAGATCGGGAGTGGGTGTCGTACGAGGTTGGATGCGGCGTTTATAAGTGGGGCGTTGGTGGAGGTGTGTTTTGTTTATAAGGTGCGTTTGTTCGGTGAGTCGCTGGCTCTGCGCACGTGAGGACCGCCTGCAAAGCCCCAGCCGGCTCCGGTCGAGGGGCTCGCTGCGCGCTCAAAAGGCCTCTCGGCACCGCCCGGCCTTTTGAGTGCTTGCGTCGCCCGTCGTCCCGGAGCCGGCTGCCCCTTTGAGCCCCACCCCGCACGGCACCGTGACCGCACCTCACGCCTCCCCAGCCTCGGCGGAGAGCGCGCCGGCGGACCGCACCGCCACGCCGGCGCGCTCTCCGCCTCCCTCGCGCGCCGACGAGCGCCCGCTGGGCGCTCGCCGGGCGCGCCACCGCACCGCATCTCGTTTATAAGGAGACCACTACCGACACTCTCGACGGTTTATATACTCTATCGCCGGCGGCGATCTGCAACACCCACTCCCGATCTCGATCACCAAGCTGTCTCCATCAACTGTGTGGTCCTTCCGGCATTGGCTCCGAAAGCAGGGATGAGGCAGGCTGTGGGGCTGTTGAGGGCCCACATCACGTTTTCGTCCTGACCGTTCCGAACGGGTCGGAACTTCCACCGGGTTTAAGCGGGCCGGCCGACTATTCGGACGCATGTCATCGATCGAACTCACATCCAGCCAGAAAACCATTCTGACGGCGCTCATCAATCTGTACGGTGAGCAGGAGGACGCCGTCAAAGGCGAGGACATCGCCGAGGAGGTCAACCGCAATCCCGGCACGATCCGCAACCAGATGCAGAGTCTGAAGGCCCTCCAGCTGGTCGAGGGCGTCCCCGGCCCGAAGGGGGGCTACAAGCCGACGGCGAACGCCTACGAGGCGCTCGACATCCAGCGCATGGACGAGCCCGCCGACGTGCCGCTCCAGCACAACGGCGAGCTGATGGCGGGCATCAACGTGGACGGGATCGACCTCTCCAGCGTCCACCACCCCGAGCTCTGCCGTGCGGAGATCCACGTGCAGGGGTCCGTTCGCGACTTCCACGAGGGTGACTCCGTCACCGTCGGCCCGACGCCGCTCTCGAAGCTGCAGATCGAGGGCACCGTCGACGGCAAAGACGACACCTCGAACGTCCTCATCCTGCGGATCGACGAAATGCGCGCGCCCGCCGAGGAGCCCGCACACTAACTCGTCGACGCTCTTTTCTCACTCTCTCCAACTGCTTCGCGCGCTGGCGTCCCCCTCTCGTGAGCCGTGGTGTCATTGACCCGACTGAAAGAGCGTGCGCCGGCGCCGATGCTCGTCGAGCGCGTCGGCGTCCGCAAAAAGCGGTCGTCGTGAAAGCGGTGGGTCGTTCGGCCGGCGTTACATGTCGCCGAACGCGTTGAAGCCGCGTCCGGCCGAGGAGACCTTCGCGATCCAGCGGGTGGCGATCGCCTTCTTCAGCAGCTTCGCGCCGGTGCCGCCGAACGTGGAGATCGGCATCCCCTGGACGCCGTGGGCGACGGCCGTGTCGCCGACGGAGACGACGGTGCCTTTGTCCTCGTGGGTCCACGACTGGAGGGGTGCGCCGCGGACGGCGCGCGCGAGGTTCTCGCCGGCGACCTCCGCGGCCTGCCAGGCGGCCTGGGCGGTCGGCGGGGCGACCTCGTCGTCACCCTGCTCGACCAGGGCGGTGTCGCCGATGGCGAACACGTGCTCGTCGCTCGTCGTGAAGTCGGACTCCGCAAAGACGCGATTCGAGCGGTCGTCCTTCTCGACGTCGACGTTCTCCAGTTCGGGCTGGCCCGTAATGCCGCCCGTCCAGATCAGCACGTCGTGGGCGAGCTCGTCGGGCTCCTCGTCCTCGCCGCCGCCGAGGTAGACCGTGTCCTCGTCAGCCTTCGAGATGAAGTCGCCGGTGAGGATCTCCACGTCGGCGTCGAGTAGGCGTTTGCGGAGTGCGCCCTGGATCTCGGGGTCCTGTCCGGGGAAGATCTCGTCCATCCCCTCGATCAGCTTGATCTCGATCGGGGCGCGGTGTTTGTCGCGGTACTCGGCGATCTCGCCGGCGGTCTGGATGCCGGAGAGGCCGGCGCCGCCGACGAGCACCTGTGCAGGCTCCGACTGGGTGGCGTCGGTGGCGGCCTCGCGCAGGTCGTCGTGGATCGCCTTCGCGTCGTCGAGCCCCTTCAGCTGGTGGGCGTGCTCCTCGAGCCCCTCGATGCCGAAGAAGGCGGTCGAGGAACCGACGGCGAGCAGCAGGTAGTCGTAGTCGACGGTCGTCCCGTCGTCCGTTTCGACGACGCGCTCGTCGGCGTCCACGTCGACGACGCGGCCCTGCACGAAGTCGGTCTCCGGCGACTTGATCTCCTCGACGGGGATGGAGATCTTCTCCTCGACGGCGGGATTGCGGATCGCCCGGTGAACCTCGTGAAGAACGAGGTGGTAGTCGTGTTCGGACACCCACGTGAGCTCGGCTTCGCCCTCGCCGATCGCCGATTCGAACGCCTTCACCGTCCCGGCGCCGGCGTACCCGGAGCCGACGACGACGACCTGACTAGTCATGTGTGAGCGTCTGCAGGCCGTGGATAAAGTCGCTTTGGAACTGCCCGCTCGGAAAGGTCACGAACGGGATGCGCCCCGATTCCGTGACGACGCGGACTGTCGGGCGGACCGGTAGGACGTGTCGGCTACTCCAGCGAGAGGCCTGCGTGCCAGCGGTCGGCGCCCGCCTCCCGTTTCACCTCGTCCATGCGCGCGAGCAGTTTCACGGCGAGGCTGGCGGTCTCGGCCGCCCGCGACTCGCCCTCGGTGCGGAACTCGCCGGTGATCCGGTTGGCGTACACCGAGCAGACGGCGCCGGCGCGGAGCCCGTACACGTTCGCGATGGTGAGGATGGCCGACGCCTCCATCTCGATATTCTTCACGTTGGCGTCCTGGAGCTCGGCGACGAGCTCGTCGGAACCGGCGGCCTCGAACCCCTCGAAGCCGGGACGGCCCTGCCCGGCATAAAAGGAGTCGGCGCTCATCGTGACGCCCGTGTGGTAGTCGTAGCCGAGTCGCTCGGCGGCCGCGATCAGCGCGGAGACGACCTCGCCGTCGGCCGCCGCGGGGTAGTCCTCGCGGACGTACTCGTCGCTGGTTCCCTCCTGCCGGACGGCGCCCGTGGTGATCACGAGGTCGCCAACCTCCATCTCCGGCTGGATGGCGCCACACGAGCCGACGCGGATGAACGTGTCCACGCCGACGCGCGCCAGCTCCTCGACGGCGATGGCGGCCGACGGCGACCCGATGCCCGTGGAGGTGACGGAGATGTCGGCGCCGTCGTAGGTGCCGGTTGCCGTCCGGTACTCGCGGTGGGACGCCCGCTCCTCGTGGTCGTCCCACAGCGCGGTGATCTTGTCGACGCGTTCGGGGTTGCCCGGGAGGAGCACGGCGTCGGCGACGTCGTCCTCGCCGACCTCGATGTGGTACCCTACGTCGGCGTTGGGGTCCTCGCTGTCCTCTGTCATGGCCGGTGGTTGACGTGCGCCTTTTAAAATACTTCAGGAACGGGTCGGCGAGCCGTTCCCGCATCGTTCATATCGGGGGCGGCCAACATCGGCATATGTCACGACCAGTCACCGTCGTCGGGCACCGTCAGCCCGACGTCGACTCGATCTGTGCTGCCGTCGCGTATGCCCGACTGCTCTCCGCCACCGGCACCGAGGCCGTGCCGGCCCGCGCCGGCGAGCCCAACCCGGAGACGGAGTTCGTCCTCGACTACTGGGACGTCGACGCACCCGAGCGGATCGACGCCGTCGACGCCGGAACGCCGCTCGCGCTCGTCGACCACAACGAGTACGGGCAGGCCGTCGCGGGCGCGCCGGATGCCGATCTCGTCGCGGTCGTCGACCACCACCGGATCGGTGACGTGACGACCGACCAGCCGATCCGCTTCCGCAACGAGCCGGTCGGCTCGACGGCGACCGTACTCGCGTCGATGTACGACGAGGCGAACGTGGAGATACCGGAGTCGACCGCGGGACTGCTTCTTGCCGGCCTGGTGAGCGACACCGTGCTGTTGCGCTCGCCGACGACCACCGACGAGGACCGCGAGCTCGCCGAGCGTCTCGCCGACCTCGCGGGTGTCGACCTCGAGGAGTACGGTAAAGCACAGCTCCGCCGGAAAGGCGAACTCGGAACGAAGGCGCCCCGCGAGGTCGTGCTCGGCGACTTCAAGGAGTTCACCTTTGGGGAGACGCACGTCGGCATCGGCCAGGTGGAGACCGTCGACCCCGCCGGCGTGCTCGACCGCCGGTCGGCGATGCTCGCGGCGATGGACGAGGTTGTGGCCGAACGCGACTACGACGCGCTCTTACTGCTCGTCACCGACCTGCTGGAGGAGGACTCCACGCTGCTGACGGCGGGTCCGGCCGCGGAGCGGGCTGCGACCGCGCTCGACGCCGAGCTTGACGGCCGGTCGGCGTTCCTGCCGGGCGTGCTCTCCCGGAAGAAGCAGGTCGTGCCGCCGCTCGGCGACGCGTTCGAGTGATCGCGTCGTCGGGGGAGCGGGGGAGAGGTGGAAGGGATGGAAGAGAGCGATCGCACTGCAGTTGGCATATGCCAACCGTGCGCTCTTGTACGACTCCGGCGTAACGCGGGTATGCAGGAGTTCGATTTCACCGTCACCTACGAGGAAGGTGCCGACGACCTGATGGACGTGTTCATCCAGCATCCAGGGCTCTACTCGCGGACGGTGTCGTGTCACGCAAGCGCCGACACGATGTGGCGAGTCGACGAGGTAACCGGCCCGCCGGACGCGCTCGACGCCTACGACCGCCACCTCCAGGGGCTTCCCCGGTGTTCGAGTCTTCGCGGGATGGGCGGCTGTCAGCTCGACTGGGACCACGAAGTGCTCGCCGAGCGGCCGACCAGCCGGCTCATCTACTCCCGGCAGTCCGAGGGGGAGGGCTGCCGCTCCGTTCCGTATCTCGTCACCAAACGGCTCGGCGACGGCGCGCTCTGTCGCGCCCAGCAGTACGGCAACACCTACGAGTGGAACGTGCTGGTCGACGACGACGCCGCTCTAAGCTCGGTGTACGAGGAGCTGGCGGCGAACCTCCGGCCCGGGCTCGAACTCTCCTTCGAGCGTGTCGACGGCTCCCCCGACTGGACGACCGACCGCCCGGACGCCGACGACCTCCCGCCGGAACAGCGCGAGGCACTCCGGGCCGCCATCGAGCGCGGCTACTACGACACTCCACGACGCAACTCGCTGCAGGAGGTCGCGGAGGCCGAGGGAATCCCGGTGTCCACGCTGCAGTACCGGGTCACCCGCGCGGAGGCGTGGCTCGCGAAGAACTACCTCTCCGGCCGACCGGAACTGGCCGAGGCGTCCGCCGAACTCGGCGAGAGCGCGCCGTAATCGGACGCCGACTTTCTCGACCAGCGTTCCCGAGGCCGACGGGGAGCGTACGTTATCGCCGGCGAGCGCCCGCAACCGCCGGCGAGCGCCCGCTATCTCGGGGGATTCTCACCCGAGTTGGAACATACCGAACAAACGTCCACGGTGCCCCGGCGCCTCCCTTCAGGTACCGACGATGCGACGACGCAACACCCATTCGGACTCGAACGGCGTATCGCGACGAAGCTACCTCGCAGGCGGCGTGGCCTCCCTCTCGCTCCCCCTTGCGGGCTGTCTCGGCTCGCTTGGCGGAAACGGCGACGGCGGAAACGGCGGCAACGGCGAGACGGACGGTAGTGCCGGCGAGGACCCTGACCGGCTGCTCGTGCAGGACGGTACTGTGGTCTCGGTCGACCCCGAAATCGGCGTGCTGGAGCACGGCGACGTGTACGTGGAGAACGGCCTGATCGTCGAGGTTGGTGAGGGGCTGACCGCCGACGACGCGACCGTGATCGACGCCGAGGGCAGCGTGGTGGCTCCCGGCTTCGTCAACTCCCACCTCCACACGTGGCAGGCCGGCGTGCGCGGCGTCGCCGGCGACTGGACGTTCATGGACTACCTCGACACGATGCTCGGCGAGGTGAGCAGCCACTACGAGCCCGAGGACGCCTACCTCGGCAACCTGTTCGGCGCCGCCGAACAGCTCAACGCGGGCACGACGACGATCCTCGACTGGTTCCACATCGCCAACTCCCCGGACCACTCCGACCGGGCGATCGACGGGCTCGCGGACGCCGGCATTCGCGCGGTCTTCGCACACGGCCCGCCGGGAGACGACGGCGACACGTGGTGGGAAGCGAGCACGGAGTCCCACCCGGACGACATCGAGCGACTTCACGAGGAGCGGTTCCCGGCGGCCGACGACCGCCTTACGCTCGCGATGGGGATCCGCGGTCCGGATTACGCCAGCGACGAGGTGGTCGAGGAGGACATCACCCGCGCCCGCGAAATGGGGATTCCGGTGTCGATGCACGCCGGGTCGCTCGGCCCGGGAACGGTGTACTCGCTGGAGGAGCTGGGGCTGCTCGGTGACGACCTCAACTACGTCCACGCAAACCGGTTCGAGGAGGAGGAGTTCGCGCTGATCGGCGACTCCGGCGGCTCCGTCTCCATCACGCCGGAGGTCGAACTTCAGATGGGGATGGGGATGCCCGCCCTCGGCGAGACGATCGAGGCCGGCGCCACGCCGAGCGTCGGCGTCGACATCGTCTCGAACGTCAGCGGCGACATGTTCACCCAGACCCGCACGGCGGTGCAGGTCCAGCGAGGCCGCGACAACCAGCCGGCCGTCGAGGCCGGCGAGCAGATCGGTGAGGTGTCGGTCGACGCCCAGCGTGCATTGGAGTTGGCGACGATCGACGGCGCCCGCGCGCTCGGCCTCGACGACCGGATCGGCTCGATCACGCCCGGCAAGCGCGCCGACCTGACGATCATCGACGGCGACCACGTCAACACGGCGCCGGTTCACAACCCCGTTGAGACGGTCGTCTTCCAGGCGGGGGTCGCCAACGTCGACACGGTCGTCGTCGA
Source organism: Halorubrum gandharaense (assembly GCF_054654575.1). NCBI lineage: Archaea > Methanobacteriati > Methanobacteriota > Halobacteria > Halobacteriales > Haloferacaceae > Halorubrum > Halorubrum gandharaense. The sequence continues at coordinate 1,028,918 of NZ_BAAIET010000001.1, forward strand.
CGGCACCGTCGTCAAGCGCGACGGCGCGCTTCTGAACGACACGCTCGCGTCGGAGCACGACCGGTTCGTGGAGTCCGGGGAACGCGTGCTCCGCGAGAGCGGCCTGCTGGGGTGAGCGTCACCCGAGCGTCGGCGTTAACCGCGTGCGACACCTTCGTTCGACCATGACCGGGAAACAGCCCGAGACGACCGACGGCGACCGCCCCCGGGTGGTCCCCGGCGGCACCGTCCAGCACGGCACGGGCGTCCAGTCGACGCGCGCGTTCCCCTCGGAGGGGTATCCGCACAACCTCGACCCGTTCGTGCTGTTCGAGCAGTTCCACATCCAGCCGGACGACGGCTTCCCCACCCATCCGCACCGCGGGTTCGAGATCGTCTCGTACATGCTGGAGGGGGGGATGGAACACGCCGACTCCACCGGCGCCGAACACGTCGCGCGCCCGGGCGACGCCATGCGGATCACGGCCGGCAGCGGGATCCGGCACTCCGAGATGCCCGCGGACGACGCCTACTGCACCGGGCTCCAGCTCTGGGTGAACCTCCCCCGCGACCGGAAGGACGCGGAGGCGGAGTACGTCGATGCGGACGCCGACGAACTGCCGACCGAGGAGCACGACGGGGCGACGGTCACCACCGTCCTCGGCGAGGGATCGCCCCTCTCGCTCGTCACGCCGATGGAGTATCTCGACGCCGAGATCGCCGGGACGTGGACGTGGGACGTTCCCGACGACTGGGCCGGCTTCGCCTACGTCGTCTCCGGCACCGGGACGGTCGCGCCGGCGGACGCGCCCGACGACCGCGAGCACCTCGAACCGGGCGACGCGCTCCCGGCGCCCGACGGCGGCGCGTTCACGTTCCGTGCGTCCGAGGACGGCGATGCGGAGACGGCGGAGACCCTTCGCGTCGTCGTTGTGAGCGGTGAGCCGCACGACCAGCCGATCCGCCAGCGCGGCCCGTTCGTGGAGTAGGTCGGGGTAAAACGAGGATCCGGCCTCGGCGAACTTCCTCGTCAGACGGGAACGGCGTGCTGTCTCACCGATCTCATCGACAAGCCTCGGGGCGTGACACCGAGGCAGTTGACGGCGGCGAGTTCGTCCGCCCGGGTCACCCGATCAAGCGATTATCGATCGAATTCGACGGTGTACCCGTTGTTCCGAAGCGCTTCGACGAGCTCGTCACCGGGCTTGATTTTGAATTCATGGAACGAGTTGGTCGGAACATCCGTCGAGTACAGCTCCGAGTCGATATTCTCCGGGATTTCGTTCTGATGGGTATCCTCTTGAACGACGACCGGTTGACTGGGAACGTGTTTGGAGTCGTTACTTTCTGTCATTTGGAGATATCTCCTCTTACAACCATTCGGCTATTTGTATTTCGATCTCAGTTTCGGCTGCGCTGGCCGACCCGGACAGCCGATTCCCCGCAGAGCGCTTCTGCCAGCTACGCGCCACGGCTCCTCTCGCGATTTCGAAACCTCCCGATCTGCTGTCAGCAGTCCCGTGCGGGATGCGGAGCGTGACTTCACCGAGCCCTGAACCAGCATCCCCCGACTACTCGGCGGACGCCACCGGATCAGGTGGGAAGCGTTTTGGCGGCGCCGGTACTGTTCCAGTTCGTGAGCCAACGCTCGGCGATCGTCGTCCTTGCGCTCGGTATCCTCGCCGTTGCGGCGGTCGGCGTCGCGCTCCCAGCGACGGCGGACGCCGCCCCCGCCGGCGAGCCGGCCGTCGTTCAGGAGGTCGACCTCGACGACGTGCTCCTGTCGATCAGCGTGGACGCCGACGGGAACGCCGCGTGGACCATCGAGTACCGGACCAGATTGGACACCGACGACGACGAGGCCGCGTTCGAGGAGTTCCGCGAGGACGTGGAGGCGGATCCGGACGCGTACGCCGGCGAGTTCCACGACCGCATGACCGCCACCGCCGCGGACGCGGAGGAGGCCACTGGCAGAGAGATGGCCGTGACGGAGATGACCGTGAGCGTCGAGAGACGTGAACTCCCCCGAGAGTACGGCATCGTCACCTACTCCTTCCACTGGTCAAACTTCGCCGTCGTCGACGGCGACCGACTGACGATCGGCGACGCCATCGACGGACTGTTCCTCGACGACGCCTCAGAGCTCCGGATCGCGTGGCCCGACGGCTACGGGCTGGTGGAGGCGAGCCCGGCCGCCGACGAGACGCGGTCCGGATCGGTCGTCTGGCACGGCCCCACAAGCTTCGCGAGCGGCGAGCCTCGCGTGGTGGTCAATCTGGCGGCCGAGACCACGCCCCTCGCCCTCCTCGTCGTCCTGCTCGCGGTCGGCGTGGCTGCCGCGTACGCCCGCCGCCGCGGTAGCACCCTCGCGCTTATCGGCGCTTTCGGCGGGTCGGCCGGCGACGGGAGCGTTGAGCCCGGAGCGGCGGCCGCCGGCGAGGAGTCGGATGACGAGGCCGACGGCGCGAAAGGCGAGGCTGCCGCCGGGACGGACGAAGCCGACGGCGAGGCGACGGAGGACGCTGCCGACGAGAGCGGCGCGGACGCCGGCGCGGGAGCCGCCGACATCGACCCCGAACTGCTGAGCAACGAGGAGCAGGTGTTACGGCTGATCCGCGAGAACGGCGGGCGGATGAAACAGAAACAGGTGGCCGAGGAGCTCGACTGGACCGCCGCGAAAACCAGTCAGGTGACGAAGGGACTGCGCGAGGAGGGCGAACTGGAGGGGTTCCGGCTCGGCCGCGAGAACGTCCTCGCGCTCCCCGAGGCGGATCCGCGGTAGGCCCTCCGCGGGAACACGACCGGCGCCTTCCTTGCCGTCAGATCAGACTCGCGCCGTCGAAGTCGGTGCGCTCGTACTCCACGTCCATCAGCGTCAGCAACGTCGGCGCCACGTCGAGGAGGTCGGCGTCCGACACGGAGGCGTCCGGATGGTCGACGAACAGCGCGGCGTCGTCGAACGTGTGCATCCCGGTTCGGGGGCCGTCGGCGTCGAAGACGCGGTCGCGGGGTTTGAACCCCGCCTTGAGGTCGTACCCGTCGTTCGGGACGGCGACCAGGTCGGGAGCGATCTCGTCGTGGTCGCCGCGGAAGGCGGTCTCGCGCTCGACGACCCGGTCGACGACGGGCTCCCCGTCGGGCCCCTCCATCGCCTCCAAGTCGGCTTTGAGCTCCTCACGAACGTCCTCGTAGTCGGATTCGGGGACGCTTCCGCGCGGCTCTCGTCCCTCCACGTTGAGGTAGAAGCGGCCGGGAACCAGCGAGTACGCGCGGGTGTCGTCGTCGATGTCGCCGAGCTCCGCATGGTCGCCGTCGTCGTAGGCGAGCCACCCCCGATCGCGGAGCCACTCGTTGCAGTACACGTCGTGCTCCAGCGTGGTGAACCCGTGGTCGGAGGCGACCACGAGCGTGACATCGTCGGGGAGTGCTTCGCGTATCTCGCCGATGTAGGCGTCGAGCTGCGCGTAGAACTCCAGGAACTCCTCGTGGTAGGTGCCCTCCTCGGCGTAGTCGCGCCAGAGGAAGTGGTTGACCCGGTCGCTGGTCATGAAGACGCCGACGAAGAGGTCCCAGTCGTCGCGGTCGACGTACTCCTGAAACGCCGCCGCTCGCCGGTCGAGCGTTCGGTGGGCGTGTTCGAGGAAGTCGGCTTTGTCCTCGCGATGGCCGAGTTTGGCGTTCACGTCGAGGACGTACTCCAGCTCCTCCAACCGCGCGCGGAGCTCGTCGGGGTGTGCGGCCGTGTCGAGCTCCGGCGAGAGGAACCCCGACACCATCCGCTGGACGTTCCGCTGGGGCGGGAACGTCACGGGGACGTTCATCACCGTCGCGTCGTGGCCGGCCTCGGTGACGCGGTCCCAGATACGGGTCGCCTGCACGTCCCGCCCCATCGGCACGTACGTGTCGTACGTGCCGATCTCGCGGTCCTGAAAGCCGTAGACGCCGGTCGCTCCCGGATTCATGCCGGTCGTCAGCGCCGGCCACGTAGCGGTCGACTCCGCCGGGAGGATGCTCTCTATCGCCCCGGCGGACCCGCGCTCGGCGATCGCCGAGAGCGTCGGGAACGTCTCGGGGTGGTTCGCGACGAGGTCGTGTGGCACGCCGTCGATCCCGACGAAGGCGACGCGTGGGGTGTCGCTTCCCCGCAACCGGTCGAATAGGCCCATGCTGTACCCCTGCCGCCGGGACGGCAAAAAGGGTGGAGATCCGACCGGGTTTCCGGTGGGTCGCCGGGCGGCGGTGGTGAGACGACCGCCGACGTGACGCCGGCGGAAGCGTCCGCCGACTCCAGCGTCGACTTGTGGTGCCCGGCCACGTGGCGGGCGACGCCTCGCGGATCCGCACGTTGCTTGGGAGGACGAGGGACCGGGCTTTCCGGCCGATGGGGGCTCGCCATCGTTCGCGAGATCGCCGCGGTGCATGGGTGGGAAGTGACGGGAGGGAACGCCGGGACCGAGGACCCCGAGCGCGGGAACGCCCACGTGACGTTCATCGTGGCGTCGGCCGACTCACTGGGAGTCGGAGACCCTTTTGTGCCCGGGTTGTGAAGGACGGACATGGAGACGCGACGCACGCTGCTGGTCGACGCGTTCACGAGCGAGCCGCTTGCGGGGAACGTTGCCGGCGTGGTGCCGGACGCCGACGGGCTCTCCGACGAGCAGATGCAGCGGATCGCCGCCGAGCTCGGCGCCTCCGAAACGGCGTTTCTCGGGGAACCGGCGCCGGGTGACGACGCCGACCGCCGAGTGCGCTACTTCACGCCGACGACGGAGGTCGACCTCTGTGGACACGCCACGGTCGCCGCCTACGCCGCGCTGTTCGCGGACGACACCGTCGACGCGGGGACGGAGACGCTCGCGACCGCCGTCGGCGACCTGCCGATCACGGTGGCCGAGAACGGAACGGTGCGGATGCAACAGGAGGCGCCGACCGTCCGTCCCGTCGAGGTCGACTACGACCGACTGGGTGAGACGCTTGGCATCGACCCCGCCGCCCTCCGGGACGTTGGCGCCGACCTCCCGGTCGCGGTCGCCTCGACCGGCCTCCCGTTCCTCGTCGTGCCCGTGAACTTCCTCGAACACCTCGGGGGGGCCTCGCCGGAGATGGACGCGGTCGAGGCGCTCGCCGACGAGCACGACGCCGCCGGCGTCTACGCGTTCACCTTCGACGCGATCGACGCGGAATCGACGCTTCACGGCCGCGCGTTCGTACCCGGCGCCGGCATCCCCGAGGACCCTGTGACGGGTACCGCGAGCGGGGCGTGTGGCGCATACCTCGACTCGGTGGCCGCCTTTGACGGCGAGCTCCCCGAGCGGATGCGGTTCGAGCAGGGCCACTTCGTCGACCGCCCCGGCCACGTCGACGTCTGGGTCGACGGCGACGAGGTGTCGGTCGGCGGCGAGGCCGTCGTCTCGCTGGAGGGCGAGCTCCGGGTGCCGGAGGATGACGACGACGGGATAATCGAGGCCTGAGCCGGGCGTTAGCGAGGACATCGCCTCGAACAGACCGCGAGCTATCGTTCGGCCTCGGAGTCGCTCTCGATGACCTCCTCCAACGTCTCCGTGCCGACGTCGCTTGCCACCTTGACGCCGACGACGGAGACGACGATGCCGCCGAGGATGAACGCCGCGAGCCGTTGGCCCGGAGAGACGGCGACGCCAGCGAGAACCAGCGGGTCGAGCAGCGTCTCCTGTTCGAGGAAGTAGCCGGCGAAGCCGCGAACGACGAGCCCCACCGCAAGGATGACGAACGGGAGGTTGAGAAACGGCGAGCGGATCCCCTCGTCGCGGATCAGCTCGTCGAGGAGCCGGCCGACGGCAGCGGTGAGCCCGGCGACCGTGAGCCACGGAACGGCGGCGTACGCGAAGTCGGTCACCTCCACGAGGACGGGCGGGTCGCCGGCGAGCTCCGAGGCGGAGAGCACTCCGAAGAAGGATCCGACGAGCGTGAGCCCGGCCGCGACCACGTAGGTGACGATGGACACCTGGCCGGCGTACAGCGCCTCACGAGTGCGCTCGGGGACGCCGGCGACGAACCGGTCGATCGAGAGCCCCTTGTAGAGGAGCGCGGCACCGAGCAGCCCGGCAACGCCGGCGAGCGCCTCGGCCGGGGAGAGCCAGTAGAACAGTGCGGGCAGCAACAGCAGCGCGACGCCGAAGGGGACCATCACGGTCGAGCGCAGCTCCTCGTCGGCGAGGAACTGCTTGAGCAGGTAGTAGGTGGATTCGAGGTCGCGCGCCTGCCGCACGACGACGCGGTCGACGGCGTCGACGGGCATCCGGGACTCCACGATGGGGACGACCCGCTCATCCTCCGCGGAGTCGACGACGACCACCGCCGAGGAGGGGTCGTACCGGTCGACGAGGTCGTCGAGTTGGGCCGCGATCGAGCGGTCGGCGCCGACGGGCGCGTCCGTGGTGCCGGAGACGACGGCGACGACCGCCTCCTCGCGTTCGTCACGGAGGTCGCGGGCGATCCGCAGCGCCTCCAGCAGACAGTTGACGCTGGCGTCCTCCGGATCGGCGAGCCCGACGTCGGTGACGAGGGACCTGACGGCCTCCCATCCCGCGACGGGCATCGGCACGTTGGCGGCCCGCCCGATCGCCCCCGAGCGGTCCACGCAGATGACCAGCGTCGTCACGTGCGAGACCACACCACGCCGGCGTAAAAACCCTCCCGGTCGGCGGCGTGGCCGACCGGACGGCGACCACACGGGCGGTCGCTCGGCTCTTTTGGAGCCCTCAGTAGGTGAGAGAACCCACCCCGGATGCAGTGTATCCGGCACTCTCGAAGAATGATGCCGTGAGTAGAGTGTCCAACCGGCGTCATCGGCGAGAACTGATAACCGACCACGAGTGGTTCCGCCGCTCCCTTATATATCCAGACTGCGGTCGGCGCGCGCGAGGAACGCGCGCGAGGGAGGTCGCCGGCGGCCGCGGAGCGGTCCCGCGGCCGCCGTCGACCGAGGCTGGGGAGGGCTGAGGCTGCGGTGCTGGCGGGGTGGGACTCAAAGGGGCAGCCGTTCCCGCCGCAGGCGGGAAACAGCGAGACGGTCCCCGACCGTCTCGCTCGTGGTCCGGGAAGACGGGCGACGCAAGCACCGCAACGAGCGGAGCGAGTGAGGAGCGCAGCGAGCCCCTCGACCGGAGCCGGCTGGGGCTTTGGAGGCGTTCGCCGTCGTGCTCACCACAGCAACCGCTTATAAGGAGCCGGCTGGGGCTTTGGCGGCGTTCGCCGTCGTGCTCACTCCAGCAACCGCTTATAAGGAGCCGGCTGGGGCTTTGGCGGCGTTCGCCGTCGTGCTCACTCCAGCAACCGCTTATAAGGAGCCGGCTGGGGCTTTGGCGGCGTTCGCCGTCGTGCTCACTCCAGCAACCGCTTATAAGGAGCCGGCTGGGGCTTTGGCGGCGTTCGCCGTCGTGCTCACTCCAGCAACCGCTTATAAGGAGCCGGCTGAGGCTTTGGCGGCGTTCGCCGTCGCACTACCCCCACCACCCACTTATCAGGAGCCGGCAGGTACAAACCGCCCACCCGTCCAGATGCGGGCATGATCCACATCGACGGCAGCGACGGCGGTGGCGGCGTCCTCCGGACCGCCCTCGGGCTCTCGCTCGCGACCGGCGACCCGGTCCGGATCGAGAACGTTCGGGGGTCCCGGCCGACCCCGGGGCTCAAACCCCAGCATCGCGCCTGCGTCGAGGCCGCGCGGCTCGTCGGCGACGCCGCCGTGACCGGCGCCGAGCAGGGGTCCGAGACGGTCACGTTCGAGCCCGGGAGCGGGACGCCCACCGAGTCGGAACGAGCCGACACCGACCCGCGTCCACGCGAACACGCCGTCGACGTGGGGACTGCAGGGAGCGCGACGCTCGTCGCCTCGACCGTCCTGCCGGCCGCACTGACGACCGACCGAACCGTCCGCCTCCGGATCGCCGGCGGCACCGACGTGGCGTGGTCGCCACCGGCCGACTACTTCGGCGGCGTGACGCTGGCCTGCCTGCGAGCGCACGGGCTCGCTGCGGCCCTCGACGTGCCCGAGCGCGGATTCTACCCCGCCGGCGGGGGCGTCGTTCGTCTCACGCTCGGCCCCTCCACGCTGGCTCCTCTCGAACTCGATGGAGAGGCCACCATCGAGCGAACGCGGGTGTCCGCGGTCGCCACGACCGACCTCCTTGATGCGGACGTGGCCGACCGACTCGCTCGGGAGACGGGCGCAACGCTGGAGGAGTCGACCGACGTGACGGTCGCCTCCCGAGCCGCCCGCTACGCCGATGCGCCCTCGACGGACGCGAGCGTCGTGGTCCGTGCGGAAGGACACGTGGGATCGTCGGACCAGCACCCGGACCGTCCCCAACGGCCCATCCCGCTGGCCGGCTTCTCGGCGCTCGGCGAGGCCGACACGCCGGCCGAGGCGGTCGCCGACGAGGCCGTCGAGGCGTTCCGCGAGTGGCGACGGGGACCCGGTGCCGTCGACCGCCACCTCGGGGACCAGCTCGTCCCGTATCTGGCGCTCGCGGGCGGCGCGGTGCGGATCCCCGAGGTGACCGACCACGTCGAGAACGCGGTCATGGTCGCCGACGCCTTCGGCTTCGACGTGCGGATCGACGAGGCCGCCGCTCCGGGAGATGGAGCGGTGGTACGGAAAATCGAGGAGCACTGAGGACGCGACGACTGCGGACGGCCGCGGACGGCTACCGGAGCTGCACGTCGAGCTCGGCGCCCTCGTCGGTGAACACGCTGGCGACGCCCGCGCCGGCGGCGAACGCCACCGACCGCGCGCCGACGCCAACCCGCTCGACGAGCCCGCGCTGGGGAGCGAACTCCCGCATCTCGACCTCCGCGTCGAGCCGGGACGCGATCCGGTCTTCCACGTCCTCCTCGGTGCCGATGGCGTCAATCAGTCCGACCGCCTCGGCGTCCGTCCCGAGATAGACGCGCGCCTCGGTGTCCCGCACGGTTTCCGGGTCCATCTCCCGACCCTCGCTCACCGTCTCCACGAACCGGTCGTAGAACCCGTCGATGATCCCCTGGAGGTACTCGCGTTCGTGGTCCTCCATCTCCTTGAGGGGCATGCCGGCGTCCTTGAACTCGCCGGCGGTGAACTGCTCGTAGCTGACACCGAGCTTTTCGGCGAGCCCGGCGGCGTTCGGCCGGGAGCCGATGACGCCGATGGAGCCGACGAGGCTCACGTCGTGAGCCCACAGCTCGTCACAGCCGCTGGCGATCCAGTAGCCGCCGGAGGCACAGACGTCGCCGGCGTGTGCGACCGTCGGTCCGTCGAAGTCGGCCGCGGCCCGCCGGATGTCGTCGCTCGGCAGCACCTCGCCGCCGGGCGTGTCGAGTTCGACCAACAGCGCGTCCACGTTCGGGTCGTCGTCGGCGCGCTCGATGCAGTTGACGACCTCGTCGGCGGTCGGCCCGATCGGCGCCGACAGCGGGGAGGGGCGGCCGCCGTCCCGCGAGATCGGCCCGTCGACGGCGACCGTGGCGACGTTGTAGTCGTCCATGTAGTTCCCGACCGCCGAGACGACGACGCGCCCGACGGCGAGCGCAACCAGCGCGACCACCAGCATGCCCGCGAGCTCGCCCGCGGTTCGCGGCTCCGCGACCAGCACCCGCCACCCAAGGACGGCGACTGCCGCCACCGCGAGCAGCCCCGCAAGGAGGGTGACCGGTCCGCCGAATCGTGATTTGAGGCTCATATCCGTGCGTGGCTCGCCGTGGACTTAAAAGCGGGCGACGGCAGGCGGGTGGTGGCGCTGGGGCTGGGGCTACTCGACGTGGCGTTTCGTAAAAAGACCGCAACCGCAAATCGTCGTGTGTGCTGCCGGACTTAGAGCAGGCCGGTCTTCTGGAGCTTCATCAGGTCCTCGGTGTCGAGCGTCTCGCCCTCCTTGAACTTCTGGTAGATCTCCTCGGCCTCCTCCTTCTCCTCCTCGCGCTTCTCGGCGCGCTCGTCCTTGCGCTCCTCCTCCTCCTTCTTGTCGAGCTCGCGGAGCCGCTTCTGAACGCGCACGAAGTCCTCGTGGTGCTGGTCGGCGGCCTCCTGGGCCTCGACGAACAGCTCGTGCATCTCGTCGGCCTCGTCACGGATGTCGTCGGCCTCGCGGTAGGCCTCGATCATCTGGTTGTGGTGCTCCTGGGCCTTGTCGGCGAGCTCCGTCACCTTCTGGTGGTGCTGGGACGCCTCGGAGCGGACCTCCTCGGCCTCCTCGACGAGCTCGTCGAGCTCGCTGGAGTCGTCGACCTTCTCCCTCTTCTCGGCGAGCTTCTCGCGCTTGTCGTCGATCTTCTCGATGAGTTCGCGCTCGTCCTCGGCGGACAGGACCTCGGTCTGCTGGCGGAACTCGAGCTGCTCGATCTCCTCTTCGAGCTCCTCGATGGACTTTCCGGAGCCGAGCTCCATGTCCTCTTTCATCTCCTCGACCTGGTCGAACAGCTCGTTCGCGTCCGCGTTGAGCTCGTTGCGCTTGTCCTTGTGTTCCTGGACCTGCTCGTTGAGCTCGTCGCGCTTCTCGCGGTGCTCCTGTGCTTCGTCGACCTTCTCGCGCGTCTTGGCGTTGAGGTCGTCGCGCTTGGAGGCCCGCTCGGAGGCCATCTGGTTCAGCTCGTTCCGTCGGTCACGCAGCTGACCGGCTCGCTTGATAAGCTGCCCTTTGGAACCGTTCTCGAGGTCGTCCTCGGAAAGGTCCACGTTGTCCTCCGCTTTCATCGGCTCGATGTCGTACTGTTCGATGACTTCGTCTTTCGTTACCATTTTTCTATCTCTCCATCACCGCTCCGGACATGGCGGTCGCTCGGCCATCTTGCGTCGACCGTTGATAAGAACTCCCGTTCATTTCAGCGTGCGATCCATCCAGCGCCCGGAGGCGTTCTGGTGACTCCATGTAGATGGTTGCGACATATAAATACTTCGGTGAGGCGGCGGGTGAAACAAGCTACCATGACCCGCGTAGAGGGCGTGAACTGCCCACATACGCCAAGAGCACACACAACGTCGAAATGGCGTTGAGACGCCGGACCGGCCGTCTTCGAGCGCGATGCGCGCGCCGACCGACATATAGTCGACTCGAAACGACGGCGTCGTGGAACGTCACCGCTTAGCCGCTTCGCGGTCGACGGCCACGCATGAACGCACGCGACCCGAATGGGGCGTCGGACGCCGGCGATGGCGCCGATCGCCTCGTGGAGACCGTCCACGCCAGCGGCCACGAGAACGTCACCGCCGAGCACGCGAGCACCTTCGAGTTCACGACGGACGACTGGCTCACGCCGGCGGGCGACTGCATCCTCGGCGTCGACGCAGATACGACACCCCGCGAGTTCGACCCCGCGTTCAAGGCGGCTTGTCGCGACCCCAACGCCACGGTCACCGCCACGATCCGCGTGGAGACCGACGACACAACCCACGAGGAGACGATCACGGGGCGAGGCGACCCCGACCTGGCGCTCGTCGACGACCGGTCGATGGTCGGGCGCACCAGCGACTACACGGACGACGAGCGCACGATCATGGTCGACGCCGACAAGGCGGCCGCCGACCTTGACCGCGACCTCGTCGACGCGCTCGCCGACGGCGCACCCGCGACGCTCCGGCTGGCGGTTGAGCCGTCCGAGCCGTCCGAGTGACCCAAGAGGGACCGGCTCCAACCCTCACGCATGCCCGACGAACCCGGTGGACCCGACGAGCTCGGCGGACCCGACGGACCCGGCGTATCCAGCGAACCTGCCGAACCCGACGAGCCCGCGGAGAACATCAGCGGCGGCGCGGCCGGCGGCGGCGTTGCCGACGAGTTCGCGCCCGGTGACGGCGACTCCCGCGCGGAGGCCGTCGTCGACGCGCTCGGCGAACGCTACTGGCAGAAGACGTACGGTGGCAAGGACGGCTTCGAGTGTCTGGTGCGGACGATCCTCTCACAGAACACCTCGGACGTGGCGAGCCAGCCCGCCCACGACGACCTGATGAACCGGTACGGCCCCGCCGAGGAGTTGGCCGAGACGCTCGCGGACGCCGACCGCGACGAACTTGCCGAGACGATATCCGCCGCCGGCCTCTACAACCGGAAGTCCGAGGTGATTCGCGAGGCGGCCCGGTGGGTGCTCGACGAGTTCGGCTCCACCGCGGCGTTCGACGCGTACGTCCGCGAGAGCGATCCCGACGAGGTACGCGAAACCCTGCTGTCGGTCGACGGTGTCGGCCCAAAAACCGCCGACTGCGTGCTGCTGTTCGCCGGCGGGCGTGGCGGCGTCTTTCCCGTCGACACGCACGTCCACCGGATCGCCCGCCGGATGGGGTTGGCGCCGGCGGACGCCGACCACGAGGGCGTCCGGGAGGCGATGGAGGCCGCGGTCCCGCCTGAAAAGTGCGGCTTCGGTCACACGGCGATGATCCAGTTCGGCCGCGAGTACTGTACCGCCCGCAAGCCGGCGTGCCTGGAGGGTCCCGAGGCGTGCCCGCTCTACGATCTGTGTGACCGCGTCGGGATCGACGAGATCGACGGCGAAGCGGTCGACCCCTCGGAGGTCGCGTGAGACGCCGGCGGTTGTGCAGGTAGTGAGCGACCCGCCTCAGCAGGGCACCGTTCCCGCCGCCGAGCCGACGGGCGGCGAGTCCTCCTCGTAGGTCGTCCGGTCGACGTGCCCCTCGAACATCGGGAGGTTGAACGCGTAGGTGTACACCAGATCGAAGGCAGCGAAGGGGTTGATGCCGGTCGTCAGCAGCCCGATACGGTTGAGCTGGACGCCGGCAGCGAGCGTGATGATCGGGTCGTCGTCGAGCGTTCCGGCGAGCTCAACGCCGAACTCCCCGCCGTTCTCCCGGTCGGTGAGCACCGAGACGTGAACCAGTGCGTCGATGGTCGCCGGCGGGTCGCCGATCGCGAGCGGGTAGCCGTCGCCGACGAAACATTCGGTGATGGGGCCGACGCGGTCACTTCGGTCGGCAGTTCCGTCACCATCCTCCACCGCCGCGACGCTCCCGGCGCCGCCCGCGAGCGGCCCAGTTGCGATCAGGGCAACCAGCAGGAGGGCGGCGAGCGCGACGGCCGCGAACCGCGACCGCGGGTGGTGGCTCATTGCCCCTCCGTACACGGGTCCCCGGGATAACTCCACGCCCCTGACTATCCTGGCTGATAACGCCGCGGTGGCCGCCCGGACGGCGCGCTCCCCCACAGCCTCCCGCTCGCCGGCGTGCTACCCGCCGTCCTCCTCGGCAAGCCGGCGGCGCGGCTCGGTCATTCGCCGCGTGTCGTCGTCCAACAGTCCCTCCACGAGCAGTCCCTCCACGAGGAGCTCGGCGGACGCCAGGTTCGTCGCCAGCGGCACATCCATCACGTCACACACCCGGAGGAGCGCGGCGACATCAGGCTCGTGCGGCTGGGCAGTGAGCGGATCCCGGAGGAAGATGATGCCGTCGAGCGCACCGTTGGCGACCATCGCCCCGATCTGGAGGTCGCCGCCGAGCGGCCCCGAGGACTGTCGGTCGACATCGAGGTCGGTCGCCTCCTGAATGCGCTTGCCCGTCGTCCCCGTCGTGACGACCGTACACTCGCGCAGCTCCGTCTCGTACGCCGTCGCGAACTCGACCATCTCGTCTTTCAGCTCGTCGTGTGCAATGAGTGCGACCTGCATATTCGAGACACCACCCGATGGCGCTTAAAAGCAGGTAACGGTGCGAAGATACCGTGGGGGAGCTCCGGGCGCCCTTAGACCACGCCCTTCTCGACCGGCGCCGTCCCGGCGGACTTCCCGGCCGTCGAGGCGAACTGGAGCGCCTCACCGAACTCCGCCATCGAGAGCACGCCGACGGCCTCCCCATCGGCGTTCTCGACGATCGCGTACTCCGCGCGAGCCTCGTTGACGGCGACGAGCGCCTCGAACGCCTCGGTGCCCACGTCGACGCGGACGGGGGACTCGGACATGATCTCCGCGACGGTGGTCGTCTCACGGTCGGCCTTCTTCGCCTTCTTCAGTCCCGAGAGCGTGACGACCCCGACGATCTCGCCGTCGCGCGCCACCGGGAACGCCGTGCGTCGCGTGGCGAACATCCGGTCGGAGAACTCCGCGAGCGTCGTCTCGGCGGGCAGCGTCTCGGGGTCTTTCGCCATCAGGTCGCCGGCGGTGAGCCCCTCCAGCAGGTCGGCGACCCGCGTGACGCGCGACTCGTTTTTCGCGGCGCTGTAGACGAACACGCCGATGAGGATCAGGATGAGGTCGAACCACAACACGCCGAGCACGATGAACAGCACCCCGAACGTGGAGCCGATGCCGGCGGCGATCCGGGTCGCGGAGGCGTGCGGACGGTTGCGAGTCAGCAGCGCTCGCAGCACGCGCCCGCCGTCCATCGGAAACGCCGGAACCAGGTTGAACACCGCGAGCACGAGGTTGACGACGCCGAGCCAGCCGACGACGAACAACAGCACGGGCTGGTTCACGGGGACGAACTGGAGCACGACGAGGAACACCGCGCCCACCGCGACGCTGGTGATCGGGCCGATGATGGCGATCCAGAACTCCCGGTCCCACTCCTTCGGCATGCGCTCTAAGGCGGCGACGCCGCCGAAGATCCACAGCGTGATCGACTCGGTGCCGATGCCGTAGCGCCGCGCCATCCAGGCGTGGCCGAGCTCGTGGACGAGCACGCCGACGAACAGCCCGAGCGACGCGAGCACGCCGATGGTCCACCGGGCCTCCGCGAGCGCCGCCGGGTCGATCGTCGTCCCGGCGAACGTCCCGATGACGCCGGCGTACACGCCGATCAGCTCTCCGCTCCCGATCAGCCACGCGAGCAGCGGGAGAAACACCAACAGCGAGATGTTGATCCGGATCGGGATGTCCCAGATCCGCCCAACGGTGAAGCTTCGCATGCATTCGACGGCGGGTGCGAGCCGTAAAAACCCTCGTTGTCGAATGGCGTTCCGCCGGCAACCCCGTCAGTGGAGCTGTGTGTTGGCACTCAGTGGACGGCCCCCGCTCAGTGAACGGCTCCCCGGCTCTCAGTCGACGTGCTCGGCGGTCGACACGCGACGTTCGAGCTCCTCGATCCCCGACCGGTTCGCCCGTGAGACGATCAGCGTGTCGTAGCTCCGGTCGCCGGTCACGTACTGGCCGACGGTGATCTTGCTGGCGATCCGGCCGGCGTTTTCGCTGCCGAGGAAGACGATGCTGGCGTCAACCTTTCGGGCGAACGATCGAAGCTTCGTCGCGATCGTGCCGCGCGTCTCCGAGCGTCCCGCAACCAGATACTCGAAGGTGGCATCCGGTGCGATCGCGGCGACGGAGTCGCGGAGCGACGTGACGATGCGCTCGGCGTCGAACGCCTCGTCCGTGGCGATCCACCCCTTCTCGCGTGCGTATCGGGTGTTGTTCGTTGGAATGACGGCGACGGCGACCACGTCCACGTCGAGCACCGTGGAGAACTGCGCGGCACGGACGAGCGCCGTCTTCGAGAGGTCGGAGCCGTCGAACGGAACGACGAAGGTCATCGTCGAGATGGGGGTCGCCCGCCGGCGAAACGGTTTCGGTACGGCCCGGCGACTCAGTCGCCGCCCCACGGCTCCCACCCGAGCCCCTCGCGTACCACGAACTCCAGCGCGTTGATCACGTAGTGAGCGACGATGACGAGGATGAGGCTCCCCGTGACGACGAACAGCGCGGCCAGCACGAGGCCGAGCGTGGCGGTGACGAGGACGCCGAGTCGTCCCTGAGCGCCGTGGCCGAGCCCGAACGCGACCGACGAGAGGACGGCGAGCAGCCACGGGTCGACGCCGAAGCCGAGCGCGAACGCGCCGATCAGCGCGCCGCGGAACAGCGCTTCCTCGAAGACGGCGATGGTCGGGAGGACGACCCCGAGCAGCAGCGCCCACCCGCGGGCGTCCCCCGGCGCCATCGCCTCGCGGAGCTGCTCGGGCGCGGCCATGCCGAACCGCTTGCCGAGCCCCGCGGCCGCCTCGTTGGCGAGGTAGAGGCCGATGCCGGCGAGGGCGCCAATGAGAAGCACGTCGCCCGCCAGGTCGCCGCGCTCGACGCCGAAGGCGTGGGCGGGCACGCCGGCCCACCAGGCGACGCCGGCGAGCGCCGCGAGCGCGACCGCCTGCGAGACGAGCACGTTCGCCAGCAGGGCAGTCGTGCTGATGGTGGGGCCCGGAGCTGGCGTGGGCTCCGCCGCCGTGTCCGCACCGTCGCCGGCGCCGCCGCTCCGACCGTCGTCAATGTGGAGCCGTTCGAGCGTGCGTGCTGAACGGCGAGTGGCGGCAAGAAGCAGCACCGTGAGGACGGCGGTCGCGAGCGCGAACGCCGTCCAGTCCGTCATGTGGTGTGTCGTGTGTCGGGTCGAAGCGCTACTGCGGGCTCGGGTTCGAGGGCTTCGAGACGCCCTGCTCGTTGAGCGCCGAGCCGGTGATCGACTTGAGCCGGGCGACCAGCGAGTCCTTCTCGGCTTCACCCTCCAGCGCGATGTCGAGCACCTCGCTGATGTGTGAGACCGGAATGACCTCGATCATGTCCTCGTACTCGTCCTCGATCATCACGTCCTGCTCGTTGGCCTTCGGGATGATGACGCGAGTACAGCCGGCCTTCGCGGCCGCCTCGATCTTGTGGGTGACGCCGCCAACCGGGAGCACGTCGCCCCGGACGGACAGCGAGCCGGTCATCGCGAGGCTCTGGTCGACGCCCACGTCCTCCAGCGCGGAGATGACGGCGGTCGCGACCGTGATCGACGCGGAGTCGCCGTCGACGCCCTGTTGACCGGTCTGGATGAACTGGATGTGGATGTCCATCTCCGAGATGTTCTCGTCGGAGAACTTCTTGATGATCGCCGAGACGTTCTGGACGGATTCCTCGGCCATCTCCTTCAGCTGGCCGGTGGCGATCACCTGTCCGCCGCCCTGCGTCGGGGTCACTTCCGCCATGACGGGGAGCATGATCCCGGAGTCCTCGCCCATGACGGCGAGGCCGTTGACGCGCCCGACGACGTAGCCCTCGGACACCTGCAGCTCGTAGTCCTTCCGGCGCTCGATGAAGTCGTCCGCGAGCTGCTGTTCGATGGAGCGCGAGCGCCCCTTCGCGGACAGCACGTGCTCGCGGGTGGTGAACTCGGCGTCCTCGCCGCGGGCGATGTCGCCGGCGACCCGCACGAGCCCGCCGAGATTCCGGAAGAGGAGCGTCAGGTGGCCCTTCCGTCCGGAGCGGCGCTTGGCCTCGAGGATAACCTCCTCGATGGCCTCCGCGGTGAACTCCGGCAGGCGGCCGTCCTTGGCCACTTCCTGCGCGATGAAGCGCACGTACTTCCGGCGCATCTCGGGGGTGTCCTCGATGGTGTCCTCCATGTACACCTCGTATCCGTACCCCTTGATCCGCGAGCGGAGCGCCGGGTGCATGTTCTCCATCGCGTCGAGGTTCCCCGCCGCGATCATGACGAAGTCGGTGGGGACCGGTTCGGTCTGGACCATCGCGCCCGAGGAGCGCTCGGACTGGCCCGTGATGGCGAACTCGCCCTCCTGGATCGCCGTCATGAGGTGCTGCTGGCTGCGGATGTCCAGCGTGTTGATCTCGTCGACGAACAGCACGCCCTTGTTGGCTTTGTGGATGGCGCCCGCCTCGACGCGGTCGTGGCTGGGCGTCTCCATGCCGCCGGACTGGAACGGGTCGTGGCGGACGTCGCCGAGAAGCGCGCCGGCGTGCGCGCCGGTCGCGTCGCGGAACGGCGCCGATCCCGTGTCACCGTTGTTGATGAGCAGGTTCGGCACCATCGCGTCGGAGCCGCGGTTGAGATAGCGGAAGACGAGGTAGACGACCCCCGCCGCGATGATCCCGATGAGGATCTGGCCGACGATGATCAGTGCGTAGCCGAGCACGACGGCGACGATGATCCACATGAGCAGCGAGCGCATCTGGTTGCGCTTGCGTGCCTCCTCCTTGTGGGCGTCGACGATCTGTTCACCCTTGCCGGCCGGCACCGTCCGGACCTTCGGCTTGTTGCCGTCGTCCGGGTTGTGGTAGACGAGCACGTCCTGGAGCTCCTCCTTGGGGAGCAGCTCGGACATCGCCTTCGCGAGCATCGACTTCCCGGTCCCGGGCGAGCCGATCATCATCACGTGGCGGCGCTGTTTGGCCGCCTTGATGATCACGTCGCGGGCGTGCTCCTGGCCGATAACCTGGTCGACCAGCCGGTCGGGGATCTCGAGCTCCGCGGTGGTGTCGATCTTGAGGCCGCCGAGCAGGTCGTCCTCGTCGGGATCCTCCTCGATCTCGGCGCCCTCGACCTCGACGGTGCTGCCGAGCTCGTCGATGGTGCCGCCCTCCTCGTCGTCGCCGGCGGCCCCCTCGTCGGGAGCCTCCTCGATGGGTGGCTCCTCGTCGAGGGTGGCCGGCGCTGCGGGCTCCTCGGCGCCGTCGGAAGACGGTCCGTCGGCATCGGCCGACGATCCGTTGGCGTGGGGGTCCGACCCGTCCCCGATGGCGTCCTCGCCGATGTCGGCCGGTTCCTCGGCCGGTTCATCCGCGCTCCGGTCGGCGTCGTCGGCTCCGGAGTCGCCCGCCTTGGATGCGGGCCGCTCCTCGGAACCGGACTCCTTCTCGGGAACGGGGTCCGTCGAGTCGGGGTCGTCTTCGCCGTGCCCCGCCGGGTTGGCGTCCTCGCCGGCGGGGTCGTTGGTGTCCTTCTCGTTGCTCATATAATCGATAGTCGCTATGGAAAACGAAGGGAGGACGATTGATATACTTTCTCCCCGAGGGCGACGACGCCCGATCGGGTAAAACACCCAATACCGCGGCTCTAACGCCGTTGCGTCGGATTCGGGGCGTCTCGCCGGCTTTATAAACGCTGCGCGCGCTACGTGCAACCATGCGGGGGTTCTACATCGGCCGGTACCAGCCGTTCCACAACGGACACCGCCACATGGTCGAGGAGATCGCCGAGGAGGTCGACGAGATCGTGCTCGGCATCGGCTCCGCCGGCGACTCCCACAGCACGCGGAACCCCTTCACCGCCGGCGAGCGCGTGATGATGGTGACGAAGGCGCTGGAGGACCTCGACGCGACGACGTACGTCGTCCCCATCGAGGACCTCGACCGCAACTCCGTTTGGGTGAGCCACGTCCGGAGCATGACGCCCCGGTTCGAGGTCGCCTACTCCAACAACCCGCTCGTGATCCGGCTGTTCGAGGAGGCCGGCGTCGAGGTGCGCCAGTCGCCCATGTTCAAACGGGACGTACTGGAGGGCACGGAGCTGCGCGAGCGCATGATCCACGGCCGCGACTGGGCCGACCTCGTCCCCGAGCCCGTTGCCGACGTGATCCGCGAGATCGACGGCGTCGAGCGCATTCGCCGGATCGCCGAGACGGACACCAACTCCGACTGACGCCGTGCCGCTCGTTTTCGAGGCCCTGAACGCGGTCGGGCTGCTGGCGTTCGCCGCCGTCGGCGCCTTAAAAGGTGCCGACGCGGAGCTCGACCTCTTCGGCGTCGCCGTCCTCGGCATCCTCACCGCACTCGGCGGCGGCATCATCCGCGACGCGCTCGTCGGGCGCGTGCCCGTGGCGCTCACCTCGATGACGGACGTGGCGGTGGTGCTCGTCGGCGTCGCGGCCGCCGTGCTGGCGGCCCGCCGGCTCGCGGGTCCCCTTTTGAGCAACCCCGTCCTGCTGACCGCCGACGCGGCCGGGTTGGCGGCGTTCGCCGCGACCGGCGCGCTCGTGGGGCACGAAGCCGGCGTGTCCTTCTTCGGGGTCGTCGTGCTGGCGACGCTGACGGGCGTCGGCGGGGGGAGTCTCTCGGACGTGCTGCTCGCGCGTGTTCCGGTCGTGTTGCGCGAGGACTTCTACGCGACGCCCGCCGTGCTCGGCGGGGTGCTGTTTCCGGTCGTGGTGTGGGTCGGCGTGGGAACGGGGATCGCCTCGTTGCTCGTCGCCGGCGTCGTCTTTGCGATTCGGCTGTTGGCGCTGCGATACGACTGGCACCTCCCGACGGTTTAGGGGGTCGTGAGTGAGGTGGTGACTGGTGGGAGGCGCTTATAAGCGGGCGATGCAGGGAGAACGACGGCGAACACCGCCAACGCCCCAGCCGGCTCCTTATAAGCGAGTTGAGCGGGTTATAAGGTGAGGACGACGACGAACGCCGCCAAAGCCCCAGCCGGCTCCGGTCGAGGGTTCCGGAAGACGTTCCGGCTCGCTGCGCTCGCGGGCTGCGACTTCCGTCGTCCCGCTCGCACGCTCACGGGACGCTCGCTGCGCGCTCAAAAGGCCTCTCCACACCGCCCGGCCTTTTGAGTGCTTGCGTCGGCCGTCTTCCCGGAGCCGGCTGCCCCTTTGAGTCCCACCCCCGCCCCGCACAGCAACCGCACCTCTGCCCTCCCCAGCCTCGGCGGAGAGCACGCCGGCGGAACCGCACCGCTCGCCGGCGTGCTCCCGCCTCCCTCGCGCGTGCGCCTCGCGCCACAGTGGGCGCTCGGCGGCACGCGCCACAGCAACCGCTCGTGGGTCGCCCGGCGGTCGACGAGCGTGTCGATGGGGTCGGCGCCGGCGTGCTCCGTGAGGGTGCGTGGGTGCGCGTTTGGTGAGCGGTCTGCAGATTCCGCAGCGCGCCCGCGGGCGCTATCGACGTTAGTATTCGGACCGACAGGCACATGTGCGCGCAACGGAATCTCCGACCATGCTGGGGCTGGAACACGACTTCCGGATCGTCGACATTCAGGCGACGCTGGACCCCGACGAGGAGTCCGTCGCGGCCCACGGCCGGGACATCTCGCCGGAGCATCTGGAACGGGAGATGCACCAGGCCGGCGTCGTCCGCACCGTCGCCAGCCCGGGACGCCGACCCTCCGGGCGGAGCTATCTCCGGGGGAACAACGCCGTCGCCCGGCTCTCCGTGGACCGCCCCTTCCTCGCGTTCGCCCGGCTCAACGGTCCCCGCGACCCCCGGGACACCCACGTCGCCCGCCTGCGGAACCTCCGAACCGAGCGGGCCGACCACCACACGCGTCCGGACGACGTCGAGCAGTACTCCTACGACGACCGGTTCCACGGGTTCACGCTCGACCCGACCTACGACGGGCTCCCCGAGGCAGACGTGTTCGAGCGGCTCGAAACCGCCGGGCTGCCGCTTTTCGTCCGCGCCGGGCGCCGGTTCCCGCCCCGGATGGTGGAGTCGGAGATCCTCCCCTACGACCTCCCGGTCGTGCTGGCGAGCTTCGGCGGCTATCCCCTCGACGCCGACATGATGAACCGGACGCTCGACCTGCTTGACGACCACGACGACCTCTACGTCGACACCAGCGCCGTGCGGTACCGCGAGGTGCTGGAGCGCGGCGTGCTCGAACACCCCGACCGGGTGCTCTTCGGCTCCGGCGCACCCGACGTGCACCCGAACGTGGGCGTGATGGAGGTGTTGACCCTGGACGTGAGCGAGGACCTGATGCGCCGGGTGTTCACCAAGAACCCCTCGCGGGTGATCCCGGGACTTGCGGTCGGCGCTAACCTCTAAAAGCCCGTTTCCCCAAACCGCGTTACGCGTCGTCCGCGCCGACGACGAGCACCGGCACGTCCGCGCCGCGCTGGACCCGAACCGGCACCGTCTCCGGGTTGACCAGCCGGTCCAGCCCCGTCCGCCGCGCGCTGCCGACGACGATGAGGTCCACGTCGTGGGCGTCGGCGTGCTCCAGAACTGCCTCGTGTGTGCTGCCGTAGCGGAACCGCTTGTGCACGTCGACGCCGGCCGCTTCCCCGCGCGCCGCGGCCTCCTCGACGGCTGCCTCGCCGGCGCGCTCGCGGCGCTCGACCGCCATGTCCCAGTGTTCGGTCGTGTCGACGACGAACAGCGCGTCCACGTCGGCATCGTGTGCCGCCGCGAGCCCGATGCCGGCGTCGACCGCCGCCCGGCCCGTCGCCTCGCCGTCGGTCACGACGAGCACGCGGTCGAACGTCGCTGCTGCGGCAGCCGGCTTCGCGGGGTCGCTCCGGACGGCCGCCTCCGTGGAGTCCTCCGCCCCTTCCGTGGCGGTAGTCGTGGACGATTCGGCGGCGTACGTGTGGTTGGTGTCTGCGGACATGGCGTGTTTCGGCGACCCGGTGTTCTCGGCACGGCTCGCTCCTCTTGAGCGTATATTACGCCCAAGCCCACTTAACAATTTTTGAGAGGATCGACGATTATCATTATCTATCCATTCTAACTACACGATCTGGACGAAGAACGGACGAGTGTTGGTGTATCGTCACGCAGATCGTGTGTCGAGCTGTCGTTCGCCACGTGGCGGCGAGGCTGCCGGAGGAGGGACCGAACGCGCTCGCTGTCAGCGCCCGCCGCCGACGTGCTCGTCGAGGAACGCCGCGATCCGCTCGAACTGCTCGACCTTGTTCTCCCGGCTGGTCGTGTGGTGTCCTTCGTCCTCGAAGATGCACGTCTCGACCGGGACGCCGCGCGACTCGACCGCCTCGGCGATCTGCTCGGCCTCCCCGACGGGCACTCGCGGGTCGTTGGCGCCGTGCTGGACGAACAGCGGACATTCGATCCGGTCGACGCGGTGGATGGGGCTGATCCGCTCGAGAAGTTCCGTGTTCTCCAGTTCGCCGTACTCGGCTTCGCGGTGCGACCGGCGCCAGTCGCCGGTGTTCTCGAGAAACGTCTCGAAGTCCGCGATCCCCACGAAGTCGACGGCGGCCGCCCACAGGTCCGGATACTCTGTGATTGCCGCGAGCACCATGAACCCGCCGTACGAGCGCCCGTAAACGACGAGCCGGTCGTCGTCGACCGCCGGCCGGTCGTGGAGCCACTGGACGGCGGCCTCGATGTCGGCGACCGAGTCCATCCGCTTCTCCTTGTCGTCGAGCTCGGTGTACGCCTTCCCGTACCCCGTCGACCCCCGGACGTTGGGCTCGAGGACGGCGTACCCCTGCCGAAGGTAGAACTGCTTGGTGGGGTAGAACCACGGGCGGCGCTGGTGGGTCGGCCCGCCGTGGATGTCGACGATGACGGGTACCGACGCGTCGGGGTCGTCGCCGTCGACGCCCGGCGGGAGCGTCCAGTAGGCGGGGATCTCGCGCCCGTCGAACGTCTCGTACCGGACCGTCTCGGGCGCGAGGAAGGCGTCGGTCGGCATTCCGAGGGTGCCGTAGTCGGCCCACGCCGCCACGTCAACCTCGGGCTCACCGTCCAGGTTCGCCATCGCGTCGGGGCTGATGTCGACGACCAGCGCGCGATGCGGACGGTCGCTCGCCGAGTGAGTGACGGCGAGGCGTTCGGCGTCCGGCCCCCACTCCAGCGCGGCAACGACGCCGGCGTCGGCGGCATCCGCGGCGAGGTCGGGTTTTGCAAGCTGGTGGACCGTGGTCGGATCGGCGAGTTCCCCCACGGTCAGGTCGGTGTAGCCGTCGACGTTCGTGGCGTACGCCAGCCGCCCCGTCTCGCGGTCGAGCGCGTAGTCTTCGACGTTCCACCCGTCGCGAGCGACCACCACATCGAGTGCGGGATCGTCGTCACCCGTGGGCCGGTCCGCGGATGCCGTCGCCGCGACCGCGTCGAGGTCGAACCGGCCGAGAACGGTGTGGTCGTCCGGCTGATTGGTGAGGACGTAGAGTCCGCCGTCGGCACCGAAACTCACGCCATCGTATGTGGCGT
Organism: Halorubrum gandharaense; assembly: GCF_054654575.1. Classification (NCBI taxonomy): domain Archaea; kingdom Methanobacteriati; phylum Methanobacteriota; class Halobacteria; order Halobacteriales; family Haloferacaceae; genus Halorubrum; species Halorubrum gandharaense. Next base: position 1,052,501 of record NZ_BAAIET010000001.1, read on the forward strand.
CGTCGTCCGCGTTCACCTGTATGAGCGCGGGCGCGTCGGCGTCCGAGTCTGCAGCCGCCGTCAGGTCGAGTACGTAGAGATCCTGTGCAGCGCTCGACCGGGCGTTCACCAGTGCGAGACGGTCGCCGTCCGGACCCCACGCCGCCACCGAGAGAAAGCCGCCCGGGCCCTCGTAGACGACCTCGCTGTCGGCCGCGGTCTCGTCACGCCGCTGGATGTGCACATCGAAGGTGTCCGCCTGCCGCCGGTTGGCCGCGTACGCGAAGCGGTCGCCGTCCGGCCCCCAGCCGCCCCACGAGTGGATGGCGTCCGGATCGCGTGTGAGGTCGGTTTCCGCGCCCGTTTCGAGGTCGTACAGGAAGAGCTGGTCGCGCTCGTCGCTTCCCTGGTCCATCCCGAAGACGGCCTCGGCGCGGGTGGGCGACGCGGCGACGAACGAGACGCGCTGGTCGTGGCCCGTGAGGCGTTCCGGGTCGGCGTCCGTGCCCGGCCGGCGCCACACGTCCGGCGAGCCGGTGGTGTCCGCGAGGTACAACAGCGCCCCGTCGTCGGTGAACGACGGCGACGAGACGGCGTCGATGCCCAGGTAGCGAGCCACCCCGTAGTCGGGGAGCGCGTCGGCGTCCGAGTCGGTCATACGGCGACCACCTCGCGGCGCCCTCATAAGTGGTCGCCCCGCGGAAATCCGGCGGAGAAAGCGGCAGGGGAGGGTGTCGTGGACCGCGGGTTGGCTGTTATAGAACGGGCCCCTATCCTCGTCTCCTCAGTACTGCATCAACGGTGAGAGATATCGGGAGTGGGTGTTGCAGATCGTCGATTGGGGCGTGGTATATAAACGGATGAGAGTTGCAGTGACATCTGTCTTATAAATGGACGCGCGGTGCGGTGGCGCGCCCGGCGAGCGCCCGCTGGGCGCTCGGCGGCGCGCGAGGGAGTCGTCGCCGCAGGCGACGACGAGGCTGGGGAGGCGTGAGGTGCGGGGCAGTGCGGTGCGGGGTGGGGCTCAAAGGGGCAGCCGGCTCCGGGACGACGGGCGACGTAAGCACCGCAGCGGGCGGTGTTGAGAGCGAGGAGCGCAGCGAGCCCCTCGACCGGAGCCTGCTGGGGCTTTGCAGGCGGTCCTCACCACCGTCGAACCTGCAACTCACCGACCAAATTCTGCTTATAAAGAGCGAACAACCACACCAACGCCCCACTTATAAACGCCATCTCCACCCACGTACCACACTCACTCCCGAGGTCGACCAACGAGGGCATCGACCATCACCGAGAACGCCGCGCGTTCGGCCGCTACCCGTACCCCTTTCCGGGCGCGTCACGCCTCACGTCGTATGCCAGAGACCGACGACGACCTGTTCACGATGACGTACGAGGAGGCCGACGACGCCATCGCCGAGGCGGACTTCGCCGTGCTCCCGACCGGGAGCATCGAGCAGCACTCCACGCACCTGCCCGTCTCGACGGACACCCTGCGCGCGGACCACTTGACGGCCGAACTCGTCGAGGCGGCGCCCGAGCACGACCTCGACCTCCTGCGGCTCCCGCCGCTGCCGTTCGGCCACTCCGAACACCACATGACCTTCCCCGGGACGATTTCCTTATCAGTGGACACCTACGTCGACGTGCTCCGCGAGATCGGCGAGTCGCTCGCGGAACACGGCGTTGATCGCCTGCTCGTCGTCAACTGCCACGGCGGGAATCAGGACTCCATCTCCGTCGCCGCCGACCGCCTCGGCCGCGACACGGATCTGACCGTCCACTTCGTCCACTGGACCGACTACGCCCGTGAGGCCCTCGAAGAGGAGTTCGGAGACGGCTGGGGTCACGCCGGCGACCACGAGACGAGCTTCGTGGAGCTCTACCGCCCCGACCTCGTGCGGACCGACAAAAAGGAGCCACAGAACGCGAAGGAGATGCCGAAAACCCGGTCGTACGAGTACTTCTCCGACGTAACCGAGCTCGGCGGGCTCGGCGATCCGACCAACAGCGATCCGGAGGCGATGGAGGCGATCGTCGCCGACGCGACCCACGACATCCTCGACGCACTCGTTGACGACGTGGCGGCGGGATGGTAGGGCGGAGTGGTAGGGCGGGGTGGTAGGGCGGCGGCGCCCGCCGAGCGATCCGCCGTATCGAAGCGATTAAGCGCCGAAGCCGCAAACGGGAGACCATGCAACACCTCATCGTCCGCGGGGACCCCGGTATCCGCAAGGACGCCGTCATCGAGTACGAGGGTGAGGAGCTGGTCTGTTTCGGCATCAACAAGCAGGGCGACTGGCACGGCCCGGACGAGCCACAGTTGTGGTGTACCGTCGGCACGCCCGACGAGCGCGAGACGTACGAGAAACGCGAGTACGTTCCCCACTGGCTCGACGTGGACACGATCGACGCCGAGGCGCTCACCGTCATCAAGGCGAAGGGCGAGCTCTCCGTCTGAGCCGGCCCGCTACCCTCCCGCCGCTTTTTCCACCCGGCTACGGAGAGAACGACGCCGCACACTCCCGGCAGGTGAACTTGAACCGTCCTTCGGCCGTGAGCTCGCCGGCGGCGACACGAACGGAAGTGATCGGCACTCCCGCCGACGATCCCTCGGAGATCGGTCCAATTAGCCGAGGGTCGTTCGGCTAAAGCTGTCACAACCCGTCCACTTATCAGTGTGTGACGCCTCGGCACGGATACGAATGACACGAGACGCTCGTGGCAGTTCGGAGGATAGAGGAAGTCGCCTCACGGCGGCTGGCTGCGAAATTCTCCGGTAACAACGCCACTCACACGCACGACCGCGATATCTGCGACAGTTACACCCACGACGACACGGACGGATCTACGACGACCAACCCGACGCCGCTCCGCACGGACGGCGGCGCAAACCCGACCAGGGAGCCCCTTTTGACCCACCAACTCACCGACCTCGACGAGGTACAGCTACTCGACACCACCCTTCGCGACGGCGAGCAGATGCCGGGCGTCTCGCTGACGCCCGCCGACACGCTCGACCTTGCCCGCGAGCTCGACGCCGCCGGCGTCCACGTGATCGAGGCCGGCTCGGCGTGCACTTCCGACGGCGAGCGCGAAGGGATCCGCCGCGTGGCGGATGCGGGGCTCGACGCAACCGTGACGAGCTTCGCCCGGGGGGTGAAATCCGACATCGACCGCGCGCTCGACTGCGGTGTCGACGGCGTGAACCTCGTCGTCCCCGCCTCGGACAAACACGTCGAGACGAAGGTTGGCTCGTCACGGGACGAGATCGTCGCCAACACCGTCGAACTCGTCGAGTACGCCAAAGACCAGGGGCTCTGGGTCGAGCTACTGGGCGAGGACGGCTCGCGGGCGGACCTCGACTACCTCGAACGACTGATGGGCGCGGGCCTCGACGCCGGCGCCGACCGCGTCTGCTACTGTGACACCGTCGGCGCCGCGAGCCCCGAGCGCACCGCGGAGGTCGTCGCCCGGCTCGCGGAGCTCGGTCCAACCGGCCTCCACACCCACGACGACCTCGGCTTCGGCATGGCGAACGTCCACGCCGGGCTCAAAGCCGGCGCCGACTTCGTTCACGGCACCGTGACGGGGGTCGGCGAGCGCGCCGGCAACGTCGCCCTCGAGGAGATCGCCATCGCGCTTGACCGGTGTTACGATGTCGAGACGATCGAGCTCTCACGGCTCTACCGGCTCTGCCGGGCGGTCTCCGAGACGACCGGCGTCGCGCTCCCGCCCAACAAGGCGGTGTGTGGCACCAACGCCTTCGCCCACGAGTCGGGCATCCACACCGACGGCACCCTGAAGGACGGCGCGATGTACGAGCCGTACCCGCCGGAGACGGTCGGCCGCGAGCGCCGGCTCGTGCTCGGGAAACACGCCGGACGCGCAGGCGTGGCGGCCGCGCTCGCTGAACATGACGTGGCGACCACCGATGAGGAGTTGGGCGCCGTCGTCGAGCGCGTCAAGGACCTCGGCGACCGCGGCAAGCGCGTCACCGACGCGGACCTGCTCGCCATCGCGGAGGACGTGCTGGGCCGTGAACGCGAGCGCCACGTCGAGTTGCTCGACCTCTCGGCTACCTCCGGCGGGAACCTCCCGTCCGCCTCCGTCCGGCTCCGCGTCGGTGACGAGGAACGGGTCGCCGCCGGCACTGGCTCCGGCCCGGTCGACGCCGGCCTCGAAGCCGTCCGCGCCGCTCTCGGCGCTGAGGGAAGAGGCGAGACGGACGCCGGCGAGTCGGTCGCCTTCGAGCTGGACTCCTACCACGTCGACGCGATCACCGGCGGCACGGATGCCGTCGTCACCGTCGAGGTCGACCTCTCACACGGCGACCGCTCCGTTTCGGTGTCGGCCTCGGACGCCGACATCACGCGCGCAAGCGTCATCGCGATGGTCGACGGGCTCGACCGACTGGTCGGCGGCGAGGTCGCCACGGCCGGGTCGGCACCGGTCGCGGACGACTGAGTGGCAGCGCCGCGGACCGTCGCGCCGTACAGCGCCGGGCAGCAGACCGTCGCGCCGCACAGCCCCGCGCCGCGTCTGACGAGGTTTTTAAGCGAAGCCGACCGAAGCCGGGATGTGAGCGTCGTCGTCGCCGTCAAACCGTCCGCCCGCAAGCGGAACGCCAAAGTCGGCCGACTGGTGTTCGAGGAGGGGTCACACCACGACTTCGAGCACCGCGCGGCCGCCGAGCGCTGGGCCGAGGACCTCTCGACCGGCGACGGCCACGTCTGGATCGCCAGTTCACATCCCGAGGACGAGGACGAAGCCGACCTGTATCTGGTGTCACGAGCCACGAACGCCAAACTGGAGGCGGCCTACGACAAGCGCCGGCGACGACTACGGGGTGGCGACGGCACCGAACAGGAGTCGCTAAACGGGCGCTCTTAAGCGAGCTTTTAACGGCGCTCTAACACGGAACTGCGAGAAGGCGGACGATGGCGCGGCGGCTCGACGGTCGAAAAACGAAGAAGCGCCGAGGCGGAGATTTGAACTCCGGTGTCCGAATGGACAGTAGATTTCGAATCTACCGCCTTGGCCAGGCTAGGCTACCTCGGCTCACTCGCTCGTAGGCCGCTGGCAACTTTAGGGGTTTCGATCACGGCCCGACTGGGGGTCGCGGAGCGAACGCTGTCGCCGGATCGCGTGGGTCGCTGACACCCGACAACTCTTTTAAGTACGCACCGTTTGCCCGCCGTATGGATGTCCCCGAAGCGGCAGACGCCTGCTCCAGCGTGATCGACGAGGTTGGCGGCGCGGTCGTCGCCGACCGCGAGTTCCTCGAACGGGTCACCCTGGGCATTCTCGCGCGCGGCCACGTCCTGTTGGAGGACGTGCCGGGCACCGGCAAAACCCTCTCGGCGCGCTCGTTCGCCACCGCGCTCGGCCTGGAGTTCTCGCGCGTGCAGTTCACGCCCGACCTTCTCCCGACCGACGTGACCGGCACCAACGTGTTCAACGAGGGGGACGGCTCCTTCGAGTTCTCGCCCGGTCCCATCTTCGCCAACGTCGTGCTCGCCGACGAGATCAACCGCGCGCCGCCGAAGACGCAGGCGGCGCTGCTGGAGGCGATGGAGGAGGGGCAGGTGACGGTCGACGGCGAGACCCACCAGCTCCCGAAGCCGTTCTACGTGATCGCCACGCAGAACCCCGTCGAGAGCGAGGGCGCGTTCCCGCTGCCGGAGGCCCAGCTCGACCGGTTCATGGTGAAGACGACCATCGGCTACCCCGACGAGGCGGGCGAGATCGAGACCCTCCGCCGGCGTGCCGGCCGCGTCGAGCAGAGCCCCACCGTCGACACCGTGCTCGACCCCGAATCGGTGACGGAGCTCCGGGAGGTCCCCGAGACCGTCCGCGTCGAGGACGACCTGCTGGCGTACATGGCGTCGCTCGCGCGGGCGACCCGGGAGGACCGCCGCGTCGAGGTCGGCGTCTCCCCGCGCGGCACCCAGCGGCTGTTCGAGGCCGCCCGCGCGGCCGCGACGATCGACGGCCGGGAGTTCGTCACGCCCGACGACGTGAAACGCGTCGCGGAGCCCACGCTCGCCCACCGGCTCGTGCTCACGCCCGACGCGACCGTCAACGACGTGGACAAACGCGGCGTGGTCGCCGACGTGCTCGACCGGGTCGCCGTCCCGACCGTCGACGCGCCCGAGGCGTAGCGCCGGCGCTGTCGGAGCAGGGTTCGGATCTTCTTAAAAAAGCGATCGAGACGTAACTGCGCTACCGCGCTCAGTCGTCGGCCGCGTACGACTGCGTCTCGTCGTGGAGGACGCACTTGGCCTCCTGGGTCTCGGTGACCTGATGGGTCTCGATCGGCCCCTCCTCACACGGCGTGGCGAACGCCTCGCGGAGCCGGTCGCGGGCCGCGTCGGTCTCGCCGGCGACCACGTCGGCGAGGGTCTCCGAGAGCACCGCGTCGGCCTCGGCGTCGGTGAGCGTGGCCGGTACGTCGTACGCCTCACGGATCGCCGCCGGCGTGAACTCGGCGTCGTCCACGACGGACACGTCGTCGTCGAGCACGTCGCGACGGAGGTTGACCACCGACCGCCAGTGGTCCTGGTCGAACTCGTAGTCGGCCGGCTGGACGATCTTCGGACAGCGCGGGTGGAACCGGCAGCCGCTCGGCACGTCCACCGGGTCCGGCACCTCGCCCACGAGCTCGATCCGCTCGCGCTCCTCGCTCGGGTCGATGCGGGGGACCGACGAGACGAGCGCCTGCGTGTACGGGTGCTGCGGGTTGTTGATGATCTCGTCGGCCGGCCCGACCTCGACGAGCTCGCCGAGGTACATGATCCCGATCCGGTCGCACATGTGTTTGAGCAGCGAGAGGTCGTGGCTGATGTAGACGGCGGTCAGCCCGAGATCCTGCTGCAGCCGCTTGAACAGGTCGAGAATGCTCGCGCGGATCGACACGTCGAGCATGGAGGCCGGCTCGTCGGCCAGCAGGAACGACGGTTCGAGCGCGAGCGCGCGGGCGATCCCGACGCGCTGGCGCTCGCCGCCCGACAGCTCCGAGGGGTACTCGTGGGCGTACGCCTCGGCGGGCTCCAGTCCCGACTGCTCGATGACCTCGTACACGCGGGCGTCGCGCTCCTCTTTGGTCCCGATGTCGTGGACGTCGAGCGGCTCCTTCACCCACTGGTACACCGTGAATCGCGGGTTGAGCGACTGGTACGGGTCCTGATGGATGATCTGCGCCTCGCGACGGAACGCGTTGAGCTCCGCGCCCCCCACATCCGTGATGTCCTTCCCATCGAACGTGATCTGGCCGCCGGTCGGTTCCAGCAGGCGAATGGCGGACTTCCCGAGCGTCGTCTTGCCGCAGCCGGATTCGCCGGCGAGCCCGAACGCTTCTCCCTCCCTGATCCCCAGCGAGACGCCGTCGACCGCCTTCACGGCCTTGTTGCTCTCGCCGCGGAGGATCCGTGAGACGATCCCCGTGTTCACCGGGAAGTGCTTTTCGAGCCCGCGGAGCTCCATCTTGTAGTTCTCGTCGGCGTCGAGCTCGCGTTCGGGGTTGGCGGCGGGGTCACTCATCGTCAGCACCTCCGTGGTCGACGGTGGCGGAGTCGTCCACGCCACCGTCGGTCGCGGCGTCGCGCTCGCCGGGCTGGTTCTCCTGCCACGTCGACTTTTTGCCGGCTTCCTCCTGGAGGAAGTCGATCTCGTCCGCACGGTGACACTCGACTTTGTGCCCGTCACCGTACTCCTGCGGCTCCGGCGTCACCTCCCAACACTCCTCCTCCGCGAAGGGACATCGAGGGGCGAACCGGCACCCTTCGTCGGGGTCGACCAGATCCGGGGGCGTCCCCGGGATCGAGATCAGGTCCTTGTCCTCGTCGGAGATGTCCGGGAACGCGTTCCGGAGACCGAGGGTGTAGGGGTGACGCGGGTTCGTGATGATCGTCTCCGCGTCCGCGATCTCGACGATGCGGCCGCCGTAGACGACGGCGATCCGGTCGCACGTCTCCGAAACGACCGACATGTCGTGGGTGATCATGATCATCGCGCTGTCGATCTCCACCTGTTTCTCCTTCATCGTGTCCAGAATCCGGTCCTGGATCACCACGTCGAGCGCCGTCGTCGGCTCGTCGGCCAGAATCAGGTTGGGACCGAGCGCGAGCGCTAAGGCGATCATTGCCCGCTGGGCCATGCCGCCGGAGAACTGGTGCGGGTAGTCGTCGACCCGACCGGGGTCGATCCCCAGCTCGTCGAACAGGTCGCGAGCGCGTTCGCGAGCCTCGCCTTTGGTGGTCTCCTCCTCGTGGTGGGTGATCACCTGAACGATCTGGTCGCCGACGGTGTAGACGGGGTCGAACCCGTTCATCGCGTTCTGCGGGATCATCGAGATCTCCTGCCAGCGGATCTGCCGGCGCAGCTCCTTGTCCGTGAGCTCCGTGATCTCGGTGCCGTCGTAGTTGATCGACCCGCCGGCGATCTTCGCGTTGTCCGGGAACAGCCGGATGATTGACTTCGCCAGCGTCGTCTTGCCGGAGCCGGACTCGCCAACCAGTCCGAGCGTTTCGCCACGGTCGAGCGACAGCGAGACGCCGTCGGTCGCACGAACCCAGCCGCCCTCAGCCCCGTAGTACGTCTTCAGATCGCTGATTTCGAGTAAACTCATTCTTTGTGTCTCAGTTCGGGATTCACCACTTTCTCCAGCGTCCGGCCGATGAAGAACACCGACATCACGAACAGCGTGATGGCGATGCCCGGCGGGAACACCCACCACCAGGCCTCACGGATCGCGTCCGCGGAGTAGACGTTGAAGATCATCTCGCCCCACGAGAGAAGGTTCGGGTCGCCGAAGCCGAGGAACGAGAGGCTCGCCTCGGCGATAACGGCCCAGCCGACCGCGAACGCCGCGTAGAGGAACGCTAACGGCAGCACGTTCGGCAGGATGTGGCGGTACATGATCCGCACGTCGCTCGCACCGATCGCCTCGGCGCTCTCAACGTACGGCCGATTCTTGTGTGAGAGCACCTGTGACCGGATCACCCGCGCCGTCGAGCGCCACAGGATCAACACGATCGCGCCGATGATGTTGATGATGCTGCTCCCGGCGATCGCCACGAGGACGATCGCAAAGGGCAGGAACGGCACGGCGTAGACGACGTCCGTGATCCGCATCAGCACGTCGTCGACCCAGCCGCCGAAGTACGCGGCGATCAGCCCGACGTTCGTGCCGATGAACACCGCCATGAACGCGGCCAGCGAGCCCACCAGCAGCGTGACCTGCGTACCGGCAACGAGCTGTGAGAACACGTCGCGACCGAGCACGGTCGTGCCCAGTGGGTGGTCCCACGACGGCGGATCGAGGCGCCCGCCGACCGCGGTCTCTCCGGGGTCGTACGGCGCGATCCCCGGAATCGTCACGTTGAGGAAGTCGATGGTGATCGGACGGGCGAAGATCCCGACGAAGACGAACGTCGCGAGCAGCACGAGCCCGACCTGTCCGAGGCGGTCGCCCTCGAACGCTTCCAGTTTGTTCCGGAGCGATTCGAAGCCGCTGCCGACGCTCTCCATGACCCGTTCTATCGGGGAATCAGTGTTCGTGCTCATTCGTATTCCACCCGCGGGTCGAGGTAGACGTACGCCAGGTCGGCGATGAAGTTCATGAGGATCACGACCGATCCCATGAGGAAGAACGCGGCCATCGCGACCGGGTAGTCGTTGTTGTTTACGGAGCGAACCATCTCACGGCCCATGCCGGGCCAGTTGAACACCGTCTCGATGACGACGGAACCGCCCATCGCGGAGCCCGTCGCGATCGCCATCACGGTGACCAGCGGCAGCACGGAGTTACGCGCCGCGTGCTTGTACAGCACGGTCATCTCGGGGAGTCCCTCAGCCTTCTTGATCTCGATGAAGTCCGACTGCAACACGTCGAGCATCGTCGAGCGCATCAACAGCGCCGGCGTCGCCAGGTAGACGATCGCCCCGGTGAGCGCCGGCAGGAAGAGGTGGCGCAGGAAGTCCACCGAGCCGTATCTGGCGACGAAGCCGCCACCGAGCTCACCCCCGGTCGTGCGCATGCCGCTGGACGGGAACCACCCCAGCCAGAACACGAACACCGACAACAGCACGATCCCCACCCAGAACTCCGGAGAAGACCGCGCCACGAGGGTGACGACGATACCGCCGCGCTCGCCGAGCGAGCCGCGGTACCAGCCCATCAGCGCGCCGAACGTGACGCCGATCAGATACGCGACGAACAGCGCCGTCCCCATCAGGACGATCGTGTTCATAAAGCGCACCACGATGATGTCGATCACCGGCTCGCGGTAGATGAACGATTGGCCGAAGTCCCCCGTCAACAGCTGTTCGAGGTAGTTGACGTACTGGATGTGCAGCGGCTGGTCCAGCCCCAACTCGGCGATGCGTTGTTCGCGCTGTTCGGCCGTCATCCCGTCGAGGAGGAACATCGTCGTCGGGTCACCCGGCATCATGCGGAACAGCACGAAAAGCAGGGTGAAGAACGCCCAGAAGGTGAACACGAGCTGGACGAGCCGTCGAACCACGAACTCTCTCAGCCCCACGTCAGTTCACCTCCGCGGGCAGTAGCCGTCGTTGTATCATGGTGGTTTGTATCACGAAATGGTGAAAAGCGGAGTTGCTTCGTTACTGGTCTGCGCCGTGGTGGAGGACGCCGTCGTCGTCCCAGCCGTAGCCGGCGTCGGCGAGCTCCTCGCGGCCGGCCTCGAGGTCCTCGCGGAACTGCTCGACGTCGGGGTTGTGCCAGAACTCGTTGTGTTCGGAGATGGTCGAGTCGGTGACCGTCCCCATGCCGTCGCGGATGAACTCCACGTACTGCTCTTTGGGCACGCCGTACGAGAGCGCGCGGCGGACGGCCACGTCGTCGAGCGGCGAGCGACGCGTGTTGTACTCGATCATCGCGTAGCCGATCGCCTCGAACTCCGCGAGGTCGAGGTCGTCGTCGTCCTCGACGCGGTCGAGCGCGGTGGGCTGCGGGACGGCGCCGAGGAAGTCGACCTGACCGGCTTCGAGGTCACCCATCAGCTGGGAGACGTCGGCGCCGGGGATGCGGATGAACCGCTCGGTGTTCGGCGTGTTGAAGTGGTCGTCGAACGCCCGGAGCTGGAGCTCCGCCTGGCGCTCCCAGTCGTCGAACTGGAACGGTCCGCTGCCGACCCAGTTTTCGTCCTCGAAGTCGGCGAGCTCGTCGGGCTCGACGTCGCCCCAGATGTGCTCGGGGAAGATGTACACCTGTCCCAGCACGTTCGCCACGAACGGAGCGTACTGCTCTTCGAGGTGGAACGTGATCTCGTTGCCGTCCGTCTCGATGTCGTCGATGACCTCGACGAGACTGCCGTAGGTCGGAGAGTCGGCGTACAGCTCGTAGCTGAACACGACGTCGTCGGCGGTGAGATCCTCGCCGTCGTGGAACGAGAGGTCGTCACGCAGCGTGACCGTGTAGGTCATGCCGTCGTCCTCGATGACGGGAGCGTCCTCGACCATCCACGGCTGCGGCAGCCCGTCGGGGCCGATCCGGAACAGCTGGTCGTAGATGAGCCGGACGAACTGCCGGTCGGGCGTCGCCAGGTCCTGCATCGGGTTCAGCGAGATGATCTCCGAGGGGTACCCCATCGTGACCGTGTCGTCGTCGGTGGGCGTCACGTTGATCATGTTCCAGAAGGAGTTGAGCCCCTCACCCAGCGTGGGGTCGATCTCCTCGACGCGCGCGCTGGCGTACGGGTGGTACCCCCCCTCGTTGGCGATGTACGTCCGCGGCTGGTGCTCCGCGATGATCTCCTGGGCCTCGTATACGGTCTGCTGGCGCTCGTCCTCGTCGGGCTGGGTCACCTGGAGCTCGGCGAGCTCGTCGTACTCGTCGTGCTCCCAGCCGGGCGTGTTGCGGGCGCCCTCTCCGGTGTTGTCGGAGTGGTGCATGTCGTAGATGAACGTGTGGGGGTCGATCCGCTCGGGAGTCCCTCCCCAGCCGAGCAGGGAGGCGTCGAAGTCCTGCTGGACGACCACCTGGTCGACGTGGGCGTCGAACTCCAGCACCTCGAGTTCGACCTCGAAGCCCATCTCCTCCCAGTTGTCGACGACCATGCCGCCGAGCTCGTTGCGGAACTGGTTGGCGCCGGACGTCGGGATGACGAGGTGGATCTCGTCGAGCTCGTCGCCGAGCTCGTCGGTCCCCTCGACGTCGCTGCCGTCGTCGTCCGCACAGCCCGCCATCGACACGGAGAGTCCTGCCGCGCCGGCTGCACTAGCCGTTTTAAGAAAGTTTCGTCTGCTTTGGTCACCGGATGACATACCACATGCTCATCGAATCTCACTCATAAGCGTATCGGTGCGCTTCCGGAAACGTGCAGGATCGTCCCGGGAGGGCGAAAAACATCCACCTTTTCCGACGTATCTTCCGAATGTCGGTGGAATAACACCAGAAACCCGACCATTTCATGTGTGTAGATACCACGACACGGGGCGGCTGCCGGTGCAGTCGTCGGAGACAGCGTTGTGATACGCTGGATGGCCCACGGCTCCGCCGCCGAGTCCCTGCCGTGCAGGACGTACTTGATCCCCTGGGTGCCGTGGCTTGGTAGGCCGGGGGCGGGCGGTTACTCGGCCGGAAGGTGGAGCATGCCGTCGTCGTCCCACCCGTATCCCGCCTCCTCGAGCTCGGCGCGCGCGGCGGCGAGATCCAGGTCGAACTGCTCGACGTCGGGGTTGTGCCAGAACTCGACGTGCTCGGAGATGGGCGAGTGCGTCACCGTTCCCATCCCGTCGCGGATCAGGTCGACGAACGTCGTCTTGGGGACGCCGTACGACAGCGCCCGTCGGATCGCCACGTCGTCGAGGGGGTCACGCCGCATGTTGTACGCGATTTTCGCGTGCCCGATGGCAGCGAACTCCGCGTTCGCGAGGTCGTCGTCGTCCTCGACGCGCCGGATGGCAGTCGGCTGCGGGACCGCCCCGAGGAAGTCGACGGAGCCGGATTCGAGGTCGCCGACCAGCTGCGAGACGCTCGAGCTGGGGACGCGGATGAACCGCTCGGTGTTCGGCGGGTTGAAGTGGTCGTCGAACGCCCGGAGCTGGAGCTCCGCCTGGCGCTCCCAGTCCTCGAACATGAACGGGCCGCTGCCGGTCCAGTTCTCGTCCTGGAAGTCGGCGAGGTCGTCGGGCTCGATGTCGCCCCAGATGTGCTCGGGGAAGATGTACACCTGCCCCAGCACGTTCGCCGTGAACGGAGCGTATGCCCCGTTGAGCGTGAAGGTGACGTCGTTGCCGTCGGCCTCGACGCGCTCGACGATCTCGACGAGCGAGGCATACGTCGGAGAGTCGGCGTACAGCTCGTAGCTGAAGACGACGTCCTCAACCGTGAGATCCTCGCCGTCGTGGAACGAGAGGTCGTCACGCAGCGTGACCGTGTAGGTCATGCCGTCGTCCTCGATGACGGGAGCGTCCTCGACCATCCACGGCTGGGGCAGCCCGTCCGGCCCGATGCGGAACAGCTGGTCGTAGATGAGCCGGACGAACTGCCGGTCGGGCGTCGCCAGGTCCTGCATCGGGTTCAGCGAGATGATCTCCGAGGGGTACCCCATCGTGACCGTGTCGTCATCGGTGGGTGTCACGCTGATCATGTTCCAGAAGGAGTTGAGCCCCTCACCGAGCGTGGGGTCGATCTCCTCGACGCGGGCGCTGGCGTACGGGTGGTACCCCCCCTCGTTGGCGACGTACGTCCGCGGCTGGTCGCGAGCGAGCATCGCCTGCGCCTCGTACACCGTTTGCTGGCGCTCGGCCTCGTCGAACTGCGTGACCTGGAGCTCGGCGAGCTCGTCGTAGTCCGGGTTCTGGTAGCCGGGCGTGTTGCGGCCACCCTGGCCGGTCGTGCTCGAGTGGTGCATGTCGAAGACGAACGTGTGGGGGTCGATCCGCTCGGGCGTGCCACCCCAGCCAAGTAGCGACATGTCGAAGTCCTGCTCGACGACCGCCTTGTCGACGTGCGCGCCGAACTCCAGCTCCTCGAAGTCGACCTCGAAGCCGAGTTCGCGCCAGTTGTCGACGGTCATCCGCGCCAGTTCGTTGCGGAACTGGTTGGCACCGGAGGTGGGGGCCACGAAGTTGACTTCGCGAACCCGCTCGCCGAGTTCGGCGCCGTCGCCGTTGTCGGACCCGCCGCTGCCGCCGTTGCCGTCGTCGGAACAGCCGGCGAGTCCGGCCGTCAGGCCGACGGCGCCGGCGGCCCCGCTCGCTCGAAGGAAGTCACGACGTGAACTGTGATCGGATGACATACGATTCCCCTCCAGCGACCACCCGATATATACGTATCGCAAATTACACTAAATCGCAGAGAGGGTTGTTAGCGTTACCCAGTACTGAATAACGGTAACCCGGCGGACGGCGCCCGAAACGGATCCGCCACGATTTTCTCGACAACGAGGGGGAATACCGGCTGCACGCGCGCTACTGTCCGGTCTCCGACGGTACGGTGAACCGCCGAAAACACGGCGCTCGTCGATCGTGTCGGAGCGTCTCCCGGCGATGTCGAGGCCGGTCTCGACCTGAAACAGGAGTTCTCCTGGAACTCCGCAAGCGGGCGACAGAAGGGGGACGGAAGTGGAGGGGTCGGCGGCAGCTCAGACCAGCCGTTCGGCGATGCGCCCGGCGCCCTCCGCGGCGGCGGTCGCGGGGTCGTCGGGAGAGACGACGGTTACGTCACGGTCGAGTTCGGCACTGAGGCGCTTCTCGAACTCCTCGACGAGGCCGGGGATGCAGGCCATACCGCCAGTGACGGCGATCGGCTTGCCAAGCGCCAGCTGGTACGGTTTCATGTGGTCGTTGGCGAGTTCCGGCAGGAACTCGTTGGCAACCGCCTCGACTGCGTCGTCGATGTAGCGGTCGACGGGGTCGCGGACGCCGCGGTCGACGGTGAACTCGTGGCTGCCGCCGCCGGGCTGTTGGACCACATCCGTGAACGGCTCGAAGTCGTACACGTCAGCGTGGGTCTCCTTGTACTCCCGGGCGGTCGTTCGGTCGATGTGGACGCGGCCCTGGCTCTCCTCCTCGACGGCGGCGACGATCCAGCGGTCGACCTCGTTGCCCGTCACCGAGCCGGTCGAGAACGGGGTGAGCTGCTCGCCGCGCCGGTAGGCGCAGGCTTCGAGCGTGGTCGACCCCATGTTGACCGAGATGAACACCTCGTCGATCGCCTCCAGCCCGTCGCCGTAGGCGGGAATGGCACCGCACAGCGACTCGGGGAAGCTCCGCGTCTCGGCCGCGCCGATCGCGGAGCCCTCGATCACGTGTTTCAGGTTGTCGACGCCCTCCTCGTTGTCGATGGTGGGGACGGCGTAGACGACCGCGCTGTGTTCGGGGACGTCGTGAGCGTCCACCAGCTCCTCGAAGAAGCGCTCGGCGTCGGCAACGCCGTCCTCGTTCTCCGGGAGCCCCGAGCGGAGCATGTAGCGGACCGTGTCGGGGTACTCGACGGCGGCTTCCTCGCCGAACAGCGCCCTCTCCGCACCCGTGATGGCGTCCTCGTAGGTCGCCAGACAGGTGAGCGTCGAGTGGAGCGAGCGCTCGCCGCGCTCGTCGGGATAGTCGAGCACCGTCCGGGTGCTGCCGAGTTTCACGCTGACGGGGGTCGGGGTGTCGTTGCCTTCGAAGTCCGTGGAGTCTGCTTCGCTCATGGGTGGTCACTCGTACACGAAACGAGTCGGAGGATCGAGACGAGGCTGATCCGGTGGTCGGCCGGCGTCAGGGCCCGCGCGTGGCGCGGTTCCGTGAAGCCGGGGAGCCGCTCCGCCAGTCGGTCGGCGACGGCCGGCGCGAGCCAGCCGATCTCCGCGTAGTACGACAGCGCGTCGCGGCTTCGGTCGTGGCCGCCGGCGTCGACGAGGTAGCCGAGCCACTCGCCGATCTCGTGTTCGGCCGCCGGCGTCGCCGGAACGGCCCGGAGATACGGGCGCGTGCGATCGATCGTGCCACGCAGACCGCGCTGACGCTGTAGGGTTTCGACGAAGGTGGCGGACCGTGCCGCCGCCTCCGCACGACTCCGATTCGGCGAGCGAGGCGACCGCTCCCGTGGCGCCTCGTCACCGGCCGCGCGGGGTGTGCCCGCGAGCGCCCGGAGCTCCGTCACGTCGTACTGCCGTGGATTCAGGCTCATGTGATTCCGTCCGTCGTTCGCGTCCGTACCCGAACCGTTTCGCTCAGGGTATATGAAGACCGTGCCGTAGTTATCAGCGGCGAGAACGAGGGGGCGGACGGCTCACTTGTTCGCGGTGTTGCCGCCGCCGGCGTCCTCCTCGGCCCACGGCAGCGGCTCGGTACACCAGTGACAGAAGTCGATCTCGGCGTCAGTGTCCCGTCCACAGTGGGGACACTGGACCGTCTCCGGCTCGGCGGCGACTGCATCCGGAGCGTCGACGCCCTGTTGGTCGGCGTGTTTTCGGACCAGTTCCGCGGCTGCGGCGGCGCGGTCGGCGGCCGCCGCCTGCTCGCGACCGACGAGGTAGGCGTCGACCGCCGACAGCGCCACAAGGAAGGCGATCGGCACGGAGATCTCGGGCGGGATGGCGGCTGCGAATCCGGTCGGCGATTCGAGGGGATCGACCGGATCCACGTCGTACATCGTGTACAGCGCCACGGTGCCGCCGACGATGGTGACGTGCCAGACGAGCGCCCGGCCCCAGCGACGGAGGATCACGTGGCCGAGTCCAGGCAGCGCAACCGCGAGAAGCGCAGCCAGAACGGGGCGGAGACGGTCTCGCATGCGCCTCCGTTTCGGTGGGTGGTACTTACGGCCTGCGGTGTGGCTCAGTTCGGCGTCGGTCGGGATGACAACCGTTAATCGGTGGCTCCCCGTGCCACCGACCATGAGTGGAGAGCGCGCGACCGCGTTCGTCCCGGGCCACATCACCGGCTTCTTCAGCGCCCATCCGGCCGAGAAGCCGGCGGCCGCCGGGTCCCGCGGCGCCGGGTTCACCCTGACCGACGGCGTGGAGGTCAGCATCGTGGGTGACGGCGAGCACGGAACGGACGATAACGGCGAATCGGCCGACCGACCGACACACACGCTAGACGGTGAGACGACCGCGATCGGCGCCGTCGACGACGTGCTCGACCGGCTCGGTGTCCCCGAGACGGCACACGTCGCGGTGGAGAGCGAGCTCCCGGTTGGCGCGGGATTCGGCGTCTCCGGCGCCGCCGCGCTCGGCACCGCCCTCGCGACCAACGACGCCTTCGACTGCGGACGCTCCGAGAACGACCTGATCCGGATCGCCCACGAGGCGGAGGTGTCGCGCGGCACCGGGCTCGGCGACGTTGTCGCGCAGGCGCGCGGTGGCATTCCCATTCGAGTCCAGCCCGGCGCACCCGGCTACGGGGAGCTCGACGGCATCCCCGCCCGCACCCGGATCGAGTACGTCTCCTTCGGTGAGCTGTCGACGGAGGAGGTACTCGCCGGCGACACGACCGCGCTCTCGGACGCCGGCGAGTGGGCACTCACCCGGCTACAGCGCGATCCGCGATTACCCACGCTGATGGGCGTCTCGCGGGAGTTTGCCGGCCGCGCGGGGCTGCTCGTGCCGGAGGTGTCCGAGGCGATCGCCGCCGTCGAGGACGCCGGCGGCGCCGCCTCGATGGCGATGCTCGGTCGGACGGTGTTCGCGACGGGCACCGGTCTCTCGGATGCCGGCTACGACGCCACCGCGTGTCACACCCACGCCGCCGGCGCCGGGCTGGTCCGCGAGGAGTAGGCGTTTAAAAGGGCTCAGTCGTCGACCAACGCCACGTCGTCGCCGACCGTCACCTCGTCGGCGGCGCCGGCGGGGAGCTCGACGACGGTGTCGGCCGTCGCACGCCCGAGGCCGACGAACGGCTTCAGCCGCTTTTTGTGGACGACCTCGGTGCCCGACAGCCAGAGGGCGTCGATGGCGAACGGGACGAACAGCATGTGGAGGTCCCGCACCTTCGGCCGGTCGAATCGGAAGACGAGCGCGGAATCGTCGGGAAGGGACCGCCGAAACATCAGCCCGCGCGCCTGTTCGAGCGTCGAATCCGCAAACTCGACGGTGGTCGCCAACACGCGCTCCTCGCGGTCCTCGGGCGGGCCGCGTCGATGGACGAGTCGCACATCGGGTCGTCGCCGCGCCGGGTTAAATAGTCTCGCCACCCGCCTCGGGACGATCCTCGCCACGTGCGGGCTGTGATCGGACGCACCCTGCCGCCGGCGGCCGGTCTCACGCGTGCGCGCGAAGTCCATTCACGAAAGCTTTAGGCCGGCCAGCGGCGTACCGGTCGCCAATGAGCCGGGGTCCGGAGCTGATCATCACCGAAAAGGACAACGCCGCGAGACGCATCGCCGACATTCTGAGCGGCGAGTCCGCGGAGTCCGAGCGAGTAAACGGCGTCAACGTGTACAAGTGGGGCGGCAAGCGCTGTATCGGCCTCTCCGGGCACGTCGTCGGCGTCGACTTCCCCGCGGAGTACAACGACTGGCGGGACGTCGAGCCCGTCGAGCTGATCGAGGCGCCGGTCACCAAAGAGCCAACCCAGGAGAACATCGTCCGGGCGTTGCGGCGGCTGGCGCGCAACGCCTCGAAGGTGACCATCGCGACCGACTACGACCGCGAGGGAGAGTTGATCGGCAAGGAGGCGTACGAGCTGGTCCGCGAGGTGAACGAGGATGCGCCCATCGACCGCGTGCGCTTCTCGTCGATCACCGAAAACGAGGTGCAGGAGGCGTTCGCCGACCCCGACGACCTCGACTTCGATCTCGCGGCCGCCGGCGAGGCCCGTCAGGTGATCGACCTGATGTGGGGCGCCGCGCTCACGCGGTTCCTCTCGCTGTCCGCCCGTCAGCTCGGCGACGACTTCATCTCCGTCGGCCGGGTGCAGGGGCCGACGCTCAAGCTGATCGTCGACCGCGAGCGGGAGATCCAGGCGTTCGACCCCGAATCCTACTGGGAGCTGTTCGGCAACCTCACGAAGGAGGGCGGCGACCCCTTCGAGTCGCAGTACTTCTTCCTGGACGACAGCGGCAACGAGGCCGAGCGCGTCTGGGACGAGGACACCGCCGACGTGCTCACCGAGGCGCTCGCCGCGGCCGACGAGGCGACCGTCGACGACGTGAACCGCCGGACGCGCACCGACGAGCCGCCGGCGCCGTTCAACACCACGCAGTTCATCCGCGCGGCGAGCTCGCTGGGCTACTCCGCCCAGCGCGCGATGTCGATCGCCGAGGACCTCTACACCGCCGGCTACCTCACGTACCCCCGGACGGACAACACGGTGTATCCCGACGATCTCGATCCCCGAGAGCTGATCGAGGCGCTCGGCGAGGCGGGAACGTTCAGCGAGGATGCCGCGAGCCTGCTAGAGATCGAGGAGATCGAGCCCACGGAGGGCGACGAGGAGACCACCGACCACCCGCCGATCCACCCGACGGGCGAGCTCCCCTCGGCGTCGGACCTCTCCGACGACGAGTGGCAGGTGTACGAGCTGGTCGTCCGGCGCTTTTTCGCCACCTGCGCCGAGCCGGCGACGTGGGAGCACCTCAAAGTCGTCGCGCTCGCGAACGGCGAGGCGACGGAGATCGCCACACAGGCCGACCCGATGGCGGCGCTCCGGAATGCAGACGAGGCCGAGGGGACGCCGGCGCTGGTTGCGGATGGCGGCACCGCATCGAACGACGATGGCGACGACGGTGGCACCGCCGCGAACGGCGGGGCCGCAACCGGCGGCCTCCGACTGAAGGCGAACGGCAAACGCCTGCTGGAGGCGGGCTACCACGACGTCTACCCCTACCTGTCGAGCGACGAGCGGATCGTCCCCGACGTGGAAGTGGGCGAAACCCTCGCGCTCGACGAGCGCCGGACGGAGGCGAAGGAGACCCAGCCGCCCCGCCGCTACGGCCAGTCGCGGCTGATCGAGAAGATGGAGCAGCTGGGGATCGGGACGAAGGCGACCCGCCACGGCACCCTCGAAAAGCTGTACGACCGCGGCTACATCGAGAGCGACCCGCCGCGTCCGACCCGGCTCGCGGAGGCCGTCGTCGAGGCCGCCGAGGAGTTCGCGGACCGCGTCGTCAGCGAGGAGATGACCGCCCAGCTGGAGGCGGACATGCAGGCGATCGCCGGCGGCGAGAAGGGGTACGACGAGGTGACCGCGGAGTCCCGCGAGCTGTTGGAGAGCGTCTTCGAGGAGCTGATCGCCTCCCGCGACGAGATCGGCGACCACCTCCGGAAGTCGCTGAAGGCGGACAAGACGCTGGGTCCGTGTCCGGAGTGTGGCGAGGACCTGCTCGTGCGCAAGTCCCGGTACGGCTCCTACTTCGTCGGCTGTGACGGCTACCCCGACTGCGAGCACACGCTCCCGCTCCCTTCGACGGGCAAACCGCTCATCCTCGACGAGGAGTGTGAGGAGCACGGCCTCAGCCACGTGAAGATGCTCGCCGGGCGCAAGACGTTCGTCCACGGCTGCCCGCAGTGCAAGGCCGACGAGGCGGACGAGGCCGACGACGAGGTGATCGGCGAGTGTCCGGAGTGTGGGGAGGGCGCGGCTTCGCCGCGAGACGGAGGCGGTGAAACCGCCGACGAGCACGACGGCGAGCTCGCGATCAAGCAGCTCCGCTCCGGCTCCCGGCTGGTCGGGTGTACCCGCTACCCCGACTGCGAGTACTCCCTCCCGCTGCCCCGCCGCGGCGAGATCGAGGTGACCGACGAGGTCTGCGAGGAGCACGACCTCCCGCACCTCCGGGTCCACTCCGGCGACGAGCCGTGGGAGCTTGGCTGTCCGATCTGCAACTACCGGGAGTTCCAGGCCCGAGAGGAGGGCTCCGAGCTGGAGACCGTCGAGGGGGTCGGCGAGAAGACCGCCGAGAAGCTCCAGTCGGCCGGCATCGAGGGCGTCGAGGACCTCAAGTCGGCCGACCCTGACACGCTGGCGGACGACGTCGACGGCGTCACCCCCGACACCGTCCGCGACTGGCAGGCGAACGCCGACTGAGCGGCGGCGTTCAGTTCGCCTCTCCGTCGGGGACCGTCGCTTCAACCTTCCGTGGCGGATCGCACTCGGTGAGTGCGCTTCCTCGGGGTGTTCGCCGGCGCCGGCGCCGGCGTTACCGCTCGGCGCGGTTCCGCTCGGCCTCGTCGAGCGTCCCCTCGCTGATCGTGTTCGGGAGGAGCTCGCCGAGCGTGTACTCCGACACCTCGCCGTCACCCTCGTCACAGACGACCACGAGCGACTCGTCGGCGAACTCCGCGAGCGTCTGCCGGCACATCCCGCAGGGGGTGACGCCGTCGAGCGCGGCCGAGGAGACGGCGAGCCGGTCGAAGTCGGTGTGGCCGTTCTTGACGGCCTCCCCGACCGCGACCCCTTCGGCGTGCATGCTGTTGGAGTAGTTGGCGTTCTCGATGTTACAGCCGGTGACAACGGTGCCGTCGGCCGTGCGGAGCGCGGCGCCGACCGGATACTCCGAATACGGCACGTGCGCGTTCTCGTGGGCCTCGCGGGCAGCCTCGATCAACGGGTCCATGTCGGGACGGTCGCCGGGCGCGCCGATAAGTGACCGGTTCGCGGCTGGATGAGGTGTGGGCTGGTCGATGACACTTTTAAGGGGCGGTTGAACTCCGTTGAACTCCGCAGAGCGTGATCTGGTTGGCTCCAGCCTGCGTTCGGTACGCGATCGTCGATGAGTGAAACCGGGAGTGAGTGTTGCAGATCGCCGCCGGCGATGGGGTATATAAACGGTCGAGAGCGGCTGTGACGATCCCTTATTAAACGAACGCGCGGTGCGGTGGCGCGCCCGTGAGCGCCCGTCGGGCGCTCGTCGGCGCGCGAGGGAGGCGGGAGCGCGCCGGCGTGGCGGTGCGGTCCGCCGGCGCGCTCTCCGCCGAGGCTGGGGAGGCGTGAGGTGCGGGTGCGGAGCGGTGCGGGGTGGGACTCAAAGGGGCAGCCGTTCCCGCCGCAGGCGGGAAACAGCGAGACGGCTCCGACCGTCTCGCCCGTGGTCCGGGACGACGGGCGACGTAAGCACTTATCAGGGCGTCGGGTGGTGCGGAGAGACGCCCTGATAAGCGCGCAGCGAGCTCCTCGACCGGAGCCGGCTGGGGCTTTTGAAGGCGGCCCTCACCAGCGTAGCACCAGCAACTCACCGACCAACCTCGGCTTATAAAAGGCGAACAACACCACCAACGTTCCACTTATAAACGCCGCACCCGCCCACATGATACACGTACTCCCGATCTCGCTCAGAAACGCCTCCTACTCGTCGTCGTGCTCGCCGTGTTCCGCGCGCCATTCGGCGGCGCGGGCCTCGGCGGCCTCCACGTCGTCGTAGCGCTCGCGCTCGTAGCGGCGGCCCTCGGGTGCCTGCTCCATCACGTCGAGGCGCACGACGACGCCGCCGTCGACGCGCTCGCGGATCCGCACCGTCGCGTAGCCGTCCGACCGCTCCCACTCGCGTACCGTCTCGTCCTCGCGGCTCACGTCCCAGTCCATACGGAAACGGGTCGCCCGCGCGGCTAAAACGACGCGGTTCGCGGACGGCGGAATGCGGGCGCGGTCGTCAGGGGCGCTCCATCGCCGGCGACCGCGCTTCATCGCCGACGAGTGCTACTCGACCCCGGCGGAGAACGCGCAGTCGGGACGCCGGCGACGATGTCGTCGCGCGGAACCGCCGTCGACGGCGCGGTCGTTCCACGGTCGGGACAGGCGAACGTGGCCGACTCTCTGATTCCCATGGTCCACGATACCACGTCTTTCCACTTAGGTAAGCGCTGCCTGATGGTGCCTCATTCTCGGCCTGTTTATAAGGGTTCGACGCCCATACTGCGTCCATGGCTGACGACCCACACGCCGACCGCCGCGACCGCGCCCGGGCGCGCCTCGACGGGCTGGACGCCGACGGGCTGGTCTGTTTCCCGAGCCGCAACCTGCAGTACCTGACGGGGTTCGCCGAGGAGCCCGGCGAGCGCCACCTGTTTCTCGTGATCCCCCGTGAGGGGGAGCCGGCGTTTCTGGTGCCGGAGCTGTACGAGACGCAGGTTCGTGACGCGACCACCGTTGATGAGGTCCGGAGGTGGGCCGACGGCGATGACCCGACGGCGGCGACCGCCGACCTGCTGGACGACCGCGGACTCCGCAACGGACGCCTCCTCGTCGACGACACGATGTGGGCACGGTTCACCCAGGACCTTCGGACGGCGGCCCCCGACGCCAGCTGGGGGCTCGCGAGCGAGGCTGTCGCCGACCTCCGCGTCCGCAAGGACGACGCCGAGATCGCCGCGATGCGCGAGGCCGCCGCCGTCGCGGACGCGACCGTCGAGGACCTTCGCGAGCTGGGGGCGAACGCCGTCGGCATGACCGAAGCGGAGCTCGCCGACTACATCGCCGACCGGCTCGCTGCAAACGGTGGCGACGGCACCTCCTTTGCCACCATCGTCGGCGCCGGCCCGAATGGCGCCAAACCGCACCACCACCGCTCGGACCGGACGATCGAAGCGGGCGACCCCGTCGTGCTCGATTTCGGCACGCGGGTGGACGGCTACCCCTCCGACCAGACCCGGACGTTGGTGTTCGACGGCGAGCCGGCCGACGAGTACGCGACGATCCACGAGGTCGTCCGCGAGGCACAGGCGGCCGCCGTCGATGCGGTCGAGCCCGGTGTGGCCGCCGAGTCCGTCGACGCCGCCGCCCGCGAGGTGATCGAGGATGCGGGATACGGCGACGCGTTCATCCACCGCACCGGCCACGGCGTTGGCCTCGATGTTCACGAGGAGCCGTATATCGTCGCGGGCAACGACCGTGAACTCCAGCCGGGGATGGTGTTCTCCGTCGAGCCCGGCATCTACCTCGACGGGCGCTTCGGCTGCCGGATCGAGGATCTCGTCGTCGTCACCGAGTCGGGCGTCGAGCGCCTCAACACGACGGATCACGGCTGGGGGGTCTGAGCGGCCGGAACGGGCAGGGGTAGGGGCAGGGAGCGGGGCTCGCGTCGTTCGCCGCGGGGACAACGGCTACGTCGCTGGCCTCACACCGTCGCCCATGGAGTTCTCCGAGACGCTTGCCGGTGTGACGCCACCGCTCGTCACCCCCTTCGAGGGGCCGAACGCCGAGTCGGTCGACCACGACGCGCTCGCCGCTGTCGTCGATCACGTCGTCTCCGGCGGCGCCGCCGGCGTGTTTCCGAACGGGACCACCGGAGAGTGTGCCAGTCTCACCGCCGCCGAGCGCGAGGCAGTCGTGAAGACGACGGTCGCGAACGCCGGCGACCGGCCGGTGCTCGCCGGGATCATCGACACTGCGCTGCCGGACGTGGTGGAGCACGCCGAGCGCGCGGCGAGCGCGGGTGCGGATGCCGCCGTCGTCACGCCACCGTACTTCCACGCGGAGAACCGGGCCGGCGGGAATCTAGCGTTTCTGGAGCGGGTGGCTGACGAGTCACCGCTGCCCGTCTTCGTGTACGACATTCCGTCGTGTACGGGCAATCCGCTCGCGGCCGCGGACGCCGTCGCGCTCGCGGACCACCCGAACGTCGTCGGCATGAAGGACTCCAGCGGGGAGTTCACCGACTTCTGTCGGGTGCTCCGGAACACGCCCGACGACTTCGTGGTGCTTCAGGGATTCGACGCACTGCTGCTCCCCTCCCTTCGCATGGGTGCGGACGGCGGCGTCCACGCCCTCGCGAACGCGGTTCCTGACGCGTTCGACGCCATGTTCCGGGCGGCCGCCGCGGACGCCGGGGAGGTCGAGAGTGGCGCGAGTGACGCCGCACGCGCCGACCGGATCCACGACGCGATCAGCGAGCTGTTCGACGCCTGTCTCGATGTCGGATTCGCGCCGGCGACGAAGGCGGCGCTCGTCGAGCGCGGCGTTCTCGACCACGCGACGGTCCGGCCGCCGCTTCAGGCCGCGGATGCTGATGCAGTCTCAGAAGCGCTCGCTGGCGTTCTTGCAGTGACGGAGTGACCGGCGACAAAGGGGGCGAAGACGAAGCCGGGGCTCGCCGGCGAAGCGAACCGCATCGCCCCGAGGGACGATACGAAAGCGGGATCGATGTGTGCCTCGGTCCCAAACGAACGACTGTAGGACATACACTTAAAAATGATACCGAATTGTTTCGCCCCGTACCCACCGAAGATTCCTCACATCATCGTTCACGATGATTCGACGATTCGTGAGCGTGTCCTTCAAGAATCCTCCTGAATCGTGAATGGGCCTACAACAGCCGTTCCACGTCGACGTGGGCGGCGAGCAGTTCGCCCATCACGTCCACGGTGCGGGCGTCCCGGGTGCGCCCGCCGCGCACCACGGCCTCGGCGCGCTCCACGGCGGTGAGCGTGTCCGTGTTCACGGCGAGCACGGGCTTGCCGGCTTCCGCGGCCTTTCCGAGCACGGCACCCGAGGGACGGTGGCCGCCCGTCAGCACGAGGCAGGCGACGCCGGACGCCTCCAGCGCCGCCCGCTGCACGTCCGCGCGGTCGCCGCCGGTGATCACCGCGGCGTCACGGGCACGCCGGAAGTGGCGAAGCGCCTCGTCGCCGCTCATCGCGCCGACGAGGAAGCGCTCGACGAAGGCGTCGGTGGGCGCGTCGGTCAGCAGGTCCGCGCCGAGCTCGTCGGCGAGCTCGCCGACGGTGACGCCCGCCAGCTCCTTTTCGCGTGGCACCGCGCCGAGCACAGGGATTCCCCGTGATTCGAGGAACGGCGTCACGTCACTTCCTAGCTCGTCGAAGGCGGCGTCCGGCACCTTGTTGAACACGACGCCGACGAGCCGGTCGCCAAGCGCCTCGGCGGCCGCCAGCACCTCGTCGAGGTCGCCCGGCGTCTCGTACTCCGCGACGAGGACGGCGCGGGCGTCGAGCAGCTCGGCCACGTCGGCGTCCGTGAGGTCGACGACGCCACCCGTGGTCCACGTGCCGCCACCCTCCACGAACATGCGGTCGCGGTCGGCTGCGAGCCCGTCGAACTCCTCACGGATTCGGGCTTTCAACGCCTCGGGGTCTTCCGTGCCGCGTACGGCCCCCTCCACGAACGTCGGGGAGTAGACGACGGGCTCCATCTGGTGCATCTCGGCGTCGAGCCCGAGCAGCTCGCGGGCCAACATCGGGTCCTGGTCGAGCGTCTTGCCGACGTTCGACTGGAGTCTGGTTCCCTTCGGCTTCATGTAGCCGACGGACTGGCCGCGGTCGGCAGCCGTGCGGGCTAACGCGAGCGTGATGGCGGTCTTGCCGACGTGTTCGCCCGTCGCGGTGACGAGGATCGTGTCGGTTGCTGTCTCGTCGTCGGTTCCGTTCTCGGTGTCGGTGTCGGAGTTGGTGTCGGTCATTGGAGTTTCTCGGGGTCGACGGTGAGTCGGACGTCGACGGCGGCGGCGTTCGCCCCGTCGGCGTCGGGCAGTGCGACGAGCGGGTTGATGTCCAGCTCCACGATGGCCGGGAAGTCGGTGACCAGCTGGGAGAGCCGGCCGATGGTGTCGACGATGGCGTCCACGTCGACCGGGTCACGCCCGCGGGCGCCCCGCAGCAGGGGCGCAGAGCGGATCTCCTCGGTCATCTCGCGGGCCTCGGGTTCGGAGACGGGGGCGACGCGGAAGGTGGTGTCCTCCATCACCTCCACGAAGATGCCGCCCAGTCCGAACATGAGCAGCGGGCCGAACTGCGGGTCGCGGTTCATCCCGACGATGGTCTCGACGCCGGCGTCGAGGTCGACCATCTCCTGAACCTGCACGCCGAGCAGGTTCGCGTCGGGCTGGTAGTTGCGGGCACGGGTGACGAGCGTCTCGTAGGTGTCGGCCACGTCGTGGTCCGCGACGCCGACCTCGACGCCGCCGATGTCGGATTTGTGGAGGATGTCCGGCGAGACGATCTTCATCACCACGTCGCCGTCGACGCCGGCGGCGACCTCGCGGGCGCGCTCCGGCGAGTCGACGATCTCCCCCTGTGGCGTGGGGATCCCGTAGGCGTCGAGGAGGTCCATCGCCTCCACGCCGAGGCGGTTGTCGTCGCGCTCGTGGACGGATTTGAGGATCTCGCGGGCGCGCTCGCGGTCCACGTCGAACGACATCGGGGGCGCGTACTCGCGGCGTTTCACGTCGCGGTACTCCGCGAGCGTGTCGAGGCTGTCGATGGCGCGCGCGGGGTCGAAGTAGCAGGGGATCCCCGCCTGCTGCAGGCGGCGTTTCGGATCGCGAGTTCGGTCACCGCCCATCAGACAGGCGGCGACGGGAGCGTCCGTCGCCTCGGCGGCCTCCGCCATCGCCTCGGCCAGCTCGTCGAAGGGGAGGACGGCGGTCGGGGCGGCCATCACCATCGCGGCGCCGACGCCCTCGTCGGCGAGCACGATCTCCAGCGCCTCGCGGAAGCGGTCGACGTCGGCGTCGCCGATCACGTCGACCGGGTTGTGGACGTTCGCCTCCTCGGGCATCGCCTCTCGGAGCCGGTCGGTGGTCTCCCCTGAAAAGGACGCCATCTCCAGACCGGCGTCGCCCACCGCGTCCGTCGCCATCACGCCCGGGCCGCCGGCGTTGGTGACGACGGCGACGTTGTCGGTGTCGGGCAGCGGCTGGCTCCCGAGAATGGTGGCGGCGTCGAACAGGTCCTCGACGGACTCCGCGCGGATGACGCCCGCCTGATCGAGCCCGGCCTCGTAGGCGCGCTCGGAGCCGGCGAGCGTGCCGGTGTGCGAGGAGGCGGCCTCCGCGCCGGCGCTGGTCCGGCCGGACTTCACGAGGACGATCGGGGTGTCGGCCGTCGTCTCGCGGGCGGTCTCGATGAACTCGCGGCCCTCCTCGATCCCTTCGAGGTAGCCGATGATCACGTCCGTCCCCTCGTCGCCGCCCCAGTGGTCGATGAAGTCGGACTCGTCGAGGACGGCCTTGTTGCCGAGCGACACCACGTCCTTGAACCCGATCCCCTGGTCGTTGGCCCAGTCGAGCACGGCGGTGACGAACGCTCCGGACTGGCTCATAAAGGAGAGTCCGCCGGGAAGCGCGTTCTCCGGGCCGAACGTCGCGTTGAGCCCGGAGGGCGTCGACATCACGCCGAGGCTGTTGGGGCCGACGACGTCGAGGTCGTACTCCGCGGCGAGCTCGGCGAGGGTGGCCTCGCGGTCGGCGCCCTCCTCGCCGGTCTCGCCGAACCCGGCGGTGATGACGACCACCTCGTCGACGCCGCCCTCGCCGCACTCCTCGACGACATCGAGGACGATGCTCGGCGGGACGACGACCACGGCCACGTCGGCGTCGGACTCGCGCACGCTGTCGAGACAGGGGCGGTCGAACACCTCGTCTTTGGTCGGATTGACCGGGACCATCTCCCCGTCGAAGTCGTCGAGCAGGTTCGTCGTGACCGCGCGACCGACCGAGCCCTCGCGCTCGGTCGCGCCGACGACGGCGACCCGGTCCGGGTCGAACAGGTCGGTGAGCGTACCCATCAACAAGTATCTTGCACGCGCTGGGGGTTAAAGCCGGGTGGGAGGATCCTCCGAAACGGGGTCAACGTCGAGGGGCTCGTCGTCGTCCCCGACCGCGGGCAGCGACACCGTCACGACGTTCCCGTCCGGGTGGGTGTCGAACGAGAGGTCGCCGTCCGAGCGGTCAACCGCCCAGTACACCAGCCACAGCCCCATGCCGACGGTGTGGTAGAGGTCCGTCATTCGTCGGCGGTCGGTGACGACGAGATACTCCTCGGCCGGAATCGGCGGGCAGTTGTCGCGAACCGCCACCTCGACGGCGTCATCCGTGTCGGTGACGCGTACCCGCACGTCGGGGTCGTCGGTTGCGTGCTCGACGGCGTTCCCCAGCAGCTCGGTCAGGGCGGTCTCCATGCCGGGGACCGTGAACGCGCGCCCGCCGGCGTCCCCCTCGACGGTCACGTTGGCGTTCGGGTGAGCGTCCCGTGCCGACGCGACGGCGTCCGCCACGAGACTCCCGATCCAGTACGGCTGGGGTGAGCCCCGATGGTTGAGGAGGTCGATCACGCTCCGCTGTTTTTCCGCCGTCGTGAGCAGCTCGTCACCCACCCGCTGGATCGTCTCGGCGTGGTCGATGACCGACTCGTAGTCGGGCGATTCGCTCCGGGTCCGATCACGCTCCCGGTCCTGCTTCGACTCCCCCCAATCGGCGATCTCCTGAGCAGACCCCAGCATGACGTTCAGGTCGTTGCGGATCGTGTGACGCAACAGGGTGTCCATCACGACGAGCTGGCGGTTGCGCTTGTACTCCTCGGTCACGTCGCGAGCGACGCCGACGATCCGCTGAACCGCCCCGTTCTCGACGATTGGCTCCGCAGGGACACGAACCCACCGGCTGTACGCCTCGTCGGGGTTCACCCGATAATCCAGCTCCGTTGACTCCCCGGCGGAGAGGCGCCCCATTGCGCGCTCGACGTACGGGCGGTCGTCGGGGTGGACGCGTTCGAGGAACGCCGTCGGGCGCTCGGCGAGCTCGGACGAGGCAATGCCGTACACGTCCTCGACGGCGTCGTTGGTGAACAGCAGCTCGCTCCAGTCGCCGTCGAACATCCAGAGCACGTCGGGCGACCGTCGCGTAATCTCCGAAAGCGTGCGGCTCGACTCCTCGGCGTCGGTCACGTCCCGCGTGCTCACCACGTAGCCGTCGACGCCGGAGTCCGCCGGCGGATGGATGATCGACTCCAACCACACCCAGCCGCCGTCGGCGTGTTCAAACCGGTACCGGAGCGGCTCGTCGAACGACCCCGTGTCGACGACCTCGCGGAACGCCGACCGAACGTGAGCCTCGTCGTCGGGGTGGACACGCTCGAACGCGTCGGTTCCCACGAGCCGGTCGGCGTCGAAGCCGAGCACGTCCTCGACGGCAGCGTTGAGGAACCGAAACGTCCCGTCCGCATCGAGTACTGCCACCTTCTCACGGACGAGATCGAGGAGCCGATCCGCGTCGGGTGGCGCGTTCATATACACACACGGCTCCGGATGGACATATAAATTTGTGGGGGACAATATCACAGATGAAAACGCGTGGCTGCGAATCCGGGTCCGTTACGCCTAAGCGAGGCCACGCCGACGCTCGGCGTATGCACTATCAGGAGGCGGCGTCGTTCCTCTTCGACCTCCGCCGGTTCGCGGTCAGCCCGGGCACGGAGAGCGTGCGGGCACTGCTCGACCACCTCGGCAACCCCGAGACGGAGCTGGCGTTCGTGCAGGTGGCCGGCTCGAACGGGAAGGGGAGCACCGCACGGATGGTCGAGTCGACGCTTCGCGGGGCGGGGCTGTCCGTCGGACTGTACACCTCGCCGCACCTCGAATCGCTCTCGGAGCGGATCCGGGTCGACGGCCGGGAGATCCCCGACGATGCGGTCGCCGACTTCGTCGCTGAGGTCGAGCCGTGGCTCGTCGACCGCGCGGCCGCCGGCGAGCCGCTCACCTTCTTCGAGGTGGTGACCGCGATGGCGATCCACGACTTCGCCCGACGGGACGCCGACGTGGCGGTGCTCGAAGTCGGGATGGGCGGCGAGTACGACGCCACCAGCGCCGTCGACCCCGTCGCGACCGCCATCACCAACGTCTCGCTGGAGCACACCTCCGTGCTCGGCGACACCATCGGGGAGATCGCCCGGACGAAAGCGCGCATCGCGGGTGAAGACGTTCCGCTCGTCACCGCCTGCGACGGCGAGGCGCTCCGGGTGGTGGGGGAGGTGGCCGCGGACGCGGGAGCGCCTCTCACGAGCGTCGCCGGGCCGGGCGTCGAGCGCGACGATGAGGAGACCAATGGAGGGGTGGACACGGTCCCCGATCCGGCTTTGACCGCGACCTACGAGGGACGGGTGTCGCCAACCGACGCGGCCGTGCGGTTCGAGGGCGATGTCGACGGGACCTTCCGGATCCCACTCGTCGGCGCCCATCAGGCGACGAACGCGGCGATCGCGGCGATGCTGGCCCGGAAGACGACGGACGTGCTCGGCGTCGACCTCTCGGAATCCGCGCTCGCCGACAGCCTCGCGCGAGCGACCTGGCCCGGGCGGTTCGAGGTGATGGAGACGGACCCGCTCGTCGTGCTCGACGGCGCCCACAATCCGGCCGCCTGCGAGACGCTCTCGGGGACGCTCGCGGAGTACGACTACGACGACTGCCATCTCGTGTACGCGGCGATGCACGACAAGGACCACGCGGGAACCGTCGACGCGCTCCCCGATGCCGCGAGCGTGACGACCTGCCGCCCCGGGCTCGACCGCGCCGAGGACCCCGCGGTGCTGGCGCACGTCGCCCGCGAGGCGGGCGTCCCGACCGTCGAGACGGTCCAGGACGTGGCCGACGCGCTCGACGCCGCCCGCGAACGGGCCGACGCCGACGACTGCGTGCTCCTCGTCGGGTCGCTGTTCGCCGTCGCGGAGGCGCGGGCGACGTACACCCGGACGGTGACGCCGAGGCGGGTTCGGAATGCCGAGGAGGCCGCAACCGCGCTCGAACGGGGCGGGATTCGGATTGGCGATGCCGAGAACCGGGACGCACCCGACCGTGACCTGCCGGCCGCGGTCGACCACCGCACCGTCACGCTGCGACTTCGTATCGAGCAGGCGAACCGGCTGGAGACGGAGTGCCGGGCGCTCGGCGGTGCCTGTGCGGTCGGCGGCGCGCCCGACGGCGGGGAGCTGGTTCCGGTCACGCTCGCGGCTACCCGCGCCACGTTCCGCGATCTGGTCGCCCGTCTCCGCGCGCTTGCCGCCGCGGGGCTGGCGGGTGTGGCCAACGACCTCGTAGCGCAGCTGGAGGGGCCGAGTGACGAAACTGCTCCCCACGACGACGCCCACTACCCGTGGGAGGACGGCACCGCCGTGATGGGCGTGCTCAACGTCACGCCGGACTCCTTCCACGACGGCGGGCGCCACGAGGCGTTCGCGGACGCCGTCGCGGGCGCCGAGCGGATGGTCGCGGCGGGAGCGGAGATCATCGACGTGGGCGGGGAGTCCACGCGACCGGGGGCCGACCCCGTTCCCACCGAAGCGGAGATCGACCGCGTCGTCCCGGTGGTGGAAGCGGTCAACGAGGTACCCGCCGTTGCCGATGGCGAGGTACTCGTCTCCGTCGACACGCGCAAGCCGGCGGTTGCGGAGGCCGCTCTCGACGCGGGCGCGGACGTGATCAACGACGTGACCGGGCTGGAGGACCCGCGGATGCGGGAGGTCGTCGCCGAGGCGGGCTGTCCGGTGGTGGTGATGCACAGCGTGGATGCGCCCGTCGACCCCGACAACGACCCGGAGTACGGCGACGTGGTCGCTGACGTGATTGCCGACCTCCAAGAGCGGCTCCTGCTCGCGGAGACGGCGGGGATCCCCCGCGAGCGCGTGGTCGTGGACCCGGGGCTCGGCTTCGGCAAGTCGGCCGCCGAGAGCTTCGCGCTGCTCGGGCGGACGGACGAGCTCTCCGCGCTCGGCTGCCCGGTGCTGGTCGGCCACTCACACAAGTCGCTGTTCGGCGCGGTCGACAGGGGGCCCGACGAGCGCGAGCACGCCACCGTCGCGGGAACGACGCTCGCCGTCGACCGCGGCGCCGACGTGGTGCGCGTCCACGACGTCGCCGAGAACCGTGCCGCGGTGGCTGTCGTCGAGGCTGCAAATGACCCCGAGGGGCTGGGATCCGGGTCGGGCGACTGACCGCTCGGCGACTGCCCGCCGCGCGGACGGCAGGGTTTTGCGTCGGGCGTTCGGAGTGGGCCCGTACATGGTGCGACGGCTGCTGCTCGGCTGTAGTTCGATCGGCTACACCCTCGTCGAGCGCATGCAGTCGCTTCGCGGCGAGCTCTACGCGATCGTCGACGACCCCGGGTGGTCGTCGACGCTTCGCGAGGAGAACGTCTCGACTGCCGAAGCGGATCCGACCGACCCCGCGAACTACCCGGAGGATGCCGAAATCGTCGTCGTCGCGAGCGACGACCCCGGCCGAAACGTGGCCGCGGCGCGGGCCGCCCGCGAGCGCTACCCGCAGTCGATGGTCGTCGCACACGTCGGCACGGAGTCGGAGCCGCGCCACCGCGAGGCGCTGGCGTCCGTCGCCGACCACGTGATCGACCCCGTCCGGGCGGTCGCGGGACGCGCGCTGGAGGCGGTCGGCGCCGACGCGCTCGAACGTCCCGTCCGGCTGCTCGACGCCCTTCGCGGGCTCTCCGGGCCGCTGTTGGTCGTCGCACACGACAATCCCGACCCCGACGCCATCGCGAGCGCGCTGGGGCTCGCGCGGGTCGCCGAATCCGTGGGAGTGCCCGCGGACGCCTGCTACGGGGGCGAGATCGCCCATCAGGAGAACCGGGCGCTGGTGAACCTGCTCGACCTGCAGCTCTCGACGTTCGAGGAGATCGAACTCGACGACTACGGCGGGATCGCCCTCGTCGACCACTCCCGAGCCGGGATCAACGACAGCCTGCCGGAGGGAACGCCGGTCGACCTCGTCGTCGACCACCACCCGCCGCGTGGCCCCGTCGACGGCACGTTCGTCGACGTGCGCCCGGAGGTCGGCGCGACGAGCACGCTGATCGAGGAGTACCTCTCGCGGCTCGGCATCGAGCCCGACCGCCAGCTCGCCACCGCGCTGCTGTACGGGATCCGCATCGACACCAAGGACTTCACCCGCGAGGTGTCGATCCCGGATTTCGAGGCGGCCGCCAGCCTGACCGAACGCGCCGACGAGGAGACGCTGGAGCGCGTCGAGAGCCCGAGCATGAGCCCCGAGACGTTCGACGTGCTCGCCCGGGCCATCGACCGGCGGGACGTGCGCGGCGAGACGGTCGCCTCCTGTGTCGGCGAGATCGGCGACCGGGATGCGCTCGCACAGGCGGCCGAGCGCCTGCTCGACATGGAGGACGTCGCGGTCACGTTCGTCTACGGCTACATGGAGGGCGTCATCTACGGCTCCGCGCGAGCACGCGGCACCGACGTGGACGTTGGGGAGGTGCTGCGGGACGCGCTCGACCCGGTGGGGTCCGCCGGCGGCCACGCCAACATGGCGGGCGCGCAGGTGCCGCTGGGGCTGTTAGAGGAGGTGTCCGCCGACGAGTCGCTCGCCGACGTGGTGGAGGCGTTCGTCGCCGAGCGCTTCTTCGAGGCCGTCCGGGACCCGCCGTCGGCGCCCACCGGCGAGGCGACCGAGTTCCCGACCTGAGCGCGGCGGTGTGGCGCGCCGAGCGCACGGCTGCCTGCCCTGTGGTCCACCGGCGTGTGACCCGTCCGCACTCGCTCCGGCAACCGCCACGCTTTATTAACCCGCGCGAGTACCCGCGACATGGACCAGTTGCGGCAGTCGCTCCTCGACGCGCCGATCATCGAGAAAGGCGAGTACCAGTACTTCGTACACCCGATCAGCGACGGCGTCCCCATGCTCGAACCGGAGCTGTTGCGGGAGATCGTCATCCGCATCATCCGGAAGGCGGAGCTGGAGAACGTCGACAAGATCGTCACCCCTGCGGCGATGGGGATCCACATCTCGACGGCGCTCTCGTTGATGACCGACATCCCGCTGGTCGTCATCCGCAAGCGCCAGTACGGTCTTGAGGGGGAGGTCCCGCTGTTCCAGGAGACGGGCTACTCCGAGTCCGAGATGTACATCAACGACGTCGAGGAGGGCGACCGCGTGCTCGTGCTCGACGACGTGCTCTCGACGGGCGGGACGATGAAGGCGATCCTCGACGCGCTCACCAACGAGATCGGTGCCGACGTGGTCGACGTGGTCGCCGTGATCAAGAAGGCGGGCGAAAACGAGCTCGACGCCACCGACTACAACGTGAAGACGCTGATCAACGTCACCGTGGAGGACGGTGAAGTGATCATCGTCGACGCGCACGGCGACGACTGACTCCGACGGCCGTTTTTAAGACGCTCCAACCGCTCCGACCGCGCCGGACGAGGATGCAAAAACCTCGCGTCGCCCCGGTTCCCCTGCCGGGCGCGCGCCCCTTTTCAGGCTGCCGACCGAAGCCGGACACACATGACTAGTGCGCTGTTCGTCGTGAGCGAGGAAGGCTACTGGGCCGAGGAGTGTATCGAGCCGCTGACCCGACTGGAGGACGCGGGCATCGCCGTCACCGTGGCGACGCCGTCGGGCGCACCCCCGGTCGTCGACGAGCGCTCGCTGGACCCGGAAGCCGCGGGCGGCGAGGAGGCGGCCGCCGAGTACCGCGAGGTCGACGAGACACACCCCGAACTTGGAGACCCGACGCCGGTCGCCGAAGTGAGCGCCGAGGGGTACGATGCAGTCGTCTTCCCCGGCGGGCACGGCACCGTCTGGGACGTGAATCAGGACCGTCACGCCCGCCAGCTGCTCGTGGAGGCGGTCGCGGGCGAGGACGGCGTCGCGCTCGTCGTCTGTCACGCCGTTGGGATCCTCGGCTTCACGCGAGAGGCCGACGGCTCCGCGCTCGTCGAGGGGCGCGAGGTGACCGGATTCCCGAACGCGTGGGAGGAGGGGATCGTCGACGAGAACGATCTGCTCGACGACGGTCGTAAGCTCCCTTACTGGGTTGAAGACGAGGTCAAGCTCGCCGGCGGCGAGTGGGACGCCGAGCTCGACGCCGACACGAGCGTGACGATCGACGGCGACCTGATCACCGCCCGCGGTCCGGAGTCGTCGGTGGCGGCTGCGGAGACGCTGCTCGACGCGCTGTAAGACGAACGGCGGCTACCGGATCACGAACGCCGGCTCCTCGATCCGCTCGCTTTTGCACTCGGGACACCGCGACGGGTAGTTGACGGGGTCGTCGAAGCCGTCGAAGCCGCACTCGCGGCACTCCGGCGGCGCGACGAGGAACTCCTCGTCGCCGCCGACCGACTTCGAGACGTGTTCGAGATGGTCGTAGACGACGGGTGTCGGCAGCGACAGCGCCTCCGCGAGCGCGCTCGCCGTCGACGGCTCCTCGCGCAGTCGGTCGGCGATCCGCTGACGGGTGGTTCCCTCCATGCTGTCCCCGTCGAGCGCCGCGGCCAAAACGGCGACGGCTCCCCATTGCCGTCATATAGAACATTTGATACGGGCACAAGAGGTATGGTGTCGGCCTCCGGGGATAGTGGTATGAAGGCTGTAGTACTCGCAGGGGGGTACGCGACGCGACTCTGGCCGATCACGAAAGACCGGCCGAAGATGTTCTTGCCCGTAGGCGAACACACCGTCATCGACGAGATCTTCGCGGACTTGGAGGACGATGACCGCGTCGACGAGGTGTTCGTCTCGACGAACGAGCGGTTCGAGGAGACGTTCGCGGAGTATCTCGCAACCAGCGACTTCGAGAAGCCGACGCTCTCCATCGAGGAGACCGTCGAGGAGGACGAGAAGTTCGGCGTCGTCGGCGCGCTCGCCCAGCTCGTCGAGCGCGAGGACGTCGACGACGACCTGCTGGTCGTCGCCGGCGACAACCTGATCAGCTTCGATCTGGCCGACTTCGCGGACTTCTTCGAGACGAAGGGGACGCCCACGATCGCGGCGTACGACGTGGGCTCGCTGGAGCGCGCGAAGTCCTACGGCCTCGTCGAGCTCGACGGCGACCGCGTCGTCAGCTTCCAAGAGAAGCCCGACGACCCGAAGAGCACGAACGTCTCCATCGCCTGCTACGCGTTCCCGGCGGAGACGCTGCCGGACCTCTCGACGTATCTCGATGACGGGAAGAACCCCGATGAACCCGGCTGGTTCATCCAGTGGCTCCAGAGCCGACAGGCAGTTCACGCGTTCACTTTCGACGGCGCCTGGTACGACATCGGGACGGCCAGCAGCTACCTCGACGCCGTCGAGTACGCGCTGGAGGGCGACGCGCTCGTCGCTGACGGCGCGACCGTCGAGAACAGCGATCTCGGCGAGGTCGTCCACGTGATGGACGGCGCGACGGTGACCGACGCGACGCTGGAGCGCGCCGTCGTCTTCCCGGAAGCAACTGTGACGGATGCGAGCGTGACCGAGACGATCGTCGACCAGCACGCCGAGGTGGCGGGCCACCGGCTCGATGAAGCGCTGATCGGCGAGTACACGAAGATCCCGGATCCGGACGCATAGTCGCTCTCTGGCCGGCAAGTGTCCTCCGCGTCCGAGGATTCGACTCGCTTTTTAACTAACAGTTACGACCAGTCGCGGAGCGACGCCTGGCCGTCGCGCGTCGGACTGCAGTCACGCTCTTCGGGTTCTTCGGCTCCATCCGCACTTGCGGACGCCGGCTCCCGGC
Organism: Halorubrum gandharaense; assembly: GCF_054654575.1. Classification (NCBI taxonomy): domain Archaea; kingdom Methanobacteriati; phylum Methanobacteriota; class Halobacteria; order Halobacteriales; family Haloferacaceae; genus Halorubrum; species Halorubrum gandharaense. Next base: position 1,089,627 of record NZ_BAAIET010000001.1, read on the forward strand.
CCACCCAGTCGGTGAGTTTGCCGCCGTCGCCCTCGCGGTCGTCGGACGTGGGCGGGGACCGCTGGGTGTCGGTCGCCCCCTCCGCGTCCTCGAACCCGCCGAGCGTCGACTGGTCGCTCTCGCCGAAGTCGAGTTTGGAGACGCGGACGCCGAGTTTGCGGGCGCGGTCGCCCGCGAACTCCTCGAGCAGCTCCAGCGCCACCTCCTCGACCAGATCCGGGTCGTCGACGGGGCCGGGGAGGCTGTTGGCGCGGGTGTTCACCTCGTAGGGCGGTTCGACGACCTTGATCCCGATGGTCCGGTAGAGACAGCCCCGCTCACGTGCCCGGCGGGCAACGTCGGCGGCCAGCGCGCGCACCGTCTCCCGTTTCGTCTCCTCGTCGGCGGTCGCCGGCAGCGAGGATTCCCGCGAGAGGCTCTTGGGGAGCCCGGTGGGGGTTACCTCGCGGTCGTCCTCTCCCCGAGCACGTTCGTACAGCTCCCGACCGCGGTCGCCGAGCGCCTCCGTCAGCGCCTCCGGGTCCGCCGCCGCGAGGTCGCCGGCGGTCGCGACGCCCATGTCCGCGAGCGTCTCCGCCGTGACCGGGCCGACGCCGTGGACCGCCTCCGTGGAAAGCGGCGCGAGGAACTCCCGGACGCGGCCGGGCGGCACCACCACCAACCCCTCGGGTTTGTCGTGGTCGCTGGCGATCTTGGCCGCAGACATGTTCGGCGCGACGCCGACGCTCGCCGGGACCCCAGCCTCGCGCTCGATCCGCGATCGAACGTGGCGGGCGTATCCCTCCGCGAGCGTGCGGGCCTCGGCCGGTCCCGCCGCCTCGCTCTCGGCCGGGTCGTCCGGATCGCCGGCGAGATCCCACGTCGTGCGGTCGGTCACGTCGAGGTACGCCTCGTCGATGCTCACCTCGCGAACCACGTCTGCACAGTCGTGGAGCACCGCCTTCACCTCCGCCGCGACCGTCTTGTAGTAGTCGAGGTCGACGGGGACGTACCGCGCGGTCTCGGCGGGATCTGGCGCATCCGGGTCGTCGGGATCGGCGTCCACGCGGCGGGGGAGCTTTTGAAGGGCCTCGGAGATCGGCATCGCGCTGTCGACGCCGAACTCGCGGGCCTCGTAGCTCGCGGTCGCGACGGCGCCGATCGTCTCGCCGGGCTCGTACCCCATCCCGACGACGACCGGCTCACCGTGGAGCGCGTCGTCGCGCCGCCGCTCACAGGACGCATAAAAGCAGTCCATGTCGACGTGGAGGATCACCCGGTCCTCCCGGTCGCCGTCCGCGGTCGCGGCTCCGGGAAGCGTGCCGCCATCCATCGTCACGCAGTCCGCGTCCCGCGGCCTTAAACGACCGCCTCGCGCGGCGGAAGTGGTTGTGAGATCTCAGCTCTCGCATGTAGAACCGCGATGTCCGGGAACGCGCGTCGTGTAAGCGTCACCCGAGAATCCCTCCGGCGCTGCCGCCGTCGCAACCGCGGTCGTGGGGCTCGGGGTCCCGGTGGCAACCGGCCGCCACTTCTGGGTCGGTGACGGTCCCATCGTGGCCGGGACGTGCCCGCCGTCGTACTCACGGTCGCGGCCGCGCTCGGCACCGGCGGGGAACCGGGCACCCCCGTCGCTTGGCCCCTGACGGGCTACTTGAGTCGCTCCTGTAGAAAGGACGGATGCGCCGCGGTGACCCCGTCGATCGCGAGCAGCTGTTCGCTGATCACGTCGCCGAGCTCGTCGCCGTCGGCGGCACGCACCTCGGCCATCAGCATGTGGTCGCCCGAGGAGGTGTACAGCGACTCGACTTCGTCGAGACTTTTCAAGGCGCGCGTTGCTTCCACGTACTTGCCCGAGTCCACGTCCATGCCGACCATCGCGATCGACTGCGAGGAGAGCTTCTTCGGGTCGATGTCGGCGGAGTAGCCGACGATGACGCCCTCCTCCTCGAGCTGACGGACGTACTTGCGGACGGTCGGCTTCGAGACGTCGGCCCGGTCCGCGATCTCGGCACAGGAGGCCTGCGCGTCCTCCTCCAACACCGAGAGGATTCGTTCCTCGGTCGAGGCGATGCTCATACCAGTTCGTTTGTCGGCACGGAAAAAATACCTTGCGAACCCGAAAACACGCATCACCGAGCACCGAATCACTCGCTTCCGGGCGTTTCCGGGTGTGTACACGCGTTTCCGGGGCGTTCGAGACGTCCGACTACGCGTGCTTGTCGAGGAAGCGGTCGTAGCTCCGCTCCCACTCGTAGTCGTCGTCCCAGTAGCGCTCCGCCAGCGGCTCGTCGGGCATCTCGCCGAGCGCCTGCTTCTCCTGCTGGTAGGAGGGGCGGTCCTCGTCGACGTAGAAGCGTCCGGTCAGGACTTCCCCGTCGTGGAGCGCCTCCTCCGTCTCCCGCATCATGGCGGCGGCCTCGACGCTGTCCGTCTTGTCGAAGTCGTAGTCGTCGGACTCGTTGACGTCGATGTACGGGACGTACTGGCGGGCGTCCTTGTTCCAGGTGGGACACTGCGTCAGGAAATCGACGTGCGCGAAGCCGTCGTGCTCCATCGCCTCCTGGAGGATCTCCTTGGCCTGGTTCGGGTTGACGGCCGCCGTGCGCGCGACGTACGAGGCGCCCGCGTTCAGCGCCAGCGAGAGCGGCTTGAGCGGCTCCTTGGCGCTGCCGGAGGGCTGTGTCTTCGACTTGTGACCTTTCGGGCTGGTCGGGGAGGTCTGTCCCTTGGTGAGCCCGAAGATCTCGTTGTTGAAGACGATGTACGTCATGTCGTGGTTCTCCCGGGCCGTGTGGATGAAGTGGTTCCCGCCGATCCCGTAGCCGTCGCCGTCGCCGCCGGCGGCGACGACTTCGAGGTCCGGGTTCGCGAGCTTCGCGGCGCGGGCCACGGGCAGCGAGCGCCCGTGGATGGTGTGGAAGCCGTAGGAGTCGAGGTAGCTGTTCAGCTTCCCTGAACAGCCGATCCCCGTCACCAACAGCGTCTCCTCCGGCGAGCGTCCCATCTCCGGCAGCGACTGCTTGAGCGCCTTGAGGACGCTGAAGTCGCCACAGCCCGGACACCACGTTGGCTGGGGCTCGACGCCGGGGGTGTACTCGTCGCTCTCTACCTCGCGTTCCTCACCGATGGCTGAGAATGCGCTCATTGTTAGTCACCCGCCGTGGGCACGAAGGTGGTCTGGTCGTTGGGAACGTCGGGCTCGCCGTCGACGACGACGGCCTCGAAGCCGTCGACGATCTCGGCGGGCTCGAACGGGTTCCCGTTGTACTTCAGCAGGCTCGACAGCTTCTCCCCGTGGCGGCCGAGGTTCTTCTGGACGAGTCCGCGGAACTGGCCGGACGCCGTCATCTCGACGACGAGGACCTCGTCGACGCTCTCGATGAACGCCTCGACCTCGTCGCTCGGGAACGGCAGCATGTCCGAGACGCCGAGCGACTGGACGGAGTGGCCGGCGTCGTTGAGCCGGTCGACGGCCTCCTCGACGGTGCCCTGCTGGCTGCCGAACGTCAGCATGCCGTACTGGGCGTCCTCGTCGCCGTGGTACGTGGCGGTCCCCTCGGAGTCGAGGTCCTCGCGGATCGCGGCGAGCTTCTGTGCGCGCCGGTCGATCTGCGCGATGCGGTTCTCCGGCGACTCGCTGATGTGGCCGGTCGGGTCGTGCTCGTTGCCGGTCGCGAGGTAGCGACCGCCCTTCTGACCGGGGATGGAGCGCGGCGGCACGCCGTCCTCGACGTCGTGCTGGAAGCGGTGGAACTTCCCGTCGGCCGAGTGCGGCTCCTCCGCGAGCTCGTCTTCAGTGAGCGTGTTCCCGAGCGTCGGGTTGGGCGCCTCGTTGAAGTGCTCGCGGCGGACGTTCACTAGCTCGCCGCCGAGCTTCTGGTCGTACAGGAGGATGACCGGAATCTGGTACTCGTAGGCCAGCCGGAAGGCGAGCCGCGACTGGGTGTACGCCTCCTCGACCGTGCCCGGTGCGAGCACGACGCGCTGGGAGTCACCCTGTGAGGTGTACAGCACGTGTTCGAGGTCGGACTGCTCCGGCTTCGTGGGCATCCCCGTGGAGGGACCCGCACGCATCGCCTCGACCAGCACGAGCGGCGTCTCCGTCATCTCGGCGAGGCCGAGCGGCTCGGACATCAGCGCGAAGCCGCCGCCCGAGGAGCCGGACATCGCCTTCACGCCGGCGTGTGAGGCGCCGACCGCGAGCGCGGCCGCCGCGATCTCGTCTTCGACCTGCTCGGAGATCCCGCCCAGTTCGGGCAGGTTCTTGGTCATGATGGTGAACACTTCCGTCCACGGCGTCATCGGGTAGCCCGCGATGAAGCGGCACCCCTCGTCGATGGCGCCGTAGGCGATGGCGTCCGAACCGGACATCAGGAGCTGTTCGTCCTCGTGTTCACCGGACGGCACTGCCACGTCGGGGGCGTCGGTGTCGTACTCCTCGTTCACCTGCTCGTAGGCGATGTTGAGGATCTCGATGTTGGGTTCGAGGATCTTCTCCGGCATCGCGTCGCGCATGAGGTCCTCGACGTAGTCGAGGTCGAAGCCGGCGATCGCACAGGTGGCGCCGACGCCGGCGGTGTTCCGCATGACCTCACGTCCCTGATCGCGGGCGAGCCCGCGCAGGTCGAGCGGATACACGTGCCAGTTGTTCTCCTCGGCGCGCTCCTCGAAGTCCGGAATCTCGGAGGCGTCGAGCAGTCCCTCGTCGTAGATGATAACCCCACCCTCCCGGAGCTCGTCGAGGTTCTCCGAGAGCGGCTTGATCTCCTCGTTTCCGTAGACGGCGCCCTCCTGTGGGTTGCGGGCGAACGAGTCGCCGAGCGCCAGCAGGAAGTTGTAGCCGTCGCCTCGGGATTTGACAGGCTCCGAGGACGCGCGGATCTCCGTGTACGTGTGTCCCCCACGGATCCGCGACGGATAGTGCCGATGCGTGAACACGTTGAGCCCCGACCGCATCAGGGCTTTTGCGAAGTTCTGGCTGGTGGAAGCGATCCCGTCACCGGATCCTCCCGAAATCCGCCAGATGAGTTCGTCGTCAGTCATATTGGCAATCTGGGCCCGAGTGTGGGCCTAGTGTCTGAAGATTGCGACGGACACCTCTTAGGGCTTGCTATGGAATCACAATTAACGACCATTAGGGACCCTGTGTGTCTTGGCCTCGTGATCGCTCTCCTGCTGGCGATTCGGGCGATGTTGCCTTTTTAGACCCCCACCAGACAACGGAACTGCTCAGCCGAGCTGTCCCCGGAGCTTGGCGTCGAGCTCCTCGCCGTCGACCGGCTTCACGACGTAGCCGTCGGCGCCCGCCTTCACCGCCTCCATCATCCGCTCCTCCTGGTCGACGCTCGTACACATGACGATGACCGTCTCCGGTGACCGCTCTTTGATCGTCGCCGTCGCCTCGATACCGGTCATCTCCGGCATCACCACGTCCATGGTGATGGCGTCGGGCGCCAGCTCCTCGAACGTCGCCACCGCCTCCTCGCCGTTCGCCGCCTCGTCGACGACCTCGAACTCGTCGTCCAGCGCGTCCGTGATGACGGTCCGCTGGAATGACGAATCGTCGACGACGAGTACCCGCTTGCTCATGAAGTCATTTCAGCGCACGTGATATAAATAAGACACGAGGCGTCCCGGCTCAACTGGATGCGCCGGCGGGGACACCGCCGTCCCACCAGGCCACCGATGCGGAAATCTCTGCGCCTCCGGCGCCCGCCGGGCTCCCTACTCGCTGTCGGGGCGCTCGGCGTGATACTCGGTGTCGTACTCGCCGGGCCGCCCGTCCACGCGGTCGGGATTGATGCGCCCGGCGAGCAGCATGAAGTCGAGGACGGTGCAGTACAGCATCGCCTCGACGACGGGGACCGCACGCGGCGGGAGCACGGGGTCGTGGCGCCCGACGACCTGTATCTCCTTCTCCTCGCCCGTCTCCCAGTCGGCGGTCCGCTGCTCCTTGGGGATCGACGTGGGCGCGTGCCAGGTCGCCTCGCCGTAGATCGGCTCGCCCGTCGTGATCCCGCCCTGGAGCCCGCCGTGGTCGTTGCCGACCGGCACCGGATCGCCCTCCTCGCTTTCGACGTGCTCGAACGACTCGCCGTCGTCGAACGTCCAGTCCTCGTTGCGCTCCGTGCCGGTCACGTCGACGGCGTCTTTCCCGAGCCCGAACTCGACGCCCGTGGTGGCGGGAATGGAGAACATCGCCTGTCCCAGCCGGCTGGGGAAGCCGTCGAAGCGCGGCGCGCCGAGCCCGCGCGGGACGCCACGACACTCGAAGTAAATGGAGCCGCCGATGGAGTCGCCCTGTTCCTGATACTCCTCGATGAGCGCCTGCATCTCGTCGGCGGCCTCGGGGTCGGCACATCGCACGTCGTTCTCCTCGGAGTGTTCGAGGATCTGCTCGAAGCTCACGTCGTCGGCCTCGACGCTCCCGATCCGGTTGACGTGGGCTTTGATCTCCACGTCGTACTCGGAGGCGTCGAGCACCTGCTCGGCGACCGCGCCGGCAGCCACCCAGTTCACGGTCTCGCGCGCCGACGAGCGCCCGCCGCCGCCCCAGTTCCGGGTGCCGAACTTCGCGGAGTAGGTGAAGTCCCCGTGGGAGGGGCGCGGCGCCGTCACGTACGGCTCGTACTTGCCCGAGCGCGCGTCCTTGTTCTGGATCACCATGCCGATGGGCGTCCCGGTGGTGTAGCCGTCCTGGACGCCGGAGTTGACGGTCACCTCGTCGGGCTCGCCGCGGGACGTGGTGATCATCGACTGGCCGGGTTTGCGGCGGTCCAGCTGTGTCTGGATCGCCGCCTCGTCGAGCTCGACGCCGGCGGGCACGCCCGAGACGGTGACGCCCATCGCCTCGCCGTGGCTCTCGCCGTAGGTGGTCAGCTGAAAGAGCCGACCGAATCGGTTGCCGTTCATACGCACTCCTGTGGCTCGGGGGGTTTTATGATTTGCAATCGGTCAAGGGGTCGGCGACCGACCCCGGGCCCGGAACTACCGCCACAGCGCTCCGGCGGCCGACCCTACGGCGTCGGTCGTGCGCCGAGCGCGACGGTAACGGTCTCCTCGCTCCCCTCGCGCCAGACGGTCACGTCGATCTCGTCGCCGGGACGGGTTTCTAACGCGAGGAACCGCGACAGGTCGGCGTCCGCACGGATCTCCGTCTCCTCGAGCGCGACGATCGTGTCGCCGCCGACGGGGACGGTCGCCCCCTCGACGGTGGTCTCGTCGTCGGCACCCTGGAGCGTGTCGGCGGCGGGACCCGACTCCGGAACCTCGGCGACGTAGACGCCGCGCGCTTCCGGGAGGCCGTTGGCTTCCGCGAGCAGCGGCTCCACTTCGAGGATCTGCACCCCGAGATAGGAGTGGTCGTAGCTCCCCGAGCGGATCAGCTCCGGCACCACCCGGTTTGCGAGCCGCGCGGAGACGGCGAAGCCGAGGTTCTCCCCCTGCGTGGCGGTGGCGACGCCGACGACGCTGCCGTCGAGCGTGACCACGGGTCCCCCGCTGTTGCCGGGGTTGAGCGCGGCGTCCGTCTGGACCGCGTCCGCGATGGAGAAGTTCCCCCCGGCGGTGACTGCCGCGGGAATGGTCCGGTTGCTGCCGCTGACGATCCCCTGTGTCGCGGAGCCCTCCAGCCCGAGCGGGGAGCCGACGACGAGCACCTCCGTGCCCGTGCGCGGGACGGACTCCAGCAGGTCGAGCGGCTCGCCGGGCAGACGCTCCTCGGTCTCCAGGACGGCGAGGTCGCTGTACGGGTCGCGGCCCACTACCTCGGCGTCGGTCCACGAGCCGTCGGCGGTCTGGACGCGGACGGCGTCGGGCGCCGCGAGCACGTGGTCGTTGGTGACGAGGTAGTCCTCGGTCACGCGGAAGCCGGACCCCTGACCGGCCTCGCCGCCGAACTCCTCGCCGAACAGGTCCTCCTGTTCCTCGACGTACGTCTGGATCCGCGCGACCGACGGCGAGACGGCCTCGTACACGTCCCCGTACGGCGTGTCGGCGTCGATGGTTGACCCGTCGCTCACGCCCGGCCTGGGCGAGTCGTCGACGCCGACGCGCCCGCCGTCGCTCGTCGGGGCGAGACACCCCGCACTCACGCCGGCGGCGGCAAGCGCGCCCGCGGTCGCGAGCAGCTCGCGTCGTGTGCGCTCCATGTAGGGGCGTAGGAAGGGCTGCTGATAAACCCCCGGACGACCTCGAACGGGGCGACGGCGTCGGCCACGAGTCGTCCCGCCGGCGCGGCCTTTTTGCCCGTCGGCGGACATCTCCGAGTATGAGCCTCGACGTGGAGCCGCCGGAGCCGCCGAGCCTGAGCGCCGTCGACCCGAACGAGTACGAGGACGCGGAGGTCGTCGGCGACACCGACTACCGTCGCGAGGAGCTGGAGGCGTTCCTCCAGGAGGGTGCGTGGGAAGAGGCGTTCGCGGAGTGGGCCGCCGGCGCCGACCTCGACGCCGAGGACTGGCGGATCGTCGAGGACCTGGAGCTGGTCTCCCGCTTCGACTTCTTCTGGGACGGCTTCGCGGACCGCGTGGGCTATCACGCCCCCGGGCTCCCCGAGGACTGGAAGGAACGGGAACTCCATCCGGATCTGGAGTCGTGGGGGACCGTCTCCGCGATCAACGCCGGACTCACGGAGCTTGGACAGACCGTCTGTGAGGTGCTGAAGGAGCGCTATATCGACTGGGAGGCCGAATACGAAGCGCCCGACGACCTGCCGGACTTCGAGGCCTGAGCTCGACGACCGCTGGAGGGAGACGCCGGCGACCGCCGCGGCGACACGCCGGGGCGTCGACGTGCGAGCGCGTCCCGCAACTCCGCCGTATTCAAATACGCGCGCACAGACGGTCGAGTATGGAGCAGATCGACGACCAGTACACCCCGGCGGACGTCGAGTCCACCGTCGAGGGATACTGGGACGAACACGACGCCTACGAGTCGGCCACGGAGGCCCACGCCGACGACCCGCCGTTCTTCTTCGTCGACGGGCCCCCGTACACCTCCGGACAGATGCACCTGGGAACGGCCTGGAACAAGACGCTGAAGGACGCGATCATCCGGTACAAGCGGATGACCGGCCACCGCGTCACCGACCGCCCGGGCTACGACATGCACGGGCTTCCGATCGAGGTGAAAGTCGAGGAGGAGCTCGGCTTCGAGAACAAGCGGGACATCGAGGAGTACGGGATGGAGGCGTTCATCGAGGAATGCATGGAGTTCGCCGAGACCAACCGCCAGGCGATGGACGAGGACTTCAAGTCCATCGGCGTGTGGATGGACTGGGACGACCCCTACCGCACCGTCTCGCCGGAGTACATGGAGTCGGCGTGGTGGGCGTTCTCGCAGGTCGCCGACAACGGGCTCGTCGAGCAGGGCAAACGCTCGATCTCACAGTGTCCGCGGTGTGAGACCGGCCTCGCCAACAACGAGGTGGAGTACGAGCACGTCGACGACCCCTCCATCTACGTGAAGTTCCCGCTCGCCGACCGCGAGGGGAGCCTCGTCATCTGGACGACGACCCCGTGGACGATCCCCGCCAACACGTTCGTCGCCGTCGACGAGGAGCTCACCTACAACGCCGTCCGTGCCGAGAAGGACGGCGAGGAGGAGGTCCTGTACGTCGCCGAGGAGTGCGTCGAGGGCGTGCTCACGGAGGGGCGCTACGAGGACTACGCGGTCGAAGCGGAGCTGTCGGGCGCCGACATGCTCGGCTGGGAGTACGACCACCCCCTCGCGGACCACCTCGCGGAGTACCCCGACTTCGAGGGCGCCGGCCAGGTGTACGCCGCCGACTACGTCGAGGCGGACCGCACCGGGCTGGTCCACTCCGCGCCCGGCCACGGTGAGGAGGACTTCCACCGCGGCTCGGAGCTCGGCCTCGACATCTTCTGTCCCGTCGAGCCGAACGGCGAGTTCACCGAGGCCGCCGGCGAGTACGCCGGCGAGTTCGTCCGCGACGCCAACGACGAGATCATCGCCGACCTCGTCGCCGAGGGGAACATGCTGTCCCACGGCACCGTCAACCACAGCTACGGCCACTGTTGGCGGTGTGACACGGGGATCATCCAGCTGGTCACCGACCAGTGGTTCATCTCGATCACCGACGTGAAGGAGGACCTCCTCGACAACATGGAGGAGTCCGAGTGGCACCCGCAGTGGGCCCGCGACAACCGGTTCAGGGACTTCATCGAGGATGCGCCCGACTGGAACGTCTCACGACAGCGCTACTGGGGGGTCCCGATCCCGATCTGGGTGCCCGAGGACGCCGAGGAGGGCAACCTCGACGAGGAGATGGTCGTCGTCGGCACCCGCGAGGAGCTCGCCGAGCGCGTCGACCAGGAGATCGACCCCGACTCGATCGACCTCCACCGACCCAGCGTGGACGACCTCACGATCACGGAGGACGGAACGACCTACCGCCGCGTGGAGGACGTCTTCGACGTGTGGCTCGACTCGTCGGTCGCCAGCTGGGGGACGCTCGACTACCCCGGCGAGACCGACGCCCACGAGGAGCTGTGGCCCGCCGACCTCATCGTCGAGGCGCACGACCAGACCCGCGGCTGGTTCTGGTCACAGCTCGGCATGGGGACCGCCGCCGTCGGCGAGATTCCCTACGAGGAGGTGTTGATGCACGGGTTCGCCAACGACAGCGACGGCCGGAAGATGTCGAAGTCGGTCGGCAACATCGTGACGCCCGAGGAGGCGATCGAGCGCGCCGGCCGCGACCCGCTCCGCACCTACCTCCTGAGCCACGACCAGCAGGGCGTCGATCTCGCGTTCGAGTGGGACGGACTCGGCGAGATCCAGGGGAAGCTCAACATCTTCTGGAACGTGTTCCGCTTCCCGCTGGAGTACATGGAGCTGGACGGCTACGACCCCGCCGACGCTGACCTCTCGGACGGCGAGCTCGCGGTTGTCGACGAGTGGGTGCTCTCGCGGCTTCAGTCCGTCGAACAGGAGGTCGCCGACGCGTGGGACGACTACCGCGTCAGCGACGCCGTCAACGCGCTCGTGGAGTTCCTCACGCAGGACGTGTCGCGCTTCTACGTGAAGGCGGTCCGCGACCGGATGTGGGAGGAGTCCGATTCCGCCTCCAAACGCGGCGCCTACGCGACCCTCGCGACCGTCCTCGACGAGACGGTTCGGATGCTCGCGCCGATCGCCCCGTACATGACCGAGCGCATGTACCAGACGCTCGACGGCTCGGCGACGACGGTCCACGAGCTCTCGTATCCCGAGCCGGACGAGGGGCTGCTCGACGCCGACCTCGAACACGACGTGGCGGTCCTCCGCGACGTGGAGGAGTCGGCCGCGAACGCCCGCCAGCAGGCCGGCCGGAAGCTCCGCTGGCCCGTTCCGCGAATCGTCGTCGAGACCGGTGACGAGGCGGTTGCCGAGGCCGTCCGCAATCTGGAGGACCTCATTCTCGACCGCGTCAACGCCCGCACACTGGAGGTAACCGACGGCTTCGAGGAGCTGGTCGAACAGGCCGAACCGCAGATGTCCGAAATCGGCCCGGCGTTCGGCGCCGACGCCCAGAAGGTGATGGCCGCGGTGCAGGGCGCCACGCGTGCCGAAGTGGAGAACGGTGAGGTCGAAGTCGACGGCGAGCCCGTCGATCTCGACGACTCGATGGTCGAGTACGTCGCGGAGCCGCCCGAACACCTCTCCGCCGCGGAGTTCGACGGCGGCGCCGTCTACGTCGACACCTCCCTCACCCCGGATATCGAGTCGGAGGGCTACTCACGCGACGTGATCCGCCGCATCCAGGAGATGCGCAAGGAGCTCGATCTCGACGTGGAGGCGCGGATCCGCGTCGGCGTTGACGTGGACGACGAGCGCATCGCCGGCTTCGTCGAGGAGCACGCCGACCTGATCGCCGAGGAGGTACGAGCCGACGAGTGGCACGACGATCCGGAGGCGGCCGCCGGCGACGATGGCCTGCTGGAGGAGTGGGACGTCGAGGACGTGACGGTGACCATCGGGATCGCTCCGGTCGCCTGAGTGCCGGCGAATAAACTCACTTTCGAGTAGTCGTTTCCGCCGAGGGCGCGGAGGTTGCCAGCCCCGAAAGCTATACCCGGCTCCCTCCACTCCACTCGGTCACAATGCGAGTCCGACCGGCGCGTCCCGGCGATGCCGAGGCGCTACGGGCGGCGGTCTCCAGAGCGCGCGAGACCACCGTTTTCGACGATATCGGTGCACCGCTACTCGACGTGTCGGCCGCGGGCGTCCGCGAGGCCGCCAGCGAAGCCGACTGCTGTTATCTGGTGGAAGATGACGGCAAACCCGTCGGGATCGCCGTCGCCCATCCCGATGCCGACGGGAAGGAGGCAGAACTCCTCGCGCTGTGGATCCACCCCGAGTACACCGGCGAGGGGATCGAGGACCGCCTGTTGTCCCGCGTCGCGGAGTCCCTCGCCGAGCAGGGCGTCCGGCAGATCCGCGCCAACCTCGGCGCCGACCAGCCGAGCGCCCGGGAGTTCTACCGCTCGCAGGGGTTCAGCCATCGCGCCACTGCACAGGGGCGTGACGGACAGGAGCTCGTCGTCGTCGCGCCGGTTGAGTCGTTCCGGTAGTCGGTCGACGTTCCTTTTCCGCGGCAACCAGCCATTTAGGAGTCGGGGATGTCCCTCCGACCATGGGCGAACACGTCGACAGCGACCGGGTAGTCTCCGTCGACTGGCTCGCCGACCGGCTGGATCGCGCGCGCTCGCCGGCGGCTGACTGTCGTGTCCTCCGGGTGAACCGTGCGAGCTACGACGAACACGTGCCCGGGAGCGTCCCGTTCGACTGGGCGAGCGACCTCCAGCGTCCCGACGGACGCGGACTCCCTGACGCGAACACGCTCGCTCACAGACTGGGACGGGCCGGAATCGCTCCCGAAACCACCGTGGTCGTGTACGGCGACGACCACAACCTCGTCGCGGGGTTCGCCTACTGGCTGCTCCGGATCGCGGGCCACTCCGATGTACGGCTCCTCGACGGCGGCCGCGAGCGCTGGCTGGAACGGGTTGGCCGGACTGTGGAGGCCAACGTTCCCAGTCGGAACGCCGACCCACCGGCGGTCGACTACGACGCCGATGCTCTCCATGACCCGACGTGGGAGCATCCCGCCAGAGCGGGACGGGGTGACGTTCGCGACGCGCTCGACGCGGGCCATCCCGTCGTGGACGTGCGGACCCGTGCCGAGTTCCTCGGCGACCGCGTAGCACCACCGGGATTCGACGCACACGCGCTCGTCGGCGGCCGTATCCCGAGTGCGAAACACCTCCACTGGGAGCGGCTCCTGACTGAGGACGGGACGTTTCGACCGGCGTCGGAGCTCGCAGACGCGTTCCGAAGCGTCGAGGTCTCGGCCGCCACCACAGACCGCACGACCACCGGCGACGCAGATCCCGTAGTCGTCTACTGCAAGCTCGGGAAGCGCTCCTCGACGGCGTGGGTCGCTCTCACCGACCTGCTCGACCGGGAGGCCGTTGCCAACTACGACGGCTCGTGGACCGAGTGGGGGAACCTGATCGGTGCGCCGGTGGCGGTCGGTCCGCCGAACGTGGAGCCGCCGGCGGGGACGCAAGCGGAGTCGGGAACGGAGCCGCGGTAGCCCGACACACGCTGCCGGCCGAACCACAAGACACGAAACCCTGCGGGTTCTGTGACCGGTATGAGCAACTACTTGGTCGCGATGGAAGCCGCCTGGTTGGTTCGTGATGTCGAGGAGACCGACGACGCCATCGGCGTCGCGGTCAGCGAAGCTGGGAAGCGACTCAATGAGACGGACAAGCAGTACGTCGAAGTCGAACCCGGCGTCACCGGCTGTCCGGCCTGCGGTGAGCCGTTCGACGCCGCGTTCCTCGCGGCGAACACGGCGCTGGTCGGCCTCCTTTTGGAGATCGACATCTTCAACGCCGACAGCGAGGAGCACGCCGAGCGGATCGCCAAAAGCGAGGTCGGCGGCGCACTCCGTGACGTTCCCCTCGAGATCGTCGAAGTCATCGAAACCGAAGCGGACGAGGACGAGGACGACGACGACGGCCGATAACGTCGCCGACACGCGGGATCGGTGACGACACGCAGGATCGGTGACGACTCCCGAGGCGGTGACGGTTCACCGTGAACGGCGAACCCGGCCGGCGCCGAAAGCTTTTCTAATAACCCCTAGTTATTCCCGAGCATGGAACTCCCGACTCCGCAGGACCTGCGCGAGCGCCGGACGACGCTCGGGTTGACCCAGAGCGCGCTCGCCGACGCCGCCGGCGTCTCACAGCCGCTCATCGCCCGAATCGAGGGCGGTGACGTCGACCCGCGGCTCTCGACGCTCCGACGGATCGTCAACGCGCTCGACGAGGCCGAAGGCGAGGTCGTCCGCGCCCGCGACCTCATGCACGAGGAGGTGATCAACGTCGCGCCCGACGACGCCGTCAGCGAGGCCGTCGAGCTGATGGAGCGGGCGGCGTACTCCCAGCTCCCCGTCCTCCAGAACGGGATCCCCGTCGGGTCGATCAGTCAGGGCGACGTGGTCCACGCCGGCGAGAACGTCGGCGACCTCCCCGTCAGCGAGGTGATGAGCGAGTCGTTCCCGACCGTCGCGCCCGACGCGACGGTCGACGAGATCCGCAACCTGCTCGACCACTACAAGGCCGTGATGGTGACCGACGGCGGCGAGACCGTCGGCATCATCACCGAGGCCGACATCGCGGCGCACCTGTCGTAGTCGCGGCTTACGCACCCGATTTTTATAACGGATTCCGCACCAGACGCCCCGTGGTCTGAGAACCGCCCACGGCGGTCGAGACGGGAGTTCGGCGCGCCGCCGTGTTTCCGGAGCGACGCGTCCGGCGAGGGCGACGCCGCGCTCCACGCGTCGGCTGTTCGCCACTCGTCGCCAGCGGCGGGGCCACTCTCCCCCGGACCGCCGCCTACAGCTCCAGCCCGCGGACCGCCACGCCCTCGCCCGCCTCGACGCGGCCGATCACGCGCCCGTCGGTCGCCTCCGCCAGCGACGCGGCCGCATCGGGGTCGAGCGCGGCGACGAAGCCGGTCCCCATGTTGAACGTCCGGTGCATCTCCGCGTCGGAGACGCCGCCCTCGGACTGGACGAACTCGAACACGGGCTGGGCGTCGAACGGGTCCTCGACGACGTAGCGGTGGTCGCCGAGCCGCTCGAGGTTGGTCCAGCCGCCGCCGGTGACGTGGGCGGCGCCGCGCACGCCGTGCTCGCGCATCGGGTCGAGCAGGTCGGTGTAGATGCGGGTGGGCTCCAACAGTGCCGCGCCGAGCGTGTCGTACCCCTCGAACGGGCAGTCGTCGGTGTAGTCGTGGTTCCGGGTGACCGCCTCCCGCGCGAGCGTCAGCCCGTTGGAGTGGATCCCCGACGACTCCCACCCCACGAGCGCGTCGCCGGGCTCCGCCTCGCCGTCGAAGACGGCGTCCTTGGCGGCGAGTCCGGCGCAGGTCCCTGCGAGGTCGAGCCCCTTCACGACCTCCGGCATCACGGCGGTCTCGCCGCCGACGAGCGCCATGTCCGACAGCTCGGCGCCGCGTGCGAGCCCCTCGCCCACCTGCTCGGCGAACCGCTCGTCCGGCTCGTCCACCGCGAGGTAGTCGACGAACGCGACGGGGCGCACGCCGGCCGCCACGAGGTCGTTGACGTTCATCGCGATGCAGTCGATGCCCACCGTGGAGTAGTCCTCCAGCGCCTCCGCGACGAGGAGCTTGGTGCCTACGCCGTCGGTCGCCAACGCGAGATAGCGGTCGCCGATGTCGAGCAGTCCGGCGTAGTCGCCCTCGCTGTCGCCGACGGCGCCGATAAGCGCCGCCGTCGCGGCCTCGCTCGCCTCGATGTCGACGCCCGCCTCGGCGTACGTCAGCTCCTCGCCGTCGGCATCCTCGGTCATACGTGAGAGGCTACGCCCCCGGAGCAAAAGCGCGTCGTTTGAGACACCGGGCGGATCTCGGACGCCGTGAGTGAGCCGGCGCCCGCCGCCAGTTCTCAGAACGGCCCGCCGAAGCCGAACCCGAGCAGGAAGACCAGAAGCACCGTCAGCGCCGCGGACGGGACGAACAGGGCGACCCACACGCCCTTGTGCCAGCCAATGACGGTCTTGCCGTCGAGCGGGCCGTACGGAATCAGGTTGAACGCGGCGAGCAGCACGTTGATCGCGATGCCGCGCTCGCCGACGAGCGCGAGGGTGCCGCTCCCCAGCGCGACGCCGGCCACGAGCACGGGGACGAACGCCGCAGTCAACACGAGGTTGACAACGGGCCCGGCGACCGCGATGTGGCCGTGTTCGCGTGCCGTGAGCCGCCCGCGATGGTGGACGGCGCCCGGCGCCGCGAAGATGAACCCGGTCAGCGACACAGCCACTGCAAGCGCGAGCATCGACATGTTCGCGCGGAACTCCGCGATCTGGTCGTAACGAACCGCGACGACCTTGTGGGCAACCTCGTGGAGCAGAAAGCCCACGCCGGCGGTGACGAGACTCACAGCGAGCGGGAGGACGACGCCGGCCGCGACCAGTCGGTCGCGGCCGCCGCCGTCGAGCCCGCCGACGAAGAAAAACGTGAACGCGACGCCGAGCGCCAGCCACGCGACGAGCAGATCGCGGAGCTCGATGCCGCTGAAGTAGAGGCCGGCGATCCGCCGGCCGCGGAACGTTCCCCCCATGGTCACAGCGTCGTGATGAGCCCGCGGATCAGCTCGGCGCTGTTGCGGGCGCCCTCGATCATCAGCCGGGTGACGCCGTCGACGCCGCCGATGTCGGCGCTGCCGAACATGGCGGGGATGACGTACACCGCGAACAGGAAGCTCGCGATCATGCTCCCGACGTTCGTCATCGCGACGACCATGATCAGCTTGAACAGCGGCACGTTGAGCATCGCGGACACCAGCTCGGAGGGCGATTTCGTCTCGTCACCGAGCAGCTCGTTGAGAGTGCCGATGTCGCTCACGTTCACGGTGAGCTTCCGGAGCTCGACGTAGCCCGCGAACCAGCCGGGGGCGAGCATGGGGTTGATCGACGTCATCCACGCGACCGCCCCGCCGACGGTCGCGGACGACCAGCGCGCACCGACGAGCTTCGCGAACGAGAACGCGAAGACGGCGTTGATCAGGAACCACGCGCCGAACAGCTGGAGCAGGAACGCGCTCTGGACGCCGGCCATCGCCACGAGCACGAAGAAGGTGATGAACGCGATGGCGACCGCGTAGCCGATCGCCTTCCCCCACGGGAACGAGCGGCTGGACTCCTCCCCGACGAGCGACTCCATCGGCGGGAGCGTCTCGGGGTTCGCGAGATAGCCGTCGATGCCCGCCTTGTGGCCGGCGCCGACGACGGCGACGACGTGGTGGCCCGCGTTCCGGAGCGCGACGAGCCGGTGGGCGATGAACGCGTCGCGCTCGTCGATGAGCGCCTCCGCGCCGCCGGGCGAGAACTGTCGGAACTCCTCCATCATCATCGTCACCACGTCGGTGTCGGTGAGCTCCTCCATGTCGAGGTCGTCGATGCCGCCGTACTCCTCATAGTCGCTCTCGCGGCCGCCGAACACGCCGAGCAAGCCGGCGGCGATGAGGCCGACGACGAGCCCGACGGAGATCCCGATTCCGAGACTGCCCACCGCGCTCACGACGAAGCCGCCGAGGTAGGTGGTGACGAGGTCGTCCGCGACGCCGGTGACGGCGACCGCCAGCCCCGTTCCGACGCCGAGTCCGGCGGCAGCGTGGAGGCGGGCGTCGGGCGAGAGGAGGGTCTTGCCGACCTGGTCGACGACGAGTGCGACGACGAGTGCAGCCAGCACGCCGGCCGCGGCGCTCGTGAGCACCGCATCGGTGATACCGACGGCGCCACCGAACAGGCCGATCGCGGGACCGGCGAGGATCCCGACGATCAGCCCGGCCATGACGCCAACGACCCGTGAGTCAGTGATCCCAAATGCGAGCCCGCCGACCATCCGGAGCTTCTCCGAGATGGTCATCCGCGCCCAGAAGCGCTGGATCGTCGTCTGAATGTCGCGGTCGACGAGCGCAACGTCGATCCCCAGCCGCTCGGAGAGCTCGACGGCGGCCTTCATGTCGGCGCCGGGCTCGATGTCGAACCGCTCGCCGAGCTGTGTCTGGACGTACGACAGCATCCAGTAGGCGAGAAACTGGAAGACGGTGTTGCCTTTCAACAGGTCGCTCGCGTCGAGGTCGTCGGGCGTTTCCCCCTGCATCTGCCGGTAGCGCCCCTCGTCGAGCTCGACGGCGACGACGTCCGGGCGCTCGCGCTCGATCGTCTCCTCGACCTCCTCGACGGAGTGTTCGGAGACGTGCGCGGTGCCGACGACGGTGACGGACCCGTCGTCGGGCTCCCGGCTCGCGGGGGCGTTCGCGGAGGACGCGGACGGCGGGTCGCCGGCGTCCGCGGGCGTCTCGGTCATTGGAGGTGGTACTTGGCCCCCGCGTTTAGGGTTTGTGAGTCAACGAGACACACCCCGCGTCCGCGGGCACCCGATCTTGCGCCCTCTCTCCCTTATAAGGGGTCTCGCGGACTGCCGGCGGTCGTCGAGTAGGCGTCGCCGTGGACGTGGTGTTCGGTGGCAGTGACGATCCGCAGGCGCTCGCCGGCGACGATCCGCGCCACGTAGCCCGTACTCGCTAGGTCGTCGGTGCAGCCGAGTGGCACCGGTAGTGTGCGGTCGTCGGCGGGCGCCACTAACACGTCGAGCCGACCGGTTCGCTCGTGGTACCGCGCGTGTGCCAGCTCCAGCGTCGAACAACTGCTGGAGCCGTACCACGCGGTCCCTTCGACGACGACCGTATTGTCGTCGGTCGAGATACGCGGTGGCTCTTCGGGCTCGATCGTCGGACTCGTGAGCTCGAAGCTCGTTATCGGGCCACGATCGAGACAGCCGGCGAGTCCGGCGAGCGATCCGAGTCCTGCGATACCGCAGAGAACGGCGCGTCTGGAGGGCATGCCACCCTCTAGGTCGACGGATCCTCATAAACGTAGGTCACTAGATGGTAGCCGATCGCCGCGATCCCGGCGAGGAGGAAGCCGTAGCCGGTGAACAGTGGGGACTCCAGACCCGCGAGGTTGTGAGCGCCGAGCGCCGCGAAGGTCGCGCCGGCGAGCACGTTCCACGCCCGCGTCTCGCGAGCGGGGCGATACGGGAGGGTGAGAACGACCGCCGCCATCAGCACGAGCAGCACGAAGGTGGCCGGGCCGTGCAGGTCGAGCGCGTCGGGCCTGGCGACGGCGCCGTAGCCGACGACGGCGACGGCCAGCAGCGACGCGACGAGTCCGAGCGGGTCGATCTCCTCGGGGAGGGGCATGACTGTTGGTGTTGGGTGGTTCCCAAAGCGCTTCCGCCGCCGCGTCGCCCGCCCGCCCGCCCGCCCGCTCGCGACGCCCTTTTCAGGGGCGCCGGCGACTCCCCCCACATGGCCGCCGACTTAGAGGAGAAGACCGACCGCTACGGCCGGATGCTCGCGGACGCGCTGGCGGAGGCCGAGCCGCGCCCGCCGGCGGACACCCCGCTCGGCGAGGCCGCCGCCGAGGTGTTCGAGATGGCCGAGTCGTACCTCGACGACGGGCGCCACTTCCGGGAGGCCGACGATCCGGTGAACGCGCTCGCCGCCTACTCGTACGGCTACGGCTGGCTGGACGCCGGCGTCCGGATGGGGCTGTTCGCGGTGCCCGACGACACGGAGCTATTCACGACCTGATAGCCGACCAGTCGGCGAGCCGTTGACCACCGACCTCGTCGTCCGGCGACCCACGCCGCGACCGTCAGCGTTTTTGAGGACTCCCGCATCCAGTCGCGTAGTGAGTTCTCTCGCCGGACGGATCCCCACGTTCCGCTACCGGGACCGGGTGCTGGCGCTGTGTACGCTTGCGTTCCTCGTGACGATGGTCGGGCGGCTGGCGATCAGCCCGGTCGTTCCCCGGATCACCGAGGAGTTCGCGGTCTCGAACGCCGCCGTCGGACTCGCGCTTTCCGGAATGTGGCTGGCGTACGGCCTCGCACAGTTCCCCTCCGGCGTGCTGGCTGACCGCTTCGGCGAGCGCCGGGTGATTCTCGTCTCCGTCGGCGGGACGGGAATCGCCGCACTCCTGATCGCCGTCGCGCCCGTCTTTCCTGCGTTCGTGCTCGCGACGGTCGTGCTCGGCGGCGTCGCCGGCCTCCACTACAGCGTCGGCACGACGTTTCTCGCGCGCATCTACGAGGACGTGGGCACCGCCGTCGGCATCCACAACACGGGCGCCACCATCGCGGGGCTCGGCACGCCAGTCGCCGTCTCGTTCGTCGCGGTTCGATACGGCTGGCGGCCCGCCGTCGCGCTCGGTGCGGTCGTCGGGCTGGTCGGGTTCGTGCTCTTTGCCCGCGGCGTCCGTCCCACGGAGCCCCAGCGTCCCGACCAGCCGCTTCGCGAGCGGTTCCGGGTCGGCCCCCTCGCGGAGCTGCTCTCGCGGCCCGCCATTGGCTTCACCGTCGTGCTCGCCGCGCTCGGCGAGTTCGCGTGGCAGGGGGTCGCCTCCTTTCTGCCGACCCTCCTGATCGAGCATCACGGCTACTCGGCGACCGCCGCCGGAATCGCCTTCGGCGGCTACTTCGTCGCACAGGGCGTCGGCCAGGTGCTCGTCGGCATCGCCTCGGACCGGTTCGGGCGGGACAGCGTCACCGTGGCGTGTATGGTCGTCGGCGCCGCCGGTATCGGGCTCGCGCTCGCAACACCCTCCATCGCCGCCATCGCGGTCGCGATGGTGCTCATCGGCGTGGGGATGAGCTTCGGCGCCGCGCTCATCCCGCGGTTCCTCGACAACTTCTCGGAGACTGAACAAGGCGCCGGATTCGGGCTGGTCCGTACCGTGTACATGATGATGGCGGCCTCCGGCAGCGTTGTCGTTGGCTTCCTCGCGGATCTCGCTGGATGGGTGGTTGCGTTCGGTACCGTTCTTGGCCTCTTGCTGGTCGTCGCCGCCGCGCTCGTCATCAACCGCGCGCTGGGGCTCGGGCTCTGATTCGCTCGTCCGCGTTCGGCGTCGGGATCGCCGATTCCAGAACGCCGTGCCGGGGAGCGAGCCCTTACGTGGCCGGGTGTGGTTGGCTATCGCATGACCAGCTACGACCCGGCCGACTCGCCGATCGGCGGCGCGGTCGGCGCTGACCCGCTGACGTTCGCCGCCGTTCGTACCCGGTTCGGTGACGGTGTCGCCGACGAGCTGGCCGCGGAACTGGACCGTTTCGGCGTGGAACGCCCTCTCGTGGTCACCGACGAGGGGGTCGCCGACGCCGGCGTGCTCGATCGTGTGGTCGGCGGCCTCAACCGGCCCGCCACGCGCCACTTCGCGACCACGGAGCCGTCGACGGCGGACGTGGACGACCTGCCGCTCGGGGACGCTGACGGGGTGGTCGCGGTCGGCGGCGGCTCCGTCATCGACACGGCGAAACTCGGGTCGGCGGTGGCGGCACACGGCGGGAGCGCCGGCGACTACATCGGCGTCGACACGCTTCCGGGGCCGACGCTGCCACTCGTGGCCGTTCCCACTACCAGCGGAACGGGATCACAGGCGACCCAGACTGCGGTCGTGAGCCACGACGGCGTCAAACGCGGGGTGAGCGACGAGCGGCTCCGGCCCGACTGCGCGCTCGTTGACCCGACGCTCACGTTCGGGCTGCCCGCGAGCGTGACGCGCCACTCCGGGTTCGACGCGTTCGTCCACGCGCTGGAGTCGCTCACCGCCCGAGACTACCGGTGGGTCGACGAACGGCCCATCACGTATCAGGGGGCGAACCCCGTCTCCCGGGCACTGTCCGCCCGCGCGCTCCGGCTGGTGCACGGGTCGCTGGAGCGCGCCGTCGTGAACGGCGACGACCGGGAGGCTCGCCGGCGGTTGAGTCTCGGATCGCACCTCGCGGGTGCGGCCTTCTCGCTGTCCGGGCTCGGGGCAGTCCACGCGCTCGCGAGTTCCGTGGGCGGGATGGTCGACCGTCCACACGGCGCGTGTCTCGCGGTCTCGCTGGAGCCGGGGCTCCGGTACAATCTTCCGGCACGGGGCGAGGAGTACGCGGCCGTCGCCCGGTGGCTGGGCATCTCGACCGCCGAGCACGACGCGGCGGCCGCCGCCGACCTGATCGACGAGTGTGTGCGGCTCCGGGATTCCGTGGGGCTGCCGGCGTCGATGGAGGCCTTCGGGCTCGGCCCGGACGACATCGACGCGCTCGTCGAGAACACGCTGGTACAGGAGCGGCGACTGGTGACGAACCCGCGGGACGTGCGCGCAGATCTGCGGGAAGTGCTGGCGGAACCGCTCGGGGACGAGTGAGGGGGTCCACAGCTTCGGGGCGGTCTTAGTCGCCGTCGGCTCCCCCGGTCGCCTCGACGCCCTCGGGGTCGACGACCTCCTCTAACGTCTCGACCACCTGTCGGGCCTGATAGGCGTCCACCAGCCGGAGACAGATGACGTAGCTCGGCACGGCGGCGACGACCGCGAGGATCAGGTTGCCCACGAGCAGCCGGGCGACGATCTCCGGACCGGCCGACAGCGACACCTGGGTGGCCGAGACGCCCTCGACGGGGCCGAGGAGGAAGACCCCAAGCGTGAAGCTCGCGGCGTAAACTCCCCACTTCACCACCGGATTGAACACGATGACGGAGGCGAAAATCGCCACCTTATTGATCCGGTCGAACAGCCAGGCGAGCACGACGAAGACGGCAAGCCCGGTCCCCAGCGTTGGCAGCATCGTGATGAAGACGCCCAGCGCGAAGCTGCCGGCGGTCTCGCGGGAGCTGTGTTCCTCCGCGAACGAGCGCTGAATCCCCTCCTTCGCACGGGCGGCCCACGCCTCCATCCGACTCACGATCATTGAGAACTGGTAGCCCGCCACGAGGAAAGTAGCTGTCGACGGATGTGGTCGCTCCGTTCGGCGTTTTCTCGAACTACTCAAACCGGTACGTGGCGCCGTCCGGGCTGTCCTCGACCTCGACGCCCACCTCGGAGAGCGCGTCGCGGAGCTCGTCGGCGCGCTCGTACTCGCCCGCCTCGCGAGCCTCCTCGCGCAGTGAGAGCACGAGTTCGACGAGCTCGCCGGCAAGCTCCACCTCGCCGTCCGTCTCGGCACCGAACTGGAGGCCGAGCACGTCACCGCCCAGCGTCTCGAACGTCTCGACCGCGCGTCGGAGTCCGCGGTAGTCGTAGTCGTCCGCGGCGTCCACATGGCGATTTACCGCATCGGTGAGATCGAGGAGGGCGGTCGTCGCCTCACGCAGATTGAAGTCGTCGTTCATCGCCGCGGCGAAGTTCTCGCGGGTCTCCTCGACGCCCACACGGAGCGCCTCGTCGGTCGCCTTCGTGTGGGCGTCCGTCGAGTCGAGCGCGTCGACGGCGCGCTCGTAGGTGCGTGAGAGGCGATCCCAGCGCTCCTTTGCCTCCGCCATCGTCTCCTCGGTGAGCGCCTGCTCGGAGCGGTAGCCCGCGCCGGCGTAGAACGTCCGGACGACGTTGACGCCGAGCTCCTCGAGGGCGTCCGGCACCGTCCAGAAGTTGCCGATCGACGACGACATCTTCTCGCCCTCCATCGAGAGGAGGCCGACATGGAGCCAGTGGCGGGCGAACTCGTCGCCGGTGGCCGCCTCCGACTGGGCGATCTCGTTTTCGTGATGGGGGAAGACCAGGTCGCGGCCACCCATGTGGATGTCGAGCGTGTCGCCGAGGTGCGTCGTCGACATGGCCGAGCACTCCACGTGCCAGCCCGGTCGACCCTCGCTCCACGGGGAGTCCCAGGTCTCGCCCGACGGCGTCTCCGCGCCGTGGTCGTGTTTGGCGTGCTCTCGTGCAGCCGTCTCGCTCACGCCGCCGGCCTTCCACAGCGCGAAGTCGGCCGGGTTGCGCTTCTCGGAGCGCTCGTCCGCCTCGCCCTGTGCCTCCAGGTCCTCAACCTGCTGGTTCGAGAGGGCGCCGTAGTCGTCGAAGCAGGTCACGTCGAAGTAGACGGAGCCCTTCGACTCGTAGGCGTACCCCTTCTCGACGAGCGTCTCCACCAGCTCGACGATCTCGGGGACGTGTTCGGTGACGCGGGGATACACCTCGGCGCGTTTGAGGTTCAGTCCGCGCATCGACTCGAACACCTCGGCCGTGAACGTCTCGGCCACGTCGCGCTCGGCGTCCCAGTCGTCGCGCTCGCCGACACGGGCCGTGATCTTCTCGTTGACGTCCGTCACGTTCTCGACGTGGCGCACGTCGTAGCCCAGATGCTCCAGCCACCGGTGGACCACGTCTGCGTGGAACCAGAGCCGAGCGTGGCCGAGATGGGGGTCGTCCGACACGGTCAGCCCACAGACGTACAGCGTCACGTCGCCGTCGGCCGTGAACTCCACGCGCTCGTCCGACAGAGTGTCGGTTACGACGAGGCTCATTGGAGTTCCGTAGCCGCGGACGGACTTTTAAACCGTCGAAACGGGGAGTGGCTCGACAGTCGAGCAAGCGGCGTCCCGACCACGCCACCATCCACCCGGCGCGCCCGGCGAGCGCCCACTGGGCGCGAGCCGGAGCGCGAGGGAGGCGGGAGCGCGCCGGCGTGTGCGGTGCAGTCCGCCGGCGCGCTCTCCGCCGAGGCTGGGGAGGCGTGAGGTGCGGGTGCGGTGCTGTGCGGTGCGGGTGGGACTCAAAGGGGCAGCCGGCGAGGACGAAGCACGGCGACGCAAGCACTCAAAAGGGCCGGGCGGTGCGGAGAGGCCCTTTTGAGCGCGCAGCGAGCCGCGCGAGTTCTCGCTGGCTGGGGCTTTGGAGGTGTCTACCGTCGTGCTCACCTCACCAACCGCTTATAAGGAGTCGGCTGGGGCTTTGGAGGGGTTTGTCGTCGTGCACACTCCACGAACCACGTAAACCGCCGTCTCCTCGCCACCCTTCACACCAACCCCTTATAAGGCGGTCTCCCGATATCGCTCGGGGTCGTCGTGGAAGCAGTCACCGACGACGATGGCGTCGGCGCCGGCCTCCAGAATCTCCCGGCTCTGCTCGCCCGACCGGATCCCGCCGCCGTACACCAACTGCGTCTCGTCCAGGTACTCCGCCGCGGCAGCCACGTCCTCGGGGCCGCCGTAGGTGCCGGAGTACTCCACGTAGAAGACGGGGAAGCCGTAGAACGACTCGGCGGCGAGCGCGGCGCCCGCGACCTCCTCGGGCGAGAACGCCGCCTCCACACCCGTCCGCTTGGCGGCCTTCGAGTCGAGATTCTGGATCACGTACCCCTCGCCGACCATCTTGTCGGCCACGTCGCCGACCGCCGAGCGCGCCTTCGAGGAGACCAGGTCGCCCACGAGCGGAACGCTCGACCCGATCACGTCGTCGGGCTTGCTCGCGAGGTGCGCGAAGTGGTCGAGGTGCTTGCCGACGAAGTGGTCGCGGTCGCCGTTGAACACCGCAGCCAGTCCGACGGCGTCCGCGAGTTCGACCGTCTCCCGCGAGACGTGCTCGGAGCGATACGGCTCCTGTATCACGCCCATGTCGGGAAACGCGTCGCGGATCGCGCGGATCGCGGCGGCGGTGTTGTCGGCGGTGACGGCGTCGGAGCCGCCGACCATCACGAGGTCGGTCGCGTCGAGCACCCCGAGGTCGCCCGGCAGCTCCTTGGCCGGGTCGACCTTGGTGATGTGGGAGACCTCCTCCCAGTCGAGTCGCGTCATACCCGCTACTACCCGGGATGTGGGGTATATACTCCACGATGTGCGACGGCGTGCGCTCGGGGAAGCACGGGAAAGCACCGAACGCACGGAGACGCGCCGGCGAGCGCTCAGTGCGCTTCCGCGTTGCGGCCGCTGTATTCGAAGACTACGCGAGGATCGCCGCACAGAACGTCTATATCGGACGAAGGCACCCGATCATCCGTCACTTCGAGAGTCCCGTTGGACGGAGGTACTCCGCTCCCGACCAGCCTCGACGGCGTCCTCCAGCGTGTCGGCCTCCGTCTGTGAAAGGACGCCGGCGACCTCCGTCCACGAGCGCTCATCGGTGAGCCGCTTGACGACATCGGAAAACGACTCTCCCGCCCGTTTGTGAGCCGTGAGCCGATTGTAGGCTTCCTCGTCGAGTGGGACCGTTTTCCTCGTCATTACGAACGATCGTTGGACGTATTCGCATATAAAACCGGAGCCGGACGGGCCTTCCAACCGCGTGGCTCTGTTGAAACCCTTAGCGCGTGATACGCTTGTCTCCCATGTGGTCAGTACAGCCGGTTGGGAGATCCTGTTGTTCGACCTCGGGAGTGGGTGTATCACGTGATCGGATGTGGCGTTTATAAGTAGGTCGTAGATGGTGTCGTACTTCGTTTATAAGGTGTGAATGATCGGTGAGTCGTCGGGAGTTCGCCGGTGAGGACCGCCTGCAAAGCCCCAGCCGGCTCCGGTCGAGGGGCTCGCTGCGCTCCTCGCTCTCAGCACCGCCCGCTGCGGTGCTTGCGTCGCCCGTCTTCCCGGAGCCGGCTGCCCCTTTGAGCCCCACCCCGCACGGCACCGCACCCGCGCCTCAGACCTCCCCAGCCTCGCCGCTCGCTCCGCTCGCGGCGTCCCTCGCGCGCCGACGAGCGCCCGTTGGGCGCTCGCCGGGCGCGCCACCGCACCGCAACCTCGTTTATAAGGGAGGCGTCGCTGCCTCTATCGACCGTTTATATACTACATCACCGGCGTCGATCTGAAACATCCACTCCCGAGATCAATCAACAAACAGGTCTCACCGCCCGGCCTACTTCGTCCTCACCTGCCCTACTTCGGCGTCGCCACCACGCCGAGATGGTCCTCGTGGAACCGGTCGAGCCGACGCGTCTCCAGCACCTCGTAGGTGCCCCGCAGCTGGTCGCGGACGCGCTCGAACACGTCGTCGGGATCGGCAGTCACGTCCTCGCTTCGCGCCTTCACCGCCAGCAGGAGCCGGCCGTCGTCCGCGAGGAACTCCGCGTTGCGGACCGCCACGTCGGCCTGCCCGCGGGTCGCCACGTCCTGCACGATGACGTCGACGCCGGCCTCCACGACGTGCGCGTACGTGTCCGGTTTCCGCGCGTCCTTCAACAGCGGGAACAGTCGGTTGCGGCTCTCCGCGGCGTCCAGCAGGTCGCGGGCGGGCCGCGGCGCGAACTCGACGGCGTACGTCGGCCCGGCGAAGTCCGCGACGTGGCTCACGGTCGTCCCCGCCGCAGCACCGAGGTACAGCACCGTCTCGCCGCCGGAGAGCCCGGTGTCGAAGCCCAGCTCGAACATCCCGCCGAGCTTCGAGCGCTCGGGGTCCCACGCGCGCCACTCACCGTCGGTCGGCTCGCCGTACACCGGCTCGCCGCGGGTCGCGAGGCGCGTCTCGCCGCCGATTTCGCGGCGCTCGACGCCCGCGGGGAGGTCGGCGTCTTCGACGGAGGTCTCGCTCATGCGTCGTCACCTCCGGTTTCGTCGGCAGCCGCATCCGCACCGCCATCCGCTCCCCCATCCCCTTCCGCCTCACCGTCCTCCGCCCGCGCCCGGATGGTCGCCATCCGGTCTGCGAGGTCGTCGTGGAGTTCCTGTTTGAACTCGCCCGAGTAGTGGTCGACGCGCGCGGCGAGCGTCAGCTTGCCGGCGAACGCCCGCGCGGCGGAGCCGCGGTCCTCGGGACGCGTTCCTCGGACGAACTCGTGCGTGAAGATGACCCCGTGTTTCGGCGAGGGCGCCCCGCCGGTGAGGTGCGCGAACAGCGCGTCCTCCGCGCCGAGCACCTGCACGGTTCCGGAGGGCTTCTTCGCCAGCGACTCCAGCCCGCCCGCCAGCTCGATCAGCCGCGCGGCGAGGTCCGCGCCCGCCATCGCCGACAGGTTCGGCGCCACCGCGGGCGCCGTACGCTCGACGTAGGCGGCCAGCTCGTCGCGCTCGTCCGCGAGCGACGCCGCCCGTGACGCCAGCGAAACGGCACGGCGCTCGGCGTCCCCTTCGGGCTCGCGCTCCGCGATTGCGCGCGCACCTTCGATGCCGGGCTCGGCGTCCGCAAAGAGGCTCCCGGCCCACTCCGTCGCTCGCTCGGCCAGCTCGTTGGCGGTGCGCTCGCAGTCGTCGCGGGCCCGCACGGCGTGGATGAGCTGTTGGTCGTCCGCGCGTTCGCGCTCGGCGACCGCCGCGCCGGTCGCGGCCGTCGTCGCCGCCTTGAGGGCGTCGTAGTAGTCGTCCTCGTCGTCGGCGAAGCCGGCGTCCACGGCCCGCGCGGGCCAGTCGGCCGGCGACTCGGCGCTCCCCTCGCGAACCCGCGTCGCTCCCGTCTCGGGGTCGTCGGCGTCCGCACCGACGAACCATCCGTCGTTCATGCACCCGTCTTCCGGCTCCGGCAAAAGGAAGCTATCGGTCCGCGGATGAGATTCCGATCCACGGAGCCGCTCGTTTAAACCTCGGGAGTTCCAATTTCGAGCATGAAACGTGCAGACTCGGAAACGACGCCGGACGCGGGTTCGGGTGCGGACTCGGCGCCGGACACGGATTCGGATTCCGACTCCGAGGCCGGCGCGCCCGTCCTGATCTTCGACGGCGACTGTCCGTACTGCTCGGTGGCGGCCGTCGCACTCCGTCGGCTGGATGGAGTGGTCGCAGTGCCCTGGGACGCCGACCCGGTCGGGCCCTTCCTCGACGCGCAGTTCGGCGCGCGCCCCTTCGCGATGGTGTTCGTCGACCCGGCCGAGTCCCGGGTGTACGCGGGTCGCGCCGCCGCCGAGGAGCTCGCCGAGCGCGCCGGCACCCCGGGAATCGTCGGCGGGCTCGTTCGCGACAACTACGACCGGATCGCGAGCGTCGTCGGGACGCTCTCGGGACGGGACCGCGACCCGGACGACTACCACGAGGCGTATTCGCTGGCGGCGGATGCGCGGGAACTCCTCGGTGACCTCCGCGCGGCCGCGAGCGACCCGCCGGCTCCGCCGAAGGATGCGGGCGGTTCCGAGAATGGGGAGGACCCGTCGCCGTGACCGGCGGCACCTACACCCTGCTGGTCGAGCTGCCCGAGCCCGCGACCGTCACCGTCGGCGCGCTCGGCGAATGTCGCTTCCCCGCCGGCGCATACGCCTACACCGGCAGCGCGCTCGGCAGCGGCGGCTTCTCGCGTGTGGACCGCCACCGTCGCGTGGCCGCCGGCGAGCACGACGTGCGCCACTGGCACGTCGACTACCTGCTCGGCCATCCGGCGACCCGTATCCGCGGCGTCGTGACCACCGACGAGCTCGACGTGGAGTGTGCGGTCGCCGGACGCCTCCCGGAGGGGCCTGTCGCGGAGTTCGGCGCCTCCGACTGCGACTGCCGCTCGCATCTCGCCGGCGTCGAGGCGGCTGCGGGTGACGCGGCTACGGGGGACGCGGCTGCGAGCGGCGAGGATGCGGACGGCACCGCCGATACCGGTGCTGTCGTCGCGACGCTCCGTGAGCAGGTCGCGCAGGCACACGAGGGGGCGAGCGCCCCGTCTCGGACGGAGTGAAAAGGGGTGCCGTGCGTTCGCCGAGCGCGCTACAGGTCGTACCGCTCGACTACGTCCCGAAGCTGCTCGCGCCGACCGGTGATCGCCTCGTCGCGAAGCGCCGCTTCGCTGTCAGTTGGGCATTCGAGATCGGGCACCTCGCTCGGCTTGCCGGACTCGTCGAGCGCGACGAACGTGAAGAAGGAAGTGGTCGTTCGGCGCTCCTCGCCGGTTTTGGGGTTTTCCGCGCGCACGTCGACTTTCACGTCCAGACTGGTGCGACCGGTGTTGAACACGTACCCTTCGACGACGACCACCTCGCCGACTTCGATGCTGGAGATGAAGTCGACGTGGTCCATCGAGGCGGTGACCACCTGCTTGCTGGCGAAGCGCATCCCCGCGATGGCGCCACAGATGTCCATCCAGTGGAGCACCGAACCACCCAGCGCGCGCCCGAGGTTGTTCGTGTCGTTCGGGAGCAACAGCTCGGTCATCTCTGTGTACGACGCCGCGAGGCTGGCGGTCTCGTCTCGACCGCTGGCGGGTTCGGCCATACGCGGTCTGTGCGCGCCGGCGTTTAAGCCGTGACGATGCGGGACGGGGATCCCCGTTTTCCGCTACCCCTCGGGCGGATCCCGGTCGTCCTGCCGGTCGTCCCGTCGGTCTTCCGGCCGTTCCCGGTCGCCGCCGAACGAGACGGCGTCCTGCGGTCGACCCGCTTCGTCGATCACCTCGTCGGTGACGACGATGGGACACTCGACCCGAACGGCGAGCGCGAGCGCGTCGGAGGGGCGCGCGTCGAAGACGAACTCCTTCGGCCGGCCGTCCTCGTAGCGCTGGGCGTCGATCTTCGCGTAGAAGGTGCCGTCGGTGAGGTCGTCGATCCGCACGCGGTCGACGGCGCCGCCGAACTCAGTCACCACCTCCAACAGCAGGTCG
Source organism: Halorubrum gandharaense (assembly GCF_054654575.1). Classification (NCBI taxonomy): domain Archaea; kingdom Methanobacteriati; phylum Methanobacteriota; class Halobacteria; order Halobacteriales; family Haloferacaceae; genus Halorubrum; species Halorubrum gandharaense. The sequence continues at coordinate 1,119,974 of NZ_BAAIET010000001.1, forward strand.
TGGGTGAGCGGGCGCTCGAACGGCTCGCCCTCCAGGACGAGGCCGATGGAGCGCGCCTGGTCGCCGCTGACGAAGATGGGGACGTACTCGCCGCGCGCGGAAAGGACGACCGCGGGGACGTCGCCGCCGGGCGCGGAGCCGGCGCCGACCCCAACGACCTCGGCTTCGTGTTCCATACTCGCCGATGGACGGCGTGGCTTGAATAGCTATCCCCGGCCCGCTCCCTCGCGTCGGGCTACTGCAGTTCCCGCGGGTGACTACCGCAGTTCCCGCCACTCGCTCCGGTACCAGTAGACCCACGCGAGCGTGAACACGAGCCCGGCGCCGAGGAAGAAGACGACGCCGGGCTCCACGAGCGAGAGCGCGTACTCCGCGGCCATGTCGGCGCGCTCGGCGGCGTCGCCGTCGAAGCTCACCTCGAAGCCGTCCGCGTCGGCGTCGTCGGTCTCCGCGGCGGGCGTCTCCGCCTCGACGGCCTCCCCGGTCGCGTCGGCATCGGCGTCCGCCACGTCGTCCTCCGCCACCGTCGGCCCGTCGGCCGCGTCGTCGCCCCCCTGTTCCACGGCGTAGCCGTCCGCGCCCGTCGTCCCGTCAGGGGCTGCCACGCTCAGGAGGCGCTGGGCGGCGAGCGCGGCCAGCCCCAACACCGCGTACCCGCCGAGCAACCGCTTGAGCGCCGTGCGGATCCCGCCCGAGGAGGTGGAGCCGCCGGCGAACAGCACCAGCGGCTCGTCGGCGGGCGCGTACACGTTCATCTCGCGCCCCTTCTCGGAGTAGGCGGTGTCCACCACGTCCACGAGGTCGGCGTCCGTGAGCTTCCCGAGATGGTACTGGACGTTCTGCAGCGAGGTGTTGAGCTCGTCGGCGATCTCCGAGGTGGTCGCCGGCTCCTCGTGGAGCGTCGTCAGGACGTTGCGTGCGGTTTCGGAGCCAAGCGCCGCGATGAGGTCGTCCGCCTCGTCGTCGTCGACGCCCACGACCCTCGGGTCGCGGTCGTCGGGCGTCAGATCCGGCGGGGAGGGCAACAGCCGGGACATATCGGTGTCTGGGAGGTCGGAGGATACAAATCTGTTGGGTGACGGAGGTGCCGAGCGCGTCAGCGGTTGCCCGAGTCAGTCCTCGCGTGCCGTCTCGACTACCCGAGAGAACTCCCGTGCGGTCTCGGTGATCGTCTCGAAGTCGCCGCGCGCGGCGGCCTCGTAGTCGACGAGCGCGCCGCCGGCGCCCACCGCGAACGCGCCGGCCTCGACGAAATCGGCGGCGTTGTCCGGCCCGACGCCGCCGGTCGGCATCATCGGGATCTGCCCGAGCGGCCCCTTCATCGCCGCGAGGTGGCCCGGTCCCACCGTCGAGGCGGGAAACACCTTCACGAAGTCGGCGCCAGCCTCGTACCCCCGCACCGCCTCCGTGGGCGTCATCACGCCCGGTGCGGAGACGGCGCCGTACCGGTTACACGTCTCGATCACGTCCTCGTGCAGGCTCGGCGAGACCACGAACTCCGCGCCGGCCATCAGCGTGGTCCGGGCGGTCTCCGAATCGAGCACCGTCCCCGTGCCGACGACGACCTCACTGTCGTCGAACGAGCCGGTCACGTCCGACAGCAGGTCGCCGACGTTCGGGGTGTCAGCCGTGATCTCGATCGCGGTGACGCCTCCCTCGCGGAGCGCGTCGGCGATGCCGATCAGCTGGTCGGCTTCGACGCCGCGGAGCACGGCGACGACGCCGCTCTCCTCGATCCGAGACAGGGTGTCGTCCATACTCACTCGTTGCCGAGTGAATACTTAAACCCATGTGGCGTCGGAGGCGTCTCGCTCGACCGACCGAGTCGCGATCAGTCCGTCCGGGGGAGCGCGTACGCCCCCGCCGCGAGGAAGCCGACGGCGAGCGCCGACAACACGAGGAGGTCGCCGAGCCAGGGGCCGCCGTCGTAGGTGATCGCTCGCGTGCCCCGCGCGAAGTAGGTGAGCGGCGAGGCGGCAACGGCCGGGAGGAACCACCCGGGCAGCAATTCCGGTGGCACGAACGTTTCCGAGAGGAACAACAACGGCAGCGCCACCGTGTTGCTGGCGGCGATCACGCCGTCCTGCGAGTCGGCGAGTGCGCCGAGGATCGCACCGAACCCGCAAAACAGCGCGACGCCCACGGCGACGAAAACGGGAAGCACGGCGAGCGCGGGCGAGACGACGACCGTCGCGTCCGTCACCGCCAGCACGAGCCCGAAGATCAGCAGGCTCGCGGCACCGATGATCCCGACGTTCACGAGCGTGTGCGCGACCAGCCACTCGACCCGCGTGAGCGGCGTCGTGGCGAGCTTCTCGAACCGGCCGCCCTCGCGGTGACGCGCGATCTCCGAGCCGACACGCGAGAGGGGGGTAAAGAGCACGACGACCGCGAGATACCCGGGCAGGTAGTAGCCGGCGGGCTCCGCGAAGAGGCCGCCGCCGGTCGGCTGGGTCCGCACCAGCGCGCCGAAGATGATGACGAGGATGACGGGGAAGAAGAACGTGAAGAACACTGCCGTCCGCCGGCGGAGGAACGACAGCGCGGCCGCCCGCGTCTCCGCGCGGATCCGCCCGAGGCGGCTCATCGGTCGTGCTCCTCCTCGGTGTCCGGGGCGCCGATCCCAACCGTCTCGTCGTCGCCCCGGGGAGAGTACGTTTCGCCGGTAAGACGGAGGTACACGTCCTCCATCGAGGGTTCCGTCCAGGTAAGCGACTCGAAGGTGACGCCGGCCGCCTCCAGCGCCGACACCGCGTCGGCGATCCCCTCCGGCCGAATGTCCGCGAACCGGATCCCGCCCTCAGTCGTCGTCACCTCGACGCTCGCCGCCTCACGCACGGCATCGAGCGTGGAGTCGTCCAGCGCCGCATCGAGCGTCACTTCCAATCGGGGGTCGCCGCCGTGCTCGTCGACCAACGCGTCGGGGTCGCCGACCGCAACCACCGCGCCGTCACGCAGGAGCGCGACGCGGTCGGCCAGCCGCTCCACCTCGTCCATCGCGTGGCTGGTGAGGAAAACGGTCGTCCCCGACGCCGCGAGCCCCTCGATCAGCCGGTGGAGCGACCGGCGACCCGCGGGGTCGATGCCGGTCGTCGGCTCGTCGAGAAACAGCAGGTCCGGGTCGTTGACCAGCGCCGTCGCCACGCAGGCGCGGCGCTTCTGTCCCCCCGAGAGCGTCTCGTACCACGCGTCGGCGTCGTCGGCCAGCCCCACGTCGTCGAGGACCGCGTCCGTGTCGCGCGCCTCGTCGTAGAGGCCGCCGTAGTAGTCGACCAGCTCGCGGGCGGTCAGCCGGTCGGGCGGGCCGAACGACTGCGGGAGCAGCCCGATCCGTGCGGGGTCGACGGCGTCCGGGGCGGCCCCGAACACCGACACCTCCCCCTCGATCTCGGTGGTCCCCGTGAGCGCGCGGACGAGCGTCGTTTTCCCGGCGCCGTTCGGGCCGATGAGGCCGAACACCTCTCCCGCCTCGACGGTCAGCTCTGCGCCGTCGAGCGCGACCACGTCGCCGTACGCCTTCCGCACGTCGCGCGCGACGACGGCGGGGGGCGTGTCGCCGTCGGCCGCCGCCCCGGCGTCGTCCGTGCCGCCCGCGGCTTCGCCGCCCCCGTCCGTCACGGCCGCGTCCGCGGCCGCCGTCTCGTTCATGTCCCCGACTCCGGGGGCGTCCGGCCTAAGGGTTGCTTTTCGGCCGAACTCCTCGCCGACCGGGAGCCGGATCAGGGGCGTTCCGGAGTCGGCGGCACCGGCACGCGGTCGCCGGTTTACGCGCCGACGGACGGCTTCACGGCACGGACGATCGCGTCCACGTCGTAGTCGTCCTCGGTCTTGTCGAAGACGACCTCGTCGTCGACGCGGACGACGAACACGCCGTCGTCGCCCGTCACGAGCGCGACCTCGTCGATGCCCTCGCCGAACTGTTCGAGGACGGCGCCGGCGACGTCTTGCGCACGATTCAACATCCCACACGGCACGCAGTACTCGACTTCGACTCGCGTCATATGCGAATCGTTGGCGCGGATGCGGTTAAAAGGCCGGCTCCCGGTACTGCCCTGTGTGGAGGCGGGGTCGCGGACGCGATCGCCGTCGCGGACGCCGCGCTCCGGGCCGGTTCAAGCGGGCGGCGGGCGCCGGCGGTCCGCCTCTTAAAAGGTGGCACGGCGCCGTTGAAACCCTCAGCAGGTGACGAACGTTGACTCGGCTGTGGTCTATACAGGATCCTCGGTGAGTGACCTCGGGAGTACGTCTATTACGTGAGTGGGTGTGGTGTTTATAAGCGGGTTGGTGGTGGTGATGTGGATGGTTTATAAGGAGTGTAGGGTCGGTGAGTTGCAGGTGCTACGCTGGTGACGGACACCTCCAAAGCCCCAGCCGGCTCCGGTCGAGGGACTCGCTGCGCTCCTTGCTCTCGGCACCGCCCGCTGCGGTGCTTGCGTCGTCCGTCTTCCCGGAGCCGGCTGCCCCGTTGAGTCCCACCCCGCCCCGCACAGCACCGCAGCCTCAGCCCTCCCCAGCCTCGGCGGGCGGGCCGCCGCGGGACCGCTCCGCGGCGGCCCGCCGCCTCCCTCGCGCGCGTTCCTCGCGCGCGCCGACCGCAGTCCGGGTTTATAAGGAAGCAGCGGAATTCACCCATCACCGTTTATAAGCACTCACCGATGACGCCGATTGAAATACCCACTCCCGATATCGCTCAACAAGCACTCCCATCGACCGGCTGGTCCGTCCATTTCGCCTCTGAAGAACCGGGTTCAACGGAGCCGGCCCTCTCAGAACCGCCCGAATCCGGGCCGCCAGTACAGCAGTCCGACCGTCACGACGAACACGAGCGTCGAGAGGTCGTAGGAGGCGTCGAGCGCGGTGGCCGCGAGAATGCTCCCGCCGCCGAACAGCGCGGAGGCGACGAGCGCGAGGACCGGGAGCGTACAGGAGAGACAGGAGAACAGCCCGAGCACGCCGGCGACGACCGACCCCGACGCCTCCAGCACGGTGATGTACACCAGCTTCGCGAGCGCGAGGTAGCCGATCAGGTAGGCGGGCACTAAGACGAGCGTCAGGTACTCGCTCGCCCAGACGACCGTCGGTCCCCATCCGGGGGGAAGCCACGCCACCCGGAGGTCGACGGCGCGCTCGGGGACGCCCGTGGAGACGAGCCCCGCGAGAAAGACGAGCACCGCGAAGTAGGTGGCGGCGATCCCCAGCGCTCGCCGTCGGGTTCGGAAGTCGTAGCCGGCCGGCGGGCGCACCCGCCAGAGCACGAGTCCGCCGACGTTCAGCCACACCAGCCCGTAGAAGACGTATCGGGGCGTCGTGGGGAACGACCCGAGGTAGCCGTAGTAGGCGACCACCAGCACGAGCTGCGTGTTCGCGATCAGCGCGGCCCACGCAAGGGTGCGTTTCGAGGGCGCACGCTCGCGGAGCGCGGCGAGCGCGGACGAGCCGTCGGAGCCGGCGGTGGGACTCTCGGTCATCGTGTGTCACCTCAGAACCACAGCGCGTCGAACACGACCGCGAACAGCAGGCAGCCGAGGTAGGCGTTCGAGGCGTGGAACGCCCGGAACGCCGCCGACTCGTCGCGCTCGTAGTGGAGCCGAATGACGGCCCACAGGAAGACCCCGCCGAGAATGACCGCCACCGTCGCGTAGAGCCCGCCGAGCGGGTCGGCGACGAGCGCCAACACCGCGGCCGCGACCAGCGTCGCGCCGAGGTACCAGACGATGTGCCGGCGGGTCGCCGTCTCGCCGTGGACGACGGGCATCATCGGGAAGCCGCCGCGCTCGTAGTCGGACTTGTACGCCAACGCGAGGTTGTAGAAGTGCGCGGGCGTCCACAGGAAGATCACCAGCGCGAGCAGGAGCCCGCCGCCGCCGATTTCGCCTGTCACCGCGGCCCAGCCGATGAGCGCGGGGAGCGCGCCGGCCGCACCGCCGAGCACGGTGTTCTGGACCGTGTTGGGCTTCAGGATGAGCGTGTACACGACGCTATAAAACAGGATGGCGGCGAGTCCGAGCGCCGCCGTCAGGGGGTTGATCGTCCAGAACAGCCCGAGCGAGAGGGCCGCCAGCAGGAGGCCGAACGCGACGGCGTTCCACAGCGGCACGAGGTCCGTCGCCAGCGGGCGGTCGCTGGTGCGCTGCATCCGCTTGTCCACGTCGCGTTCGAGTACGTGGTTGAACGTCCCGGACGCGCCGATGGCGAGCGACCCGCCGACCAGCGTGGCCGCGACGGTGTACGGCGTGAATCCGGCCCCTCCTGCGAGCGCCATCGCGGCGGCGGCGACCAGACAGAGCAGCCACATCAGCCGCGGCTTCATCAGCCGGAAGTAGGCGCCGGCGGTCGCCCGGATCCGTGGGAGGGTCGCGGTGGGAATATCGGGCTCAGGCGCGTCCTCGACCGGCGGGAGGTGGTCCGTGCCGGGCTCGAACTCCTCGGGGGCGTCGTCGGCGGAGCCGGTCTCCGCCTCCAGCCACCACGCGAGCGCGGCGAGCGTGCCGCCGAAGATGACGACGCCGACGAGTAGGTGAACGAGACCGGCGGTCGCGGACGCCGAGCCGACGGCGACCAGCGCGCCGAGTCCGGCCTGCGCGGGGTACAGCAGCAGCGCGACCGCGAGCGCACCGCGAACCCGACGGCTCTCGGAGCGACGGAACGCCAACGCGGTGCTGGCAAGCACGAGGAGTCCGACGACGACCGCGAGCACCCGGTGGCCGAGCGCGACCCAGCCCGCGCTCTCAGTCGGGAGCGAGAGCCCGTCTCCGCAGGCGGGCCAGGCGGTGCAGGCCGCCGTCGCCTCGGTGACGGAGGTCGCCGCTCCGACGATGAGCAGGAGATACACGCCCATCGCCGTCGCCGCGAGCAGCGCCGGGAAGCGGTCGGAAACTGACACTGACGGAGCCTTGGGAAGGGGTGCATATAGGTGCCGCGCTTCCTCCCGCGATGTCGGAACCGGTCGTCGGCTTTTGGCGTCTGATCAGACCTCGCCGCCGTCCGCCTCGCGCCGCCCTCGCCGTTCGAGGATCCGGTGGACGATGTCGCCCGTCGAGAGCAGCTCGTCGTCGTGACGCGCCTGGCGTCCCGAGGCGCGCTCGACGGTGCAGTCGATACCGCGCTCGGCGAGCGCCGCGGCGATGGCGTCGGCGTCGTGATGTTGGTCGTAGCCGAGCACGATCGTGTCCGGTTCGATCTCCTCTATCGGGACGAAGATGTCCGACTCGTGGCCGAGGTGGGCCTCGTCGACGGCGTCGAGTGCGGCGACCATGTCGCGGCGCTGGCGGTCCGAGAGGATCGGCGGCTCCTTGTGGGTGACGTTCGCTCCGCGGGCGACGATCACGTGGAGCTCGTCGCCGTAGGTGGCAGCGTCCTCCAGATAGTGGACGTGTCCCGGGTGGAGCAGGTCGAAGGTGCCCTGCGCGACGACCCGCGTCATCGCCGGAGCCACGAGAGGAAGCCGCCGCGGTCGTCGTCCTCACCGTCGCCGCTGTCGTCCCGGTCGCCCCGTTGGTCCCCCTGGTTCGGCCCCCCAAAGCGCTCGTCGCCCGGGAACGTCACGCCCTCCCGGTCGGGGTCCTCACGGACGACGCCGCGGTCGTAGCCGTCCTCGACGAGTTCGGCGTCGATGTCCTCCTGAGTGAAATGGAAGAAGTGCTCGTCGGGCACCTCCACGTCGAGCACCTCCAGCGTGGTCGGCTCGCCCTGATTGTCGAACGCCTTCCAGTCGCTCCAGCCGTAGGGGGCGCCGGCGATGATGTGGACCTCCCCCTGTCCGAAGGTGGCGAGGTCGGCGGAACTCGGCCGGAGCGCGCCGTTCGGGTGCGAGTGGACCGACCCCACCGAGCGCATGTCGTTCGGCTTCATGTGTGAGCGCACGCTGGCGCTCACCGGATTCGACTCCGTTCCCGGGATCACGAGCACGTCGGTGATCACCTGCCCATCCCGGTCGATGTCGAGCTTCCGCGCGTCGTCCGCACGGAGGAACCCCATGTACTCGTTGGGGTGGGTCTCCTCGCTGGCCTCGAGGATGAACTCCATCGTCTCCCGAGCGATCCCGAGGAGTTCGTCCGACCGGAACAGGCGCATATACCCGAACGAAGTCGCCGTCGCCTCAAAGGGATTCCGGATGGACGCGTCCATCCCCATGTGCGGCCGTCGACGGCGCCGGCGGGCACGATAGAACAGCCTTAACACCGCTCACGCGCGAAACGTCACACATGAGTGAACCTTCCGCCGGGGATTCCGGCACGCGGGACGATTCGAGTCCCGAACCCGACGCCGACGAGGCCGAGGGGACGACCGACGACCGAACGGTCGTCTACGACCTGGCACCCGACTGCACGCTCGAGGACGCCGCCGTCGACGAGCTGTACCACGCGACGGTGAACGGCGTCGTCGACTACGGCGTCTTCGTCGACCTCTCCGACTCGCTGTCCGGACTCGTCCACGAGTCCAACCTCGACGGCGAGTACGAGGTCGGCGACAAGCTGATCGTCCGACTCACCGAGGTGAAGGAGAACGGCGACGTGGCGTTCGACGACGAGACGCCCGACGACTACACCACCGAAACCGTCGAGCACGAGCCCGAAATATCGCGGATCCGCGGGATATCGCCCGGTGATACGGTGACCGTCGAGGGCGAAGTCGTGCAGGCCAAACAGACCGGCGGCCCGACCATCTTCGGCGTCGCGGACGCCTCCGGGATCGTCTCCTGTGCCGCCTTCGAGGAGGCCGGCGTCCGGGCGTACCCCGAGATCGAGGTGGGCGACATGGTCCACGTCGCCGGGACGGTCGAGACGCGCGAGGACGCCCTCCAGCTGGAGGTCGACTCGCTGAAGCGACTGGACGGCGAGCGCGCCGAGGATGCCCGCGAGCGCTTCGAGGACGCACTGGACGAGCGCGCCGAGCCCGCCGACCTCGACCCGCTCGTCGAGTGGGAGGAGTTCGAGTCGATCCACGAGGATCTGCGTGACCTCGCGCGCCTGCTCCGCCGAACCGTCCTCTCCGGCCGCCCGATCCGCGTCCGCCACCACGCCGACGGCGACGGGATGTGCGCCGCGATTCCGGTCCAACTCGCGATGGAGAACTTCGTCCGCGACGTGAACGAGGACCCGAACGCGCCGATGCACCTCTTCAAGCGGCTGCCGAGCAAGGCGCCGTACTACGAGATGGAGGACGTGACTCGGGACCTCAACTTCGCGCTTGAGGGCCGTGCGCGCCACGGCCAGAAGCTCCCGTTCCTCCTCATGCTCGACAACGGGTCGACCGAGGAGGACGTACCCGCCTACGAGAACCTCGCACACTACGACATCCCCATCGCGGTCGTCGACCACCACCATCCGGACCCGGAGGCCGTCGATCCGCTGCTGGACGCCCACGTCAACCCGTACCTCCACGACGAGGACTACCGGATCACCACCGGGATGATGTGTGTCGAACTCGCCCGGCTCATCGACCCCTCCATTACGGGCGATCTGGAGCACGTCCCGGCGGTCGCCGGACTCTCCGACCGCTCGAAGGCGGAGGCGATGGACGACTACATCGCGCTCGCAGACGAGGCGGGCTACGGCAAGGACGACCTCCTCGACATCGGGGAGGCGCTCGACTACGCCGCCCACTGGCTGCGCTACTCCGAGGGGAAGACCCTCGTCAACGACGCGCTCAACGTCGGCTGTGACGACGAGCAGCGCCACGCGGAGCTCGTCGAGTTCCTCGCCGAGCGCGCCGAGCGCGACGTCGACCGCCAGCTGGAGGCCGTCTCCGAACACGTCGAACACGAGCGACTCGCCTCGGGCGCACACCTTTACCGGATCGACCTCGACGAGTACGCCCACCGGTTCACCTACCCCGCACCGGGGAAGACGACCGGCGAACTCCACGACACCAAGGTGCAGGAGACGGGCGACCCCGTCATCACCATCGGCTACGGCCCCGACTTCTCCGTGCTTCGGTCTGACGGCGTCCGGCTCGACATCCCGAACATGGTCACCGAGCTCAACGAGGAGCTGCCCGAAGCCGGCGTCTCGGGTGGCGGCCACCTCGTGGTCGGCTCCATCAAGTTCGTGAAGGGCCGTCGTAGCGCGGTGATCGAGTCGCTGGTCGAGAAGATGGCCGACGCGGAGATCGACGAGGCGCTCTCCTCGACGGTCGCCATCGACGACGACTGAGCAGGCGGACCGCTGCCGCGGTTTCCCGTTTCCTACGCGAACTCCACCTCCCGGCGAGCGACGACGCCGGCGCCGGCGACGACAACTCCGAGCGCGAACAGGAGCCCGATCGGCAGGTGAACGCCACCGCCGCGCCAGTCGGCCGCGTACGCCCGTGCGAGAAAGTCCGCGACTCGTGCGCTCTCGACCGCGAGAAGCACCTCCCGGTTCTCGGTTGCCGCCTGCTCGTTCCAGTTGAGACTTCCAACGACGGCCACGTCGTCGGCAACGACGCCTTTCGCGTGAAGCGTCCCGTAGCGTCCCCGCGGCTCGGCCAACGACACCGCGAGCGGGTCGTCCGCGAGGGCTGTCGCGAGTTCCTGGTTCTCCTCGCGGTCGTACCACTCGCCGGAGACCAGCAGTCGCGCGTCGACGCCGCGCTCGGCAGCCCGTCGGAGTGCACGGACGATCCGCCCGTCAGGGCCGTCCGTTCGGGGCACGACGGCGAGCGCGCGGTCGTCCGCGGCGTCGATCCGGTTCACGATCCCGTCCTCGGCGTTGCCGGGTGCCGTCAGGAGGCTCACGTTCCCGTCAGGGTCGGGTGCGGGCGGCTCGAACCGCGTCGGGTAGCTGCCATTCGCGGCGCCGCTCTCGTGAACGTCGGCGTCCGCCCGATAGTCGGCCCAGGCCACGGCGTCGTCCGCGGCGGCGTCGTCACGGTAGAGCGCGGCGAGGTCGTCGGCCGCCCGGGAGTCGTCGACCGCGACCCCCCACCCCCGGTTCGAGCGTCCACCCGTTCCCGACCGCTTCCAGTTCTCGGTGAGCACGACTGCTTGGTCGTCCGCCACCGCGTACTTCGCGTGGTGAAACCGGAACCGGTCGGGGTCGCCGTCGAGCACCCGAACCTCCACGCCGGCAGCGTCGAGCCGGTCGCCGACGACGGCACCTCGCTCGGAGAATCCACCGACCGGCGTCCCCTCCACCACCACGCGGACCGTCGCCCCGCGCTCGGCGGCCGCGACCAGCGCGTCGGCGACGCGCTCCGACTCCAGCGTGTAGGCGGCCACGAACACCCGGTCGGTCGCCGTGTCGATCGGCGCGACCGGCACGTCCGGACTGTCGGGCAGGAGGAACGGCTTAACGGGGATCGACTCGACCGAACGCGGCGACCGTGGCACGTAGCCGTCCGGACGCCACTCCCCCCACCCCGCACGCCATCGCCACCCATCTCGAACTCGGTCGTAGGCTACCGTGTCCACGGGCTCGCCCGCGTAGCGCAGCTCGATGCGGTCGCCGGTCGCCGAGAGCGGAAAGTGGTCGTCGAGCTCGTGGACCGGCGGTGGATGTGGACCGGCCACCGCGGCGTCGTCCCGCTCGCCGTGACCCAGTTTCCCCGCAGTCAGCTCCGGGTCCGCCGAGAGTGCCACCGTTCCGGTGACGTTCGCCGGGATCGTCGCCTCGTGATAGCCGTCCCACAGGGTCCAGTCACCTGCGACGGGGAGATGGACGACCAGATACTCGCCACGGTTTCCCTCCGTCGTCGGATTCGGATAGAGCTCGACGACGCCGGCGATCGCACCGGTCGCGTCGGCGGGAGTGTCCGCGGGAGTCCCCCCGGCCGCACCCGTTTCGGCTCCCGAGGTCGCGCTCGCAATCGTCGCCGAGATGGCGACGGCACACACCAGCGCGACCGTCAGCGTTGCGACGCCGATCAGGAGGAGTCGGGCGATGACGAGGAACCGTGGCCGTCGCGTGTTCGGCCGCGTGCGGGTTTCGTCACGTCGCGAGGAGCCGGATGGCACGGCGGGTTTGGCCGCGCTATCGCTGATAAAGGTGAGCCTGTGAGAAGTGGCTGCGTCTCAAAAGCGTGTGTAGTACTCGACTTACGCGGTCGGGGCGGCGTCGTCGAGCGCGGCGGCGGCCTTCTCGCCTTCCGTCCCGACGATAAAGGAGTGTTCGTCGGCGTATTCCGCGACGGTCTCCAGCGCCTCGCGGGTGCCGATCTGGCGGAGCGCCCAGCCGGCGGCCGCACGAACGTCGTCGGACTCGTCGTTCGCGAGGGCATCCGCGAGCGGGTCGACCGCGCGGGTATCGCCGATCAGGCCGAGCGCGCGGGCGGCGAGCGGCCGAACCTCGTCGTTCTCCATTGCGAGTTTGTTCGCGAGCGGCTGGACGGCGTCGGCGTCACCGATCTCGCCGAGCGCGCGGAAGGTGACCTTCTGGAGCTGCGGGTTCGAGTCCTCGTCGGCGTAGTCGACGAGCGTCTCCGTTGCCTCCTCGGCGGCCATCTTGCCGAGGATGCGGATCGCGGGCTGGTCGCGCTTGCCCGCGCGGCCAAGCAGGACCTCCAGCGACTCCTCGGTCTTGCCGCGTTTGCCCATCGCCTCCAGCGCCTCCAGCGCGTGGCGCTCCATGAACTCCGAGCCGAGCGAGTCGAGCGCGAGCAGCACCATGTCGACGTTGCCGCGCTGGGTGTGCTCTTTCAGGGCCGACCACTCCGGCGGGTAGTCCTTGTAGTGGCCGAGCACGTCGTAGAACCCCTGCGCCTGCAGCTGTTCGTTGGTTTCGAGGTCGTCCCACTCCTCGGCGGCCTCCAGCGCGTCCGTGAGCGCGTCGGTCGCCTCGACGAGCGCGGCGAGCTCGTCGGCGTCCGCGTCGGGGTCGAGCCCGGCGCCCGACACCGCCTCGGCGACGGCCTCCAACGCAGCGACGACGGACTCCACGTCGTCGTCCTCGGGGTCGTAATCCACGTCGATGGCGTCGGTCGCCTCGGCCGCGCTCGTGGAGAAAGCGTCGGTCGCTTCGGCCACGTCCGTCACGCCGCGCTCCGTCCACTCCGTCTCCTCGACCGTGGCGATCGCCGACTCGACGGCCTCGACGACATCCTCGCCGTAGGGGCCGCGCTCGCTTTCGACGGTCTCACGAAGCTCCGAAATACGGGATTCGAGGTCGGCCCGGGGGTCCTCGGCGTCCTCGTCGTCCTCGTCCGGCTCCGGAAGATCGGCGCCCTCAAGGGCGTCCTCCGCGTCGTCCAGCAGCGCGTCCACGTCGTCGAGGTCCGCCTCCGTCTCGGCGCCGTCGAGCAGCTCGGCGATCTCGTCGAGATACTTGTTCAGGGACTCCTCGGTCGCCTCGTCGGGGCGGGCGGGTGCGGCGGTCTCCTCAGACTCCGCCGACTCCTCCGTCTCCTCCGCCTCGACGGCCTCCTCCGGTTCCTCCGCGGCCGTGTCCTCCTCGGGGGCGTCGGCCGGGTCATCGCCGTTGCTCATATACCCGAAACTGCGCGCGTGTTCCATTAAGGCGTTTCCCTTCGCGCGCGTGTCGCCGGCGAGGGGCGACACCGACGCCAGTTCACAGGGCGTCCCAGTGTTCCTGTATCCGGGCGTAGACGGCGACGACGCCGTCCTCGTTCACCCACTTCTCCGCCTCTTTGGTCGTCAATCCGAAGACGGCGGCTGCCTCTCCGATCACCCACTCGCGGTCGAGGTCAGCGGCGGTCACGCCGAGCTCGGCGGGCGCTGCCGGTTCGTCGAACGTTCGGTCGACGCTCGGTGGATCGACCGTCACGTGTGCGCCCTCATGCGGGTCATAATGGCGGTAAAGGGGCCAACGAAATTGAATCCGACGGCCACTCCCCCGTCGCTTTATCAGGGAAGCCGCACCAGACGGTTCCGTGAGCGACGCCTCCAGCCCCACCGTCGCGGCGTGTCAGACCGAGGTAGCCGACCTCGAGCCGGTGCGGAATCTCTCGCGGCTCCGCGAGCGCGTGGCTGTACTTCCCGACCGCGTCGATGTCGCACTGTTTCCCGAGTACGCGCTGACCGGGTTCGTCGACGACGAGGACGAGCTGCGGGAGGTCGCCCTCACCGAGTCGTTCGTGGCTGATGAGCTGTCGGCCGCCGCGCGCGAACACGGTGTGGCGGTGTTGGCCGGGTACGTGGAAACGGGCGAGGGGGACTCCGCTGACGACGATGCCCCGCTCCACAACGCCAGCACCTACGTCGCGCCCGACGGAGCGACCACAACGTACCGGAAACGGCACCTGTGGGGGGCGGAGACCGACCACCTCGAACCCGGGACGGAGCGCGCCATCGTGGAGACGGCTGCGGGGACCACCGGACTGCTCACCTGCTACGACCTCAACTTCGTCGCGGAGAGCGCGTGGTTCACGGAACGGGGTGTGGACGCGCTGTTCGTCACCGGCGCCTGGCCCGCAGCACACACTGCTAACTGGCGACTCCTCCTCCGGGCGCGGGCGCTCGACGGCGTTCGGTGGGTGGTCGGCGTTGGCCGCACGGGCGAAAAGGAGGTCGGCAGCGGGGAAACCACGCGCTACGCGGGGAACTCCCTCGTGGCACGTCCTGATGGCCAGGTTGGCGCCGCGCTCGGCCGCGAACCGCGCGATCTGGTGGCCACGCTCGACCAGGAGACATTGCGTGAACAGCGGGCGCTCGTCGACGTGAATGTTGGGTAAATGGAAAGTCTCCTTTCAATTTCAAAAACTCTCGTTTTGTGGGCGGCAACGTTTAAGTGCAATGCGACCGAACATTGAGTTGTTATGAGCACCCAGAAACACGCCCGTCAGCAGTACGGCGACGTTCACGAGAGCGAGGCGATCCGCATTCCCGAGGAGAAGGCCGAGCAGCTCGTCGACGCGCTCAACACGGATCTCGCGGCGACGTACGTCCTCTATCACCAGGTCAAAAAGCACCACTGGGTGGTCGAGGGCGCCGAGTTCCGCGACCTCCACCTCTACCTCGACGAGGTTGCGGCCGACCTCGAGGAGGGTGCCGACCTGCTCGCCGAGCGCGCGCAGGCGCTCGGCGGCGTGCCGCTGTCCGGCGGCGCGAACTTCGAGGAGCACGCGCCGGTGACGCCCGAGGGCAAGGACGTGTACGACATCCGCACGTCGCTGGAGAACGACCTGGAGATGTTCGGCGACATCACGGAGACGCTCCGGGAGCACATCCAGCTCGCCAACAACCTCGGCGACTACAACACCGAGGAGCTCCTCCGCGACATCCTCGCTGACGTCGAGGAACACGGCCACCACCTCGAACACTACCTCGAGGACGACACGCTCGTCAGCCAGGGCACGCTGGAGTAGTCGACCGGACGCTCGACGCTCCACGACCTCGGCCGCGTAACCCCGCTTTTTTGAGACTAACCACCCAGTGAGCGTCTCGCTCGTCGAGCGGAGATCTGGTTGAAACGGACTGAAAAACCAGCTACCGTTCGAGCTCGACGGCGAGATCCGTCGCGATCCAGCCGTCGGTGTTGCCCGTCTCGGTGAACACGATGCGGTCGGGGGACGTTCGGTTAGCAGCCACCCGTGGCGACTCGAATTCGGGCTCGTCGGCAGCCTCGTTGTCGGCGCCGATGCCGTCTCCGGTACTCATTGACAGGGAGTGGGCGCCACGCACCATTATACGTTTCGGTCGGCCTAAACCCGAGAGTCAGCGGCCGATGCCGCATCCCGATATCGTCGTGCACTCCACGCCGTGCTCCTCCAGCGCGTCGATGAGGACGTTGAGCCCGATGGCGTCGCTGGCGATGTGGCCGGTGACGAGCAGGTTCTTGTCGGGGAACTCCTCGCGGAGCGTCTTCGTGTCCGCGTGTGAGACGTGGATGTAGAGGACGGTGTCGACGCCGGCCTCGAAGTAGGCGCGCGCCACGTCGGCGCCGCCGTTCGTCCCCGCGGCGTGGTGGACGGCAAGCTCCCCGAGCGGGTTCGACTCGTCGCCGACGCGGAGCTCGATGTCGGTGAGCGCGTCCGCGAACTCCGGGAGCTCGCCGAGCGCGTCGGCGTAGTCGCCGACGGTCGCATCGGCGGGCAGCTCTGCTGCGACCTCGGCCATGATCCGCCGACCGATCTCGTCGGGGGCGAGGTGGATGTTCATGTACGGCTGGTCCAGCAGCTCCGCGATGGAGGGGTCGTGCCGGTAGTTCCCCACGTGTGCGCCGTGTTCCATCCCCTCGACGAGGTCGGCGACCGCGTCGCGGGCGTCGGCCTCGCTCACGCCGTGGTCGGTCATGAAGTCGACCTGCACCTCCAACACGTCGGTGAACTCGACACGGGCTTCGTCGCCGGTCGGATGGTGGGCCAACGCGAGGTCGTACCCCTGGTCGTGTGCCAGCTGGATCTCCGGGCTTTCGAGGTCGATGCCGACGAGCGCCGTCTCGATCCCCTCGCCGGGCACGTAGACGGTCGAGTCGGCGGGGACCTCGTCCCAATCGACGAGCTCCAAACTCAGCTCCATGATCTCCTCGGTGGAAAGCGTCATGTCCGTTCGTGGCTCCGTGGGGAGTAAAAGGGGAGACAGTCGGCAAGCCGCACGGCTCGCCGCCCGCGGGTTCGTCGGTCGCCGCGTCGGCTCCGGTACTGGCAATCCCGTCGGGCTATCGGAGCGGCTTACCCTTTAGAGGCCAATCGTCCGACGATGACTGACTCGCTGTTCTCGCCGCTGACCCTCCGAGAGACGGAGCTGCCGAACCGCATCATGCTCTCGCCGATGTGCCAGTACTCCGCCGAGGATGGCGTGGCGACCGAGTGGCACCACGTCCACCTCGGCACGCGCGCGACGGGCGGCGCCGGGCTCGTAATGGCCGAAGCGACCGCCGTCGAACCCGAAGGCCGGATCACGCCGGGCTGTCTCGGCATCTGGTCGGACGAGCACGCCGAGGCACTCGCCCCCACGACCGACTACATCAGATCGCAGGGCGCGGTCCCCGCGATCCAGCTCGCCCACGCCGGGCGGAAGGCCTCTCACGCCCCGCCGGCGGAGGGGAGCGGAGCGATTCCGGCTGACACCGAGCGCGGGTGGGAGACGGTGTCCGCAACTGACGAGCCGTACCCGCACGCGGAGGGTGACGAGGCCGCCACGCGCCGACTCTCCACGGCGGAGGTCGAGGGCGTCGTCGACTCGTACCGTGCGGCCGCCGAGCGCGCACTCGACGCCGGCTTCGAGGTCGCGGAAGTCCACGCAGCCCACGGCTACCTCCTCCACCAGTTCCTCTCGCCCGTGACCAACGACCGCGACGACGAGTACGGCGGGAGCTTCGAGAACCGCACGCGCGCGCTCCGCGAGACCGTCGCCGCCGTGCGCGACGTGTGGCCGGACGACAAGCCCGTCTTCGTCCGCATCTCCGCGACCGACTGGATCGACGACCGCGACTCCTGGACCGTCGAGCAGTCCGCCCGCCTCGCGCCCCTGCTTGAGGAGGCCGGCGCCGACCTGATCGACGTCTCCGGCGGCGGCATCCACCCCGACCAGGAGGTCCCCAGTATCGGCCCCGGCTACATGGTGCCGAACGCCGAGCGCATCCGCGAGGAGAGCGGCGTCCCCGTCGCAACCGTCGGAAAGATCACGGAGGCCGAGCACGCCGACGCCCTCGTGCGCAACGACCGCGCCGACCTCGTCGCGCTCGGCCGGGAGATGCTCCGGAACCCCTACTGGCCGCTGGAGGCCGCCCACGAACTCGGCGAGGACGTGGAGTGGCCGGTGCAGTACCGGCGCGGAACGTTTGATTAAAAGGCTGTGTTGAAACCCTATTCGTCAGATATATTCTCAATTGAAACAGCCGGTCGATAAGAAGTGCGAATGTATTGCCGTCTATAGGCCGACTCTATATTAGAGGAAAAATACCGATGGGAAATAAGATTATAGATGTGAATAGAACACGTCTGTATTATGCATCGATAGTCGTCGGTGGTGCTATTCTTGGAGGGATGGGCCTCTCTAGTGTCGCATCTGGGAATATGGCTCTTGTCCCAGTGCTTCTCTCAATTGGCGGCATTGGAATGATTGCGGGAGTGGTCTATGAAGTATTCATATCGTCTAACTCTACCGACACTATTCCCGATGATAGATGAGTGTGGTTTACGGAGAATCGAGGAGAAAGCCTCTCCCTTTAGGGCGAGGATGAATCCGACAGCCCCTACACAATCCACGGTTCGATGGCACGGCAGGATATTCCACGCCCTATAAACAACCACTATTAAGTAGGATTCTTGTCGTAGGTTACGTATGGCAAAACAGGTCGTCACGCGCACCTATACTGCTTCCATTCGGAATCAGTCACAGGTGTCGGACGATCTTGATGCCCTCGGGTTCGCAGCCTCAAAACTCTGGAACGTCGGGCGGTGGACGTGTGACCACGTGTGGTCGGAGATCGGCCACATCCCAAACCACAACGAACTCACCACGTACCTCAAGACCCACGAACGCTACGATGACCTGCATTCTCAGTCAAGTCAGCGAGTCCTTCAAGAACTCGCTGAGGCGTTCAACGGCTGGTACGGCAAACGACAAAACGGAGACGCGAGAGCAAACCCGCCCGGCTACCGCAAACGCGGTGACGATCATCCGCGTTCGACGGTCACGTTCAAGGCCGCTGGCTTCAAACTTGACACCCAGTACAATCGCGTCCGACTCTCACAGGGATCGAATCTCAAAGAGTATTGGTCGGACTTCATCCTCTGCAAATACCAAACTCGCCCCGACGTTGACCTCTCTGCCGTGGAGAACGTCCAGCAAGTGAAGGCGGTTTGGACAGGGGATGAATGGGAACTCCACTTCGTTTGTAAGGTGGCGATTGAGGTGTCTAAGTCACCCGGCGAGCAGACCGTCGGCATCGACCTCGGTATCAACAACTTCGCCGCACTCGCCTACGAAGACGGCTACAGCGAGCTGTACCCGCTGAACTGTCTGAAGCAGGACGACTACTACTTCAGCAAGCGGCTTGCTCGGTGCGACGACTCAAACTCTGAACAAGCCACGCGGCTGAACCAGCAGAAATCGGCTCGCCGCACCCACTACTTCCACACCCTCTCGAAGCACATCGTTCAACGGTGTGTTGAGGAGAGTGTAGGAGCGATTGTGATCGGTGATCTCTCCGGAATCCGCGAGAAGGACGAAAACGGAGAGTCGAAAGACTGGGGCACACACGGCAATCTCGACTTGCACTCGTGGGCGTTCGACCGGTTCACGGAGTTGCTCACCTACAAAGCCGAGATGGAGGGAATCACCGTTGAGGAGGTGTCCGAGCGTGACACGTCGAAGTCGTGTTCCTGTTGTGGTCGTAAACGGGAGGCGAACCGTGTCGAACGCGGATTGTACGTGTGCGATGAGTGCGGGACGACGGCGAACGCGGACGTGAACGGTGCTGAGAACATTCGACAGAAAGTATCTCCGAGTTCACCGAATCTCTCGGTGAATAGGAGTAACGGCTGGTTGGCACAGCCATCGACGTACCTGTTTGACAAGGAAACTGGCGCATTCGCGCCTCAAGAACAGGTCACGTCGTAAACCACAATATCCCAACTCAGCGGCGCGGTGCCGTGGGAATCCTCGTCCCCAGACTACGTCTGGCGGGCAACCAGAACGCTGTGCGTTCTGGTGACGCCCTTCACAGTAGTTGCCGAATCGGATTCTGCTCCGCACTGAGCAAGCTGCTGTGATTGGAGATCTCGCCGTCGTGTCGAATTGCGCTGTGACAAATTCACTGAGGGAGCGACGCGCCAGCGGCGCTCCCGAGCGATGCCTCTGGATAACGGGGCGCACTCACCGGTCATCCCGGTCGGAATCGAATGGGTATTCAGCCGTACTCTGTCGAGAGAACGAATCTACGGAAGATTCGTGTAGAGATCGGCGGTGTCTGTGGAATTTTGTCATCTGAAGCTAACACGTTGGCTAACACCCAGAGATTGTACAGCGACACCGCGAACAGAAAGTAGAACAACCGAACCGAGAACGTCGGCGACGACGTTCTCGGGAGGAAATCACCGATCTGCCGATATGACGTTTCGATCCCCCAGCGGCGGCGGAACGCCGCCGCGTACGCTTTCGCTGTCGAAGCATCGACGTCCAAATTCGTCACAAACCATACGTGCTCATCGTCGGTTGTACGGTGCGGAACCGCGAAGACTGTAACATCCACTGCCGCCGTTGGCTTGCGCTTGCGTTGCATTGTGTACTCATCGGCGACCGTCTCAGCGCCGGCGCTGAGACGGTCTTTCATTCCACTACTCGGACGTGCTCGCACGATATAATCGACACCCAGCTGTTCTAACTCTTCGACGACGTGGACTTGGTAGAACCCACGGTCGAGGTACACGTGCCGAATTGAAACGTACTGCTGGGCCGTTTCGAGCAAGGAACGAACGGCGTCGCGCTTGGCGCGAAAGCCGTTCGCGTCCATCGGCACTACCTCAAGCGTAAACCGCGTGTGTGGCGCAACGATACACAGCGTTGCGAAACAGAACGCTTTGTTCGTACCAAGGTCTGGATACGTCGTTATCACGTGATCAGTCTCGGCAGAGCCGTAGTACCGCCACTCGTGGAGATCGATGGCAACATCGACGAACGCGGGAAGTCGCCGCTGAGATCGAAGGACTTCGAACAACCGATCTCGGACGCCATCGAACTGGTTGTCGATGGCGTCCGTCGAGAGGTTTCGCAAGTGGTACAGTAGCGATTTAGCGAGCGGGTTCCGAGCAGCGGACGTGACGTTCACTTGCTCGCCACGCTCAAGTTGAAGCGTCTTCCCACCCGTATTTGCAAACTCGTGATCGAAGGCGATACGAGAGAGGATTTCGTGGAAATCCTCTCTCGTGTACTTCCCGCACGGTTTGACACCGAACTCTAATTGCGGATACAGCAGCGTCGAAGCGGCACGACACGCTTGTTTCGCTTCAGCTGTCTGGACCATCTTTCAACCAACGTCGCCCAGCGTGAAGAGTCTCAGCTAGGTTCGGCAACTACTGTAAAGGGAGAGGCTTTCTCCTCGATTCTCCGTAACTACGGAATGTCGGGGGAAACGGGCATCCGCTTTGCTGGATGCGCCGCTTGCTGGGTGAAACGTTTTTCACGACCGCACGGAGTGGTCAGCATATGCGACGCGCCCTCCAGACGCGATTACGCAACGCTAACGACCGGCTGATCGGTGGGGTCCTGATCCTCGTCGCTACAGGGTGGGTCGGGCTTCAGTGGTCGGCGACGGCGGTGTCGCTGCCGACCACGCTCTCGATGGTCGCGTTCGGATCGGTCGGCATCGCCGCGGTACACGCCGTGTTCGGGCTGTACCTCGTCGGTGCCGCGTGGGTGGAGCGTCGGCGCTCGTTTTCGGACGCCGTGGTCGTCGCCGTGCTCGCGCTCGGTGTGAGCGGCGGGGCGCTGCTGTACTGGGAGTTCCTCCAGAGTGGCGCCGTTCGTGCTGAGATGCTCGTTTCGTTCCCGTTTTTCGCCAGCTACGTGGCTGCGTGGGCGTTCCCCCTCGCGGTCGCGACCACGCGCCGCCACCGGCTGATGGCCGCCGGCACAATCTGTGCGGTCCCGCTCGCCGCCCTCGTTGCACTCCCAGTGCTGTTTCTCGCCGGGGGCGGATGGCTGATACCGGTCGTGCTGTTTTCGATCCCAGTCGTACTGGCACTCATCCCCGTAATGCTGGTGTTGGCCGCACCACTGGTCGTCGCCGGGTGGAGCGCCCGCCCATCCCCGATGGGGAGAGCGGAGTGAGACACGGCAGTCCCCTCTCCGCTTCCCGGAACCCCGTTCCGCGCCCTTTTAGGCGCGTGCTGCCCGACTCCGGGTATGCTCACCTTCATCGGACTCGGTCTCTATGACGAGCGGTCGATCACCGTCGAGGGCCGGGAGGCCCTCCGCGAGGCCGACCGCGTCTTTGCGGAGTTTTACACCAGCAAGCTGGTCGGCGCAAGCGTCGCGGACCTCGAAGCGTACCACGACACCGAGATCGAGGTTCGCCCCCGGGAGGGCGTCGAGCAGGATCCCGAGGCGATCCTTGAGGCCGCCGCGGACGGCGACGCCGCCTTCCTCACCGCCGGCGACACGATGATCTCGACGACCCACGCCGACCTCCGGCTCCGCGCCGAGGAGCGCGGCATCGACACGCGCGTGATCCACGGCGTCACCGCCCAGTCGGCCGCCTCCAGCCTGACGGGACTCCAGAACTACCGCTTCGGCAAGGCCGTCACGCTCCCGTTCCCGTACGCGCACGGCGGCGAGGACGTGCCCGCCAGCGTGATCGAGACGATCGAGGCGAACCGCGAGCGCGGGCTCCACACCGTCTGTTATCTCGACATCAAGGTTGGAACCGGTCCCACGGGGCCGGACCCGGACCACGAGGAGTACATGACCGCCGACTACGCCGCCGAGCTCCTCGCCGCAGGCTGGGCCGACGAGTTGGCGGTCGTCGTCGCACGAGCGGGGTCGCCCGACGCCATCGTCGCCGCCGACCGCCTCTCGGCGCTCGCCGAGCGCGACTTCGGCGACCCGCTCCACCTGCTCGTGATCCCCGGCGACCTCCATCACGTCGAGGCCGACGCGCTGGCAGGGCTGGCGGGGGCGCCCGCGGAGCTGCTTCCGGAGGAGTAGAGGTCGCCGAATCGCGCGTCATCAAGCCGGCCACGTCAAAAGTCCGCCCGACCGTCACACCCAATAGAGCTGGTACCAAGTAACACAACATGGACCCAGACAAGCGAACGCGCGTTCAAGAGGTCATGTCAACTCCGTTAGAGACGATCGGCCCTGACGCCCCGCTTCGGGAGGTCGCTCGGCGGATGACCGACTCGGAGATCAGCGCGCTCGTCGTCACCGGCGGCGACCGCGCGATCATCACCCAGAGCGACGTGATCCGCGCGGTCGCCACGGGTAGGGACGCCGACGAAACTGTCGTCCGCGACGTGATGACCACCGAGGTGGAGACGGTGACGCCGGACCTCCTGATGGAGGAGGTGGCGGCGATGATGACGATGTACGGGATCAAGCACCTCCCCGTCGTCGACGACGACTACGTCGGCATGGTCTCCTCGACCGACGTGACCGCCCACCTGTCGTAGTCGCCGGCGAGCACGGGGATCGTCGTCGAGCCCGGGGCCCGGGCCCCGGAGCTCGGCAGTCACCAGAGCAACACCGGCACGCCGACGAGAACCCCCACGGCGATCAACACGAGGTTCCACATGAGGACCGGCCGGACGAGCTGTCGGGAGATCGTCGCGGCGAACACCGTCTTCACGAGGATGCTCGCGGCGGTGCCGGCGACGACGCCCATCACGGCGGTGTCCACGGTTATCTGCCCGGTGCCGAGCAGCG
Source organism: Halorubrum gandharaense (assembly GCF_054654575.1). Taxonomy (NCBI): domain Archaea; kingdom Methanobacteriati; phylum Methanobacteriota; class Halobacteria; order Halobacteriales; family Haloferacaceae; genus Halorubrum; species Halorubrum gandharaense. The sequence goes on from NZ_BAAIET010000001.1 coordinate 1,143,216, forward strand.
AGACGGCAGTGGTCGTTGCCGTCCCCGAGGAGACGAGCCCCGCGAGGAACGCGGTGGCGACGAAGCCGGTGGCGCCGAACATGCGCTCGGCGCCGACGGAGATCAGGAGGACGACCAGAAACAGCCCGCCGAAGGTGAGCGCGTTCTGGAGGCTGAACGGGGAGGTGAGGTCCGCCTCCAGCTGGGTGCGCCAGTCGCTCTGCCAGATCGCGATCGCGATGCCGGCGATCATGATCGCGCCCAGCGGCGCGCCGACGACGAGCGCGGCGTCGGGGACGAACGCGGCGACGATCACCGCGTTGCGGAACGCCATCGCGGCGTTCGCCAGCAGGATCGAGCCGACGGCGATCGACAGCAGGTCCGACTGGCCTTTCGCCCGCTTGGCCATCTCCGCGACGACCGCCGTCGAGTTGACGAGGCCGCCGAAGAAGCCGGTGAACGCGTAGCCTCTCCCCTGGTACTTCTTCACGAGGACGTAGTTGACGAAGCCGATGGCGCTGATGGCGATGACGAGCGACCAGATGAGCCGCGGCTGGATCGCGCCCCACGGGTCGACCGTCTCGGCCGGGAGCAGCGGGTAGACGACGAACGCGAGGATGGTGAACTCGACCGCCGAGCGCACCTCCTCGCGGGAGAGCCCCCACGCGAACTGGTGGAGCTCGCGTTTGAGCACCAAGAGGAGCGAGGAGAGCACGGCGACCGTCACCGACTCGATGAAGAGGCCGTTGGCGACGAGCGCGCCCAGGCTGTACGCGACCAGCATCGAGACGCTGGTGGTGAGCGAGAGCCCCTCCACCTCCTCCTCGACGAAGCTCTGGACCGCCAGGAGGACGGAGCTGGTGATGATGAGGACGCCGCCGAGCACCAGCAGGGGGACGCTGTCCAGAATCGAGAAGACGGCGGCGAGCAGGCTGATCAGCGCGAACGTGCGGATCCCCGCCGTCTTCTGGGACCACTCGCGTTCGAGCCCGAGGAACATCCCGAGCAGGGTGGCGAGCACGAGCTTGACGACGTTCTCCTCGAGGTGGACGAGCAGGTCGAGTTCGCTCAGCGGCATCCGCGCACCTCCGTCCCGAATGGTCCGCCATCGACGGCGCCCGCGGGCGCGGCGCCGGCGCCGGCGCCGCCGCCACCGACGCTGCCGCCGCTTCCCGGTCCGCCCTCGTCCCCGTGCCGGCCGTCGCCTCGCGCGTCCTGCATGCGTGAGTGTTGACGAACAGGTGCCGTCGGCCTATACTTTGCCATATGGTGGGAGATAAGCGTGTGCAACATCCGCGTGACCGAGATGCCGTGTCCGATCAAACGGTATCACGGGAGCGTAGGTCTCGCGAACGGACAAATCGGGACAACAGTCCACTTGCGACGTCCGCGGTCGATTACACAGCCCAGAAAGCGGTTGACTTATCAGACAAACAATCAACAATTGAGATACCAAAATCATGGCCCTCCGACCACAGCAGGAGACACGCCAAGCAAACGGGAAAAGTCGCCGCCAATTGCTCATTGGAGTAGGAGCTGGGACGGCTGCACTCGCTGGTTGTCTCGGCCAGACCGATGATGAAGAACCGGTTGAGGACGAGCCAGTTGAGGACGAGCCGGTTGAGGACGAGCCGGTTGATGCCGAACGATCGCTTCCGGAATACGCGGAGTGGATACCCGCCAGCGACGATACACTGGTGTTTGCATACGTGGACCTCAATATTGAAAGTGCAAATGGTGGTGATGAGACTCCCTTCAGCTTGCGCGACTCCGTCAACGACCCACTCGTGACATTCCCATTTGATATCGGTGGGGGAACCGTCGGCCTCTATTCCTTTTCGCTGGTTGGTGCGGATCTCTATGCGATTCTCGATCCGGAAGTAGAGACGCAGTCAACCGCCACCGAGGTACTGGTGATCGACGAAACCGTCGTTCTTCTGGGGACGTTCGACAGTGACGAACTCGACGAGCGGTTGACTAAGGATACGGATCAGTTTGCAGCCACCTACGATCAGGTCAGCGACATCGACGAATATACCCGATACAAACCGACGGATGTCCCAGACGGACTTGAGGATGCACCGATGGTTGCAACGAGTGAATCAGCAATCATTGTTGCCCCCGACGCCGACCAGCTGGAACGGGCCGTCGCCACTGAACAAGGCGACCACCCACCAATAGCGGAGGAAAATGAGGATGTCGCGTGGCTTTTGAAACAGGCTGGTGCTGGTGACACGGTATTCGGAGCGATCGGGCCGGTTTCCGAGCACGAGTTCACATTCACTGACGTAGCAGCAGAAGAGCCGCCATTCGAACCAGAGCCGGATGAGGATGTGATTGCATCCGTCGATATCGACCTATCGGAAGACACCGTCAGTTCACGGTTCGGGCTACTCGCAGACACGATAAGCGAGAAAACGGAAGCGACCGTGGAATCATCGTTCGGAACGGCAGCAACGGACACGACTCTCGACATCGATGGAGGTCAGATCGTCGCACACGGAACGTACGACGCTGAAACGATCGGGTTAATCGGGGATGACGATGGCCGTGGCGAGCTCTCTCCCGAAGAAGCTCGGGAGCTCGTTCCCGATGGTGCACTACGATTCCGGTACGAACCTCCAATAGAAGGGGAATTTGGTGAGTTCTGGGTTGATGTTGTGGAGGAGACGCACGCAACCGGCATTCGGATTGCGGCCGAATCGGGCGGCAGAAACGAAGTCACCAGACAGGATGGAACCATCAGATCGGGCGATGGAATCCCGACACAGGCTGATCCGGACGGTGACGAGGTAACAGTGTTCGCCGTTGATGATGATGAGGCGATCGGTCAGCTTGCGACTATTAGGGCCCCGACTGACGAGCTCACTGACGAAGCGGCAACGGAAGCTGTGCCGGAAGAGGGACTTGCCTTTGAGTACGACCCTCCGGACGCAGGCAATCTCGGGACCCTCCAAATAACGGTCATTGATGACGTGGGAGCGTCGGTGCTTGTTGCACAACCCACGGAGGCGCCAGGATCATTTGCCGATCGTGTTGGTTCGGTCAACGCGGAGACGCCGGTTGAGACTGGAACGACGCTCCGTGTCGCCGTCGACCCTGACGGTGACGAAGTGATTATCAATGCTACTGTCGATGGAGCAACCGGAGAAGTAACACGGTGGCGAGGGCCTTAACAGCGAGATCGCCGAACGGAAGCGGCGTGGCAGGGGGCCGGGCGGCGTCGGCGACCGCGAGAGGGCGGAATCCCGCCGTCGGGCGCGGGTGAGCGGACGCCCGCGGGCGCGTCGGTACCCCCGTCAGCGGTTCGTCGGCTCGCGCGGGAGGTCCACCGACTCCGTCAGGTCGTGTTCCTCGCCGGTGAGGATGTAGAGCACGTCCTCTAACACGACGACCAGCTCGGGGAGCTCGCGGGCGACGAGGTAGGTGATCGCGATGAGCGCGACGACCGCGAGCAGCTGGCTCATGATGCGGTCGGAGACCAGGAAGGAGACCCGGTAGGGGTCGGTGGCGCCGAACAGCGCGAGCACGAGGTCGGGCTGCCAGTGCATGTACTGGTTGCCGGCCACGATGGAGATGAACGACGTGCGGATGATGTTGAGCACGTAGATGAGCGGGATCGAGACGGCAAGCGCGCGGAGTTTGCGGTCGAGGGGGGCTTTCACCGCGCCGATGAGCCCGCCGAAGATCGCCATGCTCCCCAGCCCGGTACAGGCGAGCACGACGTGGATGCGGACGGTGTGGCCGTCGTCCAGCGCCCACGCGTAGGCGGCGTCGTACCCCTCGTGGCTGGTGACGCGCTCGGGGGCGTAGCCGAGCAGGTCGATGAGCATCCCGGTGTGGGTGGCGACGACCTCGATGAGCACCTGGCGGGGCTCCGGGATCGCGAGGCCGGCGACCGTGACCGCCGAGATCGTCTCGAACGGGAGGTAGATGAACAGCATCAGCGCGACGGCGCGGGTGAGCACGAACAGCGACCCGCGGCCCTTGTGGAGGAGGTAGCCGGCGTACGCGCAGGCGGGGGCGCCGGCGAGCGCGAGCAGCGCCTCGACCCAGCTCTGGTGGTCGAACGCGAAGAAGGGGACCATCGACAGCCAGAACAGCCCGAACAGTCCCCAGGTTCCGGCCGCCAGCGTGCGGCCCGCCGGGCTGCCACGGTGGTCGAGCACCCACGCCGCCGCAAAGAGGAGCGCGACGATCCACGCGAACGTGAACGTGTCGGGGAGGGCACTCAGGATCGCCGGGACGCCCGAACCGAGCATGGTCGAACAGTCGGTCGCGGCGGATAAAGCCCTTATCGTTGTCCACGGGTGCCGCCGGCGTTCGACGGGTGGGTGGCCGGTGGCAACAGGATGGCAGGAGGTCGTATCGCGTCCGACGAGCGAGCTGGCTCACATGACCATCGGAACGCGGAGGAGTGCTTTTCACCCGTCAGCGAGTGGCGGGAATGTAATACGAATCAGATATTCCGGAGTGTCATGGCAGGAGATCGTCCGGGAGATGCTGCGAGCAATCTACCGAGATCGCATCCCATGCTGCCTGAATCGCTTGATACCCTGTCCAGCCTTCACCTCGAAGCATCTCTCCACAGGCCTGACAAAACTCCGCGACAGTACACTTCCCTTCGTCTAGCAACAGATACAACAAAAACGTGGGAGCAACTGCCTTCCCAGTTGTCTCTTCTGCGTCACCGAATACTCGGTTAATAGCACGACGTCCGTGTTCATCCATCAAAATTGCGAACCGATACAGCTCTGTATTCTGTTCGATTTCAGTCTGCAAGGACTTCTCCCCAGCATCCTCTCCATGCGGTCGAGGAACACACGGAACCGTGGTGAACGACTCATTCTCGTCGTCGAACGGCTCTAGCGCCCTCTTGCTTCCAGTATGAACCCACCGCTCTCTCGTTCCTTCGGGCGCGTACTCGGACATCTCCCGAACATGGCGCTTGAGTTCGTGGTGACAGACGTTGGTGGTCGTCAGCTGTATATTGTCGATGATTCGAGACCAGAGACTCGTGTTCGCCACAGCGATTACTGCGTCTGTATCAACAATAACTGGATGGCGAACAGCATCGTCCACCATCTTCACTTCTGGAAGACGCCACTCGTATCAAGTTCCGCAGCCTCCTCAAAGGCCTCCCGCTCCCGCTCAATTTCTTCCAAGGTATCACCGAGAAGGATCTCTGCAACATCGTCAGAAAGCTCTCCTTGCTTGTATCGCTGGTGGAGGGTGATCTTCTCCTCGTCCGAGAGAACTTCTTGGAGCTTCTCTTGAAGACCCTGTCGAGCAAGCTCACTGATGTTGATCCCACCGAGACGCATCTGATCGACAATTTGAGTCGCCTTCTTTTCAGTTTCTCCCCGGAACTGGATCTTGTCGTTGTTTGTGGCCATCTTACTTTCTCTTCTCCCGCCACCGTAATAGGTGTTGTGACGCGCCATCCATGTCATCACAGTCCGTCTCGATCGGCGCCCGCAAGGACCTTGAGGACGCCGCCCACCTGTATACGCTATTCGGAGAAAGCCTTTCGACCCGTCGGCTCGAACAGTGGGTTGACGCCCTTGACGTCCACGACGCCTATGAGCGACTCACCAGACTCCGAGACTGACGGCCGCCCCTCGCGAGCGCCGCGCTACGACGACGTGACTCGCTGGGTGGCGTATCTCCGCGAGCAGCCGGTCGGGGTGTGGGGACCACAGCAGAACGCGGTCGTCGAGGGACAGCTCGAAAGCGCGCAGCTGCTCGATCGGACCGCAGAAGAAGAACGGCAGATTCGGGCGTTCGCCGACGACGTGCTCGAAGAGGAGTGACCAACGGGTCGCGCTCAGTTCTCGTCGATCCCGAGGCGCTTCCGAGCCTCGTCCATGGACATCGTCCGCCCTGCCGCGGCATCCGCGTAGCCCTCCGAGACGCCCTCCTGTGCTCCCGATGTGAGAGTCGGGTCCGTGAGATCACGTAGTACCGCACGGACGAACGCCGACCGGTTGGTGTACCCCAGCACCTCGGTGCGGTCGTCGAGTTCCTCCAGCAGCCGCTCCGGAACCGTGACGCTCAGTGTGACCACGTCGTCGTCTTCCACATTCGGGCACATCTTTCCTGAAAAGTGGGGTGTCGCGGCCAAAAGGCCTGTCGCCCAATCGGCCGGGGGATCGCCGCCGGGCTCGTGGCCGGCCGCGAGTCTCCGTTATGCCAGCGCGTCGAACTCCGCCGCGGACAGCAGCGCCTGCACGTCGTCGTCCTCCAGCAGTTCCAAGACGCCGAGCGCGTCGCCGTCGACCAGCACTGCGCCGGCCTGCGGGACCGTCTCCGCGACCGCGATGCCGTCGATCCCGCCGACGGTCTCCTCGACGGCGCCGGTTACGTCCTGGAGGATCTCCTGTTGGGTCTCCTGCAGCTCCATCTGGGCCTCCTCCTGGTCGAGGTCCCCCTCCTCGACCTGGCTCTGGATCTCCATCTGTGCCGCCTCCATCTGCTCGTCGATGTCGACGGCGACCGTCGCCGCCGCCTCGCCGTCGAGCTCGCGGGCCGGGTCCTCGTCGGGGGACTCGTCGGCCGCCTCGGGGGCTTCCTCCCCCTCCTCCTCCGCCGTCGGGGCCTCGTCGTCGAGCGCGCTACAGCCGGCGACGGACGCGGCGGTTCCGGCGGCGGCAGCCTGCAGGACGCGGCGTCGTGGTAGGTTCTCCATGCACCCGTTATCGGTCGGGGACTGAAGTGGGTTGTGACCGTTACCGGGGTTCCGGAATGCGCGGGTGGTCGGCGGTCGCGGGGGGCGGAGCGCGGCGGTCGCGGGGGGGCGGAGCGGTCGCGGGGGGGTGGTCGCGGGCCACACCGCCGGCGCACGCCGACGCCGTCGTGCGTCGGTGCGAGTGGACGTGGGTGTGAGTGCGATTACGCTGTGATCGTACCGTCCTGGACGAACTTCCGGGTGCGAGTGGACGTGGGTGTGAGTGCGATGCCGAACCCGCCAAGAGCCGGAGCCGGCACGAGGCCGGTAGGTGAACGGGAGTGCCGAAACGCGCTCTCGCGAGTCGCTGTCGTCCGTGTTAGGGACGGCGGCGAGTCGCGAGGAGCGCGGCGGCGAGAAGGGCGACGAGCGCGGCGATGGCCCCGAAGCCGGGCGTGTCGTCGTCCGTCGGCTCGTCGGTCTCCGCAGGCTCAGGCGTGTCCGCGGGCGTCTGCGTTTCGTCAGGGGTGGGCGATGGCGTGTCCGCGGGCGTCTCCTCGGGTGTTTGCGTCTCCTCGGGGGTGGGCGTCGGCGTCTCCTCAGGGGTCGGCGTCGGCGTCTCCTCGGGGGTCGGCGTCGGCGTGCCGTCGGGGTCACCGAACTCGGCGTCGGGATCGGACTCGGAGACGCTGAACGACCCGTCGGCACTGACGGGGGCGTCGGTGAGCGCGAAGCGGAACGTGTAGCTGCCGGGGTCGACGCCGGCGAACGACACCGCGTGTTCGCGGTCGGTGATCGCGAACAGCGCGACCCGCTCATCGGCGTCGTCGACGTCGTCGGCGTAGACGACCGCATCGAAGGGGTTGGCGTCGGTGGCGATCGCCTCCGCGAGGGACACCTCGCCCGCAGCACCGTCGACCGAGACCGTCGCCGTGTCGTCGTTGATCACGATCCGTTCACCGTCCGCAACGTGGATCTGCTCTCGGAGTTCGACGAGCGCCAGCCGAACGTCCGCGACCGTTACCTCGTCGCTGGCAGCGAACGTGTCGTCGTCGATGAACCCGTCCGACGTGTCGACGTTGCGGTCGGTGACGAGCAGCCGAAGAAGCTCCGTCTCGTCGAGGTCGCCGTCGGCGGAGACGTTGAGGCTGTAGCGGCCGCGGTTGGACGCGATGTCGAGGTCAGTCACGGCCCCATCGCCGGCGTCAGTGACCTCGCCGTCCGCGAACGAGACGGAGAGCGTCGAGCCGACCAGTTCGACCGTGTTCGACTCCGCGGGGCGACGGGGGAGGCCGTCAACGTCGCCACCGTGAAGGAAGTAGTTCCCGGGGGCGAGGTCGTCGGTCTCGATCCGCACCGCCCGGTCGGACGCCGCGCGGACCGCCGACGGGTGGTTCGCCTCGGCGGTGTCGACGACGGTCAGCTCCTCGACGAACGTGCTCGAACGCACGTCGCCGCCGGAGAACGCGTCAGCCCGCCGGAGGTCGACGCCGTCACCGGGGTCCGCAGCCGCGATCGGGCCGCCGACCGCGTACACGACCTGGCCGGCGAACGCGACCCCGGCACCGTCACCGCTTCCGTCGAGGTAGTCGGGGGCGGTCGACTGCTGTGTCGTCCCGGCTCCGGCCGTGGCAGCCGCGCCGGCGACGACGAGCGCGGCGACGGCAAGGAACACGACAACGAACGGGACTCGTGAGCGTGACATACCCGTTCGGACGGGCTCCGTGGCAAAATCGGCTCCGGTCGGTGCGAGCGGACGGGCGACTGACGCGTCGCTAGCGGGTGTGGTGTGTGGTGGGGTGGAGTGGAGTGGTGTCGTCCGGTGTCGTCCGGTGTCGTCGTCCGATAAAAGAAACCGCAAGGGGTCGGCCCCGCGTGGGGCCGGTGGTTAGTCGCCTGAATCGCAGCGCGCGTCTCGCGAGTCGCTGTCGTCCGTGTTAGGGACGGCGGCGGGTCGCGAGGAGCGCGGCGGCGAGGAGTGCGACGAGCGCCACGATGGCACCGAAGCCAGGCGTGTCGTCGTCAGTCGGCTCCTCGGTCTCCTCAGGCTCCTCAGGCGTGTCCTCAGGCGTGTCCTCAGGCGTGTCCTCAGGCGTGTCCTCAGGCGTGTCCTCAGGCGTATCCTCAGGCGTGTCCTCAGGCGTGTCCTCAGGCGTCTCAGGTGCCTCGACGAAGACCGAGCTGACAGTGTCAATGGTGCTGCCGTCAGCACGGAATGACGTGTCAGCCGTGTCGCCGACGTTCTGGTTGCCGAAGTCGGCAGTCGCACTGAAGCTACCGTCGGACTCAATGTCCGAGTCTTCGGTCATGACGAAGGACGGCGAGGTGTCGCCGGTCGAGCGGAAGCGCACCGTGGAGTCCGTTCCAGGCGCGATGTTCGTCTCGCCGGTGACCTCGTAGTCGTCCTCAGGCACGAGCTGGACCTCGTCGTCCTCGTTGAGGTTGTCGAACTCAACGTCAGGCGCGACGATCGTGAACTCGCCCGTGCTGGTCATCGTGTTCCCGGCACGCAGGTACGGGAACGCTGCGTCCTCGGTTACGCCATCAGCACCACCCTCGAACGTGCCGGGACGATCATCGCCGAAGTCGTCCTGCACGTCGCTGAAGCGGTAGCGCTCGTCGTCGTCAGCTTCGTACTCGAACTCGACGTCGAAGGTGTCACCGTCGTCGATCGAGCGGTCGAACGCACTGCTGGAGCTCGTATCAACGACGATGTACATCTGCCCTTCGTCGCGGTCGGCGAGCACGAAGATGTCGTCCTCGTCGGCCTCACCGAAGTCGAGGCTGTTGGCGTCCTGATTACCGGCAGGGTCAACGCCTTCGACTTCGATCGTGACGCCGGATTCCTCGTCAACGAGGTCCTGGACCGTCTGCGGGTGGAAGCCGTCCTCGAGCGCATCGAAGTCGCCCTCAAGGTCGACCATCGCACCGTAGATACCAGTTGCCTCGGCCTGGATGACTAGACGGTCATCCTCGGCAATGTCCTCGCGCTGCGTGACGACGTCGAGCAGATCCTCGACGCTGTCGTCCTCGTCAGCGCTGTCCTCAGGTGCAACCCACGTGCTGACGTCGCCCAGTTCGGGGTCGACCAGGTCGAGGGTTGCGAGGTCGAGCTCGTCGTCGAGCTCGACTTCGTCGTCGTCGTCAACGATGAAGTTACCGTTGCCGTTGACGCCGAGCTCGTAGTCGGTCGCCTGGAGCGGCCGCACGATCGGCGACATGTCGAGCTCGTCACTGCGGAACTCGTCCAGAGTCATGCCCTCGAAATGCTCGGAGTCACCAATGTCTTCGACGTCCTCATCCCAGAACTCGACATCGTCGAAGTTGTCGCTGTTGGGTTCGTGGGTCATGCTCTCAACGATGTCGTCCTCGGAGTCGAGGACCTCATCGTTGGTCGCATCGGTACCCATCGTCCGGGTGTTGATCTGGAACTGAACTTCGCCGTCCGTGCCACCGTCATCCTCGATGTAGAAGATGTCGAAGTAGCCGGCGTCCTCGCTACCGAACTGGACGTAGGCGTCGTCAGTGTCCTCGAGTTCGACGGTCACGTTGACAACGTCACCGGCAGCCTCGGTGTAGACACCCTGGCTCCAGTCGGCGTCACGGTCCTCTTCGCGGACCGTGATTTCGGCCGTATCCTCGGCCTCGGTGTCGTCAACGTTGTAGGCGAACTCGTAGTCGCCGTCGTCAATGCCGTTGAAGTCGACGTCCGCATCCGTGTCGCGGATGTCGAACATCACGGCGATCTCGTCAGCGTCCTCCTCATCCGTGTTGAAGAGGAGCACGTTGAACGGGTTCGCTTCGTTGTCGGTCAGGTCGTCGAATGTCGTCGCGTCACTGTTTAGGTCGCCCCAGTCGACTTCCTCGTTGTCAAGCTCGACGATGTCGTCATCGTCGGTGGTGACACCGTCGCGGACCGATTCGATGTCCTCCTTGAGCTCCTCGATGGTGACCTCTTCGCCGCTAACATTGACGTTGTCACCGTCGAAGTTCTCGTTCGTCACGAAGATGTCGAGGAACTCCTCGTCGTCGAGGTCGCCGTCAGCACTCACGTTCGCGGTGTACGTACCACGGTTCGAGTCGATGTCGAACTCGGTAACGGAGTCGGCACCCTCGTCAGTCACTTCCTCGTCGTCCCACTCGGCGTCGAGCGACTGGAGCGTGACCTCGAAGGTGTCATCCTGGCTCGGGCTCGTCGGGAGACCGGTACCGCCACCGCGGACGAAGTAGTCGCCCGAGTCGAGGTCACCGGTGTCGATCTCGACGGCTGCGGTGGTGTCTTCGTAGTCCTCAGGAACGGTTGCGAAGACCTCCCCGGCATCCTCGATGGTCAGCTCTTCGACCTGCGAGCTGGACTCAACGATTCCGCTGTCGAAGCTGTCGACGCTCCGGAGGTTAACCGAATCACTGTCTGCGGTTTCAAGCTCGCCGCCCACAAGGTAGACGTCCTGACCCTGGTAGACGACATCGACAGCTCCGCCGACTCTGTCGATGTATTCAGCTTCGAGCTCGTCTGCGTCTTCAGTCTCCTCAACGTCTTCCTCGACGTTGAGAATCTCCGTTACGGAATCGTCCGCAGTGAAGACACCGTGTTCGAACGTACCGGTGTTCAACGGTGCGGTGATGGTCCACTCAACGGATACCTCTTCACCACCATCGAGGGTTACGCTCCCCTCCTCTTCAAAACGAACAAGATCATCATTATCAGCGCCGTCTTCGATATCATGTTCGATGACACCGGCGTCGGATGCCATCATGTACTGAATATCCTGCGTGTCCTCTTCGTCGCCCTGATTCACGACATCAGCAGTGACCGTGAAGTCATCGCCTTCCTCAACCTCAGTGTCTAGCTCAGGGTCAACGATCTGGAAGTTAGCGTTCTCCGTAACATACACCGAACCAACATCTTGGTCGTCAATGCCGGTACCGTCTCCGGATTCGGCGTTAGCGTTGAAGTCGTAGTCACCTGAGGTGGACGGCGTGGTGAGCGTGAGGTCGGACGTTACAGCTTCAACGTCCCACGACTCCTCACTGGACGACTCGAAGGTAATCTCGATGTTCTGACCGTCGATATTGACGTCCGGAGTGAGGTCGTTGTCCTCGCCATCGGGGTTCACCTCGGTCAGAGTCGTTTGGGACTCAATATCAGCGTCACTGTCTTCGATATCGAAGTCACCTGGAACTACCCAGACGAGTTCGTCTTCGCCTGCGTCATCCGTTACTGATTCCAGAGTGAGTTCGAGGTCGAAGTCCTCCTCAATATCCTGTGCTACTGAATCAGGCGACACATCGCCACCTGAGGAACCGTCAACCGCTGCAGCGGGTGCTGCAGCAAAGCCGACTGCAACCATGGAAAGAACCATGATCGCCGCGAAGAAGACCGCGTTGACCTTCTTGCGTGTGTTATTGTCGTTTGTCATTGTGTGTTGTCTGTTGTCTGCAACGCACAGAGACTTTCTCCGGACCTGACTGCGACGCCCGATGTTCGACGGGAACCAACTCGATTCATCGTGGTACTGCCGGACTTGGTCGCTTCGGATAGTCGTGTTCTGCGCTTCGGGTAGGGGGTATCCGTTCATTCAGGCCTTTCGTATAAGTGCTTTGTGTGTCTCCCAAACCGTGTCAAACACCCACATACAGCCGTCTGACAGGGGTCAGACGCACGATCTCGATCGGGGGAGCCCGCCGGACGAGCGCCGGCCGAGCGCCCGAAACCACCCGATGCGAGCGCCTGCGGATCCGGGCGGGGATCGCGGAGCGGTACGACAGCGCCGGGCGCCGTCCGCCGGACGCCGTCCGCCGCGCTCCGCGCGTGGCGTGTGACCGTTCCACACCACGATCCGGATCCGCAGGCGTGCCGGGTGGCGGGGGCGGCGGGGCGGCGGGGATGGCCGACACACCGCCCGCGACCGAAACACCTAGTTGCACGCATCCGGAACGGACGTGTGGGCCCGCGACGGTGGGCACATGTTTCTTTGGTAGGGGACTCCGTCCACCGCCGCACCGGTTTTCACGTGCCACCAACGTGGCGAGACGCGTCGCGATCCGCCGAGCCGCAGCGTCGCGCGCGCTCGCGTGTGCGCTTCTCTTAAGCGTCCGAGTCCGAGCCCGAGAAGTGTCCGAGCCCGACTCCGACCCCCCATCCGAGTCGAACCCGACCGCGACCGCCGCGCTCCACGAGCCGCGGCGACGCGAGGAGGTCCGGGTCCCGCCGGCTCCGCGCGACGACATCGTCGCCGGCGTGCTCGACGACGGACACGACGGCGTGCCCGACGACCGGGCGACACACGCGAACGCGCACGACTGGGTGCCCACGCCGATCGCGGCCGCCGCGCTCCGTGCCCCTCGAAAAACGCCCCGCAAAAACAGCCTCCGCAAAACAGCCTCCGCAAAAACGGTCCCGCGAAACGGCCACGCGCGTCAGCGCGACTCGTCGCCGGCGGGCGTCGACGGCCCGGTCCCGTTCCCGGCACCGGCCACATCACCGCCGGCACCGCCACCGGCCCCGGCACCGCCACCACCGGCCCCGTTCCCACTCCCCCCGTTCCGCCGCGGACCGGCCGAGCTGAACCGGTCCCACAGGAACAGCGCCGGCGGGAGCGCGACGATCGCCGCCACGAACGAGTAGACGACGCTCATCGCCATCAGAAGCCCGAAGTCGCCGAGCACGGGCGTCACCGCGAGCGCGAGCGAGCCCGTCCCGAGCGCGGTCGTGAGCATGCTCCCCGTGAGCGCGCCGCCGGTCCCGGACAGCGTCGTCTGCAACGACCGATACGTGTCGCCGTCGACGTTGTACTCGTCGATGAACCGCGCCGTGATGTGGACCGAGTAGGCGATCCCGATCCCGATGGCGATCGAGAGGATCGTCCCCGTGAGCGCGTTCAGCGGCATATCGAGATACCGCATCGTGCCGATCAGCCACGCGACCGCGATCGCGATCGGGAACACGTTGACCACGCCGAGCCCCGGCTTCCCCTCCAACACCGCATACGAGACGACGAGGAACACGGTCGTCAACACCAGCGCGAGCACCAGCCCCTGGATCGCCGACTCGAAGATGATCTGCGTGATCGCGTCGAAGATGACGATCTGCCCCGTCGCCGTCGCGGCGTACCGGAAGTCGGCCGCGTGCTCGGCGCCGTCCTCGGACACCTCCGCCTGCGACGCGCCGGCCTCGACGGTGTACTCCACCTGCGCACCGCGTCTGTCGTCGGTCAGATACCGCTCGGCCTGCGCCCCCGCCGGGGAGGCGAACAGCTCGTCGTAGATCCGGTCGAGGTTCCGGTCCGGGATCCCGTTGCCGCTGCGGTCGTTGCGGGCGACCAGCGCGGCGAACTCCTCGTCGTTCTCGGCGTGCGACTGGATCACGGTGACGATGCTCTGTGCGTCCGCCTGCCCGCCGGGCCCGACGGCGAGCGTCCCCGGCGGGTCGTCGTCGGGACTCGACAGCGCCTCCAGCGCGTGGTCCTCCTCGAAGGCCCCCTCGACGAATATCGTGATCGACTCGTCCTGGTTCGCGTCGAACTGGTCCTCCAGCAGGCCGATCGTCTCCGTGACGGTGTACTCGTCCGGCGCGAACGGCCCGGGGATATGCTCGACGTACCACGCCTCCTCCTCGGGCGGGAGGAAGTCCTCCTGCTCGAAGGAGGTGTCGACGCCCATCCCGTAGGCGCCCATCCCGCCGCCGACGAGCAGCAACACGACGACCAACAGCACGGGCGCGCGCTTCCCGATCGTCGCGAAGACGGCCAGCGCCCGCCCGAGCGTCGACTCCTCGGAGGCGATCGGCGTCGAGTTGAACTCCGGCACGCCGTACCGCTCGCGGAACCGGTCGGTTTCGAGCTTCGCCGCCGGGAGGAACAGCCCGAACGTGAGGAACGTGAACACGATCCCGATCGCCGAGACGATCCCGAGGTTCCGGATCGGGTCGAGATCCGAGATGCTGTTCGCGCCGAACCCGAACACGGCCGTCACGGTGACGATGATGAAGGCGATCACCAGCTGGTTGGCGGCGATCCGCATCGCCGGCACCGGCTCGATCCCCTTCACCGTCTCCTCGCGATACCGGTTGATGTTGTGGATCCCGAAGTCGACCCCCACCGCCAGCAACAACACCGGGACGGCGATCATCTGCTGGTCGAACGGGATCCCCGAGAGCCCGAGGAACCCGAACGTCCAGATGATCGTCATCAGCAGCGAGAACAGCCCGAGCGCGAGGTCGATCGGGTCGCGATACGCGACGACCAGGAACCCGAGCAGCATCACGACCAGCACCGGCATCACGATCGCCATCGAGTCGCCGATGATGTTCGCGAACTCCGCGTTGATCACGCCGGGACCGAACGCACGGATGTCGGCCGGCTCGTCGCCGGCGAGGTCCGCAACCGTCGTCTGCACGCCCTGCAGGTCGTCGTCGGAGAACCCCTGCGGCACGTCGTGGGAGACGATGGTGATCGTGGTCGACGCCGACGCGTGGTTCTCGTTGAAGTCGT
Organism: Halorubrum gandharaense; assembly: GCF_054654575.1. Lineage (NCBI taxonomy): Archaea > Methanobacteriati > Methanobacteriota > Halobacteria > Halobacteriales > Haloferacaceae > Halorubrum > Halorubrum gandharaense. The sequence goes on from NZ_BAAIET010000001.1 coordinate 1,158,354, forward strand.
CGGAGACGATCCCCGTGAACTGGGGGTTCGCCGAGAGCTCCCGAACCGCCCCCCGGACCTCCGAGTCCGTCGCGCGCTCGACGGCCCGGCGCTGTTCGGCCGGCGTCTCCGCCGTCGGGTCCAGCGACTGCGCCACGAGCGTCGCCGGCCCGTTCGCCGACTCCATCCGGAGGTCGTCCCGTGAGTCGATCCGTTCGAGCAGCTGCAGCATATGCAACAGCTCCCCGCGGGTGAGCACGTCGTTCCCGTCGTGGATCAGCTGTGTCGTCTCCTCGTCGGCCTCGAACGGATCGTCGAACTCGGCGTTGATCGCGTCGAGCGCCTCCTGTTCGGGGAGGTCATCGGTGAACCCGCCGGTGGCGTCCGTCTCCGTCGTCACGGCGGTCATTCCGACGGCGAACACGGCCGTCACGAGCAGGAACGCGACGATAACCGCTCTCGGACGAGAGACGATCACCTCGTTGACGCGGTAGGTGGCGTCCTCGATCTGCTCGCCGAGTCCGCTCATCTACGTCTCCCGTGCGTACAGGTAGTATCCACCGCCCGCCGCAGCGACGAGGACCAGCCCGCCGATGGCGAGCAGCCACGGGAAGCCGCCGTCGGCGGGAACGACGCTTATCGCGACCCGCGTCGTGTCGGACAGCTGGCTGCTCCCGCGCTCGTCGTCGTACCGGAAGTCGAACGAGATCGGGTACGTCTTGGCGGTCGCCCCGGCCTCCGCTTCGAGCTCGAAGGTCATCGTCGTCGACTCGCCGGCTTCGAGCGACTCCACGAACGCCTCGTCGTCGTCGCTGTCGAGCGGATCGTCCGCGAACAGCCGGGCCTCGACGTCCTCGACCGTCTGGTCGAGGTTGTTCGTCACCGCGACGTCGAACGCGACCGTCTCACCCGCGGTGATCTCGCGGTCCTGCACCTCAAGGAGGAACTGGTCGCGTTTCGGCGCCACCTCGAAGAGGAGTTCGACGTCCTCGTACGCCCGTCGTTCGAGGTCGGCGTTCCGATACTGGACGGTGATGTCGGCGGTCCTGTCCACGGCCTCCGCCTCGCCGCCGATCTCGATCGGCATGCGGAAGTCGGCGGATTCGCCGGGTCCGAGCGTGCCGACCGCGATGGAGCTCTCGATCGGGATCACGTTCTCCGACTCGTCCGCGTACTGCACGACGACGTTCCGTGCCTCGTTGGGTCCCTCGTTGGTGACCGTGCCGTACACGTCGCCGTCCTCGCCGACGTGCAGGTCGGACTCGATGTCGTCGATGCTGAAGCGCTGTTTGTCGACCGGGGTGATACCCGCACGGATCCCCTCGTCGACGCGTTGAATGCCGTCCGCGTTTCTGAACTGGACGGTCCCGTCGATCGAGAACCGGCGGGGCGGCGCGTCCGCCGACAGCGAGGCGTCGTAGGAGACGGTCGCGGCCTCGCCGGGCTCCAGCTCGTCGATCCGCGCGCTGTCGCCCGCCTCCGGCGAGTCGCCGATGACGAGCCCGGCACTCGTGGAGTCGAGGGCGACGTCGAGATCGCGTGCGGTATCCGACCCGATGTTTTCGACCTCGGCATCGATCGTTCCGGTGTCGGCGATCTGGACGTCCGTCGACGCCTCCGTGATGCTGAAGCGTGCCTCGTCGCGTACCTCGACCTCGACGGTCCTGGTGACGGTGCGCGAGCGGTCGTCCGTGACGCCGCCGCCCTGTTGGCGGGTGTGGGCGTACTTCAGCTCCACGTCGACATCGTAGGTTCCCTCCTCAACGTCCTCGGGAACGTCGATGGCGATCGGCACCGACCGCGGCTCGGTTTCGGTGACCGCACCGACCGCGCTCTGATTGGTCGTGACCGTCAGCGGATCGTCCGCCTCGGCCTCCACCCTGACGTTCCGGGCGGTCGTCACGACCTCACGCATCTCCGAGGGGCCGAGGGTGAGCCGGCCGTCGTTGGAGACCTGGAGCTCGACCTCGTTCGTGTTCCCCGGCGTGACGAACGTGTCGGGTGCGTGGGCCCGCAGACGCGGCTCCCCCCGCACGAGCGGCTGCTGTTGTTGTGTCTGGACATCGGGCGCATCGAGCGATTCCGTCTCCGCGGCAGCACTGCCGACCGCGAACGTCGAGTCGTCGTCGACCGGCGCGAAGCCGGCGGCAACCGCGCCGGTTGCAAGCAGTACGGCCGCGACCGTCAGCGTCAGCAGGGTTTTTCTCCGCATCAGGTCACCTCAGTTCACATCGGCGGGGCGACGGATGGGCTGTATGTGCAACACGAAGGGAGGATGATAGCGGTGTGGACGACAGTAGGGTCACACTCGATGTGAAACTCACGAACGCATAATTCTTTTGTTCCTGAAATCGGTGGCGTTTTGTGCATCGACCTGAAGGGATTTGTATGCAGGGACGAGAATCGGCCGGGGTGGGTCGTGTCGATCACGAACCGTGGTCGTATCGATGAGTTCGTTCAACGATGACGACCGTGACCGAATTCGTGCGGAACTCGTCGAGACTGGACGAGAGCTGTTCACACGGTTCGGGTTCGAACGAACGCGGATCAAGGACGTAACCGAGGCCGTCGGCATCGGAACGAGTACCTTCTACCAGTTCTTCGATTCCAAGGAAGCGCTGTACGTGGCGGTGCTCACCGCCGAGCGAGCGGCGATCGAGGACCTGATCGAGACGGCGGTCGCCGACGCGGAAACCCCGAAAGACGAGGTTCGGGCGCTGCTCCGGACGATGTTCACCGAGACTCGTTCGAACCCGCTCATCGCGCGACTGATCGTGGAGGGAGAGCTGCAGGAGATCCAGGACCAACTCTCCGACACGGAGTGTCAGTCGATCGCGATGCCGCCGGCCGAGGACCGGATCACGTTGGCCGAACGCTGGGCGCGGATGGAGGCGTTCAGGTACGACGACCCCGAGATGATCCGCGGGATCTTCCGCTCGCTCGTGTTCGTCACCCGCGCGCAGGAATCCCTCATCGGAACCCTCCACGTCGAGGCGTACGAGGAGGTCGAGGAACGGCTGATCGAAACGATCGTCGACGGCCTGTTCGTCGAGTGAAGGGGACCACCGCGGCACGGAGATGGCGGCGTCGCACACCACCGCCCCCCTTTTCAGGGATCCCCCTCAGTTCCCCAGCACGGGGCTACTCCCCGTCGTCGCCGCGTATTCGCCTCACGATCCCCGTGACCAGCAGCAGGAGGAGCAACAACAGGAGCCACAGGTACGTCGGCGAGGTGTCGGTCGCCGTCTCTTCCGCGGCGACCGTCAGATCGCCCGCGTCCGCCTCCCCGACGGTCACGTCGAACACGCCGAGCTCGGTCGGCTCCCAGGCGAACGTCAGGGTCGTTCGCTCGTCGCCCGCAAGCGTCACCGTCCGCTCCGCGACGGCGGCATCGTCCATCCACAGCGTGACCGTCGCGGTCGCGGGCGTGTACCCCTCGCGCTCGACGACGGCTTCCGCCTCCGCGTCGTCGCCGACGACCAGGTCCTCGTCCACGAGCGTCGCCTCCGTAACCGTCACCTCGCCGTCCGGAACGCCGACGACGTAGCTCGCCGACGCGTTCGTCGCCAGCGCGAACCGGTACGCGTCGCCGGTGTCGGTCACGACCGTGTGGTCGACCGCCTCGCCGTCGTTCCGGAACCGGACCTCCTCGGCCGGTGCGTCACCGACGGCCGACGCCGGAACGTCCACGACGAGCGTCCCGTTTTCGAGCTCCTCGTCGAGGGCGGTGTCGTTGCCGACGGCAATGCGCGCCGTGTGCGCCAGATCGTCGACCGTCGCCGGCTCGACGCTGACGTTGAACGCGAAGTCCGAATCGGTCGCCGAGACGAACTCGTAGCGGTCGACCGTCACGTCGTCGTCCGCACCCTCGTCGGAGCCCGTGAAGTTCGCCGTCAGCTCGGCGCCCGATCTCGCACAGACGCTCGTGTGGTGGACGGTGGAGTCCGCCGCGACGAGCTCGGTCTCCGCGGCCGGCTCGCACTCGTCGGCCGTCCCGCTCGACGACGACCCACCCGTGCCGCCGCTCCCCGGCCCCGAACTCGTCGACACGTCCGCGTCGTCCGACTCGCCGTCCGCCACCGCCTCGCCGTACACGTCGGTCGCGTCCGTCAGCGTCGCGTCGTAGTCCCCGTCGGCGACGCCCTCGACGGTGGTCCTGTACCGGTAGTCGTCGCCGAGGTCCGCTTCGTCGACGTCCTCGACGTCGAGCGTTCGGTCGGTGGGGCCCGACAGCTCGACCGTCATCGCGTCGAGCCGCGTCATCGACTCGACCGTCAGCGTCAGGTCGTCGTCCGACGCGTCGAGGTCGAACGTCGTGATCCCGCTCGGGCGCTCCGCGACGTCGACGGTCGCGACGGGCTCGCCGTCGTCGTCGTTGCCGTCACTGTCGACGACCGCGGCGTCGAACCCCAGGGTCGCGTCGTCCACGGCCGCCGGATAGTCGGCGTCGAACGCCACCGTCACGTCCGCGTCCGTCGTCCCGCCGCCGTCGCCGGCGTCGAGGTCGAACTCGACCCGCTCGCCGTCGACCGTCTCGTTCGAGCTGACCGTCGCCCCGTCGGCGGTGACCGCGCTCACGGCGACGGCGTCGGTCAGCTCGTCGGGGAACGCGAGCTCGACGTCGGCGGGGTCACCGTCGCGGATCAGGCCCTCGATCTCGACGGTCACCGTCCCGTCGGTGACGTTCTCGCCGGGCTCCACCTGTGCGGGGTCGGCGTCGCCGCCGACGACGGCAACGGTGTCGCGGTCGGCGACATCGACGGTCGTGACCGGGCGCTCCTCGTCGCTGGTGTCGTCCCCGTGGTCCTCCACCTCGGCGTCGAACTCGACCGTCTCGCCGCGCGCGTCGCTGTCGTACGTCGCGTCCTCGAACTCGACGACGACGTCGGTGTCGACGGTGTCGGCGGCGCCGGAGTCATCTCCGGTGTCGAGGTCGAGTTCGACCCGCTCGTCGTCGATCGACGGGTCGCTCTCCTCGACGGTCACGTCATCATCGGTGGCGTCCACGTCGGTCACGGTCGCCGTCGAAGCGACCTCCTCGGGCACCTCGACGGTGAACGCCGACTCGGCGTTCCGCGAGAGGTCCTCGAGCGAAACCGTCAGCTCGTGGTCGACCGTCTCCGCGGGCTCGACGCCGTCGTTCGTGATCGTGCCGTCGGTGACCCGGACCGCCTCGGCCGGGTCCACGTCGACGGTCGCGAGGGTATCGGCGTCCTGGCTCCCGTCGCCCCCGTCGGTGACCGTGCCGTCAACGTCGACCTCGCCCTCGTCCGGATACGTCACGTCGGCCTCCAGCGTCACCGTCGCGTCGTTGAGGTCGTCGCCGTCGTCGAGCGCGAAGGTCCCGGTTACGTCGTTGTCGGTCTCCTCGGTCGACTCCGCCGGCTCGCCGTCGACGGTGATCGTTGCGTCCTCGATGTCGCCCTCGAACCCGTCGGGGAACTCGAAGACGAACTCGTGGTCGTCGGCGTTCGTCAACCCCTCGACCTCGGCGGTGAACGCCTGACCCACTACCCTCTCGCCGGCTCTCGGCGTGTCGTCTGACGTGTTGCCGTCGACGATCGCCAGCGGGGCGAGCGTCGTCGTCGCGGTCTCGTCGTCGGCCGCGTTATCGTCGTCGTCGTCGCGGCTCGCCTCGTCGAGCGTCGCGCCGTACGTCCCGGCGTCGCCCTCGTTCACGTTCTCGGCGAGGTACTCGCCGTCGCCGAGCGCCTCGAAGTCGTCCTCGTCGAGCGTCACGTCGCGGTCGTCGAGGTCGACCTCGATCGTGTCGACGTCGTCGGTGACGGTGAGCCGGAGGTCCGCCGTTCTGTCGACGGTCTCGAAGGTGAACTCCTCGACCGCTAGCGGTTCGAGCTCGTACTCGGTCCACGCGAAGTCGTCCTGGTCGTCGTTGACCTGCACGCCCACGTCGTGGGGCCCCTCGTCGTCGGGATTCGTGACCTCGTACTCGACTATCACGCGATCGCCTTCTTCCGGCCCCTCGACCCCGCCGAAGGAGAACTCGACGAGCTGGTCGCCGTCCTCGAGCTCGACCTCGTCGAGATCCTCCGTCGCATTCTCGTCGATCTCGCCGTTGCCGTCAGTGTCGACCCCCGCGCGAACGACCTCGTCGGTCGTTTCGGGGAGGTCCGGCGCTTCGCCGTCCGAGTAGTCGACATCGACGTAGTTGAGTGAGCTCCCGGCCGTGTCGTTGCTCGCCTTCTTGTCGACGGTGTGTGTCGTCTCGGCGCCGGCGACCGGGTCCGCCACCTCGATCTCCGCGTCGAGGTCCTCGCTCGCGACCGCGCCCGACGCGCTGAACAGGAGCATCGCCACCACGACCGTCAGGACCGCGAGTCGACCGCCGCGACTCATCGTGTTCGCACCCCCCGATTCGAACGCGGATCGCGAGCCGTGCGCCGCCGGCCCGATATCCCACCGTGTACACTCATAGTAAAACCGCTCGGACGGGGGTCCCCGCCCCCGTCGTATCGTTTCAAATGACGGGGAATCGACGCATAACGTTTGAGGCCGAAATGGCGGTCGCGTTAAGTTAGAGAATGAGGCGGACGATGTCTGAGTGTCGATGGCAGAAACCGACCGCCTCAGCGAACGTATCGCGTGGATTGACTTGTCGTTTGTGGAGCGTGATCGAACTCCACGATGGGCGATTGAAGTAGGGATCCGCTGTCACTTAGCAGATATGTCGCTCTGCGAGGTAAGTAAACATCTCGAAAGATTTGGGATCAATCGAAGTCATATCGCCATTCACAACTGGGTTCATAAAGCTAATCTACAGCCGATCTCGACAGTCTCTGCGGATCAACTTGCGGTTGACGAAAAGATGATCCGCCTCCACGGTCAGAAGTTCTGGCTGTACGGGGCGGTTGATCCGTATACCAACGAAATCCTCCATCTAAGCCTCTATCCGACAGCAACGAAACAGACGACACGATGGTTTCTCACCGAGCTTCACCGACGCTATCAGCTCGATGATGTCGAATTTCTCGTCGATGACGCCGATTATCTCGGCCCAGTTCTTGCTGAGGACGGCTATCGATTACGGGTGATACGCCATGGAAATCGGAACGCTATTGAACGTGTCTTTTGGGAAATAGAACGACGAACATCTTCATTTGCAAACAGTTTCAGCAATGTCGCGTTAGAAACAGCTCAAAATTGGCTCGAATCCTTCGCCGTCTACCACAATTCTCGCCAAACTTAACGCGACCTTCTATTCTCATCATCTCCAACAGCTCCATTAGGATCAGCTTCGGGACTGTCCTGGTCGATATATTCCCAGGTTTCAGTGTCTAAACGACCCTCGAGATACGCCTCTCCGTTCTCAGTGATCACATACGTGGCATCACTAATTTCTCGAAGTAATCCCTCCTTTTTCAGCCTCTTACACCTTCTACCGATGTATGCCCGGCTGTATTTGATTGGACCTCCTTTCATCATTTCTGTAGGCGACGCTGCTTCGTTCTCATGAAGATACTCTAGGATACGATCATCAACCAGAGTCATCCAACTTCCAGAGTGCCGCAGCATAGTTGCCATTCGTATCTCTGAGAGGGTAATGAGTTCGGATAGTGCTATCCAGAACTGATATATCCTGTAAGAATCATCCGAACCTATAAGTTACATCGGATGTTACTGGTAGCTACGGAACCCGAGTGACGAAGCCCCGGCTCGTGAGAAAGTGTAGAAACCCCGACTGCGGTGCTACAACACCCAGCCGGGACGGGTTCTGTGCCGCAACACAGAACCATGCCAACCTTGCCAACTGCGGGGCTTAAGCCCTGCGAGACGGCCACCGGATCGAACAGTCACACCACCACCTGTACACTATGTACAAACCCAGCCGACGGCTACGACGCTACACTGGACGCCCCACTCTGCAGCCCATGCACTGAAACCCAGACCCTCGCGGAGGGACACGATGAGTAGTCCCGACAACGGAAGCGACACCACGAAATCGCTCGCCGATCTCCCAGCGCTCCACCGCGACGTACTCTGGAAACTCTCCAACGAGGGGCCCTGTAGCAGCCACCAACTCCACCGCGAACTCTCCACCTACTACACCACTAGCTTCGACCACAAGACGCTCCAAACCACCCTCGAACAGCTCGCCGGCGACGAGCTTGTCACCCACACCAACAACACGTACAGACTCACCGAATCGGCCCGACGCGCGCTCTCCACCCGGCAGGCGTGGCAAGCTGGCAGTGACACCAGGGAGGGACCACAATGAGCCACCCACGAGCGCTCCAGCAACTGACGCACATCCCGCTGGACATCCAGGATCCAACCTGCCAGGTCTGCAAACAGCCCCTCCAGGAGGGCGACGACATCACCGCCTACGCCTACAGAGCCGCCGGCGATCCCACCTTCGCGATCGGCTACATCATGTGTGGTGCGGACAGCCACGAACATCCGACCGTCTTCACCCACGGCGTCGACGAGTACGTCCTCACGGGGCACGTTGGGACCTGCACCAACTCCCAAACACAATCGACAACGTTCGTGCTCCTCTCGCCAAGCGCCGTCGTCACGAGCTCGACGAGGACCACTGATCCACACATACGTGAAGGCGCGGACACCCCACGGGAGCCAACCACACCACAACGAGAGGAGCCACCCTCGCTCCTTTCTGCGGTCCGCACTCGCTCCGATGGTGGGCAACCACGTGAGGACCCACGATGAGCGGCGTCCACCAGCAGGCCACCCGGTGAGCGTTCATGCACCGACGCCAGCCTGCGGCCCGTCAACGAGGGGTCCGTCTCACCAACCACACGGAGGGAATCAGCTGTCCAGCAGTCTCCCCCCGAGTAACCGAGTGGCTGCCACGACTGCTCAGCACGCTCACAGCCCACACCGAAGAGACGGTTCGCCGTCACAGTTCCCTTGAGGATCCCTGGCGGACGAGCTCACAGCTGCTCACCCGACTCCACCCGACATGGAGGGACCTCGACACACCATGGACTGACGACCTAGCCGAAGCTGTCGCGTACATCCGCGCGATCACCACCAAGGCGCTCACCGACGACTCGCCGCACACTGATCCGTCCGAGACGGTCACGGCCATCGGCACGGGCCGTGGCCCAGTGAACGCCTCGCTCGGCGCACTCGCAAAGGGGCCGGTCACACTCCATCGCGAGCTCGACACGCACCCAACTGTCTGCACGCTCCTGTTGGATGGAGAGGCGTGGACCGAACTCACGGATCGACGCACAGGCGTGCGTGCACTCGCGGCGATCGCCGTCCTCGCAGACGGGTTCGACGTTCGCCTCATTGCCTCACCCACGCTCCGACGACATCTGGCCAAACGGTACCCGAAGTGGTGTGATTGTCACCTCGATCTTACTGAGAGCCGGGATCGGTCCCCCCACACTCCCCACTCTCACACAAGCCACGCAGCCTGGGAGGCCATCCACGATCTCGACACGGAGCCAGGCAAACGCCGGCTACTCGCGAAGCTCACACAGCCGCGAAGCTACGACGACATCGCCGGCGACGACGCGATCGACATCGCAGCGGGAACCGTCAGCCGCTACGTGCTGGATCTCGAAGCACGCGGGCTCGTCACGGTAGACCGACGTGGCCACCAACACACCGTCTATCGCACCGAACTTGGAGACACAGCCGTCACACAGTGTCTCGACGACAATCACGAGCTCGTCCACCCGGATCAGCGCCGGCTTGATGGGCGTCTTACCACAACCCCTCACGGTACTGCAAGTGCAGTGTCTCCCCCGGGGATGGGGGCTCCCCCCTCGATGGACGAGTGGGTGCAAACCACGGGCGACCCGGAGACCGACAGCGAGTACGTCCAGTGGCTCACGCCACCAAACACCCATGACGACCCGCTGCACCGCCGCTTCGCCACCGTGGCACACGATGATGCCGTCACGCTCGTCGATGACCAGCCGGCCCCCTTCGAGGACGGCCGGGTGGCGTATCTCAGTCACACACCAGATGAAACGCTCGTCGTGCTCCAGTGGGGCGGGCCCCTCGCCACGTTGGGACGTCTCGCGGGCGCCTTACTGAGCGAGAAAGCGCTTACCCACATTCTCACTCCAGAGCGGCTTGGCGAGGAGTTCGAGGCCCTCTCCACGAACCACACTAAAGCGATCGCCCGCGTCCTCCGGCGTGGCCGGCAAGTCGGGTGGTACAGCGACGACGAAACCACCTACGGAGCGTGGCGTGAGCGGATCACGACCGTCCGGGACCGCTTGCTCGCCTCGCTCGCCAACCTCACAACAAGCGACAATACGGCCGCGCGCAGCGAGCTCTTCGAGGAGCTTCACGGGCTGGTCGCATCAGCCACACAGCTGTATCACGCAGCCGGGATCGACCTGACAACCACCATCCGCATCCCCGACACCACCACGCTCACACGCAACCACAGCCGTCTCGAGAATCTCTGTGAGTTCCTCGGCAAGACGGTCCCCAAACAGTCCGTCTACGGGATCCACTCGGGCTATCGCCTGCTGTTCGAAGACCGCCCGGAAAAACTGCGCCGGCGGCTCTCCTACGACGTTGAGCCCGACACCCACCTCGATCTCACGATGTCGTGGGTGATTGCTGGCCCAACAGCAACCACACTCCACGACGACATTGCCGCATCACTCTCCGAGGCGCTCGCCGGCGTGCGCCCGGCGATCGCCAACGGAACCGAGGCGGCGCCCACCCTCAAGATCCCCGTCGTCGACGCCACGACGTACCCCGCCATCCGGCGGGTGATCGACGACGTGGCATTGACTGACGACATCCAGTGGTCACCCCACCAGAAACGGCAGCTCATCCGACTGTGTCTCCAGGCGTTCGGTCCGGTAGACACCGCCCGTAGCTGTCCGTATGATGTCGTGGAGAGCCTCCTGCGTGCACATACCGAGTCACCCTGCCCGACGCCGGCCGACCTCGAACAGGCGGCCGCTACACTCCCGCCGACGCGTTTTCGCCCAGATCTCACGCCGACGGCGACCAAACTCTACGGGACACTCCTTCGAGCTGATCGCCCACTCGGCCGCAGCGAGCTGATCGAGAAGGCCGGCATTTCGGCAAGCAGCTATGACCGGCGTCTCGATGACGTGGCGGCACTTGAGGGCGTCCACGCCGTCCAGGTGGACGGCCACCGTCGGTGGAGTACAGAACGGACCACACCAGCCGGTGTCGCGGCGACACCCGACTCGCTGGTGAGACTGCCACCGCACTGCGTCGTGAGCAGCCACGCGACCCCGGAGACGCGCCGGCGTGCCGGCCACCCAGCCCTACAGCCACCGATCCAACCCACAATGAGAGACACCACACTTCCAGTGACCCGACACGAGCACAGCCACTCGACCCAAGACGACGCATCGCTCTCGAACACTGCACTCACCCACCCAAGGGAAACACCACCCCACCAGCCGACGGCACTGCCCAGCACACCACACCAGAACCACGGAGGGCGCCAATGACCGAGCCCACCCTCGATCTGGAGACGACGGTCATCCGCGATCAGCCGGTCACACGAACGACGGGTACCATCCAGGTTGGCACCGACGAACTCGACGGCTCGACGATCACCCTCGGGTTCGGCGGGCCGTGGGGGACGATGTACACGGATCTGACGCCTGACCAAGCAACCGCGCTCGCCGGCGCGCTCGAGGCTGCCGCCCAGGAAGTCACCTCGGAGGGGGATGCCGATGAGTGACCTTCTTGAAGAGCTGCGAGCAGCGATTCCCGCCCTCACAAGCCCCGACGACCAGGGTCGCGACCCCGATCACGATCCGACAAACGGCCGCTGGCTCGAACAGCGGTTTGCTGAGACACTCCAGCGGTGGGGGTATCGAACCACATGTAACGAGTACCTCTTCGGGCTCGAAACCGACGTGATCGCGCGGCGAGACGAGCTCCGCGGTGAGCCCGCGGACTTCATCGTCGGTGAGTGCAAAGACTGGCAGACGAGACTTGTCGGCCGTGACACGGTCGCGGACATCTCCCATCGGGCTGCCCTGGCTCGGGCCATGCCCGTGTTGGTCGTCGGGAGGGGCGTGACCACCGCGGCGTGGAATCTTGCCCAACGGCTCGACGTCCGCATCCTCACCTACGAGGATCTGCAAAAGGACTCGCTTCGACCCTTGACCGAACACCGGCCGCCCCGCGGAACCCTCCGCACTCGTCGAGCGCCGGGAATCAGGGAGTTTCGAGAGCCGGTTCCACTGCTTCTCACCCGGCGGGGGCCGTCCAACGTTGAGGCACCCATGTTCAACGGGCCTGCACGAGGGCCGTGTTACGTTCCCGACCGTGCCGGCAACGACGAGTACGTCACCGCATACGACTGCGAGTACGAGTTCGACTTGAGGTAGCAAGCCAGTGTCTCGGGGGTGACCCCCAGACACCTGCGGTGAAATCGAGTCTATACACGAGAACTACGCCCAGTTCCAGTGGGGGCTGGCGATGCTCAACCGGATGTACGAAGATCTTGACCGCGGCGTCGCGTATGGCGAGACTGAACAACCACAGACGAACAGAAACCGAATCCTGAAGAGGTGAGTTTGTCGGCAGACTCCCGATCTTGCGGATGCTCTTGACGAGGTGTGGACACGACAGCGCTGCATTCCCGTGGCAAACGTTTATGGTTTCGAGTTTCGTAACTCTATACAAGATGAGCTACGATACAGAACACGTACGAAACGCGGGGGATACTCCGGGGATGATCACTGGAATCCCCACATTCACAGAATTACTTGAGAACCCGTCTCTCGCGAATCTCTATACGTCGATTAGACAGTCAGGAACTGCCACGGGTCCTGAACTCGTGGAAACAGCGACTGTCTCGAAAAAGACCGTATACGACTATCTCCATAAGCTAGAGCAGGCGGGCCTAATCAGCACGGTTAATAACGATACCGGGACCACCCGATACTCTGCTGAAGAGTTCGAACTGACGGTGACGATCCGTGAGACGAAAGTCTCGATCACTCCCGAACTTATTGAAGTGGTCGCACAGAAGAACGAGTACCCAGCGATCGGGCGGGTTCTCGACGACCACGGAATCGTCACGTTTGCACTCGCATACGATCTCGTAACGGCTCACAGTGAGGGGGAGGTCACAATTCGACAGATTGCGAGCCTCACAGATTTGTCGTCAGGAACTGCGTATGATCTCGTCGAAGCACTCTACTCAATTCTTGATCTCGGGGACGACGAGTCAAGTCCGACGACGTACACACCGGCTGATTTCGATGATGACGAGAGCAAGCTTCTTGAAGAATTCACCGACAGCTAGCCCGCGTTACGAGGATGTATACTGCGAATATTGCGGACACGGTGATGTTTCGGAATCTAGGGAAGTATCCCAACCCGCGCATACAGTCGCTCAAACGTGCCGTTGAGGAGGCCGACACTGAAATTTGGGTGCCAACAGCGGTCTATCACGAGTTGGCGGATACTGGGAGTACCGATGCACCGACTAATCCGTACCTCGATACGGCTATCGAAGAGGGATGGATTCGGGTAGCCACACCGCTGCCGGGTAATCGCGCCAAAGGGTTTGATAGTAGTGCTGGACTGGTTGAGAAAGCACGGTTCCTTGCAGATGAATTTCTCAACCAGCAGAGTAAGTATCCAGAGACAAACAACTGGCAGGATGCAGCGGTAGTCGCGTTGGCGGTTCGATTGTTCGATACAAATGCCCGAATTCGTGTGATTACTCACACGGCGGACGAAAATCTGGCAGCGGCGTGTGCACGTATTCCGCCTGAATTCGGGTACTATGATATCAAGTCCCGATACTACAACCCACCCCAGACAGCGAAGGCTGAGTTCCCAACTGTTGACCGACTCACGTGGAATGAGTGATTTGGCTCTGTTGAAATCCTCAGCAAGTGATATTTTCTGAACGTCTCCGGTCAGTACAGAGACAGTACTGTTCAATCTAAGTTATTCGAATCGTTGGTCTGTCGGAGATAGGTTGAGCAACGACGTGTACCAATTGCGTTCTTCGTCGAGAACGAGTTTTTGACAATCACGGCGAGAAAGATGGTACGGCCTCGCCGGCGCAGCACCGCTCCCTCGCTCGTTCGGGTCCCTTCCGAAGGTCGCACCAAACATATATTCTATCCATCGGAGATATATTCACAGAGGGCGTAGAGCTGAGTATGCCTGATAAACCAGATACGAACACCGTGTCAAATACCTCCTCGATGACGCGAGGCGAGCGCGTTCGGGCAGCAGCCCGAACGCTCCGGACACCTCGGACGGCATCGTGGGTCGCTGACGAGACGGAAACCACGACGAAGACGGCACAAAAGTACCTCGACCAACTCGTTGAGGACAACGTGTTACAGCGAGTTGACCGGGGCAGTCAGACGCTTTATTGTGTTGATCAGCTCATGGCGACTTATCGCGAAGTTGCAAGCCTCCAACGTGAGCACGATCGAGAGGAACTTGCCGACACGCTGGAGTCGATGCAAGCACAATTGACCTCCTCCCACGCCTGAAGACATGGGAATCCCACCACGGGATTTCAGGCCGTGCGTGGCCCTCTGGTTTCAAGACGCATTCGCTCCAAGCGTCGACTGCTGGATGTCAGCATCGGCTTGGCTGTCTTGTGGGGCGGTCAAACGCCCCCCATCCTCAGCCGAGTCATCGCCATCCGTGTGTTCTCTTGAATGGCTCTCTCCACTGAGGTAGCGATCTGCGATGTTTATCGCGCCGTTTACGTCCGCTTGGTACTCGCCCATCCAGCAAGCGTCGTTCGGACACGTGAACGTCGCCTGTCGTGGACGGTATCCTACCTCACCGCACGCATGGCACTCTTTCGAGGTGTTGTGCGGGTTGACCGTCTCCACCGGAATACCTTTTTCAACGGCCTTGTAGCGTATCTGCGCGTGGAGTTTGGCGAATCCCCACCCATGGAGACGCCGATTCATGAAGTCGCCGTAGTCCATCGATTCCCGTATGTACGTCAGGTCTTCCAGTACAAGAACGGGGGTCTCGACAGATTCGGCATATTCCACGACTTCGCGGGTGACGCGATGGAACACATCGTCGATCTGGTCCCACACGTTGTCCCCGAAGGACTCCGCAATACGTTCACTCTCACGCATCTGGAGTCGGCGCTTGGCGGTGAAGTAGGTCTTCCGGAGCCGACGGACGGTTTTCCCCTCATCGGCCCACAGTTCGGGTGCGCTCGGAGACCCGTGCTCGTCGCGGTGACACACCGTGACGAGTGACGCTTCCCCGATGTCCACTCCGATGGGTGTTCGTTCTTCGGCTGACACCTCGGAGCGTTCCTCTACGTCGCGGGTGGCGGTGACATGGAGGAACCATGTCCTGTCCCGTTCGAACAGCCGACTCTCACCCATCTCTGCATCCCCTGCGTTCAACGCTTCCAACCAGTCCCGCTGTTCGGGGTTCGGTTGGGCTGGCATCCAGAGGTGGTAGTCCTCGTGGTGCGGGATTTTGACGTACCACTCGATTTCGTTCTCGGGCTTGTGGTTGAGCCGGAGCCCTTCGTTCGTGAATCGAACTGGGTGGTCGTCGTGAAGCTCGACCGCGTTGTACGTCGTCGTAAGCTGCGGGACGTACTTCTTGAGGGCGTTCTTCGCGTACCCGCTCAGGTCGTAGTTGACCACCACGTCGTTCGCTTCGGTCTGCGTGGTACACCCGGCATCAAAGGCAACTTGGAGGGCATGCTGGTACGCCTCTCGCGTCTCACGAAGTTTCTGCCGCTTGTGGGCGTTCGGCTCCACCAGCTTGAGTTCGAGCGTTTTCGTGAGCTCGGTCACGAGTCGCCCTCCTCATGCTGTTGGATGTAGTTCTCGATTGTCTCGCTTGAAACGTGTCCAGCGGTTCCTGCGTAATATCCTCGCGCCCATCCTATTTTCTCGCCGTTATGGTCGGCGTATCGGTGGTTGTACTTGCGTGAGGAGATCCCTTTGAACCAGTTGGCGAGGAGTGCCGGTTCGTTCTTGGGCGGGCTACTGACGAACAGGTGTACGTGGTCTGGCTGTACGGTAAGGTCGAGAATTTCGACGTCTTTGTTGTCGGCTATTTCGTGGAGGATGTCACGCACACGGTCTGCGACTTCGTTGACGAGTACCGATTGGCGGTACTTCGGCAACCACACTATGTGATAGTTGAGGTTATAGGTCGCGTGCCGTGTGGTCTTCATCCGTGCTGTAGACTATTGTCTATCGACGTCTTAATACCACCGGCAGAACGGTGGGAAATCCATCTATGCTGTTGTCGGTGGACTCGTAGGCTATTGTCCGCTTGACCCCCGCCTAAAGACGGGGGTATGCGCTCGTGACTTTATCATGGACTGCGGGACGTATTGAAGCGACATCCAACGGCGACGACAGTCGAATTCGAGCCGGATCGTATCTCGAAATCGTTCCTTCGAGCACAGATTGCCCCAGCACGGATCGACCCACCAACTGGTCCCGATTGTCCGGTCGTCGACGTAGAGTGGCGGTTTCGAGGGGATACGGAGTACTACCGAATCCACTACGCGGATCCAAATACAGGGTTCAACTGTGGTTGGCACCGAGACGAGGACCACCCAGAGCTCGGTTCCGTACACTTCCAGTACGAAGATCCCTCAACTGGAGATGTTGACAGTTTGCAGGCGGTAAGCCCCCTTCCTCAAGGAGCGACCGTCGGGAGCGAGTAGGGAGGGGATACACCGCCTGCAAACTGCTAAAAGAGGAAACTCGGCCCGCTTACTCGTCGGGGACGAGCAGCTCGATCTCGTGGCCGTCCTGATCCTTGGTGAACGCGTAGTTGTGGTCACAGGACTCTGGATCGCGGTAGTCGGGTGCCTCCCGCTCCATCAGCGACTCCCACGCGTCGTCGAGGTCGTCGACGCGCACACAGAGGTGGCCCCACGCGTCGCCCATCGTGTAGCTGCGGCCGTCGTAGTTGTAGGTGAGCTCCAGCGCCATCGCCTCCTCGGCGGCGCCCTCGGGTTTCATGAAGTAGTTGGCGAACGTGTCGGACTCCCACCGGCCGGTCTCGACGTACTCGAACTTTCGGGTCCAGTAGCCGAGCGCCTCGTCGGCGTCCTCGACGCGGATCATCGTGTGGTCGATGCTCCACTTCGCGCCCTGGTCGCGTTTGACGATCTCGATCTCGTGGCCGTCCGGATCCTTCACGAACGCGTAGCGGTTGCCGCAGGACTCGGGGTCGCGGTAGTCGTCGACGCCCGCCGCCATCAGCTGGTCGTACGACGACTGGAGCTCATCTTCGGGCACGCGCACGGCGATGTGGCCCCACGCGTCGCCCATCTCGTAGGTGTGGTCGCCGTGGTTGTAGGTGAGCTCGAGGACGGCGCCGTCCTCGTGCAGCTCCTCGGGCCCGAGGTAGACGTTGGTGAACGTGTCCGCCTCCCAGCGCCCCTTCTCCTCGTAGTTCAGGTGCGTCTGGTACCAGTCGAGACTCTCCTCCAGATTCTCCACGCGCATCATCACGTGGTCAAAAGTGCCGTCCATGTATGAGGGGTCGACCGCTCGGCTCAAAAGCGTACTGGACGGGGACGCCGCCGGCGACGTGGTATATGAACGGCGAGAGCGGCAGCAACGATCGCTTATAAACGGAGCTGCGTGCGGTGGCGCGCCGGTGAGCGGCCGATAGGCCGCGAACCGCCCGCGAGGGAGGTCGGCGGCGGCCGCGGCTGCGGTGCGGTCCCGCGGCCGCCGTCGACCGAGGCTGGGGAGGGATGAGGTACGGTTGCGGAGCGGGGCGGTGCGGGGCGGGACTCAAAGGGGCAGCCTGCTCCGGGAAGACGGCCGACAGTAGCACCGAACGAGCGGAGCGAGTGAGGCGCGCACGGAGGCCCTCGACCGGAGCAGGCTGGGGCTTTGGAGGTGTTCGCCGTCGTTCTCACTGCGTGAACCGTCCAACTCGCTTATAAGGAGCAGGCTGGGGCTTTGGAGGTGTTCGCCGTCGTTCTCACTGCGTGAACCGTCCAACTCGCTTATAAGGAGCAGGCTGGGGCTTTGGAGGTGTTCGCCGTCGTTCTCACTGCGTGAACCGTCCAACTCGCTTATAAGGAGCAGGCTGGGGCTTTGGAGGTGTTCGCCGTCGTTCTCACTGCGTGAACCGTCCAACTCGCTTATAAGGAGCAGGCTGGGGCTTTGGAGGTGTTCGCCGTCGTTCTCACTGCGTGAACCGTCCAACTCGCTTATAAGGAGCAGGCTGGGGCTTTGGAGGTGTTCGCCGTCGTTCTCACTGCGTGAACCGTCCAACTCGCTTATAAGGAGCAGGCTGGGGCTTTGGAGGTGTTCGCCGTCGTTCTCACTGCGTGAACCGTCCAACTCGCTTATAAGGAGCAGGCTGGGGCTTTGGAGGTGTTCGCCGTCGTGCACTCAGCCCGATTCGCACAACCCACTTATAAGGAGCCGACTGGGGCGTTAGCGTATTCGCCGTCGTGCTCCTCACCAACGTCCTCCCCAACAACGCACACCTCAACGGCCGCCTTCGGCAGCGATTTCCCGCACCCACACGTCGCGTACACCCATGGAGACCACCTACCTGCCGTACGCCCTACTCGCCATGGGCGCGTACGCGCTCGTCTCGCCGCTGATGCGCGTCGCAACCACCGGCCCGAACGCCGTCCCCAGCGACGTCGCCGTCGTCATCTCGAACACGCTGCTCGTCGTGATGTCGATCGGCGTCATTCTCTATACCGGTCAAGGATTTACGACACACCTCGGCTCCCCGAAGATGGTGCACGTGCTCGCCGCCGGCGTCTTCCTCGGTATCGGCATTCTCGCCTTATACCGCGCCCTCGCGCTCGGCCCCGTGAGCGTCGTCACGCCCATCTTCGCGATGTTCCTCGTCTTCTCGTCGGTGATCGGGTTTCTCGTGCTCGGCGAGGAGTTCACGCTCCGCAAGGCGCTCGGCATCGTCTTCGCCGCGCTCGCCGTCTACCTCGTCTCGGGGGCGTGACCGAACGCCTTCGAGCCGACACCCCACCTGAAGCCGCGGACCCAAACGAGACCGCACAGTCCGGGCAAACCGCAAGGCTGGGTGACCCACAGTCTTAAGCAGTTACGTAAGGAAATCTTACATGCATCAACCATGAGTACCGACGACCCCGAGCTGACGACGGTGACCTCGAAAGGGCAGATCACGATCCCGAGCCGCCTCCGAGAGCAGTTCGGCCTTGAGAAGGGAACGAAGCTGATGGTCGTTCCGACGGACTACGGGCTCGTGTTGAAGAAGATAGACCTCCCCTCCGTAGAGGAGTTCCAACAGCGTGTTGAGGAGCGCGCCGGCGCGACCGACCTCACCACGGACGACATCGACCAGTTGGTTCACGACGCACGCGAAGACGAGAGATGAAGGCGGTTCTCGACACCAACGTGTTGATTTCCGGCGTCATCTCAACCGGTGTTCCTCACGAGGTCGTCGTCAAGGGGTACGAGGGTCAATACGAGATCGTCGTCTCCGTTGCAACCCTCACGGAGTTCCGTGATACGCTCCTCAAATACCCGGAGCGCTTCCACATGGATCACGAGGAAGTACAGGCGGAGGTCGAGACCCTCCGGTACTTTGCGGAGTTCGTCGATCCGGGTGTCAACGTTCAGGCCGTCGAGGATGACCCGGACGACGACAAGTTCCTTGAAGCGGCCGTGGCCGGCAACGTCGATTACCTCGTCTCCGGGGATACACACCTTCTCTCGCTCGACGCGTACAACGGCATTCCGATCGTCGAACCACGAACGTTCTACGAGAACCTCGAAGACTGAACCGCCTCCATCTCACACGTTCGTAACCGAGCACCAGCCCCCACCACCCGTCGACCCGGAGACGCCTGCCGGGTGACGAAAGCCCTTTATTACGGCCCGAGAAGGAGGCACGTCCAGTGTCTCGCGTCCCCAACCTGTTCCGGCTCGCCATCCTCTATATCGGCTTCGCGCTCGCCCGCGTCGGCATCATCGACCGCGACCGCGTCGTGCGGACCACCGACCTCGCGTGGCCCCGCATCATCACCGGCATCGCCCGGATGTCGAAGAGCGCGGTCGACGTGGCGCTCGTCGGCGTCGCGGTCGGCACCAGCGCCGTCGCCGGCGTCGGCTTCGCCGGCCCGTTCTGGGGGCTCGCGTTCGCCATCGGCGGCGGAGTCGCCGGCGGCACCATCGCGCTGGTCTCCCAGCGCTACGGCGCGGGCGCGTTCGACGAGCTGGGCGACGCCGTCCGCTCCAGCGTGCTGCTCGTGCTCGTCATCAGCCTGCCCGTCACCGCGGTGTTCTGGGTGTACGCCTACGAGCTGATCTCGCTGCTGTCGAGCAACGAGGCCGCGATCCGGCTGGGCGCCGACTACCTCCGCGTCGTCGGGCTCGGCGTCCCCTTTGCGGGACTCAACCTCGTCGGCAGCCGAGTGCTCGTCGGCTGTGACGACGCCTACACCGCGATGCAGGTGCGCGCGGGCGGCGCGGTCGCCAACATCTTCCTCAGCGCCGCGTTCATCTTCGGGCTCGGGTGGGGCGTGGAGGGCGCCGCGCTCGGCACCGTCCTCGCGAACGTCGGCGTCACCGCCGGTTTCGCCTTCGGCCTCGCATGGGGCCGGTTCCCCGGCATGGGCGCGTTCCCCGTGCAGATCGACCCCTTCGGGAACTACCTCAACCCGGGGATGCTCCACGACCTCGTGGAGATCGGGCTCCCGGTCGGCGCACGCAACCTCGTGTGGACCGTCGCCGAGTTCCCCATGCTCGGCATCCTCGACATCTTCGGGGAGAACACGGTGGCGGCGTTCGTCATCGCGCGCCGCATCTGGGGCATCATGAACACCCCCGGCTGGGGCTTCGGGCTCGCTTCCTCCAGTCTCGTCGGCCAGGAGCTCGGCGAGAACCGCGCCAGCGAGGCGCAGGCGTACGCCCGTGACATCATCCGCTTCTCGGTGGCAACCTACGCCGTCAGCGCGGTGCTCATCGCCTTCTTCGCCACCGATATCGTCGTCCTCTTCGCGGAGAGCCCGGATAGCCCGGAGATCCCCATCGCCGTCAACCTCGTGTACGCCGCCTGTGCGGCCGTGATCTTCCAGGGGGTCTCCGGCGGCGCCGCCGGCCCGCTCGACGCCGCCGGCGACACCAAGGTGCCCTTTGCCAGCCAGTTCATCGGCATGTTCTGCGTCTCGATCCCGCTGGCGTACATCGGCGCCGCCGGGCTCACGATCCCGTCGGTGACGCTGCCGGTCGTCGAGCTCTCGCTGCCCGGGCTCTCGATCCCCGCGATCGGCCTGTGGGGCCTCTACCTCGCGTTCATGGCCGAGACGACCATCCCGGCCGCGATCAACTACTGGCGCTTCCGCTCGGGCAAGTGGAAGGCGATAAGCGAGGCGTACCGTCCCGAGAAGGCGACGGAAGGGGGTGGCGAGTAAACTACCCTACCCTACTTCGCTCACCCCATACGGGGTTCGCTCGTTGAGGGTAGGGCTTTGATGTGAACTCCCGGCAATCAGTCACCGGCAATAGGCTGGTGACTCTCGCCGTTCAACGTCCCACCATTTATACGCACGTCTACTGGTGCGTCTCCGTCCCCCGACTTGGGCGAGGAACGGAGTCTGTGTCGCCGTTTTCGAGCGTAGCGTACCCCGATGTTCTTCGCCGCGTTGTAGTCCGCATTGACCTCGTAGCCGCACTTCTGGCACTCGAAGTGTTCTCCGTGGCGGTTGTCCTCATGCGTGAACCCACAGTCCGTTCGAGAACAGCGTTGGGACGTGTGGTTCGGCGCAACTTGCTTTACCGTGACGCCGCACTCTGGTGCCTTGTACTCGACGTACTCGTACAGGCGACGGAACGCCCATATGTGGTGCCACTTCGCCTGCGGAAGACGGTCACGGATGTCCGATAAGTCTTCGAATACCAGAACGTCGCACCCGTTCTCAACGGCTTCCGTGACGATCTCGTTGGCGATAGTATGGATGTACTGCTTTCGCCACGCTTCTTCGCGCTTGCCGAGACGAAGAAGCGCGTTGTGCCCAGCTTGGGTCCCGCACTGTTGCATCTCACCGCGCCGCTTTTCAAATTCACGGCACCAGTGGTCGTACTCATCGCCTTGCCAGAACGTGCCGGTTGAAGCGACCGCGAGACTGGTAACGCCGAGGTCGATACCGAGGACTGTTTGGTGCTCGGTATCTTCCGAAACCTCGAACTCGTCAGCGCTCGAATCGTCCTTCCGAGTGGTGATGTGGAAGTAGAACTCGTCGGTCGCTTTGTCGTATTGAAGCGTACTTGCCCGGAACTCGTAGTCCTCCGAGAGAACGTACCGTTCGTACGGTGTCGGACTATCCGCCGGAAGTTCAAAGTCACACTCGACACGCCCGTTGACGGTCGAGAGGGACACACGGTTGCGGTAGAACGTCGCACTCCGCTTGTCGTAGACCATGCTCCACGACGTGAACTCCGGCTGGCTCACCCGTTTGCCCTCCTTCCACCGTTCAACGCAGCCTTTCGTCGCTTGTACGGCGCGTCGGATGGCTTCCTGAACGAGATTCGCGGTAAGGTCCGTCTCCTCGCGGAGTTCCCCGTAGAGCGCGTCCCGTGCAGTTGTGTTGGCTGTGACACACTCAGTGTGAGAAACATCAGACCAACAGAACTCGGCAGCACGGTTGGCGCAGTGAAGGAACTGCCGGGCAGATTCGTGGAGATCCTCCCGTCGCCCGTCGGGAACGACGAGTTTGACAGGTGCAGTACGCCGAACCTCCATATTTCAGATTAATAGCTAATGGTTCTTAAATACCTGGGAGTCGAGCGGTCGTCGTATTCCAGCTGTATCGCACCATGTCGGTTTCCTCTCCGGCCTACTCGCTCACTCCGTTCACTCCTTGAGGCCGGAGGCTCCACCTCGAAAGTGCTGAGATCCGGGTCGTCGGATGCGAAACCGACACCATCGGCGGGTGTCATCGCGCTTAAGAGCGTCAGCGTCCACTGCGGCTACATGTTCGGAACCAGCGGCGTTCGCGGACCGTTCGGCGCCGAGATCGACGCCTCCCTCGCGCTCGACATCGCCCACGCCGTCGCCGTCGATGCCGACCGTGTCGTGGTTGGGCGGGATGCCCGTGACACCGGCCGAGCGCTGACGGCAGCCATGGAGTCCGGCTTCGTCGAATGTGGCGTCGACGTCGTCACCGTGGGCACCGCGGCGACGCCGACGATCGCCCGGGGGATCGAGACGGTCGACGCGGATGCCGGCGTGGCGATCACGGCGTCGCACAATCCCGCGCCCGACAACGGGATCAAACTGTGGACCCCCTCGGGGCAGGCGTTCGACTCGGATGCGCAGGCGACCATCGAGCGGCGCATCGAGCGGGGAACCGTCCCCCACGCCGCGTGGGACGAGCAGGGAACCACGGAACGGTGGGACCGGGCGAGCGAAGCGCATCTGGACGACCTCGTCACTGCGGGCGCGGAACGGACGAGCGACGCGGGACTGTCCGGGCTCCACGTCGTGGTGGACGTCGGTAACGGCATGGGAGGAGTGACCGCCGACGCCCTCTACGAGCTGGGCGCAACCGTCGAGACGCTGAACGCCCAGCCCGACGGTCGCTTCCCCGCCCGTCCGAGCGAGCCGACAGCACAAACATGCGAGGGGCTCATCGAACACGTCGCCGCCCGAGATGCAGACCTTGGTATCGCCCACGACGGCGATGCCGACCGGATGATGGCGGTCGATGACGAAGGGCGGTTCGTAGCTGGTGACGCGTTGTTGGCGGTGTTTGCCACCGAGTTTGCAGTCGACGGCGGGCACATTGCCGTGCCCGTCGACACCAGCCTCGCCGTGGACGATGCCGTCGAAACGGTGGGTGCATCGGTCGTTCACACGCGCGTCGGTGACGTGTACGTCGCCGAGCGGGCGCGGGACGCCGACGTGACGTTCGGCGGCGAGCCGTCGGGCGCGTGGATCTTCCCCGACGAAACGTTGTGTCCCGACGGACCGCTTGCGGCCGTGATTCTGGCGGCGCTCGCCGCTTCCCGGCCGCTCTCCGAACGGGTTGACGCCGTTCCAACGTACCCGACTCGCCGCGACGCGGTCGAGACGGAGCGGAAAGCCGCCGTCATGGACGCGGTGACGGCACAGGTAGCGGACGCGTACGACGACGTAACCGGACTCGACGGCGTGCGCGTCGAGACTGCCGACGGGTGGTTCCTGATCCGGGCGTCGGGGACCCAGCCGCTCGTTCGTGTGACCGCCGAGGCTCGCGATCCCGACGCCGCCGACGCGATACACGAGGAGGCGCGTGCTATCGTGGCAGCAGCACGAAAGACGACGTAGCGACCGAGACTGGCGCCCGGCGCCGTAAGGGCTGCTGGCAGATGTACAAGCAGGCAACGGGAGTGCGGAACCTCTTTTTTCCTCCGAGAGAGTGCGGGTAGCATGCAAACCGTCGTGCTCGCAGCCGGCCAGGGAACGCGCATACGACCGCTGACCGACCAGCTTCCGAAGCCGATGTTGCCGGTCGCCGGACGGCCCCTCGTCGAACACACCGTCCGGACGGCGATCGATGCGGGGGCGACCGGCGTGACGCTCGTGGTGGGATACGAGGCGGACGTCGTGCGGGACCACTTCGAGGATCTGGACCTCCCCGTGCCGGTCTCGTTCGCGATCCAGACCGAGCAGCGTGGAACCGCCGACGCGGTTCGTGCGGCCGCGGACCGTCTCGATGAGGCGCCATTCGTCGTGCTCAACGGGGATGCGCTCTACGACGCCGACTCGCTGGCGTCGCTGTTCGAACGCGCGCCGGCGGTCGGCTCGGTGCGCGTGGACAACCCGTCCTCGTACGGCGTGTTACGCGTGGCTGACGACGCCGTGACGGGTGTGGTCGAAAAGCCCGCAGACCCCCCGTCAGACCTGATCAACACCGGGGCGTACGCGTTTCCCGCCGCCGCGCTCGACTGGTTGCGTGTCGAGAAAAGCGAGCGTGGGGAACTCGAATTAACGGACGTGTTACAACGTGTCTGTGAGGAGTATGCCGTGACGCCGATCCCGTTCGACCGGTGGCTCGACGTCGGGCGCCCCTGGGAGCTCCTGGAGGCCAACGAGTGGAAGCTGGCAGCGCTACAAGCGGTCGAGGACGGCGACGTCAGCGACGCCGCACATCTCCGTGGCCGGGTCGTCGTCGAGGAGGGTGCCACCGTAAAGCCCGGTGCGGTTATCGAGGGGCCGGTCTATATCGGCCGGGATGCGACGGTCGGCCCGAACGCCTACGTGCGCGGGTCGACGTATCTGGGACCGGAGACCAAGGTCGGCAACGGCGTCGAAGTCAAAAATGCCGTGTTGATGAAGGGCACATCCTTGGGCCACCTCTCGTATCTCGGTGATAGCGTCCTCGGGCGTCAGGTCAACTTCGGTGCGGGGACGAACGTCGCCAATCTCCGCCACGACGGCGCGAACGTCGAAATAACGGTGAAGGGAGAACGCGTTGAGACGGGTCGCCGAAAGTTTGGCGTCGTCTGTGGCGACGACGTAAAGACGGGGATCAACACGTCTCTCAATGCCGGCGTCACCCTGTCGTCGGGTGCGACGACGACCCCCGGTGAAGTCGTGACCCGGGACCGCTGACCGGCGTTCTCACGACGAACCGGCTGCGACAGCGACTTCCAGAGCTGGTGACAGACGCGGGTGTTTCCGGAGCGAATCGACCCCTCTTTGAGTCAGGATTAGAAAAGTAGCTGAACTGGGAGATCACAAATGAAGGGAGCTCAGAAAGTAACAAAAAGAACTAAGAACAAAGAGAAATAGCCATGTAACATGGGATTTGAAAAATTCGAAGAGTCAGGGAGCGGACGCGGCAGACCCGCCGGAACGGACCCGATGATCTCGCTTCGGAAGTCGGGGAGCATCGGCATCAACAAGGCGGCGTTGGACGAGTTCGTCGGAGATAGCGGCGGGGCGATAATGTACTACGATGCAGACGCCTCCCGTATCGGCATTGAACTGGTTGCGGATAAGGATGAAGACGAGGCTGCCTACTCGATCACGAAGTCCGACTCGGGCGGCACCATCGCGCCAAAGGCCTTCCTGCGGAAATACGACCTCATTCCGGACGTGACCACACAGTACGAGCCTACCGAGGAGGATGGAATGGTCGTGCTTGACCTCGACGAGCCGATCGGAACGCACGGATCCGCCGACGACGGTGACGGGTCGGAGACGACCGACGACGACTGACGAGCGTCACTTCGCCTTCGATAGCGACGAGACGACGGCTGCGCAAGCCGCCGGTCGAACGCTTCCGAACGAACGGGGAACGAGACGGCCCCATGGACGAGTTTTATAGGAGTCTGTCGAGTAGCAGTCATATCATGAATCGGCGACGATTACTGGGGATACTCCCCGCTGCCGTGGTTGGCAGCGCCGGCTGTCTCGCCACGAGGGGAAATGGGCGGAACGAGCCGGAGTCCGAGGTGCGAACTGAAGACGGCCTGGACGTAACCGTGGCGGCACCGAGACCGAGGATCATCGAGGAAACAAACAGGAACGATGTGGTGGGCACGGAGTTCCTCAACCGGGGCGAAACTGGACGCATCCGCATCGCGTTACAGGGCGTCGTTGACACGGACGAGCGAGCCCGTCCCGGCAATCGAGTGGTTCTCGAGACGACGACCGTCGCTACTGAGACGAATGAATCGGCAACAGTTCAGTTCGACACGGCGGCGATCGAGCCGTTCGACGAGTTCCTGCTCACCTACGCACCACAGTCGTTTCAGCTGACCGTGAGAAACGGCGGCCCCACGGGAGATCACGACATCCGATTGGTTGACCCGGTGTATGAAACCGTCCTCGATTCGTCGATCCTCCCGCTGGAACGCGGAGCGGAGGCCACTGTCACCTTTGACGACGGGTACCGCTTCGTCGGCAACCAGTGGGCCGTGGCCGCCCGTCGTGAGTAGCCGTCGGCCTCCGAAGAACTTCATAAGCGAGTTTCGACATCCGCGAGCACAGCCGTTTTCACGGCTGGGCAGCCTCACTCGACGGTGACGCTTTTCGCGAGGTTCCGTGGTTTGTCGATCGAACGGTCGAGTTCGTTCGCGACGTGATATGCGAACAGTTGAAGCTGCGTGTTGGCGAGGATCGGGGCGACTGAGGGATGTATTTTCGGGACGTCGAGCACGGCGTCGGCATACCGGTCGACCTCCGTTCGGCCATCCGTGACGGCGATCACCGGCGCGCCGCGAGCTTCCACTTCCTTGACGTTACCGAGCGTCTTGTGTGCCGTTTCGTCGTCACCCGTGACCGTCGCGATAACGGGGGTGTTCTCCGTGACGAGTGCCAGCGTTCCGTGTTTGAGCTCGCCGGACGCGAAGCCCTCCGCGTGTTCGTAGGTGATCTCCTTGAACTTCAGGGCACCCTCAAGCGACACTGGATAGTTGTACCCGCGGCCGATGAAGAAGTAGCCGTGCTGGTCGACGTACTCCTCGGCGAGCTCCTTTGCCCGCGACTCGTCGAGCACCTCCTGTATCCCTTCAGGAAGCGACTGCAGCGCGCCGAGCCGGTCGTGGACACCATCCGTCTCAGCGACGTGCTCGACGAGCAGTCGTAGCGACACGAGTTGAGAGGAGAACGTCTTGGTCGCAGCGACGCCGATCTCCGGGCCAGCACGGATGTACAGCGCGTCGTCGCATTCGCGAGCCGCCGTCGATCCGACGACGTTCGTCACCGCCAGCGTGTCGGCGCCGCGCCGCTTCGCGGCACGCAGCGCGCTGAGCGTGTCCGCCGTCTCGCCGCTTTGGGTGACGCCCACCACCAACTGGTCTGCCACCGGTGCGCGCTCGAGGGCGAACTCGCTGGCGATCGACGCCGATGCGGGAACGCCGTGCTCTCGAAACATGCGTGCCGCGTAGAGCGCGGCGTGATACGACGTGCCACAGGCGACGAGTTGCACGCCTGCGGGAGGCTCACTCTGGAGGCGTTCGAGCCCCTCCAGTTCGACGCGTTCCTCACGCCTTGCGACGCGGCCGGAGAGACACTGTTGGAGCGCGGTCGGCTGCTCGTAAATCTCCTTGAGCATGAAGTGGTCGTAGCCGCTCTTGCCGGTGTCTTCCACGCTCCAGTCGACCTGTTCGACCGTATATTCGAGGCCGTTTCCGTCGACGTCGGTGATGGTGGGGCCATTGGGGTCCAGCCGCACATACTCGCCGTCGTCGAGATACACCACGTTCTCCGTGTACTCGAGAAACGCCGGCACGTCGCTGCCGAGGAAGTACTCCTCGTCGGAGACGCCGAGCACGAGCGGGGAGTCGTTTCGGACTGCAAAGATCGCCTCCGTTCCGGCGATGACGACCGCGAGCGCGTAGCTGCCCTCCAACGCGGAGACCGCACGTCTGAACGCGGTTTCCGGGTCCGCGCCGGCGTCGATCTCCCGCTCGATCAGGTGCGGAACGACCTCAGTGTCCGTGTCGCTGCGGAACGTGACACCGTCGGCTTCCAGGTCGGCCTTCAGCGACTGGTAGTTCTCGATGATCCCGTTGTGCACCACCGCGACCCGTCCGGATGCGCTGGTGTGAGGGTGTGCGTTCCCGTCGGTCGGAGGGCCGTGCGTGCTCCACCGAGTGTGCCCGATACCCAACGTTCCGGAGAGCGAGCGGCCTTCGAGCGCCGTCTCGAGCGCCTCGATCTCGCCGGACCGCTTGACGACCTCGAGCTCATTGCCGCCGACCGCGACGCCTGCGGAGTCGTAGCCCCGATATTCGAGGCTGTTCAGTCCCGTCATCAACACCTGCAGCGACTGCCTGTCACGACCGATGTGGCCGATGATTCCGCACATTATCGGCGAACCTCCACCTGGTTGTCGACGTTCCGGGACACCGTGACGCCGTCCTCCAGCGTCGCCCCGCTCCCGACGAGGGATCCGCCACCGACCGTCGTGCCGCCGCCCACGGAAGTCCGGTCGGCGATCACTGCCCCGAGTCGTCGGCCCTCGTGAACGCGACCATTGACCTGCACGTCGTTGTCCCCCCCGGGAACGACGCTGCCGGCTCCGATCATGACGCCGCGCCCGAGCGCGGCATCGACCAGCGTTGCGTTCGGTCCGACCCGCGAATTGGCGTCGACCACGGTGTTCGAGATAACGGCGTTCGCGCCGATAACGGTGTTCTCGCCCACGGAGGCGAGCGGGCCGACGACCGCGCCGGCGCCGATCTCGGTGTCCTCACCGACCACCACTGGCGGTTCGAGTACGGCATCCGGGTGGATGGCTGCACTGTCGGCGACCCAACGGCGGGGTGACGTCTCCTCGACGTCGATCCACTCCATCCGAAACACCTGTTCGGCGACGCTCAGAAGGTCCCAGGGGAACGTCGCATCCGTCCAGAACCCCTCGGTGAACACGCCGGCAACGCTCCGCTCGTCGCGTTCCACGAGTGCGGAGACCAACTGCGGAACGGTGAGTGTTCCGTCCAGTCGAGGGAGCGACGACAACACCTCGAAGACGTCCGGCGAGAAGGCGTAGACGCCGGCGTTCAACAGCCCGGGACCGCCAGCGGATGGTTGCTCAACGAGGTCCGTGATATGGCCATCTTCCATCTCGACGACGCCGTACTGAGACGCCTTCTCGCTGTCCATCACGCTGAGCGTGGCGGCGGCGTCGTTCCCGTCGTGTGTGTCGATGACGTCGGCGGCGATCGACGGATCGGCGATCTGGTCGCCGTTCACCACGAGGAACGGCTCGTCGACCGCATCGCGCGCGGTCAACAGCGCGTGCCCGCTTCCTAGCTGCTTTTCCTGCACGTGATAGGTGAGATCGACGTTCCGATACGTCGGTCCGAAGTGGCTCTGTACGCGTTCCCGTTTGTACCCGACAACGAGATGGATCTCGTCGATCCCCGCCTCGATAACTGCATCAAGGACGTACTCGATGATCGGCCGGTTCGCCGCCGGAAGCATCGGCTTCGGTCGGGTTTTCGTCAGTGGCCGCAGACGACGCCCTTCACCACCCGCGAGAATGACGGCGGTGTGAATGCTCATGCGTCCATCATTTGCGAGATGACACATGAAGCTTCCCAAAGGTGTGTGTCGATCCGGTTCAGCGTCGCCGAAGCCGGCGCCCGCCGGCAAGCAGGAGAACCACCGCAAAGAGCCCTTGTACCGCGTACAGTGGCGCATCGTCGTCGGAACGATCGTCCGGGTCTTCGGTCGCCGGCGTTATCGGACCGGACTCGGTCCCGGTCTCGGTCTCAGTCGGCGTTTCGGATTCGGTCGACTCCACCGTCTCGGTCGGCGTTTCCGTCTCGGTGGGCGTCGTCGTGGGTGTCCCCGTCTCGGTGGGTGTCTCCGTCTCGGTCGGCGTCGTCGTCTCCCCGTCACCAGCGCCAGCGCCGCCCCCGCCGCCACCGCCGCCCCCGCCTCCGCTGCCGCCGTTGCCGCCGTTATCCGCCTCGTTGACGGTGAGAGAACTACTGTCGCTGAGTCCGAGGATTTCAAGCTCGTCTTTCACCTCAACCTCATCTTCTCCCCGGACCGCAACGTAGAGCTCGTAGTCCCCCTCCTCGAACTCATCATACGTTGCCGTGTAGGTGCCGTCTCCCTCGTCGGTCATCGAGAGTTCGTCCTCGCTGTTTCCGTTCCAAACGACGAGCTGGACCTCCTCGATCGGCCGCTCCTCGATCGAGGAGAGTTCGGCGGTGACCGACACCTCCTCGCCGGCCGTCATCTCGTCCGGCACGCCGTCGAGCGAGACGTCGTACGCCGCGATAACGACCGGGTGGATAGCGGCGATCGCGTTGTTGTCGTCCTCAAGCGCAGCAACGAACGTGCCGGGTGTCTCATCATCCGTCGAGAACTCGACCGGTGGGTCCCCCTCCTCCTGATTAAACTGTTCTTGTCGAATATCTCCCGCGGAATCATAGAGATACACATCATATTGTTCACCGCTCGGTCCGGAGTGTTCGATGACAATATCGTCCGGGGCCACGACACGAGCGATACTCGAGATCGTATACGAGTTCCCCTCGATCTCCACCTGCTGTTCAGGCGTGTCGATGCTGTTTTCCACGTCGATCGAGTACTCACCGGCTCCGGCAGTCAACCCGGCAAGGAGAGCGATTCCGACACATGCGGCTACGAGGACGATAACCGTTCGCGATTGCATTACTCCCGCTGGGACTTGTTCTCATAAGAAACTTTCTACAGAACTTAACGCAGGGGGCCTCGGGGGTTGATTCTGAGGGGGTGCACCCAAGACAGGAATCGTTGCAGTGAACCCCTAGTCGTCGTGAAGCCGTCGGGGGTTGCTGACGATCCGAATCAACCACAGTCATAACCAGAAATATCAACCACGGCTAATCGCCCAACGTTACCCTCTGAATCGCCAAATTCTTCGCAGGTACGTAAAGCATATATGGATCTAGTATCGATTGGTTTCCATGACATTTTGCTCACGGGACCAAGCGCGTGCCATCGCGCTTGCGTTGGTGATGCTGATCGCAGTCGTTGGTCCAGTGTCGGGAGCTGGACTGTCGGCGGCCGGTGACGCCAACAGTGGCCCACAGGTTCAGAACGTCCCCGACGACGAGAGTATCTCCGCCGGTGAGAACATCACCGTCTGGGAACGGTCGGTGCTCCGCCCCGGAAGCATTGACCGGAGCAGCGCGGAAACGACCGTGATGGACCAGGAAGTCAGAGTCGATGGACCGATTTCGGAGCGCCAAATAAACGACGATGAAATCGGGGTTTTCGGTCCCGAACAGGACGTTAATTATGAACTGCGGAGCGGTACCGGTGCGGACACTGAACAGTTCGAGAATGAGACCCTCCAGGTGCTCGTCGTGAAAGCGGACTCGAACGACGCCAACCTATCAGAGTTCACCGATGGCAACAGCACCACTCCGTCAACAATCGATGAACTCACGGAACTTCTCACGTCAGAAGACCTTCCCGTTGACGTCACATTCGATACGTTTGAGACAGAAGCGGTCGACGAGGACGGAGACGTAGACGCAACGTACGAGCTGGACGGGTCCGGTGCCTACGCCTTCATCGGACTTGTCGGTGACCCCGTTGAAGTGTCCGAGGATAGCTCGTCCGTCACCGTCACCGGTGAAACCACCGTCATCAGCGCCGATACGATCCTCGCACACGACAGTCAGTCCACCTTCACTCCCGACAGCGAATACGCTGCAGGAGAGAACGTAACGCTCGACGTGGATGCCCAACTCTCCGGCGAGAACGTCTCACACGCAGTGTTGCTCTTCGATGAGGAGGAGTACCAACAGCAATCAACGGTGATCAACGTCGACGGAGAGCTCGACGAGGAACTTCGGAGTGAGGACATCACGATCAACACCGGCTTCGCTGGCGCTAACGGGATTGCAAACGTCGATGCGGACGCGACGGTGATGGGAATCTCGTTCGCGGACCGGCGTCTCGCCGGTGAGATCGACGTCAACGAGAGCAGCGAACGGTTCTTCGGATTCCGAAACGCTGCACTCGATAGGGTCAACGTCTCCGCCGGCGATCCTGTGACCATCGAGGAGGGAGAGTTCGTCCTTAACGCCTCCATCACTGCCGTCGGCAACGCCGGCCAGTCATCGGAGATCACCGTCGAGACGTTGGAAAACTGGAGTACCGGTGACTATGCCGCCGTTCACGTCGCCGCCGACCAGGAGACGAACGAGTTCTCGACGAGCCGTGAGGACGTGACGATCACTGACGCGGAGCCGGATGACCCCGAGGGGGCAGCCTTCAACCTCACCGACACGGTCGCCGAGGAGAGGGATCTGACGGTTAACGAGACCACAAACGTCTCGACGACGGTCGAGAACGTCGGCGACGCTGCCGGTAACGTCACCGTTGCCCTCTCGGTGAACGAGACCGTTACCGAGGACGACGACCTGCGTGAAACGGTTACGGACCTGAACGATGGTGCGACTGAAACGGTTTCAGTCGAGAAGTTCTTCGACACTGCAGGTGACTACGACGTCTCGTTCGTCGCTCTCCTCGGCGAGGAGGGAGAAGAGGAGGAAGTCGCCCACTCAGCCCCGGTTACGGTCACCGTGACGGAGGCCGATGATGACGAACCGACCGATCCGCCAAGTGGTGGCGGCAGTAGTGGCGGTAGTGGGGCGCCGCCGACCCCTGACGATCCGGAGACCACCGTCACCGAGCGGGAAGGTGGTGCGTCCATCTCGACGACGAACGTTCAGGCGAACACGCCGACCCGCATTGAAACGGGGACCTCCGTGACGAGCGGTGGAACGTCGGTCAACGCGTTCACCGTCGATTCCGTTAACGACATCGACCAACTCGACATCGAGGTTGACGCTAGCGAGGAGCCGCCGGCGGAGACGGACACGCCCGACGCAGGCGACGCTCTGTCGTACATCGATGTCGACGCCGGCGAGCTCACTGACGACGACTACAACAGCGTCGAGTGGGAGTTCTCGGTGAGCCAGGAGCGGCTCGACGAACTGGACCGTGACCCCGAAAACGTCCGCCTGAACCGGTACAACGAGGCCGATGAGGAGTGGGAGACCTTCGAGACGACCCACGAAGGTGACGAGGAGTTCACCGCCGACGCACCCGGATTCTCCGTGTTCGCGATCACTGCGGCCGAACCCGCCGACATCGAGGTGACCGACGCGTCACTCTCGACGGATGCGGCCGAAGTTGGCGAGGAGTTCGACGTGACCGCCACCCTCGAAAACGAGGGTGAGGCCGACGGCGAAAAGACGCTCGAGCTGCTCGTCGACGGGGCGGTCGTCGACACGACGGCCGTGACAGTCGGCGGCGGCGAAACCGCCGAACACGCGTTCACGACGGCGCTCGACGACGAGGGGAACTACGAGGTCGCGGTGAACGACGTGACTGCCGGCTCCATCGACGTCACCGACACGGTGCAGGCCGGTGTGGTCGACGATGACGAGTCGCCGTTCAGTATCCTGATCGCGGTGCTCGTGATCGTCCTGCTGGCAGCCGGCGGCCTGGGCGTGTACTACAACCAGAACGGACGCCTGCCGTGGGAGTCGGCGCCCGGCAGCGACGAGGATCCGCTCGAGGAGTAGCCGCCTCACGAACCGGTCGACTTTTAACTTTTCCGACGCGTTCGTTCAGTATAACCGATGACGGACACCGCCGACAGTCGACAGCCGGTCGTCTGTACCGACCTGACGCGCCAATACGTCGACGGCGGCGGATGGTTCGACAGTACCGAGCGCCGGGTCGTAACCGCTCTTTCCGAGGTCGGGTTGTCGGTCGCCGACGGCGAAGTCGTCGGCATCGCCGGCCCCAGCGGCAGCGGCAAGTCGACGCTCCTCCATCTGTTGGCAGGGTTGGACACACCGACGAGCGGTCGCGTGGCGATCCGCGGCGTCGACATCTCCTCGCTGTCCGGGCGCAAACGAACCGCCTTCCGCCGCAAACACATCGGAATGGTGTTTCAGCGGTTTTACCTGCTGCCGGCGTTGACGGCGACCGAGAACGTGGCCTTACCGCTGGTCCAAGCGGGGATGGCGCGGGCGGACCGCCGGGAGCGGGCGAACACCCTCCTGGCAGACGTCGGGCTCGCCGACCGCGGGAGTCACCGTCCCGGATCGTTAAGCGGCGGCGAACAACAGCGTGTGGCGATCGCCCGGGCACTGGCCGCGGATCCGGCAGTGGTGATCGCCGACGAGCCGACGGGAGAACTCGACAGGGAGACGGGCGAGTCGGTGCTTGATCTGTTGACCGACGTGGGCGAAGACCGAGCAGTGGTCGTCGCGTCACACGATGACTACACGCTCGACCGAGCGGACCGTGTGATCAGACTGTTGGACGGCACACGACAATGAGTCGCTGGCTCCGACGAACGGCGGCAGTCGCCGGGTTAGGGGTGCGGCGCGTCATCGGCCGCCTCCGAGGTGCCGCCCCGGGACGGACCGCTGCGTGTATCACCGGGGTGGCGATCGCGGTCGCCCTGCTGTTCGTGGTGACGGGGCTCTCGATGGGACTCGCGGCGAGCGCGACGGTCGAAAGCGAGAACATCGACTACTGGATCGTCCCTGACGAGGGTGGGTCCGGCAGCGTCCCGCTCGATGCGGAGGGCGCACGACTCAGCGAGGTACACGAGGTGGCCAACGACTTGGAAGCTGACGACCGGATCGAGTACTCCTCTCCGGTCGTCCTCCAGCCGGTCCAGGTCGAGAATCCCGCGACGGGAGAGCGCGAGTACGTCATCGCAGTGGGCGTCGTCTCGGACGGCGACCACCGGCGGATCGCGGACATGAACGTGACGGCACTCGACGAGACGTACGGGTACCATGCCGGCGGGAGCTACGACGGGGCGTGGAGTGGCGACGTCATTGCCACCCCGGGCGTCGCAGAGAGCCTCGATATCGAGTCCGGCGACGATGTGCGCCTCCGCAACGATGACAGAGAGTTCACCATCGTCGACATCAACGACCGAGAGATGGCCGCCGGATTCGGCGAGGTCCCCGCAGTGGCGATGCCGCTCGCCGAGCTCCAGTCAGTCACCGGGCTGGACGCAGCCGACGAGGCCGACCAGATCCTCGTCAGTACGGATGATGCCGCGGTTCAAGAGGAGTTAGCGGGGATCTACCCGGGGACACAGGTTGTCTCACGCTCCGGGCTCATGGGCGCGGACACGACGCCCACGAACCTGCCTCTCGCGATGGCGCTCGCGTCGGCGCTCGTTGCCGGGGGAATCGGCGTCGCGTTCGTTGCGACGATGATGGGTCTCGAACTGACGGCTGGCAGACGTGAGCTCGCCGTCCTCGATGCAGTCGGCTTCTCGTGGCGAACGAGGGCCCTTGTCGTGGTGAGCGAGACACTCACCGTCGCCGCGCTCGGCGGCGTCGTCGGCGTGGGACTCGGTCTGCTTGCCACGATCGGCGTGAACGTCGGCGTCGCTTCAGCAGTCGGCATTCCCTCGATCGCGACGGTGTCTCCCCTTCTCGTGGGATACGCCTTCGTTGCAGCCCTCGTCGTCGGGGTGTGTGCGGCGCCGTATCCGCTGTATCTCGCCGCCAAAACCGAGACGCTGGAGGAGCTCACACGATGACACTTCGTGAACGAGGCCGAGCATACAGCGGAACGGTGTGGATAGCGCTCCGGCAGCTTCGAGCCGACAAAATGCGGACGGTGCTTGCCGTGCTCGGGGTGACGCTTGCCGTGTTGTCGGTCACCTTGCTCGCCGGCGTCGGTGCCGGCGTTACGGATACGGGAAGCGAGATGTTCGAGGAGTCCGACCGGGATCTCTGGGTGTCGGGCGGCCCGATCGAAGTGGCACCCGGGTCGGTCGGCGGCTTCCAGAATCCCATCCCGGACGCACACCGGCTCTCGAACGATATCTCCGCCCATCCGGACGTGGAAAACGCCGTTCCAATGGGCTTTCAGGTGGTGTACGTCAGCACCGACGGCGACGAGTTTGAGACGACGATGGGGAGCGGCGTGCCGGGCGGCGGCAGTTCCGTGTCAATCACCGAGGGTGAAGGGTTCACCGGAGGGGACACGCATTATGCCGGCGGCGACTATGACGGCGAGATGACCCACCAAGCGCTCATTGCCCCGGAAACCGCGGAGGAGTACGATCTTGAGGTGGGCGACACGATCCACGTGGGTGGAACGGTCGGGAACGCCCGCGAAAACGAGTTCGAGGTCGTCGGAATCTCCTCGACGTTCGCCAACTATCTCGGGACCGGAACCGTTACGCTCCGACTCAGCGAGCTCCAGACACTCACCGGGAACGCGTACGACGATAGCGCCACGATGATCACGATCCAGACTGTGGCGGACGCGGATCGCGAGGTCGTCCGTGACGAGCTGTCGGCGCAGCATCCGGAGTACACGTTCCGCACGAACGAGGAGCAGCTGGTCTCGCTGCTGGAACGGCAAGCCGTCGTGCTCGCCGGCGGTGTGAGCCTCGTCGTGCTCGGCGTCATCTCGGGCGCACTCCTGTCGTTGAACCTCCTCCTCTCGCTCGTGTACACCCAGCGTCAGCCCCTCTCCGTGTTGCGGGCGGTCGGCGGGACCAAGCGAAGCGTGGTGGGCGTGGCAGTGACGCAGGCCACGACGATCGCCGTGCTCGGACTCCTCGTCGGCGCGGCAGCAACGCCGGTGCTTGCCGGCGTGCTCGAGACGGTTGCGTACATGGTCACCGGATTCGAGGGGCTAGTGCAGGTTCCGCAGTACGCGTATCTCGCCGGCGCCGGCGTTGCCCTCGGGTTTGCCCTTCTCGGCGGAATCGGCGGGGCGTGGCGAGTGACTCGCGTGACCTCGGCACGAGGACTAATGCGCTAGCCGAGGGACCAAGAGGTTATCTCCTTCTATCGTCATTTGCCCTATAGGACGAAGATATGTCCATCTGACTGCACCCCTTTTTCGCCTGGCGGATCCCGCGGGGTGATGCCGGCGTGGAGTACGGACTGGCGGTGCCGCCGGGAGGGGGTGAACGAGCTGTTCGACCGGCTTGTCGACGAGTACGGCGTCGAGACCAAACACTTCTGCTCGGGCGTCATCCCGATCGGCCCGCCTGACTCCGCCACCATCGACCTCCTGATCGGCGACGCCGCCGCACAGACGAAGCCGTTCACCGGCGGCGGGACCCTCTACGGCATGACCGCGGCTGACCTCGCCGCCAAGACAATCGACCCGACGACCCTCGAGACGCTCACCGACACCTTCGACGTGTGGCGCGACGAGCGGGCGACGGAGATCCGGCTCTGAAAGGTGATACGGCCCGCTACTCGTTGCCCGAACCGATCCAGCATGTCGGGCTCCGCGCGCTCTCCGGCGAGATCGGCGTCCACATGGACAACCAACCTCGTTCTTCTCACGTAATCATCTGCAGCGCCTATCAGGCGTAAGACCGGCGGCCGGTGAACTATCTCCCCCCTGCTCGCTCCGATGGTCGCTCCTTGAGGAAGGGGACTTACCGCCTGCAAAACGCTAACCACCGCGATCGCGTCGACAGACGCGTGGGTACCGGACCGAGGTGTTTTTATTCGCCGTTCCACTCCGTTCTGGCACGATGAACCGGCGGGATCTCTGGTTACTGCTTCCCCGACCAGCCAGACGACTGCCGGCCGACCTGGCCGCTGTCGTCGTCCTCACCGTGCTCACACTGGGGACGGTCTTTCTGCCCGTCGTCAACGAGACGCCGCTCCGCGTCGCGTTCGGGCTGGTGTTCGTGCTATTCCTCCCCGGATACGCCTTCATCGCGGCGCTATTTCCGGAAGCCGGCGAGTCCCCAACCGTCGACGAGACAACGGCGAACGACGACACGGACGACGACACGGAGGATGACGGGGGCTGGAGTTTTCCCGTCCGTGACGACGACGCCGAGAAACCGGACGCGGTGGCCGAGGCGGCGGACAGGGACGACGGCCTGTTCGACGGCGACACACGCGACCGAAGCGGGATCGACGGAATCGAACGGGTCGCGCTGGCGTTCGGCCTCTCGATCGCCATCACGCCGCTGATCGGCCTCGCGCTCAACTTCACGCCGTGGGGGATCCGGCTAGTCCCCATCGCGCTTTCGGTAAGCACGTTCACGCTCGGCTGCGTGGCCGTCGCGGCGAAGCGTCGATGGGACCTTCCCGAAGATGAGCGGTTTGCCGTCCCTTATCGCGAGTGGATCGCCGCCGGCAAGGCCGAGGTGTTTGCGCCCGAGGACCGCGTCGATGCCGCGTTGAACGTCGTGCTTGCGCTGTCGATTCTGCTCGCCGTCGGCAGCGTCGGCTACGCGATCGCGGTCCCGCCACAAGGCGAACAGTTCACCGAGTTCTATCTGCTCACCGAGAACGACGACGACGAGCTCGTCGCCGACGGTTACCCGGAGCAGATGGACGTTGGCGAGACTGCCGAATTGATCGTCGGGATCGAGAATAACGAACATCAACAGACGGAGTACACGGCCGTCGTTCAGTTACAGGAGGTCACTGGGGAGGGTAACGAGACGACCGTCGTCGACCGCGAAGAAATCGACCGATTCACCGCATCGCTTGAACACAACGAGACTCGCCACGAACGACACACTCTCCAGCCGACGCGCTCCGGCGAGGACCTCCGGGTGCAGTATCTCCTGTATACCGACGGTGAGATCCCCGACGAGCCGACGCGCGAAACCGCCTACCGAGACCTCCACATCTGGATCGACGTTGAGTGATAAGCCGAGTGTCTCAAGGCTTAACCTCGAGATCGTTGCCCCATCGCCAACTTCGGAGGGCAGACACACCCTCTCAGGCGGAACGTAGTGACTCGAGTACCTGCGACATCGCCTCGACCGCATCGTCCGCGGTATCCGCAGAAACCGTGTGCGGCGCGAACACGGCGGTTTCGTATGCCTCGGTAACCGTGCGTAGCGAGTCCGAATCAGCGGTCTCGGCGGACCGACAACGGCGGTAGAACTCCCAATGTGTGTCGCTCGCGTCCGCCGATGTTTCCTCGATCAACTCTCCTCTGAGTGTCGAGTAGGCGACGACAACCGCGTCTCCCGGATGGCCGTCCGAGAGCAGCGATCGTGCTTGCGCCAATGAAGCCTTCGACGGTGGATTCGACGAGCCGTCGTGTGAGTCAGCGACACCGACGGCGTCCGGTTCAGCCGAAACACGTGATGTGTCCGTCTCCCCCCGTTGAGGAGTGCTG
This sequence comes from Halorubrum gandharaense, assembly GCF_054654575.1. Lineage (NCBI taxonomy): Archaea > Methanobacteriati > Methanobacteriota > Halobacteria > Halobacteriales > Haloferacaceae > Halorubrum > Halorubrum gandharaense. The sequence continues at coordinate 1,197,888 of NZ_BAAIET010000001.1, forward strand.
ATGAGCGGAATCCGACCGGAGAGACGCTCACCGATCCACGTCACTCCGACGTCCGCTTCACGCCGCAGCAGCCACCCGAGTAACAGGCTGCCGAAAACGCCGGTGAGCACCCCTATCACGAGCCAAGCGTCGGCGAGCGCGGCGCCGGTGCCCGCCGACGCGGCCGGGAGTTCAACGCGTTGTTCGGCACCGCTCGCGTGCAGGTTCGTCCCCTCGCCATCGAAGGTGGCCCCGACGACCACCGCCGCATCATCTCGGTCACCGTCCAACGTCACTTGCGTGGCGTAGCGGCCCGCCGCATCGGTTTCGGTCGTCTCGAATTGGTCGCCGTCGACGGTGAGAGTCACGGGCGCTTCACTAACCGGGGCGCCCTCGTCCGTCTGCAGCTCACCACTCACCGTGACTGTATCGCGGTCGACTGCGTCGACATCGAGCGTCACGTTCGTCTCGGTCGTGTCGATCTGGAGGGGTTGGGACGCGTTGGCTGGGGCAACGGCCGCGTCTTCGAGAGCGAGTTCGGCGATGATGTCCGCCTCGGGAGGAGCGATGTGCTTGGGCAGGTCGCCAGCGATCTCGAACTCGCCGTCAGTCGTGGTCACATTCCCCAATCGTTGTCCCCCCACGGAGAGACGGATCGGCAGATCGTTGAGGTGTTCCGCATCCGAGATAGTCACCGACCCGGCCACGGATACCGTCTCGTCGAACGCTGCCGCCTCGGTCATCTCGGTGATCGTCAACGCCGATTCGGCCTGTTCGGTGATCGCCATCGAAACGGTCGTTTCGGCGGCCAGATAGGGGGCATCCGTTTCCGGAACGTACTCGATCGAGAGGGTCGACTGGTCGAGTTTGGCGAGCGTCGGCCGGTAGGTCGCTTGGAAGGCGCCGTCGGCGTCGGTAACGACAGTCATCGTGTCCGCGCCGGCTTGCAGTTCGATCGTCGCGTTGTCGATCGGATCGCCCTCCTCGGATCGGAGCTCGCCCGTCACGCCGGCCGGATTCTCAAACGAAACGTCGGTCCGGTTTGCCTCGGCATGCAGCGTCGCCTCGAGAAACTCGGCATCCCGAACCGCGTCGGATTCTTCGGTAGTACGGTTGCGATGTGCCGTGGTCGACTCGCGAGCTCCGGAGAAGTCTTCACCGGTTTGTGCTTCCAATTGGCCGTATAGCTCGTCTATTCGAGCGGTACTCTCGTCGATTTCGGCGGCGAGGTCCTGCAGTTCGCGTGCCAGTTCGCGGGCGCGCTCCTCGTCTCCGTCCTCGACGGCCTCCTCGTATGCCGCCATCTTCTCATCGAACTCAGCCGATTTCTCGGCGATCGACTGCTGTGTCTCCTGGGCTTGCTCGAAGGACTCGGCCGTTTCCTCCTGTTGTATGTCGTCGGCGACGTCGACGAATCGCTCAAGCTGATCGTCGTACTCCTCACCGACGAGCGAGCGACCCATCTCGTACTGCTGTTCGCTGATCTCGGTCGCACTATCTCCGAGCAGCTCACTCATCTCCGATGAGAGGACCGAGCCGACGCGTTCATCATCGCCGGACTCAGCGGCCTCGTCCGGGTTTTCGTGCGGCGCGGTCTCGTTTTCCTCGTCGACGGTCTGTGTGTACTCGGGACCGTCAAGTCCCCCGGCGATGGCGGTGCCGCTCGCAAGGAGGACGACGAGAAGGATAACGAGCACCACACTGACGATCGGGAAACGACTCGACACAGTCTATCTGTTGGGGCAGAGCATATATGGTTTTGTTTTGTCGTGATACGACACCGGCACCTGTTGAGACGAGACTGCCCGCAAACGGTCGATCGTGCAGGCGATCCCGGAAGCCAAGTTTCAAATCCACTGACCGAAAGGTATGGACGATGGAGGTCACGCGCCGCTGGTGGACGATCGTCGGCCTCGGACTCGTCCTCCTGGTCGTCGGGGCTCTCGCGGAGCGGCCAATACTCCTCGTCGGGGGCGCCGGAATCGGTGCCTGGCTGCTCGCGACAGCCGTCAACGCCGTTCGTGAGTTCACTCGGCTGGACGACGGCGTCACGGTCAGCTACGAGTCGTCGATGGCCGACGCGTTCGTGGACGGGCGGACGACGGCAACGCTCGCGGTCGACCGGCCGGCGTCCGCATCAAGCACGGAGCTGGACGCCCGGTGTGAACTCCCGCTCGGAGTCAGGACTCGCTTTGGCGACCGCAGGGTCAGGCTTGCTGCAGGTGCGACGGCAGCCGAGACGACGTTCGGCGTCACGTTTCCGATCGCGGGGCGGTTCCACTTTCCCACCCCACAGCTCGAATGTCGCGACCCGTTCGGGCTCTACGAGGAAACGGTCCGTCGCGGTTCATCGCCGGTCATCACGGTTCGACCGCGGACGCCAACGCTACACGTGGGGCAGGGGGGTGACGCCGTTCGCGGGGCCTACGGCGAGCATCCGACCGACCGAGCCGGACCCGGCGTGACGACCCAGGAACTCCGCCAGTACGTGGCCGGTGACGCATTGCGCCAGATCGACTGGAAAGCGACCGCTCGATTGGATGAACTGTACGTGAGAGAGACGGAGGGAGAGACGGACCGCCAGCTCGTGGTGGTCTTTGACCACCGACAGCACATGGAGGCGGGGGATGACGGGGAGACGATGCTCGATTACGCACGCGAGTTCGGGATCGGCATCGCGGAGGCCGCCGCGGACGCCGGCGACCCGATGGGGTTGTGGACGGTCGGCAACGAGGGGATCACGACGCGGATTCGCCCGACTACGTCGCCGGAGACGTACGACCGGATCACGTCCACGCTGTTCGAACTCGACGCGACGGCTGCAGCGACGACCCCGCGTGCCCGATCCGCGGGGGACGCACAACGCATCGCCGACCGACTCGACGGCGATGCCGCGTTCGACGCCGTGTTGCGCGCCTACACCTCGAACACCCAGTCGTACGTTAAACGGCTCCGTGACGACCCCCTCGTCGAAACCGTGCGTGAACTCCGAAGTCGATTTGCCGCCGACACCCTCCTCGTTCTCGTCACGACAGACGAGGACCCGGTGCGACTCCGCGAGGCCGCAAAACTCGCGACGCAGGGCGGGAGTAGTGGGATGCTATTCCTCGCGCCCCACTGTCTCTTTCAGGAGGCGGCACTGACGGACTTGGACGACGCCTACGACCGCTACCGAGCGTTCGAGGACCTGCGACGGGAGCTCGACGGGCATCCGCGTCTCGCGGCGTTCGAGATCGCGCCGGGAAACCGACTCAACGCCATCCTCGCACATCACCGAACCACACGACCGCAATGACCCGACCACGACCCACGACGCGAGACGTTCGCCTTCCTGGAACCGACACGACAGTGATGGTTTCCACCAGGGATCTGCCGAGCGCGGTGGCACTGCTCGTGTTCGTGGCCGTCGGCTATACGGCCGGCGGCGTGACAGGCGGCGTTGCGGCGGTCGCGGCCGCCCTCGTCGCGCTCGTCGCCCCGGTGACGGGAGGGTTCGCAGTCGGACAACTGGCGTTGCTTGCGATGGTCACCATCGACGACGTCCAGTGGGTGGTGGTTACACAACTGGCGCTCGTCGTCCTCCTGACGGAGCCGGCGCGTGAGCGGAACGCCACACGCGTCACCGTCGCGACGCTCGTCGCGTTCGGCTTGCTCGCCGGCGTCATTGGCGTCGGGCTCCAGCGGAGTCTCGTCGCGGCCGCCGGCGGGGTCGGCCTCGCCGTGGCGGCGGGCCTCTACACGGCGCACCGCTACGAGCGCGTGCGTCTCGGACTCGTCGACGGGGAGCCGAACGCGGAGTCGACGACGACCACTGGCGATGCCGACGGAGCGACCACTCCGACTCCGCCCGACAACACATGAGCACACCACAGACTGACTCGACGACCGCATCGAACGAGGGGGACACGGCACCGACGGACGAGGACCGCGTCGCGGCGCTTCGGACGCGGGTCGCCGTCCTCGAGGAGGAAAACCGTCAGCTGCGCGACGAATACGCCCGCGCACGCACCGTCACCTACCGGAAAACGGCGCTCGGCCTCGGCGGACTGGGAATCGTCGGAGTGCTCGGGGCACTGCTGTTTCCGGATGCCAGAGACGTGCTGTTCGCGCTCGGCGGAACCGGCCTTTTCGCGGCCGTCCTGACCTACGTGCTGACGCCCGAGCGGTTCGTCGCCGCGAGCGTGGGCGCCCGTGTGTTTCGAACGCTCGCGCGCGACCGCGATGCGGTCGTGGACGAGCTTGGTCTGGCGGGCGATCCGGTGTACGTCCCCGGTGAGGACGTCAGGTTGTTCGTCCCACGGTCCACGAAGGGACCGATTCCGGACCCGAAGGCGCTGGGCGAGTTCTTCGTGGTCCCCGACGACCCACAGCGTGGCGGCGTGGCGTTTCACCCGACGGGCGCCGACCTCCTGGCGGAGTTCACGGAGACGTCGAGTGCGACCATCGAGTCGAAGCCGACGGCAGTGGCAGCCGTTCTCGGAGAGGCCGTCGTTGAGCTGTTCGAGCTTGCGGATGGCGTCGAGTACGCCGTTGACGCGGACACCGACCGGGTCACGTTCGAGGTTGACGGGATCATGCTCGGGGATCCGACAGCCATCGACCATCCCGTCGTCTCGTTTCTTGCGGTCGGACTCGTGTCGATGCTGGATGAACCGGTCCACGTCACCGTTCTCGACGAGAGCCCGACCGTTATTTCCTGTACGGTCGGGCAAACACACACCGACTCCGGCTGATCGCGGAATCCTCAACCGAGGTCATCCGACTCCGGCTCGTCGCCGCCGTCGGTCGCCTGCGCCGGATCTGCGCCGGTTTCGGTGACCGCCATCTCCCCGCTCGGCGCGGCGATGTCGGACACGAGGTCGTCGATGATCGCCGTTTCAGGTCTGTCAGCGAGCTCGGCGTCGGTGTTGCGGATGACACGGTGGCGCAGAACCGGGAGCGTCAGCGCCTTGATGTCGTCGGGAATGACGTAGTCGCGGCCGCGGATGGCGGCACGAGCCTTGCCGGTCGCAAGGAACGCGAGCGTGGCACGCGGCGACCCGCCGTAGCGAAGGTCCGTCGACTCCCGTGTCGCGGCCACGATATCAAGGATGTACTCTTTGATCGGGTCGGCGACATGGACGGCCGATACTTGGATGGTTGCCGCGGTGAGATCCTCCGCGTCGACGACCGTTGACACCCCGTCGGCATCGATGTCGGGGTCGTCGTCGAACCGGTCGAGGATCTCCCGCTCGGCGGGTCGATCCGGGACGTCAACCGTGTACTTGAGCTGGAAGCGGTCACGCTGGGCTTCCGGAAGCTCGAAGACACCCTCCATCTCGATCGGATTCTGGGTGGCAATAACCATGAACGGCGACGGCAAGGCCATCGTTTCGCCATCAACGGTCACCGTCGCCTCCTCCATCGCCTCGAGCAGTGCACTCTGGGTTTTCGGCGTGGCGCGGTTGATCTCGTCCGCAACGACGAGATTGGCGAAGACGGGGCCTTGCTGAAGATCGAACTCCCCGGTTTCCTGCCTGTAGACGTTGGTTCCCGTGATGTCCGCCGGGACCATATCAGGCGTCATCTGGATCCGGCTATAAGAGAGCCCGGACGCCCGGGCGAACGTGTTGGCGATAGTCGTCTTCGCAACGCCCGGAACCCCCTCAAGCAGCAGGTGCCCGTCAGTCAACAGGGCGATCGTGAGCCCCTCGAGAACGTCGTCGTTTCCCACGACGACTGTGCCGATCTCGTCGCGAATCGACTCGAACACGTCGGCAGCCCTACTCATCGTCGTCACCTTCTCGCTCAGTTATCAAAACAGCTGTCATCATGGTTTCGAGTCGCTCCGTGTCCCAGTCGGGGTACCGCTCGGTCAGGACTGCCAGCATCGCATCCCGATCAACGGCCACGTCTTCGTCTCCGGTCACGGGACCGTGCACCCACGTCGGGAGCCGTGTCGTGATCGGGTCGGGCGTTACTGCGAGCGTTCCCTCACGAACCGTCTCTCGAAGACCAGGTCGGCGCCTCGTCGACCACCACACGAGCCCGATCCCGACGACGCCAACGCCGATCTGGAGTGGGGTCGACGACCGGAGGACCAACAGTCCGGCCGCGAGCGGTGGATGGTCACCCGCGTGTGAGTAATCCAGCAGCATGCGCTCGTGACCGTCGATCACTGCCGTGGCAAACGCGCGGTTATCGGGCTGGTCCAGCATCACGTTGATGAAGATGCTGGGGTCGCCGATCGTAATCACCGCACCGTCGCCGACGGACTCGACGGTGACAACGGGGAACGCAGCCATCTCCTCGTCATCCGAGAGGTCGCGAGAGCCGTCCCGGTCGAGATACGCGAACTCGGATGTGCTGACGAGCACGTCCGCGTCGCCGGGGTCGACGGCCGTCCCGCGGTTGAGTGTGAGTTGCTCGACGCCGATGGTGTACGGTGAGGCGGAGACGTTCGTCGCGACCGGGAGGTTCGGTCCCCGATAGTAGTGCCGTTCGTCCCGAAGCAGATCGCCGTCGAAGCGCGCGCTCGCTCCAACATCCGACAGCAGACTGTTGCCGTGTGGACCGAAGTTATCGGCGACGATCAGCGTCCCGCCCGACTCGACAAACGACCGAACACGTTGTGAGTCGTTTGCCGCGTACCGTTCTGCGGGTGCGAGGACGACGGCCGCAGTCCCGTTTGTGGAGACGCTCTCGTAGGTGGCCGTCTCGAGCGTTACATGGTTCTGCTCGTGTGCGTCGACGTGCTCTCGAAAGTCGCTGGTCCCGTCCCAGTCGGGATTGTACGCGCCGAACGCTGCGGTCGTGGTCCCCGCTGCGACGACGAGCGCCACCCCAAGGGTGAGTGCGAGCACAACGAGCAGGAGCTGCGGGAGCGAGAGTGACCGCATCTAGATCAGCCCCTCCGGAAGGATCTCCAGGATTCGCCGGATGACGATGACGCCGAACCCGACGAGGCCAAGCACGATGATCGGAAGTAACCGGCGGCGCCAGCGTGGGGTCACATTAAACGGTGCCGTCAACTCGACGACGATGAGCAACCCGATAAGCGAAAGCACGAAGAAGAGCTCCAACTCGAACGCTCCGAGTACCGCAAGAATCAGCGTCACGCCGAGCATCCAGGCTACGAGCCCGTGAATGAATCGCTGCCGTCTCCCGGTTCCCATCGATCAGTACTACGGGTGGGTGCGTATGAATGTTCCCGTCGTCGACAGCCTCGGGGGCAACCCCCGAGACGTCGCCGTGTCGTCCGTACCGTCCGAAAACGGCCGAACGGACGCGGACGAACCGATTCCGTTTGGCCACCATCTTTATTGTCATTTCAGGAGTGTTTCAAAACGTAACCAGTCAGGCCGCTGGCCGATACGCCGGCTGCATCGGGTGAGCGCCACCGTGGTGACGGTGAGCGGCTGTGCTGGCCGACGCCCACAGACATGTCCATCCAAGACACCAACCTCTCACGTCGAACGGTGCTCAAGAGTAGTGGAATCGCGCTCGGAGCCGGGCTCGCGGGCGGCGGCGCAGCCCTGTTCGGGTCGTCGCCCGCGCTCGCCGCCGACGTCGAGGACGACGACCTGACCGTCGAGCTCGAGGCGAACCACGTCACGTCGGTGACCGTCGCCCCGGAGATCGAGGTGAGCTGGTTCAATCTCGAAGAGCTGTCGCAGTTCGAGGTCGACATCCACGCGACGGTCGATCCGATCGAAGAACGGGACCACGTCGACGACGAAAACATCGACGCGGATCTGACCGACAACTTCCAATCTTCCGACAACAACTGGGAACACATGCCGATCGACCCAGACGACGACGTCACGGAGGAACTCCTCTCCGAAGAGTACGGCAAGGATAGCGTGGAGGACGACGACAGCGAGCAAGGGACGATCGACGTCGGAGAGCTCGGGTTCCTCGACGGCGACCATGGAGACCTCGGGGAGCTGTCTATCGGGGACGGTGAGGGTGAGGGTAACGTCGAGGAGGACGGTCCGTTCAGTCCCGCACTGTTCCCGCAGGACATCGGTGACAGCGAGTGGGCCGTGACGAGGGTTATACTGGAGATCACGGTCGAGGCGCATAGCGAAGATGACGAACTGGACACCGTCGAGTTCGACGACATCGAGTACCAGGTCGTGATCATCCCTTCTGAGGACGGTGGTGTCGACGGCGACGCGGTCACGCTCAACACCGACGCCGAAGGGTACAACACGTAGCTCTCAATGTCCCAAGCCGTGACGCGCCCCGGTCGCCACCTACGTTCACGACACCGGGCGCCCGGCGTGGGGTGTGGCGCCGGCGGGCGCCCGGCGTCCTCCTCCGCCGGGCGAGGGCCATCCGACCAGGGCGGTTCCCCCAACGAGGTGAGTTCCTGACTGGATGCGCCCGCTCGACGGGTGGCCCCTCCACGTGCTGTTCGCGTTCGTCGTCCTCGGAGCGGTGGGGACGGCGCCGATCGCCATGGCCGTCGTCGACAATGGCGAGCTGGAGGTCTCCGGGGTCGACGTCGAGGTGGCCGGCTCCGGCGACGACGACCACGACACCGACGCCGCACGGTGGGAGCTGGACACGTCGACCCCCACGGAAGACGGGGAGACGGCGACGGGTGGGGGGTCCACCTCGGGAGCCTCGGGGGCACCCACAACGCCGGCGCAAACGCCGTCGACAGCGGCGGATAGCGACGACGCGGACACACCATCCATCGAGGTCGTCCAAGCCGACCTTGCCGACGCTCGGATCACCGAAGGCGAGACGACGTCGGTCACGGCGACGGCTCACAATGACGGGTCGGCGGCCGGCGAGCGGGAGATCACCCTGTATCGGAACGGCACCGAGATGGCCACCGAGACGGTGACGCTGGCACCCGACGAGCGGACCAGCCTCGAGTTCGCCGTCGAGGGTGCTGGCCCCGGTGAGTACGCCTACACGGTCGAGCGCACCGACGCCGGCACGCTGGTCGTTGAGCGGGTTACAGCCGCTCCGGCCGTGGCGCCATATCCGGAACTCGCCTCGCTGATCCCGCTGTTGCTTGGGGTGGGGCTGATCTCCGGCTACTACGTGTTCGTCCGGCGGCGACGCTGACGCCGGGTTCGTCCGTTGCCGGGCGCGTCGTCCCCGCGGCCTGCGATCACGCCGGCGGGGTCGTCTCCCGGTCGCGCATCCAGCGGCGGTCGACCGCCCACACGACGCCGGCAACCGCCGTCACCACGACCGCCGGCCAGCGGTCGGAGCTCAGGTAGAAGCCCTCGACTGCGAAGCCGTGGGTGCGGAACGGCCACAGCAGGGGGCCCGTGACTCCCGAGGGCTTGTAGAGGAAGAAGTCGAGCGCGTAGTGTGAGGCAGCGCCGACGAACAGCAGCGCGACCGCCGCGCGCCGGTACTGCCTGGACACGAGGAGCGCGCCGAGACAGACGACGAGGAGGGTGCCGCCGGCGCGGTGCAGCGGGGTCCACGAGAAGGGAACGCCCAGCAGGGCGGCGACGGCGTCCGCGGGAAGGACCAACCCGATCCGGTTGAGATCGGGGAGCGCAGCGCCGACCATCACGACCGTGACGAACGGGTACGTGACCCAGTCGTACCGCCACGAGAGCAGGGTTCCGATCACGTAGCCGGCCAGCACGTGAGTGAACAGCTCAGCCATCGGGCGGCCCCTCCGTGTCGCGAACGTGCAGCGGCCGCTCCCGCGGCCGGAACGTGACCGATTGCGGGTCGAATCGCCAGCCGTCGACGATACGTGCGGCGACGAGCAGCGCCCCGATCACCGAAATGACGTACATGTACGTCGTCTCCCATGGCTCACGCACGACGGCGCGTTCGGGGGTCGCCACGAGCGTTCCCTCGTCGGTGAGCGTCCCGTCGACGATCAGCTCCTGTCCTTCCTCGGCGTCGGGCGCGTTCTCCACGGGCAACGGCTGTGTGGTGTCTCCGTCACCGACGTCGATCACGACCGGGTCCGTGTCGATGACCTCACCGCCCGTCTCGGCGTGCTCGCCGGCGTGCTCGTCGGGGGCGACGTCCGGGTCGTCGAGGTGCGGGCCCTCATGTGGTGCGGTGGGAGAGCCCATCCCGCCGAGCACGAACAGCCCGACGAGGAGGGCGCCACAGAGCCCGAGTGCTGCGAGTCGGCGGGGGTCATTCACCATCTTCGTCACCGCATCCGTCGCTGTCGTACAAAGGGGTGTCGCCAGGAGGCAACGGGAGACGGCGGTTGGGCGAAGCCACGCAGCACGAAACGGTTCGCTCGAACACGGAAGAGGGATGCGAATGCACCCGTCCGGGAATACCGCGACAGCCCACAGGGAGACACGATGCCGAAGGACCCGAATAGTGGGGTGGGCAAATCGGGGACCCGTCGGCAGTTGGTGACGATAGCCGAGACGAACGAGCTGTAACGGCTGCAGCTCGGCCGGCGACCAGCGCTCCGGGGGTCACCACGTGAGCCCCTCGTAGGTGAGCCCCTCGCGCCGCTGGATGATACGCCGGCCGTCGACGACGACCCGGTTCGCCATGGCGTCGAACGCCTCGTCGAGCGCCGCGAACTCGTCCCAGTCGGTGACGACGACGGCGGCATGAGCGCCCGCAAGCGCGTCGGCGGCCGAGTCGGCGACGGTCAGATCGTGGTCCGGGTAGCGGCTTCGAAAGGTGTCGGCCGCGACCGGGTCGTACGCGACGACCTCAGCGCCGCGCTCGCGGAGTCCGGCGACCACCGGCGCCGCCCGCGTGTTCCGCGTGTCGTCCGTCCCGGGTTTGAACGCCAGTCCGAGGACGGCCACGCGCTCGCCGGCGACGTCGACGTGCTCGTCGAGCAGTGTGAGCAGGCGCTCGGGTTGCCGGTCGTTGACCGCGACGGCCGCATCGAGCATGCGCGGCTCATAGCCCGCCGCACGAGCAGCAGCTCGGAGCGCGTCCACGTCCTTCGGGAAACAGCTTCCGCCCCAGCCGACGCCCGAGCGCAGGAACCGGTCGCCAATGCGGTCATCGAGCCCGATGGCGTCGGCCACCTCGTAGGCGTCGAGGCCGAACGCCTTGCAGATGTTCCCGAGGTCGTTGATCAGCGAGATCTTGCTCGCGAGGAAGGCGTTGTTGGCGTATTTGACCATCGCCGCCGTTTCGGGGTCCGTGTCCACGAGCGGCGCGTCGTGGGCGGCACGTAGCGGCGCAAACACCTCCGCAAGCCGGTCGCTTGCCCACGCCTCGTGGGTGCCGAAGACGAGCTTATCGGGGCGACGGAAGTCCGCGACGGCCGTCCCCTCCCGCAGGAACTCCGGGTTCATCCCGACGCTCACACCGGATGTGTCGCCGGCGCCCGCATGGACCCGCTCGGTGATCGTTCGGATGTGCGGCGGGGTGACGGTGCTTTTGATGACGACGAGGTGACGGTCGGTCGTGCCGGCGAGCGCGTCGCCGGTCATCTCGGCGGCCGCCGCGAGCGGCGAGACGTCAATGCTCCCGTCCTCGCGTGAGGGCGTCTGGATCGCGAGGAACGTCACGTCCGCGTCGGCCACGTCGTCGTAGCTCGTCGTCGCGGTGAGTCGGTCGCCGGCGTGTACGGCGACGAGCTCGTCAAGCCCCGGCTCGTGAACCGGGGACTCGCCGGCGTTCAGCGACTCGACGACGGCCTCGTCGATGTCGATCGCCCGAACCGTGTGGCCGAGGTCGGCGAGCGACGCCGCAAGCGTCGTGCCGACGTAGCCGCTCCCGATAACGTTGATCGACAGTGAAGGGTGAGACATACGGTCCGATTAGCCGGGATGGTCAAATGTCTGTCTCTTGGGAGCCCAACAGCCGCTCCCGGTCACAGAGACGACTGTCCGTGCGTTCAGAACCCGTCCCGGTCGTGAGCTTCGGTGACTGGAATTCGCTTCTCCCCGGTGAATTGCCTCGGGTCCGCCCGGTATCTGCGCCGAGTGTACAGTTGGGGTTCGGTGTGCGGGCGCCGTCGATACGGCGGTGGCGCCTGACGAAGGCTGTCGCTTGGCTCAAACGACCGTGCTTCCATCGACCGTGAGCGAGATCGCTTGGACGCACGTCGCGTCTTGATACTGCCCGCGTGTTCCGGTCCACTGCTCGGTGTCGCGCCACCAGCCGGACTTCTCCTCGGCAGGCTCGTACCGGTAGCGTTGTTGAGTGTTGTCCTCGTGTTCGATATCGATCGTAAATTGCCTCGGGGTCAAGCCCCGAGGCTTTCGCGTGAACTCCCGTTCTATGCCTGAGTAGAGGCAGGGGGCACGTACTCCCCACTCACGTTCAACGCCCCGCGATTCAAGCGCACATCTACGGGTGCGCCTCCGTCGCCTGCGTTTTGCCTGCGGCGGAGATACTGCAAACCAATATTCTTGGCAGCGTTGTAGTCGGCGTGGTTCTCGTACCCACACTTCTGACAACCGAACGACTCTCCCGACCGATTATCGTCGTGGGTAAACCCACACGTCGAACACCGCTTCGACGTATTGCGCGGATCAACCTGTACGACCTCGATTCCTCGTTCTTCGGCCTTGTATTCGACGTATTCGTAGAGGCGTCGGAACGCCCAGACGTGTTGCCACGTCGCCTCCGGGATGTTCTCCCGAATGTGGGTCAAATCCTCGAACACGATGTGCGAACAGTCGTTCTCGGTGGCTTCCTCGATAAGTTCGTTCGCCACCGTGTGCAAGTGTATCTCAAACCGCCCGTACTCTTTCTGTCCGACAGACTCGATATTTTCGTGGGCGTGGCGAGAACCACACTGCTGAAGCGATCCACGACGTTTCTCGTATTCTCGACGCCAGTGATTGAACTCATCTGCCGACCAGAATCTCCCCGTCGAAGCAACCGCGAGGTTGTTCACGCCCAAATCCACACCAAGGACTGTTCTGTGCTTGGAATCGGATTCAGACGGTCTCTCGTCTGCTTCGATTTTCCGCATTGAAGCGTGGAGATACCAGTCACCGTCACGGAACTGTAAGTGACCCATCCGGAACTCGAAGCCCTCGTCGGAAACGTACTTGGTCGGCGGTGTCTCCGGGTCGTCGGGGAGGATGTAGTCACACTCGACGCGTCCATCCACGGTCGAAAGAGAAACGTGGTCACGGTGGAAGGTCGCACTTCGTTTGTCGTAGACTGCGCTGTCTGCTGAGAAGTGCGGTTGTGACGTTTTCTCGCCACGTTTGAGCCGTTCGACTCCACTTTTCACGGCTTCGACAGCTCTGCGAATCCCTTTCTGAACGAGGTTCGCGGTGAGGTCGGTTTCCTCACGGAGGTGGTCGTAGAGAGCGCATTCGGCTTTCGCTTTGGAAGTGACGTGGTAGCCGCCGTCACCGTGCCAGCACCATTCGCTCGCGGTATTGGCGCAGTGTTTGAATTGCTCGACAGTCTCTCGAAGGGATGCGTCGGCTCCTTCGGGAGTGTCGAGTTTAATGACGGCGGTTCGACGGAACTCCACTGTGTTTTCACATATATGCCCGGAGTTATTTATGTGCTCGGGGGTCAGAATATCATCGTAATGTGGTTCGAGTCATTGAGTGTCGGCTTCCTCCACGGGGTCAAGCCCCGTGGCATCCGCCTTGAAATTCTGTGAAGGGGGGCGACACACACTCATTGACCACCCGATCCGCAACGGAGTGAGCGAGCTGTATCCAAATCCGTCTATTTCTCAGTAAGATCAGGACATACCGCACACAGAGTCTGCCTGCTATTGGCTCTGAAACTGATTCAGAAGTCTAGAGCCGTAACTTCATCTAGCTTGATCTGAACTCGTGGTCTTTCGACTCCGATCTGAATCAGATGTTTCACCAGGCCAGGATGTGGTCGTGGGGAAGTCGATCGTTGCGCTCGTCTAGCCTTTCACCTTCCTCATCGTAAATTCGTGAAGGATATATCACCGTGGGAGGACGTGCTCCACGCCGGCATTGAGGATGGTAAAGAGCCATTACCAGTGAGTCGAATGACTCCCGGCAACAATCTGGATACACGACACGTTTATGTAGGCTAGTACGAATTAGTCTGTAAGCAACAATTTACCTTGCCAACAGATCCCGAGTGATGAAGATGGTACTTGGGGCAACCAGTTAGAAGCTGGCTACTTGTTGACAGGGAAGGAGATGTATGAGTAAGACAGGACCAGCCGAACGGGACAGTTCGAATCGTGATAGTGCAGTGAAACGTGTCTGCGTGGTGGGGCTGGGCTACGTCGGCCTCCCCCTCGCGGTGGGGTTCGACCGGGCGGGCCACGACGTGCGCGGGTACGACATCTCGCCGGCGACCGTCGGGCGCCTGGAGGCGGGCGAGGACCCCACGGGCGACGTGGGCGACGCGGCGGTCGCGGAGGCGAGCATCGAGTTCGACACGGACCCCGCGCTCGTCGAGGGCGCGGACGTCGTCGTGATCACGGTGCCGACGCCGGTCACCGACGAGAACGACCCGAACCTCGACTTCGTGGAGGCCGCCGGCGAGACCGTCGGCGAACACCTCTCGGAAGGGGCGACCGTCGTGCTCGAATCGACGGTGTTCCCGGGCGCGACCCGCGAGGTGCTGGCGCCAACGGTCGAGGAGGCGTCCGGCTTCCGGCTGGGCGAGGAGTTCACGGTGGGCTACTCGCCCGAGCGACTCGTGCCCGGTGATGAGGCACACAGTCTCGAGAACGTCGTGAAGATCGTGAGCGCGTCCGACGACGAGACGCTCGCGGAGCTCGCCGGCTTCTACGAGTCGATCGTGGACGCCGGCGTCCACGAGGCGCCCTCCCTGGAGGTGGCGGAGGCGGCCAAGTGCATCGAGAACGTCCAGCGGGACGTGAACATCGCGCTGATCAACGAGTTGAGCGTGGCGTGTGACCGGCTCGGCGTCGACTCGAACGCCGTGCTCGAGGCCGCGGGCACCAAGTGGAACTTCCACGACTACCGCCCCGGACTCGTCGGCGGTCACTGCATCCCCGTCGACCCCTTCTTCTTCATCTACCAGTCGAAGAAGAACGGGTTCGACCCGCAGCTGATCGAGACGGCCCGGGAGGTCAACGAGTACATGCCCAAACACGTCGCCAAGAAGACGATCAAGGGCCTGAACCAGGCCGGGAAGGTGCTCAAGGACAGCGACGTGCTCATCCTCGGGTTGACCTACAAGCCAAACGTGGAGGACATTCGGACGTCCGCCATCGACGGCACGATCGAACACCTCAAGGAGTACGACGTGACCGTCGTGGGCCACGACCCGCACGCGGACGACGACGCGCTCCGCGGGGAGTTCGAGATCGACGTGGCCTCGGGGCTGGCGTTCGAGGAGTACGACGCCGTCATCCTTGGTGCGGGCCACGACGAGTACGGCGAACTTGACGTTGACGCGTTGGCGGAGGACCTGGACGGCGACGGCGTGCTCGTCGACGCCGAGGGGATCTTCGAAAGTGACGTAAAGGACCTTGACCTCCACTACGATAGGATCTAGATGTACCGGGACCACACGGTCGGCGTCGTCATCCCATCCTACAACGAGGAGGGGTTCATCGGCGATGTGGTTCGCCAGATGCCCGACTACGTCGACCGCATGTTCGTCGTCGACGACTGCTCGACCGACGGCACGTGGGACGAGGTGATGGACGCCGCGCGCGAGGACCGCGAGGAGTTCGAGCCGGAGTCGGTCGCCGAGGAAGGGAAGGTGGCAGTCGCCGACGGCGGCGGGTCGCTGTCCGGTCGGGCCGTGCGCCACGACATGCTGGGGCGCGTCGTCCCGATCAAGCACGAGGAGAACCTCGGTGCTGGCGGGGCGATCAAGACCGGCTATCTGGCTGCGCGCGACGACGATATGGACGTGACGGCAACTGTGGATGGCGACGGCCAGATGGACCTGAGCCAGATGACGAAGTTGCTCGACCCCATCGTGGAGGGCGACGCCGACTACGCGAAAGGGAACAGACTGCTGTACAAGGAGTTCCGCTCGGACATGCCGAAGTTCCGCTTTCTGGGCAACTCCATCCTGACGTTTTTGACGAAGATCGCCAGCGGCTACTGGAAGACGATGGACCCGCAAAACGGGTACACCGCGATTTCCGGGTACGCCCTGGACAACGTGGGGGTTGAGGGGATGTACGAGTATTACGGTTATTGTAACGACCTGCTCGTGAAGTTGAATGCCAAAGGGATGCGGGTCGCGGACGTCGCTATGCCGGCGGTGTACGGCGACGAGGAGTCGAGTATCAAGTACTCGACGTACATCCGAAAGGTGAGTGGGATGTTGTTGAAGAACTTCCTGTGGCGGCTCAAAGTGAAGTACCTCGTACTGGACTTTCACCCACTGGCGCTGTTCTACGTGTTCGGTGCGGTGACGGCGACACTTGGGCTGTTAGGGGGTGGCTGGTCGTTATACGCGAAGTTCGCGCTCGGGGACTCGCTGTTCGTGCGGGCGTCGGCCAGTCTGCTGTTGTTCAGCGTCGGGAGCATGTTCATGATGTTCGCAATGTTGTTCGACATGCAGGTGAACGAAGACCGGGAGATTCAGATTCGTGAGTGAAAAGCAGTTTTGCCTGACGCTGGATCTTGAGAATGACTGGTACTTCGACGAACCCGGATACGATCACCTGACGCTGGAGTATCTCGACGAGTTCATTGAGCTGATTCAGGACATTGACGTTCCTCTGAGCATCTTCGTCGTGGGGAAGACGTTGGAGAAATATCCCGAGGAGATCGACCGGCTTGACGAGGAGTTGGATTGTGAGTTTCACCTTCACTCGTATCGGCACGATACGAGCAAATCGTATGATTTCAGAGAGGAGATCCAGCGTGGTAAGGACGTGTTTTACGAACATTTCGGCGCAAATCCTCGGGGATACCGTGCCCCCCAGTGGAACATCGAGGAAAGAGAACTGGCAATTCTAGACGAGGAAGGATTTGATTTTGATTCGAGTGTCATGCCATCCTATCGTCCTGGGGTCTACCAGAACTTGGGCGCCCCGACTACCCCATATCAAATCAATGGGCCCGGAAGCCTTCTGGAGATTCCTCCCGGTGTGATGTTGGGTACCCGTGTCCCGCAGGTCCACAGTTATTCAAAACTCGTCGGGAGAGCGTTTCAGGCAGGATTATCGGTTACACCATTACCAGATACCATTGTCTATACTGTACACCTCCAGGACCTCTATCGTACGGATTCGTTCGACAACTTGTCCACGCTCAAGCGTTCACTATACGATCGTAACATGTCTCACTCAGTGGAGTTGTTGAAACAAAATATCGAAATCCTTCGAGGACGAGGATATGTTTTCACTTCGATGAATTCGATACTCCAGCAACACGTGGGATGAATCATGAGTGAGCCGAGTGTACAGACTGGCCTTCCCGATGATGAACGAGTTCTAAATCTGTTGAACCAGGCTTTCGATGAGTGGGGGAGTCAGGATCTCTTTCACTGGAAGTATCACCGTTTTCCGGGCTTCGACCCGAAGGAACACTGTTACTACATCGAGGTAGATGGCGAGCTCGTCGGGTTTCGTCGGATATTCCACAAGGAGTTGACGATAGGGAGTCGTTCAGTTCCCTTGTACATACATGGAGACACAGCCGTAAAGGAATCTCATCGAGGTCGGGGGTATTATACGAAACTTCGCGAAGCCACGACCAAATACACCGATTCAAAGAATGGCGTAGTTTGTTCGTTCAACCGGGTTGGTAGCATCACCTACGATGCCCACATCAGACAGGGGTGGAATTTTCGAGCACTCCCACTACAAATGAACATCCTCGACTATTCGAATGTAATCGGCCAATATGCGGAGACGATCGTCGAATCTGGAACGCGCGTTCACGCGCTACTCAGTACTATCGATTCATACATAACACCGAGAACTACTGGTGGCGATCCTCTCGCCTTAACTGAGCAAACGATACAGGATCCAGTTGATGATCGATCAATTCCAATCTTAATCCCGGAATCTGTGTTGGATACGTGTGTCGAGGTTGCTTCGCAACGACCCCTCAGTAATAGGGCCCTGAAGGGTGTGTCACGTCCAATAAAGTCGCTTTCTTCGAGAAGATCTACCCCTGCTGACACGGGGTTTCAGGTTCAAACGTGTAGCCGATTGAATAACGATGACCTGAACGAGGTACAGAGCCTGTATGACTCCACACCAACTCGTTTTGAACGTAATTCGGAAATAATTGAGCACATCTGTCAGTACCCGGGAGCCGAGTTTGTTCTCGTGCGACGTCGGTCCCGACTCGTTGGCTTCGGTATCCTTGTTCCAAAAGTCCAGCAGTATACGACAGAGGGTAGAGTCCTAGAACTCGTTGCAGTGTCGGAAGAAGCGGGACACCGCGTGATTAGAGAACTTGAGTTACTTGGACAACAGTCCCAGTACGATCTCTTGTTAATGTCTTCCCGGCTTGACGTCCAGAACTGGATCGATATCGACAAACAGGTATTCATGTGGGAACCAGAATCCGTAATGAGTAATCGCAGAGACGAATTGTACAAGCCGGAAATTAGCCTGTGCGATGTCCTATAGAGGTTACGCATGTCACGAGTAATATTTAGTATCCAACACCCAGCCCACGTCCATCTGTTCCGTAATGCAATCAAGGAACTCCAGCAGGAGGGTAACGAAGTTCGGGTCTATGCACGGGAGAAGGAGATGACGGGCGAACTCCTAGATCTGTACAATATTGATCACGAGATGCTCGCTCCGGCGTTCGATTCGTTCTTGGGGCTACTTAAGGTAGAATTACAGTACGAGTATCAGCTGACTCGGAAGGCGTTCAAGTTCGATCCTGATGTAATGGTAGCGATGGGTGGTGTCGCGATATCGCGACCAGCGCTCATCTCTGGTAGTCGCTGTCTAGTTTTAACGGACACAGAACACGCGACGCTTCAGAACACGCTTGCGTTTCCTTTCGCCGACCGAATACTCACCCCGGAGTGCTATCAGGGCGACATCGGATCGAAGCAGGTCAGATATCCGGGGTATCATGAACTGGCATACCTCCATCCCAATCGGTTTGACCCAGATGAGACAATTCTAGAGGAGGCCGGTGTTAACCGCGAAGATACGTTGGTTTTACTCCGTCTCGTCTCTTGGAGCGCTGTACATGATGTTGGTGATAGTGGGATCGAAAACGTCGTTGATGTTGTAAATCGTCTCGAAGATACCGGGGCCAAGGTACTCATTACTTCCGAAGGTTCGCTTCCTGAAAGCCTTGAGAGGCGGCGCCTGAACGTCGCTCCGGACCGAATCCACCATCTCATGTACTATTCAGATCTTTTCATCGGGGAGAGTGCAACAATGGCGACCGAGAGTGCTGTACTCGGGACGCCATCCGTCTTCATCTCGTCAAGTCGGAGAGGGTACACAGACGAACTTGAGGAGAAGTTCGGTTTGGTGTTCAATTACTCTGGGCCCGATCGTCAGTCGAACGGCCTCAACCGCGCGATCTCTATTCTGGAGAACTACGATCAAACCGAGTGGATACAAAAGCGTGATCGTATACTAGATACTAAAACGGATACGACCGAAGTAATCATCGACCAAGTCAATTCATTGGCGATGCAGGGTTTATCAGATTAACTTATGCGAATTTCGAGGGCCCAGTCAGATAGCCTCGCGGCCTCGTACACTCTCGCCGTCAGCGTCTCTGGGTCAGGGTTATTCCGTGCCATCCGATTCTGTTTCGGGTCCCAGCAATGCTGGAACTGACGTGAAATCCACTGCTCTTGTTTCTCGGGACTATTCTTGCAGAACACGTCGAGAGCGTATGCCAACTCAATGCCGGAGACGTTGTATGGGTATCCATATTGACTGTCCTGAAGCGCTGTTTTGAATTCTTGGGTGGCGATTCGTTGGATTGCATCCTCGAATGATGAGTTATTCCACAACTTATGATCGGGATAAATATGTTTTAGGATGGCAAATCCGTACAAGTGAAACGAGTGATACCCGATTTTCTTTTCTTTCGCTTTGTCGCTTGGTAGGGGGAGTCGGGAGATAGGTGTGTACGTGGTTATGAGATCACGAAACCGTTGTGAGTCCGGAAACGGAACCGTCGTCGCTGCCAAGACGACCAGTAGCCGTGCCTGGTCGTCCGCGACTGCGACCCACGGGTATCTGGAGAGCGGCGGCTTGACGGGTAGTTCGAACAGCCCCGTCCCGTCCACGCCGGTGTTCGACGCGACGGTGTCCATGAACCGGTGAACGCGGGAGGCGACCTCTGGATCGACATCGCAGTACTCGGCGAGGAGGCCGCCTGCGGCGGCAAACCAGAGCTGGTGGTTCAGGGTCGAGTCGAAACAGAGGATGTCGCCATCGATCTCGACTCTTTTCCACAGCCCGAGCCGCTCGTCGAACGGGTGCAGCAGGAAAACCTCCTCGGCGACCTCCACCAGTTCGGGTATCTCGAGCACACGGCTCGCTTCGGCGATTGCCTCGATCGTCCACGCCGGACCGATGGTCCCGTTAACGTGATCCTTCGAGTCGGACTCGCGGTGGTGGAACGTGTAGCCGTGTGGTCTGGCCTTGTCTGTCAGGAGGTAGTCCGCGGCATGCTCGGCCGCGTCGCGGTATCGCTCGTATCCAGTGCGCTCGTACAGTCTGGCGAAGAGGAGTAGGTAGTGGGAAGTGTTTCGTACGGGCGTTTCTGGGTCGTCGTGGGGCCCGTTGTGACCCCCGGTTATCGAACCATCCTCGCACTGATCGTCAATCGTGCTATCGGCGACGTCGATGAGAATCGACTCGAGCGTTCGGCGTGTGGTCATGCTCGTTGGTGGCTATCGGTTCGGTCGGCGTGGCGCGGTGACATAGAAACGGGGTATGTAATTCAACGACGAATGAAGCAGGTGGCCGTAGAACAACCTTCGAAGTCAGCGGCGTGATACATCTTACGTCTGTAAACTGGACATCGGAATCGTCTTAAGGCTATTGTTCCTGTCACATCCCGTATGGAGGAGGAGACGCGACGACGGTCGGTGCTGGTTATCTGCGGGTTCATTGGCTACTCACGGAAGATCGAGACGCACGTGCAACCGATCGCGAACGCATCCGGCGAGACCCACGTCATCTGTATGGATCCGTACGACGACGTCGAGGGAATTACTTACTACCACGTCCCGATTATCGGGCACAAGATCATCAGCCAGATCATCATGCAGCTGGTGGCGCTCTATCTCACGATTACGAGAGACTACGACCTGATCGTCTCGTTCTCGCTGATCCCGTACGGCACGATTGCGTTCATCGCCAGTCGGATCTCGCGGACGCCCGCACAACACGGCATCATCGGCGGCGACCTGGACGTTCACGCCGAAGCCTGGTACGGGAAGTACGCTCTGGGGATCTTCAGACGGGTTGAATCGATCTCGGTCGCTGGCGAGGAGTACCGGGAGCGATTGATCGAGTACGGGATCGATCCCACCAAGATACACACCGTGCTGCACCCGGTTGGCAACCAGTTCTCCGAGAACGAGCCAAGCGAGAACCCGGAGTACGACATCCTCTGGCTCACGAGGCTGGCCTCTGAGAAGGATCCACTGCTGTTCGTGGAGGTGCTGGCCGAGCTCCGGGACCGGTCGATCGAGTTCTCGGCCGCGATCGTCGGCGAGGGGCCGCTGTACGACGACGTTGAACAGGAGTTAGAGCGCAGGGAGCTCGACGACACCGTCGACATGCCAGGCTGGACCGACAACCCGGAGGAGTACTACCGGGACACTCGGGTGTACGTGCTAACGTCGGAACGAGAGATGCTTCCCTTGACGCTCGTGGAGGCGATGTTCGTGGGTACGGCGTCGGTCGTTCCTCCGCTCGGCGCCATCCCAGACACCGTCGACGACGGAGAGAACGGCACCATCGTCGAGTCGCGAACCGTGGATTCATACGCTGACGCGATCCAGCGATTGCTCTTGGACGACGAGCTGCGCGAACGGATGGCGACGAACGCACCCGAGGTTGAGTCCACGCTCTCCTACGAAGCCGTCACTGAATCGTGGTGTGAAATCTTAGAAAATTTGGGGGACATAGACAGTTAGCTAAGATGAGTGTGTATAGAATTCAACTCAACACTCTTTGCGGTGTTAAGGAAGAGACGGTTGGTGGTTCGAATGTTCCATGTCCGAATCTAACCGCTTCAACGAGTCTACCGAGTGGATCGACTTTGGGCTTGTGGAGCGAGAACGGACACCCCGCGAGATCATTGAAAAGGAATTCGCCACCATCTCGCAGGACTATCATTCTCGAATTCAGTTTTTCTTGAGGAGTTGGGTGTCGATCGGAGTCGTGTCGCTGTCCACAACTGGGTTTAAAAAGCCAATCTACAGCCAGCCGATGGAGAGAGTCTGGATCACGTTGCGGTCGATCAAAAGGTAATCTGGATCAATGACGAGCAGTACTGGCGGTACGCTGCTGTCGACCCGGAAACAAACAGAATCCTCCACTCACAGCTGTTTCCGACGTATACGATTCCGATCGTACGAGAGTTTCTCACTGAACTGGCTGAGAAATGGTTGACACCCTTCAAGCCATTTGTGCATCACTTTATCACCAGACTATACCCTTTTTTGGTTTCTTGAGGGAATTATCCTGTGAGAGACAGAAGCAGCCGTTAAAACATAGTGACACAAGATGCCTTGCGACTACATCGTACAGTATAAGTCAAATGCCGTACTGTACATCCATATAGACGGACTGGTTTACTCATCCAAATAAAGCCTCAGCTAATTAAATGACTGTTAAATTACAATTCAATAATTTTTCACAACTAGCCAGATTATTACTTATTGTCTCGATAGGAATATTCACGATAGGTGTAGTTTTTGCTAGAAATTCTCCTGCATCAACTTATGAAATTTCTATATATTCAGCAACCCCAAGATTATTTTGGGCAGGTATATTATTTATATTTGTGTCTTGTTTATATTTACCTATCCATCACTCATCTTATATAAGAACCTCCGTGTTAGTTCTAATTACTGCGTTTTTATCAATATATTTATTGCCTTTAATAAGAGGTTATTACTTTGTTGGGGAGGGCGATGCTTTAAGTCACTTTGGCACAGTGAACAATATAATTGAAGGAACAATTGATCCATTAAATTTATTTTATCATAACTCACATATACTATCTGCGGTTATGTCCCTCATTTTAGACATGCCAGTTAGAAGAACACTACAACTGGTGCCAGTAGTTCTTGTATTCATATTTATAATCTCTATTCTGGTGTCTGTACGTTACGTTTATGCGACAAAACATACTTTTATAATCCCCCTTTTAATAGGAATGTCTATTTTACCACTAGGACAAACAGGCCTACAATATATTCCTAATTTATTATCGAGATTATACATTTCTTTTGCAATTCTAGTACTATTAATTTTAATAGTGGATACTAATTGGAGAAGCTATATACTCAATATGTTTGCTTCACTAGGGCTCCTTTTTATGCACCCACAAATATTTATGATATACGTTATTATATTAGGTACGGTATCTGTATCTATATTATACTCTCATTTTAATCCTAGATGGAGTATTAAAATTAATAATCCCCAGTACATACCATACATATTCTTTTCTGTTTTAATCCTGTTGTTTATATGGGTTGAGTCTAGAAGAAGCTTCATCGTTACAGCAGAAAGTTTTGTTCTAACGCTAATTGATCCTTCGCCAGCATCATCCAGTCAAACTCCGGCTACATCATTGATCGAGATCGGGGGCAGCCTTACTGAAGTATTCGCTAAGCTATTTTTACCAACTTTCTTGACGATTTTCATTAGTTCTGCTATAGTAATCTCAACAGTATATAGATTCCATATTAAAAACGTGAGGAAAAATCAAAATAACGAACTAGTAACCTGGCTATTAGCTATGTCTTGTGTGAGTTTATTTGTTGTATTTTTAGTCAGCCTAATTTCGGATACATATTATATTAGGCATTTGTATGCGTCAATTGTACCAGTTGCCATTTTGTCATCATATGGAATATGCCAAATATATGATTATATATCTAAACATCGAGTTAGCCATTTAGTCACTCTAGGATTTTTAATTATATTAGTATTAAGTACAATGTTGGCATTCCCGTCACCATACATATATCAGGCAAACAGTCACGTTCCGGAGTCACAGATTGAAGGTTATTCAACCTCTTTCGAACATCGTGATTCCTCCACAGATTTTGTAAGAGTCCGTTCAAATGTGTTCAGATATGTTCATGCAACAGAAGGGCGAAATGTTGACTATAGAGATTATACAGGTGCATATCGAGCAGGCGTCCCTGATCACTTTGCCGACCAACAATTAGATACATACTATGATGAACCAAAATACTTGGCCGTAACAGGAGCTGACCGTGTGAGAGATCCTATATTATATCGAGGGCTCAGATTTACACAAGACGATTTGGACTACTTAGATCAAAACCAAAGAATTCACAAAATAAATAACAACAACCAATTTGATTTGTATTATATCGAATAATATATTCTATCTAATTAGAATTTAATATTCTGTTAAATTGAAATGCTAGTTCATATGCCGGTTTTCCCAATATTGAAATCAATATAAATGGATAAATCTTTGGTTGCCAAGGGCACAATTTCAGAGCCTTTAGGCAATGCCCTCTAGCCATTTGATAATCTTCATTGTGTATATGATTTTTTGCTAAGCTCATCTCTTTATTTGATAATGCTTTATTTTTTAATATCTTTCCCTTTGAATATAATAAGTCTTCATGTACAGAGAGTATTCTCCCGTGAGAGTCGTAGTTATGAGTAAATTTTTTACTAGATATCCTATCTTCTCCATCTTTATTGTATCTGATAAGTGGCTCTTCAACCACACCAAAATCACAGTTCTGACAAAGTCGGATGTACCATTCTAGGTCTTGCGAACTAGATAAATGAATATCAGGAAGACCAGCTTGTTTGATAGCAGAATATTTAACCATGATCTGTGAGAAACCGCCAATTCTGTTACTCCCTAACAATAGTTCTTCTAATAGATCTGGTTTTTTTGGACTCTCCGGTATTTTTATAGTCCCGTCGGTATTCTCTCTTCCAACAGTTACAACCCCCAAATAATCGTTGTCTTCAAAATAATCTACCTGTCTTCTCACTTTCGACGGATACCATAAATCGTCATCATCTAAAAAGGTCATATATTTTCCACTTGCTTTAGAAATCCCAACAGATCTTGACCAATTTGCACCTCTGTTCTGGTTGTTTACTACCAATTCAACCGCATCAGAGTATTTGTCAAAAATGTTTTCAATGTTGTAATCAGAATTGTCATCAACTACTATTATTTCAATATTCGGATAGTCCTGTTGGATCACACTTTCAACTGCACTTTTTAATTGCTCTCTTCTATTATATGTGGTTATTATAGCCGACACAAGAGGGAATGAGTGAACGGTCACAGTATATAACTAGTATACCGTCTTCTAAAGAGTTTCTAGTCAAATACTAAGTAACCATCAGATCTGAAGAGTTATATCAGTCTTAACCGGATGAAAGCCTGCTAAGTCACAGAGTATGGCGTATGAGCGAATATCGACAAGACTAATACTCCAGACTCCAAGTTGATCCGGTTGTACACTTTGTAAAACGGGCGTTGTTTGCATAGACATCTAATCCTCATCCCGCCTCTTCCTTAACTCAACACTACAGCTACTTCCAGCACAATATTTATTACGGATTTTTATATCATATTATTTTTCATCATTTTATTTAGATCGAAATTAGTTCCCTTCCATTGAGGATGTACGGCTACCACTCGAACGGGGATCTTATTCAATTCAAGAGCTTTTGCGATAGCCAAGCGATGATGACCACCAACTAATATATATTCCCCATTTCTACCGATCCCAATAGCTACATCTGTTTTAGAATTTCTAAACTCTCTCGATAATAATATATTTTTTATACTAGAGTTATGTACTTCAACTGACGGCTTAAAACCGCTCTTTTTTATTTGGTGGTATAGGCTATCGAGATCGTCTAGCCTTTCACATAAATCGTTGATATCCGAACATCCCCAACATCTATTTCCCATCTCTAATTTTGATTTGGCTTGATTATATATTTTTGTATCTTCCCACTCGATATTATATTTAAAATGTTTATAAGTCCCTATATAACCATCTGATTTGTCTAGGCTTGTAGCTTTTATATCCCAATCGCCATCCTTAATATTCCCCATATCTGTCCATTTATGTATAGTACCAGTTTTTCTCCTCAGATTCACGTTACAAGGATCAACATATATGATTTCAAATGGGTTGAATACTTCTGATGGACGTATTAAACTTCTCACTTTATAGACCATATAATAATAATATCCACGAAAATCAAGATCATACTCATCAATAAAATCAATTACATTGTTTTTCAACATTGATACTCCGTTTGAGAGGTAGCTTTTCTCAGATGTTTTCTTTTGCTGGGGCAAGCTCATCCTGTGTAAGTAATCTTACTCAGTAGAAACAAAATACATCTTGTGTCTTAGTTCCAGTCTATTCACATAAGGAGATTCTATGCCGATGATATAGAAATCTTCTTATTGTCGGAAAATAAATGTTAAGGTTAAAACATCATTATGGAAGACTACATAGGGCTTTCACCCAGCAGCCTACTGATCTGCAGAAACTATGAGGAGAACGATGGTAGAAGAACCTAGCTCGGTATTTGAGGAGTCCGAATCGGGTTTCAACAAGAGTTCGTTCCCCTACTTTTCAAGGCGTAACTCACAGAGTTCAAGTTCGTTAAGCGCCTAGCTGTACCAAGGCCTGAGATCCACGAGAACAAAAGGATCACCACGACACCGTTTCGGCACGTGCTTGATAAATAGCAGTTCCTCGAGGTGAGATTGTCCGGGAGAGACTTCGGTGAGGTCTACTCCGAAGGTTTCCACATCGGCTACCGCCCAGACGTTAACCTCGATATCTTCGGTCGTCAGATTGGTCTCGTCAATCATTAGCGGCGAGTAATAGTTGGCTCCGACTGGAACAAGTGAACCAGTCGAGATACCACTAGCGCACGTCTCAGGCGTGATCTCGATCTTCCGCGAGCAGGCGCTCGCCGGCGACCCGATCACGATCGAGGGCGACGGCACCCAGACCCGCGACTTCGTCCACGTCGACGACGTTGTCCAGGCGAACCTCCTCGCGGCGACCCACGACGATGCCCCCGGAAAGGCGTTCAACGTCGGCACCGGTACCCAGATCACGATCCGCGAGCTCGCGGAGGCCGTCAAGGACGCCACGAACTCCGACAGCGGGATCGTCCACGTGGACCCCCAAGAGGGCGACATCGACGAGAGCGTCGCCGACATCTCGCGCGCCCGCGAGACACTCGGGTACGAGCCGACGTACAACATTCACGACGGGATCGAGGCGTACCTCGGAGAGCGACAATGAATATGGAAATCATAACAGATATTATACCCGTCCAATAACTCAAATCCGAACGTGATATCTCTCGCCAATCGGGCTCTCTCTATCTACCGTGAGAGTGGACCACTCGTTTTAATAGAGAAAGCATTCCAAAAACTGTATTCCGAGAGTTACTACCGGGCGATGTCCGCACGGGGGCACTACTCATTAACTCTCAACGATCAAACTGTCGAGTTCTCAGCACCGACTCCAACTCTGGTGGAGCGGAACCAGAAACGCTTCCAATTTGAATTCGATGAAATCGGAGATTTCCTCGACTCGATTGAGGACGAAGACGTGGTTTACGACATTGGCGCGAATACCGGTCTTTACTCACTCTTTGCCGCGACGAAGTGTCCTCGTGGGAAAGTTGTCGCTTTCGAACCTTATCCGCCGAACGTGGAGGTGCTTCGACGGGACATTGCACGAAATAGTCTAAATAACATCAAGGTCGTAGAGTCCGCGATCTCCAACTCCGGCGGTGAGATTGAGTTCAATCAGCCTGAAGAGGACGACATTGGATACGGGTCTTCTTCGATAGACACCGACGGTACCGACGGATCGCTCACCGTGCCGACGACGACTGTGGACACGCTGGTAGAGGACAGCGAAATCCCCCCACCGAATGTCGTGAAGATCGACGTTGAGGGGGCCGAGCAACTCGTAATCGATGGAATGATGGAAACCCTTTCTGGTCCAAGTTGCCGGGTCCTCTACTGTGAAATACATCTACCGGGTGTTTCTAAACGTCCCTCAATCGAAGACTTTGGTGGCTCTCCAGATGAGCTCGAAGCGAAGTTAGAGGGTCTGGGGTTCACCGTACAACGGGTCCAGATGGAACGCGGCTCCGAACTCACAATTAAAGCAAAAAAGTGAGCCGCAGATCTCCACACGGAATACTCGTCTAACAGGATACGTCGAAGGCACACCAATAGTATATAATGAACATTGTCCGCGGTTTCATCTCTATTCTGGGTTCAAGAGTTGGTACGCTCCTTCTCGGAGTTCTCATAACTCCGCTCTTGGTCCGGTTCCTTGGTAGTGCGCGATACGGCGACTACGCGTTTCTCCTCTCCGTACTTGGCGTTGCGATGATCCTCGTAAATGCGGGGATTTTTGATGGAATGCGGAAATATATTGCAGAAGATAGGGAGAACTCGGCGTGGATTGGGCAGGTGTTCGGATTCTATCTACGTGTTGCTGTCCTACTTGGACTGCTCGCTGCTGCGGCCTTCGTTGTGTTCTCGTGGCTCGGGCTAGCTGAGAAGTTTCTTGGGACAGACTTTGAGTACTACTTCTATCTTCTCGCGCTTCTGATCGTCGCCCGACAAGCGAACTCCGTCGCTCGCGGTGGGTTGATGGGACTGGGATTGGAGGATCGGAGTGAACCACTAAAAGTGTTGAGACAGTTCCTGTTCGGTGTTTCGGCACTCTCACTCCTCTACCTTGGGTACGACGTGGGTGGAGTACTCATCGGGCACGTCCTAGCGACCGGCCTCTCTGCGGCGATCGCCTACGTCTTCCTTTTTAAACGGGTTGACGTCAGATCTGTCTTCACCCGTGTTCCGGACGACTTCCCGAAAGAGGAGCTGCTGTCGTTCAACAGTCTCAGTATCGTGTTGATTCTGTTGACCGCGTCATTATATCACGTTGATATCCTCTTTCTGCGCCTGATAACGGGCGACCAGGCAACGGGATACTATCGAGCCGCTCTCGTCATCGCGGAGTTCCTCTGGTTCGTCCCAAACGCACTACAGATGGTCCTATTACACTCCTCGTCAGAACTGTGGTCTGAAGACCGCCAGGGACGAATAACTGAGCTGTCCTCTCGGACGACGCGCTACAATCTCTCGTTAGTGCTCTTATTGGCCATTGGGCTCGCTGCACTCGCTGGCGATTTTCTTCCGTTGTACTATGGCTCTGAATTCGAGGCGTCCGTTCTCCCTCTTCTCGTGTTGCTACCCGGAGTGATAGGGTTCGCCCTCGCCCGACCGATGTTTGCTATCGGACAGGGAAAAGGTGATCTACGCATCTTGATTGTCGCGACCGGTGCCGCAGCAATCGTTAATCTCGTATTGAACGCCCTGCTTATTCCCCCCTACGGGGCGGTCGGTGCTGCCGCCGCAACCAGTATCGGGTACGGACTCATGGTCGTGTTACACACACGTGCTGCCCGTCAGATCGGTTTTGATCCGATTCAGGATCTGCGGCTGGCTCGCATCGGAATCGTTGCCATAGTCGCTGCCGTGGTCATCTTCGGAGCCGCCGCAATGATAGAGTCGTCCATTCTCTCACTCGTTGTCGTCCCACCGCTAGGATTCGTCGTCTACTCCCTCCTGACAGTCCGGT
Source organism: Halorubrum gandharaense (assembly GCF_054654575.1). Lineage (NCBI taxonomy): Archaea > Methanobacteriati > Methanobacteriota > Halobacteria > Halobacteriales > Haloferacaceae > Halorubrum > Halorubrum gandharaense. The sequence continues at coordinate 1,227,567 of NZ_BAAIET010000001.1, forward strand.
TCGGGGTTATTACTCCCGAAGAGCTTGAGCCGATTACAAAGCGACTGCCAGAGTCAGTTTGGAGATATCTCGAACCCCTACTGCGATTCCTTACATGAGGCCTCACGACGGGTCTAAAACGTGGTATCCCATTCGGGATGATCACAAGAGACAACAGATATCTGCGAAGCTCAGCACTATTTAAACACCTCACACATCACCCGATCAGTACACTCAGCAATCCTGTTTCGTCTCAGACATGCGCCATACCAACCTCAAGTCCTGGATCGAGAACTGTGTAGGCGGCGCTGAACGACAGTATTAGACGGCCGCGAGGGATCTCACCGGCTGGTTATCTACTCCTCAAGCGTTTACGCCCGAATATCACCATACGACGAGGAACACCCGAACGAGCCCGTCTCCCCCTACGGCGTCTCCAAGCTCGCCGGCGAGCACTACGCGCGCGTCTACAACGAGGTGTACGATCTCCCGACGGTCTCTCTCCGCTACTTCACCGTCTACGGGCCGCGAATGCGACCGAACATGGCGATCTCGAACTTCGTCTCCCGGTGTATGCGCGGCAAGCCGCCCGTGATCTACGGCGACGGCAAACAGACGCGCGACTTCACCTACATCGACGACATCGTCGACGCCAACCACACCCTCCTCACCGACGACAGTGCCGACGGCGAGGTGCTCAACATCGGGTCCTCCGACAACATCGACATCACGACCCTGGCGGAGGTCGTGCGCGACGAGATCGACCCGAGCCTCGAGATCGAGTACACGGAGGCACGGGAGGCCGACGCCGAACACACCCACGCGGACATCTCGAAGGCGAACGACCTGATCGACTATGAGCCCACGCGCGACATCCGGGAGGGCGTGCGCGAGTTCATCGACCGGTACGAGCAGAACCGCGACTGGTACGAGCCGCTGGTCGTCAACTCCTGATTCACGAGTACCGAATCTGTTAAACGGCTAATTGGAAAACTGAAACCAGATGACCGAGTACGACTCCGTCTGCATCACCGGCGGTGCCGGCTTCATCGGCAGCCACATCGCCGACCAGCTACACGACGACGCCACAGTCACGGTCTACGACGACCTCTCGACCGGCAACACGTCGAATCTCCCTTCCGGCGCCACCCTCGTTGAGGGCGACGTTCGCAACACGGCCCACCTCAGACAAACCGTCAAACAAGCAGACCTCGTCTTCCACCAAGCCGCCCAGGTGAGCGTCACACGCTCCATCGAGGACCCCGTCTCCAGTCACGAGACGAACCTCGACCCGATCCTCACGATCCTTGAGGCCGCCCGCGGCACGGACACGCGGGTCGTGTTCTCCTCAAGTGCCGCCATCTACGGCGAGCCAAAGTACACGCCGATCGACGAGGCCCACCCTAAAGACCCCAACTCCCCGTATGGCCTCGAGAAACTCTCGGCAGACCACTACTGCCGGCTGTATCACGACCTCTACGGCGTCGAGGCCGTCGCACTCCGCTACTTCAACGTGTACGGCCCACGCCAGCAGGCGGGCGACTACTCGGGCGTGATCTCCATCTTCCGTGAGCAGGCGCTCGCCGGCGACCCGATCACGATCGAGGGCGACGGCACCCAGACACGCGACTTCGTCCACGTGGACGACGTCGTACAGGCGAACCTCCTCGCGGCGACCTCCGAGGACGCCCCTGGAAAAGCGTTCAACGTCGGCACCGGCACCCAGATCACGATCCGCGAGCTCGCGGAGGCGGTCAAGGACGCCACGAATTCCGATAGCGAGATCGTTCACGTTGATCCCCGCGAGGGTGACATCGACGAGAGCGTCGCAGACATCTCGCATGCACGCGAGATACTCGGATACGATCCGAAGTACGACATCCACGACGGGATCGAGGCGTACCTCGGCGAGTAGCCCGAACCCCACCCGAGTCTCGCACGGTACCCGGTCCAGGCCTGAAGGTGCCTCCGCACGCCGAAACCCCCGTCTCTGTCACACGACGGCTGCTTGAGCAGGTGTGGGTGATTGACGCGGAAAACGGTCGAAGAGAGTCGAGCCGCCACCCACTCCACCGCTTCCACTAGGGTCAACGTGTGCCGGAAGCCTCCTCTCCTCCTCGCGGGCGCACTCCGCCGGGTTCGCGGGTAGACGGCTCCCTCCGCTAACAGCGGAACCGGTGGGGTGGATCCGTGGCCGCAGCGCTCCGGGGGGTGGACGCTAACAGCGGAACCGGTGGGTGGGTGTGTCGCCGGCGGCCTCGAGACCGGGGGCGAGTTCGGCAACGCGGGCGGACGCCGGCGTGACGGACGACCGCACTCTCGGTTGCGAACCCGGACACCCGTCGGAGAACGGCGGCCGCCGAGCGTCACCCTGAGCGGACCCGCAACCCCCCGGCTACTCCCCCCGCCAACGCGCCGGCGCGCTCGACGTCCGCGGGCCGGTTCACGTTCACCCGGTCCCCGAGACGAACGGTCGCCAGCGCGAACCCGGCGCGCGCCAGCAGCCCGCCCGCCTCGCTCAGCTGGATCTCACCCTCCGCGGACGGTCGCACCAGTTTGCAGGCCTCAAAAACGTCCGCCGGCAGCACGTAACACCCGGTCGTCACCGCGGGTCCCGGGCTTCTCGACGATCCGCTGCACCGCCCCGTCCTCAACGACGATCACGCCCGTCTCGGACGCCCCCTCCCGGGACACCTCCTCGACGGCGAGCACGCCGTCGCGCGCGGCGGCCTCCACGACCGTTTCGAACACCCACGCGAGCAGCGGGCGCCCGGCGACCGTCACGAGACCCTTCGGCCGGTCGGCGGTCAACTCACCCAGACGCGAACCCCTCCCGGCGGCAGGAATCACCGCTTGCATGCGCGAGTCACGGAGCAGCAGACACCTCAACCCACCGGTCCGAGTGGTCGTCACCTGGGAACGCGAGGGCGTCGGCGGGCGCCGGCAACCCCGCCCACGACCGTCACGGACTGCGGACCGACCGGCGCGTCCGCGTGGCAGCCCAGTCGCCGTCTGCTCAGTCGTCGAGACGCTCAAGTAACTGTGTGACGTACGGGCTGTGCTCCCAGCTCCGATGCACGCCGATGGTCGTGATCAATGTGCTCGCCGCTTTGTGAGTCATGTGTCCGTTGCGGGCGTAGTCACGGATAAGCCGGGGCGTCGGAACGAGACGTGGGCCCTCAAGCACCGCGTGAATGAGTGGGAAGTTCGTCCCGCCGAACTCGTCGGTGAGAAACCCGTCGACGGAACGCGCGTTCGCGAGGACGATCCCGTCGGTTTCGCCGTCGTCGAGGCCGAACGTCGGCCGCGACGCCGGGGTATCGTCACGCTCGTACGGGTCGTCGACCGTGTAGTGGGTGCGAGCCGCGAGGACGTTGCTCGCCGCGGCGGCGTGAACGTCCTGGTACTGCGTGATGTCGCGGAGCTCCGCGACCACGTCCGGCGGGACGAACACGTCACACGAGGTGAGCAGGTACTGCAACGGGTCCGGGGCGGCGGCGTCGCAAGCGGCGTCCGCACGGGGGACCGCGAGACTGACGAGGGCGCTGGTGTCGGCGACGGCGGTTTCCAGCCGTGGCCCGCTCATCGACCGTCGTCGGCTCCGGTGTCGACCGCCGTCGCGTCGCCATCGTACACGTCGACGTCGTCGGGAGCCGCAAGGTCGAGCGGTTCGCCCTCGAGGTCGGCTTTGAGGAGGCGGAGGCGCTGGGCCGTTTCGGCACCGACCAGCTGCTTGACCGTCTCGAACTCGAGTTGGTCGTCGTAGTACTTCGTCGCGACGAGTTCCCGGAACGTCTCGCTGTCGGCGGTGTCCTCGATGTACTCGCGGATGGCCTCGACGAGAAGGTCCGTCCGGTCCGTGTCGAAGAGCTCGGCGATCGCGTCGAGCCGGTCGACGAGGTACTCCGGGGACTGGAAATGCACTCGGCGTGGGTCGTCGCTCGCGCTCATTCTATGTGCAAGTTCTGCACACAGATGGATAACCGTTTCGCCGGCTGTGTGAATCCACAGTGCACCGGCCAGCGTTCGACGGCATCCCGCGAGCGCGAATCGAGAAGAGAGCCTCACCTTTATGAGATATGGCCTCATAGAACATAGTACGGGAGATAACCGGACACACCCGCTGGAGCTCAACCGGGCCGTTCCGGGTGGTCGCGTCGAGATGTTCGCCATCGAAGACGACGATTACCCCGGCGGGTGGTTCTATCGGTTTCAATATTACAATCCGGATGAAGGCGAAATACTGCGCTACGACAACGCGCACGATGACGACGACCTCGGTTGGCACCACCGACACGTCAGCTTTGGCGAGGACTCCGGGATCGCCTTCCAGAATATCACCACACACACCGCGCGCTTCTTTCAAGAAGTGGCGCAGCTCACCCACAACGAGGACACAGATCATGACTGACCCAACTGAGAACGGCTGGCCCGACAAGTACAGCGACCCCCGAGACCGCCCCCATCCGAGCGTGCTCCGCGTCACCGTGGAATCGTTCGACGAGACACGGAAGGGGACGCTCGACGCCGTCGAATCAGTCGCCGACGGTGAACGGCAGCCGGCAGTCGTCTCGTTCGGCAGTGTCGGGGACCTGCGGAAGATGCTTACCGACCGGCGGATCGAACTCCTGCGTGCGCTGATGGCGATTGACGGTGCAGCGGAGAGTATCTCCGCGCTTGCGGAGGAACTCGACCGCGACTACCACACCGTCCACGACGATGTCACGCTACTCGCCGACCACGGTCTGCTGTTTGTCGTTGAAGAGGGCAACTCGAAGCGGCCGTTCCTGCCCTACGACCGGATCCACCTCGACGTCGAGCTCGCCGGCGAGAAGGCTGGTGACGAGCGCGCGGCCGTGTGAACTGTCGGCACGATGGACCCTGCTGTTTCACCACCAGAACGTCCCCATCAACGTACGCCTCGGCCTGCAACACCGCGTGGCCTAGCCCGCGTCGTTCGCGCTGATGGACGTAGGTGATCGGCGTCCCTGCAAACGCGTCCCCAAAGCGGTCCACAATTTGAGCACCCTCATAGCCGATCACGACGACGAGCTCGACGCCGCCTGCCCGCTCGTGCCGCGTGTGGACCAAAACGGAAGGAGTTGTGTGGTTGAGCCGGTGTGACACGCTTGGTGCCGGCCTGTGGCGCTGGAAGCGTCTCCGGTGTGTCGTCGTCAACCGGATCGCGCCGGACCCGCGCCGATCCCAACACCACTCGTCGGCGACTGCGTCGACGCCACGTGGCCGTCGCGCTCGGCGGCGACGCGACCGGCGCGTCACACTCACCGGAACAACCGGTCGTCCGGACCGCCCATCGCCCGCCAGCGGGCGGAACAAACGCGTGTTTCGAACGGAACGAACCGGATAGGGCACCGCCAGTGGCGTTCGCGTATGAGCGCTGCGGAGAATCACCTTGTCGGGCGCATATTTGCCCGTAGATGGGGAGGGGGGTGGTCGTCGGGTGAACACGTCTGGAGGCAGCGAGCCGGCGTCGACTACCGACCGACATCCCCAATGCTACGCGGTGTGACGTCGGTCCCGAAACCCCCATCCCGGAACAGCCCACCGCTGCACGGCTCACGCCACCCGCGTCCCGAGCACGGTGGCGACGAACCCCACCACCACCACGCCGAACGTCAGTCCCACGGCCACGTCGAAGCTCCCGGTGAGCGCGACGCTCGCGGTTCCGAGCGGCGGCATCGCGAGCGCGCCGACCCCGCCGGCGACGTTGAAGATCCCGACGATGGCGGTGTCCTTCTCGGGGTCGAAGATCCCCATCAACAGCGGGATGTACAGCGTTGCACACCCGCCGAGCCCGAGCCCGACAAGGACGACGGCGACCGCGAGCAGCGCCCACTCGCCGGCAAACAGGAACACGATGCCGACGCCGGCGAGCGCGAGCGAGCCGAGAAACGCCCGCCGGGAGCCGATCCGGTCGGCGACGTAGCCGCCGCCGATCCGGGAGACGATGCTGACGCCGCCGATCAGCCCGAACGCCGTGGACGCGGCCGCCGCGGTCATGCCGCGGGCCGCGAACAGGTCGACCGCGTACGCCGCCAGCAGCTGGTACCACGCGAACGCCAGCCCCATCCCAACGAACAGCAGCTGGAACGACCGCCGGCCGGCGAGGCCACGTGCCCAGCCGAGCATCTCGCGGACGGACGCACCGGTGTGGCCGGCCCACGCCGGCCGCCGACAGACGACCGCGGCGAGCGCGAACGCGCCGGCCGTCACCCCGAGCACCAGCAGGAACCCCTCCTGAACGCCGGCGGTCGCCAGCGCGCGCTGCCAGACGGGCGGCAACACCGCGAGTCCGAGCCCGTTGCCGACGAAGATGAGCCCGGTCGCGGCACCGCGGCGGCGGTCGAACCACCGCGGGACGACGGAGGCGAGGAGAACGAACGCCGTCCCCAGTGCGAGCCCGAGCAGCGCGAACACCAGCGCCAGGCCGGCCAGCGAGGTGACGACGTACGGCGCCGGCGCGAGCAGCGCCGTGACGCCGGCACAGCAGCCGAGCACGACCCGTGCGGGAACCCGCGCGGCGACCACCCCGAGGATCCCGGAGCCGATGAAGAAGGTGAACAGCATCCCCGAGAAGACGCCCGACATCGCCACCGACGAGACGCCGTACGTCTCCGCGAAGGGGCCCTGGAGGATGCCGTACGACAGCGGCGTCCCGAAGGTGAACACCATCGCCACCGCGCCGACGACGGCGACGAGCCAGCTGCGACGGCCATCCGGCTGCTCCTCGTATGCGGACACGCCATGGCGTCGGGGCGGCGGGGACAAAACGGTTCGTGGTTCGGCGATGGTCGGGCTCGAAAGCCGCGCGGCGCTGTATCCTCCCCCTACTCGCTCGTTGAGAAAGGGGGCTTAGCGCACCGTCTCAGCAATACCTCACCGACCGACATGGTGAGAGCGTCACAAACGTCTGCGATCGAAAGTTTCACTCCCACACAGCAGTTATTTCGTCCAATGAGTCCCGAAGAGGCATCGGGTGAGAGGACTCAAACTGACCTCCGGGCATTTCAAAGCGCAGTCGAACAGGCGGGACACGCGATCTACTGGACCGACCGGACCGGATCCATTCAGTACGTCAACGAGGCGTTTGAATCCCAGACGGGATACACCGAGGCCGAGGCAGTGGGAAACAACGCGAACATTCTCCAGTCCGGGTATCACGACGACCGCTTCTACGAGGAACTGTGGGACACGATCCTCAACGGCGACGTGTGGAGCGGGGAGATACTCAACCGCCGGAAGGACGGCGAGACGTACATTGCAAAACAGACCATCTCACCCGTCGAGAACGCGGACGGCGATATCGTTCGCTTCGTGGCCGTCAACGAGGACGTGACCGATCTTCGAGAGGCCCAACAGGAACTCGAACTCCAGCGGAATCGGATCGAAACGCTGTTTGAGGCCGTGCCTGTGCCGATCGCACTGGTCACCTTTGACGGCGGCGAGCCGGAAGTCGCGATGCCGAACGGCGCGTTCGTCGAGATGTTCGGCACCGGGAGCGATGGGGTCGACGGAGGGTCAATCGACGACCGATTGGTCAACGAAGCGGACGCATCGAACGCCGAGCGGATCAACGACCGCGTCCGTCGAGGCGAGACAGTCCGGGAGGAAGTCGTCCGCCAGACGGAGGACGGGGAGTCCCGCACGTTTCTTTTGCACGCGACACCGCTGGCGGGCACCACAGGAGTTGAGGCGCTCGTTGCGTACGTTGACATCACGGCACAGAAACGGGCAGCGGCTAAATTGGAGCGAAAAAACGCACAGCTTGAGGAGTTTGCGGAAGTCGTCAGCCACGACCTCCGAACCCCCCTGAACGTGGCGATGGGGCATCTGGACTTCATCGAGGACGAAGCGGCAACCGAGCACGTCGCGGCCGTGCGTCAGGCACATGCACGCATGGGAGAACTCATCGAGAACATCCTCATGTTGGCACGAGAGGGTCGCGAGATCGACGACTGCGAGCATGTCGACCTAGCGAGTCTGGTGGCCGACACGTGGGAGGCGTTCCCGGCCGGAGACGCCACGCTCCGCATCGAGACGACGCGACACCTCCGCGCCGACAGGGCGCGGCTCCGGCAGCTGCTCGACAACCTGTTCCGTAACGCGATAGAGCACGCGGACGCCGGCGTGACGATCACCATCGGTGACCATCCCGGGGGCTTTTTTGTCGCCGACGACGGGCCGGGGATCCCCGAGGAGGACCGGCCAAACGTGTTCGAGTCGGGCTACACCACCACCGACGAGGGGACCGGATTCGGGCTCTCGATCGTCGAGGAGATCGCGAAGGCGCACGGCTGGGAGGTGCGTCTCACCGAAAGCGAGTCCGGCGGTGCACGCTTCGAGTTCCACGACGTCGAGCTGACCGATTCGGACGGCACCACGGACACGTGACCGTCGCTATCGAGCAGCCCCCCGATGAACAGCCGGCACGCCTGCCGGGACCGGTGGGTCCAAGCCCGTTCGTGTGAACGTCACACACGATGATCGACTTCGCGGACACCTTCGACCACGAGCACCGGGACTGTGAGCTGCTGTTCGGCCGGGGACGGGTCGCCGACCTCGGCGACCGCCTCGCCGCCGAGGGGCTCGACCGCGCGCTCGTCGTCTGCGGTGCCAACGTTGGCGCGAACGACGACCTGATGGACCCGATCCGCGAGGGGCTCGGCGACCACCACGCCGGCACCTTCGACGGGACGACGCCCGGCAAGCGGATCGAGGAGGCGACCGCCGCGCTCGAAGCGGCCCGAGAGGTCGACGCGGACGTGCTGGTGGGCGTCGGCGGCGGCAGCAGCCTCGACGTGGCTCGACAAGCCCCGCTGCTCGCGGCGGACGACCGAAGCGTCGCGGCCCTCCGCAAGGAGGCGACCGAGTCCGGTTCCGTCGCCGGCCTCTCGGCCGAGCCCGACCTCGCGACGGTCGTCATCCCAACCACGTTCGCCGGCGCCGACGTGTCAACCGGGGGCTCGTTGGAGCTGTTCGCGGCCGACGACTCGCCGACCGGCCAGCCGGTCACCGTGAGCGGCTCGGCGTGGCCCGTCTTCGACGTGCTCGACCCCGCGCTGTTCGAGACGACGCCGACGAGCGTGCTCGCCGGCTCCGCGATGAACGGCTTCAACAAGGGGATCGAAACCCCGTACGCGGCCGACGCCAACCCCGCCAGCGATGCGCCCGCGATCCACGGTCTCCGGTTCCTCGCCGACGCGCTCCCGAAGGTGGCCGGGGACGGTGGCGACGGCGGCGACGGCGACGGAGACGACACCGAGGCCACGCCCGAGGCGATGGAACGCGCGGTCGCCGGCATCGCCCTCGTCCAACTCGACCGGAAGGTGAGCGTGGTCCACGCGTTCGGCCACGGCTTCGCCCGCCGGTACGACGTCCAGCAGGGTGACGTGCACGCGGTCGTCGTCCCCCACGTGCTGGCGTACCTCTTCGAGGAGGTGGACGCCGCCCGAACCGCGCTCGCCGAGGGGCTGGGCGTCGACCACGCCGGCCGTGACGACGAGGCGGTCGCCGCCGACGTGGTCGCCGCAGTTCGAGACGTGCGCGACGCGCTCGACGTGCCGCGCCGCGCCCGCGACCTCCCCGAAGCGGACGCGGACGACATCCCCGACATCGCCGCGTTCATCGCCGATGATCCGCCGATGGAGCGCGCCCCAGCGGGGCTCGACGGCTCCGCCGAGCGCATCGAGGCCGTGCTGCGTGAGGCGTGGTGATCCCGAAAACGATCTCAAACCAACACATCGACCAGTTGGTCGACGAGTCCCGCCAAGTCCATCGCGTCGACGATGGACGCTGCGATCTGCAGTCACGCACCGCAAGCCTCGACAAGCGGGAGCCAGGAGACGCCTAGTCGTCGGCGGGCGCCGGCTGCTCTCCTGAGAGACGCTGCTCGGCTTCCTCGCGGTCCTCGGGATAACCAACGTCGATGCGCCACCCATCCAGTCCGATCGCGTCGATCGTCCGTCCGGATTGGATGAGCAGGTCGATCGCATCGGAGATCTCGTACTCGCCTCGGTCGGAGGGCTGCACGAGGTGACAGGCGTGGAAGATCGCCGGCGTAAACGTGTAGAAGCCGGTCATCACGAGATTGCTCGGCGGGTCGTCCGGCTTCTCAACCACGTCAGTGATCTCGCCGTACTGGTTCGTGTCACAGACGCCGTAGCGGGAGGCGTCCTCCCACGGCACCTCCTCGACGAGGAAGGCAGCATCCGCACGGTCCTCCTGCTGTCGGCGGACGACATCCTTGAGGTTCGCCTCGAAGATGTTGTCGCCGAGAATCAGCATGAAGTCGTCGTCGACGTGCTCCTCGACCGTCAACAGCGCATGAGCCAGCCCGTTCTGTTCGCGCTGGTGGGTGTACGTGATGGGGATTCCCTCGTACTCGTCGCCGTAGTGGTCGATGATAACCTCCTTCATGTAGCCGACGACCACGATGAGCTCGTCGGCGCCCAGTTCGATGAGCTGGTCGAAACAGTGGGTGATGAGTGGCGTGTCGTTTACTTCAACCATGCCTTTCGGCTTGTCTTCGGTGAGCGGGCGAAGACGTGTCCCTTTCCCTGCGGCGAGCACGACTGCTTGCATACCTGAACTGATTGGCAGACCGATATAAGAATTCCGGGGGTTCCGCTCCCGCGGGCCCAGTCAGTCGAACGCCAGCAGCGACAGCGGCGTCGCCTCACTGGGCAAGAACGCGCCCCGTACCAGCCCGAAGCACACGCCGAAGACGGTGCCGTACACCACGAAAGCGGCGAGGCTCCCGGCGTGAAACTGTGGGACTGCAGCACCCAGAAGCACGGGTATCACGGCCGGAACAGCGAGCATCCAGATGCCGATACAGGCCGTGGCGGCGACCACGCCCGCCGACAGCGGGTCCGAAACCACCGTTGCAGACAGAGCGAGTTCGAGCACGCCGGCCAGGACGACTCCCAAAACGAGACCGGCAAACACGACGACTAGCCCACCGGCAAGGACGCTTGAGGAGCCCACCAACCGGGCCACCGTCGGGAAGGCGTCCTGAACGCTGACGGCGACGCCGAGGGCGATCGTGGCGAGCGGGGTGGCGATCATCGTCGCACTCCACACGACGAACGCTCGCTCAAGCGGCCGGCGGGCGACGAGACTCGCCCGCCGGACGCGACCAGCCGTCCAGAAGACGCCGACGCCGACAACAAAGAAGACGATTGATCCGAACACGCTCTCGTAGTAGCGTGCTCGTATCGCAGGCCGGTCAAGCGTGTAGTGCAACCCGAACAGGTCAGCCCACGGCGTGTTGTGGAACGCATACAGCGTGTCCGCAAACACGGGTGCAATGTGGTGGATGTCGGGCGCAAGCCCCCAGACGCCTCCAACGGGGATGAGCCAGATTGCGTGCTCACGGTCGATCTCGTAGCGCAATACGAGCGGCACCGCCGACAGAAGGACCAGCGCCGCACCGACGAGAAAATGCGTGATCGCGGGGGCCATACCCGAACGGTCGTGCGACACCTTCTAAAAAGATGGGCGTCAAAACTCGCTCCGGCAAGGCGCGACGCCGGACTAAGGTCCGTCGTCCGACGTCCAGTCGGCCGGTCGGTCGAGACACGAGTGGTTTATTCCTGCGAGGACGAATATGCGGGTAGTGGGACTGTACGACGTGTACCTCGCGGCTCGCCACCGACGCCACGACGAGGACCCTCCACGACACGTTGCGCTATTGCTCACCGAGCGGGACTTGCTGGAACAGGGTGCGTACGGACGACTCGAAGCCTGTCTCGAATGGGCGGTCGAATACGGCGCCGAACGGATCACGGTGTCCGTCGCCGTTCTTGATGAGGCAGTCGTTCCAACCCTAAAAAGCGAGCTTCGGACGCTTGAGACGCCACATCCGGTTTCAGTACACGGCCCCGACGACACCAGCCACAGTGACGCACCGATCCGGATCGCGATCGGGCTCGGCGGCAAACGCGAGTTCGCGACCGCCGTCGCGAGCATCGCCGACGAGGCGGTCGCCGGCAGCCTCGATCCGGACGAGATCGACGAGGAGACGATATCCGACCGACTCGTCTTTCCGGACGAACCGGACATGCTGATCAAAACGGGGGCGGAGCGCCTCTCCGATTTCGCCATCTGGCAGTCGGTGTACTCGGAGCTCTACTTCACCGACGTGAACTGGCGGGACTTCCGCAAACGCGATTTCCTGCGGGCCGTTCTGGATTTTCAGAACCGACAACGGCGGTTCGGACGGTGAGCGACCGGCCCCTCTTGCTCCCATAACGCCCGAATCGCCCGCCACACACGCGTCTCGGTGAGCGCGCGCTTCTCGATGAGCGGCATGTCGAGCTGGTCGACGCCGAACCTGGAGAGGTCGTCGAGGACCCCGTTGACGACCGTCGACGGGGCGGCGATGGCCCCCTCACCGATCCCCTCCCCCTCCACGCCAAGCCCGTTGCGGCTGCTCGGCGTCACCGTGTGGGCCGTCTCGATCGCCGTGAGGATCACCGGGACTCACCAAGAAGTCTTCTCGTCCACCCGCCCCACCCGTGCCCGTTCGTCGGTGACGACGCCGTACGTCGCGTCACTCACGGTATCGGGGAGCGCGGCGTCCGTCTCCGGGCCGTACCGCGAGGCCAGCGACGCGGCGACCGCGTCCCGCACGCAGGCTCGCGTCGCTGCCCCGACCGCGGTCGCCGAGCCGGAGAATGCGGCGGGCTCGCCGTCGGGGTCACAGCCGACGACGACCGCGTCGCTCGTGGTCCCCGGCACGCCCGCGAGCGCGAGCAGCGTCGCCGCCTTCGCCTCCGCGGCGACCGCCACGAGGTTGGCGAGCGCGCCGGGCGAGCACGCCCGCGTGGTCCCGACGAGCAGGTTCACCGTGCCCGGTGAGGGGTGAGCGTCCTCGTGCGAGGGGGCGTCCGCATCCTCCTCCGTCGGCGCGGCAGCGGTCGCCGTGTCCGCGCCGGCGAGTGCGGGTGCGCCGTCGGTCTCGACCGGCAGGGCGGCCGGGTTCGAGACGCCCGCGGTGGCGACGACCTCGACCGGTCCCAGCCGGGCGCGGCGGGCGTGCGTCTGGTCGACGCCGGTGAGGAGCGCGGGGGCGTCCGAGGCCGGCTCGAAGCCGGCTCGGTCCACCCGGTCCGCGACGTAGGCGGCGAGGTCGCGGTCGCCCTCGTCGTCCCACTCCTCCGGGACCGTGATGTTGAACGCGGCGTCCGCGACTCGCGTCCCGCCGTCGAACCCCGTGGAGCAGAATCGGGTGTCCGGACGCGAAAGCCGACAGACGCCGTCGGCGAGCGTCACGTCGAACACCGGAGACGACTCCGGGGACGCCGGCGACGACTCCCGGCTCATACGCCGAGCGCCGCCAGCAGCCGGTCGTTCTCGGCGGGGCGGCGCACCGCGGTCCGAAGGTGGTTGTCCAGCCGGTCGAACGTGCGGGCATCTCGCAGGACGAGCCCCTCGCTGCGGGCTTCGTCGAGGACCACGTCCGGATCCGCGTCGCCCACGTCGAGCAGCAGGAAGGGGGCGTCGGAGGGGAACACCGTGAAGCGCTCCGCGAGACGGTCACGCATCCGCTTGCGCTCCGCCGCGACCTGCTCGCGGGTCTCCTCGACGAACGCCCGGTCGCGCATGCAGTGAACGCCGACCGCCGCCGCGGGCGTCGAGAGCCCCCACGACACCCGTGCCGTGTCGAGCCGGTCGCGCAGAGTGCCGGTCGCCACGAGAAAGCCGGCCCGGAGCCCGGGCAGCCCGAACACCTTGGTGAGCGACCGCGCGACGACGACGCCCGGTTCGCCCGCCATCGAGCACCGGTCGGCGTAGTCGAGGAACGCCTCGTCGACGAGCAGCGTCGTCCCCGCCGCCCGGCAGCGCTCGGCGAGCGCCCGGAGGTCGCCCGTCTCCGCGGCCTCGCCCGTCGGGTTGTTGGGCGTGCAGACGACGACGAGCGCGTGCTCGGACGGGTCGGCGTCGAGAATCGCGTCGTGTGGGACGCGCTCCACGGTCGCGCCCTGCAGCCGCGCCTCGTGGGCGTACTCACCGAAGGAGGGCGACGGCACCAGCACGGAGTCGTCGGCGGAGAGCACGACCGAGAACAGCAGCCGCATCCCAGCCAGCGATCCGGCGCTGGGGATCACCTGCCGGGGGTCACAGCCGACGTAGTCGGCCGCCGCTCCGCGAAACTCCCCGTAGTCGTCCGCCGGATACCGCCGCGAGGCCGGGAGCGCGGCGTCGTACACCTGCGCGACGCCCGACGGCGACTCCGGGTTCGTGTTCGCGCTGAAGTCGATGACGTGCGGGTCGTTCGTCCCGCCGTGGGGCACGCGCGTCGAGGCGTCCAGCGCATTCAGGTCCATGTCGAACACGTGAAGTCGTCAGCCTACCTAAACCTCCGGTTCCGCGAGCCGGCGCGCGGCGTCGAGGTCCGCCGGTCGGTTGACGTTGACGGCGAGCGATCGGCGACTCCACACGACCGTGGCGTCGGCGTCGCTCTCACTTTTCCCCCCCACGACGTTCAGTCCCGACGGCGCCACCGACTCACCGTGGTGGGTGAACGCGGTGTCGACGCTGACGCCGAGCGCGCGTTTCGTCGCGGCGGGGACACAGACCGTCAGCGACGGCTCGGACCGGTCCTGCCACGCGGAGAGGACGTCGTCGATGTCCCGCGGCCGGAGCAGCGGGAGGTCGGCGACGACCGTGAGCGCGGCCGGCTGCGGTTTCTCTGCGGTCGCATCCCCACACGCCGCCTCCAGCCCTCTGCCGAGGTCGGCGACGTACCCCTCGCCCGTTCCCGACACGAGCTCGACGGCGAGGTCCTCCCACTCGCCCGCCTTCCATCGGGTTCGCAGATACTCGGCCGTCTCGGGGGCGTCCGGCGCGGTGACCGCGTGAACCCGATTCACCCGACTACCCGAAAGCGCGTCGAGCACGCGGGCGACCATCGGCCGGCCGCCCACGCGGACCAGCGGCTTCTCGGCGTCCTCGCCGGCGTCCGCGAGCCGCGTCCCACGACCGCCACACAGCAGGACTGCGTCGGGGGTCGGAACGGGCTCCCCGCCGTCAGTCGGCGGTCGCTTCCGTCCGCCGTCGCTCACAGCACGGCCCACGCCACCACCCCCGCATGCAGCGCGACTGCCCGCCCGAGTTCGTTGGTCGCGCCCAGTACGTCGCCGCTGACGCCGCCGAGCCACGGGCGGACGCGGACCAGAATCAGCAGCGCGACCGCGGGGCCGGCAAGGAGAGCGGCGACGAGCGCCGGCAGCGCACCCGCGGGCGCCGCGAGCAGCACCGGTACCGACACCAGCGCGGCCGGCACCAGCGAGAGCGGTCCTACGTCACCCGCCACTGCCGATCCCAGCCCCTCGTGGGCGGGCGAGCCGAGACAGGCAAGCGTCGCCATCCCGAGTTTCGCCCCTACCTCCGCGGCGAGCACGATCCGGAAGGCGGTCGTTCCCGTCACGGATCCCGTCCCGCCCGCGCCCCCCGCGCCGCCCACGAATCCGGTGGCGAGCGCGAGCGCGCCGAGCGTCGTCACGAGCAGAGTGAGGCCAAGCGCGAGTGCGCCACCCACGCCGAGCGCGGCGTCCTTCAGCACCTCGACGCGGCGCTCCGGGTCGTGGGCGGCGACGGCGTCGCCGAGATCCGCCAGCCCGTCGGCGTGCGTGACGCCGCCGACGAGGTAGATGACCACGAGATAGCCGGCGGCCGCCGTCCACGGCGAGGGTGCGAGAAACGCGAGCCCGGCCAGCCCGCCGATCAGCGCGCCGACGACGGGAAGCGTCCACGGCGAGCGCCGGAAGGCGTCGAAGTCCGCGGGCGCTCCGCCGGGGACCGGAATCCGCGTCAGAAACGTCACCGCGCCACGGAGCGCGTGCATCGGGTTTGCGGGACGCCGGCTCATGCCGATCCGCTCACCCCCACGACGAGGACGGACAGCGCGGATAGCAGCACGGCGAGCCAGCCGGCTCGGGAGACGACATCAACGCCCTCGTCGGCCGTCGACCCGTCCGGAAGCGGGCGGTCGCCGAACAGCGTGTACGTGTTCGGTTTCTCGAACCGGCAGCCGAGGACGGCCGCCAGCGTCGCCATCGGCCAGCCGGAGTTTGGCGAGGACGGCACCCGCGCCGCCGTGCGCGCCCGGCGGAGCGTTCGCAGGGGCGTCCGGGGCGTCGAGACGGCGACGAGCAGCAGCGCCGACGCCCGCGCGGGCAACCACATCACGGCGTCGTCGAGGCGGGCTGGCGGACCGCCGGCGCCGCGGTGCGGGTAGCCGAGCATGGAGTCGAGCGTGTTGACGGCCTTCACCCACGCGGCCGCGCCGGCGGCGAGCGCGAGCGTCGTGGTTCCCGTAACCCCCGCCACAGCCGCCAGCACGACGACCACGACGAACGCCCCAAGCGGCGCCACCAGCCCGTCCGCGAGGTTCTCCGCGGCGCTCTCGACGGCGGCGGAGCGAACCTGCCCCGCGGAGAGCGCGGCGGCGTCGCGACCGGCCAGCGCACGCAGCTCCTCGCGGGCGGCGTCGAGGTTCGTGTCGGCAAGCGCAGCGACCTCCCGAGCCGTCTCGACGAGCATCCGGTGGCTGATGGCGACGGAGAGGACGAGCCCGGCGGCAACCGCCGGGAAAACCGGGTGGCCCACGCCGGCGACGACGACACCTCCAGCAGCAACGACCGCCGCAAAAAGGGGAACCAGCACCGCGAACGCGACGCCGGTTGCGGGCGTGTCGGGAAGCCGGTCGTCGAACCACGCGACTGCCGATCCGAGCCACGCCACGGGGTGGAGCCGAGCCGGCGGCTCCGCGAACAGCCGGTCGAGCGCGGCGGCGAGCGCGACGGCGCCGGCCGCCGCAAACGTCACGGCTCGGCCTCCAGATCTCCCGCGAACGTCGTCAGCGGCGTCTCCGTCACGTCGACGAACCGGCCGCCGACCTCGACGATCCCGCCGTCCGTCTCGGGGTCGTCGCCCACGTGCGTCAGCGCCGACGGCTCGACACCGAGCGCCTCGGCGGCGGCCTCGAACGCCTTCGCGTGGGGTTTGCGCCAGCCGCACGCCACGCTGGTCGTGACGGCGTCGAACTCGCCGCGCAATCCGGCGCGGATCAGCGTTCGGGGCGCGAGTTCGGGCACTGCACAGTTGGAGAGTACGCCGACGGGACCGCGCTTTCCGGCCGCCGCCACTGCCTCCGCGGCGCCCTCGCGAAGGGTTACCTTGGGGTCGAAGGCGGCGACGACCGCGTGCCGCGCGACGTTTTCGGGGGCGTCGACGCCACGGGAAGCGAGGGCGCGAGCCACGTGCGCCGGTAGGGGAACCTCGGCGCCGGCGGGCGCCTCGACGTGCATCTCGCCGTAGGCGACGTGCCAGTCGTCGGGCACGTCGACGCCGCGCGACTCCAGCTCCCGGGCGACGACCTCCGCTGGGTCCGTCGGATAGTCGACGTCGACGAGCGTGCCGAACAGGTCGAAGGTTACTGCCACGATGGCTGTAGATAGGGGAACGTCGGGATTCAACCTGTCGGTCAGTGAGGTGGGCGGATGGCGGACAAGGTGACCGGGAGGTGACGATTCTGAAGGGCTTATTGGAGGGGCCGTCGTCACGACGGTATGCTCGCCGCAGGCAGCGTGATGATCCTTGGCGTGACAGCCATCGCCCTCGTGTCGCAGGCCACGGGGCTCCGCGTCGGCGGCGTGATGGTCATCCCGCTCGTCGCGGTCTACACGTTCCTGGAGCCGTGGACGCCCATCGTCTTCCTGCTCGCATGGGGCGCCGCGTACGGCGCGCTCCACGTGGTGCGGAGCGCGACGCTCCACCACGGACGGCGGCCGCTGCTGATCGCCATCGCCGTCGGGGCGCTCACGAGCATCTCGTTCGTGGGCATGCTCGACCTGTTCACCGGGTGGTCGGTGGCGTTTCACGAGGCGGAGATCGTCGGAAGCATCTTCCCCGGCATCGCCGCGTACAACGTGATGCGGCTCGACCCCGACCGTCGCATCACCGACCTCGCGATTGCAGTCGGGATCTACGCCACGCTCGTCGTCGCCGGCGCGGTGCTGCTTCTCGCCACGCCGCGGGTGCCAGTCGAACTCCCGGCCGTGCTGTTCGCGAACGACGTTGCCGCTGTCGGGTGGCTCGGGCTCGAAGCGCCCCGGAGTCGCTTCCCGCGGATCATGTCACAGTGGCTCGTCGCCGGACTGATCCTCGGCGACGTGGTCATCTACGAGTGGGTGCGTGCCCGGTACGCCGTCCCCCTGTCGGGCGTGATCCTCGTCCCGCTGCTGGCGGTGTTCTCCGCCCGGATGGACGTGGCGTTTCTGTTGTACGCCGTGTTGGCGACGGCGACGTTCGTCGCCGTGACGGGGCTCCACTGGTTCACGCTCCTGTACGGTCGGAACCTGCTGGCGCTCGCGCTCGTCATCGGCACCGGGTTGGCGTTTCTGCTCGGGTTAGTGACGCCGGAGGCGCCGGGGCTGCTCGTCTTCTTCGTCGGGCTGTTCGCGGCCGTCGGCGCGTACAACCTCCACCGGACGTCACCGGGCCAGCGAGCCGCGAACGTCCTGCTCAGTGCCGGGCTGTTCGTGCTGCTGTACGGCACCATCCTCGTCATTGTGGAGCCACCCGCCAGCGGGCTCGCCTCCCCGTTCCGGTGGTACCACGTCGCGACCGGCGGCGTCACGCTCGCGCTCGCCGGGCGCGAACTGCTCCGACTGGAACGGGGTCGTCCGGACGCCGATGCGATCGACGACGCTTCCGTGTTCTCGGGAGGCGGATTGCGATGAGTGACGACCCCTCAGGCAGGGCGGCCTCCCCCGGCTGGCTCCGGTCGGCCGCGCGGCGCGGCGCCCGCTCGCTTCGCGGCGTGACACGCATCGTCGGCAGGGGCCCGAGCCACTTCCAGCGGGTCCACGCCGCCGACCACCGCGTCGTCGTCTCCGGTGCTCGCGGGAAGTCCACGCTGGTGCGGTGGCTTCACGACGCGCTCGTCGACGACGGCGTGGACACGTTCGCGAAGATCACCGGCGACCACCCGGCCATCCTTCGGAACGAGGAGGAGACGCCGATCGAGCGCGGTCACGTCACCCGACTGTACGAGAACGAGCGACTGTACGCCGAACACGGCCCCGCGACGGCTATCGTCGCGGAGAATCAGGGGATCCGGGAGTACACCACGCGGCTGGCCAACGAGCTCTGGGACCCGCAGGTCGTCGTCCTGCTCAACGTGCGGCGCGACCATCTCGGCACGCTCGGCGACGACCTTGCCGACCTCGTCCGGGCGTTCGCCCGCACCGTTCCCGACGACTGTCACGTCGTCTGTGGCGACCGTAATCCCGCGATCGCCGACTACCTCGAAAACCGGCTGGCCGAGCGAGGGGTCGGATTCACCCACGTCGACCCGCCCGACGAGTACGACGTGCTCGGCGCCCGTACCGCGTTCGCCGTCGACACCGTCCTCTCTGCGGTCGGCGCCGAACCCGCGGGCCGCGACTACGCCCTCGAACGGCTCTCCGAGCTCCGCACCGCATGGACGTGGCGGCGGCTTTCGGACGGCGGACTGGTCTGTAACGCCGCCGGACTCAACGACGTGGAGAGCACCGAACACCTCCGAAGACACCTCGTGGAGGCGCTCGACGAGCCGACCGTCGAGCCGGTGTGTTACCTTCGGCGAGAGCGTGCGGGCCGCACCGCCTCCTTCATCCGGTACGCCGAGTGGCTCCACGGGAACGGTCTCGTCGAGCGCGTCCACGTGACGGGAACGCACACGGACCTGTTCAAGCGGCGCGCGGACGTGCCCGTCGTCGTCCATGAGGACAAACCAGAGCGCGCCAGCGAAGTGCTCGATGCCGCGCTCGCGTACGGAAATCCCGTCGTCTACATGGCGAACACGGTCGCGGAGTTCATGCGGCAGACCGAGGAGGTGCTCGACGACCGCACCGTCGACCGCGTCGTCGCCGACGACTGGGATCTGACGGGGACGGTCGACGAGGGTGACTGACCCCCCGAGCGGCTCCCGGCTCCCGAGCTACTCGTTGCCGGAGTCGCGCGGATGGCCGGTGGCGTACACCGCCGCCTCCGAGCCGTCCGACAGCGCGAAAGTGACGACGAGGTCGGCCTCCTCGCGGGAGTTCGTGAAGCCGGTGAGCTCGACGCCGCGGTTCCAGCGGAACTGCTCGAGCTGCACCCACGAGTTCGATACGGTCCCGCTCCCGTCGAACTCGTACTCCCGGCCATCCAGCCGAAGCGGCTCGTCGGCGTCGTACACCAGTCCTGCCTCGTAGACGGAGAAGGTGTGTCCGTGGTCCGTCGAGTCAAGCCCCTCGAGGTCGTTGCGGGCATCCACCGAGAAGCCAGTCACCTCGACCGACTCCTCCGGGTGAACGCGGAAGGAGAGGTGCGTGCCGCTGGCTCGCGGATTGGAGGCGGGAAGCCGGCGCGGCTCCGTCTCCACCTCGTCGCCGAAGCCACCGGGACGCACGCGGGCGGATCCGAGGATCCGGTCCTCATTCCGGGTCTTCCCCACGAGGAAGCCGCGCTCGTGGCCCGTGGTGAAGCCGGCCTCCTGGACCGAGAACTCCGCGAGGAACCGTCCGCCCTGTCGCTCGACCGACTGGGGCTGGGCGCCGTTCCCCTCGACGAGCGCGTCGCGCGACCCGAAGTAGAGCTCCTCGGAGAGGTCCTCCGGGTCGGCTGACTCACCCTCGACCGCCGACACCTCGACCTCGATACGCCCCTCCTCCGCGTAGGGGTCGAAGACGGGCTGTTCGCCCGGCATCACCGTGGCGTCCACGTCGCGGATCGGCTGTGAGCGCGGGCGGATCGTGACGGGTCGGTCCATGTCGAGCTGGTAGCGCCGAATGGACGGCTCCTCGCCGGGCTCGTGCGGCTCCGGCTGTGAGAGTGCCACCCAGCCGCCGACGCCCGAGGAGAACTCCCGCGGGGTCACCGTGATCTCGAAGTCCTCCTCGAACCGGCCCCAGAACGCCCCGCCGTCGGTGCGGTCGGCGCCCCACCGCCAGTGGACGCGCTGTTGGTCGTCGGTCTCGAAGTCCTCGTCGATGCGCGGCGGGTCGTCACGCACCGCCCACTCGCCGCTGTCGAAGTCGACGCCGTCGATGGTGATGTCGGCCCGTCCGCCCCAGTCGGCCTCGGGATGGCCGTGGAGGAAGACGAGACTCGGGTGCATCTCGCCGTCGTACATGAACAGCCGGCTCACGTGTTTGCGGTCCGTGATGTCGCGGGAGAGCTCCGCGCTGTTCCGGTTCGCCTCGTTGTAGCCGTAGAACTCGCGGACGTTCTCGTCGGCGTGGTCGACGGGGTCGAGCGGGAACCGGAGGAGGCCCTGCTGAACCTCGTAGGCCGGTCGGTCGTTGTCGTCGTCGTCGAGCGCGAAACTGCCGAGTCCGACGGCACCGAGCCCGACGACGGCGCTCGCGGAGAGCAGCGAGCGTCGCGAGAGGGCTCTCTCGGATGTCATTGACTATTAGAAAATTGACGAGGAAAACGGAAAACGGTGGTGGCCGGCGGGGTCGTTCGCCTGTGGAACACAGGCAGGCAACCGTCACGGACGGGATTTCGGCGTGTGCCGAGCATCATTCGTCACTCGGCTCGCGGCTACGCCGCTCGCCTTTCGAGGCGCAAAGCGCCTCGCTACTTCTCGATGATACTCTCCTCAACCGCCTCGCCGAAGTGCCGCGCCACGTCCTCGTAGTAGACGAGCGCCTCGTCGCCGGCCTCCAGGTCGGTGACGGCCTTCTTGCCCGCGCTCGTCGCCACCTTCACCGTCTCGGCGTTCTGGATCAGCGTCTCCACCTGGTCGACGCCGTCCTCGGTCTCCACCTCGGCCTGGAGCCGGAACATCGGCCGCTTTTCGATCTTCACGCGCCCGACGACCGCCTCGCGGGTGTGGCCCTGCGTGTCGACGATCTGCACCTCGTTGCCCGAGGTCAGCTCCGCGAGGTAGTTGGTGCCGCCCTCGGCATTGCGGACGTACGCGTGGACCGCGCCGGCGTTGACCCGAAACGGGCGCGACTCGACGTACGGCGACTCCGCCGTCTCCGCGTGGACGAAAAAGAGCCCGCGGGACATCGAGCCCACGAGCATCCCCTCGTCGTCGTCCATCAGCGAGCCGGTGTCGATGCAGACGCGGTCGGCCATCCCCGTCTGCTCCACCTTCGTCACCTCGGCGTACTGGAGGTCGAGCTGCTCGCGGTCGGCGGCGTCGCGCGCCTCCACCGCGCCCCGGATCTCGTCCGGCGAGTCCGTGTCGAGGAGGACGCCGTCCGCGCCGATCTCCAGCGTCTCGAAGGCCGTCTGCGCCTCCGCGGCCGTCGTCGCCCCCGCGATCAGGTGCGTCTCCTCGCCCACGCGGGCGATCAGGTTCTCCAGCGGGATGATCGACCAGTCCTCGCCGACGATGACGGTGTAGTCGGCCACCTCCGCAGCCTCCTGCGCGAACGCCTCGTACTCCGTGCCGAGCACGCGAACGTACGCGCCCTGCGCGCGGTCGTCGCGCCGGCGAAGCGTCGAGAGGTCCGCCGAGCCCGAGAAGTCGTTCGGGAGGTCGATGGTGCCGTCGCCCTCGCCGTCCTTCCCGACGAAGTAGGCGTCGGCCGCCGCCGCCTCGTCGTCGCCGTCAACCACGTCGGCGTCCGAGAGGAACGCCGCCACGTTCACGTCGCCGAGCTCGCGGACGCGCTCGACGTCCGACTCGTCGACGAGCACCCAGTCGACGCCCGCCTCGATGCCGGCCGTGATGCGCCGCTTCCGCGTCTCCCAATCGCCGACGCTGCCGTCGGCTTTGATCCAGACCGTGCGTGTCATTACCGGAGCATCACGTCGCCGGGGCTTGAAAACTGCGGAACCCGCAGCGAGACGGAAACGGGCGCGACGACGACTCAACCAGCACCGTGGCGCGCCCGCGAGCGCCCAACGGGCGCGAGCGGACCGCGAGGGAGGCGGGCGCCCGCCGGCGCTGCGTTGCGGTCCGCCGGCGGGCGCTCCGCCGAGGTTGGGGAGGCGTGAGGTGCGGGTGCGGGGCGGTCGGGTGGGACTCAAAGGGGCAGCAGGCTCCGGGAAGACGGGCGACGTAAGCACTCAAAAGGCCGGGCGGTGCTGAGAGGCCTTTTGAGCGCGCAGCGAGCGCATCGACCGGAGCCGTCTGGGGCTTTGGAGGTGTTTGCCGTCGTGCTCACGCAGACAACCACTTATCAGGAGCCGACTTGGGCTTTGCGGGCGTTCGCCGGCGTTCGCACACCACCAACCGCTTATAAGGCGGCGACGGAGGCCACAGAAGCGTCCGCTGTCGCGTTCATCACGCTTACCGCTTATAAGAGGACGACCAAGCCTCAAAAGCCGTTCTCCGACTCACTCACGCCAAAACCTGTTTATAAGCCCCTTATAAGCCCTTCAACCCGCCTTATACGTCCAGAAAGCCGCCCGCCGCAAGCGCCTCGTCGACGCCCTCGTCGTCGTGGACGACCGCCGACACCGCGGTCGCGATCGCCTCGGGCTGGTCGTGCTGGAAGATGGAGCGGCCCATCGAGACACCGGCGGCGCCGCCGTCCATCGCGCCGCGGACCATCTCCACGGTCTCGCGGTCGGTGCCCTTCGAGCCGCCGGCGATGACGACCGGGAGCCGGGTCGACTCCGTGACGCGCTCGAAGGAGTCGCCGTCACCGGAGTAGCCCGTCTTCACCACGTCGGCGCCGAGCTCCTCGGCGAGCCGGACGGCGTGGCCCAGCGACTCGGGATCTGCCGAGTCGACGCCCGGCCCGCGGGCGTACGCCATCGCGAGCACGGGGAGGCCGAACCGGGAGGCCTCCTCGGAGAGCTGCGCGAGGTCCTCGATCTGCTTCGGCTCGTAGTCGGAGCCGACGTTGATGTGCATCGAGACGGCGTCCGCGCCGGCGCGGATCGCCTCCTCGGCGGTCGCCGTCATCCGCTTGTCGTTCTCGTCAGGGCCGATCGTCGTCGAGGCGTTGGCGTGGACGATGTAGCCCGCGCCGTTCTTGTTGTCGTGGACGCGCGGCGCAACGCCCTTCTGGGTGAGCACGGCGTCGGCGCCGCCGGCGGTGACGCCGTCGATGGTGGACTCGATGTCGACGAGCCCTTTGACGGCGCCCATCGTGATCCCGTGGTCCATCGGGACGATGAGGTAGCGGTCGTTGGTGGAGATGCGGTCGAGTCGTGCGGCGAGTCCTGCTGTCATGTGCGTGTGAGAGAGTGTCGTGAGAGGGTGGCCGGGAGACGGTTCATCTTGTGTGAACGTGTGGCAATGGAAGGTAAGACGGTTTCGTTCGGGGTGGATTTAGCTCGATTCGGGAGGATCGCCGGCGGTCTCCGCGCCATCCGCCGCCTCGGTGGCCGGCGTCTCGCCCCCGTCCGCCTGCGCGCGCCGTTTCTCGTAGCCGCGCTCGGCGCCCGCCTTCAGCTCACGGGAGAGCGCCTCCAGCCGGTCGGCGACCTCCTCGGTCGGGAGGTCCTCCTCGACGCCCTCCGCGACGATGTCGACGAGCGCGGAGCCGACGATGATCCCGTCGGCGCCGCCGGCGACGATGCGCTCGGCGTGCTCGCCCGCGGAGATGCCGAACCCGACCGCCTTCGGCACACCGCGGGACTCCGTCCCGCGAGCCTCCGACTGCGCGTCGGAGACGTCGTAGCCGGCGAGTCGTTCGAGACTCTCGGTCGTCTGGTCGGAGACGTCCGTCTTCGCGCCCGTCGTGCCCAGGCGGGCCTGCACGTAGACGTAGCCGGAGACCTGGCTCATGATCCGGTCGAGACGCTCGCCCTCGGTGGTCGGCGCGACGATGAAGACGAGGTCGAGGCCGAACTCGTCACACGCCTCGCGCAACGGGTCCGCCTCCTCGGCCGGGAGGTCCGGGACGACGAACCCCTCCAGTCCGACCTCGGCGGCCTTCTCGACGAAGGATCGCGGTCCATCCGAGGAGCCGTACTGGTAGATGAGATTGTAGTACGTCATGCACACCAGCGGCGCGTCGACGTCAAGCTCCTCGACGAACTCGAAGAAGCGGTCGGGGGTCATCCCACCCTCCAGCGCGCGAACCACCGCGCCCTGAATGGTGGGTCCCTCCGCGATCGGCTCGGAGAAGGGGAGTCCGAGCTCGATGATGTCCGCGCCGCCGCGGTCGAGCGCCTCGACGTACGCGAGCGACGACTCGTAGTCGGGGTCGCCCACGGCGAGGTACGGGATGTAGGCGGGGCCGTCCGCGAACGCCTCGGCGATGGCCGCCGAGTTGCCGGTGTCCGCCATTCAGATCCCCCCCGAGAACAGCGACATGTCCGGCGCGTTCGCGATGTCGCGTTTGTCCGTCTCCTCGATCACGGCTTCGAGGTCCTTGTCGCCGCGGCCGGAGACGGTGACGACGACGCGGTCGCCGAGCGCCTCGTGGTGCTCCTCGAGGTAGGCGATCGCGTGGGCGGACTCCAGCGCGGGGATGATCCCCTCGGTCGAGGAGAGCCGGTGGAACGCCTCCAGTGCGGCGTCGTCGTCGACGGCGACCGGCCGAACGCGCCCCTCGTCGACGAGGTACGCCAGCTCGGGACCGACGCCGGCGTAGTCGAGCCCTGAGGAGACGGAGTGGCTCTCCATGATCTGGCCGTGTGAGTCCTGTAGCAGCTTCGTGCGCGCGCCGTGGAGCACGCCCTCCTCGCCCGCGAACAGCGACGCGGAGTTGGGCGCGACGCCGGCCTCCTCGTCGACCTCCAGCGTCGAGCCGCCGGCCTCCACCGCGTGAAGGTCGACGCCCTCGTCGTCGACGAAGCCCGCGAACGACCCCATCGTGTTGGAGCCGCCGCCCGCACACGCCACCACGTCCGTCGGGAGCGCGCCGGTCTTTGCGACCGCCTGCTCGCGTGCCTCCTCGGAGATGACCGCCTGGAAGTCGCGGACCATCACCGGGAACGGGTGGGGACCGACGACGGAGCCGATCACGTAGTGGGTGTGCTCGACGGTCGCCGCCCAGTCACGCATCGTCTCGGAGATCGCCTCCTTCAGCGTGCCGCGACCCGCCGTGACGGAGTTCAGCTCCGCGCCGTTGAGCTTCATGCGGAACACGTTAGGGCGCTGGCGGTTGATGTCGCGCTCGCCCATGTAGATCTCACACGGCATGTCGAGGTGGGCGGCGGCCATCGCAGTCGCCGTGCCGTGCTGGCCCGCGCCGGTCTCCGCGATGATCCGCTCTTTGCCCATGTACTTCGCGAGCAACACCTGCCCGAGCGCGTTGTTCAGCTTGTGGGCGCCGCCGTGGAGGAGATCCTCACGTTTGAGGTACACCTCAGTGTCGTAGCGCTCCGAGAGCCGCCCGGCGCGCTGGAGCGGCGTCGGGCGCCCGCCGAAGTCGGCAAGGCGCTCGCGGAACTCGTCCATGAAGCCGTCCTCGTTGTTGAGGACGTAGCGCTCGTAGGCGTCGGCCAGCTCCTCGATGGCCGGCATCAGCGCCTCGGGGACGTACTGGCCGCCGTAGCGGCCGAACTTGCCGTCCTCGCGGCCGCGGATGCGGCCCGGTCGGTTCGTGGGGTCTGAAATGGTCGTCTCGCTCATGTGGGTGTCTCCGTCGTTTCGTCCGTCTCGTCGCCAGTTTCCGCATCCTCACGCTCGGCGTTGACGAGCGCGCGCGTGTTCGTCTCCACGTCGCCGTCCATGATCGCGCTGCCGACGAGCAGCGCGTCCGCGCCCGCCGCGCGCATCCGGCGCACATCCGCGGGCGTCGAGACGCCGCTTTCGGCGATCAGGGTCACGTCATCGGGGGCTTCGGGCGCCACCGACTCGAAGGTTCCGAGGTCCACTTCGAGCTTTCCGAGGTCCCGATTGTTGACGCCGATGATGGTGGCACCCGCGTCGACGGCCGCCGCAAGCTCCGCGGCGTCGTGGACCTCCACGAGCACCTGAAAGCCGCGCTCGCGGGCGGCCGCCAGCAGGTCGGCGAGGTCGTCGCCGACGAAGCGGACGATCAACAGCACCACGTCGCTCTCGACGGCGTCGAGATGGGCCTCCTCAAGGACGAAATCCTTGCGAAGGACGGGCACGTCGACCGCCTCGCGCACGCGTTCGAGGGTCTCCGTGCTCCCGCCGAAGTGCTCCGGCTCGGTGAGCACCGAGAGCGCGGCGGCGCCGCCCGCCACCATCTCCCGCGCCAGCTCGACGGGATCGTCCTCGCGCGTGCCCTCCGTCGTCGGGCTCGTCGGCTTCACCTCCGCGATCACCGGGACGCGCCCGTCCGCCTCGGCGCGCGCGAAGGCGGCTTTGAGGTCACGCGGGTCGACGGCGACGCGTCCGCCGTCGCCGCCCGACCGCGACGCGGCGGCGTCGAGGATGGAGCGCACCGCCGGCGCCAGCTCGTTTGGATCGTCCATTAGTGTACACTAATGTACTTATCTGTTCATAAGGGTTGCGCACGCGGACGGGTGCGTGGGGTTCAGTCAGGGAGCCACCGGCGGAAGATGGCATCTACTGGCAACGTTGAACTCCGATTTTTCGGAGATGAAGTCGAACGGGACAGCCGGTCGTAGTGCCTGCGTATTGACAGAGTCACTCCGAAAATGCGGATTCCAGGGGTGTGCGGTCGAGGCCAACAGTGTCGTAGTCCTGCTCGGTCGAAAGAACGGACTCCTCGCTGGTGGTGACGAGTCCGGCATGAACTGCGTCAAATGGTGTGAGCTCGTACTCATCGAGGAACGTCGCGGCGGCCAAAACCGCGTCCTCGTGTTCTTTCGGTACGATCGGAACGAGTTCGAGCAGGTTAGTGATCGCCCGCGGCGCGTCGATCTCATACTGGGCAGTCTCACGGTCGTAGAACAGCACCAGCACCTCGGCATATGCGAGTATCGATGTGTGAATGTCATCGCGCTCGTCGAGAGCGCGGATTGCGGCCTCCTGAAGCCAGTCATCATTCTTCACCAACGCGATGAGAAAGTCAGTTTCGACGTACACAGATCACTCCTCACCGGTCTGTGACCGGGGTTCTGCTTCCTCTCGAACCTCTCGGGAGATCGCCTCACGCGCGTCTGATTTTAGATCGACGGCTTCCGTCTCTCCAAACGCATCGCCAACGGCAGCTCGGAGCCCCGCTATCGGATCCTCGTCGACGGGGAAGAGGGCGACATGACTCGGGAGCTCGACGATTCGATACCGGTTACCGAACCGCTCTCGGACGTTTTTTGGGAGGTAAATCCGCCCTCGTTCGTCCGTCGATTTTGACATGGTGTACTGCCTTATTGTGTGGGAAGATTCAAAAAGTTTCCCGCAATTATACTAGATTTCACGTCTACTGTCCCGTCTCCACCTGTTCCAACGTTCTTCACTGACTGCTCGTCCCGTACTGAGCGATCCGTGAGTCCCCTGTAGACCGGAGCCACGGCAGAACAGTAGTTCACTGAACGTAGATGCCGTATTCTCGTTCCCCCGGTCGCCGTCGCCCCTTTTAACCGCCCGGCCGCCGTCGGTCGCTCATGGACAGTGCAGGCACGTCGGGCGTCTTCGCCCGCGCGTACGACTCGCTTCCGGGCGCCGTCGAGGTCGGCTTCGCCGGCGGCCGCGTCATCGCCGTGTCGTTCCCGGAGGGGGTTCCGGACGACGCGCGCGACGACCACGAGCTGCTCGACCGGATCGGCGACTACCTCGCCGGCGCCGAGGAGGACTTCACGGACGACCCCGTCGGGCTCACCGTCCCCACCGACCGCCGATCGGTGCTGGAGGCTGTGCGCCAAGTGCCCTACGGCGAGGAGGCGTCCGTGAGCCAGGTGACCCGCATGGCGGGATTGGACGACAACGACGCCGACGACCTCGATCTGGTCACGACGGCGCTCCGCGAGAATCCGGTGCCGCTTTTGGTGCCCGACCACCGCGTGCAGGGCGGGCCGTACGCCACGCCGGGCCCGGTGCGCGCGACGTTCCGGCAGGTGGAGGGTCTCTGAACGCGACTTAAAAGAAAAGGGGGAAGGGTGACTCCGCTTGCGCTCACTCGCCGCCGTCGCGGTCGCGCGCGGCGGTGACCCGCCAGGCGTTGCCGCGACGACCGTCCCGGCGGAGCTCTAACTCGAGCACCGACCCCTGTTTCGCCTCCGACAGCGCGCGCTCGGCGTCCGGGCAGTCCACGCCGACCACCTGCAGGGTCGCGTTGCGCGGATGCTCACGGAGCGTCGCGGCCCCGTGGTCGTTCCGCTCCGATACGACGGTGTAGCTGCCGCTCCGTTCAGCCATGGTAATTAGTAGCACGGTTTCGGCAATAAATGTTGGGGCCGCATCACGATCCTCGACGGCGAACTATCGGGCTTGGCGGTGACCGGCAGCGATCGACCGCGGAGAGATGACCTTTAAACGGGGCCGTCGCCAATCTCCGAGCATGACGGAGGAGACGGCGATTCCCGAGGATCATCCGCGCTACGCCTCGCTCGTGACGAGACACCGAATCGAGGCCGGCGTTGAGAAGGGAATCACCTCGAAGCAGGGGCTGATCGCACAGGGTCGCGGCGAAGCGTTCGACTACCTGATCGGCGAGCGCACGCTACCCTCAGCCGACGACGCCGAGCGCGCGGCGGCCGCACGACTCCTGCTCGCCGACCACCCGGTGATTTCCGTGAACGGGAACCTGGCCGCGCTCGTCCCCGCGAAGACCGTCGAGCTCGCGGAGGCGGTCGACGCCGACCTCGAGGTCAACCTGTTCAACCGCACCGACGAGCGCATGCGCGCCATCGCCGACTACCTCCGTGAGCACGGTGCCGACGAGGTGAAGGGACTCACCGGTGACGGGGAGATTCCCGGACTGGAACACGCTCGTGGCACCGTCGACGCCGACGGCATCGAAGCCGCGGACGTGGTCGTCGTCCCGCTGGAGGACGGCGACCGCGCCGAGGCGCTCGACGCCATGGGGAAAACGGAGATCGTCGTCGACCTCAACCCCGGGAGCCGGTCACCACAGGTGGCCGACATTCCGGTCATCGACAACGTACTCCGAGCGATTCCGAACATCACCAAGCACGCGCGCGATCTGGCGGACGCGCCCCCGGAAGAGCTCCAGTACATCGTCGACTCCTTCGATGCGGACGCCGCGCTCGCCGACGCGGAGACGGCGATCCGCGAGGGGTCGTTCAGCGACGGTGATGAGGACGATACCGGAGACGACTGACGCTCGCGCCCGCGCTCGTTGTCACGCTCACTTTCAGGCCCACTCCCGCACTCACTCCCACGCTCACCCCCACGTTTCAGCCAACACGCGCCGCCAGTTCCGGAAGGCGATCCGCTCGACTTCGTTCTCCGTGTAGCCCCGACCGCGGAGCCGGTCGAGGATCCGCCGGAGGTCGGTCACGTCCCCGATGCAGTCGGGCAGCGTCGCGCCGTCGAAGTCGGAGCCGAGCGCGACCGACTCGATGCCGGCGTGCTCGACGAACCGGTCGAGGTGGTCGACGATCAGGTCGAGGTCGACGTCCGCGACGGGGTCGTGGCTGTCGATGGAGTCGTCGCCGCCGTCCGCCTCGTCACCCGTAGGGTCGCCACCTTTCGGGTGGAGGAACGCCGCCGACAGCGAGAGCCCGACGAGCCCGTCGCGCTCGCCGATCCGCCGGAGCTGCTCGTCGGTCACGTTGCGGGCGTTGGGACAGATCCCGTGCGCGCAGGTGTGGCTGATGACCGGCGGGTCGTCAGTCGTCGCGAGCACGTCGTCGACTCCCGCAGCGTTGAGATGCGCGCAGTCGACGAGGATCCCCCGGTCGTTACAGGCACGAACGAGCGCCTTCCCGGCGTCCGTTAGCCCGGGTCCGACATCGGGACCCGTGTCGTGCGCGAAGGGGACGCCGTGCGCGAAGTCGTTGGGACGCGACCAGACGAGTCCCACCGACCGGAGCCCGGCGGCGTACCAGAGGTCGAGGTTCGCGAGGTCGGTGCGGATGCCGGCGGCCCCCTCGACGTGGGGAATCGCGCCGAGCGCCTCCCCCTCAAGGCACGCGTCGAGGTCGTCGACGGATTCCACGACCAGAAACTCGTCGCTCGCGCGGTCCCAGCGGTGGAGCGCCCCGAACTGTTCGAGAACGACCGCCTCGGAGACGCGCTGGCCGACGGCCGGTGGGAGACCGCCGGCGCCGTAGTCCACGTCGTCGGCCGGCGACTCCGGGTCCCGCTCGTTGAGCACGAACGCGGCGAACAGCCCCGCCGAGAGTCCGGCCTCGCGGGCCCGCGGCAGATCGAGGTGACCTCCCCCATGCTCTGAGCCCGCAACGGCCCCCTCCAGGAACGACTCGTCGGCCGTCACTCCCTCGCCGGCGGTCTCCGCGAGCCGGTCCGGGTCCGTACACCGGAGGAGGGTGTCGTTGTGGCCGTCGATGATGGGCGGGTCGTGATGCGTGGCGTCGTGATCGTCGCCGGCGGGGGGATCCTGCCCGGTCATCGGACGATGTTGGACTCGATGTCCCGTGGGAAGTGCGTCAGCCACTCGATGCCGTTCTCCGTGATCGCGATCGTGTCGGAGTGGCGGTAGCCGAACTCCTCGGTGTAGAGGCCGGGTTCGATGGTGTACACCTGTCCGGGCGCCATGACGGCGTCGCCGCCGTCGTAGCGGTCGCTCCAGCCGCGGTCGATGTACGGCGGTTCGTGGCCGCCGAGCCCGATGTTGTGCCCGACGTGGTGTTGGGCGAGGTCCGTAATTCCCTGCTCTTCGAAGAACTCCCAGACGACCTCGTCGACGTACGACACCGGCACATCGGGGCCGAGAGCGTCGATGGCGATGTCCTGCGCCTCCACCATCAGGTCGAAGTAGTGCTCCTGCTCGTCGGTGTAGTCGCCGACGAACATCGTCCGCTCCAGCTCCGAGCGGTAGCCGTCGACGTTGGCGGACGCGCCCGTGATCAGCACGTCACCCTCCGAGAGGCGCTCGTTGGGGGTGTGCCCGTGGGGAAGCGCCGTCTCCGCGCCGGAGATGTAGCCGGCGTGGACCGGGCCGTCGCCACGCACGCGCACGCTGTAGGTGTCACCCAGCGTGTCGAGCATCGCCCGGCTCGCCTCCATCGAGGCGCGCTGGGACACCGTCGCCGGATGCGCGCCCACCTCCGAGTGGTCCGCGAGATACCGGTGGCCGAGGTTGGCCCACTTGGCGGACTCGCGGATCAGCTCCACCTCGGGGTCCGTCTTCTCCCAGCGCATGCGGTCGACCCACGACTGGGTTTCCACGTCGAGAAACTCCGAGAGCGCCGGCCCCTCGTACCCCATCACGCCGGGCGCGCCGTCGGAATCGGCGGCGACCGCCGACACGTCCAGCCCGCGCAGCATCTCGACGGCGGTCTTCAGCGGGTCGCCGCCGGGATAGTCGAAGTAGTGGTGGACGGCGTCGATGCGGGGGTTCGGCTCGACGCGCTCGACCTCCAGCCGCGGCACCGTCAGCTCGATGCGGTCGTCGGTGACCGCCAGCACCACGGGGCGCTCCGTCTGAATGTGGTGGAATCCGGTGAGATACTCGATGGCCGTCGCGCCGAACCAGACCGCAGCGTCCGCGTCGGTGTCCGACAGCTTGCCGCGCACCTCCGCCAGCCGCGCGTCGAACTCCGTCGCGGGGAGTCGGGTTGCCATACCACTCTCTCCGACGACGAGCGGTTAAACGGTCGGGTAGCGGCCGGACGGACCCCTTCGGATCGTCACCGGCAAGCGCCGACGAGTGCCGCCGCTCGCGGGAAGTGAAACCGGAGCGAAAACCGTGCGACTACTGCTCGCGGCGGGCGAACGCGAGGTTGCCCGAGACGTTCTTGATGTACGCTTTCACCGTGTCGCCCTCCTGTGCGCCGGGGACGAAGATCGTGTACTCGCCGCGCTCGGCGACGCCGTCGCCCTTGCGACCGGTGCCGACGATCTCGAGCTCGTAGGTGTTGCCCGACTCGATCGCCTCCTCCTGACGCTGCGTCGACGCAGTGGACTGCTTGGCGACCGGGCGGAACGCCCCACACGCCTCACAGCGGAGCATCGGCGTCCGGTCCTCGGTGACGAGCCGGGTGTCCGGCAGGCCACACTCCGAGCAGGTGACGAACGACTCGACGTACGAGTCGATCGCTCCCTGGAAGTCGCGCGGACGGAAGTTGCCGTTGTAGCGGGCGCGACCGGACTCGTACTGGCCGGCGGTCCCGAGCTCCTGTTGGATCTTCGAGTGAACGTGCTCGGGGTCGCGATCGAGCGCGTCGGCGATCGCCGACAGATTGGTGAGGCGGGTGAACGCCCCGTCCTTCTGCGTCTCCGGGTCCGGAACGGTCAGCCGCTCGTCGGAGCCCTGGAGGTCCGGAACCTCCTCCATGGCGCGGTCGAGGCTCGATTCGTAGTCCATGCCTGGGAAAAAGCAACCCCGACGGAAATCGCTTCCGGGTTTCGGACGACTGCGATCGCTGCCGGGCTTTGGGCGACTGCACGGCGGAAAACCCGGCGACGAACCCGGCGGCGAACGCGGGCGCTCGCCGAGCCAACGACTGCCGGGTGAGAAAACGGATGGGAGCGACACACCTCGGCCGAAGTCGGTGTGTCGTGGAGCAGAGAAGTAGCGGGAGGTAGATTTGAACTACCGATCTCCGGGTTATGAGCCCGGCGGAATCTCCTGGCTATCCCATCCCGCTATCATATCAAAACGCGGTGTAACGGTTAAGGGTTCTGATTCGCCCGCCTGTGTGCGGTTTCCTCCCGTGGAGGACGGCGTTCGGCGCGTCGTTCGCTTATAAGCGCTCGCCGGCGTGCTCGGCGGGGTTTCGCCGGGAGTTCCGGGACCGGGAGCATGCTCACTCCTCGTCCGTCGTCACCCGCCACGTGAACAGGCTCTCGGCGACGTAGTTGACGAAGAACGCGGCGCCGATGGCGATCGGCATCGTCAGCGCGTCCCAGACGTTCGTCCCCGCGACCGTCACGACCACGTCCTGACGAGTGAGCAGGAAGACGACCGTGACCTGCACGAGAACGCCGCCGGAGCGCACGGCGTACGACCGGACCAGTCGTCGGAGCTTCGGCCCGAGACCGGCCTGCCCGTAGTTGGGAAACGTCCAGCGGTCGTTTATCAGGAACATCGTCGCGATGGCGAGCGCGGCGCCAACGACCTTCGCCGCCTCCGGCGGCAGGTCCGTCGCGAGCGTCAGGCTCGCCGAGACGGAGAGGTCGATGGTGGCGCCGACCGCCCCCACCGACGCGAACTTGCCGAGCCGTCGCCCGGTCGCCAGCTCGTCGAGGACGCCGCTCATCGCGTTCCGTCGCCTCCGGGTGCGGCGTCCGGCTCGGAAGTCTGCGTTGTCACGACGGATTGGCGGCCGATTAGCGGCGTCTCGCTTCCGCCGAGTGCAGCCCGCGTGGCGTCCAGTCGCCGGTGGATTCGTGAATCGGCAGCGATCCCGGCCCGGTGGCGCGCGGCGAGCAGTCCGGCGAACATCCCGATCGTGTCGCGCACGGGCGAGACGGTCGACCCGGGCTGGTCCTCCCACGACACCGGCACCTCGCGGAGTCGGCAGCCGAGCGCGGCCGCGACGGCCACGAGTTCGAGGTCCCACGCAAATCCGGACTGGTGGAGGTGCGGGCGGACGGCGTCCCACGCCGCCGGCGACAGCGCCTTCGCCCCGCACTGGTAGTCGTGGAGTCGCGCGCTTGAGGGGGCGCCGGCGCGTCCGCTGACGGAGCCGACCACGCGCCGGGCCAGCCACGCGAACCCGTCGCCGAGGTAGCGTCGAAGGTGCCCCTGATGGCCGGCAACCCGGGATTCGGGATGGCGGCGCGACCCGACCGCGAGGTCCGCCTCGTCCGCGAGGACCGGGTCGACCACGTCGGCGACGGAGTCCGCGGGCGTGGCGCCGTCGGCGTCGACGAAGACGAACGCGTCGAGGTCGAGTTCCCCAGCAGCGTTCGCTTGGCGGAGTGCCTCGAATCCGGCGGTGAGGGCGGCGCCTTTTCCACGCCGAGCGTCGACGGCGTTGACCTCGACCGGGACCCCCTCGTTTGCCCCCAGTTCGCGGAGGTCGTCCGCCATGGACGCGTCGGCGGCGTCCAGCTCGATCCGCACGACCTCGGGGTCGAGCCGGTCGTTGAGCACCCGGACGTACGCCGAGAGCGCGTCGACCGGCGGGCGGTAGGCGGGGACGACGATCCCGAGTGACATGCGAGGGGGTTCCAGCCGGCCGGTAAAAAGGCGTGTGACTCCGGCGGAGCCGGATCGCCGTCGATCGGGCCCGTTGAAAGATCTAGAAAGTGATGGTTTCTCTCTCTCTACGGTCAGCACAGATTCTTCGAGAAGTGACACCGGGGAGAGTGTTGCAGCTCGCCGCCGGCGATGTGGGATAGAGACGGCCGAGAGCGGTTGCGATGACCGCTTATCACAGTCCCGTTCGCCGCGCTCGCCGAGCGCGCCGGCTCCCATCACGCGAACGCCCTATTTCCGGGCGACGATACGGAGCACGTCCTCGTCGGCGAGCTCGTGCGTCTTGCCGACCTGCTGGTCCTCGTGTTTCGCGCTCGGGCCGGAGACCCGCGCGAACTTGAACCGCTCCTCGAACTCGCCGCCGATCTTCGTGCAGGCGTCCTCGACCGTCGCCCCCTCGAAGAGGATCAGCGGCTCCTCGTAGTCGACGCCGCGGCCGGGCTTGTCCATGTAGATCCGGATGAGGCCGAGCTCCTCCCAGAGCCGCTCTTTGAACCCGTCGAGCCCCCGGCCCTCCTCGGCGGAGATGAAGACCACGTCGTCCGGATCGAGGTCGCGCTCCCGGAGCTCGGATTTCACCGTCGGCAGGTAGTCCTTGTCGATCAGGTCCGCCTTGTTCACCGTCACCATCGACGGGAGATACACCCGGTTGTCCATCACGGCGTCGACGAGCTCGTCGATCGTGAGGTCGTGGGGGATCGTCACCTTCGCGTTGACGTAGCCGTACTCGCGCAGGACCTGTTTGACGGTCTCCTCGTCGAGGCTCACCTCGTCGCTCATCGTCACGCCGATCCCGTCTTTGTGCGTCTTCCGGACGTTGATGTTCGGCGGCTCCCTGTCGATCCGGATGTTGGTGTTGTACAGCTCCTCGTTGAGCCGGTCGTACTGCTCGATCTCGAAGACGGAGAGCATGAACACGACCACGTCCGCCGTCCGAACGACCGAGAGGACCTCCTTCCCGCCACCGCGCCCGCCGGCGGCCCCCTCGATGAGGCCGGGCACGTCGAGAATCTGGATGTTTGCCCCGTTGTACATCAACATTCCGGGGTTGACGTCCAGCGTCGTGAACTCGTAGGAGCCGACCTCGCTGTCGGCGTTGGTGAGGGCGTTGATCAGCGTGGACTTGCCGACGCTCGGGAACCCGACGAGCGCGACGGTCGCGTCACCGTGCTTCTCGACGGCGTAGCCGTGGCCACCGCCCGCGGAGGACTGGTTCTCCAGCTTCTCCTTTTTCTCCGCGAGCTTCGCCTTCAGGCGACCGATGTGGGCCTCCGTCGACTTGTTGTACGGCGTCGAGGAGATCTCCTCGCGGATTTCGTCGATCTCTTCCTCCAGTCCCATTATGTTACCGTGAGCCGCTCCGGTCGTTAAAAC
This sequence comes from Halorubrum gandharaense, assembly GCF_054654575.1. NCBI lineage: Archaea > Methanobacteriati > Methanobacteriota > Halobacteria > Halobacteriales > Haloferacaceae > Halorubrum > Halorubrum gandharaense. Next base: position 1,264,061 of record NZ_BAAIET010000001.1, read on the forward strand.
TGTTCGTTCCCGGGGCGACGACTGCGGGCGTTCCGGTGTTGGGACTTCGCCGGCGGTCGTCGGTGGTTGGCGGTGGTTGGCGGTGGTTGGCGGTGGTCGTCGTCAGTCGCTGGCGACCGTCAGGCTGTCGGCAACCACGAATTTCGGCGCTGAGAGCGGTGAACGAGCGGAGAATGGGCGTAGATGAGGGTGAGTGAGAGTACGTTTCGTGTGTTCTTCGGGAAGGGGAGGGTTGGTCGTGCAGCGTTGTGGCAGTGTGAACTACCCCATCCTACTTGCTCCCGTTGGTCGCTCCTTGAGGGAAGAGCATTCTCGCCTCAATTCTGGTAACGAGTGGACCTTCGAGGGGTCGAGGTCTGAGAAGGGCCGAGGTGTGAGAGAGTACGTTTCGTGTGTTCTTCGGGCGAGGAGGGGGTCGGGTTGGTGGTAGGGTTGGTGGTAGGGTTGGGGGTCGTGTCGGGTCGGTCGGTTTGAGCGCGCGCCGGTCGCTCCACTGCAGCCGGCGTGTGGGAGAAAGAGAGTACGTTTCGTGTGTTCTCGCCGGATTTGTCGGGGCCGCCAACGCCGGCAACCCCGTCAGCACCGCCGACCGCGGGTCAGTCCGTCATCTGCGCGATCTCGGCGCGGGTTTCGAGGACGATCCCCGCATCGAGGTCGAGCTCGTACTCGTAGTACTGGCCGCCGCCACGCCCCTGGTTCCGCTCGTGTCGAACCAGAAATCCGAGCATGTGAAGGTCCGAGAGGTGGTCCTGAACGCTCTTGAGCGTCGTCAACGGCGAGGCGCCGTAGGCGGCGGCAACCGACTCGTACGTCTCCTGTACCTCCTTCGATCGGGCTGGGAGCTCGTCGTCCTCCTCCAACGTCGCGATCGCCTCGAGGATGTACTGGGCGTGTTCGGTCTGGTCGCGGATCTTGTTCTGGAGCCGTCCGCGCTGGACGAGACTCCGCGCGGTCTCAATGTGGTCGTCGGTCACGCGTCCGTCACCCTCGCGCTCGGCGACCTCCGACCCCACACGCAGGAAGTCGATCGCCTGCCGGGCGTTGCCCATGTCCTGGGCGGCGAGCGCCGCCGCCTTCGCGATTGCCGACCGGTCACAGACGCCGTCGACGAACGCGCGGTCCGCGCGGTGTTCGAGGATCGTGTGGAGCTCGCCGGCGTCGTACGGGCTGAAGGAGATCTCCGTCTCCATCAGCGTGTCCTTCACCTTCGGTGAGAGCGACCGCCGGAAGGTGTAGTCGTTGCTGATGCCGACGATACCCACGAGCGCCTCCGTGATGTGGCCGTTCGCCCGCGCCCGCGGCAGCTCGTACAGCAGCGTGTTGGCGTCGTCCAGATGGTCGATCTCGTCGACGACCACGATGTGCGTCCCGCCGAGTCGGTCGAGTTGGGCGTACAGGTCGTCGAACGCGTCGCCCGTGCCCAGTCCGCGTTTGGGAAAGTCGCTGGCGTCCTCGGGCAGGAGCTTGTTGACGAGGTTCCGCACTACCTGAAACAGCGTCCGACCGTTGCAGTTGATCTGGTGGATGTGGAGGTCGTCGGTCTCCTCGCGCGAGGCCACCTCCTCGCGAAGCTCGTTCATCATGTACTCCGTCACAGCGGTCTTCCCGAGGCCGGCTTTTCCATACAAAAAGACGTTCTCGGGCTCCCGACCGAACAAAATGTCCTGCAGCGCGTGGCTGTACGCCTCGATCTCCTCGTCGCGTTCGAGAATCGTCTCCGGCTGGTAGCTCTCCGTGAGGACCGATTTGTCGGCGAAGATGGTCTCCGTGATATCCGTGAAGGGCCCGCCCATTCGTTACCTGACGATATCCACAGGTCACTCATAAAACCACGGTATGTCTGTTTCGTGTGAACTCGGCTCCGCGGTGTCATCGAGATCCGCCCATAGCAGGCCCCGCCATTCCTCCTCACACCAACTTCAAAACACACGAAACGTACTCTCTCACTCTCTGCCGGGCGTCGAACCGTCCGACGGTCGTTCTGTGACGGGAATGGTCTCTCAGTTGTGAACACACCTTTGGGTGAGAGCCGGCAGGTCACGTGGACTCCCTCGGAGCCAACATGAAGTGCGGAGTACAGACCGGGGTATGGTGTACAGACGAGGCTGTGCAGCGTACGCCTGCGGAACACACGAAACGTACTCTTTCACACCACTTGCCCTCCCTCGCGTCCGAATACGCGGGAATTCCGCCACGGTGTTTCGGGCCGAGCGTCTGCTTGCCCTCCGATTCACCCTGCCCATTGCTCTACCCGTCCCCTCTCCGCAGAACACACGAAACGTACTCTCACTCACCCCCGACCCCGCCCCGGCGCCGCTCGTTCACCGCTCTCGGTGACGTGTCCGCCGCCGGCGACCGCGGTCGCACGCCAATCCTCACCCTCGTACTCCCTACCCCTTCCCCTACCTCTGCCCCTACCCCTTCCCCTACCTCTGCCCCTACCCCTTCCCCTACCTCTGCCCCTACCCCTTCCCCTACCAACCGGAACACACGAAATCCACTCTCTCACACCACCCCGACCGCACGAACCACCCGACACCGAGGACGAGAAACACACGAAACGTACTCTCACTCACCCGATCACCCACCGGCGAGCTCGTTCGGCGCCACTAGGCGCCCGGCTGATTTCGACTCCGACATCCGCTCGCTGGGCGCGTTCTGGAACCCGCTCCGCGAGCATTCGCCGAGCGCCCGCAGAGCGCCCGCGGAGCGGCTACTGGATGCTTGCCGAACGCTCGCCGCCGGCATCGACTTCCCACGAAACCCTGTCAACGGAACATACGAAACGTACTCTCTCCTTCTCCCTCTCCCCGTCGCTTCCTCTTTCCCGGACCTTACCCGTCAATCCGGTAGACGCGCACGGCGTCGTTCTCGAAGACGACCACGCCCTCCTCCGCGAACGAGACGGCGCCGTAGCGCGTCTCCTCGGTGGGACCGACCCAGACGTAGTCCACGCCGTAGGCGTCGAGGACGGCGGCGCGCTCCTCGTCGTCGCCGGCGTACGCCCGGTCGACGTCCGCGACGCGGTCGTAGTAGGCCGTCTCGCCGCGGTAGCCCACCTGATGTGCCCAGCCGGCGACGGTCGGAATGCCCGTCAGCGTCGAGGCGGGATTCGCGTCCCAGGTGTACATCCCGGGATGGCCCGGATCCGCCGCGAGCCCCTCCGGCGACCGACTCGCGCCCGGCGACTCCAGCAGCACGTCCTCGTGGGTCGCTTCGGCGTCGAGCCAGTCGATCGCCTCGGCTTCGTCGGGATGCTCCGCGGCGGCGAAGGCGGTCGCGTCCAGCGTCCCCGCGTCGTGGCGGTCGAAGTGGTCGGCGAGCGCCAGCCCCGCGTACGGCGCCGCGAGCAGCACCAACACCACCACGAACCCGCGTGCGACCGTGTCCGCGCTCACGCTCGGCACGGCAACGGGACTCGCCTCGCGCAGCCGGTGGAGGCCTGACCCGCGCAGCCGGTCGATGCCTGCCGACGTGCTCCCGGCCGATGCAGTACGTCCGCCACTCCCGCCGAAGCCGCCGTCCCACAGCTCCGACAGGACGACGCCGAGCGCGACGCCCCACAGCGCCCACACCTGGAAGTACACCTTGAACACGGTGTTGAGCCGTCCGGGCCCGGCCTGCTCGGCGACGTAGACGAGTTCGACGATCCCGACGAGCCCGGCGCCCCCGACCAGCAACACCGTCTCGAAGCCGACATCGCGCCCGAGTCGGAGCGCCGCCCACCCGAGCGCGAGCAGCGGGAGCACGACGGCGAGCGCCGGGGGCCCCATCACCACACTCACCACACCGACGACCACAACCGCCCCGATGAGGGGAAGCCGTCCGCCGTCGCTGCCGATCCGCCCGACGAGATACGCGAGGAATCCGGCGAGGAACACACCGTGGACGAAGAGGAGCTCGCCCAGCCCGGAGCGGTCCGCCGCGTCGAGCAGCGCCGGCTCCTGTCCCGACGACGCACCGAGGAAGAACGGCGCACCGACGAGGAAGCCGAGCGCCCCGACCAGCGCGGTGACGACGAGCGCGCCGCCGGTCCACTCCAGCTCGCGCGCGAGAACGCCCGCGGAATCTGCGTCGTCTCCCGCTGACTCCCCTTCGCCACTCCGTAGCCGGTCACGAACGTCCTCACCGCCCGGGATCAGCGTGAGGGGGCTCGCCGGCGCGAACGCCAGCGCGAGCCAGAACACGCCCAGCACCGTCGGGAAGTCCCACGTGTGAACGAGGATCTGCGTCCCCGCAATCAGCGGTACCGCGACGAACGCCAGCGCACGCCGCCGGCGAAGCGCCGCGGCGGGCGTCCGCCAGTAGGCGAACGCGACCCCCGCCGCCAGCAGGAGAAACGGCGCGCCCATCATGTGCGCGTGGAGGTCGCCGTTGAGGAAGCCGAAGAAGGGGAACTCGTTGATCGCCCCCTCCGTCACCCGGCTGGCGTCCCAGTACCAGAAGCCGCCGGCACCCTCACGGAGGTCGGCGGGCGAGACCTGTCCGGCCGCGAGCGCCGTCGCGGCGCGGTCCCCAATTCCGCCCGGAAGCGCCCCGACGACGACCTGCATCGCCGTCACGAGGTTCCCCGCGGCCACGACGAAAAACGCGCCGGCGATTCCGGCCCGAAAGCCGTGGGCCTCGACACGCCGGTCCGCCCAGCCGCGGTCGGCGGCGAGCGCCGCGGCGACGCCACGCGCAAGCTCGAAGGCGGCGGCCGCCAGACTCGCGTAGAACCCGGCGAGCGCGAGGTTGTACGCGAATGCGGGCTCCGTGCCGGTCAGGTACGTCAACAGCCCGGCTGCGAGGTGACCGCCGTAGTAGTAGTTGAGCGATTCGCCGGCGAACCAGACGTCGTAGATCGGGACGGTGTCCGCTCGCATCACGGCCCGCAGCAGGCCGAAGTCGAGGAACTTCTCGCCGCCGGCCGCGTTGACCGCGGGATCCGCCGCACGAACCGCCACCAACAGCAGGAACGCGCCGACGAACACGACGGCGGGCGCCGCGACCGCCCGACGGTTGACGGGTCCGAGGCCGGGCGCGAGTGCCACCCGTCCCTCCCGCAGCGCCGCGCGGTCGAGCGCGAGCGCGACCGAGAGCCCGGCGAGCGCGAGCAGCGCCACCCAGAGGGTGTGTCGCCCGAAGCCGAGATACCCGGTCCAGTAGCCGACGACGATGAACCCGAACAGTCCAAGCGTCGGCGCGAAGCCGGCTCCCCCGCCGGGGAACTCCCGGAACACCCGGGCACACAGCGGGAACGCGAACGCCGAGAGCCCGGCGAACGCGAGGAGCCACCACGCGACGAGCACGTACTCCATGGAGGCACACGCGAGCGCGCGACCATACCGCTTCGGGTTCCGGTCGACGGACCCCGTTGAGATCTCCTTCTGCAGACGCACCGCACCCGCACCTCACGCCTCCCCAGCCGCGGCGGAACGTGCGCCGGCGGACCGCAACGCAGCGCCGGCGCATGCCCGCCTCCCTCGCGCTCCGGCGAGCGCCCAGCGGGCGCTCGCCGGGCGCGCCACGTTGACTGTGTCACAAAAGGGCCGAGTACTCCACGGTCGCAAGCCGTGGCGAGACGCTGCTACTTGGCGCTCCACTCCGCGCCGATCCGACCCTCGTCGGCAAGCTTTCGGAGGTGCGCACGGACCGTCGCCCGCGCGAGGTCCTCCACGCCAGTCAGGTCCTTCTCGTAGGCCGCATCGAGCACGGCGTCCACGTCGCTCGCGCCGGTCTCGACCGCGTTGAGCACACGCTCCTCCCTGCGGAGTCGGTGGTCGATCAGCCGAGAACAGCAGTCTTCGGGATTCTCGATGACCGGCCCGTGACCCGAATATAGTCGGTCGAAGCCGGCGTCCCGAACCCGTTCGAGGCTCGCGAGGTAGTCGACGAGGTCGCCGTCGGGCACTCCGACGACGACGCTCCCCTCGGCGACCGCGAGGTCACCACACAGCAGGGCGCGGGTCGTCGCGCTGCCCACGTCCACCGTGCTTCTCTCATCCCCCACACCGACTGCGAACCCGAGGTGGTCCGGCGCGTGTCCCGGAAGTTCCCACGCGACGACGCCCGTGTCCCCGACCTCGTCGCCGTCCGCGAGCGTTTCGTCGGGGGCGACGCCGGTCGCCTCCAGAAACCGGTCGGCGTGTGCGGCGTGCGCGCACACCGTCGCGTCCGTCTCAGCGGCGTACGCCGCGACGGCTCCGACGTGGTCCGGATGAGTGTGAGTGACGGCGACCGCCTCAATGTGGGGCGCGTGGTCGGCAACCGCCGCGTCCAGATCCGCCGTCCGGGCCGCGGGGTCGACGAGGAGCCCGTCCACGAGATAGGCGTTCGTCATCCCGCCGGGCGCTCGCGTGTCGACGGACACGGGCACGCGGGTGATTCGCGAGAGCGACTCCTCACCCTCCATCCACTCAGTTCCCGCGGGAAAGCTTCGAGCGCGCGCCGTCGCCCGTTCCGGATCCCTCCCGATCGCGACCCGGGATCGCCGCGCCTTCGGGGTCAACGGTCGCAAACTTCACAAAGTCGGCGACGCCGGCGTCGACCTCCTTGACCGAGGCGTACGGCCGGCCGACGATGATGTCGCCCGCCGTGTTCCGGTTGATCCCCGGAATGGCCGTCAGCTCATCCATCGACGCCGCGTTGGCGTCGAGCGGGTATGGGACGCCCGTGATCGAGCGGTAGCCGTGGTCTGTCACCGCCACGTCGATGGCGGAGCCGAGCTCGCGCTCGCCGGGCACGGCGACGAGGAGGGGGTAGGTGCCGAGCTGTCGCCCGAACGTCTTGCCGTCCTGGTGGTACTCCAGATGCACGTCCGGCAGGACGGTTCCGGGGGGCACCACCCGGTCGAGCATCGGGTTGTCGATCGTCTCGCGGACCTCCGACTTGTACGCCTTGAACTGTGTTTTGTGGTCGTTGGCGATCTCCGCTCCCGTCTCGGCCATCTCCGTGCCCGCGAACGCCATCACCTGTCGGATGTTGATCCGGCGGAGCATCAGCCCCTCGTCGTACACCTGCTGGAGGAACCGCTTGTTGTGCTCGAACGTCTCCTCGCGTTCCCCCTCCAGCCCGTGCACGAGGTTGATCCCGGGCAGGAGCTTCGGGAGGCGCGGGGCGGCGTCCGGCCCCGTCGAGGGCCCAAGCACCCGGTCGTCGCTGCCGGGCGTCGTCGCCGGCGTGTCGCCGGGGCGCCAGCCGCCCTCCTCGTTGACGACGCGAACCGCCTCCAGACACTCCTCCGCCGAGACGAGCAGGTTGTTCTTCTCGCGAACGACCGGATCCGCCGACTCCAGCCCGAACGCGGCCGTGTCGCCGGGCGTGTTGTACTCGGCGATCACCCGGATCGCCTCCCGGGAGGCCTCGGGATAGTCGGTGATCGTCACCGGGTTCATGTTGTCGAGGTGGAGCGTCTCCAGATCGGGCGCGACCTCCCGAATACCGCTGTACAGCTCCCGGAGCGCGTCTGGATTGGGTGCCTCGCCGTCGCCGCCGAACGCGAGAATGTCCGCCTGCCGGCCGAGCCGGAAGTGCTTGACCCCGCGATTCGAGAGCGCGTCGACCTCCGACACGACGCTTCCCGGCGTCCGGAACGACGGGTTCCCGTACAGCGGCTCCGTACAGAACGAGCAGCGGTACGCGCAGCCGCGGGAGGTCTCCATCTCGCAGATGAGGTAGTCCGGGTGGTTGGGATGCTGTTCGACGACGAACGCCCCCGCAGCCGCCCAGCGGTCCACCTCCTCGTTGTCGCGCATCCGGTCGCCGAACCCCTCCAACCCCTCACTGACGAGGTCGTAGGCGGCGGCTTCGATGTCACCCTTGGCGACGAAGTCGTAGTCGAGGTCGTCGCGCTCCATCTCCTGGCCGCCGGCGTTCTCCTCGCCGACGCCGAAGCGGACTGGCCCGCCGAGCAGGGTGATTCCCTCGGCGGTCCACGCGAGCTCGCGCACCTCGTCGGGCTCCGCCGGCGTCCCGCCGACGTACTTGCCCGGGACGGTCATCCCGCCGACGTAGATGAAGAGGTCGGCGTTCGCCACGTCGGCGTGTTTGCTCCGGTCCTCGCGAAGCTCGTCGATGGTGTGGTAGGTGACCTGCGACTCGGGAACGCCGGCGTCGACGAGCGCGCCGGCCGTGTACCGCGGGTACGTCGAGAGGTACGGCGGCACGCCGAAGTGTGCCGGCTCGTCGACGTAGCCGTCGACGATGGTGACGGTGAGGTCGTCCGGATGCGGCGGCCCGGAGCCGCCGGCGGACGCGGCCGAATCGGTCATGTTACCGGTCGTAGTCGGCCGACACGGAAAACGAGTGCGGATGGACGAGGTGGGAGACGAGTAGTTCGCGCAGTGCCCGAAGGTCCCCAATCAAGACAGGTACGTGACGAGTACGTCGACCGCCTGATCGAGCGGTTCGTCACGAACCCGGCACACGTAGTCCGTCAACAGTGACGGGGACAGCGACGTGACTGCGTGGGGGACGATGGAGCTGTCACGCGGGGCGGATCGATGCCGAAAGTCCCCAGATTCGAGCGGGATTCGCTCGTCGTACCACGTCCGCGTCGTCAGTCCCATCACCACGTACTGTTGGGCGTCGAACGGGTGTCGTTCGGTGTTGACAACGACCCATGGACGCGTCGCGTCGGAATCAGATTTGAACGGGTCGGGCGCCAACACGACGTGTCCACGCTTGAGCGAGTCGAACGATGGTCGGTCCTCGTTCACGCGTCGTCGTCCTCAGCGGCGTCCAACCACTCCGACCGACGCTCCTCGCCAAGCTCGTCGTCGAGAAACTCGACAATCCCGGAGAACGCCGCCGCCTCGCGGACGGCATCAAGATCGCCAATCGCCCAGTACGGAGGACGATGGCGAACGAGCCCCTGTTCTTCGAGCCTGTTTAACACCGGATGAATGGAGTTCTCGGCAACCCCAGTCTCTGAAGCAATCTCGGTCGCCCTGTACGCCTTATCCCGATTCCGCACGAGAAATCGCACCACGCGCTCGGCGTTCGTCTCCGACCGAGCTCCCTCTCCCGACTCGAACTCGTCGATGGAGATCGGCATGTGAGAACGTACAGCGTCATCGTTTAAAAATGTATTTCTGTATTTCTATATTTCTGTATTGTTATATTTTTGTATCATCGTAACGCGCCACAACTCGTACTGTCGTCTCTTTTTGATGTCGGCATTCGAGACGGGTGGTCACGGCCTCCACATTACATTCAAGGGTTCCCGGGGAGACTCATCAGCCATGTCCGCCCTCCGCAGCTACCTCACCCCGCGACGCTCCGTGTTTCTCGCGTACGCCTCCATCGGCCTGCTCGCGCTCGCCAGCGCCCTCCGGCTCCGTGCGACCGGCGACCCACCGTGGGCCGGCGTCGCCGTCGTCGCCGTGCTGACAGCCCTCATAAGCGGCCCGGGCGTGTGGCTCGCCCGCGACCGACTGCCGGACGACCAGCGCGAAACGCTGTCGGCAGTCGGGATAATCCTCGCACCGATCGCGTTCGTGCTCCTGCTCGGGATCCTGCTGGCGTTCGACCTACCGGCGCCGCCGGTCCGGATCACGTTCGACGCGATCCTCGTCGGCGGGTTTCTCGGGACGCTCGCCGCGCTCCTCGCGGAGTTGACCGTCGTCCCGAAGCGGCTGCGGAGCGAGGCGCTGTAGGGCGCGAAAGCACCCCGGTCAGGCGTAGATGTAGCCCTCGACGGCGACGGTTTCAGGATCGGCGGCGTCGGGCCCGGGCTCGAATCCGTCGCGTGCCGCACGGAACGCTCCCACGCAGGCGGCGACGGCGTCGAGCGCGTCGTCGTGACAGGAGATCCGACGCTTCGCGTCGGGATCGTCAAAGGTGACGCCGGCGTCGGTGAGCGCCTCCACGTTGTCGCGGCGCTGATCGTACGCGCTCCGCCGAACGCCCTTGTACCCGTCCCGTGAGGCGCCGTCCGTGGTGTCGAACACCGCCGCCGGATACGTCTCCACCACGACCGGGACCCCCGGACGCTCCTCCATGAACGGCGCCACCGTGGCGGCATCCGACCGGATGATCGGACGGAGCACGCCCTCGACCGCACGATAGGTGAGGTCCTTCATCCGCCAGTTTAGCGGCGGGAGCCCGCCGCGCGCGGCGTCCGTGGCGCGCATGGAGTCGGCGTCAGGCTCGAATCCGGCCTCCTTGTACGCACGGTACAGCGCTTCGGGGTCGTCGACCGCCGCCCCCTCGACGACGCTCGCGGGAAACCCCTTGACCCAGTCGACCCACGACGAGCGCGACCCTTCGACGGTCCCGATTCCGAACGGCACGTCGAACCCGAACGTCGTTTGCCCGTCGGCGTCCGCAGCATCCGCTACCGCCTGAACGAGCGCCTCAAACGTCGACTCGCGGTCGGTGCCGCAGTCGAACGCGTCGGCGGCCGTCTCGACGGCGGTGACGACGAGCCCGCCGTCGTCGCGTTCGTGAGCGCGGGCCACCCACATCCCCTCGCCGGCGTCGCGTTTCCGGACGGAGAAGTCCACGCCGATGAACGTCGGACGGTCCATGTCCGGATCGCCGCCCCCACGTCGTTTAAGACCTCCGCGAGCCAACGTGTCGGTATGCCTGCGACAAAGGAGGTCACTTGTGAGAGCGCCGACTGCGAGCTCGACATGTTCGAGAACCACTACACCTACGACGTGCCCGACGACCACACCGTGGCGGACCTGACGTGTCCGTACTGTGGCGGGAGTGACCTGGCCGAGATCGAGGTCTGAGATGAGTGGGATCGGTGAGATTCTCGAAACCGGGCGGAAGACGTTCCGTCGGGCGCTCGACCGTGCCGGGCGCAGCTGGGGGAAGGTACAGGAGCGCCGCTCGCTCTCGTACGACCTCCTCGAGAGCGACGACGCCTATCTCGTCGTCTTCGACGCGCCCGGCGTGCGCGGCGAGGACGTGGATGTGTCGTTCATCGACCGCACCGTCGAGGTGCAGCTCGGTCGCTTTCGTGAGCTGTACGACGGCTTCGAGATGGTGTTCCCCGGTCGGGGGCTCACCCTCTCGGGCTCCGCGGACCTCCCGCGGGACGCCAAGGTGACCCCTCGGGGCGCGAACGCGACGCTCACCCGCAACGGGACGCTCGAAGTGGAGATTCCCAAGGAGGGGTCCGACCGAAGCGTGAACGTCGTCGAGGAGTCCGACGAGTAGTCCCGCGGATCCCGGTTGGCTACTCGCTTCGGCTGCGCACCGACATCCCCTCCCGAATCTCGAACGACTCGTCGCCGTCGAATCGCTGCGGGTCGAACGCGTCGATCCACGGCGATGTGTCGGCCTCGCCCTCACCCGACCGTTCGAGCGACGCCAGCACGCCCTCCGCCACGTGCTCTCCGACCGCCGGCGCGCGCATGAACCCGTGTCCCTGCCATCCTGCGGCCACGACGACGCCCGGCGCCACCTCGCCCACGAGCGGGTCGCCGTCGGGCGTCGCCGTACAGAGGCCGGCCCACGCTCGCTCCACATCCGGATCGTGGTCCGCCCGCTCTCTGAGCACCTCGCTCACGTCCTCGCGGAACCAGTCGTCGGCCTCGGGATCGTATTCGTCGGGATCCGCCTCGACCGGCTCCGTTCCGTCACCGGCCAGCAGTCCGGTCGGGTGCGGCCGAAAGTAGGCGCCCGCGGTCGCGTCGTACACCATCGGCCCGTCGTAGGCCCGACGACTGGTGAGCGCCTGGACGCGATAGGGCTTCACCGGAAGCGGAACGCATGCATCCGCAAAGAAGGACTCCGTGTGCGCGCCGACGGCGACGACGACCGCATCGAACTCCCGGGACTCGCCGTCGACACGGAGGTTGGGAGTCGGTCCGGTACCGAAGTCGGTGGTGTCAGCAGCTTCGTCCCCGAGCGCCACCTCGACACCCGTCCGCACGTCGACATCCTCGATTCGGGCGCGTTCTCCCATCGCGGCCACGTACTCGGCGGGGTCACACCAGCCGGCGCCCTCCGCGACGGCGGCGACGGCGAGGTTGTCGGTCGCGAGCGGAAATCGCTCACCGAGCGCGTCGGGGTCGACGACCGAAACTTCACGGCCGTGTGCGCGCATGCGGTCGACCATCGCCGGCACCGCCTCGACATCCTCGTCCCCCTCGCGAACGGCGATGACGTACGGGCAGGGCGTAAACGAGAAGCCGGGGAGCGACTCGTCGAGGTCGCGGAATCGCTCCATCGCGCGGGCGGCGAGCGCGGCGTCGACGTCCTCCGCGTAGGCGTCGTACAGCACCCCGGCGGCCCGTCCGGAACTGCCGCTTCCGAGCGCATCGCGGTCATAGAGGGTCGTCTCCGCGCCACGAGCCGCGAGATCGGCGGCGGCCGTGACGCCGACCGCCCCGCCGCCGACGACGGCGACGCGTGGCGGATCAGTGGTCGTGACGGGTGACGTGGACGAGGGGGTTTTCGTCGACGTTGGGAGCGGGATGGAGGAGTCTCCGGGCATATGCGACACTCCGCTGGTGCGAACTTAAAACGGCAGGCAACCAGGAGGTCCTGACGCCGGGACCGACGCTACTCCAGAAACTCCTCGATGCCGCGTGCCGGGTACCCGACGACGTGGTCGGCGCCGGCCTCACGAAGGGCGTCCACCTGCTCGCGGACAGTATCGGGCGTGCCGACGAGCGCGAAGTCGCGAACCGCCTTCGAGAGCACCTCGCGGGTGCGCCCGGTCGCGTCCGCGTCGGTAGTCGGGTCGTCGGGGAGCGCGCGGGCGACGGGACGACGACGGGACGCGTACGCGCCGACCGCATCGAGGACGGCGTCCTCGTCGTCGGTTAGCACCGTGGGGGCGTAGACGGCGATCCCGCCCTCGAAGCCGGCCGCCCGAAGCGCCCGCAGGTCCCGTTCGGTCGACCGCGACAGCAGCTCGAACTGGGTGCCGCCGGCGGCCAGCGCGAGCCGCTCGACGCCCTCCGTCCCGACCCACGCGTCGGGCGCCTGTTCGCGGGCGGCACCGATCCGGGGAGCGACGGCGCGGTCGGCTTCCTCGTCCGTGAGGTAGGCGCCGTGACCCGCCACCAGCACGCGTTTCGCGTCCGCCGGCAGCCGGTCGAGCAGCGAGTCGTCGACGAGCGGATCGAACCCGTCCGCACGAACGGGCGTGGTGACGTACAGCTCCGTCTCCGCAGCGATCCGCCGAAGCGTTTCCGGATCCGGGAGATGCTCGCGACCTTCGTAGTCCACCGTCACTCGGTCGACCGGGAGATCGAGCGCGCGCGAAACGTCGCACTCCGCGGGTTTGAGCGCGACCGTGTCGATGCCGGCACGAGCGACCGCCTCCTGTCCGGTCAGCATCGGTGGGTCACCTCGGAGTGCGCCGAGTTCGACCTCACCGGCGGCGACCGCCGGCGGGTGGCTGTCAATCGTCGGGGCGGTGCTGTCGCTCGGCGGTCGGCTTGGATGTAGCTGATCGAACTCATCGAGAGGACTCCATCACGGTCGCGGAACGCGACCCATCGCCTGTGCGGCCATGTGGCAACCACTACCGGCGTCGATCGCTTAAGCCCGTCGGAACGGCAATATTGCCGTCGTTCTCGACTCCGTCCGCGGCGTTCTCGACGCCCGGTGACGTTCGTGTCCCCACCTCCGTTATGCCGCTGGCGTCCTATCAACGAGTATGAACCAGCTTGTCGACGGCGAGTGGCGCACAGACACCTACGAGGCGACCGACGAGAGCGGCGCCTTCCAGCGCGGCGAAACCACCTTCCGTAGCTGGGTCGCCGGCAGCGACGTGCCCGACCACATCGATGCGGAGCCCGACGACCGCTTCCAGCCGGAGGTGAGCCGCTACCACCTCTACGTCTCGTACGCCTGCCCGTGGGCACACCGCACGCTCGTCGCGCGCTCGCTGCTCGGACTGGAGGACGTCATCGACGTGAGCGTCGTCGACCCGTATCGCGGGGAGGGCGGCTGGCAGTTCACCCCCGAGAAGGAGGGCTGTACCGTGGACAAACTCCACGACAGCGACTACCTCCGGGAGCTGTACGTCGCCGCCGACTCCGACGCCACCTGCCGGGTGACCGTTCCCGTGCTGTGGGACACGAAGGAGGATACGGTCGTCAACAACGAGTCCCGTGAGATCCTCCGCATGCTGACGACGGCGTTCGCCGATCTCGGTGACGTACCCGGCGAGGAGCCCGCCGTCGAGCACGTCGACCTGCTTCCCGACGACCCCGAGACGCGCGACCGGGTCGACGAGATCATCACGGAGATCTACGAGCCGGTGAACAACGGCGTCTACCGCGCCGGCTTCGCCACCTCCCAGTCGGCGTACGACGCGGCGATAGACGAGCTGTTCGGCGCGCTCGACCGGTGGAACGACCACCTCGCCGACCAGCGGTTCCTCGCCGGCGACACGCTCACCGAGGCGGACATCTGCCTGTTCACCACCCTCGTCCGGTTCGACCAGGTGTATCACACCCACTTCATGTGCAACCACAAGCAGATCCAGCAGTACGAGCATCTCTGGCCGTATCTGCGCGACCTGTACGGCACGGCAGGCGTCGCCGACACGGTGAACATGGACCACATCAAGGAGCACTACTACACCACACATCCGGAGGTGACGCCGACCCGGATCATCGCCTGCGGCCCGGACCTCGACTGGGAGAAACCGCACGGACGAGCGGACCTGTAAGGCGCAACGGAGCGCGCTGGCAAGGGGCTGTACCGCCCATCCGCCGCGCGCGGCGGTATTGCTGCCAGCCTACCGGTCGGCGAACATCCGCACGACGATCTGGAGCACGTGGACGAAGACCCCGGCCACGGCGATGTAGAGGCCGATCGCCTGCAGCGAGACCGCCTGCACGCGGCCGTCGCGCACCCGCCACAGCTCCCAGCCGAGCCGGAAGAGGAACCCGGCGAAGATGAACACGAAGCCGAGCAGGAGCATCGGATCCCAGAACGTGCCGACCAGAATCGCCCCAAGCCCGCCGAGGAAGGCGTACGTCGACCACGTGCCGTAGTGCTCGAAGGTGGTCCCCGACCGACCGTAGATGTACGCGCCGATAAACGCCGTCATCAGCGCGACGATAACCGCCGTAACGCCGAGCACGGCCAACATCGCGTCCGCCGGTACGAACCGCAACACGCCGGCGCCGAACAGCCCAAAGGCGACCTGCAGGATGGCGACGCCGGCGACCGCCATCCCCACGTCGCCGCTCTGCACGCCGCTTTCGGCGACCGACTCGCCGACGTAGATCGCCGCCCCGTACACCAACACGCCGATGATCGGCGCGGCGAAGAGGTAGTCGTTGACGACGGAGAGCGGCGTGGCCGCGAACGCCGCCATCACGACGACGTTCAGCGTCATCAGCGCCGCCGCGCTCCCGACGACCTTCCAGTCGCGACTCGACAGGAGAAAGCCCCTGTCGGTCGACGTCTCGTAAGCACTCATCAACGAGCCCGTTCACCCGAGAGACACCTAAAAGGCCGGGTGACGATCGCGATGGCGAGGTTTATAAGTGGAGCCAGGCCAGGACCCTCTTTCCACAGCGGTCGGCGCGCGCGAGAAACGCGTGCGAGGGAGTCGTCGCCTTCGGCGACGACGAGGCTGGGGAGGCGTGAGGTGCGGAGCGGTCGGGTGGGACTCAAAGGGGCAGCCGGCTCCGGGACGACGGGCGATGTAAGCACCGCAGCGGGTGGTGCCGAGAGCGAGGAGCGCAGCGAGCGTCCCGCGAGTCTACGAGCGGGACGACGGAAGTCGCAGCCCGCGAGCAATGCGAGAGCGACCGGAGGGAGCTCTCGATAGCGAACGGCGAAGCCGTGAGCAGCGAGCCGGACCGTCTTCCGGAACCCTCGACCGGAGCCGGCTGGGGCTTTGGAGCTGTTCGCCCGCGTGCTCGCCACACCAACCACTTAAAAGCCGGCTGGGGCTTTGGAGCTGTTCGCCCGCGTGCTCACCGCATCACCGACCGCTTAAAAGGCGTCGTCAGTCCGCAACCAGTCGTCCAGCACCACGTCCCCACGAGCAACCAGTTAAAAGGCGCCGTCCACGAACCCCTTCCAGTCGTTCAGTCGTCGCTCGACACGTGCCCGGGCGCTTCCTCGCCCGCCGCGTTGGGCGCAGCGTCGGCGGCCGCCGGAAGCTCCGTGCGCACGTCGGCGCCCTTGCCCTCGGCGATCACGTCGGCGTAGGCGTCGGGGAAGACGCGGACGAAGTCGTCGAGCGCCGCGCTCCAGTCGTCGAGGAGCTCGGCGGCGCGCTCGCTCCCGGTGTACGCGCGGTGGTTCTCGACCATCCGACGGAGCATCGCCTCGTCAGTCTCCTCCAGCTCCGCCGACACCGACACCATCTCACGGTTCACGCGGTCCGCGAAGCGGTCGTCAGGGTCGTAGACGTACGCCACGCCGCCGGACATCCCGGCCGCGAAGTTCCGGCCGGTGTCACCGAGCACGGCGACGACGCCGCCGGTCATGTACTCGCAGCCGTGGTCGCCGACGCCCTCGACGACGGCTTTCACGCCGGAGTTGCGGACGCCGAAGCGCTCGCCCGCGACGCCGTTGACGTACATCTCGCCGGCGGTCGCGCCGTACAGACAGACGTTGCCCGCGACGACGTTCTCGGACGGGTCGTAGCCCGCATCCGTGGGCGTGTTGACGACGATCCGGCCGCCGGAGAGTCCCTTGCCGACGTAGTCGTTGGCAGCGCCGGTGAGCTCCAGGGTGACGCCTCCGGCGAGGAACGCACCGAAGCTCTGGCCGGCGTAGCCGTCGAACCGGCAGGTGACGGTATCGTCCGGAAGGCCACCCACGCCGTGTTCGCTCACGACGCGGTTCGAGAGCGCGGCGCCCACTGCGCGATCGACGTTGTCGATTTCCTTGGTGAGCGCGACGGGCGTTCCGTCGACGATCGACTCGCCGGCCTCCTCCAGAATCTCCCAGTCGAGGAGGTCGTCGATTCCGGGGTGGGCCTGCTCGCGGGTCTTGGTGCGGGCGTCGCCCGCGGGGTCGGCGATCACCGTCGAGAGGTCGAGGTGCCGCGCCTTCTCGTGGTCCGTCTCGCGCTGGGCCAGCAGATCGGGCCGGCCGATCAGCTCCTCAAGCTCCGTGTAGCCGAGTTCGGCCATCAGCTCGCGCAGCTCCTGGGCGATGAACGTCATGTAGTTGATGACGTGCTCGGGCTCGCCGGGGAAGCGCTTGCGGAGGTCCTCGCGCTGGGTGGCGACGCCGACCGGACAGGTGTTGTTGTGACACTGCCGGGCCATCACGCAGCCGGAGGTGACCAGCGACGCCGTGCCGAACACGTACTCCTCGGCGCCGAGCGCGGCGGCGACCGCCACGTCACGGCCCGTCTTGAGCCCGCCGTCGGCCGTCACGCGGATGCGGTCGCGCAGTCCGGTCGCGCGCAGCATCTGGTTCGTCTCCGCTAAGCCGAGCTCCCACGGGAGCCCGGCGTTCTTGATCGAGGTCTTCGGGGAGGCACCCGTGCCGCCGGAGTGACCGGAGACGTGGACCACGTCGGCGTTCGCCTTCGCGACGCCGGCCGCGATGGTGCCGATGCCGGCCTCGGAGACGAGCTTCACGTTGATGTCGGCCTCGTCGTTGGCCGCCTTCAAATCGAAGATCAGCTGCTTGAGGTCCTCGATGGAGTAGATGTCGTGTTGGGGCGGCGGCGAGATGAGCCCGACGCCGGGCGTCGAACACCGGACGTGGGCGATCATCTCGTTCACCTTCTCGCCGGGGAGGTGACCCCCCTCGCCCGGCTTCGAGCCCTGTGCCATCTTGATCTGGAGCTCGTCGGCGTTCGCGAGGTACGCCGCCGTCACGCCGAAGCGGCCGGAGGCGACCTGCTTGACGTTGCACTCCTTTTCGGTGTCGAACCGCTCGGGCGGCTCGCCGCCCTCGCCCGTGTTGGACTTCGCGCCGAGCCGGTTCATCGCGATGGAGTTGTTCTCGTGGGCCTCCGGCGAGAGGCTCCCGAGGCTCATCGCGGCCGTCGAGAAGCGCTCGACGATCGACTCGATCGACTCCACCTCCTCGACCGGGACGGGGTCGCGGTCGGAGTCGAACTCCAGCAGTCCACGAAGGGTCTGGAGCTTCTCCGACTGGTTGTTGACGAGCTCCGCGAACTCGCCGTACTGCTCGTAGTCGCCGCCGCGAACCGCCTGCTGGAGCGTCCCGACCGTCTGGGGGTTCCAGCCGTGGGTGACGCCCGACGAGCGGTTCTCGTACTCGCCGATCGTCTCCAGCTGCGGGTCCGCGCCGAACGCCATCGCGTGGCGCGTGCGGAGATCGTCCTCGATCGTCTCGATGCCGATCCCCTCGGTGCGGATCTCGGTGCCCTCGAAGAACTCGCCGACGAACGACGAGTCGAGTCCGACCGCCTCGAAGATCTGCGCGCCCTGGTACGACTCCACGGTGGAGATCCCCATCTTCGCCATCGTCTTCAGGAGACCGTCCTCCAGCGCCTGGCGGTAGGCGGCGAGCGCCTCCGCCTCGTCGGCGCCGTCCGGACCGGCGACCGTATCGGAGATGGAGGCGTACGCGAGGTACGGGTCGACGGCGTCCGCGCCGTATCCCACGAGCGTCGCGAGGTGGTGGACCTCGTGCGGCTCGCCGGACTCCACGACCAGCCCTGCGCGGTTGCGCAGCCCGCAGCGGACGAGGTGGTGGTGGACCGCGCCCGTCGCCAGCAGGCTCGGGACCGCGAGCCGCTCCTGACTGACATCGCGGTCGGAGAGCACGACCACGTCCGCGCCGTCCTCGATGGCGGCCGCGGCGTCCTCACGAAGCCGGGTGACCGCATCCGACAGCGAGCCGTCGTGGTGGAAGGTGGCGTCGACGACGACCGCGGAGAAGTCGTCGGCCGCCTCGCCGCCGGCGTCCGCGCCGGCACCGCCAAGCTCCTTGAGCGCCGCCGTCTCCGCGTCCGTGAGGACCGGCGAATCGGCGACGATCTGGCGGGCGTGCTCCGGCGTCTCCGCCAGCATGTTGCGCTGGTTGCCGATCCGTGATTCGAGGGAGGTGACGAGCTCCTCGCGGATGTAGTCGATCGGCGGGTTCGACACCTGCGCGAACAGCTGTTTAAAGTAGGTGAACAGCGGGCGGTCGACGTCCGCCAGTACGGACAAGGGCGTGTCGTCGCCCATCGAGCCGACCGGGTCCTTCCCCTTCTCGGCCATCGGCTCCACGAGGTGGTTCAGCGAGTCGGTGGTGTAGCCGAACGCGGCCTGATGGGCGCGGACGGTGGGTTCGTCCTCGGCGTCGTCGGGTTCGGCATCGCCGGCGTCGGCGTCGGCCGCCTCGCCGGCGTCCGCGGCCTCGGCCACTCCGTCAGTGTCGATGCCCGCCGCGGTGCCTTCGTCCTCGTCGACGAGCTCCGGGAGGTCGACCTGGTTCCGGTCGACCCACTCGGCGTACTGCTCGTCGGTGAGCTCGTCGAACACGTCGTCGTCGGGGACGATCCGGCCCTCCTCCGGATCCGCGACGAAGATCTCGCCCGGGCGGAGCCGACCGCGACGCTCGACGTTGGCGGAGTCGGTGGGGAGCGCTCCCACCTCGCTGCCGACGACGAGGCGGTTCTCGGCGGTTACCTCGTAGCGGCAGGGACGGAGCCCGTTGCGGTCGAGCACGCCGGCGACCTTCTCGCCGTCGAAGCCGATCACGAGCGCGGGCCCGTCCCACGGTTCGACCAGCGAGGCGTGGTAGTCGTAGAACGCCTGCCGAGTTTCGTCCATCAGGTGGTCGTCGCGGAACGCCTCCGGAATGAGCATCCGGAGCGCGTGCGGGAGGTCACGACCGGTCTGAAGCAGCAGTTCGAGCGCGTTGTCGACGCTCGCCGTGTCCGACTGGTTCGGGTCGTTGATGATCGGCTTCAGCGTGTCGAGTTCGGCGCCGAATGCGGGGTGTTCGAGGTCGTTCTCGCGGGCCCGCATCCAGTTGATGTTGCCACGGATCGTGTTGAACTCGCCGTTGTGGACGATGTTGCGGTACGGGTGTGCGAGGTGCCACGCGCCCAGGGTGTTCGTCGAGAAGCGCGCGTGGACTAAGGCGACGCGGCTGGCGAACCGTTCGTCGGAGAGGTCCTCGAAGTAGTCGGCCACCTGCGAGCCCTTCAGCAGGCCCTTGTAGACGACGCGCTGGCGGTCGAGCGAGCAGACGTAAAAGCGGCCGGCGCCGTCCACATCCTCCACTTCCTTCTCGATCTCGCGGCGGGCGACGTACAGCGCGCGGTCGAATCCGAGCAGCGCAGGGTCGTCGGCGTCGGCGTCCGGCGAGGCGAACGGCTCGTCGTCAGCGACGAACCGCTGGGCGAGGCCGGCGCCCTCGACGGGCGCGATGAACACCTGTTTGATCTCCGGTTCCGACTCCAGGGCGGTCGCGCCGAGATCGGCGTTGTCGGTGGGCACGTCGCGCCAGGCCAGCACCTCCAGCCCGTAGACGGAGAGCACCTCCGCGAACACGTCGTGGATCGCCGCCTGCACGCGGGGCTCCTCGGGCATGAAGACGGAGCCGACGGCGTACTCTTCGGGGAGCTCGGCGTCGACGACCTCCCGGAAGAAGCCGTCCGGGCGTGCGACCATGATGCCGGCGCCGTCGCCGGTGTTCTCCTCGGCACCCGTCGTGCCGCGGTGTTCGAGGTTCTCCAGGAGGCGTACGGCGTCGGTGACAGTGTCGTGGGTGGCGTCGCCGTCCAAGTCGACGATGCCGCCGATCCCGCAGTTCGAGCGGTCGTCGTCCAGCGACGCGAGGCCCGCGTCGCGACCCGTCGACCCAGTCTCCGGGTCGAGGGTGGTACTACGTGGCTTGGTCATACAACTCACTCTTGAGTTGTGCCTTAAAGGTGTGACCCTGATAGGGGTACGATCCCTTGTCCACACATTAGGGAATATAAGGTCATTATCCTACAGGGGTTGTCATTGGTTAGCAAGGGCTGAAGATCATCGATTGATGGAGGATATAGAACAAACCTAGTACCGAAAATGGAATATAAGTGGTCAAAAAAGGCAGAATACCTCTCGTTCTCATACGAACGTTTTACCATTACCACAGGATTCCTCGGAAGCCGGGTCAAATACCCGTCGAGTGCACGGACCGACGGTCCGAGCGCGCGGCGCCGACCGCCGAGCGCTCGCGTGCCTGCTTGCTTCGTTGGTAGTCGCTCCGCGACTACTTCTGCACGCGGGCGACGACCGTGTCGCCGACGAGGTCGCCAACGCGCTGGTCGTCGTCGGTGAGCAGAATCACGATGATCCCGACGAGGTAGACGGCGAAGCCGTCCACGATACGGAGCAGATTCCGGATCGCGGCAGCCTTGATGTCACAGGCTGAGCCGTCCTCCTTGACGACGACGATGCCGAGGATCTGCTTGCCGATCGTCTGGCCGTACGTACCTTCCATGTAGATGAAGTACGCGAAAAAGGCGACTCCGGACAGCGCAGCGAACAACGCCCCAAGCGTGTCACTAATAAAGGAGACGGCGCCGATGAGGATGCCGACGGCGACGGCAAACAGGATCACGTCGATCAGGAAGGCGCCGATGCGCGGCAGTAGGGTATCCGTGTGTGTGCCCATGTCGGGCCGTAGTCGTTCCATATTGCCGGTATCTCCGGCAGAGTATTTAAAAGGAGGGCCAACGATTCCGACCAAACCACCAGCTGTCGGACCGACCGAGGGGGTCCTGCCGGATTTTCCGTTAGAATCAAAGGTTACCCCGACCACCCACCTTTTATGAGCGCAGAACAGGAGGGACGGGCGATCCGGTGTCTGGTTGCGAAGGTCGGGCTCGACGGCCACGACCGCGGCGCACACGTGATCGCGCGGGCGTTCCGCGACGCCGGCTTCGAGGTCGTCTACTCGGGACTCCACCGGGCGCCCGACGAGATCGTACAGGCGGCGGTCCAGGAGGACGTGGACGTGCTCGGGATCTCGATCCTCTCGGGAGCACACAACACGCTCGTGCCGAAGGTGATCGAGGGGCTCAAAGAGTACGGCGCGTTCGAGGACACGCTGATCCTCGTGGGCGGCATCATCCCCGACGACGACAAGGCGGAGCTGAAGGAGCTCGGCGTCGCGGAGGTGTTCGGTCCGGGCACGCCGATGGAGGAGACGATCAAGTTCGTCCGGGAGAACGCCCCGGAGCGCGCGTAGATGGACGGGACACCCGACTCGAACGTCGGTGAAGCCGACGACTCGGACCACGAGGCCTCCGACCGCGACCCGCTCGTCGACGACCTGCTCGCCGGCGACCAGCGCGCGCTGGCGCGGGTGATCACCAAGATCGAGAACCGGTCGCCGGGCTACCGTAACCTCGTCGCGGAGCTCCACGCCCACACCGGCGACGCACAGGTGATCGGGATCACGGGCTCGCCCGGCGCCGGCAAGTCCACGCTCGTCGACAAGCTCGCGGCAACGTACCGCGAGCGTGGCGAAACGGTCGGCGTCGTCGCCGTCGACCCCTCCTCGCCGTACACGGGCGGCGCCGTCCTCGGCGACCGGATCCGGATGGCGTCGAACGTCGGCGACATGGAGGTGTTCTTCCGGTCGATGAGCGCCCGCGGCCAGCTCGGCGGCCTCTCGACGGCGACCGCCGACGCGGTGAAGGCGCTCGACGCCTTCGGAAAGGACCGGATCCTGATCGAGACGGTCGGCGCCGGCCAGAACGAGGTCGACGTGGTGAAGACGGCTGACACGGTCGCGGTGCTCGTCCAGCCGGGCTCCGGCGACGACGTGCAGATGCTGAAAGCCGGCATTCTGGAGATCGGCGACGTGTTCGTGGTCAACAAAGCCGACATGGACGGCGCCGAGCGCACCGTCGCGGAGTTGGAGGAGATGCTCCACATGCGCGAGAGCCCGACGAAGGGGCTCGACACCGGCCATCACGGCTTCGACGTGCCCGACCACCCGGACGACCCGGAAGGCAACGATGGGGACGCCGGTGACGACGGGATCGACACCAACGGCGACCACCAACCGTGGTCGCCCGAGGTGCTCAAGACGGTCGCCAAGAGTGGCGAGGGCGTCGACGACCTGATCGCGACGTTCGACGACCACCGCGACTACCTGCTCGAATCGGGCGAACTGGAGCGAAAACAGCGCCAGCGCTACGCCGAGGAGATCCGGACGCTCGTCCGCTCCGACATCGGCGCACTGGCGAACGAGGAGATCGACCGGCTCGGCGGCATCGAGGCGCTCGCCGAGCGCGTTCGCACCCGTGAGACGGACCCGTACACCGTCGCGGATGAGGTGGTGGCGCCGATCGAAGAATGTGTGATTTCGTCGCGGGAGTAAGCGTCGCGCACGCGGTTCGTTCCACCCTCCCCACGAGATTTAAGTCGCCGGCGAGCCAACAGGTTTTCATGAAGCTCAGAAACCTCGCAGGAGCGGCGCTGGTCGGTGTCGGTGCGGTTGCCGGCGCCAATCGCGGCCTCCGCTACGAGGAGGAGTTGGAGCCGGCGATCGCCGGCGACCAGGAGACGTTCCGCTGGCGGGGGATGGACGTCCACTACACGGAGGGCGGCGACCCAGACGACCCCGACCTCGTGCTTCTTCACGGAATCAACGCCGCCGGCTCCTCCGGCGAGTGGCGCGAGGTGTTCGGCGACCTCACCGCCGACTACCACGTGATCGCCCCCGACCTGCCGGGGTACGGGCTCTCCGACCGACCGCCGCTGCGCTACTCGGCCGCGCTGTACGAGGACTTCGTCGCCGACTTTCTGGAGGCGTTCGACGCGCCCGCGGTCGTCGCCTCCTCGCTGTCGGCCGCCTACGCCGCCCACGCCGCGACCGACGCGGACGTAGAAATCTCCGGGTTCGTCGGCGTCTGTCCGACCACGGTCGCGGGGCCGAGCCCGCCGAAGGCCTGGCTGCGCGAGCTGCTGCGCTCTCCGCTGATTGGCACTGCGCTGTTCAACCTCCTGACGAGCAAGCCCTCGATCCGGTACTTCAACGCCGACCACGGCTACTACGACGTGGAGAACGTCTCCGACGAGTGGGTGGAGTACGAGTGGCAGACGACCCACGTCCGCAACGCCCGGTACGCGCCCGCCTCCTTCATCGGCGGCTACCTCAACAGCGACCTCGATCTGGCAGCCGCCCTCGACGACCTCGACGTGCCGCCGACGATCGTCTGGGGCCGCGAGGCAGACGTGAGCCCGCTCTCGGACGGTCGCGAGCTGGCCGACGCGGCTGACGCCCGCTTGGTCGTCCTCGACCGGGCGCGGCTGCTCCCGCACGTGGAGTTCCCGAACCGCTTCCTGGAGGTCGTGCGCGAGAGTCTGCTCGCCGGCGACCTCTCGACGGCTGCGGAGTAGGCCGCCCTCGGCCGCCGGCGACGCCGGGCGGCAGAGCCGCCCCGCAACCGCCTACGCCGGCCGGAACACGACGACCCGCTCGCCGTCCGTCTTCCGTTTCTCGACACTCGCCTCGACCTCCAGACCGACGGGAATCTCGGCGTCGTCGGGCTCGACGCCGCGGAGCACGCCGGTGAGCCGAACGGGACCGAAGTCGACGACCGCGGTGACGTACGGCGCCTCGGCCGAGTAGTCCGGCGGTGCGACGTGGACGACGGTGTACGTCGCCACCGCACCCACATCAGGCAGCGGCTCCTCGGTCAGCTCGGTCGAGCCGGAGTGCGGGCACACCCGTCGCGGGGGGAGCGAGCCGTGCCCCTCGGGCGATTCGAGGTAGTAGCCCTCACCCGCCGCGAGCGCGTCGAGCCACTCGTCGTAACCCGCCTCCTGCGGGGCGTCGGGGTCGACCGGGGCGTTGCTATCGCTCATTCCGCCACCTCCAGTACGTGGACGACGGCACTGGCAACCGTCCCGCCAGCGTTGTGGGCGACGCCGACCTCGGCGTCCGCCACGTGGTCGCTGTTCGGGTGGTCCCCGCGAAGCAGACGGGTCAGCTCGGCGATCTGTGACCCGCCGGTGGCACCCACGGGGTGCCCCTTCGCCTTCAACCCGCCCGAAAGGTTGACCGGGAGGTCGCCGTCGGCGGTCGTGACGCCGTCGCGGGCGGCCGTGATCCCCTCGCCGGGCTCGAAGAAGCCGAGCGACTCCAGCGCGAGCACCTCCGCGATGGTGAAACAGTCGTGGACCTCCGCAACGTCAACGTCGTCGGGACCAACGCCGGCCTCCGCGAAGGCGGCGTCCGCGGCGTCGGTGGCCGCCGGCGTCCGCGCGAGGTGGTCACGGTCCTGTAACGCCATGTTGTCGGTCCCCTGTCCGGTACCGGTCACCGCAACGGGGGCGTCCACGCCGTGTTCCTCGGCGTACGCCTCGGAGACGATCACGAGCGCGCTCGCGCCGTCCGTGATCGGACAGGCGTCGTAGAGGTGCAGTGGGGAGGCGACCGGAGGCGCCTCCAGCGCGTCCTCGACGGTGATCTCCCGGCGGTACTGGGCGTACTCGTTGGGCACCGCGTTCGCGTGGTTCTTCATCGCGATGTGTGCCAGATCCGTCCGGCTGCCGCCGTAGGCGTCGAAGTAGGCGCGGGCCATCAGCGCGTACGCGCCCGGAAACGTCATCCCCGAGCGCACCTCGAACAGCGCGTCGGCCGCCGTCGAGAGCCCTTCCGTCACCCGGTCGGTGCCGAGGTTGCTCATCCGCTCCATCCCGCCGGCGAGCACGACATCCGCCTCGCCCGATCGAACCGTCCGGACCGCCTCTCGTACGGCAACGCCCGCGGAGGCACACGCCTCCTCGTAGCGCGTCGCCGGACAGGTGAGCCCCGCTGCCTCGGCCATCAGCGGTGCCTGATGGCCCTGGTTCTCGGCGATCGACCCCATGAAGTTGCCGTAGTTGAGCGCGTCGACGTCCTCGCGGGGAACGCCGGCGTCCTCGAACGCGCGGAGGGCGGCCTCCGCGAACAGGTCACGGCCGGTGCGCTCCGAGTGGGCTCCGAACCGCGTGAGCCCGACCCCGGCGACGCGTGCGTCAGTCATACATGAACGATGATCGTCGACACCCTTTATGCCTGCCGGAACGCCCGATATCGAGGCTGTTGAGAACAGTGGTAGTAAATCGGCCGGCTGAAACCAGCCAGGAGGTCGACGATCGTCGAACGGTTGTTCGTCGTAAAACGCCGACTCGACGGCTATCCGATGTACCGCAGGTCGTCGTCCGTGGGCGCGGGCCCCTCCTGCATCTCCTGGATCTTGCCGATGACCTCCTCCATCTCCTCGGCGCGGTCCTCCAGAGAGTCGTAGCCCACCTCGAAGCCGAGCAGTTCGGAGAGCGCCTCCAGCACCGTCCGCGCGCTCTTGGGGTCGACCAGGTAGCCGCTGGTCTCGCCCATCAGACACGCCGACTCGAAGCCGCGCCGGCCGCCCAGCCCGAGCACGAGTCCGGAGACGCCGACGATGCCGCCGGCGGGCTCGTCCGGCCGGAACTCCACGCCGACCGCCTCCAGCTCGTCGACCATCCCGCTCTCGGAGACCGCACCGAGCACGGTGTACTCCTCGACCAGCTCGCCCGTGGGGACGCCGCCGAGCGCGAACGCGCGATCCGCGCCGAACGACGCCGCCACGTCGAGGAACGTCGTCGTGAGCCGGTAGTGGCCCGCGTTGGTTCCGGCCTGGTGGTCCCCCGTCAACACGAGCAGGTCCTGGCCGCCCGCCTCGACCGCGTGAAACTCCGCACAGGTGAGCTCGGCGACGCCCTCGTCGTCGACGGACACCTGCGGCGGGAACTCCGTCGTGTACACCCGGCGGACCAGCTCGCTGTCGAACTCCTCCAGCAGATGCTCGGCAGCGAGCTTTCCGACGTGACCGACGCCCGGCAGCCCCTCGATCAGCACCGGGTCCTCGAGCGCCGGCGTGGCAACCTCGTCGATCTCGATGTCCTCCATACCCGTTCGTGTGCCTGGTCAGGCTAAAAGGGCGCGGCTCGCGGTCGACGGAGTTCCGGGACGCCTACGACGACTCCTCACGTCCCCGCCGGCGAGCACGACGACGATACTCGCCGTGGCGGTCCGCGGGGTCGAACGGCGCCGGCGCGGAGTTCTCGCTGTCGGCGCCACACTTCGGACAGGTTTCCGAGAGCGTGTACACCGGTCGCTCGTGGGCGGACTCCCACTCGCTACAGACGCGGATGTCGGACTTCATAAAGGGGTAAGAGGGTGAAGGGGATGCCCGAGGAGCGTTACTCGTCGTCCTCGCGGCGCTCGCGGTGGAACTCGCCGGTACCGCCCGCGGCCTCGATGGACTCGCGGGCGCGCTCGGCGGCCGCCTCGAGATGGTCCTCGGCCGTCTTGTAGTCGGGCGCGCGAACCTTGATGCGGTACTCCGGGGAGCCGACGTAGCCGACTTCCAGTTCGACCTCCTCGGGCACTTCGCCGTTGCCCTCGGCGGCCGACAGCGCCGCCTTGACATCGTCGACGCCGTCGGGCGCCGGCGACTCCAGGTCGACGTAGCCGGAGACGTTGACGTACGGCACCGAGACGTTCTCGCGGGCGGCGTCGACGACGGCCTCGGCGGCCGCCTCGTCGATGTCGACATCCGCGAGCGCCTCCTCGCCGTGGATGGCTGCCTGCTCGAAGGCGTCGTAAAGCGACTCGTACGCCTCGAGCAGCGCGTTCGCCACCTCGGTGTAGCGCTCGTCGGAGACGTCCTCGCCGAAGGCGATCAGCATCCAGTTGTCGGCCTTCCGCGCGTTCTTCCAGTCCTGAATCTTCTCTTTGCGCTGGTGCTCGTTGACGTCCTTGATCGAGAGGTCGATCTGTTGGGAGTCCTCGTCGACCTCCAGCACCTTCGCGACGACCGTCTGTCCTTCGCGGACGTGGTCGCGGACGTTCTTGATCCAGCCGGAGGCGACCTCGCTGATGTGACAGAGGCCGCGTTTGTCCTCGTACTCGTCGAGATCCACGAACACGCCGAAATCGGCGATCTCGTCGACCTCGCCGACCACCAACTCGCCGGGTTCTGGCCAGCCGCTGTACTTCATATCGGGTGAGTGAGGCGGTTACCGTGCCTCAACGGTTTCGACGATCTCGCCGTGGAGCTCGGCCTCCCCGCCGGTCGGGGTCGCGAGCGTCGTGCCGCAGACCGCACAGGAGACGACGGAGGAGGCTTTGCCGAAGACGACCTGTTCGTTCTCGCAGTCGCCACACGCCAGAAGGTGGAAGCTTCCCGCCATCTTACTCCTGGAACGTGAGACGGCCGGCGCGCCATCCTTCGCGCATGTGGGCCTTGCCGCAGTCTCCACAGCGGTACTTGAGGTGCGTCTTCTTGGTGGGCTTGTCGCCACCGGGCACCTTCGAGTATCCGCCGGCGTTGCCGATCGTCGCAAGCGCACGGCGGCGCTGGCGAGCGTCGCGTTTCAGACCGGTCTGACGACCGGATCGGACCTTCTCGACCTCGTGCTCCTGGTGGGAGTCACAGTTGGGACAGTACGTATTGAAACGACGTGGCATCTCCATGGATATCTACCTTACAGAGCGATTCGACATGGACGCTTAAAACGGGTTTGGTCTGTGTCGCCCGACGCCTTATATACGAAACCGCGGCCAGATCCGCCATCCGCTAACCGCAGTCCCCGACGGTCGAGGCGGTCGCGCGGCGCGCCGTCGGGAGCACGCCGACGGCGCGCCAAACGACGCTCCCCGCGCCCACGGTATGCGCCGCCTGTCAGCCATCCGACGCCGAACGTTGGCGACCGTCTGCGAACCGTGTGCAACCGTCGCCTACAGCGTGTAGTCGTGCTCGCCCGTCTCCGACTCCAGGAACGCCGTCAGCAGGTCGATCGTCGCCGACACGTCGTCGCCGTCGGCCGTTTCGGTCACCGTGTGAAGGTACCGGGTCGGGATCGAGATGGCACCGACGGGCTTGGCGCCGTGGGTGTTCTGGAAGCCCGCAGTGTCGGTGCCGCCGGCGGGAAGCACCTCGTGCTGATGGTCGATCCCCTCGGCCTCGGCCACGTCGGTGAGCCGTGAGTGGACCTTCGGGCTGGTGATCACGGAGGAGTCCTTGAGCTTGACCGCCGTCCCCTCGCCGAGCCGCGTCACCGCGTCCGCCTCCTCGCCGATCTGCGGCACGTCGTTGGCAACGGTCACGTCGAGCGCCACGGCGAGGTCCGGGTCGATGTCGACGCCGAGCGCCGTCGCCCCGCGGAGGCCGACCTCCTCCTGGACGGTCGCCGCGAAGTGGATCGTCACGTCGGGACTCTCGATCCGGCGAGCCGCCTCCAGCATCGCGAACACGCAGATCCGGTCGTCGAGCGCCTTCCCCGTCACGCGGTCGCCCATTCGAGTCGTCGTCTGGTCGAGCGTGACCAGATCGCCGACGCTCACGAGCCCGCTGACCGCCTCGCCGTCCCGGCCCACGTCGATGAAGACGTCTGTCACCTCGTCGTCCTTCTCCTGTTGCTCCTCCGTGAGCGTGTGCGGGGGGACGGACCCGATGACGCCCGTGAGATCCTCCTCGCCGTGGACCGTCACGCGCTGGGCCCGGAGTACGCGGGCGTCGAACCCGCCGAGCGGGTCGACCTGCACGAATCCGTCGTCGGTGACGTGCCGGACCATGAAGCCGATCTCGTCCATGTGGGCGGCGACCGCCACGGAGTAATCGGAGTCGCCCTCGATGGTCCCGACGACGTTCCCCATCGCGTCCGTGCGAACGCGGTCGACGCTGTCGGCGAACTCGCGCCGAACGATGTCGCGCACGTCGTCCTCGTAGCCCGGGACGCCGCGGGCCTCGGTCAGCTCTCGAAGCAGGTCGAAGTCGAAATCGAACGCCATGCGGCGTCTCCACCGTCCATACCTAAAGGTCCGAAGGTACCGGCACGGCCCGCCCGGTCCGATAAACCTTCACGAGGTTTTCCGTGGTTCCGCAACGCTTTTGCGGCCAGTCCGGGGATGAGCGTACATGACCGACGTCGAAGCCGAACTCCGCGCACAGATGCTCGAGGCCTTCGAGGGCGCCGACTACCCCGTCGACAACCAGATGAAGCTCGTCCCCGCGCTCCCCGACGGCCCGGCGACGAAGTTCGAGGCCGGCAACGTGAGCTTCACCGCGATGGAGCTCGCCGCCAAACTCGGCAGCGAACAGGAGTTCCCGTACGGCTCCGCTGAGGACCTCGTCGACGACATCATCGAGGGCCTCAAAAAGAAGGACCTGCTGTAACTGGGCCGACCGCTCTCCGACCGTCTCTTGGACCACGTCATCCCGCCAGCGGTCGCGACGACCACCGCGTACAGCCCATCCCGCGTTCACCGGCGGCGAGGGGTTGATACGGGATCAGACCCTACTGGAGGTGTGGTTGAGCACGTCTTCGCCGTCGTTCCTCCATGGGTGCTTCTCGGCGTCGTCGCCGGGGTCTTCGCGTCCGTCGCGGTCGCCGGCCTCTTTTACGCCGGCGACCGGCTGTTTCCCACGCCGGAGCCGCGCGGCGCCAGCAGCACACGCTCCGGTCGACACAAGCGCGGCAGTGGCGACGAGCGTCGACACACGGAAATTCGCGCATACCTGACGGCGATCGACGAGCAGTTCGAGGAGAACCACCCCGTCAGCGGCGTCACGGTTCCCTTTTTCCTCCCCGATCGCGGCGTCGCCATCACCTTCGACGCACACGACTACTTTCGGCTGGAAGAGGAGGGCGTGTTCACCGTCCTCTGTGAACACGAGATGCCCGGCCGGGGGCTTGGCCGACGACTCCCCTTCGGGGTCGACGAGTCGGCCCTCGAAGACGAGGACGCCGGCCGAGCAGGGTCCACCGACCGGCGCAGCCGCGCCGGTCGCGCCGGGCGGGCCAGCCGCGCCGGTCTCGGCGGTGGCACGCGAGCCGCCGGCCGGGCGAAAGACCGTCTCGGCGGCGCCCGTGAGAGTCCGATCGGCGACGCCTTCGAGACGCTGGGACTGCCACGGGACGCCAGTCCCGACGCAGTCAAGCAGGCGTACCGCGAGCGCGTCAAGGAGGTCCACCCCGACCGTGGCGGCAACGAGGAGACGTTCAAACGCGTCCAAAAGGCGTACGCGACCGCCAGCGAGCACGCAGAAACCGGCAGTCACGCCCCGTCCGCAGCCGCGCAGGGCCGGCGGTAGGAGCTGCCGACGGCCGGAGTCACCAGAAGTCTCCCCTACTGGCCTGGCACCCGACGAAGCTTTGTCGCCTCACAACTGACCCCGAGGACGTAGACGACGAGGAGGGGATGATGGCACCCGACGAAGCTTTGTCGCCTCACAATCCGATCCGTGGCATGGACGACGTGTCCCTTCGCGATCGGGCGGCGTTTCTTCCCGCGAGCGGCACGCTCGTCGTCGTGGACACGCATGTGGGGCGCGACGAGGCGTCCGCGGTGTCGTTTCCGCTCGGCGAGCGCGCGGACCTCGCCGAGCGGCTGGACGCGCTCGTCGACCACTTCGACCCGCGGGAGGTCGTCCTCGCCGGCGACGTGGTCCACACCTTCGACTCGGTGTCGGCAGAGAGCCGCGAGCGGCTCGACGAGCTGGCCGCCGTCGCCACGAACCAGGACGCCGAGTTCGTGTTGATCGCCGGCAACCACGACACCGCCCTCGCCGGCGCGTGGGACGGGGCCACCCACGACGAGTACGTTCTTGAGACGGCAGATTCCGACGTGGGAGGGCCCCGAACGGTCGTCTGTCACGGGCACGAACCGCCGGAATCCCCGGCGGACCGGTACGTGATCGGACACGTGCATCCGGCGATCGAGATCGAGGGAGATCGCCATCCCTGCTTTCTCCACGCCGCGGACGCCTACCGGGGCGCCGACGTGCTCGTGCTGCCGGCGTTCAATCGGCTGGCGCGCGGGGTCGCCGTCAACGACGCCGATGCCGCGTCGTTCGACTCCCCGTTCGTCACCGAAATCGGCCGGTTCACGCCGCACGTGTACGACGACGTTGCACAGGAGACGCTGTCGTTCCCGCCGCTCGCGGAGCTTCGCAGGAGGTTGTGAGGGGCGTGGGACGGTGTCGGGTCGACGAACGACCGGAACACTCGGACACGTACCGCCTCCGCTAACTCCTTGTCACCTGAGCACACACGTTCGCCAATGACCGTGGAGGGACGCACCCGATGACTGGCGCGGACCGCAACGACGGCAGCAGCAACGACGGCAGCAGCAACGACGGAGCGGCGACCGACGACCCGCTCGCCGACGCCGACGTGTATCGCGTGCTGGACGCCGACGGGTGTCCGCTCCCGGACGCGACAGTGCCGGATCTCTCCGACGAGCGGTTCCGCGCCATCTACCGCGACCTGGTGACGACGAGACGGTTCGACGAGCGCGCCGTCAGTCTCCAGCGACAGGGCCGGATGGGGACGTACGCGCCCTGCGCCGGACAGGAGGGGTCGGCCGTCGGCTCGACGCACGCGCTCGCCGACCGCGACATCGTGAGCTACCAGTATCGCGAGCACGGCGCGGTCGTCGTCCGCGACCTGCTCGCGGAGTACCTCCCCTACTGGATGGGCCACGAGTCCGGAACCGCCGCCATCGCGAAGGGGAACGTGTTCCCGCTCAACATCGGCATCGGCTCGCACGTCCCGCACGCGGTCGGCGCCGCGTGGGCGTTCGACTACCGCGACGAGGACCGGGTCGTCGCCTGCCACTTCGGCGAGGGTGCAACCAGCGAGGGGGATTTCCACGAGGGCGCCAACTTCGCCGGCGTCTTCGACGTTCCCGTCGTCCTCTGTTGTCACAACAACGGGTGGGCAATTTCCGTCCCGCGCGAGCGCCAGACCGCGAGCACGACGTTCGCCGCCAAGGCGACGGCGTACGGCTTCGACGGCGTGCGCGTCGACGGGATGGACCCGCTCGCGAGCTACGCCGTCACCCGGGAGGCGGTCGAGCGGGCGCGGTCGGACAACGGTGCGGAGGGCGCCGACGAGGACGACACCGACGGCCTCCGTCCCACCCTCATCGAGTTCGTCGAGTACCGGTACGGCGCCCACACGACGGCGGACGACCCCTCCGCATACCGCGATCCCGAGGAGGTCGAGCAGTGGCGCGCGCTGGATCCGCTCGACCGCATGGAGACGTTCCTCCGGGAGACTGGCCGCATCGACGACGCCGGCGTGGAGGCGATTCAGGCGGAGGCCGAGGCGACCGTGGCGGCCGCCATCGAGGCTGCCGAGGACCTCACGGCCGACCCCGCCGACCTGTTTACGGACGCCTACGCCGAGCTGCCGCCCGAACTCCGCCGGCAGCGGGACGAACTCCTCGGCGCCATCGAGCGGCATGGCGAGGACGCGTTCCTGCGGGAGGAGTAGCGGCCTCGCGCTCGCGGCCAGCGCCGGCGGAGCCGCTACCGACCGGGCTTATAAGTGACCCAGCGCGGCCTCGCTCGCCCGGCGCCCGCTCTCCAGCGCGCCCTGGATCGACGACCACTCGGTGTAGTCGCCGGCGAGCACGACCGGCCCTTCCGGATCGTCGGGATCGGGAAGGTTGTCGTGGATGCCCGGCGGCTGCGCGAACTGGGCGAATCGGACGCGCTGGACATCCACGGTTTCGAGCCCCTCAAAGCCGCGCTCGGGGTACCAGGCGGTGAGCGCGGCACGGGTGTCCTCGCGGAGCGCCTCGTCGTCGCGCTCGTGGGCGGCCTCGCCGAGGAACGTCGCGGCGATCAGCGTCCGGTCCTCGGGGGCGTACTCCGGGGCAACCTCGCCCATCGGCACGACCACGTTGGGCGAGTCGTCCGCCGCGTTGAGCAGGATCCGTCGGCCGGCCTCGAAGGTGAGTCCCTCGGGGAGCGTGTACCATCCGGTGACGACGCCGACTCCCTCGGTGGGCACCGACTCGACGCCGGTGAGCGTCCGGGCTTCGGGCGGGGTCGTCGCGACCACGACGGCGTCGGCGTCGACGGTCGACCCGTCCGCAAGTTCGAGGCGGACGCCGTCGGCGGTGCCGTCGGACTCGCCGAACCCGCCGGAGCCGAGCGTGAACCGGCCGCCGGGAGCGGTGTCCAGCGTCTCCACGTCCTTTCCGGTGCGGATCTCGACGCCGGCCTCCTCGGCGCGGGCAGCAAGCTGCTCGGGAATCGCGGTCATCCCGTCGGCGGGGACCGCGATGTTCCCCCGGCTCATCGCCCGAAAGGTGTACTCGAAGACGTGTTTGGAGGTCGACAGCGACCGGTCGAGGGTGATCCCCCCGTAAAAGGGCTCCACGAAGTTCCGGATGTAGGTCTCCGAGAATCCCCAGTCGTCGAGGTACTCGCGGATCGAGGCGTCCTCGCCGGCGAAGAACTCGGCTTCGTCCCGCTTCGAGAGGTCGTAGCGGAGCGCCAGCGTCCGGAGCTTGTCCGAGAACGGGATCTCGGGGTTGAACGCCGACTCGACCGCCCGTGCCGGATCTCGAATCGGGTCCGAGAGCACCGACCGGGATCCGGGTCGGCAGATGGTCGCGCCGGGTGCAAACGACCGGAGGTCGAGCGCGTCGAGGTCGAGCTCGCGGGCGACCGCGGGGTAGCTCGTGAACAACACCTGAAAGCCACGGTCCAGCGTGAACCCGTCCGTCTCCGCGGTTCGTACCCGGCCGCCGACCTCGGGGCGGCGCTCGAACAGCGTCACGTCGGCGCCCGCGTCCGCGATCCGGCGCGCGGCGACCAGTCCGGCGAGTCCCCCTCCGACGACCGCGACGGCTCCGTCCATACCCCCGCTTGGGCCGGCACCCTCAAAGGGGTCCCGACGGCCGCGGACGGGAAGCGCTTAGTCGCCGGCGACGAACGACCCGATATGGAGACGACGGAGACGACAGAGACGTTCCGCGGACTGCGGAGCCGGGAGTCTGGCACGGTTCACGAGACGGCGGATCCGGAGACGGTCGACCCGGACGAGGGGGGACTCGATCCCGCCTACGACCACGAGGCGGTCGACCCGGACGACCTGCTCGCGCCCGCCGAGACGCCCGGCGTCGGCCACTGGCGGTTCGACGCCCTGCTCCCGTTCCCCGCGGAGACGGCGGTGAGCGCCGGGGAAGGTGACACTCCCCTCGTCCCTGCCGAGCGGCTCGCCGGCGAGCTGGACGTGGGTGGCGTCTACATCAAGGACGAGGCGCGCAATCCCACGGGGACCGTCCTCGACCGCGGGCTCTCCGTGGCGCTTACCGCCGTTGCGGGCCGCGCCGCTGCGGGCGACGACGTGGAGCCGCTCGCGTGTGCGAGCCCCGGCAACGCGGGCCAGTCGATGGCGGCGTACGCCGGGCGGGCGGACCTCCGGTCGTACGCGTTCGTCCCCTCGCGGTGTGCCTTCTCGAACAAGGCGATGACGAACGTTCACGGCGGTGACATGCGCGTCGTCGGCGGCCGGTTCCCGGATGCAGCGGCAGCCGTCGACGAGCAGTTGGAGACCGACTACACGAACCTCAACGAGTTCACGACGCCGTACCGCCACGAGGGCGTCAAGACGCTCGCGTTCGAGCTGGTTGCCGACCTCGGTGCGGCGCCGGATGTAGTCGTCGTCCCCACCGGCTCGGGCGAGGTGCTGGCCGGCGTCCACAAGGGGTTCGTCGAGCTGGAGCGCGTCGGCGCGATCGACGGCCTCCCGCGGCTGGTTGCGGCACAGGCCGAGGGATGTGCGCCGGTCGTCGCGGCCGTCGAGCGCGGACTCGACAAACCGGAGCCGTGGTCGACGCCCGACACCATCTGTGGCGAACTGGAGATCGCCGATCCCGCCGGCGGGCGGGAGGCGGTCGCGGCGGTCCGGGAGACCGACGGCGCCGCCACGACCGCGACGGACGAGGAGATCCTCCAGAGCGCGGTGACCGTCGCGCAGAACGAGGTGCTGGAGATGGGCGCGGCCGCCGGGGTCGCGCCGGCCGCCGCGTGGAATCTCGCCGAGGACGGGTTCTTCGACGGCGACGAGACCGTCGTCCTGCTCAACACCGAGGCCGGACTCAAGACGCCAGACGTGCTCCGGAGCCACCTGATGGGGCAGGGAATCTGACTTCTCGGTCGACCAGGGTCATCCCATATTTGCCGGGTGTTGTTCCGACCCTGAACCCGTGTTGATCCGCCTGAATCCGGGCTAACGGTCGTAGGAGTATAAGGGGACGTGGCAGCAAGAGCGGGTATGATGAAACGGGGCGACTGGATGGCGGGTGTTGCGGTCGTCGCCGCGCTCCTGCTCGCGGCGGGATTCGTCGCGGCGGGCGCCGCCGCGCTCGACGAGCCGGCCACCGTCGAGGCGGACGTTGGGGACGTGACCGCAAACGAGTCGAGCGACGCCAACGAGTCGGCCAATGAGAGCGTGTCACCGGGTGAACGCCTCGGCGGCGTCGTCGGCGTACAGGCCGCGGAGATCGACGGCGAGGTCGAGAACCGGTCGTTCGAGCGTCGCGTCGGTCCGGACCGGAGCGACGAGGAGCGCGCCGACGCAGTCGCCGCAAAACTGGAGGAGAACGAACAGCGGCTCGCGGCGCTCGAAGAGCGGAAGATGGAGCTGGAAGCCGCCCGCGAGGCGGGGAACCTGAGCCACGGTGGCTACCGGGCCCGGATGGCGTCGCTCGCCGCCGAGGTCGCCGCGATCGAGCGAACGGCCAACCGGAGCGCGGAGGCCGCCGCCGACCTCCCGGAGGAGGCGCTCACGGATCGGGGCGTCGACGAGGAACGGCTTGCGGCGCTCCGGAACCAGGCGAGTGAGCTCGCCGGGCCGGAAGTCGCCGAGATGGCACGCGGAATCGCCGGGCCGAACGTCGGCGTCGGAGCCGGACCGCCGCCCAACGCGGGACCGCCGGCGGCCAACGAGACGCGGGGGAACACGGCAGCGGTGGAGCCCGGTCACTCGACCGAAAACCGGACGCGGGATACTCCGGGAACCCCCGGTGAGGCCGGCGGCAACGCCAGTGGGGATGCTGCGAACGGCGGTGCGAGCGCCGGCAACGCCAGTGACGGGGCCGGAACCGGCGGCGAAGGTGACGGAAACGCCGGTGAGGCCGGAGAAAACCACGGTGACAGTCCCGGAAATGGCAGTGCAGGGGCCGGGGCGGCCGAAAACGGGACGCCGGCTGGGAACGCCACAGCCGACGAGGCACGGAATGGCGGCCAGCGAGGTGGCACGGCGTCCGGAAACGCCCCCTCGATCATTGACCGCTTTCGAGGCACGCTCGGCGGCGTGTTCGCGTAGCGTGGCCAGCGTGGTCGGCCTGTTCGGAAACGCCCTCGGTGCCGGCACGGCCGGAGCGTGTTCTCACTTTGATCCACTCGGCACAGCCATTGCGGCGGTTGGGTTTGGCCATGGCGGTCTGAACCCCTGACCGCCCCATCCCTGCCTGCACACGACGATCCGCCGCGCCCCGACTCTGCTCCGGGAAACCGCGGCCGGACACCCGGTGTGCCAGCCACCGGCTCCGGGGGGCACGCGGTTGCGTGGAACGGACGCCCCGAGAATCGTCGAAGTCCGTTCCAACCTGCAGACCCCACGGATACCCGGCGAGCGGTCCCCCAGCTCACTTTCCCGTTCCCGGCACCGGATCCGCGTTCGCGGCGTCGACCGCCTCCTCGGCCTCCTCGCTCTCCTCGACGGCCGTCGTGAGCGAGACGTTGAGCGCCAGCATCGACGCCACGCCGCCGACCACCGTGACGACGTTTTTCACCGCGTGGTCGACGATCGCGGCGCCGAGCGCCGTCGCCGCGCCGACCGGCGTCAGCCCCACCACCAGCACGGTGAACGCCCCCTCGTAGAGGCCGATCCCGCCGGGCGACAGCGGCAGCACTTTCGCGAGGTTGCCCACGCTCACGGCGAAGAAACAGACCGCGAGCAGGGTGGCTGGCGCGAGCCCGACGCCGAACGCGGCCAGCACGATCGCCGCGACCAGCACGTCGATCACCCAGACGACCACGCTGGAGGCACCGACCCGCGCGAATGCCGCGGGGTTCCCGCCAACCTGCTGGACGTCGCCGACGAACCGCTCCAACACCGCAGCC
Organism: Halorubrum gandharaense; assembly: GCF_054654575.1. Classification (NCBI taxonomy): domain Archaea; kingdom Methanobacteriati; phylum Methanobacteriota; class Halobacteria; order Halobacteriales; family Haloferacaceae; genus Halorubrum; species Halorubrum gandharaense. The sequence goes on from NZ_BAAIET010000001.1 coordinate 1,301,862, forward strand.
ACCTTCTCGCCGTAGGCGTCGCCGCTGACCGCCGTCACGAGCGACCGCACGCGGTTGGCGTCGGAGCGAGCGGAGAGCACGATGCCGACGACCGCAGCGACGGCCGCGGTTCCGACGCCCATCGCCACGAACACCGCGGTCCGGCCGGCGCTGTCCGCCTCGCCCCCCGTTCCGAACGCCGCGTCGACGACGAGCGCAAGCTCGCCGGAGGCGGCGTAGCCGACGAGCACGACGCCCGCCAGCGCCGCCAGCGTCAGCAGGTCGAACACGCGTTCGGCCGCCAGCGACGCGAACCCCGACGGATACGGAATCCCGCGGCGCATCTTCACGACGTACGCCCGGATCGCGTCGCCGGCACGTGCCGGGAAGACGAGGTTCCCCGTCTGTGAGACGAAGATGGCGCCCGTCAGGAAGCCGACGCGCTCCTCGAACCCCAGCTCCCGCAGAATGTCGCGGTAGCGGTAGCCGCGCACGGGCCACGAGACGAGGTACAGCGCCGCCGCCACCGCGACCATCCCGCGATCAGCGTTTCCCATCTCCGCGAGCACCTCGGCCGGGTCGAGGTACACCTGCATCAGCGCGACGGCGGCCAGCACCATGAGGAGCCCGGCGCCGACCGTCACCCGACGCGTGATCCGGGGTTGGACGGAGAGCTGCCACCACAGACGGAGAATGGCGCTGCCCATCCCGAGCACGTCCCGGACGAGGTCCACCTTGGTGTCACCCTTCGGCTCCCAGTCGACGGCGAACTCCTTGACGGCGAGCCCCTCACGCTGGGCACGGACCAGCAGCTCCGTGTCCCAGAACCAGTGGGTGTCCTCCACGTCGTCGCGCAGGCGCTCGAACGCGTCCCGTGAGAGCGCCTTGAACCCACACTGGTGGTCCCGGAGGTCGGACTGGAGAAACAGGCGGACGAGGAAGTTGAACCCCTTCGACGGGATTCCCCGCTTTGCCGGGCGGTCGGCCCGGTTTCCGGGCATCCAGCGGGAGCCGGTCGCCACGTCGTACTCCCCGTTTCGGACGGAGTCGACCAGCTCCTCCAGGTGCGTCATGTCCGTCGCGAGATCCGTGTCGAAGTAGACGAGGGTGTCGCCGTGCGCCGCCGCGAACGCGTGTTCGAGCGCGCCGCCACGCCCGAGCCGCTCGTCGCTGTGGAAGTGGCGCACGCGCTCGTCGGCCTCGGCCATCCGACTCGCGATCTCGGGGGTGCGGTCGTCACAGCCGTCCTCGGCGACGATCACCTCGAAGGAGCCCGCCGGGAGGAACGCGCCGAGCGTCGACAGCGTCGTCTCGACCGTCCCCTCGATGGTCGCCTCCTCGTTGTACGCGGGGAGCACGACGCTCACGCTCGGCTCCCCGGCCGATCCGCTCATTAAAAACAGGTGCAGTCGGCGAAGGTAAGTACCTTCTGAAGGCTCACGTGACGGTTTACCTGACGTACCTGATCGACGCCTCGATCACGGGTGAGCGGCCCATTGAGCCCCAAAAACCACCTGACAGCACCGTATTAGCTCGGTTTACCAACCCGCTTTTGAGGGTCGACCATCCAGACATGGTATGAGCACTGCACCCGCGGAGACGGTCGGCAACGCGTCCCCGACCGGCCTCTCGACGAAACAGGTCCGGATCCTCGAATACCTCCGCGAGCACGCGGCAACGCGCACCTACTTCAAGTCCCGGCTGATCGCCGACGAGCTCGACCTCTCCGCGAAGGAGGTCGGCGCGAACATGAGCGCGGTCGCGGACGCCGCGACCGACCTCGACGTCGAGAAGTGGGGCTACTCCTCCGGAACGACCTGGATGGTGACGGCGTAGCCGCGCGCCTTTTGAGGCGCCGGCACGAATTCGGCCCATGACCGACGCGGTGCTGTTCGACATGGACGGCGTGTTTCTGGTCGGCGCCGGCACCGATCCGGCCGTCTACCGGACCGCCGCCCGCGACGCGCTCGCCGAGCTCGGCGTCGAGGAGCCGCCGGCGGATGCGGCCGAAACGCTCGGTGCGGTGCGGTACGATCCCGCGATGGACGCGGCATGCGAGCGACTCGGCGTCGACCGCGACGAGTGGTGGGCCGCCCGCGAGCACCACGCCTCCCGACGGACCAACCGACGTGTCGAGACGGGCGACCGGTCCGTGTACGATGACGCGCAGGCCGTCGCCGACCTCCCCGCGGACTGTACCGCCGCGCTCGTCACCAACAACCGGCAGGCGACCGCCGACTTCGTCGCCGATCACCTGTTCGGCGACCGGCTGGATGCGGTCGTCGGCCGGGAGCCGACCATCGCCGGCTACCGCCGGCGAAAGCCGGACCCGAACCTGATCGAGACGGCGTTGTCCGAGATCGGCGTCTCGGACGGGCTCTACGTTGGCGACCGCGAGACGGACCTCGTTGCCGCCGAGCGAGCCGGCCTTCGGGGCGTCTTTCTCGAACGCGAACACAACGACGCCGCCGCGCTGGCGGCGTCGCCCGACCACGTCGTCGGGTCGCTCTCTGAACTCCCCGAGCTGGTCGCGTCGCTCCGGGCGAACGAGTAGCACAGGGGCCGGAGACGGCGCAGTCAGCGGTCGTAGCTGACCAGCGACGCGGCGTCGTCGGCGAGCGCGACGGCGTCGGCGTCGAAGGTGTCCGCGTATCTGACGATCAGGGTGAGCAGTCGCTCCGGTTCCGTCAGCCGGTAGCCGTCCGAACGGTCGAGGAGGCCGGCGTCCGCGAGGTCCGCGGCGGCCCCGCTCACGGAGGGACGGGAGACGCCGAGCGCGTCCGCCAGGTCCGCGCCGGTCGCGTCGGGATCACGCAGGAGCGCGACGACCATCCCCCGAGGGGTGTCCCGTCGGAGGTAGCCGAGCGCTCGCCGGTCGAGGTCGTCAAACCGCCCAGCCGGGAAGTAGCGTCGATAGTCGGCGTCCTTCTCCGAGACCACTTCGCCCGCCTCCTCCAACGTTCGAAGGTGGTGTTGGGTCTCGCCCGTGCCGAGTTTGAGGTCGTCGCGAAGCTTCGAGAAGTGCGCGCCCGGCGTCGTGGAGACGTAGCCGCGGAGCGCCTCGCGCGTCTCGTTGGCGTCGTCGCCGGCGCCCGCCGCCGAGCCGACGAACGGCGCGGCGGCTCCGACGGCGGCGAACCGCCGCAGAGTCTCGCGTTTTTGCTCGTCGACGCCGTCGGTCACGAGCGGAGGGAGTCGTCGAGTGGGCAAAAGCGCTTCGGCAGGATGACGGGTCGCCAGCAGTGGCAAAAACAAGGAGGGAGGCGATATCGGCGTCGTTCGCCGGTCGTGAGCCGGCTACTCCGTCTCCTTCTCGATGTCGACGTCGGTGTCCGCGGGCGCCTCCTCGTCCATCTCCTGGATGACCTCGTCGGCGGACTTGATGTCGGTACCGGCGTTGCCGGCCTTGACGGCCTCCGCCTCCTTTTCGAGCTCCTCGACGTCCATCTCGGCCGCCTCGTCGATCTGACCGATGATCTCGTCGATGTTGTCGAGCCCGAGCATCTTGCGGGTGTCGGCGTCGAACTCCTTGCCGTCCAGTCCCTCCATCTCCTGTACGTCGGAGCCGGAGAGCGCCTTGCCGTAGCGCCCGACGAGGCTGGTGAGCTCCTGCGGGAGCACGAACGTCGTCGACTCGCCTTTCCCGATCTCTTCGAGGGTCTCCATTCCGCGCTCGATGATGGCGCGCTCGCCCATCGACTCCGCGGAGCGGGCTCTGAGGACCGTGGAGATGGCGTCACCCTGCGCTTCGAGGATCTGGCTCTGCTTTTCACCCTGTGCACGGATGATGTTCGACTGCTTGTCACCCTCGGCCTGCTCGACGGCGGAGCGCCGTTCACCCTGCGCTTCGAGGATCATGGCGCGCCGGCGGCGCTCGGCGGAGGTCTGCTGCTCCATCGCCTGCTGCACGTCCTTCGAGGGGTTCACTTCCCGCACCTCGACGCTCTCGACGCGGATCCCCCACTCGTCGGTGGGCTCGTCGAGCTCCTGGCGGATCTTCGCGTTGATCTCCTGGCGCTTGTTCAGCGTGTCGTCGAGCTCCATGTCGCCGAGGACGGCACGGAGCGTGGTCTGTGCGAGGTTGGAGACGGCCTTCTTGTAGTCGTCCACTTCGAGGAACGCCTTCTTGGCGTCCATCACCTTGATGTAGACGACCGCGTCGGCGGTGACCGGCGAGTTGTCCCGGGTGATCGCCTCCTGGCGGGGCACGTCGAGCGTCTGGGTCCGCATGTCGAACGCGTAGGTGCGCGAGACGAACGGCGGGATGAGGTTGATCCCCGGCTCCAGCAGCTTCCGGTACTCGCCGAACACCGTCAGCGCCTTCTTCTCGTAGGCGTCGACGATCTCGAACGATTGCCAGAGGGTGACGGCCACCAACAACACGAATAGGAGACCGACCGCTACCAGCCCGAACTCTATCTGGAGGGGAAGTGCGTCCATACCCCGAGGTTGGGCCATCCGAACCTTAATAGTTCGCCTGCCGGTGTCCGGACCGATCCAGAACAGGAGTCCAGCGCGGCTCGGGGCAGCTCAGTATAATTTCGAGACGAACGGCCCGAGCGCGCCGGCCACGGCGGTCGAGAGCGCCTCCGCGCGGCCGACGCGGCCGCCGGTGAGCGCACCTGCGGCGCCGCCACGGGTGGCGACGCCCTGCGTACCGAGCACGTCGTCCATCACGGGGCCGAGCTCCTCGCCGGCGTTGACCCGTTCGGCGATCGAGTCGGGAAGCCGCATGCTCGGTCCGGCGCCGCGGCCCACGCACTCGCCGTCGTCGACGGCGGCCCACATCACGAGGGAGAGCCCGTCCATGCCGTCGAGCTCGGCGACGCCGCCCTCCACGCCGACGCCGAGGTCGTAGACGCCGTCGCTCTCGGCGAGAACGGCACGAGCGCGGTTCTCCGCGCCCATGATCGTCTCAGCGTGCCCTCGTGGCTGCTCGCTCACGCCCGAGGGAACGGGGACGGCCTCGACGGTTGCCTCCGCGGCGAACGCGTCCTCGCCGTCGTCGAGAACGCGCTCGACCGCGCGACGTTTCACCGGGTTGCCGCTGCCGACGCCGATGCGCATGGCCGGGTTTGGGGAGGGGGTTAAAAGCCGGTGTCGGGAGACAGCAGCTCGGCCAGCCGCTCGACGCCGTCGATCAGCCGGGGACTCGGCTGGTTGAGCAGCGCGTCGTCGAGGACGTGAACCGGTGCGTCGATCGCCCAGTCACGGTCGCGGACGGTGTCGGGGTCGACCCGGTCGCCGTGGCCGCAGACGTGGAGCACGACGTGGTCGGGGGTCGCGGATTCCACCTCGCTCGGAGTCACCTCACGGGAGCGCTCGCCGGCGTCGACGAACGGGTAGCGCCCGCCGGCCGCCCGGACGGCGTCCGGCACCCAGTTGCCGGCGGCCATCGGCGGGTCTGACCACTCCTCGCAGTAGACGACGGGACGTGGGGTCTCGCTGCTGGCAGCTCCGGCCCCTCCGGTCGCCTCGCGCGCGTCCGAGACGGCCTCCGCAACTCGGTCGAGGCGCTCGCGGGAGCGGGCGGCGAGCTCGCGGCCGGCTTCGGGGAGGCCGACGGCCGCCCCGAGCGCGGCGAACCCGTCGACGGCGTCGTCGAGGGTGGCGGGTTCACGGTGATGCACGGCGAATCCGCGGTCCCGGCAGTCGGCCGCCACTTCGGCCTGGAGCCCGTCACTGGTGCAGACGAGGTCCGGGTCGAGTTCGGCGACGCGGTCGAGATCGGGGTTCAGCCACCCACCCACCGGTTCCGGGGCGGAGGGGTTCTCGTGGGCCCGTCCGGCGTCATCGCCGGGCTCGCAGTGGTGGGTGACGCCGACGAGGCGGTCGGCGGCGCCCATCGCCGCAAGCGTCGCCGTCGCGCTCGGCGCCAGCGAGACGACGCGCGGCGGCGTGGCGTCGGTGTCGGTCATGGGTGACGTTCCGCTCCCGAGGACCGAAGCCCTTCGGGTTGGCGCCGCGGATCGGTGTCACGGGTTGACGCCACCGCCACCGCCACCGCCACCGACGGCGGCGGGCCGGAGTTCCCCTCCGGCGTTCCGGGAGCCGAGTAGCAGCGTCTCCGTCGGGCCGGAACGCGTCCGCCGGAGAAGTCGCTCATCCCCACCGTCAAACAGTACCAACCAGTGACATATCGTGCAGCGTGCATCTCCCTGTCCGGGCTTCCTGTCGGAGTGGTGTGTGCCATCACCTCTCGTGAGAAACCGTGATGATACGCCCTGCACCGCCGGCACGTTTCGAGCCCTTTAAGTGTTGGTCCACCATCAAGCTGGTAAGACCGTCCTCGGGCGTTGTTCAGTTACCGGGGTCCTGTCAGCCATGAGTGAGAAAATGCACACACGGGAGAGTCCCTCCCGACGACGGACGAACGAGACGGAACGAGAGGAGTCGAGCGAGCGAAACGACGAGAGCCTGAACTGTCCGGAGTGTGAGGGGCACGTCATCAACGACGAGGAGCACGGCGAGAGCGTCTGTTCCGACTGCGGGCTCGTCGTCGATGCGGACTCGGTCGACCGCGGGCCGGAGTGGCGCGCGTTCGACTCCCGCGAGAAGGACGAGAAGAGCCGCGTCGGCGCCCCGACGACCAACACGATGCACGACAAGGGGCTCTCGACGAACATCGACTGGCGCGACAAGGACGCCTACGGGCGCTCGCTCGGCGCGCGCCAGCGTCAGAAGATGCAGCGGCTCCGCAAGTGGAACGAGCGGTTCCGCACGCGCGACTCGAAAGAGCGCAACCTGAAGCAGGCGCTCGGCGAGATCGACCGCATGGCCTCGGCGCAGGGCCTCCCGGACAACGTCCGCGAGACCGCCTCCGTCATCTACCGCCGCGCGCTCGACGAGGACCTCCTACCCGGGCGATCCATCGAGGGCGTCTCGACCTCCTGTGTGTACGCCGCCGCGCGCATGGCCGGCGTCCCCCGGAGCCTCGACGAGATCGCCGACGTGTCCCGCGTCGAGAAGGCGGAGATCGCCCGCACGTACCGCTACGTCGTCCGCGAGCTCAAACTGGAAGTGAAGCCCGCCGACCCCGAGCAGTACGTCCCGCGGTTCGCCTCCGACCTCGAACTGAGTGAGGAGTCCGAGATGCGCGCGAAGGGCCTCCTGAAAAACGCCAAGGAGAAGGGCGTCCACTCGGGCAAATCGCCGGTCGGCCTCGCGGCCGCCGCCGTCTACGCCGCCGCACTGTTGACCAACGAGAAGACGACGCAGGCGGCGGTTTCGGAGGTCGCGGACATCTCCGAGGTCACCATCCGCAACCGCTACCACGAACTGCTTGAGGCCGAGGAAGGGCTCGTCGCCTGAGCCGGCTCGGCCGCTTCGACCGGTTCGACCGGCCGCTTTTTGTCGTGCCACACGGAGATGGCGACATGCACTCACGAGACCTCTTTTTAGGGCTGTTCCTGATCGTCGGCGCCGGCTGGATAGCGACCGCGGCGCCGCTCGGTGGTGGACCGGCGTTTACGGTCGCCACCGTCGGGTGTGCGCTCGCCGGCGCCGTCTATCTGGTCGCCGGCGCGGAGCTCGGCGTCGGGACGACCGTCGCCGGGACGACGATCACCCGGCTGCGCTATCGGGCGGTATCGCAAGCGCTGCTTGGCGTCTCGATGCTCGCGCTCGGCGTGGGCGGCTACCTCGAAGCCGGCGACATCCTGTCGGCGGGGATCGGCCTCGTCGGCCTCCTGGTACTCGGGCTGTCCGGGGTGCTCTGGGTGACGGGCGGGGCGGACGCCGGCGCAGGGGAGGTCGGGGCGACTTGAGGGAGTCGCCGAACGTTCGAGGCCACACTCAAGTCCCCGCTTTTCGTACGTCCACCCATGTTCGAGGAGTTCACCCTCGCGGCGAGCACGACCGATCTGTCCGAGGAGCCCGACGCCCGCGAGCACGCGGACATTGTGGAGTTTCGGATGGACCTCGCGACGGATCCGCTCGCGGCGCTCGACGACTACGACGGCGAGCTCCCGATTCTCGTCACCAATCGCGCGGAGTGGGAGGGCGGCGAGGCGGGCGACATCGGCCGGTACGGCGACCTCTCGGACGCGCTGGTCCACGAGTCGGTCGCGGCCGTCGACATCGAGCTCGCCGCGCTCCGCGGGAACGCGCCGGACGGAGAGCGTTCGCACGCCGTCGCCCTCCGCGAGGAGGCGCGCGACGAGGACGTGACGGTGGTCGCCTCCGTCCACGACTTCTCGTCGACGCCCGAAACGGGGACGCTCGTCGACCTCCTTGCGGACGCCGCCACCGAGGGCGACGTGGGGAAACTGGCGACGACCGCCGAGGTGCCGGCTGACGCGCTGGCGATGCTGGAGGCGACTCACGAGGCGACCGAGACTGGGCACGCGGTCGCGACGATGTGCATGGGCGAGCCGGGACGACACACCCGCGCGGTCGCGCCCGTCTACGGGTCGCGGATCGGCTACGCCCCCGTCGATCCGTCCGAGGCGACGGCACCCGGCCAGTATCCGCTGGCCGAACTCCGATCGCTCGTCGACGGGCTCATGCGGGAGGCGGCGGACGACCACTCCTGACCGCTCGCCACGACCCGCGAGCCAAACCGCTTTAGGAGCGCCCCGATAAGGGCGGGTAATGGCGACGTGCGACGAGTGTGGGGAGTACGAGAACCTCCCGTATCAGTGCCGACGCTGCGGGAAGACGTTCTGCGGGGAGCACCGCTTGCCCGAGAACCACGACTGTCCCGGCCTCGCCGAGTGGAACGACCCCGGCGGCGTCTTCGAGAGCGACACGAACGCCGGCGGTGGCGGCGGCACGGGTCGGAGTGCAACCGGCGCCCGTGGCTCCGGCAGCGGGTCCGCCGGCGCCGTGGGACGGATCAAACGGCGCATCGAGCGCGAGACGAGCACCGGCGGTTTCGCGGGGTACTTCCGCGGGAACGCGACGTACGTGCTGCTCGCGTTGATGTGGCTCACGTTCGTCGCACAGTTGGTCGTGATCGCCGTCGGCGGGCAGGCACTCCACAACCGGCTGTTCGTGCTCCATCCGGACCGGATCGAGTACGTCTGGACGTGGGTGACCTCGGTGTTCTCACACTCGCCGGAGCTGCTGTTCCACATCCTCGCCAACAGCATCGTGCTGTTCTTCTTCGGCCCGCTGGTCGAGCGCGCCGTCGGATCCCGGAAGTTCGTCGGGCTCTTCTTGGTGGCGGGGATCGTCGCCGGGCTCGGCAACACGACCGTGAACCTGCTCACTGGCGTGCCCTTCGGCGTACTCGGCGCCAGCGGTGCCACTTTCGCGCTGCTCGGCGTCCTCACGGTGTGGCGGCCGAACATGGAGATCCTCCTGTTCTTCGTGATTCCGATGAAGATCAAATATCTCACGTGGGGGACGGCGATCATCTCGGCGCTGTTCGTGCTTGATCCGAGCCTGGCAGCGGCCGCCGGCCTCGGCGGAATCGCCCACCTCGCGCACCTGATCGGGTTCGCAATCGGTCTCGCGTTCGGCAAGCGCAATGAGGGGCTCGCACGCTCCGCACGCGGCGGTGGCGGGGCCGGCGTTCGCGGTCCGCGTGGTCCGCGCGGTCCCGGTGGCCCCGGCGGCCCGGGACGGTACTGAGACGCCCATGGCTGACGAACCCCATCTGGACGTCGACGCGCTCGCGCATCCCGAGTTCCTCCCGGACCCCTCGCTCTCCCACGACGAGATGGAGACGCTCCAGCGCGAACTCGCGACGACGGCCGTCTTCGCGGACGACGGCGCGCCCGACCCCGAGACGGTCGCCGTCACGGAGGCGTTCGACCTGACGGCCGAACTGCCGCCCGCCCGCCCGGACGCCGCCGACCCGGACGCACCCACCGTCGTCGGCATCGACCAGGCGTTTCGACTCGACGCGGGGGAGGCCGTCTCCGCGGCGGTCGCGGTGCGGGACGGCAAGGTCGTGGAGTACGCGCACGCGGTGACGCCGCTGCGGATCCCCTATATCCCGGGACTGCTCGCGTTCCGCGAGGGCGAGCCGATCCTCGACGCGCTCGCCGCGCTCTCTGCGGAGCCGGACCTGCTGGTGCTCGACGGGTCGGGACGGATCCACTTCCGGGAGGCCGGCATCGCGACGCACGTCGGCGTGCTCCACGACGTGCCAGCCGTGGGCGTCGCCAAGAGCCTGCTGTGTGGCGAGCCGGACGACCCGACCGACGAACGGCCCGAAGGGTGGCGAACGCCGATCCGGGCCGACGACTCGGTGGAGACTGCCGACCCCGGCACGATCATCGGCCACGCCTTCCAGTCACGGCAGTATCCGAACAGTCGGCGGATCAACCCGCTGTACGTCTCGCCGGGGCATCGCGTCTCGGCGGAAACGACCGTCGACCTCGTCGATGCGCTGTGTGCGGGGTACAAGCTGCCGGAGCCGACCCGGCTCGCGGACGCGTACGCCGGCGCGGTCAAGCGTGGCGAGCTTGCGGCGTCGGACCCCGACTGAGGCGGCGCTCGCCGTGCATCCGGGGCGGCTCGACCGATGTCCGCGGCATTCGCGGGGACCGCCGCGCAGTACCCGCACCTCGCGCTCCGTCGGGAGAGTTATGCCGGCGGCGCTCCACTCCTGACGCGTGCAGAAGACGGTACTCATCACCGGCTGCTCGTCCGGCATCGGCCGCGCGACCGCGCAGGCGTTCAACGACGAGGGGTGGACGGTGTACGCCACCGCCCGCAACCCCGCCGACATCCAGACGCTCGGCGAGCAGGGCTGCGAGCTAGCGACGCTGGACGTAACCGACCGGAGCGACGTCGACCGGGTGGTCAACCGGATCCTCGACGAGGAGGGCGCGATCGACGCGCTCGTCAACAACGCCGGCTACGGCCAGTTCGGGCCGATCGAGGACGTGCCGGTCGAGAAGGTCCACGAGCAGTTCGACGTGAACGTGTACGGGCCACACCGGCTGATCCGCGCCGTGCTCCCCGCGATGCGCCGCGAGCGCGACGGGACGATCATCAACCTCTCGTCGGTCGCCGGGCGCGTCTCCTTCCCGGGCGGCGGCGTCTACAGCAGCTCGAAGTTCGCGGTGGAGGCGATGTCCGACGCGCTCCGCAACGAGGTGGCGGAGTTCGGGATCGACGTGGTCGTCGTCCAGCCCGGCCCGGTTCGCACGAAGTTCTCGACACGTGCCGAACGGGAGGTCGACCCGGAGACGACCGACGGCGTCGAGCGCTCGGGCGCCTACGAGCAGTTCTACGACCTCTTCGAGGACACCGACGCGATCGCGGGGGACGGTCCCGGCTCGGTCGAGCCGGAGCTGGTCGCCGGCGAGATCCTCAACGCGGCGAGCGCGACGAAGCCCCCCGCACGGGTCCAGCCCGGCACCGTCGCGCGCGTCGGCGTCCTCGCCCGGTTCCTGCCCGACACGCTCCGGGACAAGGGGTTCGAGCTCGTCCGGAAGTTCACCAGTTAGGCGGCGTTACGGGGGGACGGTGAATCGTGCACCGTGATTCCGTGCGCTCACGATACGTGCTCACAACGGTCACATCTGCAGGTCAGGGTCGACCGCGAACGGGCTCTCCCCTTCTCGCCAGTCCCAGCCGGGGAGCCGCGTCTGGAACCCAGCGGCGAGCGCGGCATCGAGGTCGTCGGCGCCGGCAGCGCCTTTTCCGTCGGCGGTCGCGTCCTCGTCGACGTGGACATCCGCGACGTGGAACGTCGCCTGCGCGAGGATGGAGAGCGGTTGGCCGCCGGCGATCGTGGCTGCCAGCTCCCGGCCGAGCACCTCGTCGACGACGAAGCCGGGATAGTCCCCCTCGACGTCGAGCTCGCGGAGGAGGGCGGCGTAGCCGGCGACGTTGACGGCGACCTCCCCGTCCGCGAACACGACATCGACCTCGTGGCGGTAGGCGTCCTGGGTGACGTGGTCAACCTCGGTGTCGAACAGGTCGCCGAGTCGGTCGCGGATATCGTTGAGGATCGGGACGATAACGGGCGCGCGCTCGCGGAGGCGGTCGCGCTCGGTGCGGACGGCGTCTGGCGTGAGTCGCATGACGGTGGTTTGGACGCACGGGGCTTGCGCTTTGCGAAGGCTTTTATAACACACGCGATATACCTTGAGACAAGCGGGTTTTCGCTAGCTGTTCCCGCACGGTATCACTCGCAGAGTACTTCCACTATGCCTAGCCGTCCACGGTCGGCCGTCCAGCGGTCGAGCCTCACGCGGTCGCGGTGAGATATGAGTCAAGTCGATAAGCAACTCGAAGACCTGAAAGCAGAGATCGAACAGGAGATTCCGTCGGATATCTCGGTGACGGATGTCAAATATGAGGGCCCCGAGCTCGTCGTGTACACTCGCGATCCAAAGCGGTTCGCGGGCGACGGCGACCTCGTGCGGCGGCTCGCCTCCCAGCTCCGCAAGCGGATCACCGTCCGCCCGGACCCCGCCTCCCTGTCGCCGCCGGCGCAAGCGGAGGAGAAGGTCCGATCGGTGATTCCGGAGGAGGCCGGCGTCACGGACCTCGACTTTCACGAGGACACCGGAGAGGTCATCATCGAGGCCCAAAAGCCCGGGATGGTGATCGGTCGCCGTGGCTCCACGTTACGGGAGATCACCCAGGAGGTTGGGTGGACCCCCGAAGTCGTGCGCACGCCGCCGATCGAGTCCTCCACGGTGTCGAACGTCCGCAACTTCCTGAAAAACGAGCGTGAGGAGCGCCGCGACATCCTCGAACGGGTGGGCCGCCAGATCCACCGCGAGGAGATGTCCGACGACGAGTGGGTGCGGATCACCACGCTCGGCTGCTGTCGTGAGGTCGGCCGTGCCGCGTTCATCCTCAACACGCCGGAGACGCGGATCCTCATCGACTGTGGGGACAAACCCGGCGCGGAAGGCGAGGTGCCGTACCTCCAGGTGCCCGAGGCGCTCGGCGCCGGCGCCCAGAACATCGACGCCGTCGTGCTCACGCACGCCCACCTCGACCACTCCGCGCTGTTACCCCTCCTGTTCAAGTACGGCTACGACGGGCCGATCTACACCACGGAGCCGACACGGGACCTGATGGGCCTGCTCACGCTGGACTACCTCGACGTGGCTGCCAAGGAAGGGCGCACGCCGCCGTACGAGTCGGCACAGGTTCGCGAGGCGATCAAACACACCATCCCGCTGGAGTACGGCGACGTGACGGACATCGCCCCGGACATCAAGCTCACGTTCCACAACGCGGGTCACATTCTCGGCAGCGCGGTCACCCACTTCCACATTGGCGACGGCCTCTACAACGTCGCCTTCTCCGGCGACATCCACTACGACGACACGCGGCTGTTCAACGGCGCCGTCAACGACTTCCCGCGCGTCGAGACGCTGGTGTTAGAGTCCACCTACGGCGGTCGCGACGACTACCAGACCGACCAGGAGGACTCCGAGCGCAACCTGATGAAGGTGATCAACGAGACCTACGACCAGGGCGGAAAGGTCGTCATCCCGGCGTTCGCCGTCGGGCGCTCCCAGGAGATCATGCTCGTCTTGGAGGAGGCGATGCGCGAGGGCGACATCCCCGAGATGCCGATCCACCTCGACGGGATGATCTGGGAGGCGACCGCCATCCACACCACCTACCCCGAGTACCTGCGTGACGGGCTCCGTGACCGGATCTTCCACGAGGACGAGAACCCGTTCCTCGCCGACCAGTTCAACCACATCGACGCCGGCGAGGACGAGCGCCAGGAGGTCGCCGACGGCGACCAGTGTATCATTCTCTCCACGTCCGGGATGATCGAGGGCGGGCCGATCATGTCGTGGCTTCGCCACATCGGTCCCGACCCGAACTCGAATCTCACGTTCGTCGGCTATCAGGCACAGGGGACGCTCGGTCGCCGCATCCAGAACGGCTGGGACGAGATCCCGGTTTCGGGCTGGGGCGACGCCGGCGGCCGCGGCGACACCCTCACGCTGGAGATGGGCGTCGAGACCGTCGACGGCTTCTCCGGTCACGCCGATCGCCAGGGGCTGGAGAACTTCGTGAAGACGATGAACCCGCGTCCGGAGAAGGTGCTGTGTGTCCACGGCGATGAGCAGTCCGTGCAGGACCTCTCGTCGGCGCTGTACCACGACTACAACATGCGAACGTTTGCGCCGAAGAACCTGGAGACGTTCCGGTTCAAGTAGCGCGACCGGACGACGGCGGCGATCGGTGTCCGGCGATCGGTCGCGCTCGACCGCGCTAGGCCGCACCCGCCGCGACCCCCTCCATGACACCGTGCGGCTATTCGCTTTGTTTGATCTTCCGATATCGTCTGCTCCCACAGCCTGAGTGACGTGTGTCGTCGCACACGCCGGTAGGGGAGAGTACGTTTCGCGAGTTCTTGGAGCGTGGTTACGCAGTAGCCCCGCGCCCTCGGAACCCCGGCTACAGCCCGTTACGGAGTAGTTTGCGCACGATGTCGGCGGCGTCCGTCGCGTCGGGCGCGAGGACGTAGACGATCGGCTCGACGCCGACCGCGCCGGTCTGGTACAACACCAGCGTGTCGTCGGGGTCCGCACCGCCGAGCGCGTCACGGACCGCCTCGGCGGTGGGGCGCTCGGCGTCGAACGCCACGGTCGGATGGTCGGCGTCGAGGGCGTCGACGATCTCGGGGTCGTACCGGAGGTTGACGGCGGCCCGGGCGCCGCTGCCGGCCTCGCGGGCGGCAAGCAGCAGGGAGGCGACGTGCTCGCTCACGCCGAACTCGGGCTCGCCGGGGACCATCGCCTGCCCTTTTACGTCGACGAGCCGGCCGGGGATGCCGGCCACGTCGTCGATCGTCTCGGCGTCGGCGAGACACTCGACGAGGTTCGCCCCGACGTTGGGAATGAGGCCGGCGAAGCCGGAGGCGTTGGTGAGCGTGCGGAGCCCGCCGCGGACCGACGCGAGCACCGTCTCGCGCTCACGGAGCCCGCTGTCGGGGTCGTGGACGGAGAACTCCACGTCGGCGTCCGCCAGCGCCGGCATCGCCTCCTCGTGGAGCTCCGCGAGGAGGTCGCCCTCCTCCAGCCGGCGGATCAGCACCTCGATCTCGACGAGGGCGGCGACCGGGCTGAGGTCGCCGGCGGCGAGCCCCTCGCCGACGCGGTCGACGAGCTCCTGCACGCGCTCGTCGGTCATCACCCGCTCGTTGCGAGCCACGTCGCCGTGCGCGTACTTCGACACCGCCGACTGCGAGATGCCGAGCGCGTCGGCGACCTCCCGCTGGGTGTATCCCCGCTCGCGGAGGTCCTCGGCGAGCATCGACCGAACGGTGGGGAGGAACTCCTCGACGACGACCTCCTCGATGAACCTCACGCGGAATCACCCGCGCTGCCTGCCCCGCCCGAGCCGTCCGCCCCGCCCGCGTCATTCGCGTCGTCCGCGAACTCGGGATCGTCACCGATCCGCGACGCCTGCGGCCCGTCCTGTCCCTGGTACTTCGAGCCGCGCTCGGCGCCGTAGGGGCGATCCGCGGGCGTCTTCAGCTCCGTGAAGGTGAGCTGGGAGACGCGCATTCCGGGCGAGAGCGCGACGGGCGCGGTGCCGAGATTGGAGAGTTCGAGGGTGATCTGGCCCTCGTAGCCGGGGTCACACAGTCCAGCCGTGGCGTGGACAACGATCGCCAGCCGGCCGAGCGAGGAGCGCCCCTCGACGTGTGCGACGAGGTCGTCGGGGATGGCGACGCGCTCCTTCGTCGTGCCGAGCACGAAGTCGCCGGGGTGGAGGATGAACTCGTCGCCCTCGGAAACGACGGTCTCGGTGACGTAATCACCGACTTCGTCGGCTTCCGTCGGGTGGATACAGGGGATGTTGGTGCGCTGGAACTCCAAGAACCGCTCGCCAAGCCGGAGGTCGACGCTCGCGGGCTGGACCTGCTGGTCGACGTCGTCGATCGGGTCGATAACGAGGTCGCCCGCCGAGAGCCGGGCGAGAATGTCCGTGTCGGACAGGATCATGGCGTATAGGCCGCACGGCCTCACCTAAAGAGTCTCGAAAGGCGTGCGTTACGCGAACGTGAGGAGGAGCCCGAGGACGGCAAATACCGTCGCGACGGCGATCGCCTTGCGTCGTGACAGGTCGTGGAGCACCTCCAGTCCGCCGATGACGATCCACCACTGGAGGGCGATCGTGATCGCGCTGGCCAGGAGAAGCGGCTCACCCGTCGTTTCGAGCGCGGCAATGATGTCGGTCCCGAGCGCCTCCATGGAGTCGTCGCGGACCTCGGCGCCGGCGAGCGCGTAGTGGATGACGGCCAGTCCGGCGACCATCCGGAACACCTCCGGGAGGAGCGCCCAGGCGGCCACGACGAAGGTGTCTCCCACCGACCCCTCACCGTCCGCGAGGCGCGCACCGATGTGGAGCACGACGCCGAATATCAGCCAGAGAACCACGCCCCCTACTGGGGCGTAGTGGAGGAAGCCGGTCGTGGCGTCGCGGATCTCCGACCCCGCGTCGACGTCGATCCGATCGGGCTCGTCACAGCTGTTGCCTAGCGGAGAGTCCTCGTCGTGAGTCTCACACACCCACTCGGGTGGCTGGTTGGGATTGTCGACGGTCACCGTCTCGTCGATCGTCGCGTCGAAGATGACGCCGAGCCCGTAGATGCCGAAGACGACCGCGACGATGACGATGGCGACGACGACGAGCGCGACCGGGAGCGACCGTGCCGCGGGACGATGCTCGAAGAAGCCGCGCGACCGGTCGAGGACGGTACTACCCAGCCGACGGAGGGAGGCAAGCGGGGAGGGCACGCACTGCGGTTCCGACGGCGAGTGCAAGTGTTTTTGGGCTCACCCGGCCCCTCCAAGTAGCCATTTATAACCGCGCCGCGGCAGTGGATCGGGTATGAAACAGGTCATCGTCGCGCGCCGCGACCTCAAGATGGGCGAGGGAAAACTCGCCGCACAGGTCGCGCACGCGTCGCTGTCGGCGTATCAGGACGCCGGCCGCCGGACACGAAAGAAGTGGCAGGGTGAGGGCCAAAAGAAGATCGTCGTCGGGGCGGACTCCGAAAGCGAGGTCTTCGAGCTGGCGGACAAAGCCGACAAGGAGGGGCTCCCGTACGCCGTGATTCGCGACGCGGGCCACACCGAGTTGGATCCCGGTACCGTCACCGCGCTCGCGGTCGGCCCCGCACGCGACGAGCTCGTCGACCGCGTCACGGGCGACTGCTCGCTCTACTGAATGGTGGACAGTAATCGCGACACCAACGGCGACAACGACACCGACGCCGACTCCGACGCCGACACCAACGCCGACGCCGACGCCCCGTACACTCCCGCCGACCTCCGCGAGGCGCATCCCGTCGAGCGCGCCGTCGGCATCGACTACTTCGTAAGCGACGCCGACGGCGTCGGCGGCATGCTCCGGGAATCCCCGGACGATTTCCGCGTCCGAGAGCTGGAGGCGTTCGACGCCGAACCGGCGGATTCGGACCCGGGGAGCTACCCGGAGCTGGTGATTCGGGTCACCCTTCAGAACTGGGACACCAACGACTTCGTCCGACGGCTCTCCGACGCCATGGGGATCAGCCGCGAGCGCGTCTCGTGGGCGGGGACGAAGGACAAACGCGCCGTCACCACCCAGCTGTTCACCGTGCGCGGCATCGACGCCGACGACCTTCCCGAGATCCGCGGCGCGGAGATCGAGCCGCTCGGTCGCGCCGGACGAAGCCTGACGTTCGGTGACCTCGCGGGAAACGCCTTCGAGATCCGGGTTGCGGACGCGGTCGCGGACGCCGCCGACCGGGTCGAGTCGGTGGCTCGCGACCTCCGCGCGTTCGCCGGCAGCGACCCGGACGACGAGGACGCGCCCGCCGGCGTCCCCAACTACTTCGGCCAGCAGCGATTCGGGAGCCGCCGCCCGGTCACCCACGCCGTCGGGCTCGCAGTCGTCCGGAACGACCCGCGAGAGGCGGTCCGGTTGTACGCGGGCAACCCCTTCGAGAGCGAGCCGTCCGACACCCGAGCGGCCCGCAAGCGCGTGGACGACGCGTTCGGCGTGACCGACGCACGGGATGCCGAGCGGGACACGGGCAACGCCGAGCTCGCCGTCGACGGCACCGGCGACGGCGACTGGGCCGACTGTCTCGATGCCGTCCCCGGGAAGCTCCGGTTCGAGCGGGGGATGCTCCACCGACTCGACGAGCGCGGCGTCGACCCTGCCGCGCCGGCAAACCACGACGACTGGTGGCATGCTCTGGAGGCGGTTCCCTCCAACCTTCAGCGGCTGTTCGTCAACGCCGCCCAGTCGTACCTGTTCAACCGGATGCTCTCGGAACGGCTCTCCCGTGGACTCCCCTTCCACGAGCCGGTCGCCGGCGACGTGGCGTGTTTCGCGGACGTCGACGCGCCTGACGAGCTGTACGCGCCGGACATGGACCGGATCCAGCGTGTCACCGAGGACCGCGTTTCGATCGTCGGTCGTCACTGTGCGCGCGGGCGAGCGTTCGTCACCGCGCCGCTGGTCGGCACCGACACCGAACTCGCGGACGGTGAGCAAGGGGCGATCGAACGCGAGGTGCTCGACGCCGCCGGCATCGAGCCCGGAGACTTCGAGCTCCCGGGCGAGTTCGACTCGACGGGGACCCGTCGGGCGATCCTCCTTCGGACCGACCTGGAGGCGACGACCGAGAACGGCGACCCACGCTTCACCTTCGCGCTGCCGAGCGGGTCGTACGCCACCGTCGTGTTGCGGGAGTTCCTGAAGAGTGGCCCGCTCGATCTGTGAGGTCGGTCCGCGGAATCCGCGGGGTCCGTGGCGCCCGGTGGTCGCCCGCCGGCTCGCCTCGCGGCGTTACCCTGTGAGAGCGACACACGACGACGTGGCCGACTCGTAGCCTTTTTACGCACGCTGGCGGTAGAGACGGTCACTATGGCTGAGGACAAGGCTCGAAGCACCGGCAGTGCGGGCCGATTCGGCGCCCGTTACGGCCGCGTCGCTCGCAAGCGGGTTCAGGAGATCGAAGACGACATGCGCAACGCCACGGTCGACGGCGACGACGTCAAGCGCATCGGCACCGGCATCTGGGTTAACGAGGAGACCGGCGAGACGTTCACCGGCGGCGCCTACCGGCCCGAAACGCCGGGCGGCCGCACCGTTCGCCGCTCCATCCGCGCCGCACTCGCAGACGAGGAATAGATGAGCTACAAGTGCTCCCGCTGTAAGCGTGACGTCACCCTCGACGAGTACGGCGGCGTGCGCTGTCCCTACTGTGGCCACCGCGTCCTCCTCAAGGAGCGCGGCGGCGGCATCAAGGAAGTTAACGTCGAGTAACGACCCGTCGTGACGGCGACCCGCGAGCACGACGCTATCCTGCGGTTTTCCTACCCTACCGAGCGCCGAGCGATGGCCGTCGCCGACGCGCTCGCGCCGGAGGTCGGCGAGATCGACGACGTGCGCTCGGGCGCGACCGTCGAGCGCGAGGGACACGTCGTCCGAGTGTCGGTGTTCGCCGACGACCTCGTGGCGATGCGCGCCGGGGTCAACAGCTGGTCGCGGCTCGTCGAGACCGCCGAGCAGGTCGCCGCGTACGGCGACCGGTTCTCGAAGTAGCGCGGAATCGGACGCGTGAGACGCTCTCCGGCGCACGTGACACGTTCACGTCCGCGAGTCCGGAAGTCGGGGGTTTTTCCGTCCGGACCGCCACGTTTCGCTCATGCAGGGCAACATGCCGCCGGAAGCACAAGAGAAGATCGAGGAGCTGCAGGAGCTGCAGGAGACCGCACAGCAGGTCACCCAGCAGAAAGAGCAGGCGCAGTCGGCACTCAACGAGTCGAAGACGGCCCTCGAAGCGCTCGAGGACGTCGACGAGGACGCCGGCATGTACCGCGAGATCGGCGAGGTTCTCGTCGAGACGGACTACGAGTCCGCCTACGACGACCTCGAGGAGAAGGTCGACTCGCTCGAAGTTCGCGTCGAGCAGCTCACGAAACAGGAGGAGCGTGTCGAAGAGCAGTTCGAGAGCCTCCAGGAGGAGCTCCAGCAGCTTCTGCAGGGCGGCGCCGGCGGCGGCGGTCCGATGGGCCCCGGCGGTCCGGGTGCGGGCGGCGCGTAAATGTCGACCGACGACCCGACCGACGAACAGCCTGACGACCCCGACGACGAGGAGGTCGTGCGCACGGCGGCCCGCGCGGCGGAGGGCGTCGTGTTCAAACACTACGCGCAGTCGGAGGTGACGGACCTCGACGTGACCGTCACGTTCGAGGACGGCGTCCTCGACGTGGACGTCTACCTCAACGCGCCCGACGACGAGGCGGACCCCGACGCGGTCGCCGAGGCCGCCGTCGAGGCCGCGACAGATGCGGTCGACGAGCTGTTCGCCGTTTAAGACGGCGCTCCCGTCTCGTTCGTTTTGACACGACTCCACCGGCGAGCTTCGGGTGTTTCGTTCCGGATCTTTCACGGTTCTTACTTTTAGCGGCAAGTATTAGTCGCAAGAGTGTTTTGTGTTACCACATGTCGTCCACGAACAGGGGAACGACGGCGTTCGACAGACTGCGGGCACGGTTCGACAGCGAACCATACGTCTGTGCCGAGTGTGGCTGCGTGGACGAGTCCGGTGAATGGGAGGCCCGGACGAGCGGCGCGCGCGTCGTGTACCGGCGGGAGTGCCCGAGTTGCGGCATTGAGGTAGTTCGCGACTACCGCCTGTGAGGCCGTTTTGAGGACGACTCGCGCTCGATGACGTGAGTCCGCGAGGCGGCTGCGCCGGCGGACACCCTTTCAGCGTTACCGTCGACGCGCTCGCACCGTTCGTGCCCTGCCCACGCTTCGTCCTTTTAAACCGCGAACACGAGCACCAGGCTCACAACCGTCACCAACAGCGTCACCGCCGCCGCGAGCGCGCCGCCTTCGCCGACGCGCTCGCACCGTTCGTGTCATCGTCGCTTCGCCCTTTTAAGTCGCAAACACGAGAACCAGGCTCACAACCGTCACTAGCAGCGTCACCGCCGCCGCGAGCGCGCCGCCGAGCGACACCGCCGCATTTGCCTGTGCCGCCAGCGTTTCCGTGCGGTCGTTGCCGAAGACGACGGCGGTCGCGTGCTCCGTGGCACCGCCGGCCACCACGGGCTCGCGGTCGGCGTCCGCCTCCATGACGAGGTTCCCGACGAGGTCGGCAAGCGCGCCATGGTCGATCTCCTCACCGACCCGATTGTCGGCCGTCGTGCGATTGACGACGTGGGTGTCCGTCGTGAGCACCTCCGCGTGCTCGATACCGGTGTGGTCGCGGACGGCGTCGAGGAGCGTGCTGCGGAGGCCCGGAACGACGTTGTTCCCGTCGATCACCACGTAGGCGGCGCGCTCGCCGGCTGCACGGGTGACGGCGACACGGATCCCCAGCGGGCCGATGCCCTCCGCCGGCGTCCAGTTAGTGGGATCGTGAGCGATCCCGAGTTCGAGCGGACCGCGGTCGGCGGCCGCGAGCGCGTCGCCGGTTTGCTCGGCGGCCGCGAACAGGTCGTACGACCGGCGCGAACCGGGCGTGACGTGGCCGAGGTCGGGTCCACCAAGTCCCTCGTTGCAGTTGTGTGCGTCCGCGAGGAGCACGTCGTCGAAGCCGCCGGCGCGTAGCTCCGCGCGGGCTGATTGGCCCACCGCGAAGTTCACGTCGTCCGCGGAGTTCGGCGCGAAGGTGTTGACCGCGAGGGCGGTTCCGCCGAACGCCTGCCCGAGCATCGTCGCCTCGCCAGCATGTTCCACGACCGGCGTGGTCGCTTCACGGTCGAACGCGATGCGGTCGTGGGCTCGGTCGGCGGCATCCAACAGGCGCTCGACTTCGCGTCCCGAGACGAGGTTGAAGTCGTGGCCGGCGGTCGCGTGCGGCACGAACGCCAGTCCCTCCGACCGCTGGGCGGCACGCACCGGGAGGTTGCCGCCGCCGATGTCGCCCATCGGCCCCGGATGCACCATCGGGAGGACGACGCGCGCCTTTTCCGGGCCGAACGCGGAATCGTCGAATTCTGCGTCGCCGTCCGTGTTGGCCCCTTCACCGTCCACCACCGGCCGGAACGAGAGCACGGAGACGGGGACGACCGCCTCCTGGCCCAGTTTCTCGAAGAAGCGCTCCAGGTCGCGGGAGCCGTCCGCGACGTGGCCGATGAAGCCGCGGACGAAGTCCAGCACCGAGACGCCGAGCGAGCGCCGCCACGGCCGTTCGATGCCGACGAGAAACGCCCAGACAGCGAGGGCGTTGAGCATCGAGAGCGCGCCGAGCAGCAGGAAGTGGTCGGCGGCGACCGCCTCGAACGCCGGCGGTCCCGCCTCGCCGCGCGCGAGCCACGTGATATAGGCGTCGTACGGGGACCCGCCCTCAGTCAGCAGCTGGACCGTCCCGCTGTAGACGAACAGAAGGAGGGCGGCGACCCCGCTCTGAATGCTGGCGGGCAGACACGCCCGGAGCAAGGAGAGCCGCGAGACGGCGAGCACGACGAGCAGCCGCACCGCGAAGATGGCCGCCAACGCCACCACCAGCGCGTCGAAGACGAACGCCTGCCCGAGCGCCGTGACGGCGGTAACGACGGCGGCGGCGACGAGAATGGCGACGACGAGTACCTCACAGCAGAGCGCAAGCAGCGCCGACCGGTTGTACGTGAGGTCGCCGCCGAGCGCGCCGTCGACGGTCGTCGTCGCCAGCGCGGCGACTACGGTTGGGATCCCGATGAAGAACAGTCCCTGCCACGCGTCCTGGCCGAGAAGCAGCACGCGGTACGGCGACTCCATCGTGGCCGCCGCGTCGAACACCGCGATGCCGGTCAGCCCGGCAAGAAGGACGGCGAACGCGAGCGTCCGCGGCCATCGCGGGGCT
Source organism: Halorubrum gandharaense (assembly GCF_054654575.1). NCBI lineage: Archaea > Methanobacteriati > Methanobacteriota > Halobacteria > Halobacteriales > Haloferacaceae > Halorubrum > Halorubrum gandharaense. The sequence continues at coordinate 1,324,585 of NZ_BAAIET010000001.1, forward strand.
CGAAAGACGAACCGGGAGAGCTCGGCTAGCCGTCCCTGGTTCGCGGTCATACGTCCGGAATCGTCGGACTTCCTGAAAAGGTCGCCGGAGAGCGGATGGAAAGAGCGGATAGGGAGAGCGGATAGAGAGGGCAGATGGGGAGAACGGGAGTAGCAGCCGGCGTGCTCAGGCGGACTCGCAGATCGCGACGAAGTTCTCGAAGACCTCCTCGCCCTCCGCCGTGTGGGCCACTTCTGGGTGCCACTGCACGCCGTAGAGGTCCCGGTCCGTGTCGGCCATCGCCTCCACGTCACACACGTCGGAGGTCGCCGTGCGCGTGAACCCCTCCGGCACCGCCTTCACCTCGTCGGCGTGGGAGGCCCACACGCGGGTCTCCGGCGCGAGCGACCCCACGAGCGGGTCCTCGTCGTCGACGATCTCCACGTCCACGTCGGCGTAGCCGCCGTAGTCGCCGCCGCCGACCGTCCCGCCGAGCTCGTGGGCGATCACCTGCATGCCGAGACAGATGCCGAGGACGGGAACGTCCGCTTCGAGGTACGCCGGCGCCTCGCCGATGTCGTCGATGTCCGGGCCACCGGAGAGGACGACCCCGTCGGCGTCGACCTCCGCGGGGGGCGTGTCGGCGTCGATCAGCTCCGTGTCGACGCCCATGTCGCGGAGCGCCCGGCGTTCGAGGTGGGTGAACTGTCCGTGTAAGTCGAGCACGACGATGCGAGTCATGTCCCGCATAGCGTCGACGCGCACAAAAACACCTCGAAAGACACGCAGGAACGTGTCGAACGATCACCCACTGCGGGACAGGTAATGCACTTCCGTGGATCTCTCACGGCTCACAGCAGGTCCTCGAGCTGGTCGTTGTCGAACGCGGACGCGGGGTCCGGTTTCTCCTCGGCTTCGTCGCGGACGGCCTGTCGGGCGCGTTCGAGGAACGCTTCCACCCGGTCGGAGCGTTCGACGCCGCCGAGGAGGACGAGCGAGGCGAGCCGGTCGGAGTCGAGCGGGAAGTCGCCGCCGCGCACCTGCATCGACCCCGTCTTCTCCTGGAGCCAGCTCCGTGCTTTTTCAGCGCCTTTCCGGGGGATCCGGTCGGGGTCGCCGGCGACCGCCAGCAGCGCGGCGTCGGCGGTGGTGGCGTTCGGCAGCGACATCCCGGAGGTCACCGCCTTCCGGGTCGTGCTCGTCACGACGTTGATGTTCTCGCCGGGATCCTCCGCCGCGGGTGCGGACGCGAAGCCGACGGCGGCGATCCCGCCGCCGCGCAGCGTGTTGATCACCTCGCTGGTGTCGACGACCGACTCGCCGACGCCCTCGACGGCCTCGCCGGCGGCCAACACCAGTCCGACGCGCTTTGCCATCGCCTCGTTGACGGCGGCGTAGCCGCTCTCGACGCTCTCGCCCGCCGAGCGCCAGGCGTCGTTGTCGAGCAGAATCGCGGCGTCGGCCTCCCGCACCACGGTCTTCAGCGACCGGCCGGCGTTGACCTGGTAGAGCGCCCCCTCGTTGCGACCCGGTAAGACGCCGAGGGCGTAGACGGGCACGTCGTACACCTGCTGGAGCTCGTTGAGGAGGACGGGCGCCCCGCCGGAGCCCGTCCCGCCGCCGAGCCCGGCGACGACGAAGACGGCCTCCACCTCGGCGGTGAGCTTCGGCGCGAGCGCGTCGAGCACCTCGACGGAATCCTCGCGCATCACCTCGGCGCCGAGTTCGTTGTCGCCGCCGACGCCGTGGCCGTTCACGCGTGACTGTCCGACGAGCACCGTTTCGAGTGGGAGGGGGTCGAGGTCGGCGGCGGCGGTGTTGACGGCGAGCGCGTCCGTTACCGCGCCGAACCCCATGTCCGCGTCGAACTCGGCGAGGGCGGTGGTCAGCTTCCCGCCCGCCTGTCCGACGCCAACGAGGACGGCCTTCATGCAACATACGTGTTCGCACGGCCACAAGAACGTTCCCCCGACTGCTTAAGGGCGAAACCGCGACAAGGGCGGCGCATGACCGACGACGGAACGCCAGCCACCGAGACGGCCGACGACGCGTCGACCGCCGGCGACGTGCTCCGGGAGGAGCCACCGGCCGGCGGAACGCCCGCCGAGCGGCCGCCGCACGCCGCGACCGACGACCACCTCCGGGACCACCTCCAAGACCGGCTTCGGGCGGTCGAGCGCGCGCTCGCCGACGGAGGGGATCCGGCCCCTGCCGCCCTCCCGGATGCAGCCGAGACAGCTGCCGAGCGCGACGCGATTCGTGACCGGATGGACGAGATCGAACGACGCGTCGCGGAGCTGGAGGCCGCCACGCAGGCGCTCCGCGGATACGCCGCCGGCGTTCGCTCCGTGAACGAGGAGGTGGAGCGTCGGGCTGACCTCGCGCTTGCGACCGCTCGAACCGCACGCGTGACGGCCGAGCGTGCGGACGGCGACGACCGACCCGGAACCGGCCGACTCGGCGACGACGACCGCTCGTCGCTGCTGCCGGACGATCCCGCCGTCGCCGCGGCGGTACCCGACCCGTCCGCGGACACCGAGCGATCCACGGGCTCAGCCGACTCCACCGACGCCGACCGCTCCGCCGACTCCGACCGCTCCGCCGGCTCCGACCACCCGAGCGCCGAGGAGAACGACGCCGACGGGGCCGCGGGTCGGTCGTGGGGCGACGAGGCGATCGCCCGCCTCCGTGACGCACTGTGACCCCGCGCGCCGCCCCCGCAGTACTGCTCACGACCGCGATACCGGCTGTCGCTCCGCCCGCGCTCGCCGCCGACGCCGTCGCCGTCGCCGTACAGGATCCGCCGACTCCCTCTCCGGGGTCGGCGACGTGGACGGCACGCACGACGAGACTGCCGCCGGATGGCCCTCCCCGGAGACGGCGGCCGCCGAGCGGGCGGTCGACCGCTGTCCCACACCGGGGTGACCGCAGGCGTTTAGGCCGCCCGCCGCCGAGTTGGCCGCATGTTCCACGAGGTCATCGAGGAGGTCGCCGCGGACGCGGACGCCGAGCGGGCGGGGGAGGCCGCCGCGCTGTTGGCCGCGTTCGAGGCGCTGGTACAGGAGTCGGTTGAGACGGCCGGGCGCGACCGCGTGACCGACGAGACCGCGCTGTCGAGCGAGGCGATCGACGCCGCCGTTGCCGGGGACGCCGCCGGCCTCACCGTCGACCAAGGGGCGGCGGTGATCGCCGTCAGCCGCGACCGCGACCCCGACGCCGTCGTCTTCGAGCTGCGCGACCATCTGCTGATGGGGATGACGACGGCGGTGCTCGACGTCGACACCCTCGCCGGCGCGATCGACGCCGACCTCACCGGGCAGGAGGTCCAGCAGGCCCTTGAGGGGCGCGCCGACATGACGCTGGCCCAGCTGGCGGAGATCATGGCCGTCATCGAGGCACGCAAGCGATGAGGGTCGTCGTCGTCGGCTGCGGCTACGTCGGACTGGCGCTCGCCCGCCAGCTCGCGGCTCGGGGCCACGACGTGACGGGGGTCCGCCGTTCGGACGCGGGGCTCGACGCGGTGCGCGCGGCCGACGCCGCCGCCGACGACCCGGGCAGCGTGTCGGCCGTGCGGGCGGACGCGACCGATCCCGAGTCGCTCACCGCGCTGCCGGACGCCGACGCAGTCGTCTTTGCGGCGAGCTCCGGCGGTCGCGGCGCCGAGGCGGCCCGAGCGGTGTACGTCGAGGGGCTCGGCAACGTGGTCGACGAGTACGGGAGCCGTCCGCAGGCGGACCGCCCGGACCGGCTGGTGTACACCTCATCGACGGGGGTCTACGGCGACCACGGCGGCGACTGGGTGGACGAGGAGACGCCGCTGGACCCGACGACGGACAAGACGCGGGTGCTCGTCGAAGCCGAGCGCGTGGCGACCGCGGATGCCGCGGACGTCGGCATCGACGGCACCGTCGCGCGCTTCGCGGGCCTGTACGGACCGGACCGATACCGGCTGAACCGCTATCTGGAAGGGCCGGTGACCGCCGGCTACCTCAACATGGTTCATCGTGACGACGCCGCCGGTGCCGTGCGGTTCCTGCTGGAGTCCGACCTCGCGCGCGGCGAGGCGGTGCTCGTCGTCGACGACGAGCCGGCCGACAAACACGCGTTCGCGGACTGGCTCGCCGACGAATGTGGCGTCGACCGTCCCGAGAAGCAGTCGAAGGCGGAGCGGATCGCCGCCGGCGACCTCTCCGAACCGGCCGAGCGACGGATCCGGACGAGCAAGCGGTGCTCGAACGCGAAGCTCCGAGCGCTGGGCTACCCGTTCGCCTACCCCACCTTCCGCGAGGGGTATCGAGCGGCTGTAGACGCGTTTCGCGCGTCGAGCGACGACTGAGGCGCTCGTTTCGTCGCGTATACGCGAACGAAAACGCCGCGAACCTTCTTGTGCCACCAGTGATTCCGGGGAGATACATGCGGGTTCCAGGTGTGGTCGCCGACGCGCTCTCGGAAGCCGAGGCGTTCGTCCGGGAGAACCCCGAGCTGGCGGCCGCTGCCGTCCTCGGAGCGGTCATCGTCCTGGCGAGCACCTACGCGTTCCTGCGGCTCCGCCGCGCGCCCGGCGTCCGCTTCCGGCGGCTGATCGGCGCCCAGGAGGAGATCGCGATCCTGATGCATCCGAACCCCGACCCCGACGCGATGGCGTCCGCGGTCGGCGTCGCCTCGCTGGCCGACCAGCTCGACGTGGACGCCATCATCCAGTTCCCCGGGCAGATCCGCCATCAGGAGAACCGAGCCTTTCGGACGGTTCTCGACCTCGAACTCGACCGGATCGACCACGTCTCCGACCTCGCCGCGGAGTCCGTGGTGCTCGTCGACCACAACGAGCCGCGAGGGTTCGCCGGCGCCGACGGCGTGCTGCCGACGGCGGTCGTCGACCACCATCCCGGTGACGGCGCCGGTGAGGCGTTCACCGACGTGCGAACGGACTACGGCGCAACCGCCTCCATCATCGCGGAATACTTCCGGGACAATGACGCGGTCCCCGTCCCGCCGGACAAACACGCCAGCGAGACGAACGGCGAGCTCACGCTGTCGACGAGCGCGGCAACCGGCCTGCTGTACGGCATTCTCGCGGACACCAAACACCTCACCGTCGGCGCCAGCGAACGGGACTTCTCGGCGGCGGGCTACGTCTATCCCGGCGTCGACCAGGACCAGCTCGACCGGATCGCCAACCCCGCCGTCGACGCCGAGGTGCTGGAGGTGAAAGCGCGCGCCATCGCCGGCCGACAGGTGGAGGGGTCGTTCGCCGTCGCTGACGTGGGCGGCGTGAACAACGTCGACGCCATCCCGCAGGCGGCCGACGAGCTGATCCAGCTGGAGGGGGTCACGGCGGTCGTCGTGGTCGGCGAGCGTGACGGCACCGTCCATCTCTCCGGGCGCTCCCGCGACGACCGCGTTCACATGGGGAAGGCGATCGAGGCGGCCCTCGACGGCATCGACAACGCCGGCGGGGGCGGCCACGCACGGATGGGCGGCGGCACCATCACCCCCACGGTCGACCCCACCGGCGAGGAGGAGTCCGCCCCCGTCGACCGGGACGCGCTCGCCGACGACCTGTTCCGGGCGATGGCCGGCGACGTGTGATCCGCCGGCGCGTTGCACCCCTGCTCCCGCCCCAACGGCTTTGCCGGTACGTGGCCGACGTGCGCACATGAACGAGGAGGGAACGGGAGCGCAGGCGTCGGCCGCCTTTTACACCCGATACGCCGGCGTGTACGACCGGTTCGCCAGCGCGGCGCCGTTCGCGGCGGGGCTGCGCGAGCGGATCGTCGACGCGCTCGCGCCCGACCGCGGTGACGTGGTCGTCGAGATGGGGTGTGGAACGGGGGCCAACTTCCCGGCGCTTCGCGAGCGGGTGGGGGCGGCCGGGGCGGTCGTCGGCGTCGACGTGTCGAAGGGCGTCGTCTCCCGTGCGCGCGACCGGATCGAGCGCGCCGGGTGGGAGAACGTCCACGTTGTGCGGGGTGACGCCACGAGGCCGCCCGCGGCGTTCGCGGACCTTCCTCGGGTGACTGCACCCGCGGGCGAGGTCGACGCCGTGGTGGCGACGTTCGTCACCGGAATGCTCGACGATCCGGCAGACGCGGTCGACGACTGGTGCCGGCTCGTCGGCGAGGGCGGTCGCGTGTGCGTCGCCGGGTTCGCCCGGTCGACGACGCCCGTCGGTCGGCTGCTCAACCCGGCGTTCGCGGCGGCCGTGCGGCTGGGGACGCCACCCGGCCGCGGCCGGGGGCGGCCCGAATCCCCCGTCGAACTGCTGGACTGCCGGGCGGTGGCGGCCCATCGACGGGTCCACGACCGCTGTCAGGACGCGCGAACGACGCGGTCGCTCGCCGGCTTCGCGCGGGTGACTGCCGGCACGGTGGGCGATCCTGGCGGGGAAGTCGTCGACGCCAGCGACCGGCAGTTTATGTGACCTGCCCCGTAACGGTCGACGTATGCGCCGTCGTCGCTTCCTCGCCGGGTCGGCCGCGTGTAGCCTCGCCACCGTTGCCGGCTGTGGGACCACGCCGGGCGGCGAGAACGGCAACGACAGCGACGACGAGGAGCACGAGGGGCCCCCCGCAGCGGTGGTCGAGAGCGAGCTCGTCCGCGAAAACGAGGGGACCGACGAGGAGTCGGTGCGCGTCGAGGGCATCGTCGAGCGAACCCGCGACGAGGAGATCACGTATCTGGAGGTGCGTGCGGTCTTTTTCGACGAGAACGGCGAGCCGCTGGAACGCACCGTCGAACACGTGGGGGACGTGACGGAGGGGGACCGCTGGTCGTTCTCCGTCGCGTACTCCGGCATCGGGGAGTCGGCGGCACGAGTCGCCGACCACGACGCCGAAGTCGTCGAGAACCCCTGAAATGGTGCCGTCACGGAGGCACCGATGACCGACGGAGCGGACGGCGGCAAGGAGACGAACGAGGTCGAGGATTCGCCCGCGAGCGACGCTCCCGCGGCGGGAGACGACACGATGGTCGCCCAGAGCGGCATCACCTTCGGCGGCGAGCTCGTCAAGAAGGCGTTCGGGTTTCTCGTCGTCGCCATCATCACGCGGCTGGTGAGCCCCGGCGTCTACGGGCTGTTCGTGCTGGCGACCTCCGTCATGCACCTGCTGCAGGTGTTCGCCAGCGCCGGGCTCCACCGCGCCATCGACTACTTCGTCCCGCAGTACCTCGCGGCCGGCGAACCCGGGAAGGCGCGCGGCGTCACCCTGCAGGTGTTCGGACTCCTCCTTTTCACATCGAGTCTGACGGGCGCCGCGATGTACCTCGGTGCCGACTGGCTGGCCGCGCTGTTCGACGAGCCCGCGCTCGCGGCGGGGTTGCGGATGCTCGCCGTCGCGCTTCCGCTGTTGGCCGTGTTCAACGGGCTCCTCGCCGGCTACAACGGGATCAAACGGCTGCAGTACCGGGTGTACGTCCGTGACCTCACCCGGCCCACGATCCGGCTGTTGACGACCGCGGCGCTGCTGGTCGCCGGCTACGGACTCCTCGGGATCGTCGGCGGCTACATCGTCGGGCTCACAGCGTCGATCCTGCTCGGCGGCGTGCTCCTGCTGAGACACGACGCGCTGAAGGGCGGCAATATCGCGTTCACGCCCGTCAAGGAGGTGCTGTGGTACGGGATGCCGCTGGCGCTCGCCGGCGTCATCTACGTCGTGATGGGCCAGGTGGACTACTTCGTCGTCGGCTACTTCCTCTCGTCGGACGACGTGGGGATCTACCGCGTCGGCTACATGCTGGCGGCGAACCTGCTCGTCTTCTTCTCGTCGCTCGCGCCGGTGTTCAAACCGCTCATCGCCGAGGAGCGCCGGGACGGCGACGCGGTCGCCGAGCGCTACCGCACCGCAACCCGATGGGTGCTCGGGCTCTCGTTGCCGGTTGCGGCGATCCTCGTGCTCGGCGCGGAGGTGTACCTCTCCATCGTGTTCACGCCGCAGTATACCGTCGCCAGCGGCGCGGTGCTGGCGCTGGTCGCCGGCTACCTCGTCAGCATCACCGCCGGCGGCCCCGACGGCGCCCTCCTGCAGGGGCTCGGCTACTCCCGGCTCGTCTTCCTCAACTCCGGCATCCTGCTCGTCGCCAACGTCGTGTTCAGCGTCCTGCTTGTCCCCGAATACGGCATTCTCGGAGCCGGGTTGGGGACGATGACGGCGCTCGTCCTGTCGGGGACTGCGGCGCTGTTGGAGGTGTACTACTACCGCGGCATCCACCCGTTCACGCTCGACCTCGGCCGGATCCTCCTCGCGTGGCTCCCGTCGCTGGTCGCCGGCGGACTGGTCGTGTGGCTGATTCCCGACCGGTTCGTCGTCGCCGCCGTCCTCCCCGTGGTCGTGTTGGTCACCTACGCGCTCGCCGGCCGCGCGACCGGAGCGCTTCGGCCGAGGGACCTTGCGGTCGCCGAGCAGGTGGCGCCCGAGGCGGTGGTTGCCAGGCTTCGGACGTTCGTCGACGCGGAGTGAGGCGGTTCGCGGCAGCTGAGTCGGGTCGGGGCAGTCAAGACGGTTCGGGGCGGGTCGGGTCGGGGCAGCCGAGGCGGCCGAGGGAGACCCACGCCGGCGCGGCACTCACGCCACGCGCAGCACGGACACCGATAGCGCGAGGACCCCGCCGGCGAGAAAGAGATAGTTGGCCAACGGATTCTTCGCCGGCGTCAGATCCAGCGTGAAGTGAAACGCCGACAGCGGGCGGAACGGCTGGATCCCCATCGGCGTGATGGCGTCGCCGGCGATGTGCGAACAGAGGGTAACCGTGACGACCGTCCCGACGAAGTGGGGAGTCCACGCGGGCACCGCGAGTCCGGTGGCGAGCGCGACGCCCGCCGCGACGAGGGCGGTGAGGACGCCCGCGACGACCGCGAACGCGAGCGTGTGGGTGGGGCCGCGGTGGGGGATGGGGAGCGACTGGTCCGCATCCGGGAGAGTGGCGAATCCGACGGCGAGAAGCCCGCCGGCGACCGCCAGCCCCGGCTGGCCGGCCTCCAGCACGAGCCCGGCGACCGGCGCGTACGCAAGCAGGGCGATCCCCACGTGTCCTCGCCAGTACATACGTCAAACTCGGCGGGCGAGACGCAAAAACCCCTCGCCGTTGGGGGTCGCCCATCGAGACGGGCGAGAAGAGCGGCGCGGAGCGGAGGACCGTCGGCGTGGACGCGGTTGCGGGTACGCCGACTCGTCGGCGGGGAACGGTGGCGACCTCAGTCGTCCGCCGGCGCCGGGGTGCTCGCCGTCGAGAGCGTTACGTCGGGTTCGTCGACCGCCAGCTCGTCGAGGGCGGCCTGTGCGCCCTCCTTGCCGGAGACGAGCATGGCGCCGAACGTGGGGCCCATGCGCGGGAGCCCGTAGGCGGTAGCGACCGCCATGCCGGTGGCGATCAGCCCGTCGTGGACGACGCCGGTGTCCTGGACGATGGCGTCCTCGCTCTCGCCGACCCACATGGAGTCGTGGCCGGGGGAGTCGTGGCCGGGCGCGCCGTACTCGTTCTCGCCGGTGTTGTCCATCCCGGTGTTGTGCTCCTTTGCGTGCTGGACGCCGGGCGCCTCGAGGACGCCGCGCTCGTCGAGCTTGCTCACGGCGACCGCGTCGTGGCCCGTCGAGTCGATGACGAGGTCGGACTCGACGGCGATCGGGTCGACGCAGGTGATCTCGCGGGGGAGCGCGTGGACGGGCGTCCAGTTCATCACGATGCCACCGACGCGGTGGTCCTCGCGGATCACGATGTCGGTGAACTCCGTCATGTTCTGCATCTTGGCGCCGGCGTCACACGCGGCCTTGATCAGCGCGGAACACGCCTCGGGGCCGTTCGCCACGTAGAGCCCCTCGGTGTCGGCCGCCTGCTCGTAGTCCACGTCGAGGTCCTCGAGGATCTCCTGGGCGGGCTCGCGGACGGTCACCTTGTTCATCAGGAAGCCGCCGAGCCAGAAGCCGCCGCCGAGGTAGTTGTTCTTCTCGACGACCATCACGTCGACGTCGCGCTCGGCGAGCTCCTTGGCCGCCATCAGGCCGGAGGGGCCGCCGCCGATGATGATGACCTCGGTGTCGGAGAACTCGAGGAACTCCTCGCTCCACTGCTGGCCGATCGCTCGGGTCACTTCCGCTTCGCCAACGTCGCTGAACTCGGTGAATCCTTGCATACAACTGGCTAATACCACACAGTACTCAAAGGTGTTCCGGTCGACCGCCAAGATTGGAGACGCTCGAACATCGAGAGCGTTTGCGGACTGAACCACCAGTGGTGGCGCGCCCGGCGAGCGCCCAGCGGGCGCGAGCCGGAGCGCGAGGGAGGCAGCGGTCGCCGGCGGCGCGGTTTCCCGCCGGCGCCCGCTGCCGAGGCTGGGGAGGCGTGAGGTGCGGTTGCTGTGCGGTGCGGGGCGGGACTCAAAGGGGCAGCCGGCTCCGGGAAGACGGGCGATGTAAGCACTCAAAAGGCCGGGTGGTGCCGAGAGGCCTTTTGAGCGCGCAACGAGCCCCTCAACCGGAGCCGGCTGGGGCTTTGGAGGTGTTTGCCGTCGTGCTCACCACTCAACCCGCTTATAAGGAGCCGGCTGGGACTTTGGCGGTCCTGTTCACGGAGCACACTGTCGCTTTTCAGACATACTCCTTATAAGCCGTCGTCTAGCCGTTCGTGACCGGTCACCCACTCAAAACCTGTTCGCACACCTTCTTCATAACCGCTACTCGTCCTGCAGCTCCGCCTCGCGAAGCGCCTCGTTGAGGTCCTCGCGGACGCGCTCGCCGGTCTCGCGGTCCATCGCCGTCGTCACGACGCGGTTTTCCTGCACGCTGGAGCCGTCGCGCAACAGCAGCCGCACGTTCCCGTTCGTCCCCGCGCGCGTCGCCTTCGCCCGCAACCCCGTGCGCGACCCCGTCCCGCCGGCGTCGATCGGCCCCGGGACGATCTTCTTGACGTGAGGGTGCTCCGCAACCGTCGCGATCGCCCGGCGACCTTTTCGGTCGCCGATGAGCGTCGAGTGCGATCCGCCGATCTTCTCGCGCGGCGGCGTCTCGACGACCTCCAGCGCGCGGTCGCCGCGCCGGTCGAGCACCCACTGAACGACGGCGTCCTCGTCATCGCCGCCGCCACCGCCACTACCCGCTTCCGGCACCCGGTAGAACTCGTGGTGCAACTGGGCGCGGGTCTCCCGTAGCGGCTCGCGCTCGCCGGCGGCGTACACGGTGTCGGGGCGCTTCCGCCGGATCTCGTCCGCAACGCGGCCCGCGAAGTTCCGAAGCTGCATCTCCGAGAGCTGCTCGTCGCTCTCCGGGCGCGTGGTGACCGTCGTGCGCCCGACGACCGACTCCTCGTCGAGCACCGTCAGCTCCGCGCGGTCCTCCGAGAACTCCACGACGACCGCGTCGCTGTTGGCGGTGTTGCAGGTGAGACAGTAGTCCCCCGGCTTCTCGAGCGGGGTTCCACACCGCCGGCAGTTCATGCGAGAGGGAGGGAGGTGAGGGGTAAAAGGGCGTCCGTTTAGTTTTAACAGGCTATTTACTTATCTCATCCAGCTTACTATTCATCTCTTCTAGTCGTTCTTCTATTTTGAACAATTTTTTATTAGGAATGTCGGAAGAAAACTCTTCCCAGTCATAATTTGATATAGTGCCTTCCCAAATTTGGTCACAGTATTCAAAATAGGTTCTATACGCGTCGTATGATTGTTTAGGATATTCAAACTTGGCATTGAAATTAATATGGACTTCAATGGTTCTCTTTTCCTTGTCATATTCACTTCCACTAAACCTGCCCGCATTTGAACTGGGATGCTCTGCTGGAAGGCTCATAGCAAGCATTCTCCATTGTATTTCAGCACTAACCTGAAATTCCCCATCCGAACTTATAGTAAACCCACTAAAGTTGTCATGTATGTCTAATTTAGAACCGGAAGGAATCCAGAATCCATTTTCTTTCTCATCACCATTATGAGATTCATTTTGTTTGATGAATTCCTCGGGATCAAAAGGAAGCGTCTCAATAATATCTTCGTACTTATCATCCAAATCTGGATAACTAATCTCCCCACCGTGGAAATCACAAACGGGATTCAAATCTTGATCATTTAATCTATTAATTATATTTTCTACCTGTCTTTCTGTATTTATATTATAAAGATCCCTCAATATAATTGTTGTCAATATTATTTGAAATGCAGTGTGATATTCTGTCAGTTCATGATCGGCTTCGGTTTGTGTTGTTATGAGCTCAACTATCTCGTCTCTTTGCCCTTCTAGGTCTGAATATACCTCATCAATCCAATGAAAATAGCGCGGTTGAGGATTGAGATCTACAGGGGACATATCTTCGGTATGTGAATATTTCACCACATTCTTCCGTTCGATAGTCTTTTTTGGACCATCTTCAAACAGGCTTACAAGTTCCCCGTCAGAGACTAGTCTCGTTGAATCACCGGATCGAATTCTATACTCCCGTTTCCGGATTTTGCCCTCACTCCGGTCTACGATAGCAACAGGAGGTAAATTTGTTCTTTGTTCAATCCTTAAAACGAACACACTACCTTCAGAAAGATCACCGCGATTTTCTGAATAGAATTCATGCGAGAAATTAATACTTGGGCTACATTTTGTGCTAACTATCTCTGATATTGTACTAAGACACATTTCTTCCTTGAGTTCTGCGCCTTCCGGATTCCCATCATCATTAACTCCAAAAACTAACCTACCACCTCTACGATTTGCAAAACCAACAATATGCTTTGCAATTTTATATCTATTTGATCCATCCGGATCCATCAAGAGCTGACTACTCTTGAAATCCAACCGGTCATTCTCATCGGAGTGTAATATTTCCCAGAGATCGTCATTTCTTATTAATATTTTCATGACTTACTCTTCAGACTACAGGATTAAATAGCTTTGACATATTTTCCTCAATCCAGACACGCCGCAACCACGCGCAACGCGGCCTCTCCCCGAACTTCGTCCGCTAACAGCGGCACTCGCTTCACGTCGCGGCCGCGGAAGAGGTCGGTCGCTTTTTGTAGCGCGTTCTGCTGAACGTCCCAGCGGCGCGCGCAGAACTCGCAGTTTTCGGGGTCGGGCTCGACGACCCACTCGGCGGGCACGTTGGCGACCTCGCTCACGCGCTCCATCACGCGGTTGACCACGAGGGTGTTGACGGGAATGTTGAACTCGTCGAGGCGCGCGACGAGGCGCTCGGACTCGACGACGCTCATCTCCTCCGGGATCATCACCACGCGGAAGTCGGTCTTCTCGGGGTCCTGCAGCACGGCGCGGAGGCGCTCGATCCGCTCCTGGAGCTCGTCGAGGTCGGCGGTCGGGTCGGCGCCGTCGTCGCCGGCGCCGAACGCCCCCTTCAGCCCGTCCATCATCCCCGAAAACTGCTGGCGGAGCTTCATCACGCGGCCGATCATCGAGTCCATGATCTCGGGCAGCTGCAGGAGTCGGAGCGTGTGGCCGGTGGGGGCGGTGTCGATGATGACGCGCTCGAAGCGCGGGTCGTCGAGGTACTCGAGCAGTTGGCGCATCGCGGCGGCCTCGTCGGCGCCGGGCATGGTGCCGCCGAGGAGCCCGCCGGGCGCGTCGTCGAACCCCTCGGCGGCGTCCTCCGCTGCGCCGCCCATCGGCCCCATGCCGCCCATCGCGTCGCCCATGTCGCCGAGTCCACCGAGGGGGTCGCCGTCGGCGCCGAACATGCCCTCGTCCATGGCGGCGTCGGGGTCGATCTCGGCGGCGAACAGCGGGAGGTCCTCGCGAATGCGCGCGGGCTCGGCCGGGATGTCGACGCCGAAGGTGTCCGAGAGGGAGTGTGCGGGGTCGGTGGAGACGACGAGGGTGGGGATGCCGCCGGCGGCCGAGGAGAGGCCGGTGGCGGCGGCCATCGTCGTCTTGCCGACGCCCCCTTTCCCGCCGTAGAGCACGTAGTCGGGGGCGTCGACGCCCTGCGGGAGGTCGGCGGTCTCGTCGGTGTCGAGTTCGTCGCCGGCGGTCGTCGCGTCCTCGACGCGCTCGACCGGTTCCACGTCGATCTCGTCCATACCGGGAGTCGTGGCGGGGCGTTTGTGTACCCGTCGGTCCACGACGCCGGGGTGGTGGAGTTGGTTCGGGAGTGGTTGTGTGGGGGCGTCGGGCGCGGGCGCCGTTGACCTCACCCTCCCCAGCCTCGGCCGACGACGGCCGCGGGACCGCACCGCTCCGCCGCGGCCGCCGTCGGCCTCCCTCGCGCGCTCCGTCGCCGGCGCTTCGCGCCGGCTTCCGGGTGCGCGCGCCAGCGTGGAGGAGTCCGAAAGCGTGGGCTAGGAAGTGACGTGCAGAGAACGGGTTCAAGGAGACTGCGGACTGCGTTACGGGTGTTCGTCGAGGTGCTCGACGACCGCCTGGAGGTCGGCCTGCTGTTCCACGTCGCGTTTCACCTCCTCGCGGCGGCGCACCGCGGAGGAGTCGGCGTCATACGCGCGGACGTACTCGGCGCGGGTGTGCTCGTCGAAGGCGTGGCGGATGGCGAAGTAGCCGTCGGGGACGATGGTGCCACACACCTTGCACTCGTGGCGCTCGTGGTCGGTCGTCTGGTGGATGATGACCGACTCCACGTCGTCGAAGGAGGCGTCACAGCCGCCGATACCACACGTCCAGCGGGACATACAGGAGGGTGTCGGCCGAGTGGGATAACCGTTTTCCCCGGAGCCGCAGGAACGACACGCCTTTGCGCAGGCGGGCGTACGGTTCGTGCGTGACCCGACCTCGAACTCGCGTCGACGCACACGTGAAGGTGCTCGACGACGCGGTCGTCGCCCGCGCGAAGGAGCGCGGCGTCGACGCGCTCGTGTACGCGCCACATTTCACTCGTCTGCCGACGATCCGTCGCCGTGCCGAGCGGTACTCCGACGACGAGCTCACGGTCGTACCCGCACGCGAGGTGTTCACCGGAAACTGGGGGAACCGCCGCCACCTGCTCGTGCTTGGACTCTCCGATCCCGTCCCCGACTACATCACCTTCGAGGGGGCGATGGCGGAGTTCGACCGTCAGGACGCCGCCGTGCTCGTTCCCCATCCCGAGTTCGCGACCGTCTCGCTCACCCAACCGGAGATCGAGGCGCACGCCGGCCGGCTCGACGCGCTGGAGACGTACAACACGAAACTGCTCCCGCATCAGAACGCCCGCGCCCAGCGGATCGCCCACGACGCGGGGGTTCCCGGATTCGGCTCGTCGTACGCGCACCTTCGTGGCACCGTCGGCGAGGCCTGGACCGCCTTCGAGGCCGACCTCGATGACGAGGCGGCCGTCGTCGACGCGTTCCGCAACGGGCTCGACCGCACCGTCGTCCACCGTGCGGGCGCCGGCCACCGGCTCCGCGGACTGGCGGAGTACGCGCATCTCGCCTACGAGAACACGTGGGCGAAAGCCGACCGGATCTTCCTCTCGGGTGACGAGCCGACGCTCCCGACGAACGTCGCCTACGAGGGGCGGTTCGACGACGTGAGCGTGTACGACGGCGGCTCCTTCTGACCGGCAGTTTTGTCCACGTTAGACGCCGACTCCCGCGACCGCCGAGGAGATGTCGGCGTCGAGCTCGACGACGTAGGTGTGGACCGCCCAGAACGCGGCGATCTCGATGGCGGTGATGATCACCGTCACGAGGTCGGCGTACTTGCTGCTCGTCGTCACGCCGAAGGGGAGCGAGAACTCCTTATCCGAGAGCGGGTGGAAGAGGGCGATCCCCCGTCGGCTCCCCACCAGGTCGAGGATGTAGTGGGTGAGCACGCCGATCCAGACGTAGTGGAGGTTGTTGAAGACGATGGGGTATGCGACGATGACGGCGAGCACGGGGAGGCTGTGGAGCGTTTTGCGGTGTTTGCCGAAGGCGGTGTCCACGTCGGGAAACAGCGCACCGAGGATGATGGGGACGGAGATCTGCGCGATGGTGGTCGCCGTCGCCATGTCGGCGCCCGGCTCCAGGACGAACCCGAGCCCGAGCGCGAGAAGCAGGGCGTTCAACACGTGGCCGCGTTTGTTCATGGTCGCCGGTCGGCGGGCGGGGACTCAAGTGTTGTCCAATTCGACGGGCGCGGGTGCGGTTGTGGTTGTGGTTGCGGTTGCGGTTGTGGTTGTGGTTGCGGTTGCGGTTGTGGTTGCGGTCGCGTCCCCCGACCGAGGCGGCGCCGAGCGCTCGCGTGCTGCCCATGCCGAAAGAGCCACGGAACTCCCCGACGACGGGTTCGGCATGGAGTACGAGGAGCCGAAGTTCTTCCACGTGATGGAGTATGCGGCCGCGGCCGACGGCGACGTCATCGACATGGTGAGCGGCAATCCCGACTGGGAGCCGCCGGCCGCGCTCCGTGAGGGGCTCGCGGAGTACGCGGAGCTGGACTCCGCGGCGTTCCAGTACCCGCCGAGTGAGGGACTCCGCGAGCTGCGGGAGGCGATCGCCGCCCGACGCGGCGTCGATTCCGGGCAGGTCGTCGTCACCAACGGAACGGGTGAGGCGAACTACCTCGCGATGGCGCGCGCGTTCGAGCGCGACGCCGGCGACGAGGCGCTGTTGATGGACCCGGTCTACCCCTACTATCCCGGCAAGACGGAGCTGCTCGGCGGGACGCCCACGCTCGTCCCCACGGAGCGCGACGGCGGGCTCGATGTGGACGCAATCCGGGCGGCGGCGAGCGACGACACCGCGCTGATCGTCCTCAACACGCCGAACAATCCCACCGGGGCGGTGTACGACATCGAGAAAGTACGAGAGGTGATCGAGCTTGCGGAGTCGGTCGACGCGCTCGTGATGGCCGACGAGGTGTACGACCACTTCGATTTCACCGGCGAGTTCGAGTCCGCCCTCTCCGTCGACTCCGACCACCGGATCGTGACGAGCGGTTTCTCGAAGTCGATGGCGATCACGGGATTCCGCGTGGGATACGCGATCTTCCCCGAGGAGCATACCTTCCCGGCGAAGGCGCGCCACATGCTCGTCAACGTCGCCGGCGCGCGCCCGTCACAGTACGCCGTTTTGCGCGCGCTCCACGACACCGACCCGGAGTACTACGCCGACTCTCGCGAGCTGCTCGACGAGCGTGTGGAGGCGTTCACCGACGCGCTCGACGACGCGGGCGCCGAGTACTCGCGGCCCGAGGGCGCCTTCTACGTGCTCGCTCGATTCGACGATTTCCCGGGGACGATGGAGAACGTCAAGCGGCTGATCGACGAGGCCGGCGTCGCGGGGATGCCCGGTGAGACGTTCGGCACCGCACGCAGCGACTGGATCCGGTTCGCGCTGGTGACGCCGCGGGCGGTCGAGGCCGCCGAGCGTCTCGTGGAGTTCTTCCAGAACCGGCCATGACAGGGGATCACGACGGCAACGGTGGGGGCGGCGGGGGCGACGGGGGAGATCGCGGAAGCGCGGGGGACACGGACGACCCGATCCTCGACTACTTCAACCGGAGCCCGTACCGCAACCTGCTCGATATCACGATCACGGCGGCGGGCGACGGCGCTGCGGAGGGACGGCTCGACTTCGGCGACAAACACTCCTCGAACCGCCGAAGCCGGATCGGCCAGGGCGGCGTCGCCTTCTCGCTGGCCGACAGCGTGGCGGGCGCGGCGGCGACCGCGCTCGTCGGCTTTCCGACGCCGACCATCGACTTCCGGATCGACTACCTCGCGCCCGCGACCGGCGACCTGTTCGCGACCGCCGAGGTGGTGCGGGAGGGCGGCGAGACCGCCGTCGTCGACGTCGAGGTCGTCGCCGCCGATGGCGAGGCGGTTGCCACCGGCCGCGGCGTCTACAAGACGAGTGACCTCCCCGACGACGCACCGTGGGACATCGATCAGGGGAACGAGTAGCGACCGCTATCCGAAGTTCTCGACTTTCGCGGCGTCGGCGTCGCCGCCGGCGGCCTCGATGGCGGCCTCGGCATCGGCGACGAAGTCGGCGAAGCCGTAGACGAAGGCGGCCTCTCCCGTCGCGCCGGTGAGCACGTCGGCGACCGGCTCCGTCAGGTCGGCGTTGCCCGCCAGCAGGTGAACGACCACGCCGTTCTCGCGGAGCGCGCCGATCCGCGCCTCGTGGGCGGGCTCGTCGTCGCGGTAGACGAGCGCGGCCTCGTTACCGCTCTCGATGGCGGCCTCGGCGATCGCGACGGCGGCGCCGATGCCGGGCCCGCCGGCGAGCACGACGGCGCGCTCCTCGCCCGCGTAGTGGTCGTCCCCGTAGGGGCCGGAGAGGTCCATCTCCGTGCCCGGTTCGAGGTCGGCGAGGAACTGTGAGAACTCCCCGCCCTCCTCGAGGTCGATGCCGACGGTCACCTCGAAGGTGCCCGTCGTCGACGGCGACGAGAGCGTGTAAAAGCGGGCGACGGACTCGCCGTCGAGCTCCGTGCCGAGCTTCACGAACTGACCGGGCTCGGCAGCGAACCCCTCCGGGGTCGAAAAGCGGATCGCGTAGGTGTCCGGGCCGACTTCCTCGACTGCGGTGACGGTAACGGTGGCGTCCATGCACTCCGGTTGTGGGGTCGGGCACAAACGCCTTGCCGTCCCGGCCGAGCTCGCCGTCCGGCCCTCGTATTCGTGTCCGCCGACTCCCACCTGTCTCCGCTCCGGAAGACGAATGCGTGCTATCCCGGAGTTTAAACATCGACAAACGTCGAAAACACCACCCGACGGAGAGTGGGTGCCGGTCAAAAATTGGTGGACGTATGGGCAGTATATGCCGGATTATTTTGCGTGTTGGTTCTGTAAAGCGTCAATTCTCGCCTCTTAGAATTCATTCGTCCAAAAACTCCATCGTGGCTCCTTCCAGAAGCCTTTTGATTGGTCCGGTGGAAGCATCGGAATAGCATGGCTGCGGACTTCAACTGGGCCGTCGGCGGGGAGGCCGGCGACGGCATCGACTCGACGGGCAAGATCTTCGCCCAAGCGCTCTCCCGGTCGGGTCGACACGTGTTCACGTCGAAGGACTTCGCCTCGCGGATCCGTGGTGGGTACACCGCGTACAAGGTGCGAACGTCCGTCGACAAGGTACAGAGCGTCGTCGACCGACTTGACGTCCTCATCGCGTTGACGCCTCGGACGATCGACGAGAACCTCGACGAGCTGCACGATGACTCGGTGATCATCTACGACGGCGAGCGCACGACGATGCAGAACGCCGAGATCCCCGAGGAGATGGTCGGGCTCGACGTGCCCCTCAAGCGGCTGGCCGAGGAGGCCGGCGGCGCCATCATGCGCAACGTCGTCGCGCTCGGCGCCGCGTGTGAGGTCGCCGACTTCCCCATCGAGAACCTCGACTCCGCGCTCGAAAAGCGCTTCAAGGATAAGGGCCAGAAGCTCGTCGACAACAACAAGGAAGCCGCCCGCGCGGGCCAGTCGTACGTCGCGGAGGAGTACGACCACGAGTTCGACTACGCGCTGGAGACGACGGACAACGACTACGTCCTCCTCAACGGGGACGAGGCGATCGGCATGGGTGCCATCGCCGCCGGCTGCCGCTTCTACGCCGGCTACCCCATCACGCCCGCGACGGACGTGATGACGTATCTGACGGGACGCATCGAGCAGTTCGGCGGCCACGTCGTGCAGGCCGAAGACGAGCTCTCCGCGATCAACATGGCGCTCGGCGCCGCTCGCGGCGGCGCGCGCTCGATGACGGCGACCTCCGGGCCCGGCATCGACCTGATGACCGAGACGTTCGGACTGATCGCGACGAGCGAGACGCCGCTCGTCATCTGCAACGTGATGCGCTCGGGCCCCTCGACGGGGATGCCGACGAAACAGGAGCAGGGCGACCTCAACCACATGCTGTACGGCGGCCACGGTGAGATCCCCCGGTTCGTGCTCGCACCGACCACCGTCGCGGAGTGTTTCTGGAAAACCGTCGAGGCGTTCAACCTCGCCGAGAAGTACCAGACGCCGGTGTACCTCACGGCCGACCTCTCGATGGCGGTCACCGAGGAGACGTTCTCGCCCGACGCCTTCGACATGGACGAGGTTGAGATCGACCGCGGCTTCGTCGTCGACGAGTCCACCATCGACGACCACCAGACGGAGACGGGCGGCTTCACGCCGCACGAGATCACCGAGGACGGCATCTCGCCGCGCGCGTTCCCCGGGACGGCCGGCGGCGCTCACATGTCCACGGGCCTCGAACACGACGAGCAGGGTCGTCGGACCGAGGACACCGACATGCGCGTCGAGCAGGTGGACAAGCGCGACCGGAAGGTCGAGACGGCGCAGGCTCGGGAGGACTGGAGCCCGCGCGAGTTCGGCGACGCGGACGCCGACAACCTCGTCATCTCGTGGGGGTCGAACGAGGGGGCGATCGTCGAGGCCCTCGACCTCCTCGCGGACGACGGGGTCGACGTGCGCGTGCTGTCGGTGCCATACATCTTCCCGCGGCCGGATCTGACCGACGCCGTCGCGGACGCCGAGAACACGATCGTCGTGGAGTGTAACGCGACGGGCCAGTTCGCGGACATCGTCGAACACGACGTGTTAGCGCGCGTCGACCGCATCAACAAGTACAACGGCGTGCGATTCAAGGCTGACGAACTCGCAGACGACATCAAAGCGTCCCTGGAGGCGTAACCCATGAGCTCAGACATTCGATTCACCGACTTCAAATCCGACAAGCAGCCCACGTGGTGTCCCGGTTGTGGCGACTTCGGCACCATGAACGGGATGATGAAGGCGCTGGCGGAGACGGGCAACGACCCCGACAACACCTTCGTCGTCGCCGGCATCGGCTGTTCCGGAAAGATCGGCACGTACATGCACAGCTACGCGCTGCACGGCGTTCACGGCCGCGCGCTCCCCGTCGGCACGGGTGTGAAGATGGCGCGACCCGACATCGAAGTGATGGTCGCCGGCGGCGACGGCGACGGCTACTCCATCGGCGCGGGCCACTTCGTCCACGCCGTCCGGCGAAACGTCGACATGACGTACGTCGTGATGGACAACCGGATCTACGGGCTCACCAAGGGCCAGGCCTCGCCGACCTCGCGTGAGGACTTCGAGACCTCGACGACGCCCGAGGGCCCCAAACAGCCCCCCGTCAACCCGCACGCGCTCGCGCTCGCGTCGGGCGCGACGTTCATCGCCCAGTCGTTCTCCTCGGACGCGCTGCGTCACCAGGAGATCATCCAGCAGGCGGTCGAGCACGACGGCTTCGGCTTCGTCAACGTCTACTCACCGTGTGTGACGTTCAACGACGTCGACACGTACGACTACTTCCGCGACTCGCTCGTGGACCTCAAAGAGGAGGGCCACGACCCCACGGACTATGACGCCGCCAAGGACGTCATCCTCGACTCCGACAAGGAGTATCAGGGCGTCATCTATCAGGACGAGAACTCGGTGCCGTACCACGAACAGCACGGCGTCGACGAGGACATGTCCGTCATTCCGGACGGCGCGCCGGAGGGCGCGACCGACCTCGTCCGCGAGTTCTACTGAGCGCTCGGACCGCCAGTCACCGCGGTTTCGGTTTTTTGTCCCGCTCGACCGTGAGCCGCAGTCTCGGCGAGCGCCCGCGGGCGCCGGCAGCCACGGAATCCCGTCGTCGCTCGCTCGTCAAAAACGGCCGACTGAGCGGAGTTGCTCGGGAGTTCCGGACGGATTCAGCAACACTAATTACCCGGACCTATATTGACGGTGTATGGTTGACCGCTACGACGTCGTGATCGCGGGTGCCGGGCCTGCAGGTGCACAGTGCGCCCGCGATCTGGCTGCCCGGGACTACGACGTCGTCGTTCTCGAGACGGAGCCCGAAGACGAGTTCCCGCGACAGAGCAACAAGTCCACCGCGGGCACCTTCCCCTCCATGATGGCCTCGTTCGGGATCCCCGACGACGTGGTGATGCAGTTCACCGACGACGTAGTCCTCGAATCGCCCAACGAGTACTACGAGACGTACAATCCCGGCGCAGTCCTCGAATTCGCCGACTTCAAGAACTTCCTCGTGGACGACGGCCGCGAGAAGGGCGCCGAGTACTCCTTCGACGCGCGGGTTTCCCGCCCGATCCTCGACGATAACGGCGTCATCGAGGGCGTCGTCTACAACGGCGACGAGGAGGTGTACGGCGACGTGGTCGTCGACGCCACCGGGCCGGCAGCGCCCATCGCCAGCGCGCTCGACGTCGTCGACCTCGAACGCGAGAACCAGGCGATCGGCATCGAGTACGAGATGGAGGGCGTCGAGCTCGACCATCCCGACTACGCCGACCTCTCGGACGCGATGATGCTCCGACTTGACCACGACATCGCGCCCGGCGGCTATTCATGGATCTTCGCCGCCGGCGACGTGACGAAGGTCGGTCTCTGTTACATCCAGAACGACCGTCACCGCGAGTTCGCCGACCAAGGTCAGACGATCGACGGCTATCTCGAGGGGTGGCTCGACAACGATCCGCGATTTGCGAACGCCGAGAAGATCGAGGGCGCCGTCCACCGTGGCTCCGCACACATCCAGCGGCCCGACCGCATGCACACGGACTCGTTCGTGGCGATCGGCGACACGGTTCCCTCCATCGACCCGCTGTGGGGAGAGGGGATCCACAAGGGAATGAGGTCGGCGCGGGCGGCCGCGATGGCGATCGACCGGTGTCTCACGGACTCCGACCAGCCAACCGACGCCGAGCACCTCGCCATCTACGACAAACTCTGGAATCGGGACGTTGCGCCGAACATGTACAACCGGCTGATGCTCACCCGGCTGCTGTATCTCGCGCCCAACGAGCGCTACGACCGGTTCATGCAGGATCTCAAGCGCACCGACGACGACGTCCTCGCGCGGGCCAACCAGGGCGACAAGCGGGCGATGGCGAAACTGCTCCACCTAAGCGACGCTCCCCTGCTGGCGAAGTTCACGCGAGAACACGTCCTCTAAGTCCGCGCATCGACCCCGAAGCACCCGCGCCCGCCGGCGGGCGCTACGCGGAGCCCGATGTGGCCGGTGTGGACGGTGTAGCTTCGGATCGTTCCTACGCCGCGCCGTGCTCGACCGACTCCATCAGCGACAGCAGTGTGTCGCGCTCGGCGACCGCCTGCGGGTGCACGCCCACCAGGACGACCATGTCGTCGTCGTGTGACACCGTCGCGAGGTGGAGATACGCCGGCACCGAGTCCGCCTCACCCGCCTCGCTCTCCTCGACGAGATCGGCGTCGACATCCACCGCCGTCTCGAAGGTGACCGCCTCCGTCTCCTCGCCGAGGATCGTCATGTCCGTCGTCTCCTGTCTGTCGAACTCGTCGGCGTCCACGTCGGCGTCGGTTCGGTCGCGGAACTCCCCGAGGAGGCGACGGAGAAACTCGGAATCGCTGCCGTGGACCAGCGGGTTGACCGAGTGGCCGGCGACGGTCGCGTCGGGCGTGCTCGCGACGAACAGCGCGGCGCTCCGGTCCGGATTGGCGTACTGGGCGAGCCACGTCGTCGCGGTGACGGTGATGTCGGCGCCGGCGACGGTCGCGTCGGTGTCGAGGGTGAACGACTCGGGCTCCTCGCCCGCGTATCCCGCCTCCTCACTCGCGTCCGCCGGCACGCCCGCGGGCGTCGCGTCGAACTCGTAGTGGCGCGCGTCGTCGTCGAGACATCCCGCGAGGAGCCCGACCGGGGGTCCGGAAACCGCCGCGAGGACGCGTCTGCGGTGCATGTGGTCACGTAGGCGGCGCGGGACTGATAAGCGTGTCTCGGGGCGCTCCCGTGTGCGAATCGTGGGGGCTATCGGCCGATCGAGTGTGGAGGGTGAGGGGGAGAGCGATCCGACCCGCAGCTGCCATAACGCCTTTCCGGAAACCGGTCGTTCCGTCGAACATGGCAGACGAGATCGAGGTCACGACCGTCGAAGGTGCGCCAACCGCCGACGCCGTTCCCGAGATCGGTGGGATGCCGATGCTCGGGCTCGGCACCTGGCAGAACACGGACCCCGAGGTGTGTCCGGACACCGTCGCCGACGCGCTCGAACTCGGCTACCGCCACATCGACACCGCACAGGCGTACGACAACGAGTCGCTGGTCGGCGACGGCATCGAGAAGTCCGCCGTCGACCGCGAGGAGGTGTTCCTCGCGACGAAGGTGTGGATCGACGATCTCGGCTACGAGGACGCCATCGAGAGCGCCTACGAGAGCCTCGAGAAGCTCGGCACCGACTACGTGGACCTGCTGTACGTCCACTGGCCGTCCCGGACGTACGATCCGTCCGAGACGCTGGAAGCGTTCGACGAGCTGGTCGAGGAGGGCGTTACCGACCGGATCGGCGTCTCCAACTTCGAGCCCGAGCAGCTGGCGGAAGCCTGCGATCGGACCACCCACTCGATCTTCGCCAACCAGTTCGAATGCCACCCGCTGCTCCACCAGGAGGGCGTCATCGAGGCGTGTGACGACCACGACGTGAACCCGGTGGCGTACTCGCCGCTGGCCCGAACCGAGGTGTTCGACCTGCCAGAGATCGACGACGTGGCCGCCAAACACGACGTGCCGCCCGCACAGGTGAGCCTCGCGTGGCTCCGCCAGCGGGGAATCACGGCGATCCCGAAGTCCGCGAGCGCCGACCACATCCGCGACAACTTCGCGTCGCTGTCGCTCCGGCTCGACGAGGCCGACATGGAGAAGATCGGGAGCATCGACCGGACCGAACGCCAGATCGACCCCGACTTCGCGCCCTGGAACTGACGCCGGCGGTCGCCGGCCGTCGCCGGTTGTCCACTCGCGCTCGCCGTTCGCCCGCTACCGGCGCTCGTTGACCACCTGCCGCCACGTCGTGAGGCACAAAGTTCACGTCACCACGCCTGCGAGTTGGAGTCGATGGAACGACGAGGGCAAACCGGACTGCTGGAGGCGCTTTTGATGGACGTCGTCCGGCTCCACGAGACGTGGATGGAGATCGCCTTCCCCAGACAGCTCGACCCGAGCGCGGTGCTGGGGAAGTGGACCCCCGAGAGCGGACTCCAGAAAGTCGCCTACTACCTCTGGGCCGCGCTCGGCGTTCCGCTCGTGATCGTCGGCTATCCGCTGTTGTTGGTCGGGTTTGCCACCCGGTTTTACGCCGCGAAGCTCGACTCCGCGGTGACGCGATTCGGCGTGCTCGGCGCCGTGGTCGTCGCTACCGTTCTCTGGGGGACGCTGACGCTGGTCTCGTACCTGCAGCTGCCGTTCGACGCCGTGATCGCGGTCGGCGCCGCCAGCATCGTCGCCGTCGTCTCCGCGGCGCTCGCCGCCGGCTTCTCGAAGGTCGGCGGCCGGTTCGTGAGCGTCGTGCTCGCGTACCCGTTCGCGATGACGGCGATCTTCCTCCCGCCGGTGGTCGCCGCACTCGTCACGCCGACGCTGGGGAACGTGATCCTGCCGGCGAGCTACGACCTCGCGCGCTGGCTGCTCGACACGTTCCTCACGGTTGGGGGCATCAACGAAACGCTCCGCGGCGCGTTCGACCTGGAGACGTTCGGCGAACAGTGGGGGCTGCCCGGACTCGGCTACGTGCTGATGTGGGTCGCGATCTCCGTGCCGCTGGGCTGGTTCCTCGGCGTCCTCGTCGCGCTCGCGAACCTCATCCGGCCGCGCCCGGATAACTGAGGCGACTCGCTCGTCCGGCGACCGACGACCGACGACTGCCGGGCGTTACGGGTCGCGCCCGCGGCCGAACCGCTCGCTTGCGCTCTCGAAGGCGGACTCCTCCAGCTCCTTCGTCCGGCGTCCTTCCCGTTCGGCGACCGCCTCCGGATCCGGGCTCGCGTCGTCGTCGATGCGGCCGAACGAGTTGTGAACCTTGCTGTGACACCAGCGACACAGCGAGACGGTGATCTCGTGCGGGCCGGCGCCAGCTTCGTCCTCGTGCTCGCCCACGATCGGCTCGCGGCTCGCGTCGCCGTACGACAGGTGGTGCTCCTCCAGCAGGGGGCGGGCGTCGTCGTGGGCCATCCGAACCTCCCCGAGTCCGCATCTGACACACTCCTTCCCGTCGGTAGTCGAGCGATAGTGGGGACACGCGTGCCACTCACCGTCGGCGCCGACGTGACAGGCGTAGCCGTCGGCCCGGCGCTCGGCGGCGAACGCGGCGTCGTTACCCGTGTGATTCAGCGCATACCGACAGCGACCGTCGTCGGTGAGGTGGTCACAGACGCCGGCGACCGCGTACGGGTCGTCGACGCCGACGGGCGTTCCGTCGGGCGTGCGTTCCATGTCGGTTCTCCGGGCTCAACCCACTTGAACGCCGGCGTCCGGCGGATGGGCGGTCGACAAGTGGCGCCGCCCGGCTGGCCGGTTCGACCACCCTTTTGCCCGCCGGCGTCTCACGTCCCCCATGACCGACACTGCACTCGTCATCGGCGGCACGCGGTTTATCGGCCGGCACGTCGTCGAAGATCTGCTCGAACACGGGTACGACGTTGGGATGCTCAACCGCGGGAACCACGAGAACCCGTTCGCCGACACCGACCGGGTCACCCACGTCGAAGGCGACCGCACGAACGAGCGGGATCTGAAGACCGCGAAGCTTTCCGTCGACCCCGACATCGTCGTCGACTGTGTCGCCTACCATCCGAGCGACGTAGAGGCCACGACCGAGGTGTTCGCCGACGTTGACGGCTACGTCTACATCTCCTCGGGCGCGGCGTACGCCGAGGAGTGGATCCCGAAACGCGAGGGCGAAACCCCGCTTCACGACTGCACCCCGGAACAGGCCACTGACGACGACCACGACACCTACGGCAACCGGAAGGCGGAGGGTGACCGCGTCGTGCGCGAGGCCGCCGAGCGCGGCGTCGCCGCGATGGCCGTCCGCCCCTGCATCGTCTACGGCCCGCACGACTACACCGAGCGGCTCGACTACTGGATCGACCGCGTGCTCTCGTCCGACCGGGTCGTCGTTCCCGGCGACGGCGATAGCCTCTGGCACCGCGCGTACGTCGAGGACGTGGCGAGCGCGCTCCGGATCGTCGCCGAGCGAGGCGAGCCGGGTGAGGCGTACAACGTCGGCGACCGCCGGGCGGTCACGTTAGAAGAGACCGTCGAGCTCATCGCCGACGTGGCCGACGAGTCCGTCGAGGTAGTCCACGCCGGGGCGGATGCGCTCGCCGCCGGCGGTCTCGAACCGGACGACTTCATCCTCTACCGGGACTACCCGCACCTCCTCGACACGAGCAAACTCGCGGCGCTCGGCTGGGAGTCCACGCCGCTCGAGGAGGCGATGGGGCGCGCCGTCGCCGACCACCGCGAGAGCGACCGCGACGGAAGCGAGTGGGATCCTGGCCGCGAGGCGGAAGAGCGCGTCATCGGCGTCAAAGAAACGCTGTAGTCAACCGACTACGCCGGTTCGCCAGCACGCACCGGCGTTTTCTCGATCTTAGAGGTACGCGGAGTCCCACCGAGCCGGCTTCCGCCGATTGCCGCACTCCTGACACTCCACGCGGTCCATCGTGTCGACGGCGACGTTCGTGCTCTCACACGACCCACAGAGGTAGCCGTAGCGGTCCTCGTGGTCGGTGTCCGTGTACACCGCGTAGAAGGGAGCGTCGGACCCGCGGTCGCTCTCCTCGAAGGCGACGTACACCGTCTCGCCGTCGTCGGTCTCGTACGACTCCTTCCGGAACGCCTCAGCCGGGCTCAGCCGCTTCCTGTACAGCCGCTCGGTGAAGGTGTCGTGGCCGATGTCGACCATGCGCTCGCCGGCGAACTCGTACCCCTCCCGCTCGTAGAAGTCGCCGCCGGCCTCGTTCGCGACGAGCACGCGTCCCTCGATGCGGGCGACCTCCGCGTCGCGCAACAGCTCCTCGACGCGGGTCAACAGGTCGCTCCCGATTCCGCGCTCCCGGTACTCCGGCTGGACGTGGAGCCAGTCGATCTCGCCGACGCGTTCCCGTCGGTCGACGACGTAGCTCTCCGCGAAGCCGACGACCTCTCCCTCCTCGACGGCGACGGGAAACACCGTGTCGGGGGCGGCGATGTCGTCGCCCAGGTCGGCTGCGTCGTACCACCGCTCGACGGCGTCGTCGATCAGCGCCTCGTCCAGCGCGTGGCCGTAGGAGGCCGACAGCGACGCACGTGCTACCTCGCGCACCGACTCGACGTCCTCCGGCGTGGCCGCTCGCAGTTCCATACACGTACCGTCTCCGGCCGACTACAAAAATCTCCCCGCCGGTTACGGGTCGCCATCGGTGGCGACGGCGAGCACGGAGGCGTCGCTCACGGACGGACGCACGGGGTCAGCATCGCGGTCGTCCCCAGCGACGCCGGGAAAAGCGACGGCGAACGGGGCGGTGGTCTCGGAGCGTTACGTGATGGAGTACGTCGCGGCGGCCATCAGCAGCATGGCCAGCGCCAGCGCCAGCAGCATCAGGTACGTGAGCGACTTGTTCTCCCAGCGAAGGTGCTGGTAGTAGCCGACGATCAGCACGGACTTGAGCGCGGCTGACACCATCGTCCCCGCGAACGCTTGACTGTAGCTGAAGAACTGGTCGAACTCGAAGAAGACGAACTTCGAGAGCGCCAGGAGGACGAGGGCGACGTAAATCGCCGTGTAGAGTTTCACGGAGTCGGACGCCATTCTTCAGATGAGAGTTGGTTCGCGTGCTTAAAGAATTAACCATCCGAACGCGGGCCGTTCTCCCCGCGCCACTTCTTCCAGTAGTGGTTCGCAATGACGAACCCCACGGACCAGAAGGCGACGGCGAACAGTGCGAACGCCAGCCCATACAGCAGCTGTCCGACCGGGAATCCGCTCATATCCGTAGTCGGGTCGTGGTGCCTATAAACGCACCGAGGCGTCACAGCACCCACAAGCCTCCACGGCGGTTCCGTTTCCCTACTCCTCGTCCGCGCCGGGGAGCGGCTCGGTACACCAGTGACAGAAGTCAAGCTCGGCGTCGACCTCCCGGCCGCAGTGCGGACAGTCGGTCACGGGCGGCTCGTCGCCCGCGTCCGCCGTGCCGGCACTTCCCCTGACGTTCAACGCTCCCGCGCCGGTCGCCGCCGAGCCCGACTCGTTCGGGCCGTCCGCCGGCGCCGTCGTCGCGTCGCCCGCGCGCTCGACCGTCCGGTTGTGCCGGACTGCAAGCAGGTACGCGTCGGCAACGCTCGCCACCGCGACGGCGAAGATGGGGAACACCTCGCCGAGCGGCGGGATTTCCGATCCGGCGACCAGCTGGTCCAGCGCCGCCTCGGGAACGAGCAGGTACGCCGCGACCAGCTGCAACAGCAGCCACCCGAACGCGCGCCCCCACCGACGGAGATACGCGTGACCCAATCCGGTGAACACCACCGCCAACAGCGCCGCAAGCCACGGGCGGCGCCTGCTCGTCTCGCTCATACTGGAGAGTGCGGCAGGGCGGTATTCAGTATTGGGTCTCCGGCTGCGGAGAGCACGCCCGGCGTGCGACCGCCGCGCTCGGCGGGCGCAGGCGAACGGAACGAAGCGGCGGGAGTACGAGGAAGCGGCGGGAGTACGAAGCGAACAAAAAGCGGCTGTCGGTCGAACGCCGGTCAGGGTGTCGTCCCGCGTTCCCTCAGAAGAGGTAGAACAGCGGGAACAGGAACACCCAGACGATGTCGACGAAGTGCCAGTAGAGGCCGAAGTACTCCACCGGCCGGCCGTCCTCCATGTACGCGCCCTGGTAGGCGCGGTAGAAGAGGAACGCCGCGATGAGCAGCCCGCCGACCACGTGGATCGCGTGGAGGCCGGTCGTCACGAAGTAGACCGACGCCTGCACGTCCGTGTACGGCAGCCCCTCGGAGACCGTGCCGATGAAGACGCCGTCGACGTAGATCTTCTCCCACCACTCCCAGGCTTTCACGCCCAGGAAGGTGAGCCCGAGCAGGGTGGTCGCGCCGAGCGTCGCCAGCAGCCCTTTCCGGCTCTTCCGGTGGGAGGCGACGAGCGCGAGGATCACCGTGAACGACGAGGTGAGCAGCACGAACGTGTTGATCAGCCCGGGAAGCGAGTCCGGAATCGGCTGCCACGTCATCCAGCCGGCGTTGTACCGGATGAAGACGGCCGCGCTGATGAACGCGCCGAAGACGATGACGTCGGACGCCAGGAAGAACCACATTCCCAGCTTCACCTTCTCGATGCCCTCGAAGGGCCACCGCTCGGCGAACTCGCTGGGCGGGGCGTAGAAGTCCTCCATCCCCCACTCCCAGCCGGTCCAGATCAGCCCGATGAGGCCGACGACCGTCAGGATCGGGTACATCGCACTGCCGACGAGCGCGACCTCGATACCGGCGATGGAGTCACCGGGCGACACCGACAGCGACTGGCGGATACCGGAGAGGCCCAACAGCATGATCCCGGTCGCCGCCGACAGCAGCAGCGGCCAGACGGAGGCGTGACTGGCATGTTTGTCCCAGTAGGGGTAGCTCTTGATGTGGTCGTCGTGGTGGTCACCGCCGTCGGTGGCGACCGC
Organism: Halorubrum gandharaense; assembly: GCF_054654575.1. Taxonomy (NCBI): domain Archaea; kingdom Methanobacteriati; phylum Methanobacteriota; class Halobacteria; order Halobacteriales; family Haloferacaceae; genus Halorubrum; species Halorubrum gandharaense. Next base: position 1,354,909 of record NZ_BAAIET010000001.1, read on the forward strand.
GCCGTCGGTGTTCCCTTTCACCGAGGGACCGCCGTCGGTCGCGCGGTCCTTCACGAACTCGAGTTTGCCGGAGGCGTACGACGGCCGACCCGGCCAGTTCTCCAGCGGCGGGGGTGAGGAGACCGCCCACTCAGCCGTCCGCGAGTAGTCCCACGGGTTGTCGCCGGCGGGCTCCCCGGAGACGTAGGACTTCGCGAAGTTGTAGAACATGATGAAGAACGACAGCCCGAGGACGAACGCCCCGATGGTGCCGAACTGGTGCATCGCCTGGAATTCGGGGTTGTACTCGAACACCCGGCGCGGGGTCTCCCACGCGAGGAACATCGAGAAGTACACCGCGTTGAACCCGATGAAGAAGATCACGAAGTGGACCTTCCCGAGGAACTCGTCGTACATCTTCCCCGTCATCTTCGGGAACCAGTAGTAGGCCCCGCCGAACAGCGCGGTCGCGCCGCCGAACATGACGTAGTGGAAGTGGGCAACGACCCAGTAGGTGCCGCGGAACTCGTAGTCGAGGACGATGGCGCCGAGGAAGACGCCGGTGATGCCCCCGAGGATGAACAGCAGGAGCGCGCCGAACGCGAAGAGGAACGGCGTCGTGAACTGGATGCGCCCCTTGATCAGCGTGTAGATCAGCGCGAACACCAGCAGGTCGAAGGGCAGGGAGATCCCGATGGTGGTCGCCATCATCAGCGTCTTGATCTCCAGGTTGATCGTCGTCAGGAACATGTGGTGCATCCACACGAGGAACGACTGCACGGAGATCAGACAGATGGCGATGATCACCCACTTCCGACCGACGAGCCGCCGACCGGAGAAGGTCTGGAACAGCTCCAACATCACCCCGAGCGCGGGGAAGAACACGATGTACACCTCCGGGTGTCCGAAGAACCAGAATAGGTGGCCCCACAGCAGCGAGCCACCCTCGGTCGCCGAGAAGTAGACGCTGCCGAGCACGCGGTCGGACGCGAGAATGAGCCCGACGGCAAGCAGGGCCGCGAACGCGAACAGCATCATCCAGACGGTCGCGAGCATCGACCAGGTGAACATCGGCATGTCCATCAGGCCCATTCCCTCCGCACGCGAGTGGTGTATCGACGTGAGGAAGTTCACCGTCGACGCGGTGACGCCGACGACGAACATGAACAGCGCGAGTACCGCGCCCGTCGACCCGATGCTCGGGGTGTACATGGGGACGTTCAGCGGCGCGTACATCGTCCAGCCGGCGTCGAGCGTGCCGCCCTGGAAGAAGCTGATCCCGAGCAGGATCCCCGAGAACAGGTACATCCAGTACGACAGCGCGTTCAGCCGCGGGAACGCCAGGTCGTCAGCCCCGATCTGCAGCGGGACGAAGTAGTTCGCGAAGCCGAACGCGAACGGCGAGAGGAACCAGAACACCATGATCAGCCCGTGGGCGGTGACGGCCTCGTTGTACGCCAGTCCGGACATCACCTGGCTTGCGGGGTCCCAGAGCTGCAGGCGGATCAGCAGCGCGAGCACGCCGCCGAACAGCAGGAAGAACAACGCCGTGATCGTGTACATGATCCCGACGTCCTTGTGGTTGGTCGTCACCAGCCAGCGCTTCAGGGAGGTCGTGGGCGGAAGTCCGGCCATTAGGCGTCACCTCCGTCGAACTGCTCGTCCCACTCCTCGGCGGCCTCCTCGTCACCCTCCGTCTCGTCGTACCACTCCTCGAACTCGTCGGCGGGCATCACGGTGATCTGGCCGTCCATCTGGGAGTGCCCGGTGCCACACAGCTCGAAGCACTCGACGAGGAACTCGGCGCGCTCGCCGTCGGCGGTCGACTCGAGCTCCGAGGAGTCGACGGAGAACCAGGTGTACGCCGTCTCACCAGGGATCGAGTCCGCTTTGAACCTGAGCTCCGACGCACCGAAGTTGTGCCAGACGTCGCGAGACGTCACCGCGATGTCTATCCGTGTGTCCGCGGGAACGACCAGCTCGTTGGTCTCGGAGTGTCCGTTCGGGTAGATGTAGTCCCAGCCGAACTGGTAGCCTTCGACGACCACTTCGAGACTCTCTCCCTCCATTTCGATCTCGGACTGTGCGTCCGGCCCCTCTTCGACGTAGAGGAGCAGCCCGTAGGCGTAGACGACGAGGCTGATGACGACGATGGCACTCAGCCCGAACGAGAGAAAGAGCTTCTTGGCTTTCGGACCGCCCTGTCCAGTCGGAAGCTCGCCGACCACGGGTGCGTCGAAGTCCTCCTTCGGCTCGCTCCCGTCGTCGCGGTACTTGTACGCGTTCCACAGCGTGTACGCGACGACGATAACGCCGACGAGCGTCCCGAGCGCGAGAAAGACGAAGAAGATCTCGTCGAACACCTCCGCCTGCGCGCGCCAGTCGGTCCCTTGTTGCAGGATTAGTGACTCTATCATGTTGGTCGCTCTGCTCTTGTGTTGACCTTGGCGAAGTCGCACTTAGCTCTTTTGTAGCGCGTCCGGCGTCCCGCCCCGTGATGACATACGAAGGCTATTTGTACGCGCGAACGGACCCTTTCGACAACGAGGAATCCATGGTCCAGCTCACACTTTTGAGTACGGTGTTGATGGGGCTGCTCGTCGCGGCCACGTTCGTGGCCGTCGCGAAGATCGGCGCCAAACGGGAACCGCCCCGTGGAGAGGAACCGGCGAGCAGATACGACGCGATCACGGAGTCGCTGTCAGACCTCGCCCGGACGCCGGCGGTCTGGTCGCTCGCGTTCGTCGTGATCACCCTCGGCGTCGGCCTCACCGCGCTGCTCGCGGTCGGCGACTTCGGGCTCCCCGAGGGGCTGACGGACACGCTGCTGTCGCTCTCGTTCGGCTTCCTGGGCGTGCTCATCACCGGGTTCGTCTTTCTCGGCGCGTACTTCGGCGCCCGCGGTCGCGGGCTCGGCAACGCACACGGCGTCGCCGCCGGCTCCTTCGCCGCCGGCCTCGTCTTTCTCGTCCTGGTCTCGGCACAGCTGCTCGTCGGCGTCATCGGCTGACCGGGTCCGTTCCGCCGTTGATACAGATCGATAGCGCATACCTCCGTCTTCAGGCGGAGGTCAAGCGATAGGCATAGTGTGTCAATCTACGACACCAGCTATTACTTGATTTCCCACACCTCACCAAAAATATTAACACGCTGACGAACTATAGTGTACAACACGGATGAAGACCACACGGCATGCGACCTACAACCTCAATTACCACATAGTGTGGTTGCCGCAGTACCGCAACTCGGTACTCGTCAACGAGGTCGCCGCCCGTGTGCGAGACATCCTCCACGAAATTGCCGACGACAAGAGTTTAGAGATAATCGACCTGACCGTACAACCGGACCACATCCACCTGTTCGTCAGTAGCCCACCGAAGCACGCACCGTCGCTTCTCGCAAACTGGTTCAAAGGTATCTCCTCGCGCAAGTACAACCACCGATACGCCGACCACGACGGCGAGAAAATCGGATGGGCACGGGGATACTACGCAGGAACCGCCGGGGACGTTTCGAGCGAGACAGTTGAGAACTACATCCAACAGCACAAGGAGAGCGACTCGTGACCGAACTCACGAAGACGCTCGAACTCAAACTGGTAGAGCCGAACGCCCACAAGCGGCAGAAACTTCGTGAGACGCGAGAGGCGTACCAGCAAGCCCTTCAGGATGCGTTCAACGCTGGATGTACCACGCAGACCGAAGCGAACGACGTGGTGGTCAACTACGACTTGTCGGGGTACGCGAAGAACGCGCTCAAACAGTACGTGCCGCAGCTGACGACAACGTACAATGCGGAGGGCCTGCATGACGATCATCCGGCTCGGTTCACCAACGAGGGGTTGCGACTTGACCATAAGCCCGAGAACGCAATCGAATGGTACGTCAAGATCCCGCACCATGAGGACTACCACCTCTGGATGCCAGCACAGCCCAACCCCGAACAGCGCGACTGGCTGGAAGCGTTGAACGCTGGGGACGCCGAGATGGGCGAGAGTCGGCTATTCGAGCGGGACGAGACGTGGTATCTCCACGTCACCGCCACCCGCGATGTGGAGGACTGTTCTGAGGCGTCAGCCGACGAACAGACGCCTATCGGAGTGGACATTGGAGAAGCGTCGCTCGCCACGGTGTGTCACCGCGACAAGCATGGTTCTCCAACCCGCCCCGAGTTGTGGGCCGACGAGGGCAAGACCGTCCGTCGGCTACGCAAAACCTACTTCACCGCCACACGGCGACTTCAAGAACGCGGAAGCGACTGCATCGCCGAGTCGTTCGGTGACGACTTATGGAACCAAATAGACGACGTGTTCCACCGTGTCACCCGTGAAGTCGTGGAATACGCCGAATCCGTCAAGAACCCCGTTCTCGTTCTGGAAGACCTGACGTACATCCGGGAGTCGATGGACTACGGCGCGTACATGAACCGCCGTCTCCACGGATGGGGATTCGCCAAACTCCACGCGCAGATACGCTACAAGGCCGTCGAGAAGGGCATCCCTGTCGAGACTGTGAACCCGCGTAACACCTCGAAGGAGTGCCATGCGTGTGGTGAGGTTGGTTACCGCCCGAAGCAGGCGACGTTCAAGTGTACGAACGACGACTGTTGGATGGGCGAGTACCAAGCGGATGTGAACGGAGCGGTGAATATCGCGGATCGCTACCTCAGCGGAGAGAGTCGTTCCAGAGAACACACGAACGACGATGACTCGGCTGAGGATGGGGCGCGGTTGACCGCGCCACAAGACAGCCAAGCCGATGCTGAAATCCAGCAGGAGACGCTTGGAACGAATGCGTCTTGAAACCACAGGGTCGTTGCACTCGATCTGAAATCCCATGGCGGGATTCCCGCGTCTTCAGGCGCGGGAGGAGGTCAATTTTGAACGCGCACGCGCCACGCGGAGATGCGTCGCGCGACGACTACGGGATTCCCGCCAGCGAGCCGGGAGCGTGCGGGCGCCGCGGGCGACGGGCGTACGCGGACGCCGGCCGACCGACGACGGGAACGGGTCACGACGAGGGAGTCGTATTATTGGGGCCTGAAACCTGCGATAACGGGAGAGTTAGCGGATGGCAGAGTGTCCGAAGCTGCCGCGGCGGCGCGCCGGTTCCGAACCGTTCAATGCCGGTCGCTCGCAGGGACGTGTATGGGAACGTCGCTCGACTCGCGCGAGGCGCAGGTGGAGGCAGTGCTCGACAGACTGTACGAGGAGTATCCCGACTCCGCCATCTCGCTCAACTACTCGAACCGGCTGGAGCTGCTCATCGCCGTCGTGCTCTCCGCGCAGTGTACCGACGAGCGGGTGAACACGGTGTGTGCGGAGCTGTTCAAGACGTACGACTCCGCGGCCGAGTACGCGAACGCGGACCAGGAGGAGCTGGCCGAGGAGATCAACTCGATCACCTACTACAACAACAAGGCGAAGTACATCCGCTCGGCGTGTGCCGACATCGTCGAGAAACACGACGGCGAGGTGCCGGACACGATGTCAGAACTCACCGACCTCGCGGGCGTCGGGCGCAAGACGGCGAACGTCGTGCTCCAGCACGGCCACGATGTCGTCGAGGGAATCGTCGTCGACACCCACGTCCAGCGGATCTCCCGGAGACTGGGGATCACCGAGGAGACGTCGCCGGCAAAGATCGAGGAGGACCTGCAGTCGGTCGTCCCTGAGGAGGACTGGCAACAGCTCACCCACCTCTTCATCGATCATGGGCGCGCGACGTGCACCGCGATCAACCCGGACTGTGACGACTGCGTGCTGGAGGACCTCTGTCCCTCCTCGAAGGAGGACGCCGACGTCGACCTCGCCAGCGGCGAGGCGTGGTGACGACGCGCGCGACTGCTGGGGTGTGTGACTGCCGGCGCTCGGCGACCGCTCGACCGCGCACCGACCGACGACTCTTATAAAGGCGGCCGGAAGGTGTAACAGGCACCCGTCCGTCATTCCCGACGCTATGACCGACGGAGATTCCGAGATTCCGCCGGCGATCCGCGAGCGCATCGAGACGCACGCCCGCGAGAACCCGGAAGCGGAGTCGTTCGAGGATTTCCCCGAGGAGGTTCGTGCGGAGATCCGCGAGGCGGAGCGGGAACACGACCAGCACATCGCCGAACAGAAGCTCTACGAGTTCGCCGAAGACGAGCTGCGCACGGCGAACACCGACCTTCGTCGCGACCGGCCGCCGGAGGACAGCTGAGGCGTCCTCCCTTTTACTCAGAAGTAGAGCACTGTGAACCGGTAGATGCCGGTGAGCCACGCGCAGATCCAGAGGATCAGGAACCCGGCCACGCCGATCCGGAGTCGGGCGCGCCAGTGGCCCATGTTCTCGCCGAGCTCGTCGATGTCCGCGTCGGCGTCGTGGTAGGCGCCCGCCGCGTGCTTCGCCTGGAAGATCCGGACGATGCCGGTGAGTCCGAACAGGAGGAGGGCGTACGCCTGAAGCCCGAAGAAGGCGTGAATGACGGCGTCGCCGGTCATCTGCTGCAGGACTCGCGGGAGCATCCACGTGACGACGGGCACCGTCGTCAACAGGAGCCCGACCGCGACGAACTTGAGGTGGTAGACGAGCACATCCCACGTCACCGTCTCGGCGTCGACCATGATCCACGCCCCGTACAGCAGGAAGGGGAGACTCGCCGTCACCGACAGTCCGGCTATCGTCGCGGCGACCGACGGCTCGACCATACGCGCCGTTCGGGTCGGGGAGCGTAAAACTCCCCGATCCGTCTCCGGGCGGCGGGGTCGCTCTTTCCAGACGGCGGGTCACTCCAGCGATCCCACGCGACGTTCCGTCCGACGGCGCTCGCCGGCGGGCGCTTATAAGCGGCGACCGGACGAAAGTCGTTAGCGTTCGGAGCACCTACCCGCACGTAATGGACGACGCTTCGACGCGGTCGGACGCCGGTGACAGCCGGGATGCGGCCGACGCAGCGGAGCCGTCATCGGACGGTGCGGAGTCGGCCGACTCCGGCGACGCGGAGCTCGACGCGCTTCGCGAGCAGGTCGAATCCGAGTACGACTTCGACGACTTCGGCCCCGAGGACATGGCGCGAATGTCCCCCGAGGAGTGGGACGCCGCGTTCGATCCCGAGACGTGGATCACTGGCGAGCGCCTGCTCGACCGCGTGGAGGCGGAGCTGAAAACGCGGATCTCCCGTCGTGAGGTGTTCGGCGTGCTCGAACGCGTGCGCGATGCGGACGGCGAGCGCGTGGTCGTGTACTCCGACGAGGGGTACGCGGTCGTGCGACCCAGCGGCGAGATCACGGGTGAGGGGACGGTGTTGCGGGACGTGGAGCCCGTCGTCGCGCTCGCGGCGATGGAGGAGTACGAGGTGTCGGAGCCGCCGGACGACTGGTCGCTGCCAGATCCCGACTCCGTCCCGCAGGGGTCCGGCGAGTTCGGCAACTGGATGCTCCAGATCGTGGCGGCGGTTCAGCTCGTCGCCGGCCTCGCGCTCCTCGCCGGCTGGCTGTTCTTCGGCGTCGACACCATCGTCGCTCCTGCGGCGGCGCTGTTTTTCCTCCTCATCGGCGTGTTCCTGTTCGCGATGGTGGCCAACGCCCGACTCTCCGACCGATTCCGTGCCGAGGAGTACCGCGAACGACTCCGGGCGCTGCGGGAGGCCGAACGACGCCCGGAGTTCGTGCCGATCGACGACGATGCGGAGTCCGTGCTGACCGACGACGCGGAACGCCCGTCGGCGTCCGACGAGCGGGACGAAAACGGCTCCGCACCGGGACGTAAGGGTGACGAGCGAGACGCCCGATAACGGGGGACTCAAGGGGCGTAACCGCGTCCCATCGGCCGATGTTAGTCGGTGGGTTTAAGCGCGCGCCGTCCTGACCTCGCAGTGTATGAAACGGCGGGACTTCCTGCGAACGGCCGGCGGTGCCACCGCCGCGGTCGGCGCCTCGACCGCAGCGACCGGAACGGTCGCGGCCGAGGACCGGCCCGACTTCGAGGGGTATCTCGACGGGGTCGACGGAGGGTTCGCTGACCTCCGCGGCCAGGACGAGGTAACCGTCGAGGTCGGCGCGCCCGGTAACGGTGGCGACCTGGCGTTCGAGCCGGCCGCGATCTGGATCGACGAAGGGGCGACGGTGGAGTGGGTGTGGACGGGCGACGGCGGCGCGCACAACGTCATCGCCGACGAGGAGAACACCGACTTCGAGAACGAGCACACGGACCTCGACAGCGGCAGTCCGGTCGACGACGAGGGGTACACCTACGAGTACACCTTCGAGGAGGGCGGTCGGACGGGGTACGTCTGTGCTCCCCACCGCGGCGTCGACATGTTCGGCGCGGTCGCCGTCGGCGACGACGTGCCCATTCAGGAGGCCGCCCCGGACACGGGATGGCCCGAGGATCCCGGCCAGTGGGGCGTCCCGATCCACGCCCACTGGGTGGGCGTCGCTGCGATGTTCGGCATCGTGCTCACGTTCGTGTTCACGTTCTACGTGCTGAAGTACGGCGAGTCCGCACACACCGGTCACGGAGGGAACCAATGAGCTCCGGTGGCTCCTCGTACGGTGACATCCACCGGTACGAGCCGGCCCGCGAGAGCACCGCCGCCGCCATCGCCATCGTCATTCTGACGGTGATCGAGGTCGTCTTCGTCTCCATCTTCGTTTACGGACTGATGTCCGGCTGGGCGTCCACGGAGTACGGGAACATGTACATGGGCGCGCTGCTCGCGCTGGTGTTCATCGACCTCGGCTTCATCCTCCTGTTGTACCGCAAGGAGTTCCTCCCCGACGTGATGATCGTCAAGAAGCGCCGGCGCAAGTGGGAGGACCTCTACGTGCGCGAAGACCAGAAGGACGGCGTCGAGGTCGACGCCGGCGACGCGTGGGACACGGTGAAACGCGCGATCTACCCGTACTACAAGCGGTGACCACACAATGAGCCTCAAAAAACAAGACGAGATGGACCACAACGCGTGGCTCAAGAGTCAGGATCTGACGGTCATCGAGACCGCGTTCCTCACCACGCTCATCTGGATGGACAAACGCCTCCGCATCGTCGACTATCTCGAGCTGCTGGAGACGATGTACTACCGCGCGAACCTCCAGATGCCGAAAAGCCACACGGAGCAGTACGACCTCGACAACAAGTTCTGGTACTGGTACCCGCTGTACTCGCTGGGGTCGCTGTCGATCATCGCGTACCTCGTAGCAGCGGTTTCCGGCGCGCTCCTCGGCTTCTACTACTCGCCGTCGACCGCCGGCATGGCCGCACAGGGCGACCCGACGGCGGCGTACGACTCCGTCGTCGAGATCATGCAGGACGTGCAGTTCGGCTTCATGCTCCGGTCGATCCACCGCTGGGCCGCCCAGTTCATGGTGGCAGCAGTGTTCCTGCACATGCTGCGGGTCTACTTCACGGGGTCGTACAAGGAGCCCCGCGAGGTGAACTGGATCCTCGGCATCGTGCTCATCGGCCTGACGCTGATGTTCGGGTTCTCGGGGTACGTCCTCCCGTGGAAGCAGCTGTCCTTCTGGGCGGCACAGATCGGCGTCGAGATGGCGCTCGCGACGCCCCTCGTGGGCGAGTGGGCGGCACAGCTCCTGTTCGGCGGCTTCACGCTGGGACAGGCGACGCTCGTGAGAATGTACATCCTGCACGTGTTCATCCTGCCGTTCGTGGTGACGGGACTCATCGCGCTCCACGTCGGCATCGTCTGGGTGCAGGGGATCGCGGAGCCGCACTAACGCAATGACCGACACCAACGACCCAACCACCGACGGAGGAACCGACGGCGAAGCACGCACCGACGGGGGACCGCCGGCGACCGTGCCGCCGGACGACGAGACGCCCACCTGGAGCGAGCGCAAGGAGCGCTCACAGGGGCTCTCACAGCTCACCTACCAGTACTTCGAGCGCTCCCGGCGTGAGGACGAGAACCTGCGTGCGGAGTCGACGTACGTCGAGCGCGACGTGCTCGGCTTCCCCGCGTGGCCCCATGAGACGATCCGCAACCTCGCCATCACGAGCTTCTTCGTGGGCGTCATCCTGCTCGTCTCCGCACTGCTGCCGCCGCATTTCGGCGACCCGGCTCACCCCGGACAGACGCCGTCGATCATCCTGCCCGACTGGTACCTCTACTGGTCGTTCGGGCTGCTTCACCTCGACCCGATCAACCCCGAACTCGCCATCCTTGGCGGTGACAAGGTGATGTCCGACGAGCTGTACGGGCTGGTTGCGCACGGCGTCGTGATGGGCTTTATCACGCTCGTGCCGTTCCTCAACAAGGGGAGCGCCCGCCGGCCCGTCGAGGAGCCCATGTGGGCCTCCATCGGCGTCGCCGGCGTGATCTTCTCGGTCACCATCGGCATTCTCGCCATCCAGAACATGGTGCCCATCGAGCTGGACCTCCTGCTCAACCTGGTGTTCCTGCTCCCAGTACTGGGCGGCATCGTCACCTACGCGGTGTTGAAGACGATGCGCGAGGGGTACATGTACGACCTCAACCGCCGGTACTACATGCTGCGTCCGCCGAAGTAGGGGCTGCGGGCTGATCCACCGACGCGCAGTCACGCGCACACTCTCACGCGCCCCTCCCGCCCCCCGCCGACTTCTCCCCTCCCCCTTCCCACAGATGGCACCCACAGACGACGCCGACGAGCATCAGGCGGTCGACGAGACCGGCGACCCGATCGCGAAAGACGACGAGTCGGACCCGCGAAACGAGCCGCTCGGCGTTCGGAGCGGGCCGGACGGTCGCGAGGTCGTCGTCCCGCTGCGGCTGTTCAAGACGGTGATGGTGTTCTCGACGCTGGCGGCGGTGGTCACCTTCTTCGTCGGCTTCACCCTCATCGACGCCGCGACGCTGCAGTTCAGCTTCATTCGAACGACGATCGAGTACGTGTTGGCGTCGATCGGCCTGTTACCCCCCGAGGACGTGCTGACGGCGTTTCTGGCGATCGCCGGGTTGCTGTCGATCCTGACGGGAACGGCCATCTACGTCCTCGGAACACGGTTTCGAGCTCAGGGAATGGGAAAGCCTCAAGAGGATTCCAGCGAACAGTAAGCCAATGGCAGACGAGTTCATGAAGGGTCTCGCCCTGTTCACCCTCGGGGGACTCGGGTGGTTGACGTTCGCCGGATGGTACCGCACGCCGAGTTTCTACGATGTCGGGCAGCTGTTCGCCGAGCCGCAGGCGGCAGAGAGCGTCTACGACCAGATCGGCATCTTCGCCGGCGACGCCTTCTTCTGGTTGATGGTGATCGGCGCGCTCACCTTCTGGGTGCTCGTGCCCGCGACGCGCGAGCTCCGCCGCTCGCGCGGTGACGCGGCGAACTGAGCGCGTCGGTCGATCCGGTTGCGGTTTTTCGGGTTCTGGTTCTGTTGAACGTTCGTGCGTTAGCCGCACTTGTGGCTGAACCACCCGGTCTATGAGTGCAGTTTGTTGACCGACTTCGGGAGTAGGTGTGGTACGTAGTTGGATGAGGCGTTTATAACTGAGACGTTGGTGGAGGTGTGTTTCGTTTATAAGGTGCGTTTGTTCGGTGAGTCGCTGATGATTCGATGATGGAGACCGCCTTCAAAAGCCCCAGCCGGCTCCGGTCGAGGGCCTCGCTGCGCGCTCAAAAGGCCTCTCCGCACCGCCCGGCCTTTTGAGTGCTTACGTCGCCCGTCTTCCCGGAGCCGGCTGCCCCTTTCAGTCCCACCCCGCACAGCAACCGCACCTCACGCCTCCCCAGCCTCGGTCGGCGGCGGCCGCGGGACCGCAACGCCGCGGCCGCCGCCGACCTCCCTCGCGCGCCGACGAGCGCCCAGCGGGCGCTCGCCGGGCGCGCCACCGCACCGCCCGTCCGTTTATAAAGAAGCCGTCGTAACCGCTCTCGGACGTTTATATGCCACCTCGCCGGCGACGATCTGCAACACTCACTCCCGATCTCGCTTATCGAGGATCCGAGACTGGCCACGAAGGGACAACTGTGTCTCCCACGAAGAGCGTCACCAGTTTCGAGCACCGTGCGTCCCACCGAGCACGCCGGCGCGAGGGACTCGGCCTCGAAACTCGCGCGGCGACGCCGCGGCTGACCCGGCGGGCTCTCGACGGAACGAACGGAAAAGGAACTTCGACGGCGTTACGCGACGACGAACTCGCCCCAGAAGTCGGCCACGACGAAGAACAGGGCGTAGTAGACGGCGTACAGCACGACGAGACCGGAGCTGACGAGCGCGCTTTTCGGGAGCTCGACGGTCATGTCGTTGCGCGCCTCGACGTTGCGCGCCTCGAACTCGAAGAGGTCGGCGACCAGCATCGTCACCACGAGCAGCGAGAGGATCACGCCGCCGGTCGGCGAGTCGAGCGTGAACAGGAGACTCAACAGCAGGAGCCCGACGTTCGTGAACACGTGTGGCGTGAACTGGTCGACGCTGTCGCCCGCTTCAGCCTGCTCGACGTGCTGTTTGTGCGCGAGGTGTCGGGTAGCGAGGTTCGCGAGCGCCATGACGAGGATCGCGAACGGCAGGATCGGCCCGACGACCTCGATCCAGTCGAGGGGGACGAGGAACTGCAGTGGGTCCATACAGGTCACTCGGTCCACGACTCATTAGAGTTTTTCCAATCGGCCGCGCTTACGGCCCGGTTTGCTCGGTCCCCATCGACAGGACGGTCACTCGGTCGTCGACCCGGACCGTCACGGGCTCGTTCGGGGGGACCTCGCCGTACTCCTCGCCGTCGAGCACCAACGACACCCGTTCCTCGTCGCGCTCGACGGTCACTTCGAGCGGCGCGCTCGCGACCCACGTGTCGGTCGTGGTCGAGAACGGTGCGACGGGAACGATGGAGAGGCCGGTGTCGGGCCCGAGCACCGGGCCGCCCGCCGCGGCCGCGTAGCCGTCGCTTCCGAGCGGCGTGGCGACGACGACGGCGTCGGCCCGGAACGATTCGCGACCCTGATTCGGGAAGGTGACGGCATATTCGGAGATTCGGGCGGGTTCGGCAGTGACGAGGGTGGCGTCGAACACCGCGGTTCCCTCGCGCTCGCCGGCGATCTCGACCGACAGCACCGGGTGACCGGCGCGCTTGGTGTCGCCGTCGAGCAGTCGCTCGACCGCGGCCCCGGCGTTTTCGGACGAGGTAGCGTGCCGACCGGCCCCCACCGGGAGCACGGGAACGTTCACGTCGGCAGCCACGCGGATGCCGTCGGGATCGGCCGCGACGATGGCGTCCGCCGTCGGGGGATCGACGACGGTCGCACCCCGTTTCCGCAGGGCGGCGGTTACCTCGTCGTCGTCCCCGACAACCGCGACTCGTCGCACCGGCTCGCTCATGCGCGGACCTCGGGCGGCGCCGGGAAAAAGCCACGCGGTTCGGGAGGGTGGGGGGCGGCTATCGACCGGCCGTCCGTCACACCCGTCTCAGAACGGCCAGTCGCCGGTGATCTTCATCCCGGTCGCCTTGTCCTCGGCTTCCAGCGCGGCGGCGATCGCGTCGGTGTCGCGGCGCTCGACGGTCACGTCCGCGCCGGCGAGGTCGACGACGAGCTCGGTGAGCAGTACCGACTGCTCGCGGAGATTTCTGGACTCCAGCTTGTCGAGCGTGTCGGCGGCGGTGTGGCCCCAGCCGCGCCCGCGGTCGCTCGTCTCGCCCGAGACCATGTAGCCGGGGATGCCGCGCTGGACGAACGGCCAGTGGTCGCTGTGGGGGACGACTGCCCCGTCGGTGGAGACGGGATGGTCGAACCGGTCGCTCACGCGCTCGGCGGCGGCTTCGAGCTCCGGGAAGTCGTGGTGGTCGAGCTTCAGCGTGCGGCCGAAGACGTTGCTGTCGACGTTGACGACGGCTTTCACCAGCTCGGGGTCGGCGGCCTCGGCGGCAACGGACGACCCCACGAGCCCGACCTCCTCCGCGCCGAAGCCGACGAGCTTCACGCGGGTATCGAGTTCGTCCTCGCGCGCGGCGAGCGCCTTCGCCACTTCGACGACGGTGGCGGTGCCGGCACCGTTGTCCATCGCGCCCTCCGCGATGTCGTGGGCGTCGACGTGTGAGGAGACGACCACGTACTCGTCCGTGTCGGGGCCAAGCTCCGCGACGACGTTCCCGCTTTCCGCGGCGGGCGTCGCACAGTCCACGGCAACGGTGAGCTCCTCGCCCTCGAACCGGCGGGCGAGGCGGGCGTCGGTCTCCTTGCTCACGCCGACCGCGGGGATGTCGCCGACGGGTGCGTCCGCGGTGCCGACGCTCCCCGTAGGCGGCAGCTGCCCCTCGACGTGATTGGCGAAGACGAAGGCGGCCGCGCCCGCCTCGACGGCGTGGTAGTACTTCTCGCGGCGGTGGATGAAGCGGTCGAAGGAGTCCGGTACCGTCGAGGAGACCATCACGACTGCGCCCTCCAGGTCCGCCTCGAAGTCCTCGGGGAGCCCGTAGCCGAGGTCGACGAACTCGCCGGTCACCTCGCCTGCGGGGCTCCGTGGGAGCGCGATACACTCGTTGTCGCCGCTCGCTTCGGTGGTGCCGTCGTGTCGGATGGCGCTGTCGCCGCGCTCCCAGCCCTGTACGTCGAACGGCTCGATACGGGCGTCGCGCGCGCCGACCGCCGCGAGCGTGTCGCGGGTGAGCGCCAGCGCCTCGTCCTCGCCGTCGCTGCCGGCCATGCGGTTCCCGACTGCGACGAGGTCTTCGAGGAAGTTCCAGCCCGTCTCGCTCGTGAAGGCGTCACCGATCCACTCGGTCATGGTCCCCCCTGTTCGGGGAAGCGCGTTAAGCCGTTCGGTGGCGGATGGGACGGCCGGGAATGGGGGCACAGCGAGCCGACGGCGGTCGCGAACAGTCGACGGCGGTCGCGAACGCTCAGTAGGTGTAGCCGTACACGTGGTTGAGCATGAGGTAGGTGACGACGCCGAGCACCAGCGAGAGCAGCCACGAGGCGGCGGCGATCCGGCCGACGCGTGCGTGCGGCGTCTCCTGACGGAGCTCGCGCTCCGAGTGCGTGGCGCCGAGGATGATGGCGTAGAGCACGACCGGGACCGCGAGGATGGACAGCAGGATGTGGATGGCGAGCATCAGGAGGTAGGCGTAGCCGATCAGCTCCGGGCCGTCGAAGTACTTGGTGCCGCCGCCGGCGACACGCGGGACGTAGATGCAGAGGAACAACAGGATCAGCCCGAAGGAGGTCACCATAGCGCCGGCGTGCTTTCGGGTCTCGCCCTTGCGGATCCAGTACCAGCCGAGCGAGAGCGTGAGGATCGTGAGGCTGTTGACGACGGCGATGGCGTGGGTGAGCAGGTCGACGGTTCCGGTCGAGAGGTCGGGAAACAGCGCGGCGAACTGCGGGACCAAGAAGACGCCGAGTACGACGCCGTAGCCGACGACGGTGAGGAGCCCGGTGAGTGCGAGCGGGCGCTCCTTCGCGAACGCGCGGACGCTGGCGACTGACATGGTCGACGATTGCGCCGGACGGATAATCCCTCTTCGGGTTTTCCTGCCGACTGGGACCGTGGTCAGTGTCGGTCGAGAACCACCTACCACGTCGCTTTAGTGTGAACCGGGAGAAGGAGCCGGCGTGCCGCTCGGGTCACCTCTCACCGAAATCCTCCTGCTCGCCGCGGGCGTCGTGCTGCTGTACGCCGGCGCGGAGCTGCTGGTCGACGGCGCCGCGGATCTCGCGCTCGCCGTCGGGCTGAAAGCCTCCACCGTCGGGGTGACGGTGGTCGCGTTCGCCACAACTGCCCCCGAGCTGTTCGTCGCCGTACTCGGCGCGCTCACCGTCTCAACGGACATCGGGCTGGGCGCCATCGTCGGATCCAACATCGCCAACATCGGACTCGTGCTGGGCATCGCCGCGCTCATCCGGCCGATGGACGTCTCCGACACCGTCCTCAACCACCACGTCCCGTTCATGGTGCTCGCCGCCCTCCTGCTGGTCGCCGTGGGATGGAACGGGCGGATCGGTGCGGTCGACGCCGCCATCCTGTTGAGCGCGTTGGTCGCGTTCACCCTCGTGGTGATGCGCCGGATCCGGCGCACGCAGTCGGGGATCACCGCCGCCGACCGCGAGGAGATGCCGGACGCGAAGCTTCGGGACGTGGCCGCCGTGCTCGGCGGCATCGTCGCGCTCGTGCTCGGCTCTCGCTGGCTGATCGAGGGCGGTCGGGAGCTGCTGGCGGCGGCGGGCTACTCCGACCTGTTCATCGGGCTGACGGTGCTCGCCATCGGCACGTCGCTGCCGGAGCTCGCCGCGAGCGTCGTCGCCGCCGTCCGTGACGAGGCGAGTTTCAGCGTCGGCAACGTCGTCGGCTCGAACATCTACAACGTGCTCGCCGTGATCGGGATTCTCGCGCTGATCGCCCCCGTCGACGTGAGTCCCGGCGTTCGGGCCTTCGAGTTCCCGATGCTGGTCGGGTTCACCGTCCTGCTGGTCGGGTTGATGTACCGCGGGCGCCGGCTCTCCCGGCTCGACGGCGGGGTGCTGGTAGTCGCATACGCCGTCTTCGTCTATCTGCTGTTCCCCTAGAGACTCTGCCTGCTGTTCCCGTAAGCGTCGTCGCCCGGATCCGACGACTATTCGACCCCGGACGCCTCATGCTCCGCCAGTGATCGCCATCGTCGTCAGCCGGGCTGACAGCGCCTCCGCACACATCGGGGAGCGCCTGCTGGACCGCGCCGAGTGGGAGGAACGGACCGACGAGGAGCTTTCCGACGCGGAGGGAGGCGGGACGTACTTCCGGCGGCCGGGCCTCGAACTCCGGGAGTTCGACGAGATCCACGTCGAGCTTGACGATCCCGCGACCGCGTTCGTGGGGGATGCGGACGATTCGGCGGCAAATCCCCGCGCCGGCGACCCCGCCGACCGGCTCGACTGTCTCGCGTTCGTCTCGCGGCACTCGGGCGAGACGGGACCACTCCTGACGGCGCACTTCACGGGGAACTTCGGCGAGGCGAAGTACGGCGGGGAGCCCGACGCCCTCTCCGAGACCGCGCCCGGCGCCGCAAAGCGGGTAGTGGAGCACTTCACGGAGCACGCGCCGGAAGGGTACGACGCCGCCGTCGAGTGCACGCACCACGGCCCGACGAACGTCTCCGTCCCGTCACTGTTCGTCGAGTTGGGCTCGGCCGAGCCCCAGTGGACGGACGCCAAGGCGGCGGGCGTGGTTGCGGACGCCGTGATCGGGCTCGCGAGCACCGGTCCGGACCTCGTCGGCGAAGACGGCTGCCCGCGCCACGTCGTCGGGTTCGGCGGGGGCCACTACGCGCCGCGATTCTCGCGTATCGTCGCGGAGACGGACTGGGCTGTGGGCCACATCGGCTCCGAGTGGAACCTCGCGGCGATGGGGGCGCCGGACGCCAACCGGGACTTGCTCGACCGGGCGTTCGAGGCCAGTCGCGCGCGCCACGCGGTCGTGGACGGCACCCACCCCGAACTGGTTGAGACGCTTACCGACCTCGGCTACCGCGTCGTGAGCGAGACGTGGGTGCGGGAAGTGGGCCGGACGCCGCTCGCGCTGGTGTCGGTCGTGGAGGACGCCGTCGGGCGCATCGACGCCGGACTTCGGTTCGGCAAGGTTCGCCCGGCGGTCGACTACGCCGGCGACGACGCCAGCGACGACGCCCCCGAACGGGTGCGTGAGGCGCTGGAGGTGCTCCCGCTGCCGGCCGATCTGCTCGCGGCGGCCCAGGGAGTCGACGCCGACGGCGCCCGCGACGCCATCGAGGAAACGACCGTGGCGTTCGACACGGAGCACTCGGGGAGCCGCGCGGGGGGCGATGCCGCGTTCGCCGTCGACGACGCCCTGCCCGGGTACACCGACCTCGTGAACGGGCTCGCGGACGTGCTGGCTGACGGCTACGACGAGGTGACCGTCGAGCCGGATGCCGTCGTCGCCGTCGAGGAGGCGTTCGAGCCGTCGCTGGCGGCGAAAGTCGGCGTCCCCGAGGGACCGGAATTCGGCAAGCTGGCCGCGGGTGAGGCCGTCGAGGTCGGCGACCGAACGATCCCGCCGGAGGCCGTCCGCCGCGAGCAGGAGACGCGGTTCCCGGTCGAGCGGTCGCCGGCGGGGGACGCGACCGGGGAGTGAGGTGGGTGGCGGTGGGGCGGCGGTGAGGGGGCGGTGAGGGGGCGGTGAGGCGCCGGTCACCCTCCAACCCACGGAAACGAACCGCAGGGGGCGTCCGACCCGCGTCTGACGATTGGGCAAAGATAAATAGGCCAGGGTCGCAACCGTTCCCTATAATGGACTCTATCGTGGACGATGCTATCGACGAAGCCGAGGAGTCTCCCGACGAGGAGGCCGACGGGTTCGGCGAGTCGTCCGGCGAGGGAGGCCCCGCGGGCGGTGCCCCCCGAACCGGAACGATGACCGACGACGAACTGCAGGACGTTCTCAAGGACCTTCAGACCAACATCACCGTGGTGGGCTGTGGCGGCGCCGGCGGCAACACGGTCAACCGCATGATGGAGGAGGGGATCCACGGCGCGAAGCTCGTGGCGGCCAACACGGACGTTCAGCACCTCGTGAACATCGAGGCCGACACGAAAATCCTGATGGGCCAGCAGAAGACGCAGGGGCGCGGCGCCGGCTCGCTCCCGCAGGTCGGTGAGGAGGCGGCCATCGAGTCCCAAGAGGAGATCCAGGACGCCATCGACGGCTCCGACATGGTGTTCGTCACCGCCGGGCTCGGCGGCGGCACCGGAACGGGCTCGGCGCCCGTCGTCGCCAAGGCCGCCCGCGAGTCGGGCGCGCTCACCATCGCCATCGTCACCACCCCCTTCACCGCGGAGGGTGAGGTGCGCCGCACCAACGCCGAGGCCGGTCTCGAACGGCTCCGCGACGTTTCCGACACGGTCATCGTCGTCCCCAACGACCGACTGCTCGACGCCGTCGGCAAGCTCCCCGTCCGGCAGGCGTTCAAGGTCTCCGACGAGGTGCTGATGCGCTCCGTGAAGGGGATCACCGAGCTGATCACCAAGCCCGGCCTGGTCAACCTCGACTTCGCCGACGTTCGCACCGTGATGGAGAAGGGTGGCGTCGCGATGATCGGCCTCGGCGAGTCCGACTCCGACTCGAAGGCGCAGGACTCCGTGAAGTCGGCCCTTCGGTCGCCGCTCTTGGACGTCGACATCTCCGGCGCCAACTCCGCGCTGGTCAACGTCACCGGCGGACAGGACATGTCCATCGAGGAGGCCGAGGGCGTCGTCGAGGAGATCTACGACCGGATCGACCCCGACGCGCGGATCATCTGGGGCACCTCCGTCGACGAGGAGCTCGAAGGCGAGATGCGCACGATGATCGTGGTCACGGGCGTCGAATCCCCGCAGATCTACGGCCGAAACGAGGCCGAGCGCGAGCAGGCCGCAAAGCAGATGGAAGACATCGACTACGTCGAGTAACGCAGTCGTCCGGGAACTCGGTCCGATCCGGGTCGTTCGCTGCGGCCACCCCCGCTCACCTCCCAACCCGGACCTTCCACCCCGAACCTCCCACCCTCCCCCACCCACCACCCTGCCCCAACTGTTGCGACGTTCCCGGTTTCCGCAACCCTCCCATGTCCCCGACTCCGTTCACGACCGGCGCCGACCGCGATACAGTGCCGACGGTGAACGCTCCGGATCCGGACACTGACCGCGGGGTGTCGAACCGGACCGAGCGGCTCCTCAGCGGGGCCGTGTCGCTCGTCGCGGTCGTGGTGGTCGCAGCGCTGCTCGGCGATCCGCTGACGTGGAGCGACGCGACGCCGGCGCTCGCCGGGGTGGCGACGACGATCGCGGTCGCGTCCGCCGTTCGCGGCGTGTGACGACCGGCCGTCCCGCATCAAAAGGTAAAAACCGTCGCGTCTCGAAGCCGCTCGTAACATGGACGTTCCGTACGACCTCAACAGCTACATTCGCGTGCTGAAGCTCGCCAGCACCCCCAGCACCGGCGAGTTCCTCCAGGTGTCGAAGATCGCCGGGGCCGGCATTCTGCTGATCGGCTTCCTCGGGTTTCTCATCTTCACGATCATGAGCCTCCTGCCGGGGGTCGGGGCAGCGTAATGCCGATCTTCTCGGTCAAGACGACCGCGAGCCAGGAGCGGACCGTCGCCGACATGCTCGCCGAAAAGGAGATGCCGGAGATCCACGCGGTCATCGCTCCCGACCAGCTCACCAGCTACGTGATGGTCGAGGCGTCGGACGGCAGCGTGTTCGCCCGGGTCCTCGACGAGATCCCCCACGCCAGTGGCGTCATTCAGGGCCCCGACGGCCCGGCGGAGAGCCCGTTCTCGGAGGTCGAGCACTTCCTCTCGCCGACCCCTGACGTCGAGGGGATCGCCGAGGGCGACATCGTCGAGCTGATCGCCGGGCCGTTCAAAGGGGAGAAGGCCCGCGTCCAGCGCATCGACGAGGGCAAAGACCAGGTGACCGTCGAGCTGTACGAGGCGACCGTCCCGATTCCGGTCACCGTTCGGGGCGACCAGATCCGCGTCCTCGACTCCGAGGAGCGGTAGACGGCCCGCGGCCCGCGGCCCGCGGCGCCGCCGGCGCCACACTCGCGGTTTCTAGCTGTCGTTCTCGACGCTGTCGAGGTTCGCGTACACGGCGTCGACCATCTCGCCGGTCTCCTCGATTATCGCGTCCATCTCCTCGTCGTCGGTCGGGAAGCCGAGCAGCCGGGCGATCTTCATGATGGAGACGTGGTACACCTCCTGGGTGCCGGGCTCCAGCTGGCGCACCACCATGTTACAGGGGAACAGCGCGCCGATCCGCTCGTCGGTGGCGTCGAGCGCCCGGTTCGCCATCGCGGGGTTGCAGGCGCCGAGCACGTAGTAGGGGTCGCGGTCGGCGTCGACCTTCTCGTTGAGCATCTTCGAGGGGGAGAACTCGCTCGGGAAGCCGAATCCGGCGTCCGTACAGACCTCACGGACGTGCTCGATCGCTTCCTCGTGGTCCATCGCCAGCGTTGCCCGTTTCTCGCCGTACGCGTCGGAGTCGAGCTCGTCGGGATCGAAGGGGAGCGTCACGTCCGGATCTGGGTCCGGTCGCACAAAAGGGAGGGGGACGCCGGCGGTTTGGCGGTGATCGGTGGCGGCGAAGGCGGGTGCGGAACTACTCGGTCGCGACCGGGCCGGAGCCGACGACGGCCTCGACGGCCTCGACGAAGTCGCCGCGGGTCTCGAACAGCGCAACGTCGGACTCCGCGAGCACGTCGGCGAGCTCGCGGGGGCCCTCGGGCGTGCGGATCGTGGCGTCGCCCTCGACGGCGACGACATCGCTCTGCTGTGCGGGCCAGGTGAGTCGGGCGGCGACGCGCGCCACCGGCTGCCCCTCGACGTCCGGTCCCTCGCCGAGCTCGACGGCGGGTTCGGCTTCCTCCTCGTCGTTCTCGCTCATACGTCGCGGTTCCGCTGGCGCGACGGTAATACTTTCGATAGCCCGCGATCCGCGGCCGGTATTGAGGGCTCGTCGTCACCCGTGCTACTTCGTCACACGAACGTCTGACGTACTGTTTTCACAGAGGAGGTTGTAGGGCACTTATGACCAGTCTCTCGGAGGTGTACGGCGGGCGGGGTCGTCAGGAGACGGACCTCCGCCGACTCTACCTCGGGGTCTCCCTCTTTGCCGCCGGGACGCTGCTGCTCGTCGCCGGCATTCTCGCGGCGGGCACGGAGATGTTGACGGCTCGCGGCTACACGCTTGGCGATGCGCGGCTCTACGGCGGGGTGCTCGGCGGGCTCGGCGTCCCGACGCTCCTGCTCGGCGTGATGACGGTGCTGCCGGCCGACCGGAACACGCGCGCCGCCGCACTCGTCGGCGCCGCAGTGATGGGACTCGGCGTCGCGATGTTCGCACACGCCTACCCCGGCCAGTGGATCGGCGGCACGGTCACCCACGCGGACAGCATGGACCTCACGCTGCCGACGGCGGGGCTCTACTTCCTCGGCGCGGCGACGACGTTCTGGTGTCTGTTCGTCGGCATTGCGAACTTCAAAACCCGCAACGACCCCGGCGGCACCGTGACAATGGAGGTGACCCACAAAGGCGAGACGAAGATCATCGAGGTCGACCGCGGCCAGCTCGGGAGTATGGGCGGCGTCGGCCTGCTCGGCGGCACGCCCGACGGCGACGTGGAGACGCAGACCAACCGCCCCGGGACGGCCGGGGCGGACAATTCGGAGAGCTCCGGAAAGTCCGGGCACTCGCGAGGTTCGAGCGGTTCGAGCGGTTCAGGCGGAGCCGGCGGCGCGCTGACGAGCGGCCCCGGCGGCACACAGCAGGTGAGCGACGGCGGGAGCGCCGCCGAGCGCATCACGTCGCCGATCGACGGCGACGCAGGGTCTGACGGATCGGGCGCCGGCGGCGCGACCGTCCTGACGGACAGCCAGTCGGCGTCCGCCGGCGACGCGGAGCCATCCGCGTCCCCCCGCGACGGCCCCGGCGACACCTACTGTGGCAACTGCGCGAAGTTCGACTACGCCCGCACCGACGAGGGGATGCAGCCCTACTGCCGGAAGCACGAGGAGGTCATGGACGACATGGACGCCTGCGACGCCTGGACGCCGCGGTAGGCGCCCAGCTCGTTTTCGATTTCGACTTCAACTCCGACTTCGCCTCCGCCTCTCAGACGCCGTCCACCCGCTCGGCCACCCGTTCCCAGTGGCCCCCCTTCCAGAATCGCTGGCCGCAGTCGCGACACTGCCACACCGGGTGGGCGTCGTCGGGGACGTAGTCGGGGCGGTCCGCGGCCGCGGTGTCGTCGCGTTCGACCGGGCCGTTACACCGACCACAACGACGCGGCTCGTCGGCGAGTTCGACTGGGAGACCGGCCGCGCGAAGCTCGCGGAGCTGGTCGAGCACGTCGCGCTCCCGCAAGAGGACACCGTCGGTGTCCTCACGAGCGTCGGCTCGGGCGGCCAGCTCGCGGTCGCGCGTGACCAGCAGTCGGTCCTCCTCGGCGGCGATCGCCAGCAGGCGGTCGTCGGACTCCACGTCGCGGTCGAGCGCGTAGGCGGCGTCGTAGCCGCAAAACCGGAGATAGGTGGCGAGCGTGCCGCACATCACGTCGAGGAGGACCGCTGGGGGCGTCCCGCTCTCGTCCCCGCTCTCGCCCGCGTTCCCACCCTCCCGGCGGTCCGCGCCGTCCGTCACTCCAGAAACGCCCGGAGCTCCTCGGGCGAGCGCGTGTTGAGCACGTCGGCGCGCTCGGCCCACCCTCGTCGGGCCGTGTGGACGCCGTAGCGGACGTGATCGAACTCTCGCGGAGTGTGAGCGTCCGTGTTGACGGCGATGGTCGCGCCCGCGTCGAGGGCCATGCGGACGGCGTCGCCGTTGGCGTCGAGCCGCGCGGGGTTGGCGTTCACCTCGATGGCGGTGTCGGCGTCGGCGGCGGCCGCGGCGACGCGCTCGAAGTCGGGGGCGACTCCCTGCCGGCTGTTGATGATCCGCCCGGTTGGATGGCCGAGCACGTCGACTTCGGGGTGTTCGACCGCCCGGACGAGCCGCTCGGTGGCGGCGTCGGCGTTCTGGTCGAGCGCGGAGTGCGGGGAGGCGACCACGAGGTCGAGGTCGGCGAGCGTCTCGTCGTCCGTCGTGATCGCGCCCTCGGCGTCGATGTTAGCCTCGATGCCGTGGAGCACGCCGATTGGGGCCTCCTCGGCGACCGCGGCCACCGCCTCCGCTTGCTCGGCGATGTCGGCCTCGTCGAGGCCAGTGTTGCCGAAGATTCCGGGGCCAGCAGCGTGGTCAGTGACGACGTGGTAGTCGTAGCCGCGGTCGGCGGCGGCCGCGACCATCTCCGCGATCGTGAACGAGCCGTCGGACCAGTCGGTGTGGGTGTGGAGGTCGCCACGGATGTCGCTCGTTTCGACGAGGTCGGGGAGCGAGCCGTCCGACTCGCGGCCCGCGAGGTCGACTTCGCCGTTGTTCTCGCGGAGTTCGGGCGGCACCCACTCCATGTCGAGGGCGTCGTACACGCCGGCCTCCGTCTCGCCGGCGACGCGATCGCCGACGCGCTGACCCTCGCCGGGGGCGTCGCTGCCGGCCGCCTCGTCCACCTCGCTCACGTCGAAGACGCCGTACTCGTTCACCTTGAGGTCACGGTCGATGGCGCGGTTGCGCACGGCGATGTTGTGGTCGCGCGAGCCGGTGAAATACTGGAGGGCGGCGCCGAACTCCTCGACGGCCACCACCCGGAGGTCGACGCGCATCCCGTCGGCGCGCACGCTGGACTTGCCGGTGCCCGCCTCGATGACGGCGTCGGCGGCGGGCCAGTCGGTGAACGACTCCACGACGGACTCGGGCGCGTCGCTCGCGACCAGCACGTCCACGTCGCCGATGGTGTCCTTCCAGCGGCGGATCGAGCCGCACACCTCCACCTTCGAGACGGCCTCGACGTCGGCGAGGTACGACAGTGCGGCGTCCGCGACGGGGCGGGCGTCGCCCAGCCGGTCGCGCTGTTGGGCCTCCCGGGCGAAAGGGATGTTCTCCAGAATGTTCGTCTCCGTCTTGGGGCCGAACCCCTTGATCTCGCGGATCCGCTCGTTCTCGGCGGCGTCCTCCAGCTCGTCGAGCGTGGTGATGTCAAGCTCCTCATAAAGGGAGCCGACCGTCTTCGGCCCGACGCCCTCGACGCTCGTGAGCGCCGCCATGTCGACCGGGAGCTCCTCGCGGAGCTCCTCCAGCTCCGCGACCGACCCCGTCTCGAAGTACTCGACGATCTTCGAGGCGATGGCGTCGCCCACCCGGTCGATCTCGTCGAGCGCGTCGGTGCCCTCGCCGGCGAGATTCTCGACGGGTGCCGGGTGGTCGCGGACGTTCTCGGCCGCTCGGCGGTACGCCGTCGGCTTGTACTCGACCCCCTGCGCCTCCAGGAGGTCGGCGAACTCCTCCAACCAGTCCGCGACCTCGTCGTTCCGGCTCATCTGTCGTCCTCCGGTTCGCTCGGGGGCGCCTTATAGGTGGCCGGCGACCGACGACCGGTGACCGGCCGGTGATAGCGACCGACGACCGGCGACCGGTGGAGACTCCCTCCTCCGGTAGCTATTTCCGCCCGCCTCCGCAACTCCCTTTAAATGCTCAGCGACGTCATGGAGGACTATCTGAAGGCGATCTACGTCCTTCAAACGGAGGAGGGGCCGCCGGTCTCGACCTCGTCCATCGCGGAGTACCTCGACAAGACGCCGCCGACCGTGACGGACATGCTGGGGAAGCTCGACGACCGCGGGCTCGTCGACCGCGAGCCGTACAAGGGCGTCGAGCTCACCGCGGAGGGCGAGGCGGTCGCGCTGGAGGTCGTCCGACACCACCGGCTGCTGGAGGCGTTTCTCGCCGAGCGGCTCGACTACGACTGGAGCGAGGTCCACGAGGAGGCCGACGCGCTCGAACACCACATCTCCGAGGAGTTCGAGCGCCGGGTGGCGGAGGCGCTCGGCGACCCGGAGTTCGACCCCCACGGTGACCCGATCCCGAGCGCCGACCTCGAACCACTCTCCGATCCCGAACACCCCCGACTGAGCGAGGTCGAGACGGGCGAGACGGTCCAGGTCACTCGCGTCTCCGACCGCGACGAGGCGGAGCTGGACTATCTCGCCGACGCCGGCGTTACGCCCGGGACGGCGGTGACCGTCGTGGACGTGGCCCCGTTCGGGATGGTCACCGTCGAGACGCCCGCCGGCGAGCAGAGTCTCCCGGCGGAGGTCGCCCGCTCGATCCGCGTGGAGCGTGACGAGGACGAGGGCGCGGACGACGGGACGGCGGGCGCGGACGGTACCGGGGACGCCGACGATTCCGGCGAGCCGTAGTCAGTCCGCCGATTCCGATGGACGGATCCCATCTTCAACCCCCGGATCCGTCCGTCAATGTCGGGCTGCGCCCGCCGACGAACACGCCTGCTTCGGGGGGTTTTTGAGGGAACCTGCGCTGTCGAACGACGTGAGTCTCCTCGCGAACGTCGCCGTCGGCGCGCTGTTCGGCCTGGCGCTGGCGGCGCCCCCCGGCCCCATGAACGCGGTCATCGCCGAAGAGTCCGTCCTCCGTGGCTGGCTCGCCGGCGTCAAGGCCGGGGCCGGTGCCGCGCTCGCGGACGTGCTGTTCTTCGCGCTTGCGTACGTCGGACTCGTCGGCGCCATCACGGCTCTCCCGCGGCTGCAGGCGGCGATGGTCGCGGTCGGCGGCGTCCTCATGTGCTACTTCGCGCTCGACGCCGCGCGCTCCGCGCGGGCGTCGTTCCGTCCCACGTCGGGCGACGAGCCGCGGCTGGAAGCCGGGAAGGGGTTCCGCAAGGCGTTCGCGCTGGCGTTGACGAACCCCTACCAGATCCTCTTCTGGCTGACGGTCGGGGTCGGCCTGCTTCGGCCCGGGACGCTCGACGTGCTCTCGTATCTCCCAGTCGTCGGCACCGAGCTGACGGGCCTTCTCGTGGTCACGACCGGCTCGCCCGCGCTCGTCGGCGGCTTCTTCGTCGGCGTGTTCGGCTGGGTGCTGGCGTTTCCGGCGGGGCTCGTCGCCGCCGAGAGCCGGATCGAGACGTTCGCGCCCGTCGTCGCCGTGGGATCCGCGCTGGTGCTGGCTGGATTCGGAATTTTCTTCCTCGTCGACGCCGCGACGACGCTTCTCGGGTTCTTGTAGCGGATTCGCGGCCAGGGGTCGCCACGCGTCGCCCCCTAGGGAGTGACAACGGCTTTGGGCCGCCGGCGTGTGCCACCGGTATGTTCGAGAAAGCGAAGTGGATCAAGCTGCCCCGGTCGGTGCTGCTCGGTCACGGCGTGGTCGACGAGCTCGGGGCGGCGGTCGGCGAACTCTACCTCACGGGCCGACCGCTGATCGTGACGAGTCCGACGCCGAACGAGATCGTCGGCGACCGCGTCCGCGCGCAGTTCCCGGACGCCGCGACTGCGGTCGTCGAGGAGGCCTCCTTCGACGCCGTCGAGCAGCTGAAGGACACCGCGGAGGCGGTCGACCCCGGCTACCTGATCGCGCTCGGCGGCGGCAAGCCGATCGACACCGCGAAGATGGCTGCCGACCACCTCGGCGTCGGTTTCATCTCCGTCCCGACGGTTGCCTCCCACGACGGCATCGTCTCCGGGCGGTCGTCGATCCCGGAGGGGGATACTCGGCACTCCGTCGCCGCCGACCCGCCGCTGGCGGTCGTCGCCGACACGGAGCTGCTCGCGGACGCGCCGTGGCGGCTGACGACCGCGGGCTGTGCGGACATCATCTCCAACTACACCGCGGTGAAAGACTGGAAGCTCGCCCGCCGCCTCCGGAACGTGGAGTACAGCGAGTACGCCGGCGCGCTCTCGGAGATGACCGCGGAGCTGCTCGTCGCCAGCGCCGACTCGATCAAACCCGGGTTAGAGGAGTCGTCGTGGATGGTCGCGAAGGCGCTCGTCTCCTCGGGCGTCGCGATGTCGATCGCCGGCTCCTCGCGGCCCGCCTCCGGCGCCGAACACCTGATCTCCCACCAGCTCGACCGGATCGCGCCCGGCAAGGCGCTCCACGGCCACCAGGTCGGCGTCGCCTCCATCATGACGGAGTACCTCCACAGCGGCGAGGACGGCCAGTGGATGGCGATCCGCGAGGCGCTCGACGCGCTCGACGCGCCCACGACCGCCGACGAGCTCGGCGTGCGCGACGAGGAGCTGATCGAGGCGTTCACCGGCGCCCACGAGATCCGCGACCGCTACACCATCCTGCAGGGTGGGATCAGCGAGGAGGCCGCCATCGAGGTCGCGACGACGACGGGCGTTCTCTGAGGCGGCGTCGCCGCGCTCGTTTCCACCGTCGGCGAAACGACCGCCGCAACGGCGGCTTTTTTGCCGGAGCGGAGCAGCCTCCGCGTATGGACGTATACGGACTGATCGGCAACCCGGTCGGCCACTCACTCTCCCCGCCCCTCCACGAGGCGGGCTACGAGGAACTCGGGCTGGACGCCCGCTACGTCACCTTCGAGCCGGGGAAGGATGACGCCATCCGGGCAGTCGAGGGCGCCGCCGCTCTCGGTGTCAGCGGCCTCAACGTGACGATTCCATTTAAACAGGACGTGCTGGACGCCGTCGATGCCGACCCGCTCGCCGAGCGCATCGGCGCGGTGAACACGGTCGACTTTGGCCCCGTGGTCGACGGCGATTCCGAGGCCTCTCCCGACGACCCCGACGCCCGCCCCGTGGGGTACAACACCGACGCCGCGGGCGTCACGCGGGCGTTCGCCCACCACGACGTAGAACTCGACGGTCGGGACGCGGTCGTGGTCGGCGCGGGCGGGGCCGGCCGTGCGGCCGCCTTCGCGCTCGCGGACGCCGGCGCCGACGTGACGGTCTGTAACCGCACCGTGTCGACGGCCGAGGCCCTCGCCGCGGACGTGCCGGGCGCGACCGGAACGGGACTCGACGCGCTCCCCGAGGCGGTCCCCGCCGCGGACGTGCTCGTCAACGCAACCAGCGTCGGGATGGAGAGCGACGAGACGCCCGTCCCCGCCGAGCTCCTCCACGCTGACCTCGCCGTGCTCGACGCGGTGTACACCCCGATCGAGACGCGCCTGCTCCGGGAGGCGGCGGACGCCGGCGCGACCACCGTCGACGGCGCGTGGATGCTGCTGTTCCAGGGGGTCGAGGCGTTCGAGATCTGGACCGGCGAGACGGCGCCCGTGGAGGCGATGAACGCGGCGCTCAGGGCCGAGTTGGAGTGAGGAACTGCGGCGCCGGTGCAAATCGTCTCTTTAAAAGGCGATCGGGGCGGCCAGCAGGCCGGCCGTGACGATCAGGCCGACGGCGGCCGCGGCGGCGCCGTAGTAGAAGGGCTTGGCCGCGCGGGCGGGTTCGCGGAGCTTGCCCGCGTCGAGCCCGCCGGCGATCTTCCCGGTGCCGATCTCGACGAGCGCCGTCCCGACGAGCCAGAGCACGATCATCGTGAGCACGAGGTGGCCGCGTCCGGAGCCGAACAGGGTGTCGGCGGTGTAGAGGTTTCCAGCCATGTGGCCGCCCGAGACGATGAACGCGACGGCGGCGATGCGGGTGATCCACCGCAGCCGGCCGACCGCGTGCCCGAGGAACTCGTCGTCGACGTTCCCGCGCATCGCGGGCGGGAGCACGGCGCTCGCGACGAACAGCACGCTACCGGTCCAGAACACGGCGAAGCCGACGTGGATCGTCCACATCACTGCGTTGATCAGGTCCATGTGGGGAGATGGGGCTGACCCGACTTATAAGCCGGAGAAAGCGGCGGACGGCGGTTCCAAGCGGAGCGGTTTTCGATGGTACACGCCCGAGAACCGGCTGCGTTTGGCGCCCGCCGCCGGCTTTTAAATAGCCGCCACCCATAATCCACGCTGATGGCGCTACTAAAGAAGCTCAAGGAGAAGCTCGGGTTCGGAGGCGGCGACTCCGAGCGCGGCGGAGCCGAGACGGAGGTAACCGTCGAGCGCGAGTCGGGCGAGAGCGCCGACGCGGGCACGGCGGCGGAGTCGGACGGTGACGAGGGGGCGTCGGCATCGTCCGCCGAGGAAGCCGAGCCGCCGGCCGACGAGGCCGACGAGCCGGTTGCCACCGAGACCGAGGCGGCCGCCTCGACCGAGTCGCTCGTCGACGAGGAGGAGGCGTCGGTCGACCCGACGGAAGCCGCGGAGCCGGCCGAGGCCGCCGGCCCCGACAGCGAGGACACGGAGGTCGCCGGCGACGACGCCACGTCCGTCGACTCGATCAAGGGGATCGGCCCGGCGTACGCCGAGCGGCTCGCGGACATCGGGATCGACACCGTCGGGGATCTCGCGGGCGCCGATCCCGCGGAGGTCGCGGAGGGGACCAGCGTGGGCGAGAAGCGCGCGGCGAGGTGGATCGACCGCGCCAAGGAGTTCTGAGCTCGGCCGGCCCGCTCCCGATGGCGGCAGACCGGACGGGCGTTTCGCAACCGCCGGCGACCACAACCGTTTCATCGTAGCCGGCGAAGCGTGACCCATGCGCAGTTTCGTCTACACCGACCGCGAGCGGTTCCGCGAGGTCGCCGACACGGCGCCCGCGGGCGCTCGCGTCCCGGTCGAACTCCGGGTCACGGTCGAGGCCCCGTTCGACGCCTACCGACGCGCCCGCGACGGCCCGGGCGGCGTGTTCTACGAGACGACGGGTGGCCAGTCCGGCTGGGGCCACTTCGCCGTCGATCCGGAGTCGCGACTGACGGTATCCGCGGACGCCGTGGTTGCGGACCGCCAGGTCGCAACCGCCGACTCACCCACTGGCGACTATCGCCGCGAAACGCCGACGCTCTCCGCGCTCGACGGCCTGCTTGCCGACGAGACGCTGGTCCGGGGCGACTGTGACGTGCCGTACCCGTGTGGCGTGTTCGGCTGGCTGTCGTACGACGCCGCCCGCGAGCTGGAGGACTTCCCGCCGGCGTCGCCCAACGGGCCGGGTGCGGTCGACGACCGGGGACCCCCTCGGCTGCAGGTCGCGGCGTTCGACCGCGTGGCGTCGTGGGAGTGTCCCGTTCCCGACGAGGGCGACGAACCGGTCACCCTTCGGGTGACGGTGTGTCCGCGGATTCCGGGAGAGAACGCGGAGTCCGACGCGCTCGACGCGTGCTACGACGAGGCGGTCGCCCGTGGCGAGACACTCGTCGAGCGGATCCGCGAGGGCGACCCCGCGACCGGGCCGGCGCCGGCACCCGGCGACACGGCCACCTTCGAGAGCGACGTGGGTGCCGAGGCGTACGCGGACGCGGTCCGGGCGGTCAAGCAGTACGTCCACGACGGCGACACGTTTCAGGCGAACGTCTCCCAGCGGCTCCGGGCGCCCGCGGCCGTCCACCCGGTCGCGGCCTACGGCGCGCTCCGGGACGTGAACCCGGCGCCGTACTCCGGGCTGGTGGAGTTCGGCGACCTCCCGGGCGGCGGCCCCGACCTCGTGAGCGCGAGCCCCGAGCTGTTGTTGGAGCGGGTGCCTGACGACACCCATCCGGACGCCGGCGCTCGCCTCGTCACGGAGCCCATCGCCGGCACCCGTCCCCGCGGAGAGACGCCCGAGGCGGACGCGGCGCTGGAGGCGGAGCTCACCGGCGACGAGAAGGAGCGAGCCGAGCACGCGATGTTGGTCGACCTCGAACGGAACGACCTCGGGAAGGTGTCGCAGTTCGGGACCGTCGACGTGTCGGAGTACCGGCGGGTCGACCGCTACTCCGAGGTGATGCACCTCGTCTCCGTCGTAGAGGGGCAGGCTCGACCCGACGTGAGCCTCTCGGAGGCGGTCGCCGCCTGCTTCCCCGGCGGGACCATCACGGGCGCGCCGAAACCCCGGACGATGGAGATCATCGACGAGCTGGAGCCCACTCGACGGGGGCCGTACACCGGGTCGATGCTCGCCGCGGGCTACGACGGGCGTGCGACGCTCAACATCGTGATCCGAACGCTCGTCCGGCACGCCGACGAGTACCACCTTCGGGTGGGTGCGGGGATCGTCCACGACTCCGACCCGGAGGCGGAGTACGAGGAGACGCTGGCGAAGGGGCGCGCGCTCGTGAACGCGATCGACGAGGCGCTGGAGGCCGGCGAGATGGCCGTCGAGGGAGACGGCGGGACGAAGGGGGGTGCCGGCGATGCCTGAGCACGCCGCGAGGAGCTCCGATCCCGGCGCCGGCGACGCCGCTGCGCGGATCCTCGTCATCGACAACTACGACTCGTTCGTCTACAACCTCGTCCAGTACGTGGGGGAGGTCGCCGGCGCGGTGACGGTTCGCCGGAACGACGCGGTCGATATCGGGGAGATCCGCGAGATCGACCCGGACGGGATCGTCGTCTCGCCCGGCCCGGGGACGCCGTCGGAGGCGGGCGTCTCGACGGACGTGTTCGCGCTCCACCGTCCCGTTCTGGGCGTCTGTCTCGGCCATCAAGCGCTGTGTGCGAGTCTGGGTGCGCCCGTCGGGCACGCGCCCGACGTGGTCCACGGGAAGCCCTCCGTGGTCACCCACGACGGCGAGGGCGTGTTCGCCGGACTCCCCGACCGCGTCGAGGTCGGGCGCTACCACTCGCTGTGTGTCGAGCGGGAGGACCTCCCGGAGGAACTCGTCGAGACGGCGACGACGGAGGACGAACGCGAGGTCGTGATGGGCGTCCGCCGGCGCGACCGGCCGCACGTCGGCGTGCAGTTCCACCCGGAGAGCATCCTCACTCCTGTGGGCAAACGCATGGTTGGGAACTTCGTCGCGATGTGCGATCAGGAAGGAGAGGGACCGACCCCATGACCGACGACACGTCGACCGACGACCAGCTCCACTACCACGTGAACGACGAGCTGGTGCCCGCCGACGAGGCGACGGTGCCCGTCACCGACCGCGGGTTCATGTACGGCGACGCCGCCTTCGAGACGCTTCGCGCGTACGGCGGCAACGTGTTCCGGTGGGAGGCCCACGCCGAGCGGCTCGCGAACACCTGCGAGACGCTGGCGCTCGATCACGGGCTCGCGGACGACGACCTGAAACGCCGGATCGACGAGACGCTGGCGGCAAACGACCTCGCAAACGCCTACGTGAAGCTCTCGGTCACCCGTGGGAGCCAGCCGGGGACGCTCGACCCCCAGCCGGAGGTCGACCCGACAGTCGTCGTGGTCGTCAAGCCCCTCGCGCGCGGCGGTGTCGACTCGGCACCCGTCTTCGACGGCCCCGCCGCGCTCCAGACCACCAAGACGCGCAAACCCTCCTCTCGGGCGCTCCCCGCGGATGCGAAGACGCACAACTACCTCAACGGCATCCTCGCCCGGCTGGAGCTGCGGGTGACCGGCGCCGACGAGGCGCTAATGCTCGATCCGGAGGGGAACGTCGCGGAGGGAGCGACCTCGAACCTCTTTTTCACCGACGGCACCGCCCTCAAGACGCCGTCGCTCGACGGGCCGATCCTTCCCGGCGTCACCCGAAAGACCGTCCTCGAACTGGCCGATGAGGAGGGGATTCCGGTCGAGGAGGGGACGTACGCACCCGACGCGGTTCGCTCGGCCGACGAGGTGTTCCTCACGAACTCGACGTGGGAGATCCGGCCGGTGGCGACCGTGGACGGCATCGCGGTCGACGGCGACGGCGAGGGAACCGCCGGCCCCGTTACGACCCTGCTCTCGCGGCTCTACGACCGGCGGGTGGAGGCGGAGTACTACGACGGCGAACGGCTCTGAACTGCTGTCTGCCTACTCGTACGTCGCCACCTCGATCAGACTCCCGTCGGGATCCCGGAGATAGACCGAGGTGAGCGGTCCGCGGGCGCCGGTGCGCTCTACCGGGCCGAGCTCCACGTCGAGGCCGGCGTCCTCTACCTCCGCGAGAAGGTCGTCGGCCGGAACGTCCGTGAGCAGACAGAGGTCGGAGTCGCCGGGCTCCGCCTCGGGCGCCCGCGGCTCGATGGGGTCACCGGCCTCGTGGAGGTTGATCTTCTGATCGCCACACTGCAGCGCGTGGCGGTCGTCGCCGTAGGTGACGTGCTCGATGCCGGGCAGCCGGCCGTAGAAGTCGACGGCGGCGTCGAGGTCGGAGACGGTACAGACGACGTGGTCGATGCCGGTGACGGGCATACCGGAGCGAGGACGCCCGCGCGCTTATAAGCGACCGCCGCGCGCAACGTTGAAACCGGCTGCGGGCCACCCTCCGACATGGACGCGGACCGGCGGATCGTCGACGTGGAGGAGGTTCCCGAGGACGGCACCCTGCTCGCCACCGTGCGCCCGCTGGCGGACGACGTGCTCGGCGACGGCGAGGGCGACGTGGGCGCCGGCGAAGACGGCACCCCGGAGGCGGAGATCCTGCTGATCCGCCTGTCGGACGGCGTCGCCGCCTTCCGCAACTACTGTCAACACTGGACGGACGTGCGCCTCGACAAGGGCGACGGCGCGTTCGTCCGCAACGGCGAGATCTTCTGTCAGAAACACGGCGCCACCTTCGAGAAGGAGAGCGGCTACTGCAACTTCGGGCCGTGTGAGGGCTCCGTGCTGGAGACGGTCGACGTGAGCGTCACGGATGGCGGCGTCTACCTGACCGACGAGGACTACGCGTTCGTCCGGCTCGGCAAGGCGACGCGCGACGACGAGGCCGGCGGCTCACGGATCGACTTTACGGGGAACTGAGCCGGGCGTAGAGGTTTAAAAGCGTGTACGCCCGCCTCCGGCGTGCGCTAGCGACTTCCGCCGCTGGCGACCGTCGTCCACACCCGCCGACCCACCCTACTCCCGGCCGAGCGCCTTCTGCAGGAAGTTCATCCAGCGTTTCCGGTCCATCGTCTCCTGGCGTTGCGCCTCCGTCTCTGGGTCGGGGTCGCCGAGGCTCTCCAAGGCGTCGAGCGCGCGGTCGATCCCGATGACGGCGGCCGCGAGCTCCTCGCCCTCCTCGTAGCTGATGTCGCCCTCCTCGATCCGCTCGACGCGCTCGATCCGCTCGCGGCGGAGGTTGCGCTTTGCGGTCTCGACGCGCTCGCGCTCGCCGGGCGGGATCGAGTCTCGACGGCCGACCTCGAAGACGAACGACTGGAGCTCGAGCGTCTCGCCCTGGATCTCGATCTCCTCGGGAATGTCGACGCCGACCGTCGACGCCTCCCGGTTGACGCGTTCAAGCAGCCCCTTCCGCTCGTACTCCTTCACGCTCCCTCGTAGGTGACTTGGCCACTTCGCTCCTTCGCTCGTGGTTGCCAGGGCGGTCGCCGCGCTCAGTGCGTGCTTATAGGAGCGCTCTTCCGTAGGAGATTGTTGATACAGTCACCCGTTACAGATCTCATTCAGTAGCCGGCCGTCAGAACCGCTGAGTCGTACGTTCTCGATCCGATCGATCCACCACGGAATCGCAAGAAGGCTCTCCATCAACAATGTGCTACACAAGAGCGTATAGGAGATATGGCTCTGTTGCAATCCTTGGAGAGTGACACGTTTGTCACCCCTGTGGTCAGTACAGGTGAAGTAGGCACCACTCAGTGTATGGTTCGTTTCACTACGAGTTGCTTCAAGCTGGTTCAATTAGGCTGTGCCGGCTGCCACAGTCTACTAGTTATGGAATGAGAGAGATTAGTGACTTTTTCACCAGTCTCCGTCCATCTTCTGTAAGTTCACCTTTTGTCTTCCCGTTCATGAGTGATCCCGGTGCAATTGTGTAGAGGGCCCATGGCATCAGGTACGACGTTTCATTGAATGAGATATCGTTGAGGTGCTTGTCTTTGAGTTCAGGTGTGGTTTGCTGGTACTTTCCGGCGCTCGTCCCGATACACATAACAGTACAATCAGTGGCACTGAATGGGTGTGTATCGTGAGCTAAGACGATGATTGGTCTCTGAGGATGGGCATCCGTTGGGTCTCGTGCCCAGCAAACGTCTCCTGCTGATAGTTTACTCATCGAAGCCGCCACTCTCGTCTTCTAACTCTGCGAGTTCTGCGTCGAGATCCTCGTCAGTGCGACCCTCGCCGATTTGTTTCTCGGGTTCTTCCGGAGTGGCGTCCACATCGCGGTGGTGACCGAACAGCCGGTGCACTTGGTCGAGACTAGAGACATACCGTCCGATGTCTTCTCGTTCGCTCAGAGCGTGGTAGTAGCCGTCGTCGGTTTTACCAATGTAGTCGTCGTCGTAGAGGCGTTTGAGTGTAGTTGTGGCGGTCCCTCGGGGGATGTCAAGAGCCTCCTTGAGGTCCTTCGGGGAGTATCCCCACTCCGGATTCCGGTACAGGTACGCCACGATGTCTGACTTTGTGGTTCCTGGCCGAAGGTCGAGTTCAGAGTCGTGGTCTTTGAGCAGGACCGGCATAGTGTACCCGAATGTAGTCAATTGTATCACAAAGATGTTTCGGTCAATTCGCAGTTCTCACCGATTGGCGGTTTCAGGCGGGAATATGTTTGAATGAGAGGGTTCAACAGAGCCGGGGATGTGGGATCCGGATGCTCCTCGAGGCCGGAGGGCTCCTGTGCGGCCCGCACAGCCCCGCACCTCACGCCTCCCCAGCCTCGGCGGCGAGCGCGCCGGCGGACCGCACCGCCACGCCGGCGCGCTCCCGCCTCCCTCGCGCTCCGCGGGCGCGCCGACGTGCTTCCTGATACCGAGGATGCGAGGACGTGGAAGGGACGACGTTAACCCGCCGGCTCCCGTTCCGGCGTGCATGGAGGGCCTCGAAGCCGAGCTGGAGCGCGCCCGCGAGCTCGAGGTGTCGGCGCTGGCGGACGCCATCGAGACCATCGGCTTCGAGTGCACGCGCTGTGGCGGCTGCTGTACGGGCTACGAGACGGCGTCGGAGGCTGGGGCTGTGTCCGAGGATGCCGAGGAGGAGGCGGCCAGTACGGACGACGACGCCTGTCACGACGACCGCGAGCCCCACACGGCGACGGTGTTCCCGGATGAGGTTCGGACCCTGCAGGCGGCCGCGGAAGCCGAGTTCGGCGAGGAGTACGACTGGCGCGACGCCGCGCGCCCGATGCCGTACGGACTCACGGAAGACGAGGACGGCGAGCCCGTCGGCGAGACGTTTGAGTGGGCCATCGCCACCGACGAGTGCGGGGACTGCACCTTCTACGATGACGGCGACGGCGGGCCGGGCGCCTGCACGGTCCACGACGCGCGCCCGCTGATCTGCCGGACGTACCCGTTCAGCATCGCGCTCGGCGGCACCAGCCAGCCGATGGGCGAAGCGGTCGACTCGGCGGGGATGGTCCGCGCACACGAGTGTGAGGGGTTGGGTCGGGACATCGACCGGGAGGCGGCGGAGTCGCTGGCGGACGCCCTGAAGGAGCGCGCCGTGCGCGAGCTCAAGGAGGCGATCGCCGTGCGCGACGGCTACGACCCGACGGCCGCGGCTCGCACCGATTCGGAGGTGGTGGTTCACGACTCCGAGGGGGCGAAACGCCCCGATGGAACGCCGATTCCCGAGGAGTAGGGGGTTTGGCAGGAGCTGTGGAGGCGACGACTCCCACTGACCGATGTCGGCGATACAACTATATTCGGCGGTCCCAACGTTCGGGTGGAGTCTACTATGGAAATCTCCGAGAAGCTCCTTTGTCTGTTCAGTGCCGATGTACGTGAGGAGGGAGACAACTACGTCGTCGAGGTGCCGCGCCGTGAGGTCGAGACCGGCTCCATCGAGCCAGGGGACACCTACCGCGTCGCGCTCATCTCGCGTGGCGGCGGCGACGCCTCCGTCGACGGGAGTGCCGACGCCTCGCCGTCGCGCTCGAATGACGGCCCACAGCCGCCGGTCGAACCGGGCGAGCTGCGCTACGTCGAGATCGAGGATCTCGGCAAGCAGGGCGACGGCATCGCCCGCGTCGAGCGCGGCTACGTCATCATCGTCCCCGGCGCCGAGGTCGGCGAGCGGGTGAAAATCGAGATCACGGAAGTGAAGTCGAACTTCGCGGTGGGCGAAGTTATCGAAGAAGACGTCTAACGCGCCGCCGAGCGCGGCGGCGCGGTGTCGACGACACCTACGCGGAGTCGTCGACAGCGGTTTCGTCGTCCGCATCGCTTGTTTCGGCTGTCTCGTTCGGTTCGTCAGCGGCGGATTCCAACGCCGACTCGGGGACGCGCGCGTCCCAGTAGGAGACGGACGCCACGTAGTCGCCGGGGACCGTGTTGCCGATCAGCTCGTCGAGCGCCCGGAACGGCTTCGCGACCGCACCGGGGAGCTTGCGATAGAAGCCGTACGGGAGCACGAAGTCGTGCTCCTCGCCGGCGAGGCTCATGTCGGCCGCACGCAGCATCTCGACGACCTGGTCTTCCGAGTAGAGGCGCGAGCCCATCGGCAGCAGCCAGGTGTACAGCGCGCGCAGGCTCCGGCGATTGAACGTGTCGAAGAACACCTGCTCGCTGCTCACACGCTGGAGCTCCGTGATGAACGGCGCCGGCTCCTCCATCAGGTGGAAAAAGCGCATCGCGACCACCGAGTCGAAGTGGTCGTCCGGGAACGGGAGCCGTGAGGCGTCGCCACGCAGGAACTCGACCGTGTCGGACAGCCCGGCATCGGCCGCCTTGGCGCGGCCCTGTTCGAGCATCTCTCGCGAGATATCGAGCCCGATGATGTTCGCACCCTGGTCGGCGAGCATCGTCGTAAACCGGCCGGTACCGCAGGCGACCTCCAGCACACGGTGGCCCTCCTCGATGGGTCCGAGCGCCGACAGCACGGCTTCCTTCTCGCGCCGATCGATGAGCGCGCCGCCGCCCGTGAACCGAACGTCGTCGTACTCCTCCGCGACCTCGTCGGCCTGATACCAATCCTGTCCTTTCACGCTACCCCATTCTCCACGCCCCGGCAACAAAACCGTACTGGAAGCCCGTGACGGGTTGCCGTCGCCGCCGCGCGCTCGCGGTTGCCGGCGGATCGGGTCGCTCGCCGGCGGTCGCGAGCGCGAGCGGCCTCCGGCGACCGTATCCCGGCCCCAACCCACACGAACGATCACTTATGAGAGATATGGAACATGTGATAATAGGTCATTATATTATCCGTATCGGATTGGCCCATATGGAGACAACCTTTACCAACTCCGACCGGGTTTCGTGGGACATGAGTACCAGTCACGTGGAGGTTGCTGACCAGGACCGTCTGAGCGAGAGCGAGTACCGCGAACGTCTGCGCGAACTCCCCCCGAGTGCCAAACTCGTCGCCAAAGTGCTGGAGAGTGACGCCCCGCTCTCGCAGGGCGGGCTCGCCGAGGAGTCGCTGCTGCCCGACCGCACGGTGCGGTACGCGCTCAACCGTCTCGAGGAGGAGTCGCTCGTCGACTCCCGCTACAGCTTCAAGGACGCTCGCAAGCAGGTGTACTACCTCACCGTCTGAGCGTCGCCGTCGCTGTTTCTCCGCGATCGCGTTGGCCGCCAATCGCCTGCTCCCGAGCAACCCGAGCGACGGTTCCGGCCGAAGGGAGCCGGCGTGCTCCCGGCTCCCACGCCGCGTCACACCACGGGTGCTTTTTAAGTCCCCGGTCCCTCAAGGGCGACTATGACGCTCTCGGTCGTGGTCCCGACGCTCAACGGACGGGACCAGCTTGCCGCCTGTCTCGACGCGCTGGCGGCACATGCGCCCGACGCGGAGGTGGTCGTCGTCAACGGTCCCTCCGCCGACGGCACGACCGGAATGGTCCGCGACCGCGACGACGTGGACGTGCTCGTGGAGGTCGCCGACCGCACGGTCAACGTCGCCCGCAACGCCGGCATCGAGGTGGCGTCCGGCGATGCGGTCGCGCTCGTTGACTACGATAACCGGATCGACGAGACGTGGGTCGCCGGCGTCGAAGCCGGACTCGAAGAGGCCACCGTCGTGACGGGGCCCGTTCACCAGGATCTGTCGGCTGGCGAGGCCACTGAAACTCCCGAGCGCCGCACGATCGGCGGACGGGAGGTCGCCTACGTCAAGGGTGGCAACGCCGTCTTCAGCCGGGAGGCGCTCCGCGACCTCGACGGCTTCGACGAGTACCTCCACGTTGGCGGCGCTCGTGATGCGGCCCACCGGCTCGCGGGCATGGGTCACGAGGTTGCATGGGAGCCCGATCTTGCCGTCACTCGCGAACCGCCGGCGACGACCGCGGCCGACGGCGGTCGCGAGACCCGCGACTGGGGCTGGAAGTACCGCGGACTCGCCTACCGGCTCGCGAAGAACTACGGCGTCCGACCGACCGTGTTCGGCCGGGCGGTGACTCACGCCGTCTCCGACGCGTTGTCGGTCGCTCGCGATGTGGTCCGTGGCGAGGCAACGCCCTCCAGTTGGGCCAGTAACGGTCGCGATGTCGTTGTGGGAATGGCGTCCGGCGCTTCCGACGGGATGATGGCCCGTGCGAAAGACCGGTCGCCGGCGCGCAACCCGAACGGTATCTCCACTCGTGCGGATCGTGCGGTGGCAAAGTACGACGATCGGTCACCGTAGCCGCCACGCCCCCGATTACCCGTCGAGCAGCCTGTCGACCGTCCGGATGAACCTGTCGACGACCCGCTCCGGGAGCGACGGCGACACCGCCTCCAGCAGCGCGGCAGTACGTTCGGGGTCGACGAGCGCCACCCGCATCGGCCCGTCCGTCTCCCGTTGGATCACGTCGTCAGCGGCGAGCTTGTCGACGTGGTACGCCACCGTGCTCCGAGCGACGTCGAGGTCGGCGGCGAGATCGGTGGGACGTGTCGCCCCCTCGGCGTGGAGGCGAACGACGATTCCGCGAGCAGTTTCCCGTCGGAGGTACGCCACGGTTCGGCGCTCCCACGGATCGAACGTCGGTGCGAAGTAGTGGGTGCGCCCGCCGACCTCCTCGCGGACGACTTCGCCGTTACGAACGAGCCGCCGGAGATGGTACTGGACCTGGCCGGTGGCGAGGTCGAGCTCCCGCCCGACACGGCTGAAGTGGACGCCGGGCGTCTCGTGGACGTGTCGGCGGATGCGGTCGCGGGTCGACGCCATGATCGTTCCGGTCTCGGCGGCGGTTCCCTAAAAGGGGCTCGTCGCTTCCCGGCCGATGCCAACTCGGACTCGGCGGGGACGGGTTCTTAAGCGACGGTCACCGACAAACGGTGACTCGTGACGTTCGTTTCCGCACCTCCGGCATCGTTCCACCCCGCGCTCCACCCTGAGTGGTGGAGTGTCGAGGGGTCGCTCCCGCTGCTCGTCGTCGTGGCGGTCGCTGGCCTCGGCACCGGGATCCTGTTCGCCGTCAGCCTGGTCGCGTATCAACGCCGGCGCTCTCGGCAGTTTCTGCTCGTGAGTGTGGCCGTCGGCGCGCTGTTCGCACGCTCTCTCGTCGGCGCCGCCACCGTGCTCGGGGTCGTGCCGATGCCGGCGCACCACTTTCTCGAACATACGCTCGACTTTCTCATCGCCGCGCTCGTGCTGTACGCAGTGTACGCGCACGCACCCGGCGCGCTCCCCGCGGAGCCGTCGGACGAGGAGTAAGGTCCGGGTGGACCGTCGGCACGACCGCGCCGCCCCACGTCACCTTTAAGCCCCGACCGACGGAGTGTCGGGTATGTCCCTCGACGGCTCCGCGGTGACCGACGCGCTCGCCGACGACCGCTGGCGGTCGCTCGCCGGCGTCGGCATCGGCTACGGACTCGCCTGCGCGCTGATCTTCGTGTTGTTCTTCCTCCTGCCGTACGCGATGCTGGCGGCCTTATAAGACAAAACGGCTCCGTTGAAATCCTCACTCGGTGACAAGCCCTGACTCGGTTGCGGTCAACACGGAATCCTCGGTGAGTGATATCGGGAGTGAGTGTTGCAATCGGCGTCATCGGTGACTACTGATAAATGACCATCAGCGATTCCGCTGCTCTCCTTTTAAATTCCAGCTGCGGTCGGCGCGCGCGAGAAACGCGCGCGAGGGAGGCGGCGGGCCGCCGCGGAGCGGTCCCGCGGCGGCCCGCCCGCCGAGGCTGGGGAGGGCTGAGGCTGCGGTGCTGTGCGGGGCGGGGTGGGGCTCAAAGGGGCAGCCGTTCCCGCCGCAGGCGGGAAACAGCGAGACGGTCCCCCGGACCGTCTCGCCCGTGGTCCGGGACGACGGGCGACGTAAGCACGTTGCAGGGCGTCGGGCTGTGCGGAGAGACGCCCTGCAACGCGCGCAGCGAGCGTCCCGCGAGCCTGCGAGCGGGACGACGGAAGTCGCAGCCCGCGAGCGTAGCGAGCCGGAACGTCTTCCGGAACCCTCGACCGGAGCCGGCTGGGGCTTTGGAGGTGTTTGTCGCTGTACTCACTCAAATAGTCACTTATAAACGACTCACAGCACCACCGAGGCCCCACTAATAAACGACACACCAACTCACATGACACACCTACTCCCGCCCTCGATCAACAAGCGCTCCTCATTAACCGGCTGATTCAGAGACGTTTGCAGCTGCACAAGAGGATTGCAACGGACCCAACAAACGCAAAAACGGGGAGTTGCCCGATCAGGCGAACGCCAGCGCGTCGTCGCCGCCGGAGTCGTCCGACTTCGAGAGCTTCTCGTACGCTTCGAGGAAGTCCTCCATCGTGACCTCGGTGCGGTCGTCGCGGATGGCGAACATCCCGGCCTCGGTGCAGATCGCCTTCACGTCGGCGCCGGAGGCGTCGTCGGCCATCTCGGCGAGCTCGTCGAAGTCGACGCCGGCCGCGAGGTTCATGTTACGCGTGTGGATCTGGAAGATGATCTCCCGACCCGCGGTGTTCGGCTTGGGCACCTCGATGAGGCGGTCGAAGCGACCGGGCCGGAGAATGGCGGGGTCGAGCATGTCGAAGCGGTTGGTCGCCGCGATGATGCGGATGTCGCCGCGCTCGTCGAAGCCGTCCATCTCCGAGAGCAACTGCATCATCGTGCGCTGGACCTCGGCGTCGCCGGAGGTCTTCGAGTCCGTCCGCTTCGAGGCGATGGCGTCGATCTCGTCGATGAAGATGACGGCGGGCTGGTTCTCGCGGGCGACCTCGAAGAGGTCACGCACGAGCTTTGCGCCCTCGCCGATGAACTTGTGGACGAGCTCGGAGCCGGCCATCTTGATGAAGGTGGCGTCGGTCTCGTTGGCGACGGCCTTCGCGAGCATCGTCTTGCCCGTGCCCGGCGGCCCGTACAGCAGAACGCCGCTCGGGGGCGTGATGCCCACGTCCTCGAACATGTCCGGGTGCTCCAGGGGCATCTCGACCGTCTCGCGGACCTCCTGCATCTGGTCTTCGAGACCGCCGATGTCGGCGTAGGTGACATCCGGGGAGTGTTCGACCTGCATGACGCGGGCGCGAACGTCGGTCTCCTTCTCAAGGGTCTTCACCACGGACAGCGAGTTGTTGACGGCGACCCGGTCATCCGGCGAGAGCTCCTCGCGCATCTCGTCGGTGACCTCGGTCAGCGCCTCCTGGTTGTTGCCGTGCTGTTTGATGACGGCGCCGTCCTCGGTGACCTCCTGGACGGTGGCGACGAACAG
The DNA here is from genome assembly GCF_054654575.1 of Halorubrum gandharaense. Classification (NCBI taxonomy): domain Archaea; kingdom Methanobacteriati; phylum Methanobacteriota; class Halobacteria; order Halobacteriales; family Haloferacaceae; genus Halorubrum; species Halorubrum gandharaense. The sequence continues at coordinate 1,397,659 of NZ_BAAIET010000001.1, forward strand.
GGGTGACTGCTTGAGCTTCTTGTTCTCGTGGGTGAGTCGCTCAAGCTTCTGCTGGTACTTGTTGTTCTCGGCGTTCGCGTCGAGGAGTTTGTCCCGCATCTCCTCGTTCTGGGACTCTAGGACATCGAGCCGTTCCTGGAGGGACTCGATCTTCTCCTGACGAGACGCCGACTCATCGTCGTACGGCATGTCGACGTCCTCAACCGTATCACTCATTGCCGAGTTTTAGGCGGGTGGCGGATAAGAGGCTTCGGGTAGGGGTACTCCCCGTTTCGTCCGCGTCGGCCCCGCGGAGCGCGCCGGCACCACGCCGCACCGTAATGTCCAACAGTAATCAATCTGGATAGTAAATATTATCTTCCAGCATGACACAGAACGAGATACGCATGAGCACCACTGAGGCCGTCACCGCCGACGATGACACCACGGACCGCTGGGAGGACGTTCGCGACCTGCCCCCGAGCGCGAAGCTCGTCGCAAAGGTTCTTGACTACAACGACACGCTGACGCAGAGCGAACTGGCGGAGGAAACGCTCCTGCCGCCCCGCACCGTCCGCTACGCGCTCTCGCGGCTGGAGGAGGCGGAGGTCGTCGACTCCCGGTTCTCCTTCGCCGACGCGCGCAAGCGGCTCTACACCCTCGCGGTCTGATCGGCGCGTTTCCGTCAGTCCCGTCTCTCCGTTCTCACTCGGTTCTTCTCTCCGGCCGCCGGCGCTCCAGCGCCACCCACACCTTTTGTGTGAAGCCGCGGCAGACCACCCGTGGTCACCACCGACGCCGTCAAGCGCGCGCTCGCCGCGCTCGCGAACCGCACCGACACCGCGACACGCCCCTACGTGGCCGTCCTGCGGGAGGCGGACGCCGCGCGCGACGACCTCCGGCGAGCCGCCGGCTTTCTCGACGCGGTGGGCACTGACCGACTCCGCGAGGCAGTCGCCGCCGCCGAGCGCGACGGTCGGACCGACCTCGCGAACCGAGGCCAAGCGGCGCTCGACGACTACCGGGACCTGCAGGCGGCGGCCCGTGGGGAGTTCCCGGCTGAGCAACCCGCCCGCGGAGATCCCGCCCCCGGAACCCCTAAAGGGGTTAGCGGCCAAGGGTCGACCCAATGACGCGGGTGATTCACACCGGCGACACCCACATCGGGTATCAGCAGTACCACTCGCCGGTTCGACGACAGGACTTCCTCGACGCGTTCGCCGCGGTGGTCGACGACGCGGTCGACGACGAGGTGGACGCGCTGGTCCACGCCGGCGACCTCTTCCACGACCGCCGCCCGGAACTGTCCGACCTGATGGGCGTACTCGGCGAGCTCCGACGGCTCGACGACGCAGGCGTGCCGTTCCTCGCGGTCGTCGGCAACCACGAGTCCACCCGGGGGGGCCAGTGGCTCGACCTCTTCGAGAGCCTCGGACTCGCCACCCGACTGGGCGACGAGCCGACCGTGGTCGGCGACACCGCCTTCTACGGGATCGACCACGTTCCCGTCTCCCGACGTGACGAACTCGACTACGAGTTTGCCCCGCACGACGCCGACTACGCGGCGTTGGTCTCTCACGGTCTGTTCGAGCCGTTCGTCCACGGCGACTGGGACACCGAGGAGGTGCTCACCGAGAGCACCGTCGACTTCGACGCATTGCTGCTCGGTGACAACCACAAACCCGACCGCGCGGAGGTCGCGGACACGTGGGTCACCTACTGCGGCTCCACCGAGCGCGCCAGCGCGAGCGAGGAGGAGGGCCGCGGCTACAACCTCGTCACCTTCGACGAGGAGTCCGCCGGCGGCGACGACCGCGTCGAGATCCGCCGGCGTGCCATCGACACTCGGGAGTTCGTGTTCGTCCCCGTCGAGCTCCATGAGGGTGAGGGCCTCGCTCGCGTCCGAGAGCGCGTGGGCGAACACGACCTCGACGACGCCGTCGTTCTCGTCGAGATCATCGGCGAGGGAGACCCCGTCACGCCCGCCGCGGTCGAGGAGTACGCCGACGAGCACGGCGCCCTCATCGCCCGCGTGACGGACCGCCGCGAGGTCGAGACCGACACCGACATCGACGTGAGCTTCGCGGACCCCGAGGACGCCGTCCGCGAGCGGATCGACGACATGGCGCTGTCGACGGCCGCCCTCGACGTCGACGAGACGATCCGGGCGAGCAAGGTCGCCGACAGCAACGTCCGCGAGGAGGTGAAGACGCGCGTCGCCGAGCGCCTCGCGGACGACCCCGAGAGCTTCGAGCACGCAGGGGGCGACGGGGAGGGTGGCGAGGAGAGCGAGGAGGGCGAGACTGACGAGATCGACACAGCACCGGAACCCGACGCCGAGACGGAATCGGTTCCCGACGCCGAGACGGAATCGACGCCCGACGCTGAGGTGGACCCGGATGTCGGAACTGACGACCAGGTCTCCATGGAGGACTACCTGTGAGATTCGACCGCATCCGGCTGTCGAACTTCAAGCCGTACGCCGACGCCGACCTCGATCTCACCGACGGCGTCACCGTCATCCACGGACTCAACGGCAGCGGAAAGTCCTCGCTGCTGGAGGGGTGCTTTTTCGCACTGTACGGCTCGAAGGCGCTCGACGGCACCCTCGACGACGCCATCACCAACGGCGAGGAGGAGACGGAAGTCGAACTCTGGTTCACCCACGACGGCGTCTCCTACCACATCGAGCGACGCCTCCGGGACTACGACGGACGAGTCGACCACCAGTGCACGCTGGAGGCGACCGCGGGCGCCGACGTGACCCGCGACGGGGCGACCGCGGTGCGGGCGTTCGTCACGGAGCTGCTCCGGATGGACGCCGAGGCGTTCGTCAACTGCGCGTACGTCCGGCAGGGTGAGGTGAACAAGCTGATCAACGCCTCGCCGAGCCAGCGTCAGGACACCATCGACGACCTGCTCCAACTCGGCAAGCTTGAGGAGTACCGCGAGCGCGCCGGCGACGCCCGGCTCGGCGTCGAGGACGTGCGCAACTCCAAGCGAGCCGTCCTCGAGGAGAAGGACGCCCGCATCGCCGAGAAGGAGGACGCGAACCTCCACGGCCGGCTCAACGACCTCGAAAGCGACCTCGCTGAAGTGGAGGAGTCGATCGAGAACTACGAGCAGCAGCGCGAGAAGGCGCGTCAAACTCGCGATGAGGCGGCCGCGGTGCTGGAGACGCACGCCGAACGCCGCGAGGAGCTGGAAGAGGTCGCCGGGGAAGTCTCCGACCTCGAAGAGCGGGTCCGCGAGACCGAACGGGAGCGCGACGAGCTCAAAACCCGGATCCGCGAGACGCGCGAGGAGATCACGGAACTGGATTCCGAGGCGGAAGAGCGGCTCGACGATGCGGGGCTCGACGCCGCCACGACGGAGGCGATCACGGCGCGCCGCGCCGAACTAGAGGACCAAGAAACGGAGCTGACCGACGAGCTCGACGACCTGCGCGTCGAGGCGGAGGCGTTCCGGAATCAGGCGAGCAACCTCGCCGAGAAGGCGGACGACCTCGCGGAACGTGCCGCCGACGCCGAATCCCGTGCCGAGGAGTTGGAGAGCGCGGCCGAGGAGGCCGAGTCCGTCGCGGACGAGCGCGAGTCGTCACTTGAGGATCTCCGGACGGAAGCCGAATCCCTACGGGAGCGGTTCGAGAACTCCTCGTTCGACGTGGAACGCGGCGAAGCCGCCGATCGCCGCCGGGAGCTTCGAGAGGACCGCGGCGACGCCCGCGAGCGCGTGGCCGAACTGGAGGCAGACCTCTCGAACGCCCGGGAGCGAGTGGACGAGGCCGAGGAGCTCCTGGACGCTGGCAAGTGTCCCGAGTGTGGACAGTCCGTCGAGGATTCCCCGCATGCACACCGGGTCGAGGACGACCGCGAGCGCGTGGCCGAACTGGAAGACGAACTCGAAACGGCCCGCGAGCGCGTCACGGAGCTCGCCGACCGGATCGAGGCGCTCGACGCGCTCGTCGAGGCGGAGGAACGGCTGGCCGAGATCGACTCCACGACCGAGATGCTGGCAGAGCGCGTCGAGGAGAAGCGTGAGGAGGCGGCCTCAAAGCGGGAGCAGGCGAGCGAGGCACGCGAGGAGGCCGCCGAGCTCCGCGATCAGGCCGAAAACACACGAAACGTGGCCGACGAGAAGCGCGATCAGGCGGCCGAAACCGCCGAACGTGTGGCCGAACTGGAGGAGCAACTGGAGGCCGTCGATCGCACGCGCTCGGCGGTCGACGCCGTCGAGGAGCGGCTGGACGCCGTCGCGGACGCCGAAGACCGGATCGAGCGACTCCGCGAGAAACGCGAGAGCAAGCGGGAGACGAACGACGAGCGACGCGAGCGGTTGGCCGACAAACGCGAGCGGCGCGACGAGCTTCGGGAGGCGGTCGACGAGGAGGCCGTCGAGACGGCGAAGACTGACAAACGGAACGCGGAGGAGTATCTGGAGCAGGTCGTGTCCGAGTTGGAGCGGCTCGACGACCGCCGCACGGAGCTCCAGAACGCGATCGGCGGCGTCAAAGCCGACCTCGAGGCGCTCGATCAGCTTCGCGAGGAGCGAGCCGAACTGGCCGAAGCGGTCGACGCGCTGGAGACGCTCCACGAGGAGACCGCCGAGCTGGAGTCGATGTACGGCGACCTTCGCGCGGAGCTTCGCCGGCGGAACGTCGTGGAGCTGGAGCGAATGCTCAACGAGACGTTCGAGTTAGTGTACGGCAACGACGCCTACTCGCACATCGAGCTCGACGGCGAGTACGATCTGACCGTCTATCAGAAGGACGGGGAGGCGCTGGAGCCGGAGCAGCTCTCCGGCGGCGAACGCGCCCTGTTCAACCTCTCCCTTCGCTGTGCGATCTACCGGCTGCTCGCGGAGGGGATCGAGGGGTCGGCGCCGACGCCGCCGCTCATCCTGGACGAGCCGACGGTGTTTCTCGACTCGGGCCACGTCTCCCGGCTGGCCGACCTCGTCGAGGAGATGCGCGGCTTCGGCGTCCGACAGATCATCATCGTGAGCCACGACGACGAGCTGGTTGGCGCCGCGGACGACCTGGTTCGGGTGGAGAAGGATGCGCGCACGAACCGGTCGTCGGTCACCCGAGAGGACCCGACCGAGGCGGTCGACCTCGCGGAGCTCGCCGACGACTAACGGACTACCCCGTGTCGTCCGTTGTTTTCCCGTCGCGAAGGAACGCAGCCGCCGACATGGCGATTTCGGTCGCCTCGTAGCCGCGGCGCCCGGCGGCGTCGGCCTCCCTCACCAGCCCCGCGGCGCGGAACTCGGAGAGCGTCCCGTGGAGGTCGGACTCACACATGTCGTAGTCGTCCATCAGCGCCAGTACGGACACCGGGCCACGGTCGACGACTTCCAACAGCAGTCCCAGCGAGCGGTCGTTGTGGGTCGCTTTCAGCACGCGTCGAGCGGCTGCCGGGACGCCGCGCGCGGCGGTCTCAAGTGGGGACTCGCCGTCGACCATGGTGAGATCGTCGTTGTCGAGGTAGCGCTCCTCGCCGGTCGCCGGATCCCGCACGCGGCTGGACTCCTTGGAGCGTTTCACGAGGAGGAACTCACGGTCGTCGGCGTCACGAACCGTCTGCATGGTGGACCCGAGGGGGAGCGGCCGGATTAGGATTGCGGGGCGTCGCCGTCCTCGGAGTCGTCATCGTCGTCCTGCTCGAGCCGCCACTCTCGGTGCGTCTGATAACAGCGTGCGCCCGCGAGTCCGCCGAGCAGGAGCAACCCCTGGCCGAACCGCACTCGGCCCTCGAAGTACCAGAACAGGGTCCCGAGGCTGACGAGGAGCACGGCGGCGTTGAGGTAGATGACACACCGCACGAACGCTTGGAGCGTATCGCCGTCGACGTCTCCGATGTTGCCGAAATCCTGATCGAAGTCCTCGTCGTCGGTGCCGAACGTGTCGACGCTCGGCGCGACCGGGATCTCGGGGCCGGACGCGTCGTCCGTCTCGGCATCGGAGGCGGCGTTCTTCTCGAGGGCGAGCTCACCCTCGTTCTCCTCGTCGAGCGGGTTCACGGCCGGGTTTGGGGGGCAGACAGGAAAGCGGTTTTGTCTCGCGTACGGTGGCGTCCGCTACGACGCCGGCGCCGATCGTCAGGCGGCGTCGTGGAGCGGGACGGTTCGGCTCGCCTCGACCCACGCGAGGGGGTTTGCGGCGTCGAAAAACACCACGTTTCCGTCGTCCTCGTAGGCCTCCACCTCGGAGTCGGTGGCTTCCGTGTCACCGGAGCGCTGCATCCCGTCGTCCGCATGTGGATTCGAGGTCACGACCGTGTTACGACATACCATAATAAATGCCTTTCCGTCCTTTGAACGCCGACGAGGCGCATGGCGGAGTCGCGGTTCCAGCCACATCGAACCCCGCCATGCACCGGCGCACGCCGGCGGGGGCAGCGTACGGGCGGCCTCCAGCAGGGCCGGAAAGCCGAGCTTTTTAGCCGGGTGGGAGAAAGACCCACCATGAACCAGTCGGGTCTCACCGATTTCTCCACCCCCGACGACACGGACGGGTCCGACGCCACGGACCGGGACGACCACGCCGCCGCGGAGGCGAAGGTCGTCGCCGGCGGCGGCGACGGGCACGTCAGCGACGTCGTCGACGTCGACGAGGCGAAGTTCCCCGAATCGACCGGGACGGTCGAGCTGATGATCACCCAGGTCGACTACGCCGTCGAGGGATACGGCGCGGACGAGTATCCGGTCGTGCACGTGTTCGGCCGGCGACCGGCGAGCGCCACTGAGGGCGACGACGCCGAACTCGAACACGTCCGCGTGCTGGGCGTCGAGCCCTACTTCTACGTGCCGACCGACGAGCTCGACGCCGACCCCGTCGAGGAGCACGACGCGGTGATCGGGACCCGCGAGGAGCGCCCCGACGGCGAGCCCTACGAGTCGATCCGCGGCGAGAAGCTCACCCGGATCATCGGACGGACACCACGGGACGTGGGACAGATCCGTGACGACTACGCGACGACCTTCGAGGCGGACATCCTGTTCCCCAACCGGTTCCTCATTGACAACGGAATCAACGGCAGCATGCGCGTCGAGGAGCGCCGGCTGGAGGACGGGACGATCCAGGTCCACGAGGGGATGCTGGAGCCGGCCGATGTCGACGCGCCGATGCGAGTGAACACCTTCGACATCGAGGTCGACGACCGCCGCGGCTTTCCCGAGGACGGCGAGGAGCCGATCATCTGTCTCACCAGCCACGACTCCTTCGACGACGAGTACGTGGTGTGGCTGTACGACGCGCCCGAGGCCGAGGTGCCGGCGCCCGAAAACCTGCCCGACTACGAGGGGATCGTCGGGGACGGCGAGCTCGACTTCCGGGTGGAGACGTTCGACACGGAGGCGGGGATGCTCGACGCGTTCGTCGACTACCTCGACGACACGGACCCTGACGTGCTCACCGGCTGGAACTTCGAGGACTTCGACGCGCCGTACCTGCTCGACCGGATGGAGGTGCTGAACGACAGGCCGGACGTCGACGCCGATCTGACGCCCGACCGGCTCTCGCGTATCAACGAGGTGTGGCGCTCCGGGTGGGGTGGCCCGGACGTGAAGGGGAGGGTCGTCTTCGACCTGCTGTACGCCTACAAGCGGACGATGTTCACGGAGCTGGAGTCGTACCGGCTGGACGCCATCGGCGAGCGCGAGCTCGGCGTCGGCAAGGAGCGGTATGCCGGCGACATCGGCGACCTGTGGGAGCAGAACCCCGAGCGGCTGTTGGAGTACAGCATCCGCGACGTGGAGCTGTGCGTGGAGATCGACCGCACCCAGGGCGTGATCCCGTTCTGGGACGAGGCGCGCAAGCTCGTCGGCTGTAAGCTGGAGGATGCGACGACGCCCGGCGACGCCGTCGACATGTACGTGCTCCACATGGCGTACGGCAACTTCGCGCTCCCCTCCAAGGGGCAACAGGAAGCCGAGGACTTCGAAGGCGGCGCCGTCTTCGACCCGATCACCGGCGTGCGCGAAATGGTGAGCGTGCTCGACTTGAAGTGCTTCAGCGGGGATACGGAGGTTGCGACTCCCTCCGGACTCCGAAACATCCAGGAGCTCGAGGTCGGGGACCCCGTGTACACGCTGGACCCCGAGACGTTCGAGTGTGAGCTCAAGCCGGTTGTCGACACGCAGTCGTACGGCAACAAGTACGGTGAACTCCACCACGTCTCCGGCAACACGCACGATTTTAAGGTGACGGAGAATCACCGGTTCTTGCTCTCGAAGACCCGAGGCTGGGACGGTCTCGACCCGTCGGATTACGCGTTTTCGGAGTACCGTGATGTCCCGGAGGCGGAGCGGTTTGCCTTCCCGAACCACGAACCGATGGCAGGAGAAACCCGCGACCAATTCCGGTTATTCGAGGACGTCGATGGCGGGCACGCGGTCATCTATGCACACGACGGACTCACAGCGTTCCGTGCCGCGATGCCGGGCGGCGTCGAGTCCGAACTCGACTGGGCGAACGGGTCATCACGGCTCGCAGCTACCGAGGAGAAGACTGGCAAGTACCTGGTCCCACTCGAAACGTTTCGCGAGAATCGAGCAGTCATCGAGAGACAAGCGGACGAGGTCTTCCTGAAACACGACCGCGGACACGCCGAAACGCCTCTTTCGTTCGAGATGGACGACTGGCTCGAACTCGTCGGATGGTTCGTCACTGAGGGAAGTTTCGTCCGGGAGTCGCCCGGAATCGTTCTCCACCAGCAGGACGAGGGCGGTCGCGAGCGGATCGGGAACCTCCTTGACCGAATGCGACTGAACTACAGCGTTGATGAGGACCGCTACACCGTCTCCAACCGCTACCTTCACGACTGGTTCCTGGACAACTGTGGCGACGGGTACGACCAAAAACACGTCCCGGACTGGGTGTTTGAACTCGACGCCAGCCACCTCGAGACGCTTCTCGACGCGATAATCGCGGGCGACGGGAGCCGCGCGGACAGCGGCCTCGCGAAGTTCTGGACGAAAAGCGACCAGTTGAAAACGAATGTCGTTCGTCTCGCGATCCGGTGTGGCGAAAAGCCGACGGTATCGAAGCAGTCTGACGGAACGTGGTACGTCTCAATCGGCAAGCAGGGTTCGATGAAGAAGGCGGAGGCGACGACGGAACCACACGACGGTGACGTGTACTGTCTCACCGCGAAGGACAACCACGTCGTGCTCGCGGGACGGAACGGCCACCTCCAGTGGGTCGGCCAGTCACTCTACCCGATGTCAATGGTGACGATCAACGCGTCGCCGGAGACGAAAGTCGACCCCGAAACGTACGACGGCGAGACGTATCGGACGCCGACGGGCGTCCACTTCCGGAAGGAGCCCGACGGCATCATCCGGGAGATGGTCACCGAACTCCTCGACGAGCGCGAGGAGAAGAAGGCGCTGCGGAACGAACACGACCCCGGCAGCGAGGCGTACGAGCGCTACGACCGCCAGCAGGGCGCCGTGAAGGTGATCATGAACAGCCTCTACGGCGTCTTCGGCTGGGACCGCTTCCGGCTGTACGACCGCGAGATGAGCGCCGGCGTCACCTCGACGAACCGAGAGGTGATCGACTTCACCGCGGATGTCACCGATGAAATCGGCCACGAGGTGACCTACGGGGACAGCGTGACCGGGGACAGACCGGTCGTCGTTCGCGACCCCGATGGAGTCGTCAGAGTGCTTCCCATCGAGGACCTGTTCGACCGGGCCGGATCTGAAGGCACTGCCGACGTGCTCATCGCCGCCGACGGCGGCGCAGTGGCCGAATCATCGCTCGGAAAGGACCGCCGACCGATCAAGGAGTGGGAGGCGCTGTCGCTGTCCGACGGTGGAGAACCTGAGTGGCAACCGATCAACAACGTGGTCCGACACGAAACCGACAAGCCGGTCGTCAGGCTGCGACACAAGTTCGGTGAGTCGACGACAACACGAGACCACTCGTTCGTGGTTGACGACAACGGGGAGTACGTTGAGGCCACACCGGAGGATGTTGAGGAGCCGCTTCGGATCCCCGGCCTCCCCGACGTGGAGCCACTTGAGACGATTGACGTGTACGAGGTGCTGAACGGGTACACCCGGGAATACGAAGACGGCCGCAGCGTTGGGACGGGGAACGCGGAAACGAAGGTCAAGCACGTTCATGCGGACGATGAGTGGGTTTGGTTCGGCCACGCGCATCACGATGACCTCGGCAAGACGATTAAGGTGCAGCGACACGTCGACCTCGACTCGGAAGACGGCGAGGCGCTGCTCCGCCTCCTTGCCGCGTACGTCACTGAGGGAAGCGCCTCGACGGTCGAGACGACGAGCTCGCGGTTCGGTGCGAGCATCGCTGAATCCCGTGAGGAATGGCTGCAAGGACTCAAAGCGGACTACGAGCGTCTCTTCGAGGGCGCGACGGCGAGCATCATCGCATCCGACTCGTCGGTTGAGCGGACGGTTGAGTACGAAACTGCCGGCGGCGAGCAAAGCGTTACGTATGACGATACGACCTTCAAACTCCAGATGATGAACGAGCTGTCGGCGGTGTTCTTCCGGGGGTTCGCCGGACAGACATCCAGAGGAAAACGGATCCCCGGCTTCGTATTCAACCTCCCGGCGGAGAAACAGGCGATGTTCCTTGACGTGTTAGTTGAAGGAGATGGGTCGCGAGAATTCCCGCGATATTCCGACGAATACGCCGAGCGTAACTTCGACTTCGAGACGACGAGCCAAGAACTGGCCGCCGGGCTCTCGACGCTACTGATCCAGCGCGGCAAAAAGCACTCACTCAAGTATCGTGATACGAAGGACAGCTACACGATCCGAACGTGCGACTTCTATCGCAGCGGCCGTGCTCCCGTCGTCGAAGAGGTCGAGCACAACGGTTACGTGTACGACCTCAGTGTCGCGGAAAACGAGAACTTCGTAGACGGTGTCGGTGGGATCGTCCTCCACAACACCGACTCCGTCATGCTCTCGCTCGGTGATCGCGACAAACAGGGGGCGATCGACGCCTCCTTCGACATCGAGGACCACATCAACGACCGGTACGACGACTTCGCGGCCGACGTGCTCAACGCGGACGACCACCGCTTCCAGATCGAGTTCGAGAAGCTCTATCGGCGCTTCTTCCAGGCGGGCAAGAAGAAGCGGTACGCGGGCCACATCATCTGGAAGGAGGGGAAAGACGTCGACGACATCGACATCACCGGCTTCGAGTACAAGCGCTCGGACATTGCGGGGATCACGAAGGAGGTCCAGCAGTCGGTGATCGAGACGATCGTGACGGGCGACGACATCGACGAGGACCTCGAGGAGATCCGGACGTACCTCGCGGGCGTCATCGAGGACGTGCTCGACGGCGACATCGACCTCGAGGAGCTCGGGATCCCCGGCGGTATCGGCAAGCGACTCGACGCGTACGACACGCCGACCGCACAGGTCCGGGGCGCGAAGTACGCCAACATGCTGTTCGGCACGAACTTCGACCGGGGATCGAAGCCCAAGCGGATCTACGTAAAGAAGGTCCACCCCGACTTCTGGCAGCGGATGGAGTCCGGTGAGGATGCGCTCGATCCGCAGACCGACCCGTTGTACGGCGAGTTCAAACGCGACCCGGACGTAATCTGCTTCGAATACGCCGACCAGGTGCCCGAGGAGTTCGAGGTCGATTACGAGAAAATGCTCGAAAAGACGCTGAAAGGGCCGATCGAGCGGGTTATCGAGGCGCTCGGGATGTCGTGGGAGGAGGTCAAAACGGGCCAGGAACAGACCGGGCTCGGCTCCTTTATGTAGTGCATCGGGAAATTGAGTTTCTAATTCACAAAAAGACGTTCATTGTTCACCGACTTCCTCCGGGTGGATGCGTAAGCATTAACCCCCGTTGTGCCCACGTTACAGGCACGAGGCACTGACACTACATATGGCAACTCTCGAGATCAACAACCTCCACGCGAAAGTGGCGGAAGAGGGCGGCGAGCGCATTCTCCGCGGCGTCGACCTGACGGTCAACTCCGGCGAGATTCACGCGCTCATGGGACCGAACGGCTCCGGGAAGTCGACGACGGCGAAGGTCATCGCCGGCCACCCGGCGTACGAAGTGACCGAGGGGGAGATTCTGCTCCACCTCGACGAGCAGGACGTTGCCGACATCGACGCCGAGCTCACCGAGGCGGACCTGACGTGGGAACTGCTCGAACTGGAGCCCAACGAGCGCGCCGCGCTCGGCATCTTCCTCGGCTTCCAGTATCCGGCGGAGATCGAGGGCGTCACGATGACGAACTTCCTCCGACAGGCGCTCAACGCGAAAGCGGACGAGCGCGAAGAGCTGTTCGAAGACGAGGACGACGAGGAGGCCGAGGCGGCCGACGACGAGGGCGCCGGCTACGACTCCTCCCCCATGGAGGGTCCCACCGACGAGGGCGAAATCGGCGTCGCCGAGTTCCAGCAGATCCTCAAAGAGAAGATGGAGCTGCTCGACATGGACGAGAAGTTCATGCAGCGCTACCTCAACGCCGGCTTCTCCGGCGGGGAGAAAAAGCAGAATGAGGTGCTCCAGGCCGCCATGCTCGAGCCCGCCATCGCGGTGCTCGACGAGATCGACTCCGGTCTCGACATCGACCGCCTGCAGGACGTCTCCGAGGGCATCAACGCGCTCCGTGACGAGCAGGGAACCGGCGTGCTCCAGATCACCCACTACCAGCGGATTCTCGACTACGTCGAGCCCGACAGCGTCCACATCATGCTCGACGGCAAGGTCGTCAAGAGCGGCGACGCCGAGCTCGCAGAGAAGCTCGAGGAGAAGGGATACGACTGGGTCCGCGAGGAAGCCTTCGAGACGGCGTAACCCCACGTGATTACGCACCAACGCTATACGACCAGAGACGCAAACTCTACCCAATGAGCTCAGAACAAGACCACCTCAAAGAGACAGACACCGAAGCCCGCTTCGAGTTCAAGAAGGAGGAGAAGTCCGCCTTCAAGGCCGACAAGGGGCTGACCGAGGAGACGATTCGACTCATCTCCGAGGACAAGGACGAACCGGAGTGGATGCTGGAGCGCCGCCTGCGCGCGTTAGAGCAGTTTCAGGCGATGCCGATGCCGACCGACTGGCCCGGACAGCCGGACCTCTCGGAGGTCGACATCGACGAGATCGTTCCGTACATCCGTCCCGACATCGACAAGCGCGGCGGCGCGGACAACTGGGAGGACCTTCCTGAGGAGATCCAGGACACCTTCGACAAGCTCGGCATTCCGGAAGCCGAAAAGCAGGCGCTCTCGGGCGTCGGCGCACAGTACGAGTCCGAGATCGTCTACCAGAACATGCAGGAGCAGTGGGAGGAGAAGGGCGTCATCTTCTGTGACATGGACAAGGCCGTCCAGGAGCACGAGGAGATCGTCCGCGAGCACTTCATGACGAAGTGCGTCCCCCCGAGCGACAACAAGTTCGCCGCGCTGCACGGCGCCATCTGGTCCGGCGGCTCGTTCGTCTACGTCCCCGAGGACGTGACGGTCGAGATGCCGGTCCAGGCGTACTTCCGGATGAACTCCGAGGGGATGGGCCAGTTCGAGCACACGCTCATCATCGCCGAGGAGGGCTCCGAGATGCACTACATCGAGGGCTGTTCCGCGCCGAAGTACTCGGCGTTCAACCTCCACTCCGGCGGCGTCGAAGTGTTCGTCGGCGAGGACGCCCACGTCCAGTACTCCACGGTACAGAACTGGTCGAAGAACACGTACAACCTCAACACCAAGCGCGCCATCGTCGAGGAGAACGGCCGGATGGAGTGGATCTCCGGCTCGATGGGGTCGAAGGCAACGATGCTGTACCCGTCGACGATCCTGAAGGGTCGAGGCGCCTCCGACAACCACATCACCATCGCCATGGCCGGCGAGGGGCAGGACATCGACACCGGCGCGAAGGTGTACCACAACGCGCCCAACACCAAGTCGACCATCGAGTCGAAGTCGATCGCGAAGGACGGCGGCCGCACGAACTACCGCGGGCTCGTCCACATCGCCGACGGCGCCGAGAACTCCTCGACCGCCGTCGAGTGCGACGCGCTGATGTTCGACAACGAGTCGACGTCCGACACGATGCCGTACATGGAGATCAACGAGTCGAAGGTCGACGTGGCCCACGAGGCGACCGTCGGCAAGATCGGCGACGAGGACATCTTCTATCTCCAGTCGCGCGGTCTCGACGACGACGACGCCAAGCAGATGATCGTCTCGGGGTTCATCGAGCCGATCACGGAGGAACTGCCGATCGAGTACGCGGTCGAGCTCAACCGGCTGGTTGAACTCGAGATGGAGGGTTCGCTCGGGTAACATGAGCACGAAAGCAATCGAGAGTCTCTCGGACGAGACGGTACGACGCATCGCCGACGAACGCGACGAGCCCGAGTGGCTCCTCGAGGCCCGCCTCGACGCGCTCGCCGCGCTCGAAACGGCCGACCTCCCGGACGTCATCCAGACGCCCGGTCGCAAGTGGACCGACCTCGAGGCGCTCGACTTCGAGCAGCTGGTCGACCCGCTCGACCAGTCCGACGCCACGGAGCGGACGGGCGGCGGCGACGCCGTCGTGCTCCCGTTCACCGAGGCGCTCGACGAGTACGGCGACGTGCTCGAAGAGCACTTCGCGTCCGTGATCGACCCCGAGGAGAACTACCTCACGGCGATGTCGGTCGCCCTCTTCACGACCGGCACGTTCGTCTACGTTCCCGAGGGCGTCGACGTCGAGGACGTGACGATCCGCGCGGAGATGAACTCCCGCTCGCTGTTCAGCCAGACGCTCGTGGTCACCGAGGAGTCGTCCTCGGTGACGATCCTCGAGTCGATCGAGTCGGGCGATGGCGAGGCCGCTGCCTCGAAGCCCGTCGACGGCGACCGCTACTTCTCGAACCTGGTGGAGGTCGTCGGCGGCGAGAACGCGAACGTCCAGTTCGGGTCGCTGCAGAACCTCGACGACGACACGTACACGTACTCGCTCAAGCGGGGCGTGACGGACACGTACGCGACAGTCAACTGGATCGAGAGCAACTTCGGCTCGAAGCTCACGCGCTCGGACGTCGAGACGGAGCTGAACGGCGACGGCTCCGAGAGCCAGATCGTCGGGACGTTCTTCGGTAACGAGGACCAGCACTTCGACATCAACGCTCGCGTCTGGCACCAGGCCGAGAACACGACGGCCGACCTCGTGACGCGCGGCGTGCTCGACGACGTGGCGCGCTCCGTCTACGAGGGCGTTCAGGACGTGGGTCAGGACGCCTGGAACACGTCGAGCTACCAGCGTGAGAACACGCTGATGCTGTCGGACGACGCCGAGGCCGACGCGTCGCCCAAGCTCATCATCCACAACCACGACACCGAGGCGTCCCACTCCGCGACGGTCGGGCAGGTCGACGCCGAGGACCTGTTCTACCTCGAGAGTCGGACGATCGACGAGCGGACGGCCCGCAACATGCTCGTCGAGGGATTCTTCGTGCCCGTCCTCGAGGAGATCGCGGTCGAGGAGTTCCGCGACGACGTCGAGGAACTCGTGCGCCAGCGGCTGGCGTAAGCGGTCACGCCCCTTTTTCAACGCCGGCGGGTGAACGGAGCTCTCGTGTCGGAGCGGCGCGCTCGCCGGGCGCGCCCGCGAGGGAACCCCTTAAGTCGGGGTGGCCCCGACGTGTGGTCGTATGCGAACGGGTGTACCGTCCGGGTGGCGACCGTGAGCGTCGGACACAGCGTCCAGTCCGACGACCAGCTCGCACGCCTGCTCCAGATCGGCATCGTGCTGGAGGAGGTCGTGGAGGCGCGGGCGTACCACCACTACCGGAGCCTCGACGAGGAGCTCGACGAGGACATCGAGGAGCTGTTGGAGCACGCCGCCGAGGAGTCGGCCGAACACCGCGAGCGACTGGAGAACCTCATCGAGGGGCTGGGCGTCGATAGCGTGCCGTTCGACGAGATCGAGTCGCTCGTGGAGGCGCGCTACGGGCGCACGCAGCCGAACGACTTCGACGGCGTACTCTACGACCAGCTCTGTAACGAGGAGACAGCCTACAAGTTCTACGACGACCTCATCAAGGCGATCGAGGACTCCGACACGGAGTTCTCGCTGGATCGCGAGGAGCTGCTCGACACGCTCCGAACCATCCGCGAGGAGGAAGCGGAGGGAGTGCGCGAGGTAACCGAGATCATGGAGGAACGATGAACGGCGGCGACGGAGGGCACGCGTGAACACCGCCGACCAGTATCTCAAGACGATCTACGTCGTCCAGAAACAGGAGGATGGACCCGCTTCTACGGGCGCTATCGCCGACGCGCTCGGCGTCAGCCCCGCGAGCGCGAACGAGATGATCGGCAAACTGGAGGAGCGCGGCCTCGCCGAACACGAGAAGTACAAGGGAGTTCAGCTCACCGACGACGGCATCGTCCGCGCCCGGGACGCGCTCTCCACCTACTGCATCATCGAGCGCTTCCTCGCGAACGTGCTCGGCGTCGAGGAGTTCCGCGAGGAGGCCCGCGAGCTGGAGGCCGTCATCGACGGCACGGTCGCCGAGCGCCTCGACACGATCATCGACCGCGAGCCCGAGTGTCCCGACTGTTTCGACCCCGAGACGGACGCCTGTGCCTGCCTCGAACTCGCGTTCGAGTCGGCGGACTGAGGGCGGCGAGGGCTGCGGGGCCAGCGCTTGCCGGCGCCCGCCGACGCAGGCGCTGCTCACCGCGGAAAGTAACCTACTTGAGTGCCCAACGGCAACAAGAAGACGAAGTCTCGTGGTGTAGTGGCCAATCATATGGGCCTTTGGAGCCCATGACGGCGGTTCGAATCCGCCCGAGACTATTTTGCGCGAACGACGTGATCGCGAATAGCCGCATCACGAATTCGAACTAGGGAATGGAAAGTGGGCGAGGTGGCTCTGTTGAAAACCTTAGCAGGTGACAAATTCAGACCGTGCTGCGGTCTATACAGACTCCTCGGTGAGTGATATCGGGAGTAGGTGTTGCAGATCGTCGGTTGCGTCAGAGTATATAAACAAACGAGAGTGACATCGACGCTTCCCTTATAAACGGTCATGCTGTGCGGTGGCGCGCCCGGCGAGCGCCCAGCGGGTGCTCGCCGGCGCGCGAGGGAGTCGTCGCCGCAGGCGACGACGAGGCTGGGGAGGCGTGAGGTGCGGTGCTGTGTGGTACGGGGTGGGACTCAAAGGGGCAGCCGGCTCCGGGAAGACGGCCGACGCAAGCACTCAAAAGGCCGGGCCGTGCGGAGAGGCCTTTTGAGCGCGCAGCGAGGGTCCCGCGAGCAGGGCGAGAGCGACCGGAGGGAGCTCTCGATAGCGAACGGCGAAGCCGTGAGCAGCGAGCGGGACGACGGAAGTCGCAGCCGGCGAGCGCCCAACGGGCGCGAGCCGGACCGTCTTCCGGAACCCTCGACCGGAGCCGGCTGGGGCTTTGCAGGCGGTCCTCACCAGCACAAAACCAGCAACTCACCGGTCAACCTCTGCTTATAAACGAACCACAACTCCACCAACGCCTCACTCATAAACGCCGCACCCTCTCACCTGAAACACCGACTCCCGATCTCGATCAACAAGCAGGTCTCATCGACCGGCTGTTTTATCCAAATTTCAGTACCTCACAAAGCTAGTTAGCTGATATTACGGTAATTCCAAAGCTATTTACTGTAATAGAGATCCATGAGAGGCTATGCCGCCAGAAGGGAACCACACGATTACGGTTTCTGACGAGGTGTTTCAGCAGGTTCTCGCTGTGATGACTGAGTACGAATGTGACAGTGTAGCCGACGCGGTCGGCACCGCGTCGACGATCGCGCTCAGTCGAGATGAAGCTGAGCTCGCACGGATCCTCGCTGATCAACTTGCTGAATAACCACACTAAACCGCGGGACAGCAGCGGCTACCGTATAAATCGGCTAAATTACGGTAATATCACTCAAATTACTTTGTGAGGTACTGAATTTGTGTCTGAAAAAGAGGATTCCAACAGAGCTAACGGAGCCTCTTGTTTTGGGAGACTCAGTACTTCACAAAGCCGGTTAGTTAGAACGTCTGCTTGCTGAGGATGTGCACTCCAACAAGCAAGCAGACGGTGTGATCCACGAGGACCAGCTTCTTAACTTTCTCGTCAACCGGCTTGACGAGGAAGTTCCGCTCTCCTTAGCGAATAATGCTGAAATCACTGCTGAGGACATCTATGAGGTCCTCGTCGGCGCGTGCGCCGACGGGACCTCTGTCTCTACGCTCTGTGCGTCGAGCCAGAACACACCGACTGGGAACACGATCCTCTACCATCTTCGGACGAAGTTCGAGCCGGATCGGCTCGAACGAGTCGCTAATACGCTTCTTCGGAAGGACCTCGATGAACTACTTCCCGAGCAGGTGGAGGTCTGCGTAGACCTCCACCTGCGACCCTACTACGGTGACGAAGACGACACAGACGGCCTCTATCATTCGGTCGCAAAGCGTGGAACCACCGCGTTCCACGCCTACGCCACACTCTACGCGCGTGTGAAGAACAAACGCTACACGCTGGCGGTACGCCGTCTCGAAGACGGCGATACCGCCAGCAGCGTCCTCGCTGAGTTCCTCGGTGTCCTTGACGGCCTTGACACCAAGGTCAAGGCCGTCTACCTTGATCGTGGATTCTACGACAGTAAGTGCCTCACGCTGCTTCAAGCGCACGATTACGCGTACGTGATCCCGATCATCCGGTGGGGTGAGACGATTCAGCAAGAGCTCTCGAAAGGGTGGAGCCGCGTCATTCAGCATGATCTGACGGGGAAACTCGACGGTCACAGCTGGACCGTCGAGTTTCCCGTCTACATCGACTGTACGTACCTAAACGGGAAGTATGACGAGAACGGGATAGCGCGTCACGGCTACGCCGCTGACGCGCCGTTCATCGACTCACCACGAGACGCTCGATACCACTACAGCAAGCGGTTCGGTATCGAGTCGAGCTATCGCTTGTTTGAGCAAGCGATAGCGACAACAACAACACGAGATCCAACGGTACGGCTGCTGTACGTCGTGGTGAGCCTGCTCTTACAGAACGTCTGGCGGTACCTCCACTACGAATATGTGGCGACGCCCCGCCGAGGCGGGCGTCGCCTCTGGTGGTGGCCGTACAAGGAGTTCGTCAATATGATTCGACGAGCTGCGTGGACGGTCCTCGCGGTGCGTCGGGCCGTCCCCGCGAATCGGCCACCTGACGACCGATTCCACCGCTAACCACCGACGAGCAAGCCAGCGGAGTGAGTGGCGACGCTGTCGCGTCGGCGGCTGACCGCCGCCGACAGCGACAGCTCACCATCGATCCATCCGTGATTTCTTTGTCGAGACCGTCAGTACGACTGCTTCGACACAAAACTCAAGCTTCAGAAACAGCTAGCCGAGGATACTTTGTGAGGTACTGAGACTTGCTCTCGAAGTGAGTCGTCGACTACGTACGATAGAGTGAGTACAAGATCAGACAGA
Source organism: Halorubrum gandharaense (assembly GCF_054654575.1). NCBI lineage: Archaea > Methanobacteriati > Methanobacteriota > Halobacteria > Halobacteriales > Haloferacaceae > Halorubrum > Halorubrum gandharaense. The sequence continues at coordinate 1,417,098 of NZ_BAAIET010000001.1, forward strand.
GGCCGGTAATCTCGAACAATCGGCTCGACATCGGGAGCACGTACGAGAGCAGGAACTCGCCGCTCTCGAGGTTCGGTGCAAGGAGGGTAAACAGCAACGAGATCCCGAACGGGGCAACGGTGATCAACGCGAGTCCAGCTGCGAGATACAGCATTCGCTGACTATCGTTGCGTCGGTATCCTCGGTAGGCCTGAAAGACGATGATCAGACCGAGTGCGCTCGCGATGAGCGTTGCCGCGAGCAACGAGAGGTACAGAAACGGTTCAGTTGTCGTCATCGTCAAATATCCTCCCACATTTGTGTGAATCGGTCCGCGGCATCAGGCGGCTCAGTTGTGATCTCTGTGGAGAACTCGCCATCCTCGAGCTCAAGCGTGACGCGGCTCAACGTGGCTTCGTACACGCTGTAGTGTCGTCCTTCGTCACCGAACTCCTTTCGCTCGGCAAGGAGGTCCTGCTCGGAGAGGCGGTCGATACGCCGATAGATTGTGGGAAGAGAGGCGTCACACGCCTCCGCGAGGTCCTTTGCAGACATCGGTTGTGTACTCGTTTCAAGGAGGATCCCGCGGGCGTACTCGTCATCAAGGAGTGACAACAACCCCTCGATCCCGGAATCCTCACTCACAATATCAGTGTGGACTCATGCCGACGTATAAACGGTCGGTCTTTTCAGCGGGAGAAAGTCGATTCTAGCCGTCCAATTTTATTACACGGGGCAGACATACACCGGCATGGAGCAGGTCCTCGCATCCTCCCTCAGCGGCTACAGCGTCATGACCACGACCGGATCGGAACTCGGCGTATTGGAGAACATCACCGTCGATCTCGAAACCGGCGAACTCCAGTATCTGCGTGTCGATCCGGACGGACACGATATTGGCGGTTTCAAAAAGGCTGATGACGGCCACGTACTCGTTCCTGCCGATGCGGTCTCCGCGAAAAAAGATTATCTCCTTGTTGAGCCAACGATGTCGTAGTAGTTCGTCGAATCAAGAATCGATATAAAAATACACCCGTTATCTTCCGGTTGCGAACAAGATAGTGGGTACTATGTTGTGTGCGTGAATCCAGCCGAACGAATGGCCCTCCACATTCGGCAGGTCGTTTCGGATGGTATTTCACTTGCAGTATCGCGAAACGGTGCGATCCTCGCATTCCTGTTTCTCGCAGCTGAGACCGCTGGGTTGCTTTTGTTTTTCGGTGCGGGAACGCTCTACATCCCGATCGATATCGGGACGGGTCTCGCCCCCGGGAGCGACATCGAGGCAGGCGGTGAGCTGCCGAATATCGCTTCCAGCATCGCGGTCATGCTCACGAGTTTGTTCATGTCCGTCATTACGATCCCACTTTCGATCATCGCGATCAGGACCTTCGTTGGGGGACGGACGGAGTCGATCCCCGATGCGTACATTTTCGACCGGATCGGACGGGCAACGCTCTCCGGTCTTATCGCCAACCTCCTGTACGGATTCATGCTGTTTCTCGTTCCGTTCGCCGCAGGGATCGTCTTACTCCTGTCGATTGGAGCGATCGGCGAGATCGGCGGCATTCCTGATCAGTACGCTGGGATCGTATTCGTCCTCGTCGCGCTCGTCGGAGTCCTCGCCACTATCGGCCTCCTCATCGTCATCTGGCTCCATTTTCTGTTTCTCCTTCACGAGATCAGTGTACGCCATCGCGGTGTGATTGGTGCGTTCAAGGGTAGTTGGGCGGCCGTGCGTGGGAATCGGATCAAATTGGGCCTCTTCGGAACCGTCCTCGTGACGATGCGCTTCAGTGCTGGCTGGTTCGGTGTGCCCCCCGCCGATGGTCAATGGACACTTTTTCAGTTCATCACGACACCGATTTCGCTCGTGATTTCGGCGATCGTTGGTGTGGTTGTTACAGCGATCTTCGCACGAGCGTATCGCAGTCTCCGTCCGGACGTAACTGACGATTTCTTGTGACTCCAGAAGGGTCCGTGGATCGGTCCCAGAGCGCTACTGTGCGATGGGCTCATGCACGGTGTCTCCAGAGTCCCGTTCGTCGGTCTGCTACTCCCGCTCCTCCGGGTACAGGCATATCCTGAGCGGACAACTGAGATCTGATCAAAAATAAAGCCGAATCGGAGGGCCGAAACGACAGCAAAGGGAGAGCGGTCAGCCGGCATTTTGCTGTCTCGCCAAATTCAATTATAAACAACCGAACTTTTCTCACTCAGAAAATCGCCGACTCTGGGTACCGGTTTTTCGGATCTGTTCGAATATTTATTAATTGATGACGCTCTTGTGTAGCACATTGTTGATGGAGAGCCGTCTTGCGATTCCGTGGTGGGCCGATCGGATCGAGAACGTACGACTCAGCGGTTCTGACGGCCGGCTACTGAATAAGATCTGTAACGGGTGACTGTAGCAACAATCTCCTACGGAAGGGCGAATTGATGATTTTGGCTCGTCTACAGCCGATACAGCTGAAGCAGATACCGACTCGCTCCGGTTACTGTTGCTTGACGACGACTGTATCCACAACGAGATCGCCAACTCGCTGGTTTTCGTCCGTAACCAGTATTAATACCATTGCGACGATGTTCCCGGTCGGGAGTGTGTCAACAACCCATAACGGATTCCGTACTATTGACGCACCGAGGGTACAGTTTGAGCCGTCGGACTTGATAACGACCAGTCCGAGTAGGTATTTCCCCGGCGTGTAGCCGTACAGACCCTCAAGCAGAAATCCGTACTTCTCATCGACCGGCTATTTCATGCAGTGTGTGCGAAGAATAGGCCTTCAACGGAGGTCTCCCAACCGGCTCCTTTTAACCGGTTGTTCGAGTGGGTGCGACGCCGATCGCGGGGAACACGACCGCAAAACCCCAGTCGGAACCTGATAAGTGGTTGGGAGATGACCACGCCGGCGAACGCCTCCAATGTCCTGTCGGCTCTTTGTAAGCAGTGAGTGCGGGAGCACGCCGACGAACCACGACAACGCCCCAGCTGGCGACGGCTCGTGCGGCTTGCTGCGCTCCTCGCTCGCATTCGCTCGCTTCGGTGTCGCCGGCGCTCCGAGCCGACCCTGGCGGGTCGAGCCCTCGGTCGCAAACTCGCGAGGACGCCGGCTTCAGGAGGGACCGCCGGTGTCGGGGTGGCCGTCTCGCCGCTCACCACTCCCGTTCGGCGAGGTCGACGTAGATCCGGTAACACCGGTCGAGCACGTCGATGCCGACGCTCTCGGTCTTCGTGTGAGCCTCGCCGGGCTCGGAGGCGCCGCAGACGACGGGCTCCGTGCCGGCTTCCGTCAGCCAGCCGGCGTCGGTCGCGTGGGGCTTGACGACGTGTTCGGGCGCGTCGAGACCCAGGTGGTCGTGCACGTCGCGGGCGCTCGCGAGCGCGGCGGCGGCGAACGCGTCGTCCTCACAGGCCATCGGCGGGAGGTCCTGCTCGACGGTCCACTTGACGCCGTGGACCGACTCGGCACGCCCGAGGTCGGCGCGCTCGCCGGGGACGGTTCGCTCGTCGACGGTGACCTCGCAGCGCTCGGGGATCACGTTCCACGTCTCGCCGCCGTGGAGCTTCGTGACGGCGACGGAGCCCGTCACCGTCTCGCCGAACACCGCCGTTTCGGGTGCGTCGAGGTCCCGGACCACGTCAACAGCGTCACAGGCGCGGTAGACGGCGTTCTCGCCGGCGTCGGGCTCGGAGGCGTGTGCGGCTTCGCCGCGCGCGACGAGCGTCGAGGCCCGCCGGCCCTTGTGAGCGACGACCACGTCCGTGACGCCGGCTTTCGAGTAGTTGGTGGAGCCCTCGGCGACGAGCGCGTAGTCGGGAGCGAACCCCTCGTCGATCGCGTGGCGGGCGCCGGTGCCGCCGACCTCCTCGCCGACGAAGGAGGCGAACGCGAGCTCGCGGCCGTCGGGCACGTCGGCGTCCCGGAACGCGAGCATGCAGGCCGCGACGGCGCCCTTCATGTCGGCGGTGCCGCGGCCGTAGATCCGCCCGTCGCGGCGCTCGACGACGTACGCGCCGTCGGTGCCCTCCCCCTCGGTCTGTCGTTCGGCGGGCGGCACCACGTCGTGGTGGCCGACCAGCGCGAGCGTGTCGGCGTCCGGATCGGCGGCGGCGCCCCGGCGGGCGATCACGTTGCCGACGGCGTCGCGCTCCACGGCGGCGTCGGTCCCGGTTCGGAGCCACTCCTCGACCGCGTCGCCGGCGGCCGTCTCGTCCTCGTGGGAGGGGATCGCCACGAGCCGTTCGGTCAGGTCCGCGAGTTCGTCCATACGCCCCGGTGGGGCGACGAGCGGTTAAAATCGGGTGGCACCGCGTCGGCGCGCGGCCGGCCGGGACGCCCGGAGCCGGTCGCGCCGGACGGCCCGTCGAACACCCTTATACGCTTCCCGCCCGGAATCGGGGTATGAACGTAGTACCGGACACCAGTGCGGTCATCGACGGCCGCGTGTCCGAACGCGTCGAGGGCGGCAGCTACGAGGGTGCGACGGTCGTCGTCCCCGAGGCCGTGGTTGGCGAGCTGGAATCGCAAGCGAACGACGGGCTCGAATCGGGCTGGGACGGGCTGAGCGAGCTCCAGCGGCTCGCGGAGTACGCCGACGAGGGGACGATTAGCCTCGACTACGTCGGGGTTCGCCCCGAGGGCGGCTCGAAGGAGCGCGCCGACGAGGGCGAGATCGACGCGATCATCCGTGACGTCGCCGCCGAGCACGACGCCACCCTCCTCACGAGCGACGTGGTGCAGGCGGAGGTCGCCCGCGCGAAGGGGCTCTCCGTCGAGTACGTCGAGCCGGTCACGCGCGGCGTCGTCGAGGAGCTCCCCATCGCGGACTTGTTCACCGACGAGACGATGTCGGTCCACCTGAAGGCGGGGACGAAGCCGAAGGCGAAGCGCGGCTCGCTCGGCGAGATGCGCTACGAGGTCATCGACGACGAGGTGACGAGCGACGAGCGGATGAACGAGTGGGCGACCGCCATCGTCAACCTCGCCCGGCAGTCCAATGAGGGCTTCGTCGAACTCGCCGGCGACGGGATGGACATCGTCCAGTATCGCAACTACCGGATCGCGGTGGCCCGCCAGCCGTTCGCGGACGCCACGGAGATCACGGCGGTCCGCCCCATCGCCAAGACGACGATGGACGATTACGAGAACGCCGACGTGCTCCGTGAGCGGTTCTTGGAGCGGAAACGCGGCGTCCTCATCTCGGGCTCGCCCGGCGCCGGGAAGTCGACGTTCGCGCAGGCGGTCGCGGAGTTCCTCAACGACTCCGACTACGCGGTCAAGACGATGGAGAAGCCGCGGGACCTCCAGGTCGGCCCGGAGATCACCCAGTACGGCGCGCTCGACGGCGAGATGGAGAACACCGCCGACTCCCTCCTCTTGGTCCGACCCGACTACACCATCTACGACGAGGTGCGCAAGACGAACGACTTCGAGGTGTTCTCGGACATGCGGATGGCCGGCGTCGGCATGGTGGGCGTCGTCCACGCCTCCCGCGCCATCGACGCGCTCCAGCGGCTCGTCGGCCGCGTCGAGCTCGGGATGATCCCCCAGATCGTCGACACCGTCGTCTACATCGAGGCCGGTGAGGTCCACACCGTCTACGACGTGACGACCGAGGTGAAGGTGCCCGCCGGCCTCACCGCCGAGGACCTCGCGCGCCCGGTCATTCAGGTGTCGGACTTCGAGACCGGCACGCCCCAGTTCGAGATCTACACCTTCAACCGGCAGGTCGTCACCGTTCCCATCGGCGACGAGGACGAAGAAGAGGCCGAAACCGGCGTCGGCCGGATCGCCAAAAAGGAGATCGAACGGGAGATCCGGTCGGTCGCGCACGGCCACGTCGACGTGGACCTCAAAGGCCAGAACGACGCCGTCGTCTACGTCGAGGAGGACGACATCGCCTCCGTCATCGGAAAGGGTGGCGGCCGAATCACGGACATCGAGAACCGTCTCGGCATCGACATCGACGTGCGCACCCACTCCGAGAAGCCCGGCGGGCGTGGCGGTTCGAGCGGTTCAGGCGGCTCGGGCAGCGCGGGCGGTTCCGGCGGTCCCGCCAGCAACGGGAGCCAGGTCGGTGAGGAACGCGGCACCGTCGTCCAGCCGGAGATCACCTCCCGACACGTCGTGATCAACGCTGAAACCGACGTGGGCGAGACCGTGGAGGTGCGTGCCGACGGCGAGTACCTCTTCACCGCGACCGTCGGGCGCGGCGGCGAGGTGCAGGTGTCGCGCGGCTCGGCGATCGCCGAGGAGCTGGAGGACGCCATCGACCGCAAGCGCACCATCACGGTCGTCCCGGCGCGGTAGCTGACGGCGACCGACACCACATCGAGGCGGAAACCCGAATAACGGACGGCGTCCGACGCACCCTATTTCGACGATCGACGTATTTCAATCCTCCTGAAAGATAACGCTTTTTGGAGGGTAGTGGGAACCACTAGCGTATGTCAGACGAGTTAAAGCGGGGGTTGGAAGGTGTTCTCGTCGCGGAGTCCGCACTGAGCCACGTCGACGGGGAGATCGGCAAGCTCGTGTACCGCGGCTACGACATCGAGGATCTCGCTCGCGGTGCCTCTTACGAGGAAGTGCTGTATCTGCTGTGGAACGGCGAGCTGCCGTCGCGCGCGGAGCTCGACGAGTTCGCGGACAATCTCGCGGCCGAGCGCGCCGTCGACGACGACGTGCTCGACGCCGTCACGATGATGGCCGACGCCGGCGAGTCGCCGATGGCGGCGCTCCGGACGGCCACGTCGATGCTCTCCGCGTACGAGCCGGAGGCCGACGCCGAGCCCGAGGATCTCGACGCCACGCTCCGGAAGGGACGCCGGATCACCGCGAAGATCCCGACGGTGCTGGCGGCCTTCGAGCGCGTTCGTCAGGGCGAGGAGCCGGTTGAGCCGGACCCGGAGCTCTCACACGCCGGCAACTTCCTCTACATGCTCACCGGCGCCGAGCCCGACGACGTGAGCGAGGAGACGTTCGACATGGCGTTAACGCTCCACGCCGACCACGGGCTCAACGCCTCCACGTTCACGTCCATCGTCATCGGCTCGACGATGGCCGACATCTACTCCTGTGTGACCGGCGGCATCGGTGCGCTCTCCGGCTCGCTGCACGGCGGCGCCAATCAGGACGTGATGGAGATGCTCCACGAGGTCGACGCCTCCGATAAGGACCCGGTCCAGTGGGCGAAGGACACGCGGGAGGCCGGCGGGCGCATCCCCGGCTTCGGCCACCGCGTCTACAAGGTGAAGGACCCGCGCGCGAAGATTCTCGAGGAGAAACTGCGTGACCTCTCGGAGTCCTCCGGCGACACCAAGTGGCTCGACTACACCACCGCCATCGAGGAGTACCTCACCGACGAGGGGTTAGTCGAGAAGGGGATCGCCCCCAACGTCGACTTCTACTCCGGCTCCGTCTACGACCACCTGGGCATTCCGATGGACATGTACACGCCCATCTTCGCGATGAGCCGCGCCGGCGGCTGGATCGCCCACACGATGGAGTACCAGGAGGACAATCGGCTCATCCGCCCGCGGGCACGCTACACCGGCCCCGAGAACGCGGAGTTCGTGCCGATCGACGAGCGGTAGAGTCGGTCGTCGCGCTCGCGCCACACGCCGACCGCTGCCGCCTCATTTCTAAGTCGCTGCCTATTCCACGGAATGACCGACGACTGGGACACGGACGCCTACGACGACTCACACGGGTTCGTCTTCGAGTACGGCGCCGACGTGCTCGACCTGCTCGACCCGTCGCCCGGCGAGCGCGTACTCGACCCCGGCTGTGGCACCGGCCACCTCACGGCCCGGATCAGCGGGCCGCCGGCGTCGGCTCTTCGGCATCCCGGTTCGGGTCGTAAAAGACGTTCTCTCCGGTCCCCACGTCGAAGAGATGGATCGCCTCCTCGACGAAGCTCACGCCGACCTCGTCGCCGGATTCTGGCTTGATCGACGGTTTCGACCGGGCGAGGAAATCCTCACACAGGTCGAGGTGGACGTAGTTGTCGGAGCCGATGGGCTCGACGACCTCGACGGTGGTGGTCGCGGCCTCGTCGCCGTCGAGCTCCTCGTGGATGCGGACGTTCTCGGGACGCACGCCGAGCGTGTACGTCTCGGCGTCGAGCGCGTGGTCGGCGACGTACTCCGCCGAGAGGTCGAGCTGGAAGCCGGCCGACTCGTTCACTAGCGTGACGCCGGTCTCGGCCCGCTCGACGTCCACCTCGAAGAAGTTCATCGAGGGCGAGCCGATAAAGCCGGCGACGAACCGGTTGATCGGGTTCTCGTAGACGGCAGTCGGCTTCCCGACCTGCTGGAGTTTGCCGTCGTTGAGGATCGCGAGCCGGTCGCCCATCGTCATCGCCTCCTCCTGGTCGTGGGTGACGTACATCGCGGTGACGCCGAACTCCTGCTGGAGCTTCTGGATCTCGGCGCGCATCTCCGTCCGAAGCTTGGCGTCGAGGTTCGAGAGCGGCTCGTCGAACAGGAACACCTCCGGTTCGCGGGCGATCGCACGCCCGAGCGCGACACGCTGTTTCTGACCACCGGAGAGCTCGTCCGGCTTGTCGTCGAGGAGGTCGCCGATCCCCATCATCTCCGCCATCTCCGTGACGCGCTCACGACGGGCCTCCTCGCCCATCTCCGTGCTCATCCGAAGGCCGAACTCCATGTTACCCATCACGGTCTTGTGGGGGTACAGCGCGTAGTTCTGGAACACCATCGCCACTGGCCGGTTTTTGGCGTGGATGTCGGTCACGTCCTCGCCGTCGAACCGGATCTTCCCGGATGTTGGCTCCTCTAGCCCTGCCACCATCCGGAGCGTGGTGGTCTTCCCGCACCCCGAGGGACCGACGACCGTAATGAACTCCCCGTCCTCGATCTCCAGATCGATGTCGTCGACCGCGACGATCGTCCCCCTGTCGAACTCCTTTCGTAGCTTCTCGAGCGTTACATCCGCCATTTAGTAACTACCAATTGTGTACGACCGTATTAGTGTTTTCCCGTTTTTCGAATTTTTGATGAACAACTATCTCTCGAATTCACTGAGAAACCCGCCTCATGCCGGATTTACCAGTATTCGACCTGTTAAACTTCTCTCCTGCCGGTTCTACCGAATCGACCCAAAAGACTAAATGAGTGAAAACGTAATTCATCATTCGTTACGTACCATGTACAAGAACCGACGGAATCTGTTGAAGGCGATCGGGGGATCGAGTGCGCTGGCGGCGTTTGCAGGGTGTGTGAGTCTCGGTGACGACAGTCCCGAGGACATCGACGAGGAGGCGGACGCCACGATGTGGATCGACATGGAGGAAGCGGAAGGTGAAGACTTCATGTCCATGGCCGACGAATTCGAGGCCGAAACGGACCTCGAGGTGGCTCTCGAGGAGCCCGGTGGCGAGCTCGACGAGCAGCTCGACACGGCGATTCCGGCCGGCGACGGCCCGGACGGATGGGTCTGGGCACACGACTGGGTCGGCCGGTTCGCCGTGCGTGATGAGCCGGCGTTCCTCTACGATGCGTCTGACGACATTGACCTCGATCTCGATGTCTACACCGAACCTGCCCAGGAAGCGGTCCAGTTCGACGGCGGGCTCTACGGCTTGCCGTTCGCTTCCGAGACGGTGTCGCTGTTCTACAACGAGGACATGGTCGACGAGCCGCCCGAGACGCTCGACGAGATGATCGACATCATGGACGAGTTCCACGACCCCGAAGCAGGCGAGTACGGGCTCTCATATCCCGTCACGGACCCCTACTTCGTCAGCGGGTTCCTGCAGGCGTACGGCGGCAACATCTTCGACGAGGAGAACCTCGAGGTCACGCTCGACTCCGACGAGGTGAAACAGGGACTCGGTCAGCTCGAACGCCTGTTCGACTACGTTCCCGCCGACCCCGGATACGAGTCGCAGATCGTCGCGTTCGCCGACGGGCTCGCGCCGTTCGCGATCAACGGCCCGTGGGAGATCGGCAACCTCGACGACGAGATCGACAACCTCGGCGTCACCACGCTCCCGACCATTGAGGGGAACCATCCCCGCAACTACACCGGAATCCAGATGATCTACTTCAGCGCGATGCTGGAGGAGTCCGGCGACGACGCAGTCGACGCGCTCACGGAGTTCGCGGAGTGGTACACGACGAACGAGGAGGCGGTCACGAACAACGCCGATCGACACGGTCTGATCCCCGTACTTCAGGACGTCGTCGACGGTAACGACCTCGACGGTCCGGTCCAGGCGTTCGCCGAGCAGGTGGACCGCGGCACCCCGATGCCGACCCACCCCGACATGGACAACGTGTGGGACCCGCTGGAGGAGGCGTTGACCCGCGTGTTCAACGGGGATCAGGACGGTGACGACGCCCTCGACCAGGCCGCCGAGGAGATCCGCGACAGCCTCTAACCAACCACCTCACCAACCAATATGGCCACCTCAACGGGGACCGGGTCGAGCGAAAGCACGCTGTCACGGATCGGCGGTGCCCTTCCGTTCACCAGACGTGACTGGGCGCTGCTGCTCGTGCTTCCGGGCATCGTGCTGTTTTCGGCGTTCATGCTCTACCCGATCTTCTACCTGTTTTACATCTCGCTGACCGACGCGACCTTCGCCGGCTCGGTGATCGGCGGCGGCGCAGAGCTAATCGGCCTCGACAACTACGCCCAACTCCTCACGGACTCACAGTTCTGGACCTCGATGTCGATCACCTGGGCGTTCGTCGCCGTCTCGCTGGTGATCAAGGTGTTCGTCGCCGTCGGCATCGCCCTGCTGTTGAACCATGCCCGCGTCGCCGGCAAGCGCTACATGCGCGCGGCGGCGATCGTCCCGCTCGGCTTCCCGGCCATCTTCACCATCACGGTGTGGCGTGGGATGTTCAGCGATGCCCGGTTCGGCGTGTTCAACGTGATGCTCGACTACTACAACACCGCGGTAGTCGGCCTGTTCGGTGCAGTTGACGCCGTCGTGTTCTTCGCGGCGATCACGGCACCGACCGCCCTGCTGGTCGAGCTCCCGGTCGGCTTTCTCAGCGGCCGCTGGTCGGCCTTCTTCGCGTACGTCACCACCGAGGTGTGGCTGGCGTACCCGTTCATGGTGATCATCATCGTGAGCGCGCTCCAGGACGTCCCGCGAGAGCTGCACGAGGCGGCCATGGTGGACGGCGCCGGCTACCTACAGCGGTTCTACACGGTGACGCTCCCCTCGATCAAACGACCCGTACTGTTCGCGTCGATCCTCACGGGAGCAACGTCGTTCCAACAGTTCCTGATCCCGTGGGTGTTCAACCAGGGTGGCCCCTCGCGCCAAAACGAGCTGATCATCGTGTACGGCTACCGTGAAGCGATCAGCTTCAACGAGTTCGGGCTGTCGGCGGCGATCCTGATCGTGGCGATCGCCTTCATCGGCCTGTTCATGTATGTGGCCGTCAAATACGGCCGCCTCGCGGAGGGGGTGGACGGATGAGGGATGCGATCCGCGACGCGGTACGGCTGCTCGTCGCCAAGCTCGTTCACTTCGCGATGACGCCCAAGCGGTTCGTCCTGATGGTCCAGCGGGCGGTCCACGACGTTCGTACCGGCGAGCGCACCGCGTTCGACGTGTTCAAGAGCGTCCTCATGACGGCGTTCGGCGTCGCGATGCTGCTCGTGTTGCTGTTCCCGCTGTACTGGATCACGGCGGCGTCGTTCGCCGAAGGAACGCGGCTGTTCAACACGCAGGGGATCTTCCCCGACCCGGCGACGTACAACCTCGACGCCTACCGCTGGGTGATCTTCGAGTCCGACTTCTTCTTCGAGGACGGCGACTGGGGCTATCCCCAGCTCGTCATCGGCGGTGGGAGCGGACTGATCCCCCTCGGCGTCAACTGGATCGGCACCGAAACCGGCCCGGGTGCGCTGTTCAACAGCCTCTATCTCGTCTCCGTGACGATCGTCGCCGGCTTCGCGATGATCGTCCCCGGAGCGTACGCGTTCTCTCGCCGGAGCTTCATCGCTCGCAAGCGGATCCTCTACGGCTACGTGCTGTTCACCCAGATCGGCGCCGGGCTGTCGATCGCGACGCTCGTCGCGCTCTACTCGCTTTTCAGCACGTACGGCCTGACGAACAACCTGTTCGTCCTCGGACTGTTCTACGCTGCCGGCGCGATCCCCTTCAACACCTGGCTGTTGAAGACGTACATGGACAACATCCCCGTCTCCTACGAGGAGGCGGCGATGGTCGACGGCGCGAGCTTCCTGCAGACGATCCGGGAGATCATCATCCCGCTGACGAAGCCCGGGCTGGCCGTCATCCTCATCTTCGTCTGGCTCGCGGGCTGGAACGAGTTCATCATCGCCCAGACGCTGCTCAGTCCCGAGAACTACCCGCTCTCCGTCGAGCTGTACAATCTCGCGACCGAGGGCCGGTTCCAGACTCCCTGGACGCGGTTCGCGGCGTTCGCGAACCTCTTTGCGCTGCCGGTTGCGATCGTCTACTTCCTCGCCCAGCGGTCCGTCGAGAGTGGGCTCTCGTTCGGCGGCATGGAAGGGTAGCTCTCTTCCGTTCTTCTCTTCTCCCCCGTCGTTTGGTTGTCGACGGCGCACACGTATCACCGGGGCACGGGCTTCGTCGTGGCGTACGAGATGAAGAAGAGTCGGGAGACCGCTCTGTGAGGCCGTTCAGTCGTCGTTCGCGACGACGCGCTCGTCGTCGAGTAGTTCCTCCTCCGCGAGCAACGCGACCGTGTCGAGCCGGATCGCGTGGGGCCACCCGAGCGGCGTCGCGCTGTCGGGCGTGCCGTCGTCGAAGAACTGCTCGGGGAGATAGCTCGTCGGCTCACACAGCGACCCGCCGGGCGAGACTTCCGCGAGCAGCTCGCGGGCGCGCTCGGCCAGCCGTTCGGCGCGCGGATCGTCGTGGTCGGCGAGGAGGACGGCGAGTTCCGCGCAGGCGTTGGCCCCCCACGCGGTCGACACCGTCCACACCTTCTCGGACGCCTGCCCGTTCGTCCGCCAGCCGTCGCCCTCGTAGCGGACGAGTCCGGAGATGGCGTCCGTCTCGTGGGAGAGCTCGTCGACGACGGTCTCGACGTGGCTCACCAGCCGGCCGAGCCGGTCGGCGTCGACGCCGCCGTCGATCGCCTCGTCATAGGAGCGATGTGCGCTCGCGAGCGCCAGCGTCGCGGAGTCGTAGCGGTCGTCGGTTTCGCCGTCGAGCGTCTCGCGTAGCGCGTAACACTCCCGCTCGGGCACCCAGAGGTCGTCGAGCGCGTCGTACACCTCGCGGGCGCGCTCGGCGGCGTGGGCGGCAGGGTCCGCGACATCGTCGAGGGCGTCGGAGTCTACGTTCGCACTTTCGGCGGCCGCGTCCAGCCCGTCGCCGTGGAGCGCGAGCTCGCTGTACGCCTCCAGAAACGTCGCGGTCGTGTGCGTGAACCGGCCGGTCATGTCCTCCCAGGCGTTCTGACAGGGGACGGGGCGGCCGTCCTCCGCGAGCGTCTCGTCGAGGCCGGCGAGCGCCCGCACGAGGGTGGCGTCGAGGTCGTCCACGTCGACGCCGGCGGCCCGTGCCTGCGCGAGATAGGCGATCACGCTGCCGGTCTGGTCGGCCTGATAGTCCACGTCCGGCCCGTCCTCGATCCGGGCGTTGGCCCAGCCGGGGGCAATGGAGCCGTCGCGGGGCCACACGCGGTGGGGCCACGAGCCGTCCGGTCGCTGCGTGGCGACGTACATCGCCGCGGAGCGGGCGTGCCAGTCGTCGAGCCCGAGCCCGAGCCGGTCGTCGGCGCCGAGCAGGAACGTCGAGATCTCGGCGTCGTCGCGGAACCAGGTGTAGCCGTAGCCGCCCGAGTGACGGTAGTAGGGGTCAAAATCGGGACCGGCGATGCGCAATCCCGTCTCCGCCGAGAGCAGCGAGAGCACGCGGAGATCAGCCGCGAGCGTCTCGGGCTCGGGCACGTCGCTCGGAAGCGTCGGCAGCGACTCCGCGCTCGCCGCCACCATCGCGTCTGGCGAGTTGAGCGTCTCGAACAGCTCCGCCAGGTGCTCACGGGCGGCCTCGCGGTCCGTCTCCGTCCGGTCGGTCAGCAGGGTTCCGACCGTCGTCTCGCCGTCGACGAACGGGGCGTCGATGACGACCTCGCCGGAGAGCCGCTCCTCCTCGTAGCGGTCGCCGTCGCGGCTCCGGGGGCGCTCGACCGGCGTCGCGTCCAGCAGTTCGGGGAACGTCGTGGGAAGGTGGCCCCGCAGCGCCGCGAAGCCGGTCGCGCTCGCGAGGAAGTCGTGTTCGTCCGCGTGGTACACCTCGACGGCGTCCTCGTAGCGGAGCTGGCCGACTCGGTCGTCCCGGCCGTCGGGCGCGAACGCGGCGTAGACGACGAGTGCACAGTCGTCGGCGTCGATGCCCGACGTCGGCTCGATGCTCGCGTGCGTCAGGTGGGCGTCGCCGACGGTCAGGTCGTGACGAGTTACCGTCCCGACATCGGCCTCGTGGACCGTTCGCACGACGGTGGTCTCGTCCAGATACGTCTGCGTTGTCTCGACGGCGTCCAGCCACGTTACGTCGCCGTCGACTTCGAGGCCGATCCGTGAGTCGGCGAGTCCCGATTCGCCGGTGAGCGGGTAGCCGAAGTCCCGAAGTTGGCCGCCCGCATCGACGTGTACCAGCCGTCCGTCCGCCCCCGTAAACCGCCCGGAGACGGTGCGGCGCTCGCCAGGGAAGCGCGCGCCGTCGTCGGCGTGGCGCTTGTAGTCGTCCAGTGCGTCGCGCAGTTGCATTAGCGTCGAAAAGACGCTCACACGCTATCAATCTTTGGTGTAATTCTCCTTCACTATTTCACCAAAGCACAACGCTCAAACCATCCGCGCCGGACTCCGGACGTATGCACGAACCCGGCCCGCCACGAACGACTACCGTCGGCGACTCGGTCGAACTGGTACCCCGATCGCCGGATCCTGCGGGGACCTACGAGTGGACGCTGACGACGACGCCCGCCAACAGCGACGCTGCGGAGGGAACGACACCCGCCGCGCGCGACGGCGACGGCGTGCTCCTCGCGGGCGAAACCTCCCGAGGAGACACTCCGGTGGTCCACCTCCACCCGGACGCGCCGGGCGAGTACGTCCTCGAACTCGACGCGCCCGACGGAACACACCGTCAGCGCGTGCGCGTCTTCCCCGACGAACGCGTGTCGACGACGGTTCGAGTGCCGGCCGCCGACCTTCCGCTTCCCCCCGAGGAGGTCGAGGACGTCTCCGTGATGGCGGCATTTAACGACCGACTGCTCGCACGCGACCGCCCCGAAAAGCGTGGCGACGAGTGGGTGTGGGAGACCCGACTCCAGCCGGGACGCCACCGGTTCAGCTTCGTCGCCAACGACGACCTGATCGAGAACCCGCATCAGGCGGTCCACGAGGTCGAGGGACCGGGTCGGCCGCACTGCTCGGTCGACACGCACGTGGAGGCGGACGCGGTTCACCTGTCAGCAACCGTCGGGCTCCCGCCGAACTCCAGTCTCGCAGCCACTGACGCGGACCCTGCCGACGCCACCGACGACGCCGACGCGACGTTCCTCGTCGACGACCGCGACGCCGACCCGGAGACGGTCGCGGACTTGGAGGCGCGCGCCGCGGACGGCGAGCTGGTCGTCCCACAGTTGTCGGTTCCGGAGGACGACGGGCTCCGCGTTCATGTCGTTCCTCACGCCGAGCGGCTCGGGGCTGCCGAGACGGTCCGGATCGAGCGGGATGCGGGCGCCGCAAGCTCGTCCGCCGACGACGACGCCGCCGACCTCACCGCAGACCTCATCGCGTCCGACCCGCACGCCACCCCCGAGTGGGCCGAGTCCCCGACGATATACGAGGTGTACGTCCGCTCGTTCGCCGGCGACACGCTCCCGACCACGTTCACGGAGATCGAGCGGCGCGTGCCCTACATCGAGAGTCTCGGCGTCGACGTGTTGTGGCTCACGCCAGTGCTCGCGTCGCCAACCGAACACGGCTACCACATCACCGACTTCTTCGACACCGCCGACGACCTCGGCACACGCGCGGAGTTCGAGTCGCTGGTCGACGCCTGCCATGACGCGGGAATTCGCGTCGTCTTCGACCTCGTCATCAACCACTCCTCGCGGGACCACCCGTACTTCCAGATGCACTCGGCGGGGGTCGACGCCTACCGCGACTACTACCGGCGTGCGCCGGGCGAGTTCGACGTGACCGACACCGACTGGGCCGAGCTGGCGCCCGGCGACATGCCGGAGTACTACTTCAACTGGCGGCGGATCCCCAACCTCAACTTCGACAGCCCGGAGGTCCGCTCGTGGCTGCTCGACATCGTCGACGAGTGGGCTGCCGTCGTGGACGGCTTCCGCTGTGACGTGGCGTGGGGCGTCCCGCACGGCTTTTGGAAGGCGGTCGCGGAGCGCACTCCCGACGACTTCCTGCTGCTTGACGAGACGATTCCCCACGACCCCTTCTACGGAGAAGGGGAGTTCGACCTCCACTACGATACCTCGCTGTTCCACGCGCTGGAGGCTATCGGCGCGGGCGAGGAGCCCGCCGATCACGTTTCCGACGCGCTCGACCGAGGCACCTGGCTCGGCTTCGAGCCCGGCGGCTTCGACCAGATGCGCTACGTGGAGAACCACGACGAGGACCGCTACTTCGCGGAGTACGGCGAGGCCGCCCAGCGCGCGGCCGGCGCCGTGACGTTCACGCTCCCGGGGGCGCCGATGATCTACGCCGGTCAGGAGCGCGGCAACGAGACGTACCGCGGGCCGATCCGATGGCACGACGGCGACAACGCGCTCACTGACTTCTACCGGGACCTCGCCGCGCTTCGGGATGCCGAGCCCCTCCTTCGGGAGGGTTCGGTTTCGTTCGATGGCCCCGCCGCGGACGTGACGGTCGCCGCCGGCGACGCCGACCGCGTGGTCGCGTACACGCGGGAGACCACGGACGACGACGCCGGCGCGGCGGAGGCGGGGGACGCGGCGGACGACGCCGCCACCGACGCCCTCCTCGTCGTCGTCAACTTCGGCGAGGCGCCCGCCACGGTCGGTCTCCCGCCGGCGTTCGCCGGCGCGACGGACCGGTTTGCGGAGGCGACGCCACACGACGGTCGCCTAGGGGTCGAGACGGTCGCCGTCCTCCGTCGAAACTGACCCGAAACTCACCCGGAACTGACCCGCACACCTATTTAAGCACGGACGCGCACCGTACCGCCAATGGACGAACGGACGCTTACGGACCTCCTCCGCCGGTTCGGGCTCTCCGAGAAGGAGGTCGCCACCTATCTCACCATCCTCGAACACGGCGAGGCGAAAGCCAGCACGGTCGCAGAGGACGCCGGCGTCTCCAAACGCTACGTGTACAGCGTCAGCGAGTCGCTCGCCAAGCGCGGCTTCGTCGAGGTGAACGACCACGTCGTCCCAACCACGATCCGTGCGAACCCGCCCGAGGAGGTGGTCGAACAACTCCGCGGGGACGTGGAGTCGATCCGCCCCGGACTCACCGAGCGCTACTCACGCGCCGAGCGCCGCACCGAGCAGTTCGAGGTGGTCAAATCCCGCGTGACGGTTCTCAAGCGGATCCGGTCGCTGGTCGCGGATGCCGAGCACGAACTCGTCCTCTCGATTCCCGCCACACACCTTTCGGAGATCCGCGAGGCGCTCGCGGACGCCGTCGACCGTGGCGTGCTCGTCCTCCTCATCGTCTCGGACGACGACGCCGAGTCGGTTCCCGACGTGGAGGGCGTCGCGAGCGCTGCGCGCGCGTGGAGCGCGGGAATGCCCACCCTGCTCACCGTCGACTCCGCGGTCGGCGTCGTGGCCCCGCCCGAGATGATCCGCCGGGCCAACTCCGACCGGCAGGCGATCGTATTCGCCCAAGAACAGCTCGCGCCCGTCATCGTCGGCTCCTTTCTCGGCAACTACTGGCCGGCCGCCGACGAGGTTGCCACCATCGACCCCGAGCCGCTGCCCGCCGAGTACGCGAACTTCCGGAAGGCGGTGTTCCAGGCGACGCTCCACCTGCGGGCCGACGCCGAGCTCCGGGCGACCGTCGGAGGGCGGTTCACCGACGACGACGAGCCCGTCGAGCTCGACGGCGAGGTCGTCGACGTGAAACAGGGGATGGTCGAGCCCGCGAACAACGAGTTCCCGGTCCAACACTCGCTCGTCGTCGAGACCGAGGACGGAACCGTCACCGTCGGCGGCCCCGGCGCGTTCGTCGAGGACGTGGAAGCCGACCTCGTGCGGCTCGAATCCGCGTAGGACGGACCGCGGGCGCCGCATCGCGCCTCGTCTCCGTTTTTCGCACGCGTTACCCGGTGAGCAGCGGCCCCGTCACTCGCTGGATGAAGGTTGTCGAGAAAATCCGACGGAATTCAATATAGCGGTCTTTCGTTTACTCCGCCGCAAACGCCCGAACCGTCTCGAACTCGTCGTCGGCGATAGCGCCGGCGATCGCGGCGATATCGGCGTCTTTGGGCACTTCGTGGGGGTATTTGCGCCCGAAGTACCGCAGGAGGTTGCGAACGTCGCGTTCCAGGAACTCGCCGGCGTTCTCGTGGTCCGTCGGCACCGCCTGCGGCCAGTCGAAGATCGTGACCCCGCTTTCGGCGACCGCAACGTTGTGCTCGGACATGTCCGCGTGGACCCAGCCGAGCTCGTAGGTGGTCGCCAGCTCCCGAAGAATCAGGTCGAGGACGCCGATCGCCTGCTCCGGCTCCAGTTTCGCGCGCGAGAGCTCGACGCCGGGGAACTTGTCCATCACGATGGCGTGACGGTTGTGGTCGATCGGCCGAGGAACGCTCACCTCGGGGTAGAGCTCCTCCATCGCCTCGTACTCGCGCTCGGCGGCCTTCCGGGCGGTGTAGAGCCAGGAGACGTGGTCGCGGTCGGCGGTGTACTCCCGATCGCGGTTCACCTCGCGGAAGTTGGTGTACCCCTCGCGGTGGTACTTCAACGCGAGCGGCTTGAACGACTGTGCCTCGTACACGTCGCCCTCCTTGCCGAGTCCGAGCGGGGAGCCGATGCCGTCGACCGTCTCGCGCTCGGCGAACGTCCGGAGCGCGAGCGCGTCGTACCCCTCGAACGTGAGCTGGTAGCCCTCGTACTGGATCGTCTTCCGCTGGACGAGCTCGCGGTCGAGACACCGGTCGAGCCGGTAGTCGACCTCCTCCCGCGTGAGATCCGAATAGTCCGGGAGCTTGTCCCGGCGGACCCACTCCGAGAAGCGCATCCCCTGCTCGACGCCCGAGAGCAGATAGAAGTCCTCGGGTTCGAGCTCCGCCATGATCCCGGCGATGTTCTGTACCATAACCCCGTCTACTCCGTCGAATCCTAAAAGGACGGCGTGTCGCGGGGATAGCTCTGGTAAATCCCATAATGCGATATTAAATTCAGCCACGATGCCCGAGCTGCCGCTCAGCACCGCTCGGCAGTCGTCAAAAAACGATCCACAAAATCCCTCCGTGAGAGGCGCTTAAAACGCCGAACTCCGCCCGCCGCCGCAGCGCGCCTCGGTGTTCTCGGCGACGATGTAGACGCCGTCGGTGAGGTCGGGCGCGGCGAAGGGGTAGTCGCCGTGCATCCGCTCGGGGGTGGCGGGCGCGTCGGGGAGCCCGCCGGCGGGCGCGAACTCGCCGAGCGGGTCGTCGGGCGAACAGCCGTAGCGGTCGAAGAAGTCGGCGTAGCGCTCGTGGTACGCCTCGCGCTCGTCGGGCGGGAACTCCACGAGCTCGCCCCAGCCCTGATTCTGGAACGCCCAGGTGCCCTGAATGTGGGTGATCTCGCGGGCCTGCGCCTCCGGGAACCCCTCCTCCAGCGCGCGGAGGTACACGTCCATCGTCGCGTCGAACAGCGCGTTGAGGTGGTCGCGCCGCTTCTCGCCGTCGGTCTCGGCGTGCTCCACGAAGAAGTCGACGTGGAGCCCGACGAGCCACCGGCGCGTCAGGTCGGTGACCACCGGCAGGTCCCGCTGGAGCAGGAGCTGTGAGACGTAGTTGCGCCACGACTGGTGGAGTCGCATGAACGAGGATTCGCCGTGGAGGGCCTTGGATGCGGTGGCCGAGCCCCCTTTTCACCACGGAGCGCAACCGCTTTCGGGGATGTGGTCGTACCCGCGGCCATGACCGCGCCCGAGGGCAACTGGCGGCTGATCCGTGAGGAGGCCCGACCCGGCCCGCTGCAGATGGCGCTCGACGAGGTCGCCGCCGAGACCGCGGCCGCCGGCGGCCCCGCAACCGTCCGCACGTATCAGTGGGACCCGAGCTGTCTCACGCTCGGCAACCATCAGGACCCGGACACCGTCGACTGGGCGTTCTGTGCCGACGAGGGGATCGACGTCACCCGCCGGCAGACGGGCGGCGGCGGCATCTACCACGACCACCACGGTGACCTGGCCTACTCCATCGCAGTGCCGGCCGACGACGTGCCGGGGAAGCTGCTCGACTGCTACCACCTCCTCTGTGAGCCCGTCCTCGACGCCTTCGAGCGGCTGGGCGTCGACGCCGACTACGTCGCGGAGGCGATGCCGGAGCTCCACCACCCGGCCTGTTACCTCCGGGAGCTCCATCCCGCACACGACGTGGTCGCCGGTCCCAAGGGCGACCGCCGAAAGGTCGCCGGCAACGCACAGTATCGCAAGCGCGAGGCCGTCATCCAGCACGGCTCGATCACGTACTCCGTCGACGCCGAGCGCCATCTCGGCGTCTTTGCTGACCCGCCGGTGACGCCCGAGCAGTTCCGTGAGCGGGTCGTCGGCATCGACGAACTCGTCGACGCGGACCGCGCGACGGCGGTTGGAGCGCTGGAGGACGCGCTTGCGGAGTGGGCTGACGCCGTCGAGGGGTCGTGGACGGACGCCGAGTTGGAGCGCGCCCGCGAACTGGTCGCGGAGAAGTACCGCGACGACGAGTGGGTGCGGACGGTGCCGGGTCGCTGAAAACGACGACTTCGGGACGGAGATTCTAGCGGTTCAGAAGCCGAACGTGTCGGGATCTTCGACGTCGAGTCGGTCCCGAATCGCCTCGTGGATCTCAGCGACGGGTGGGTCCGAATGCGTCGGGTCGAGCCAGTGCTCGCCGATCCACTTGTACCGGACCGTCAAGTCCTCATCCAGCAGGAAACAGGAGCGCCGCGAACGTCGAAGGATGCCAAAAACCCGGTAGTCGACGCCGAACGCGCTGGCCAGCCGGAGGTCGGTGTCCGAGTACATCGGAAACGAGAGGTCGAGCTGGTCGATGAACCGGCGGTGCAGCCGGGGTCCGGATTTGCTTGCGCCGACCACCCTGACGTGGTCGCCGGAGGCGAACCAGTCGAAATCGCGGAACGCACACCACTCCTCGATGCACTTGGGGCTAAAATCCGCAGTGTAAAAACAGAGCAATACCGGCCCCTCGGCCGTCAGATCGGACAGTGACGTCTCGGCGGACTCACCATCCGGGTGGATGAGCGTCTCGGAGACGTCGGGAGCGCGCTCACCGACCGCGAGACCGGGGTCGTTGGTCATTGCGTAGAGCCACGCAAGGAGGACACAAAAAGACCACGAGAGACCGGCCGCCGCTTCCGAAGCGGCTTTTGGACCCCGCCTCGTGGGTGCGGTATGAGCCTGAGAGTCGGCGCGCACGTCTCCATCGCCGGGGGCGTCGACAACGCCGTACAGAACCAGATCGACGTGGGCGGCAACTGCGGCCAGATCTTCACGCACTCCCCGCAGGTGTGGCAGGATCCCAACATTGGCGATGAGGAGGCCGAGAAGTTCCGCGTCGGCACCGAGAAGAACCTGAAGGGGCCGTGGGTGATCCACACCTCCTACCTGGTCAACCTCTGTACGCCCAAAGACGACCTCCGCGAGAAGTCGCTCGACTCGATGCAGAAGGAGGTCGACGCCGCCGACACGCTCGACATCCCGTACGTGAACGTCCATCTCGGCGCCCACACCGGCGCCGGCGTCGAGGGCGGCCTCGACAACGCGGCGTCCGTCATCGACGACATCGACGTGCCCGACGGCGTCACCATTCTCATCGAGTCGGACGCCGGCTCCGGGACGAAGCTCGGCGGCGACTTCGAGCACCTCGCCGGGATCATCGACCGGACCGAGACCGACATCGACGTCTGCATCGACACCGCCCACGCGTTCGCAGCGGGCTACGACCTCTCGACATCGGTCGGCGTCAACGAGACCGTCAAGGAGTTCGACGACGTGGTCGGACTGGAGCATCTGCAGTACATCCACCTCAACGACTCCAAACACGAGTGCGGGACGAACAAGGACGAACACGCCCACATCGGCGAGGGGTATATCGGCGATGAGGGGATGGAGCGCATCATCAACCACCCCGATCTCGCGGACGTGCCGTTCGCACTGGAGACGCCCACCGAGGACGGACGGAGCTTCGAGTGGAACATCCAGCGCGTGCGCGAACTGCGTCACGACTGAGAACGGCGTCAGCCGCGGACCGGGGCCGTTTCCCACCGTTTCGGCAGCGCTCTCATGAGGCGCCTGACGAGCGTTACCGGGCTCGCGCGTGTGGGAGCCGTCTGGCCACCTCCGAAGCGCTGCCGGTCGGTCGGGTGCGCAGCCGCGCTCGGCGTCCCGTTCGGTTCGGTCCTGCTTGCGGACCCGCTTTGGGTCGGGTCCGACCCGGACACGTAGCGTCATCCTCCTCGCCCGATCCGGACGCTTAATTTTCCGCCCACACAATCGGGTGGCGTGCGACGTTTCTCCGCCGAGTATCTCGAACGCACGCGGGAGGGGATGTGGGCCGACGGGCGCGAGGCGCTCGCCGACCTCGATCTCCCGAACCGCCGGCGAGTGCTGGATGTCGGGTGTGGAACCGGCGAGCTGACCGCCGTGCTCGCGGCGGAGGCGCCCGCCGACGCGACGGTGGTCGGCACGGACGCCGACCCGGACCTGCTCACGGTCGCACGGAAGGCCACGGAGTGCCCCGTCGTCGGCGGCGACGCGACCCGGCTGCCGTTTCCGGACGACGCCGTCGATCTGGTGGTCTGTCAGGCGCTGCTGATCAACCTGCCCGACCCCGCGGCGGCCGTCCGGGAGTTCGCGCGGGTGTCGAGCGAGCGCGTGGCCGCCATTGAGCCGAACAACGCCGAGGTGACCGTCGACTCGACCGTCGAGGCGGAGCCGCGGCTCGAACGCGAGGCACGCGCCGCGTATCTGGAGGGCGTCGAGACCGACGTTGCGCTCGGCGACCGTGTCGAGGCCTGTTTCGAGGACGCCGGGCTCACCGACCGGACCACCCGGCGGTACGTCCACGAGAAGCGGACGGAACCGTCGTACGCCGAGCACGAGCTGGAAGCGGCCGCGCGGAAGGCCTCCGGCGCGGGGCTCGCCGACCACGATGCGGAGCTTCGCCGCGTTCTCTCGGACGACGCGTACGACGACCTCCGCCGGCGCTGGCGGGCGATGGGCCGCGACGTGGTCGCCGGGATGCAGGCCGGCGACTACGAGCGCGTCGAGCACGTCCCCTTCGACGTGACCGTGGGACGCGTCGACGACTGAAACGGGACCGGTCGCAAACGCACATTTTTGAAGATGCGGTCGGCGCGCGCGAGAAACGCGCGCGAGGGAGTCGTCGCCTGCGGCGACGACGAGGCTGGGGAGGCGTGAGGCTGTGGTGCTGAGCGGTGCGGGGCGGGACCCAAAGGGGCAGCCGTTCCCGCCGGAGGCGGGAAACAGCGAGACGGTCCGCCGGACCGTCTCGCCCGTGGTCCGGGACGACGGCCGATGCAAGCACGTTTCGGGGCGTCGGGCTGTGCGGAGAGACGCCCCGAAACGCGCGCAGCGAGGCCCTCGACCGGAGCCTGCTGGGGCTTTGGCGGTCGTGTTCTTTGCGCCCACCACGACAACCACCTAAAAGAGCCCACACAAAACGTCGGCGCCCTTCCTCACGGATCCCTCAGATGAGGTCGCCGCGGACGGACGCGCCTTCCTGCTCGCTGCGCTGGGCCTTCAGCGTCGCGGCGGCCTCGCTGGCGACATCGTCGTCGGCGCCGAGCATGCCGAGGGCGCGCTCCAAGGTCGGCATCGCGAGGCTGGCTGCGCGCAGGCGCTCGAACGCCTCGGGGTCGCGCTCGCCGTCGACCCACAGACAGACGCCGCGCGGGTCGAGGATCTCGCCGTAGGCGTCGCGGGCGAGCGCGCCCTTCAGCCGTTGGGTGACGTTGTCCTCGAAGGAGGCGTTACAGACTTCGAGGTGAATCGGGGCCTCGGTGGGGGTGGTGCCGGCGCCCTGGCTCTCGTCGGGGTCACCGGACCCGCCCCCCGCCGTCCCGTCCACGAGCTCGGCGGCGAGACACTGCTCGGGCGCCGCGTAGCCGTTGTCACTCGCGCGCACGCGGTCGGGGTTCGCCTCGGCCCACTCCCGGCGGACCGTCTTCCCGACGCCTTTCACGCCGTACTCGGCCTCGAACTCGCGGGCGAACTCGGCGTCGCCGCGCATCAACACGTCCTTCGTCACGTACACGTCCAGCCGCTCGACCGGGTCGAGACCGAGGGCGACGTCGCCGAACGCCCACACCTCGCGGACGGGCACCGGCATCGGCTCGGACTCCACGCGGTCGACGATTGCCTCCAGCCGGTCGACGGCGGCGTCACGCTCCATTACTGGGTGGTAGGTGTGGCGCGTTGAAACGAATTGCGCTTATACGTGAACGAAGACCCTGACGTTCGTGGCGGCTTATAAGTGGCTCGTGGAGTGAGCGCGACGGCGACCACCTCCAAAGTCCCAGCCGGCTCCTTATAAGCGAGTTGAGAGGTTTATGTGGGGAGCACGCCGGCAACCACCTCCAAAGCCCCAGGCGGCGACGACCACCGGAAGACGTTCCTGCTCGCTTCGCTCGCGGGCTGCGTCTTCCGAGGTCCCGCTCACAGAGCTCGCGGGACTCGCGCGGCTTGCTGCGCGCTCAAAAGGCCTCTCCGCACCACCCGGCCTTTTGAGTGCTTGCTACGCCGGGCTTCGTCCTCGCCGCCTGCCCCTTTGAGTCCCGCCCCGCACCGCACCCGCACCCGCACCTCACGCCTCCCCAGCCTCGGCAGACGGCCGCCGGCGGGAAACCGCGCCGCCGGCGACCGCTGCCTCCCTCGCGCGCGGTTCGCGGCCTGCCGGCCGCTCACCGGCGCGCCACCGCAACCGCTCCTGGTCCCTTTTAAGCGCTCAAAAGCCTCAAAATCCCGGAGTCGACCTACTCGTCCCGCCGGACGTACAGCGTCTTCTCGCAGACGGCGTGGACGACGCCCTCCTCGTCGACGAGGTGGACGCGAAACGCGCGGTCGGCGGACTCGCCGGGGTCGAGCGTCTCACGGAGCCCGTCGAGCAGCTCGTCGTCAACGGTGAACTCCGCGTACAGCGTGTCGCGCCCGGGCTTCAGGAACTCGACCGCGGCCGCCTTGTCCCAGACGGTGAAGTCGTCTCCAAGGTGCCGGTCGAGCAGCGTCATGTAGATCGGGTCGACGGCGCCGTAGAGGCTCCCGCCGAAGATCGCGCCCATCAGGTTGCGCGTCCGCCAGTTGTACGGGACCCGGACGCGGACGTACCGCCAGTCCCCGCCGATGTGGTCGACGCGCGCACCCGTTCCGCGGTAGGCGGGAAAGAGGTTGTAGGCGTGGCGCCACAGTCGCGTCCGCCAGCTCTCCGCCGGCGGGTCCGCACGGAGGGGCTGCGGGTCGGGGTTTCGGTTGAGCCCCGTCGGAGTCGAAAAGTCGCTCACAGGTGACGGGGTCGCGCCCGCCGCATACGCCTGTCGGAACGGGGGACAACGCGCCGGCGGTTGTGCGGATGAGGGTGGTAACCGTCAGCGGTCGCCCCTTATGAGGGGCTGCTCACGGCTTCGCCGCTCGCATCATCGGGACCCCCTTTCAGTCGGTCCCGCAACCCGTATCCCCCCACACCAACAACCCCCCACCAATGGAGTGTGACAAGTGCGGGGCGGACGCGGTCCACCACGCCGCCTACTCGGGTGCCCACCGCTGTGGCACCCACCTTCGCCGCTCGGTCGAAAAGCGCGTGAAGCGACGGGTGCGCGAGGACGGCCTGCTCGACCCCGACGCGACGCCCGACGACCCCGACCGCTGGGTGATCGGGCTCTCGGGCGGGAAAGACAGCGTCGTGCTCACCCACATCCTCGACGACGTGTTCGGACAGGACCCCCGCGTCGAGATGCTCGCGTTGACGATCCACGAGGGGATCGAGGGCTACCGCGACGAGAGTCTCGACGCCTGTGAGGAGCTCGCCGCCGACCTCTCGATGCGCCACGAGGTCGTCGGCTACGAGGAGGAGTTCGGCGTCCGGATGGACGACGTCGCCGAGTCCGACCCCGAGAACATGGCGCCGTGCGCCTACTGCGGCGTGTTCCGCCGGGACGTCCTGGAGCGCTACGCCGAGGAGTTCGGCGCCGACAAGCTGCTGACGGGTCACAACCTCGACGACGAGGCCCAGACGGCGATGATGAACTTCCTCGACGGCGACGTGCGGCAGGTCGCCAAACACTTCGACGCCTCGCTCGGCCCGTTCGACGAGCGCGCGTCGACCGACGAGTTCGTCCCACGGGCGAAGCCGCTCCGCGATGTTCCTGAAAAGGAGATCGCCCTCTACTGTCACGTCGCTGACCTCCCGGTCCACATGGCGGAGTGTCCCCACGCCGCGGAGGCGTACCGCGGCGAGATCCAGTCGCTGATCCACGACTTAGAGGAGAACCACCCCGGCGCCCGCCACTCGATCATGGCCGGCTACGAGGAGCTGTCGGCGCTCGCCGCCGACGCCTATCGGGGCGACGTTGACGACGACGAGGATTCGGGGAGTGAGGACGGCCCCGCGCTCCGCGACTGCGAGCGCTGCGGCTCGACGACCAGCCGCGACATCTGCCGGAAATGCCGGCTGCTGGAGTCGATCGAGGCCGCCGAGGGGTGAGGCAGTTCCTCACTCCCGGCTCAGTTCAGACCTTATAAGTGCCGAGCCACCCGACAGGGGACCATGAGCACCATCGGGTTCATCGGCGGCAGCGGCATTTACGAGGCGCTGCCCCTGAACGACGTGCGCGAGGTCGAGTACGACACCCCCTACGGGAAGCCGAGCGACGCCGTCACGATCGGCGAGTTCGCCGACACCGGCCGGGAGGTCGCGTTCCTCCCCCGGCACGGCAGCCACCACGGCGCCTCCCCCACGGACCTCCCGTACCGCGCGAACATGTACGCCCTGAAAAAGGCGGGCGTCACCCACATCTTCGCGTCGAACGCGGTCGGGAGCCTCAAGGAGGAGCTGGAGCCGGGCACGCTCGTCGTCCCCGACCAGATCTTCGACCGCACCAAGAACCGCGACCTCTCCTTCTACGGCGACGGCGTCGTCGTCCACCAGCCGTTCGCGGACCCGTACAGCCCCGAACTCGTCGACCACCTGACGGACGCCGCCGAGGCGACCGCGGACGACGACACGAAGGTCGCGAAGGGCGGCACCTACGTCTGCATCGAGGGGCCCCAGTACTCCACGCGCGCGGAGTCGGAGTTCTACAAGGCGCAGGGCTGGGACATCGTCGGGATGACGGCCATCCCCGAGGCGAAACTCGCGCGGGAGGCGGAGATCGCCTACGCCACCATCGCCGGCGTCACCGACTACGACGTCTGGAAGGCGGACAGCGAGGTAACTCTCGAGGAAGTACTCGAAAATGCCGAGCAGAACCAGGTCGCCATCAAGGCCGCCGTCGAGGAGGCCGTCCGCACGCTGCCCGACGAGCACGAGTGTGACGCACACACCTCCCTCGAAGGGACCGTCAACACGCCCGCCGAGGAGATCCCCGAGGCGACCCGCGAGCGCGTCGACCTGCTGCTCGGCAACTACCTGTAATCTGACGGGTGGGCAGTCCAGAAGGTCAGTCCGCGACCGCCTCGGTCTCCGCGGTCATCGCCGAGGGGTCCTTGACCCAGAGGTCGCCGAACAGGTCGTCCTGCTGGAGTCGCACGGAGCCCCGATGGGCCATGAACAGCAGCGCGAGGAACGTCATGAAGGGGCGACCGCCGGCGGTCTCCACCTCGCTGAACAGCACCTCGGTGCGACCCTTCTCGAAGTGGGTTCGGAGGACGGCCTCGATGTCGTCGATGACCTCCTCGATGTCCTCGTCGTGGGTGCGCTCGGTGGCCTCGCCGGCGGTTGGCTCGCCGTCACGACGGAACTCGTCGCCGGCGTGATAGTCGAGCGTCTGGGTGCCGCGGTCGAAGCCGCCCGGCGAATTCGACGTGTCGTACTCGCGGGAGTTCTTCCACCAGGAGCCGCGTTCGGCCTCGCGGAGCTCGCGGACGAGCTCGTCGAGCGTCTCCGGTGACCCCCGCGTGCTCTTCCGGTCGAGCCGGCGGTCCATCTCCGCTTCGAGGGTGTCGATCGGGTCGAACTCCGGGTCCGCGGGATCGTCGGCGCCGCCCTCCATCGCGAGCTGCCACGGCTCCGCTTCCGGCTCGTCGTCTCCGTCGTCCTCGGCGAGCATCCCGTCGCTTTTCATCCGGAGCAGGACGCTGGCGTAAAACAGCGCCCGCCCAGTCGTCCGGAGGTCGGTCGCGTCGAGCTTTTCGAGGAAGGCGTCCGTCACCTGGACGATGTCGATGTCCCATGGCTCGATCTCGCCCTCCTCGGCGAGCTGCACCAGCAGCTCGACCGGCTCGACCTCGTCGTCGTCCGTCTCGTCCGGGTGTGACACGTCGAGGTCGGTCGGCGGCGACGGCGTGGAATCGTCGTCAGGGACGCCGTCCGCGGCGTCCGCAGCAGACTCGTCACTTTCGTCCGCCTCGTCCGCGAACGGGTTCGCACCGTCGCGCTCGCTCGTCAGGTCGAGGTCGGGAACGCCGCCGTCGGGGGCGGGATCGGGAGTGGAATTGGAATTAGAATCCTCAGTCATCTGCGGGCACCTCCTCTTCGTCGTCGCCAAACTGCATCCCGGTCACGGCCGAGACGTTGTCGCCCTGCATCGTGACGCCGATGGCGCGGTCGGCTCGCTCTAACAGCGCGGAGCGGTGGCCGACGACGATGAACTGCGCCTCCGAGGAGAGCTCCTCGATCATGTCGCCGACGCGCTCGGAGTTGACGGCGTCGAGGAACGCGTCGATCTCGTCGAGCGCGTAGAACGGCGCCGGGTTGTGCCGCTGGATCGCGAAGATAAACGAGAGCGCGGTGAGCGACTTCTCGCCGCCGCTCATCGCGCCCAGCCGCTGGACCGGCTTGTCCGCGGGCTGGGCCTTCATCGTCAGCCCCTCCTCGAAGGGGTCTTCCGGGTTCTCCAAGAGGAGTTCGCCGGAGCCCGCCGAGAGCCGGGAGAAGATCTCCTGGAAGTGCTCGTTGATCGACTCGAACGTGTCCATGAACGTCTCCTTTTTGGCGGCTTCGTAGCTCTCGATCCGCTCCGCGATGCCGTCGCGCTCCTCGACGAGCACGTCCCGGCGCTCCTGGAGCTGGTCGAGCTCGCCTTGGACCTCGTCGTACTCGTCGATCGCGAGCATGTTGACCGGTTCGAGCGCCTCCATCTCGGCTTCCAGCTCCTCGATGCGCGACTCCACCTCGTCGAGCTCGGGAATCTCGTCGGCGTCGTACGCCCCGACCTGCGACTCCAGCTCGTCGATCTCCCACTCCAGCCTGTCGCGACGGTCGGTGAGGTCCTCCAGCGTCGACTCGGCGTCGCGCACGTCGGCCTGCTGTTCGTCTCGCTCGCGGGTGGCTTCGCGGATCTCCTCGCGGAGGTCCTCGCGGTCCGCCTTGAGTTCCTCAAGTTCCTCCTCGAGCTCCGCGATGGACTCGCGTTTCGCCTCGAGCGTTGCCTCCTTCTCGACGATCTCCTCCTCGTGCTCCGTGATCGCCTCCTCCGCCTCGGCCTTCCGGTTCTGGGCCGTCTCGACCGTGTCGTGGAGGTCGTCGACTGCGTCCTCGGCGTACCCCTTCTCCAGCTCCAGCTCGTTGAGCTTGCCGTCGAGCGACCCCATGCGGTCTTCGAGGTCACCGATTTCGCCGCGGATCTCGTCGGCGCGCTCGGAGAGCTCCGGGATCTTCGAGTCGGCCAACTCCGCCTCGATCGACTCGACGTCGGTCTCAAGTTCGTCGATCTCCGCCTCGAGCTCCGCGATGTCGTCGTCGAGCTCGGACATCCGCTGGTCGACCGTCTCGCGCTCCTCGCGGAGCTCCTCGAGTTCCGCTTCGAGGTCCTCGATCTCGTCCTTCTTGTCGTCGAGGTCGGACTCCGCGCGCTCCACGTCGGACTCCAGCGACCGAACGCGGTCGGCGGCGTCGGACTTCCGCTCGCGGGCGTCGTCGATGTCCGCCTCCAGCTCGTCGATCTCGGCTTCCAGCGACTGGCGCTCGTCCTCCAACCCGGAGATCTCGGTCGCAAGTCGTTCGAGCTTGCCGCCGCCGGATTTGGTGAACGCGTATCGCGAGCCGCCGCCGGAGCCGCCGGTCATCGCCCCGGACTTCTCGACGAGGTCGCCGTCGAGCGTCACCATCCGGTAGTCGCCCATCAGGTCGCGGGCGGTCTGCATGTCCTCGACGACCAGCGTCGACCCGAACACGTACGAGAAGATCGACTCGTACTGGCCGTCGTAGTCGACGAGGTTGCGCGCGAAGTCGACGACGCCCGGCATCGACGGTTTGCGCGGGAGGCTGCGGTCGTCCATCTTCGTGATGGGGAGGAACGTCGCGCGCCCCGCGTTGCGCTGTTTGAGGTAGTCGATACACGTCGACCCCACGCCGTCGTCGTCGACGACGACGTTCGCGAGCCGGCCGCCGGCCGCCGTCTCACACGCCTCGGCGTACTCGGCCTCGACGGAGCCCAGCTCACCGACGGCGCCGTGGACGCCGTCGATGGTGCCGTTCTTCACCTCGGTGACCGCACGCGGCCAGGAGGTGTCCCCGCGCTGGTCGGCGGCCGCCTCCAGTTTGGCGTACTCGTTCTGCTTCTCGCGGAGGTCGTCGTCGAGCGCGTCGAGCTCCTCGCTTTTCTCGGCCTTCTCCGCGAAGAGGTCGGCGACGACCTCCTCTATCGTCTCCTCGTTTGTGCGAGCTTTGTCCAGCTCGCTGTGCAGCTCGGAGATGCGGGCTTTCAGCTCCGGCACGTCCTCATGAGCCGTCTCCAGGTCCTCGCGTGCCTCCTCGACGGCGTTCGAGCGCCGGCGCGCCTCGTCGAGGAGTCGGTCCTTCTCGCGTTGGAGCTCGTTTTTCTCCTCACGGAGCGACTCCAGCTGCTCCTTTTTGTCCGCGAGCTCCGTTTTCAGCTCGTCGAACTCCGTGTCGGCACCCTCGATCTCCGCCTGCACGTCGGCGAGCTCGCCGCGCTTGGTGGCGATCTCCGATTTGACCGACGCCTTCTCCACTTTCAGCTCCTTGATCTCCGATTCGAGCTCCTCGATCGTCTCCTGTTTGCGGTCGATCTGGACGAAGGCGTTTCGCCGCTCGGTCTCCGCCTCCTGGGCGCGCTCCTCGGCGGTCTCGATCCGGCCTTCGAGCCGCGAGATCTCGCCTTTGATCTCCTCGATCTCCCGGCGGATCTCGATCTGCTCGTCCTCGCCTTTGGTCTCGATCTCGTGGTTGAGGTCCGCCAGATCCTCCTCCAGCCGGGTGAGCTTCCCCTGGCGGGCGTCGAGCTCCTCGCGGAGCTCCTCGAGTTCCGCCTCGGCGTCGTCGACCTGCTCGGTCACGTCGGACAGCGTCTCACGCTTCTCCTCCAGCTCGGAGGCCTTGAGGAAGCCGCGGTACTCCTCCAGCTCCTCGCGGTACTCCTGGTACTGGAGGGCGGTTTCGCGCTCGTCGGAGAGCTGTTCGAGCCGTTCGGTCTTCTCGTCGATCCGGAGGTCGGCCTCGTCGATCCGCTCTTCGACCGTCTCAAGCTCCTCGTAGGCCGCCTCCTTCTTCTCGTCGAACTCGGCGACGCCGGCGATCTCGTCGATGATCCCCCGGCGCTGGTAGGCGGTCATGTTGATGATCTCGGTCACGTCGCCCTGCATGACGACGTTGTATCCCTCGGGCGTGACGCCCGCCTGTGCGAGCAGGTCCTGAATGTCCGAGAGGTTCACCGAGCGCCCGTTGAGATAGTAGTAGGAGTAGTAGTTGTCCTCGGTCTCCTTGACGCGGCGCTTGATCGTGATCTCGTCCACGTCACCGACGTTCTCGGAGCCCGCCGCCGAGACGACCTGTGAGCGTTCGAGGGTTCGGTCCTCGTTCGAGAGGACGACCTCGACGGACGCCTCCTTGGTGGCGGCGCTCGTCGTCTTGTCCTCGGCGTGGCCGGGGTTGTAGATGAGGTCGGTCAGCTTCTCCGCCCGGATCCCGCGGGTGCGCGCCAGCCCCAGCGCGAAGAGGACGCCGTCGATGATGTTCGACTTGCCGGAGCCGTTCGGCCCGGTAACAACCGTGAAGTCCTCATAAAAGGGGATCCTCGTCGTCCGTCCGAAGCTCTTGAAATCGTCGAGAACGACTTCCGTGATGTGCATGATGTGCTCGCGGGTGGGGTCGCGAGCCTACGCGACGATGATGTCGCTGTCTCCCGACTCCCCGTCTTCGCTCTCCTCTCCTTCCTCCGCCTTTTTAGCGGCTTCGGCGTCGGGCGTCGACGCCTCCTGTTCGGGAACGAGCACGTCGTCGCCCGTGTCCGCGGCGTCGCCGCCGGCGCCAGCGTCGTCCCCGGCGGTCGCGGTCGCCTCGTCGGACGCCGTCTCGACCGGTCCGGGGGCCGGCTGGGCGCCCGTCTCGACGCCGACCTCCTCGGCGTCCTCCACCTGGCGGACGCGCTCTTTCATCTCGACTAACTCCTCGGTCAGCCCGTTGACCGCTGCCTGCAGCTCGGCGACCTGCCGTTCAAGATCCTCGACGCGATTTCCCATGCGTGTGTATGCCCGTGCGGAGCGTATAAAGGTGTGTCAGACGTGCGTGTGACTCCATGACATGAACGGGGGACTCACCGGAAGAATCGCCAAGGGGATGGCCAGGGGAACGGGACAGGGGGACGGTGGGGCGTTCAGAACGTGACGGTGACCGCGTCCGCATCGCGGTCGAGATCGACGCTCATCGCGCTCGCCAGCGCCGGCGCGGCGCCGAGATCGGAGGCGACTGCGGCGCCGGAGACGGTGAACGACTCCTCGTCACCGCGCACCTCCACCGTTCCGTCGAGGGGCGCCGTGGCGGCGAACAGGGAGGCTACCAGCGCACGGAGGCGGTCGGGGTCGGCCTCGACGACTCCCATGGGACCCGTCTCCAGCTCCTCCGCGCCCGTCTCGACGGTTCCCCACGCGGCCGTGCAGACGTCGGGGAGGGAGACGCGCTCGGACGACGGCTCGCCGGCGATGGCGTCAAGCGCGGTCGCGAAGCGCTCGCGGTCGCGTGCCAGCTCGGCCTCGCGGTCGACGCGGTCGGTGATCTCGCGGGCAACCGCCGTGATCACTGGCTCGCCGGCGTGCTCGTGTTCGACCAGCGTGACGGACACCGGCACCTCGTGGCCGTCCGCGTGGCGCGCGTACACCTCCAGCCCGGTCGTGCCAACGGGAGACTGCCCGGTCTCCAGATACTCGGCCGCCAGCTCGCGTGCGGCGGCGGTGAATCGCTCGGGGACGAGTCGAGTGACCGACTCGCCGACGATGGCCGCGGGCGCGTACCCGAGG
This sequence comes from Halorubrum gandharaense, assembly GCF_054654575.1. Classification (NCBI taxonomy): domain Archaea; kingdom Methanobacteriati; phylum Methanobacteriota; class Halobacteria; order Halobacteriales; family Haloferacaceae; genus Halorubrum; species Halorubrum gandharaense. The sequence continues at coordinate 1,450,700 of NZ_BAAIET010000001.1, forward strand.
ACGCGCTCGACCGCAGGGTTGGCTGCCGTAACGGTTCCGTCGAGCCCGACGGTGACGGTCGCGTCAGGGCTCGCCCGGAGGAACCCCCCTGCGGGCAGCGACTCGAGCCCGCCGGCGGCCGCCCCGTCCAGCTCGGATTCGATGCTCATGCGGAAACGGCTACCCATCACACGATAAAAATTATTGTGGCCGACAGGGCGGCGACGGCGAGTCCGGCCGAAACGACACACGGGGTCGGCGTCGGACGCGTCGGACACCGTGTGATCGGACGGGGAATGCTCGGCGCTCGACTCCGGCGCTGCTCGTCCGTGCTCGCCGGCGACTCGACGGGACGCCCCCTCGACTGCTGGCGATCCCTCGACCCGTCGGTCGCCAGTCCGCCCTCCGTCAGTCGCTCGTCAGACACGGAGGAAAATACTTGTAGTTGCCCCAGATAGGAGGGAGCATGAGCAAGATCACGTTCCGGGCCGACGACGATCTCGTCGAGCGCCTGGAGGCGTGTGACGCCTCGAAAAGCGAGGTGATGCGCGAAGCGCTCCGCGCGCACCTTGACGACGAGGTGGACGAACCCGACGGGGAGTCGTCCGCGTCGGACGGAACGGTCGACGCCGCCCTGGTCGAGCGCGTCGACGAGCTGATCGCCGACCGACTCGACGTCGCGCTCGAGGAGCGTGGCGTGACGACTGAGCAGAGCGGCCCCGCCGCGCACAACCTCCCGCACAATCCCGCGTATACGCCGGCGAACACCGGAGATATCACCGTAAACGTCACACTCGACGGGGTCGAGGCGAGCGACGACGACGCCGAAGTGACGCGTGAGACGGAGGAGAGCCACGAGGCGAAAACGCGTAAGACGCCCGCGGATCCCGGCGTGCAAACGTCGGATCAGTCGTGCAGCGGATGTGGTGAAAACGTGCCCGAGGAACACGTTTACTGCCCGAACTGTGGTGACAAGCAGTCCCACCGAGCGTTCTGTGAGTGCGGCGACGAGGTCCGAACCGACTGGGCGTTCTGTCCCGGTTGCGGCCGGCGGACGCCCGCAGCGGACGTTCTCTGACGGCGTAAACGCCGGAATCGAGGGGTTTGGTGCACGTATGCGCCACTCTCCACCCCCGTCTTACAACCGCCGTTATCTTTATATACTTTGCATCGGTTGTCACAATTGCGTAAGACGACCGTCTTACAGAAGGTCGCCGTCCGCGGGGGAAGTCCTCATGTCGGGCGGTTCGACGCTGTAAGACACGCATCGGGCGGCGCGTCGTCTTACCGGGGGAATGAACAATGGAGCGTGTGACACTACGAATCCCGAAACAGCAGATCGATGAGGTCGAACAGATGGTCGAAACGGGCGAGTTCCCGAACCGGAGCGAGGCGATCCGGTCGGCAGTCCGTGAGATGTTGAACGAACAGGACGGCGAGCGCGACGGGCGCCGTCGCAACCGCAGCTGGGCCAAGGTGTAACGATGCAGGACATCGTGCAGGACGCCTTGGAGAACGCGGAAGCGGAGAAGAAACAGATGGACGTCGACTCCGACGACGACGACTTCGGCGATCCGCGGATCGTCATCGTCGGCGCCGGCGGGGCCGGCAACAACACGATCAACCGACTGTACAACATCGGCGTCGACGGCGCCGATACGGTCGCGATCAACACGGACAAACAGCACCTGAAGATGATCGAAGCCGACACCAAGATCCTCGTGGGCAAGTCGCTCACGCAGGGGCTCGGCGCCGGCGGCGATCCGAAGATGGGCGAGCGCGCCACCGAGATGGCCCAGGGGACCATCAAGGACGTGCTCGGCGACGCCGACCTCGTCTTCGTCACCGCCGGCATGGGTGGCGGGACGGGGACGGGCGCCGCGCCCGTCGTCTCGAAGATCGCCAAAGAGCAGGGTGCCATCGTCGTGGGGATGGTCTCGACGCCGTTCAACGTCGAGCGCGCCCGCACGGTGAAAGCCGAGGAGGGGCTCGAAGAGCTGCGCGGCGAGGCCGACTCGATCATCGTCCTCGACAACAACCGGCTGCTCGACTACGTCCCGAATCTGCCGATCGGGAAGGCGTTCTCGGTGATGGACCAGATCATCGCCGAGACCGTCAAGGGCATCTCGGAGACGATCACCCAGCCCTCGCTGATCAACCTCGACTACGCGGACATGTCGACGATCATGAACCAGGGCGGGGTCGCGGTGATGCTCGTCGGCGAGACGCAGGACAAGAACAAGACGCAGGAGGTGGTCAACGACGCGATGAACCACCCGCTGCTCGACGTCGACTACCGCGGCGCCTCCGGCGGGCTCGTCCACATCACGGGCGGCCCGGACCTCACGCTGAAGGAGGCCGAGGGGATCGCGGACAACATCACCGAGCGGCTGGAAGCGAGCGCCAACGTGATCTGGGGCGCCCGCATCCAGGAGGAGTACAAGGGGAAGGTCCGCGTCATGGCGATCATGACGGGCGTCCAGAGCGCGCAGGTGCTCGGCCCCTCGACGCAGAAGCAGGCCGACAAGTCCCGCGCCAGCATCGAAGGCGAGCCCGGTGACTCCAGGTCGCGGGCGGCAGACTCGTCGGGCACCCCCGGCGCCGCCGACGTGAAGGGCGGCACCGAGGCGGCGGCCTGGGAGTCCGACGGCGGCACCGAGCCCGCTGAGAAGAACAACGGACTGGACGTCATCCGCTAGCCCGGGCGCTAACCCGGCGGCGAACGCGGACGACAGCCGGTTTCGGCCACCATTTTTCGGCTCACCGATGGACCCGCCGTCGTGAGCGCCCGCGACACGCCGTCGTAGCACGTCCACTTCCGAGTTTTCTCACAGCAGCAGCCGGACGGCGACGAGCGCCGCCGCGCTCACCGCAAGCAGGTGGGCGAGCACGACGCCAACAGGTGCGGCGCCGACCTTGCGCATCTCCCGGAGCCTGATCGAAAGGCCGAGGCCGACGAACGCCAGCGTGAACAGGGCGTCGGACACCGTCCCGATGGAGTCGAGCGCCGCCGTCGACAGCAGGCCGCTGTTGGCGACCGCCGCGACGAGCAGGAAGCCGAGCAGGAACTTGGGGAACTCCGCCCAGAGCTTGCGGGCCTCCGGCTCCGTCGCCGACCGCGCCGTGTACGCCAGCGAGTAGGCGACGGCGACGCCGCCGAGCAGCGAGTTTCTGGCGAGTTTCGTCACCGTCGCCCACTGGCCGGCCTCCGGCGAGTGCGCGAAGCCGGCGGCCGCGACGGGACCGGTCGAGAACATGCTGATCCCCGCCCAGACGCCGAACTGGCGGCTGGTGAGCCCGAGCCACTCGCCGGCGAGCGGGAACGCGACGAGCGTGACCGCGTCGAACAGCAGGATGGTCGCGGCCGCGAAGGTGATCGCGGCGCCCCGCGCTTCCAGCACGCGGCCGACGGCGACGACCGCTGAGACGCCACAGATGCTCGCGCCGGCGGCGAGCAGGGAGGGCGTCGTCCCCTCCAGCCGGAACAGCACGCGCGCGACCAGCTCGGAGAGCAACAGCCCCCCCGCGACGCCGGCGACGACGAGTCCCAACACGGTCGGGCCCGCCGCGAGGAACTCGTCGACGGCGACGGCAGCACCCAACAGCACGATCCCGGTCTCAAGGGAGAGCTTGTGGAGGCCGACGCCGCGCTCGGCGGCTTGGGGGGTGCCGACGGTGTTGCCCACGACGACGCCAACGACGATGGCGACGACGAGCGGTTGGACGCCGGGAACCAGGGCAGCAGAGGCGTGCGCGAGGAGCGCGCCGGCGACCAGCAGGAGGGCGCCCGGCAGGTACGGTCGGGCGGCAGCGAGGAGTCCCATCAGAACGGCTGGACGAGGAGGTGGACGGCGACGACCGCGAGCCCGAGCAACAGCGCCTGCCACCCCCTGTCGAGCCCGCGCCATCGTCGGACGAGCGGCCCGTCGTCGCCGGCTGGCGACTCGTTCGGGGCGTGCTCGTCGGTGTCCGACGCCATACGCACGACTCCCGCCGGCGACCACTTACCGATGTCGTTGTCGGCCGTTCGAGCCGGATACCACCGTGTGACCGGCGCGTCCCGTGCCATCCCCCGTCACGTGGCTTCTTATACGCACCTCACCTCGGAACACGTAGTGTCCTCCGAGGAGCCGTCGCGCGCCAGTCTCACCGAGGGCGACCTCCTCGTCCCCATGGTCGCGCTGGCGTGGTTCCGGTTCGGGTCGTGGGACCGGAAGATCGTCGACGCCGACGCCTCATCGGCCAGTGGGCCGTCCGTGGCAGCCGAGGACTGAGGCGCGTTCTCCGCCGGTCGATGTCCCGGCTCACTCGCCGTCGCGAACCCGCTCGTATCGCTCGCGAATCCGGGTGAACAGCTCGCGCCCGGCGTCCGTTTGGAGCCGCGGTTCGGTCGTCGCGAAGAACTCGTCGAGGTCGTCGTACGCCTCGAAGGCGTTCGGGTCACCCGCCGCGGGATCGTATCTGTCGTCGCGCTCGTAGACGAGCGCCTGCAGACAGACGTCGAGCAGGTCACACTCCTTGACGAGCACGGCCTCGGGGGAGTCGCGCTCCTCGTACGCCTCCCACGCGTTCTCGACCCGATCCGGAAGCGGCCCCGCGAGGTCCTCCATGGCAGCGCGCTCGGCGGCCTCCTTCGGTGTGGGATCGTCGGAGCCGTCGGTTGGCGTTGTTGCGGCGTCTCCCACGTCCGCCGCCCGTGTCGGCACGTCCCCGGTTTCGGCCTCGGCCACGTCGTGGACGACGGCCAGCCGGAGCGCGCGGTCGAGGTCGACGCCGGGGAGGTCCTCGCGGAAGCGGTCGCCGAGCGCGCACACGAGGTAGGCGACGCCCCACGAGTGGGCGGCGACGGACTCGGGGTCGTCGACGCCTCTGAGCTGCCAGCCCGTGCGCCGCTCGTCCTTGAGGCGGTAGGCGTCGAGGAGGGCGTCGATGGCGGGGTCGCCGGATGCGGCGTCCGGGTCGCCGGAGGATGGCGGGTCGGCGGGGAAGTCGCCGGTCATTGGACCGGAGTGCTACTCGGGGAGCGTCCAGACGCCGTCGTCAACGACCTCGACGGCGTCGCGTCGCTCCATCTCGTCGAGCACCTCGTCGAGCCGGCTCGGCTGGGCGATCTCCATCTCGATGCGGCCGATGTCGTGGTACTCCTCCAGGTAGTGGCGCACGTCCTCGCGGTCGAACGTCTCCGTGTCGGCTCGTTCCATCGCGCCGACCGTGAGGTCGATCATGTCCTCGATGAAGTTCCACGGATAGACGACCCAGGTCCACTCTTCGAGGGTCTCGCCGACGAAGTCGGGCTCGAACTCGGAGGTCTGGAGCAGCTGGAGCGTCGCCGTGCGGATCTCGGCGGCGTCGCGCTCCTCGACGTACTCCTGTGCTCGGCGGATCGAGCCGCCGGTGTCGGCGATGTCGTCGATGATGAGGACGTCTTTCCCCTCGACGCTTCCCTCCGGCATCGGGTAGCGCACCTGCGGCTCGTCGGCTTTCACGCCCGTGCCGACGTAGTGTTCCATCTTCAGACTCGTGAGGTCGTCCAACCCGAGGAAGTCGCAGGTGCATCGCCCCGCGAACCAGCCGCCGCGGGCGAGCGCGACGACCACGTCCGGCTCGAAGTCCGCGGCCTTCACCTCGTTCGAGACGTTCCGGCAGAGCCCGTAGATGTACTCCCAGTTGGTGATGGTGCAGTCGAAATCGTCCGGGAGGTCACTCATGTCCGGGGATGCGATGCGGGACCCAATAAGGAGTCTGGTTCGCGGAGCGACGCCTCAAGGGGGAGTGCGTTGGAAGGCGGCGGATCCGCGCGTCGACCGACGAGGGATCCGCGCGTCGACCGACGAGGGATCCGCGCGTCGACCGTCGCCGGGCGAGCCCACTACTCGCCCCGGTATCGGTCGATGCGGGCCTTGAGGAATGGGCCGAACAGCAGCAGCGCGATGGTGATCGACAGCAGGAACGACAGCCATCGCCCGTGAGCGAGGGGATTGTAGAAGATGTCGTACGTGCCGCCGGAGAGCTGCAGGGCGGTATACAGGTTGTCCTCCGCGATGTCGCCCAGCACGACGCCGAGTACGAACGCGATCACGGAGTAGTTGTACCGCACCATGTAGAACCCGATGACTCCGAACACGATGATCGTGATGATGTCCATAGGATTGACGCGCAGCGCGTACGTCCCAAGGAACGACAGCACGACCACGATGGGGATGATGTAGTCCGTATCGATGCGGGTGAGGATCCCAAGCCGGGTCACCATCGTCAGACCGAAGACCAGGATGACGACGTTGCCCACGAATAGTGCGAGAAGCATCGTGTACGTCAGCCCGAGCTCGCCCTCGACCTGGAACATGCTCGGGCCGGGCTGGAGCCCGTGCATCAACAGACCGCCGATCAGCACGGCAGTCGACGAACTCCCCGGGATGCCGAATGAGATAGCCGGAACCAGTGACCCCGCGACGGTCCCGTTGTTCGACGATTCGCTGGCGACGACGCCAACGGGATTGCCGGAGCCGAACGAGTCGGGATCCGGCGAGGATCGCACCGCCTCGGAGTAGGCGACGAAGTTTGAGACGGTGGCGCCGGCACCAGGGATCGCCCCGACGACCATACCGATCATTCCGGATTTGAACACCGTCCCCGGCCGCCGGACCGTTTCGAGGATGCCCTCCTTGATGCCGGCGCGGTCGATCGTCACGTCGCCCTCGGCGATGCCTCCCTCCTGTCCGGCGAGTTTCATCATCTCCGCGATGGCGAACAGGCCGATGAGGACGGCAACGAAGTCGATACCGTCGTACAGCAGCAACGATTCGGCGTACCGGCGCTCCAGAGCGATCGGCTGTGCGGAGCCGACCGTCGTCACGAGCAGGCCGGCGGCGCCGGCGAGCAGGCCCTTCGCGAACGATCCCCGCGTGATCACGGTGATCATCGAAAGGCCGAGCAGCGCCACGAGGAAGCGCTCGGGCGTGCCAACGGCGAGCACGAGTTCGATCAGCACCGGGGAAAACAGGATCAGCGCCGTGATCGTGAACATGCCCGCGAACGCGGAGGCGGTCGCGGAGATCGACAGTGCAGTCGCTGCCTTCCCCTGTTTGGACATGGGGTAGCCGTCGAACATCGTCGCCGCGGACGACGACACTCCCGGCGTGTTGATGAGGATCGCGGCGATCGACCCACCGTACATCGACCCGCTGTACACGCCGACGAGCAGAATGATCGCGTCGGCGGCCGCGAGTGGGATCGTCAACGGGAGGATGATCGCCATCCCAAGCGGCGGGCCGAGCCCCGGAAGTCCGCCGACGACGATGCCGACGAGCACGCCGGCGAGCAGCCAGGCCATCGTCTCCAGCGTGAGCAGCGCGAAGATGGCGCCGACGAACGTCTCGACGGTCATACCGGCACCACCACGCCGAGGAGTGTATCGATCAGCCGCATGAGTGGGAAGATGACGTACTGGTCGATCACTCGAAACACGGGCTGAAGCAGCGGATCCACGTACCAGTCGTAGAGGTCGTCCGGCGGCGTCGGCTGCCAGCCGGTGAGCCATCCCTCGGAGATGTCCGACTGGATCAGGTCATAAAACAGGTACGAACAGAGCATCCCGACCCCCGTGAGGGCCGCGCCGTTTCCGAATTCCATCCGGGACCACAGCGCCCACGCCATCACGAAGAGAGGCGTCGCGTACAGCATCCCGATCGCGAAGGTGACGAGCATGTAGGCGAGACAGAGGAACGCCGTCACGATCGGCCCCTTCGGGTCGTCTATCTCGTAGACGTACATCGCCGCTGACTCCTCTTCGGCAGCCGGCTCCTCTTTGGCCGCCGGCCCCTCCGATTCGTCGCCGACGAGGTCCTCCTCACCGAGCACCTGCATCGGCTCGGCGACGAACGACTCCGCGCCGTCGATCAGCTGTCGCCGGAACCCGACGACCGCGACCGACAGCCCGAGACCGGCGAGAAGTCGGACGAGCCCGCCGTCGCCCGCGAGGAGACTCGTCCCCCCAGTGTAGACGGCGTAGACCCCGAGTCCGGCCGCGAGAAGCGGCGCAACGAACTCGAGGTAGTTGCGTGCGAGAACGAGGAACGCGAGGACCGCCGTCGTACCCGCCATCAGCTGCGGGAATTCGGCGGCGGCGTCCGAGAACTCGCGTGCCCCCCAGTACATGTAGACGCCCGTCACCAAGAACGCGAGGAGCAGCACGTGCTCCATCGTCGGGCGCTCGCGGAACACCGGTTCGCCGGCGTTCGCAAGCGCGCCCCCCACGCCACGGAGGCGGGCCAGCAGTTCGTCCGTCGTCGATTCGTCTTGTGCCATCGTGTGTTACGTCGCCTGGTTGCCGGCCGACGAGTCGGTCGACTGCCGTCGCTCTCGTCTGGTCCCCGGGCGTGGTCTCACGCCTTCGGGATCGACGCGGTCCATCTGTGTGGGAGTCAAAGAAGTACGGTGGGAACTCGAGTTACGACTCTTCCTCGGCGATCTCGAGGAACTCGTCGAAGCCGCCGATCGCTTCCTCGACGTTCGTCTCCATCTCGTCGAGGATACCGGTCCATAGCTCCTGGGCGTCCTCGCGGTCGCCGTACTGCACGATGTTTCCGGTGTCCTCGGACCACTCCTGTACGTCGTCGGAGAGGGCGGCCTCCTCGACGGCGGCCGACAGCGTGTCGAGCACGTCGTCCGGGGTTCCCGCCGGCGCGAGCTGCGTCTGGGTGAACTCGGTGATCCATCCGAGCCCGTCGCCGTAGTTGTCGATGCGGTCGATCTCGGGCCAGGTGTCCGTGAGGTCGATGTCCATCAGATTGACGATGGTGCTCGCCTCGCCGGACTCCTCGGCGTTCACCGCGGAGGTGTTGGTCGCGATGCCGGCCGCGACCTCCCCGCTGATGACGGCTTCCATCGTCGGGCCGCCGCCGTCGTACGGAACGGAGTTCTCGTACTCCAGTCCGTACTGGTCGCGGAGCAGCAGCGTGCTCAGGTGGGAGTCGGAGCCCGCACCCTGGTAGCTGAACGTCTCGATGTCGCCGTCCTGGTAGGCGTCACGGAGACTTCCGTAGTCGTCAATCCCGTACTCGTCCGCAATGTCGTCATTGACGATGAGAGTGTATCCGAAGGTGCCGGAGTAGGCGAACGGCTCGAAGTCCTCCTCGATGTGCCAGTCGTCGACGCCCTCTGCACGCCACGTGAAGTGGGCGCCCGCGCTGTTGATCGTCCCGAACGTATAGCCGTCGGGATCCTGATTGGCCAGCCACTCGGAGCCGACGAGGCTGCCGGCGCCGGGGCGATTATCGATGGTGATCGATTCGCCGATCGACTCCTCCATCGGCACCGCAATCTGCCGCGCGTACGTGTCCGTCCCGCCACCTTCGGACCACGGGATCATCCAGGTGAGGTCGTCAGTGGGGAACTCGTCGGCGGGAGCGTCCCCGTTGCCGTTCCCGGTATCATCGGGCTCCTCGTCGGCGCAGCCGGCGAGACCGGCGATACCGGCGGTTCCAATCGCTCCAGTCGTCCGCAGGAAGTTACGTCTCTCCATGCTACAAGGTCTCAAGAGAGGCGGCGATATAAACCTATACATTCACGGCGAGTCAAGTGACCAAACTAGTGCTTCTGCCCATTAGTCACCAACCATCTACAAGCCATTAGGTGGGATCGTGGTAAATTCTGACACCATCCTCCGAGAGAGTGGGGATTCACCGGCATGCAATACCGGACGAACTCGACTCCTGGCTCGGGCCCGAGCGTGGCACGGACGCTGTCACCGGAGCGATATGGCGTCGCCGGTGCCGCCGCTCGTCCCCGGCACCCATCCGGTTGCGCCCCCGTCCCGACACGGTTTAGGGGGCCGACGCGCAACGACTCGCCAATGAGCACTCAGGCCGCGGCGGAGGAGACGGCGGTCGTGATCGGGCTGGAGGTCCACGTCCAGCTCGAGACCGACACGAAGATCTTCTGCGGCTGTTCGACGGAGCCCGCCGACGACGAGGAGCCCAACACCCGGACCTGCCCGACCTGTCTCGGGCTGCCCGGCGCGCTCCCCGTCCTCAACGAGGGCGCCGTCGAGGCCGCCGTGAAGATCGGGAAGGCGATCGACGCCGACATCCCCGAGACGACGACGTTCCACCGGAAGAACTACTACTACCCCGACCTGCCGAAGAACTTCCAGCTGACCCAGTACGACGCCCCGATCTGTCAGGGCGGCGCGCTCGACGTGCGCGTCGAGGGCGAGCGCTCCACGATCGGGATCACCCGCGCGCACCTGGAGGAGGACCCCGGCAGCCTCCAGCACGCCGGCGGCTCGATCGAGACGGCGACGCACACGCTCGTGAACTACAACCGCGCGGGGACGCCGCTGATGGAGATCGTCACGGAGCCGGACTTCCGGTCGCCGGCGGAGACCCGCGCGTTCCTCGCGAAGCTCTCGGAGGTGCTGGAGTATCTCGGCGTCTTCGACGCCACGCGCGACGGGAGCCTCCGTGTGGACGCCAACGTCTCGCTGGTGCCGGCCGAGGAGATGGCCGACGACGGGAGCGTGAGCGAGGACGTGCTCGCCGACGCCAACCGCGCCGAGGTGAAGAACATCTCCAGTCACAAGGGTGCGGAGAAGGCGCTCGCCTACGAGATCACCCGCCAGCGCAACGTGCTTCGGCGCGGTCGCGAGATCGAACAGGAGACGCGCCACTGGGACGAGGCGCGCGGGGTCACCGTCTCGATGCGCTCGAAGGAGGCCGAGAAGGACTACCGCTACTTCCGCGAGGCCGACCTCCCCGCACTGGAGGTGTCCGACTGGAAGGCGCAGATCCCGATTCCGGAGCTGCCCGACGCTCGCCGCGAGCGCTTCCGCGAGGAGTACGGCCTCGACCGCGAGTCCGCCTCGAAGCTCACCTCGACGAAGGCGGTCGCCGACTTCTACGAGGACGTGGCCAGCGAGTTCGACCCCGAGCTCGCGGCGACGTGGGTCGCCGACAACCTGCTCGGCGAGCTCAACTACCGCGAGCTGGAGATCACCGACGTGGACCACCGGCTCGACGAGTTCACACGCCTCGTGGAGCTTGTCGCCGCCGGCGAGCTCACGGTGAAGAACGCCGAGGAGGTCGTCCTCCGCGAGATGCTCGACGAGGGCGACGACCCCGACACGATCATCGAGCGCGAGGGGCTCGGCAAGGCCGAATCCGGCGAGGTGGCGGCCGCCGTCGAGACCGCCATCGAGGAGCACCCCGAGGCGGTCGCGGACTACCACGCCGGCGACGAGGGCGCGATCAACTTCCTCGTCGGACAGGTGATGGCCGCCACCGGCGGCTCCGCCGACCCCGGCGAGGTCAACGGGCTGCTCCGCGAACGGCTGGAGGAGTAGAGGACGGTGGAGGTGCAGCGGGGATCGGCCGACGACCCGCTTTTAAGAGGGGTCTAGCTGTGGGAGCGTGCTTTATCAGCGGTTTCTGTGGTGAGAGCGGTGCGACCGCCGCAAACACCTGCTGGGCGCTTATAAGGGGACCCGTGGGATGCGTGCGCCGGCGTGCTCCCCCACGATTCCCGTCGACCGCTCATAAGTGGTTGGTGTGGTAAGCACGACGGCGGACACCTCCAAAGCCCCAGCCGTCTCCTAATAAGCGGTTGGTGTGGTGAGCACGCCGGCGGACACCTCCAAAGCCCCAGCCGGCTCCGGTCGAGGGTTCCGGAAGACGTTCCGGCTCGCTACGCTCGCGGGCTGCGACTTCCGTCGTCCCACTCGCAGGCTCGCGGGACCCTCGCTGCGCGCTTTTCAGGGCGACTCTCAGCACCACCCGACGCCCTGAGACGTGCTTGCTACGGCCGTCTTCCCGGACCACGGGCGAGACGGTCGGAGCCGTCTCGCTGTTTCCCGCCTGCGGCGGGAACGGCTGCCCCTTTGAGTCCCACCTGACCGCACCGCAACCGCACCTCACACCTCCCCAGCCTCGTCGTCGCCGCAGGCGACGACTCCCTCGCGCACGTTTCTCGCGCGCGCCGACTGCACGGTGGGGGGTTCGGGTCAATCGTCGACCGCAGGCGCTCCGTCGTCGCCTCCCGCCGTTTTCCCGCCGGCGTCGACGACGCCCTCCTTCCACGTCCCGCGGAGGAACCACGCGACGCCGACGACGAAGGAGACGACGGCGGCGGTCGCGTACGCCCACCAGAGCCCGGAGACGCCCCAGTCGAGTCCGGTGTATCCCACCTCGTAGGCGGGAATCTCGACCGGGCCGAGCGCGACGCCGCCGAGCGTGAGCGAGACCGTGCCGAACGCGAGGAGCGCGGCGAGCGGGATCCGGACCACCCACCGTGAAAGCATCGAGAGCGCCATCGCGGCCTTGGTATGGCCGGCGCCGCGGAACCCGCCCTGGATCACCATCAGGCCGCCGAAGAACAGCCACGAGAAGGCGACGATCCGGAGGAACACGATCCCCTCCGCGATCGTCGCGGGGTCGTCAATGAACACACCCATCGCCCGGGCTGGGAACAGCCAGACGAGCGCGCCGGCGGCGAACAGCAGCCCCATCGTGGCGAGCGTGGCGACGCGAACCACCTCGACGGCGCGCTCGGGCGTGTCCGCGCCGAGGTTCTGTCCGACGCCCGTTGCAGTCGCCTGCCCGACCGCGCCGGCGACGGTCCACGAGACGGACATCAGCCGGACGCCGATGCCGTACGCGGCGGTGGCGGCGGGCCCGAACCGGGCGACGAGCGCGGCCATGAAGACGGCCGCAAAGGAGCGCGCCCACCCGTCGAGCGTGGCGGGGTAGCCAACGTCGACCAGCTTCCGGAGGATTTCGGGATCCGGCTTCAGGTCGCGGAGGTAGAGCTTCACGCCCCAGTCACCCTTCAGGAGGATCCAGATGCCGATGGCGGTTGCGAACAGTCGCGCGACGAGCGTCGCGAGCGCGGCGCCGCGCGTGCCCATCGCCGGGAACGGCCCCCAGCCGAGGATGAAGAACGGGTCGATGACGATGTTGAGCCCGGCCGACGCCGCGACGAGCCACATCGCGGTTTTGGTGTCGCCGGCGCCCTGCAGCGAGGACCGGAAGGCGAAAAACAGGAACGTCAGCGGCAGCGTCGCGAGGATCACCTCGAAGTACGCCAGCGACTCGACGGCCACCTGGTCGCGCGCGCCGATCCAGAAGATCAGCCAGTCGCGGGCGAGAAAGCCGACCACGGCCAGCGCCATCGAGACGACCGTCGCCAGCAGGCAGGTCTGCGCGACGACCCGGTCCGCCCGGCGGTCGTCGCCGGCGCCGACGTGCTGGGAGACGAGCGCGATGGTCGCCGCCGTCAGCCCCATCGCCGTCGAAACGAACATCCACGACAGCGGGAACATCAGCGAGACGGCGGCGACCGCCTCCGTGCTCACCCGTCCCACCCAGAACATGTCCGCGAGGTTGTACAGCGTCTGGAGGAGGTTGCCCAACACCAGCGGCCACGCCAGGTGGAACAGCTTCGGGGGAATGAGCCCCGTCGTCATGTCGATGCGCGCGTCCTGATTGCCCACGGGAGTCTCGGATTTCTCTCGGTCCGGCCACCTCCTAATGCTTCGGGAGGCGGCGGATTGCGAACCGTCGGCGGGTGCTCGATCCGCGTGATCAGCCGGCCGTGTGTGCCGCCACCACAAGGACAACCATCTCCGACCGCGTGGCGGCTGGTATGACCGAGGACGCGCCCGCGGGCGCCAACCAACGCGACGACACGCTCGCGACCACCATCGACGACCGGCTCGACGACTACCGCGAGGCCCTCTTCGAGGTGCTCTCCCAGCCAAGCATCTCCACTACCGGCAAGGGGATGGACGCCGCCGGGGACCTCGTCGTCGACACGCTCTCCGATCAGGGCCTCGACGCCCGCCGGATCGCCACGGACCGCCACCCGCTCGTCTACGCGGAGCGTGGACCGGCAGACGGTGACGAAAGCACGGACGACAACCTTCCCACGGTGCTGTTTTACGGCCATTACGACGTTCAGCCGCCGGGCGATGAGGACGAGTGGGACTCGCCAGCCTTCGAGCCGACCGTCCGCGACGGCGCCGTCTACGCCCGCGGCGCCGGCGACAACAAGGGCCAGTTCCTCGCGCACGCGTTCGCCGTCGACGCGCTCCTCGCGGCCGACGCGTTCCCCGACGTCCGAGTCAAGCTCCTCGTCGAGGGCGGAGAGGAGAGCGGCAGCGCCGGCCTCCGCGAGTACCTCCGGGGCGGGCGCGGAGAGCGAGGGGCGCCGACCGAGATCGCGGACGCCGACCTCGTGTACGTTGCCGACGGTCCACAGCACGCAGTTGTCACCGAGCGCGACGGAGAGCGAGTGCGGGAGGGGACGCCCACCCTCATATACGGCAATCGAGGGATCCTCTCGGCGGAGCTCGAATGTCGGACGGCGAACACCGACCTCCACTCGGGCAACTTCGGCGGCCCGGTGCCCGCCGCCACCAACGAGCTGGTCGCCGCGCTCGACTCCGTCCGGGGGGAGGACGGCGACGAGATCGTCGTCGACGGCTTCCACGACGGGACGAACGTCACCGACGCCGACCGCGAGCTGGTCGCCGCGATTCCGGACGACTCCGCGGCGATCGCCGAGGAGCTGGCGCTCTCCGGGTTCGCGAGCGACGACCCCTACTACGAGCGGCTGCTCACCCGCCCGACGCTGACGATCAACGGGCTCTCCGGCGGCTATCAGGCCGAGGGGATGAAGACCGTCCTCCCGGCGACGGCGAGCGCGAAGATCGACTGTCGGCTGGTGCCCGACCAGGACCCTGACGCCGTTTTCGAGGCGCTCCGTGACCACTTCGCCGCGGTGAGCCCCGATCTTGAGCTGACCAAACGGAGCACGTTCCCGCCGATGAAGACGCCGGTCGACACGCCGCTTGCGGAGCCCGTCGCCGGCGCGCTCGAAGCCGTGTGGGGAACGGAACCCGTCGAGCTTCCCGTGTTGGGCGGGAGCCTGCCGGCGGCCCACTTCCGGGAGGTCCCGTCGCTCGCGGACGTGCCAGTGCTCGTCGTCCCGTACGCCAACCACGACCAGGGGAACCACTCGCCGAACGAGCACCTCGACCTGCGGTGTTTCGAGAACGGGATTCGGACGAGTGCGCGCGTGATCCGCGCGCTCGCGTCCCGGTAGATTCGACCGGCCGACGAGACCGAAAACCCGACCGCCGGCACGGCTACCGGAACGTCGACAGCAGCACGACCGCGCCGAACAGCAACAGCGCGAGCGCGGCGACCGGCTGGCCGCCGGCGGCCGCGAGATACGTGCCGTACACCACCGTCGCGGTCAGCACGCCAACCAGCAGCGAGCCCGCGGCGTGAACCGCCACGTTCCGCCGGCTCACGGCTGCGCGGCCGACGTGCGCGCCGAGCGAGAGCCCGTGGTCGCCCACGTCCCACGCGACGACGAGCCCGACCGCCGCGACCAACAGCGCTGCCGGCGCGCCGCCCTCGTAGCCCGCCAGCGCGATGCCCGCCGCGCCGAACGCGGCACCCCAAGTGAGCACTCGCGTCGACGTGCGGAGGAGCCCGACCGCAACCGTCACCACGGCGAGTCCCGCGACCGGAGCGGCGACGGGCGCCGCGAGCGCCGTCGCGAGAAAGGCGACGGTCATGCCCGCGAGCGAGGCGACAAGCGCCGGCACTGGCACCCGCGTGTCGACCTCGTAGTGGTCGGGGTCGTCGGCGTTCGGGTCGTTCGGCGCCTCCGGATCCGCCGGAGCGTCCGGGTCGTTCCGACCATTCGCCCCGCCGGTGCGGGTGCTCATGGCGACCACCGCCGGCGGGCGCCGGCGACCGCGACCGGGAACGACCGGTCACCCCACTCCACCACCCGGATCCCCGACCCCCGGAGCCGTCGGAGTCGCTCGCGACGCTCGTGGCGCACGAGAGTGCGGCCGGGCGTGTCGTCGGCCGTCACGTCCGGCGAGACCACGGTGACGAGGTGGCCGTGGGCGTCCACGCGCCGGGCGATCGACGCCGCGTAGTCGTCGACCGCCGGCGTGAAGAACAACACCTGCGCGTCGGCCGGGAGCCGGCGCCGGAATCGCCGGAACCACAGCGACGGGTAGAAGCCGTCCGACGGCGGCGTCGGCGCGAGCGCGGGATGGGTGGCGAGCAGGTCGCGCCCCCGCACTCCGTGGTCGGTGCCGGCGCCGGGCGGCAGCCAGCAGTCGACCGGGCCGAGCGTGGCGATACCCACCCGGTCGCCCGCCTCACGGAGCGCGGCAAACGCCTGGCCCGCCGCCTCGACGCTCGCGTCGACCGCGTGGTCGGCCTCGGGCTCGGGAGCCGCGTAGGCGTCCTCGCGCGCGTCAATGAGGAGCACGACGGTGGCAGCGCGCTCCTCGCGAAGCTCTAAGGTCGCCAGCTCCCCCGTCCGCGCCCGGCGATTCCAGTCCACCCGTCGGAGGGGGTCACCGTGCCGGTACTCTCTGGTCGCGTGAAACTCCACCCCGGAGCCACCCACGTCCGTCGGCACGCGACCGTGGTACTGGGTGGTGAGCCCCCGCAGCGGCAGGTCCGCGGCCGCCGGCGGCGCCGGCGCGCAGGTCAGCTGTGTCGCCCGCGTGAGCGTCGTCTCACGTTCTCGGGCGCCGCTCGGATTCCGCGTGATGGCCCGAAGTGGCCCCCACTCGTGGTCGCCGCGGGCCGCGCGGACGACGTACGAGAACGTCGCCGACGCGCCCGGACGCAGCGCGGTGGCGAATCGGGCCGGCCCGTCAACCACCGCGAGCCCGTCCGGCACGCCGTCGACGAGCCGCAGGTCGGGGCGGAACGCGTCGCCGACGTTGGTCACCGTCACCGTCACGGTCACCTCCTCGCCGGGCTCGGGCGATTGCTCGTCCAGCCGGCGCTCAACATCGAGCTCGGCGACCGGCGCGTCACCCCACCGGACGAACACCCCGTAGCCGATGCCGAGCGCCCCGGCCAGCACGGGGCCCGGCTGACGGGTGATCACGCCGACGGCGACGAGCAGCAGCGCCACACCGGTGAGCCCCTGCCACCGTTTCGTGTCGAACGCGACGCGTGGGTTGACCTCGGTCGTCGTCCCGTCCGCCGCGTCGTCGGTGGAGCGGCCGTCCGCGGGCTCCGCGGGGTCCGCACCGTCCGCCTCGCCGCCCGCGGTCGTGGACCCCGGCGCCGACGCCGTAGCCGTCATGCGGTCACCTCCCCTCCGCCGTTCCGGTCCCCGTCGCTCGTCGGCTCCGCCTGCTTGGGGTCACCGGTCGCCAGCCGGCCGACGGCTGCCGTCGCGGCGCCGAAGCCGCGCTCGAACAGCGACTCGCCGAACAGCCGGGCGCGGAACCGCACGCGTGCCGGGTACGACAGGTCGTCGGCGAGAAACGCCGCCGCGACCGGGTCGTCCGTCCACGCGCCGCGGTCGACGAGATCGGCCGCCCGGGACGGCGAGCAGTTCCGTGCACCCGCCACCTCCGCGACGGCGACCGCCCGGACCCGGCCGCGGAGCCGGCCGCGGAGTTCGTAGTGGGACCGCCCACCCGCCGTCGAGCGCGCGAGCTGTGTGTCGGCGTCGTCCCCGGGAACCGGCGAGGTGATCCGGCGTTCGGGCGTCCCGACGGTGAGCGTGTTCGGCTCGATCCCGCGACGCGCCGCAGCGTAGCGGATCCCCTGTACCGCGGCGAGCGCACCCACCAGCGTCACCGTCACCGCCGAGAGGTCGACCGCCGCGGCGAGGCCGGCGTCGAGGAGGAGGATGAACCCGGCAAGCACGGCGAGCGCGCCGAACGCCGTCGTGTACCGCATCAGTCCTCACCCCCGTCGTGGGCCGCCTCGATCCGGCGGAGCGCGTCGACGGCCGCCGCCTCGCGCTCGCCGGTCGGGTCGGCGCCGCCGTAGCGCACCGCCTCGAACACGTCCGTCAGGTCGTCGACCGCGTCCGGATCCACGCCGGCGGCCGTCGCCGCCGTCGCGAACTCGCGGGGCGTCGAGGAGTCGGGCCGGTCCACGTCGAGCACCTCCGTCATCTCGCGCCACGCCCGGTACACCTCGTTGTCGGCGGTCGCGTCCTCGATGCGGTCGGCGGCCGCGCCCGCGGTGCGCCCGACCGCCGCGAGGTCCGGGTCCTGCTCGTCGTCGAGGTCCTCGTCGGCCCCGCTGCCGACGGCACCGTCCGCCTCGTCGTCGCCGCGCGCGGCAACCAGCAACAGCAGGCTGACGACCAGCGCGAGACCGACCACGACGACGAACAGCGCCTCCGGCGTCGACACTGCCTCCCCCTCCCCGGTGCCGGGCGCGCCGCCGCCGCCCGTCTCCGAGAGGAGACTCTCATCGTCGGGGTCCGGTTCCTCGTCCTGCGTCGGGAAGGAGATCGGCCCACACGTCGAGAGGATCAGCCAGAGGCCGCCGACGGGAATCAGCGTGGTGCCGACGACGACGGTCGCGGCGATCATCGACTCGGTCTCCCGGTAGGCGAGCGCGCCGATCAGCGCGAGGAAGCCGAACAGTGCCAAGAGCGCCGGCGGGTCCCGAAGCTCCTCGAAGCAGACGGGAGACCCCTCCTCGAAGTCGCCGGGCGGGGGGCCGGATCCCACCGATCCTCGGTCCGACTCCTCGTCGCCGAGCAGCTCGTCGCCACCGCCGCCGAAGCCGCCGTCCCCGCCGGTGGAGACGGCGGTGTCGAGGGTCGCGCCGGCGACCCCGAGCGCGACGACGGCGAGGAGGGCGAGACCGACCGCAGCGAGGGTCTCACGGTTCACGGCGAACGATACGCCGTCAGGCGGGAATAGCTTTCGGGAAACGAGGTGAGAACGGCTGCGTGGACCGCTGTGTCAGGCGCCCCCGGTCGCTGTCGTGTCGTTCGTCCCCTCGGCGTCGTCCGCATCCTCCTTCTTCGGGGGACGCTCGGAGAGTCGCTCGAACCGCTCGCGGGCGGTTTCGCGGCGCTCCTCCGTCTTCTCCGGCTCGGGTTCGAGCGCGACGAGTTCGTCGTCCGCGAAGGTGGCCGTCAGTACGGCACCCTCCTCGTCGCCGCCCTCGGGCAGCTCATCTTCGTCGACGGTGCGCTCGTCGATGGTGTCGCCGTCCTCCTCGATCAGGAGCACGCCGAGTTCGCTGACGATCCGGTCGAGTGTCGCCGTGTACTCGCCGTCGAGTTCGGGCCGGGTCACGCGCCGGCCCCCGCGGTCGCGGCGGCGGTCATGCTTGGCGTGAATCCGGGATCTGTGAGCGCGCCGGCGTCGTCGGCGTCGTCGCCGTCGACGATGGTGTACGTGGCGCGGTGTTCGGTGTCGTCGAGGGGGTCTGCGGTCGCCTCGTCACCGTCGAGGAGCGCGTCGGGGTCCGACGGCGCGTCGTGTTGCGTTTCGACGTGGACCTCCTCGCCGTCGAGGGTGGTGATCGTCGTGCCGTGCGTGCCCGTCCAGTAGGCGTCGATGCCGCGCTCGGCGAACCGATCGAGCGGCTCGTCGTGCGGGTGGCCGTACTGGTTGTCGTAGCCCGCCTGGATGACGGTGAGCTCGGGGTCGACCGCATCGAGGAACGCCGCGGTGGAGCTGGTGTCGGAGCCGTGGTGGCCCGCGTGGTACACGTCCGCGTCGAGGTCGGCTGCGTGTTCGTCAATCATGCGTGCCTCGGCGTCGGTTTCCGCGTCACCCGTGAAAAGGTATGAGGTGGCTCCGAACTCCAGGTGCATCGTGATGGAGTCGTCGTGGAGGTCGTCGGCGTCGGTGTCCTCGGCGGGATTGAGCACCGTCACGTCGACCTCCTCGAACGGCACCTCGTCGCCCTCGCGCGTCTCGTAGAGGGTCACGTCGTACTCCTCGACGGCGTCGATGTAGTCCTCGTACGTCTGTGAGGTGTGCGGGACGCCGTTGTCGTAGGCGGCGCCGATGCCGTCCTTCTCCTCCTCGTAGTGCTCGATGACGTCCGCGTGGCCGCCGATGTGGTCGGCGTGGCCGTGCGTGGAGACGAGGTAGTCGATGTGGTCGACACCCTCCTGCTCGAGGGAGTCGATGACGGTGGACCCGTCGTCGCGCCAGTCACCCGTGTCGACGAGCATCGTCTCACCCGTCGGGCCGAGAATCAGGAAGGAGTCGGCCTGCCCGACGTTGATGTGGTGCACTTCGAGCTCGCCGTCGACGGCGTCACTCCCGTCGTCGGTGTCGTTCGCGTCAGCGTCGTCCGCGTCGGCGGTCTCCGCCGGCGTCGAGGTCTCCTCGACCTCGGGGCCGTCGTCGATCTCGTCGCCCAGCCCGGCACAGCCGGCAAGAAGCACGGTGAACGCGACCGCGAGCAGCGCGATTCGGTGTGTCATGCGGAACCTGACGGCAGTCGCCCGCCTATAACTGGCGGCTTTCACGGGATCCGATGGGACCCGGAGACGGGACGGGTTGGCGACCGCCGACGGTGGGGATGAGCGCGGCGCCCGCCGGTGCACTCAGCAGGGCGCTTCGGCGTTGCTGCGCCCGTAGTAGTACCAGGTGATGGCGATACAGGTGAGGTAGAAGGCGAGGAACCCGCCCATCGCCCCCACCGTGGCCTCGGTCATCTCGACGGAGACGCTGAACCCCTGCGGGATGAGGAACCCGCCGAACGCACCGATGCCGCCGCTGAACCCGAGCACGCTGCCGGCCTCCAGTTTCGCCCGCGAGATCGCCTGTTTGCGCGCCTCCGGATCCGACTCGTCGACGTCGGCGAGGTGCTGTTGGCGGAAGATGGTGGGGACCATCTCGAACGTGGAGCCGTTGCCGATGCCGCTGGCGACGAACAGCACCATGAACGCGGCGAAGAAGCCCCAGAACTCGCCGGCGATCATGAAGTAGATGACCGCGAGCGTGCCGGCGGCCATCGAGAGAAACACCCAGAGCGTGACGCGTGCCCCGCCGAAGCGGTCGGCGAGCCACCCGCCCGGCGGGCGCACGAGCGCGCCGAGCAGCGGGCCGACGAACGCGAACAGCGCGACGCTCCGCTCGGGAAACTGGATGCTGGTGAGCAGCGGGAACGCCACCGCGTAGCCCAAAAAGGAGCCGAACGTTCCCATGTACAGCCAGCACATCAGCCAGTTGTGCTTCTCGCCGAGAATGCTCAGCTGTTCGCGAATGTCGGCGTCCACGCTCGTGATGTCGTTCATGCCGACGTAGGAGGCGACGGTGCCGATCAGGATGAACGGGACCCAGACGAAGCCGGCGTTCTGCATCCACATCAGCTCGGTGCCCGGGTTGGACTGGATCACCGTCTGGGGAGCACCGCCAAACCCGCCGAAGATCCCGATGGAGATCACGACCGGGACGGCGAACTGGGCGGTGCTCACGCCGACGTTACTGAGCCCGCCGTTGATGCCGAGGGCGGTCCCTTCCCGCCGTTCGGGGAAGAAGTAGCTGATGTTGTCCATGCTCGAGGAGAAGTTTGCGCCCCCGAAGCCGGCGGTGGCGGCGAGGACGGCCATCACCGCGAACGGCGTCTCCGGATTCTGCACGGCGAACCCGAGCCCCAGCGCGGGGATCAGCAGCGTCGCCGTCGCCAGCGTGTTCCAGCGGCGTCCGCCGAAGATGGGAACGACGAACGAGTAGAGCACCCGTCCGGTCGCCCCCGCCAGCGGCGGCAGCGCGGTCAGCAGGAACAGCTCGCTGTCGGTGTAGGTGAACCCGGCGTCGGGCAGGTACACCACCACCACGCTCCAGACGGTCCACACCGCAAAGCCGAGAAACAGCGTGAACACCGAGATCGACAGATTACGCCAGGCGATACGTTTTCCCTTCTCCTCCCAGAAGTCGTCGTCCTCCGGGTTCCAGTCGTCGAGTTCGCGGTCCATGTGTTGTCGTGTTGTGTTTGTCGTCGGTCGGTTGGCGGGCGATGCGGCTCGTCAGGTCGCTGTGTATCGGTCCGGCGGGCGCCGGGCGTGCGTGGCGTCGTCCCCCGGCTACCCCCGGCGGCTCGTCATCGACTCGCCGCACTCGGCGGCATCCGCGGCGGCGGTGAGGTCCGCAGCGAGCGTCCGGGCCTGCTCGGGCGTGAACGGAACCACGTCGGCGTGCGGCGCGAGCCGCTCGTGGTCGGCGAGGTCGGCCTCCAGCCCGAGGTGACCGTCTCCTCGCCGCGGGGTGACTCCACATCGAGCACGGCGACGGTCTCGGTCTCCCAGTCGTCCCCGAACACGCGCACGTCGAGGAAGTCGAACGTCGTGTTCGCGGTGACGTCGAGGTGGCGGCGCATCGTCAGTCCGAGGAGATGGGTGCGCCCTCGGCAGTGGTCGGCGCCGGGCTCTCCTCGTCGTCGAACGGGTACCAGGACTGCTTGGCGTCGGCGAGACAGGGGTCGTCGTAGCCGACGACCTCCTCGGGCTCCGCCAGCTCGACGATCGTCTCGTGACCCGTGGCGTCGACCCACTCGCGGAACGTCTGCCCGTCCTCACGGAGCGCGGCGTACGCCTGTACGAGGTTTCGGATGAGCCCCGGGAGCTCGTCGGCGGGCACGCGCTGGCGCACCCACTCGATGAAGTCGGGCTCCTCGCCGACGCCGCCGCCGACGCCCACGTCGAGCGCCTCGACCATCTCGCCGTCCTTGCGCGCGCGCATTCCCTGGAGGCCGATGTCGGCGGTCATCGCCTGCCCGCAGTCGGCCGTACAGCCCGAGTAGTGCATCTTGATGCGGTCAACGTCGTCGGGCAGCTCCACGTTCCGCCCGAGCCAGCGGAGCAGCTCGGCGGTTCGGGCTTTCGTCTCGGTCAGTGCCAGCGAGCAGAACTCCGTGCCCGTACACGCCATCGCGCCCTGCTCGAACGGGTTGGGCGAGGGGGTGTACGTCTCCAGCAGCGACTCGTCGAGCAGCTCGTCGAGCTCGGCGTCCGGCACGTCCATGAGAAGCGGGTTCTGCCGCCGGGTGAGCCGCACCTCGCCGGAGCCGTACGTCTGCGCGAGCTCCGCGAGGGCGACGGCATCTTCGGCCGGAAGCCGACCGATGGGCACCGAGAGCCCGACGTAGTTGTGGCCGTCGGCCTGGTCGTAGACGCCGATGTGGTCGTGGGCGCCACGCTCCGATGGCCGGCCGGCGTTGTAGGTGTACTCGCCGCGGAAGTCGGTGCCGGCGGATTCGAGCTCGAAGTCGAGTCGCTCGTCCAGTTCCTCGCGGATCGCCTCCGTCCCCCAGTCGTCGACGAAGAAGCGCGCGCGGTTCTTCGAGCGATTCTGCCGGTTCCCCTCCTCGTGGTAGAGCTCGACGAACGCGCGTACCGTCTCGACCGCGTGCTCCGGACGCACGAACAGGTCGAGCGAGCGTGCCCGACGGGGCTCGCGCCCGCCGAGTCCGCCGCCGACACGCACGTTGAACCCCTCGACGTGCTCGCCGTCAAGGAGGGTGTGAGCCGGCTCCAGGCCGATGTCGTTGATCGCGTCCTGTGCACAGCCCTGCCGGCAGCCGCTGACGGAGATGTTGAACTTCCGCGGCATGTTCGAGAGCTCGTCGTCGCCGCGGATCGTCTCCTGTATCTCGTCGAGAACTGGCCGGGATTCGACGTACTCCTCGCCTTTCCCGGCGACCGGACAGCCCGAGATGTTGCGCATCGTGTCGCCACCCGCCGAGCGCGAGGAGACGCCGACGGCCTCCAGCTTCGCCCAGATCTCCGGGATATCCTCCAGTTTGAGCCAGTGGAGCTGGATCGACTGCCGCGTCGTGAGGTCGATCCACGCGTTCCCGAACTCGGGGTTCTCGACCGGGCCGGTGGCGTAGTCGCGAGCCACCTCGCCGATCGCTTTCAGCTGATCGGGCTCCAGTACGCCCCCACAGTTGGTCAGCCGCATCATGAAGTACGACTCCTGGCCACCGCGGTGATGGAACACGCCCCAGAACTTGAACCGCGAGAACCACTCGTCGCGTTCGTCCTCCGGGATGGACTCCCATCCCCGCTCGGCGAACTCCTCGATCTTCTCGCGGACCGCGTCCCCGTACAGCTCCTCTTTGATCTCCTCTTTGTTGTGTGCCATGTGTTGGTCAGTGATGAACGTTACATTCCATCATGGTTGTGCACCCCGGATGGATGTACGTCCGTTGTTTCACAGTGTCACGCACATACTTCCCACATATAAAGTTAAACTCCGGACGGATGTGGAATTCATCTCGCAAACGGGGTCGACAACCGGACATGCGTGCAGAATAATATCGGCTTTCAGGTGTATTATCGTCCACACTATATCCGACAGTTGACCGATCGTATCCGGTCATTATCTCCGGGTTTCACCGATACCTATCGAGCCAACCATGACGAGGAGCGTATGTAATCATCGACCACGAGTGATCTTGAGAGGCGGTCTCGCCCCAAGGCGGACGCCGGCGAGCGCCGGCGTCACAAGCGGACAAGGACGTGCAAGGGACCTTAAGGGAAGTACAAGCGAGCCGTCGGCGTGCTCGCCGACCGCCTGCGAGCGCCGTTCTCCCGGCAGATCGGCCTTATAAGCCGTTGTACGGCCCGGCCTTCGCTTCGGTGAGCCGCTCGACCTGCTCCTCGGAGAGGTCGATCTCAGCGGACGCGAGATTCTCGGCGAGCTGGTCGACGGTGCGTGCGCCGACGATGGGCGCGGTCACCCCCTCACGGTGGGAGAGCCACGCGAGCGCGACCTGTGCGGGCGAGGCGTCGACCTCCTCGGCGACCGCGTCGAGCTCGTCGTGGAGGTCGAAGTTCTCCGCGGTGAGGTACGACTCCTGGAAGCGGCTGGACGAGGCCACCTTCGACTCCTCCGGCAGGTCCTCGTCACGGTCGTACTTCCCGGTCAAAAAGCCCTGTCCGAGCGGGCTCCACGGGCAGACAGCGAGCTCCTGCTGGCGCGCGAACTCCAGATAGTCCCCTTCGACCTCGCGGTCGACGAGGTTGTACCGCGGCTGGAGCACGGTGAACGGCTCCCACCCTTCCGCGCGGGCGATCTCGTTGGCGCGGGCGACCTTCCACGCGTTCGGGCGCAAGGTGGACGCGCCGATGTAGTGGACCTTTCCGGACTCGACGAGGCCGTTGAGGGTCTTCATCAGCTCCCGCGCGTCGGTCGCGTCGTCCCAGCGGTGGATGTACAGCACGTCCACGTAGTCGGTGTCGAGCCGGTCGAGAAGCGCGTCGACGCGGTGCCGGATGTTCTTCCGGTTCGTCCCCCGGCTGTTCGGGTCGTCGTCGCGGATCTGCCAGTAGATCTTCGAGGCGATCGTGTAGCGCTCCCGGTCGCGGTCGGCGAGCCACTCGCCGATCCACTCCTCGCTTGCACCCCCGCCGTACACGTCGGCAGTGTCGATGTAGCGCCCGCCGGCGGCCTCGTAGGCGTCGAGGAGCTCGTGGGCGCGGTCCTCGTCGATCTCCACCTCGCCGCCCTCGTTCTCCTTGCCGAACCGCCAGGTGCCCAGCTGGAGTTCGCTGGTGTGGATGCCGGTGCCGTCGAGCTGGACGAACTCGAGGTCGAGCGCCGCGGGGTCTGGTGTCATCGTTCGATTGTTGTTCACAGGCGGCCAAAAACCCCCTCCAAAGCGGCACCGTTGAACCCCCATGCCCCATCCACGAAGTTGAATGGACCAACCGGTCGATCTGAACTACTTCGTGATCGATGTCGGGAGTGGGTGTATCACGTGAGCGGGTGCGGCGTTTATGAGTGGGGCGTTGGTGGAGTTGTGGTTCGTTTATAAGCAGAGGTTGACCGGTGGGTCGCTGGTGTGACGCTGGTGAGGACCGCCTACAAAGCCCCAGCCGGCTCCGGTCGAGGGTTCCGGAAGACGGTCCGGCTCGCTGCGCTCGCCGGCTGCGACTTCCGTCGTCCCGCTCGCTGCTCACGGCTTCGCCGTTCGCTATCGAGAGCTCCCTCCGGTCGCTCTCGCCCTGCTCGCGGGACCCTCGCTGCGCGCTCAAAAGGCCTCTCCGCACCGCCCGGCCTTTTGAGTGCTTGCGTCGGCCGTCTTCCCGGACCACGGGCGAGACGGTCCGAGGGACCGTCTCGCTGTTTCCCGCCTGCGGCGGGAACGGCTGCCCCTTTGAGTCCCACCCGACCGCACCCGCACCGCACCTCACGCCTCCCCAGCCTCGCCGCTCGCTCCGCTCGCGGCGTCCCTCGCGCGCCGCCGAGCGCCCGCTGGGCGCTCGCCGGGCGCGCCACTGCACCGCATTTCCGTTTATAAGTGAGGCGTCACTCCTCCTCTCGGCCATTTATATATCATATTACCGTCGACGAACTGCAACACTCACTCCCGATCTCACTCACCGAGGGGTCCGTCTAAACCGGGTCGGGTCGGCGACCGGCTCACCGCCACGCAACCGGCTCACCGCCATGCGACCAGCCAGGCGGCGACGCCGGCGACTCCGACGGCCACCCCAACAATGGGCGCGACGCTCACCGCGAGCGCGGCGGCGATCGCGGCGACCACCAGCCCGGCGGCGACGCCCCGCACCGTGCCCACCGCGAGCGTCAGCAGGTACAGCCCCACCGCGACGAGGATGATCGTCGCGCCGGTGGCGATGTTGAGCACGTACGAGGCGAAGATGCCGCCGACGACCGCGAGCTGGCCGAACACGACCGACAGCAGGAGCCCGCCGTCGAAGCTCCGGGTCACCTGCATCGCAGCCGCCACGGGGATCACGAGCATCCCGGCGACGAGGATGGCACCGAGGATCTGCATGGCCGCGACGACGACGAGCGCGGTCAACACCACGAGCAGCGTGTCGTAGAACCAGACGTTGAGCCGGGCGAGCCGGGCGGCCTCGCGGTCGAACGTGATGAACAGCAGCTGCTTGTGCGTGAGCGCGACGGTCGTCGCCACCAACAGCGTGAGCCCGACCATCAGCTGGACGTTCTCGAAGGGAACGAAGAGGATGTCGCCGAACAGGTAGCTCTCGACGGTCGCGCTGAACACGACGCCGTAGGAGATGACGGCGATCCCCACGGCGAACCCGCCGGTGAGCATGACGGCGATGGGGACGTCTGCATAGCCGTCGGTGCGCACGGCGACGTACTGCATCCCGAGGGCGGCGACCGCCGCGGCCACCAGCGCAAATCCGAGCGGATAGTCCAGCGACGGCACCGCCGCGCCGACGAACAGCCCGATCGCGACGCCGCCGAACGCGGTGTGGGCGAGCGCCTCGCCAATGAGCGCCATCTGCCGGTTGACGAGGTAGGCGCCGACGACGGGCGCGGTGAAGCCGATCAGGATGCCCGCCGTGAACCCGCGCTGGAGGAAGCCGCTACAGACGATCCACTCGTCGACCGCGGCGCAGGTCGCCCCCCAGAACAGCTCGTACAGCGGGGGGAACCCCCACGCGATGAACGCCGCGAAGCCCGCGAGCAGCACCGCCACCCCTGCGATCAGGGTTCCACGGCCGAACTCGCGTCGCTTCCGTCTCTCGTCATCGCGGCCGTCGTCGTCAAGCCCGAGGACATCGGCGGCCGTCACGCGCGGTCACCCCCGTCCGTCGCGACGGTCCCGCGAACGCGGGCGGTCCCGAACGCGCGCTCCAGCGCGTCGGTCTCTAGGAACGCCTCCGTCTCCTCGTGGGCGTACAGCTCCCCGTCGATCGCCGCCATCGAGGTGGCGTGGCGCGCGAGCAGGTCCACGTCGTGCTCGATGAGCAGGATGGTGATTCCCGCATCGTTGAGCTCCTCCAGCAGGTCGTAGAACGCCGCCACGGAGTCGGCGTCGACGCCGACGGTCGGCTCGTCGAGCGCGAGCAGGTCCGCCTCGCCGGCGAGCGCGCGGGCGATGTACGCCCGCTGGCGCTGGCCGCCCGAGAGCCGGTTGATCCGACGGTCCTCGAGATCCGCGACGCCGACCACGTCGAGCGCGGCATCGACGGCGGCGCGGTCCCGCTCGGTGAGCCGGCGCACGCCGGCGTGGGGGTACCGCCCCATGCGGACCACTTCCCGAACCGTGACGGGCATCGTCGTCCCCGCCTCCGTCGACTGCTGGGAGACGTAGCCGAGTCGGGTTCCCTCGTCGAACCCCGAGGCGGGCTCCCCGAACAGCTCGACGCTGCCGGCGTCCGGCGACTCCAGGCCGAGGAGAAGCTTCAGCAGGGTCGTCTTCCCGGAGCCGTTCGGGCCGACGACGCCGAGAAACGCCCCCTGCTCGACCGTCAGCGAGACGTCCTCCACCACCGGCTGGTCCTCGTACGCGAACGAGACGTTTTCGGCACGAACGACGGGCGTGTTGCTCATTCCGCACGAAGCGCTCGTTCGATCGACGGGAGGTTGATCTCGCGGAAGTGCTCGATGTAGCCCCAATCGGGCTCCATCTCCAGGTCACCGCCGATCGGGGGCGTGCCGTCGATCTGCGTCTCGACCGGCGAGAGCGGCAGCACCGTCGTCTCCGTCTCGTCGGCCAGCGACTCCGCGAGGGTGCCGGGCTCGCCCACGTCGTACAGCACGTGCTCGATGTCAAACTCCGTGATCAGCTCCTCGATCTCCTCGACATCGCCCGGGGAGGCGGCGTCGTCCGGCGACGTGCCCACCGGCGAGTAGATGTCGATGCCGTAGCGGCGATTCCACCACTGAAAGGAGTCGTGCGTGCCGACGACCAGCGCGTCGAGCCCGGCGCGCTCGACGATCGCCTCGAACTCCTCGTGGAGCGCCTGGAGCTCCTCGGTGAAGTCGGCGGCATTTTCGGCGAACACCTCGGCGTTGTCGGGGTCGATCTCCGCGAGCCCCTCCGCGATGTTCTCGACGCCGTGCTGGCACTCGACCGGGTCCATCCACCAGTGCTCGTCATCGTCCTCCGCGGGGCTGTCGAAGAACTCGATCCCCTCGGAGGCGTCGATGACGGTCACGTCCGGGTCGGATTCGAGCTCGGCGGCCGCGTCGTCCTGCCAGCTGGAGAACTCGCGGAGGTAGACGAAGCCGTCGGCGCGGTCGAGCTGTTCGACCGTGCCGGGCTCGGGATTCCAGTCGTGGCCGTGCTCGCCGACCGGCACGAGGTCGATCGCCTCGATCCGGTCGCCGGCGACCTGCCGGACGAAGTCCCACACCGCGGGCATCGTCGCGAACACCGTGAGCCGGTCGTCGTCCACGTCGAGATCGTCACCCGACTGGTCACCCGATCCCTCATCGGGGTTCGCGTCGCCCTGCGGGTCGTCGCCGAGACAGCCCGCAGCCCCCACGGTGAGCGCGCCGGCACCGAGTGTGGCGAACCGACGGCGAGAGACGGCGGCGATTCCATCGTCCGGTCCGTCGTTGTTGCGCGTCTGCGTCCTCATTAGGCCTCGATTTGAGACACACTTATAAGAAAATGACGATCAGGAAGAATAAGATTAGTCTTGTCTAAACCCGTCGACTGCACTCCGGGGGACACCTCGATCGAAGCGTCCGAGATCAGCCACCGCTCACGCGGCGATGCTGGAACCGCCTTCCGAGTCGGCCACCGACGACGGCACCGAGCGCACCGAGCACCCCAAACACGAGGACGAACAGCACGGAGACGATCACGAGCCACACGCCGGCGACGGTTACGGAGACGAGCGTGTGCTCCGCCTGCGGAATCTGCAGGGCGAAGCGGAGCGCGCCGATGACGACCGCACCCCCGGTGATGAGCCCGGTTCGCCACCCGAGCGTCTTCGTGTCGGGCACCGTCTCCCACAGTGCCGCGCCGGCGATCGCGCCCGCGAGAAGCGGAACGGCTGCAGCGTTCTGTGCCGTGGACGAAAGCTGAACCCCAACGCAAATCAGGAGGGAAACGGACCCGACCGCGAACGGATACCGCCACTCCGGATCACGGCGGAACTCACGGGGGCTGCCGACGCTATCCATGGATTTTGATCCGCACCACTACACTTAAATACTGCCTCCAGTGGAAGAACCAAGGTTCGGAGACACTGTTGCGATCCACAGCAGATGACGGATTCTGACTCGGTTGCGGTCAGTACAGAATCCTCGATGAGCGACTGCGGGAGTGGGTATTTTAGATCGGGTCCGGTGATGTAGTATATAAACGGTCGAGGGAGAAGTTCTACGACGGCTTATAAAAGAAGAAGCGGTGCGGTGGCGCGCCCGTGAGCGCCCATCGGGCGCGAACGGAGCGCGAGGGAGGCAGCGGTCGCCGGCGGAGCGGTTTTCCCGCCGGCGCCCGCCTGCCGAGGCTGGGGAGGCGTGAGGTGCGGTCGCGGAGCGGTGCGGGGTGGGACTCAAAGGGGCAGCCGGCTCCGGGACGACGGGCGACGCCAAGCACTTTTCAGGGCGTTGGGTGGTGCGGAGAGACGCCCTGAAAAGCGCGCAGCAAGCCCCTCGACCGGAGCCGGCTGGGGCTTTTGAAGGCGGTCCTCTCCAGTGTCGCACCAGCAACTCACCGGACAACCTCTGCTTATAAATGGCGAACAACCCCATCCACGCCCCGCTTATAAACGCCGCACCCGCCCACGTGATACACCTACTCCCGAACTCACTCAACAGGCACTCTCCATCGACCGACTGTTCCAGAGATGTTTGTGTCGAAGAATGTGATTTCAACGGCGTCTTTCGTGCGTATTCGGGGCTCTTTCCGGCTACCGCACGTCGCCGAGCCCGCCGGCGGCAGCTGGCGGGAGAGACACACGTAGAAAGACGACCAGCCGCCAACGTCCCTACTCCTTGATGTCGATCGCCGGCCTGCCCGGCTCCGCCTTGCGGACGACGGCATCGTCGGCGTCCTCCGCGCGCAGCACCTCGACGGGGGCGTCGAACTCCCGCTCGATCAGCCACGCGGCCGCCTGCAGGGCGTCGTACTCGGCGTCACCCGGCAGCGTCTCGGCGAGCGCCTCGCGTTCGGCCTGCAGGTCCTGGCCGTAGGAGGCGGCGTCGTCACCCTGCTCGCGGATATGGGGCTCCTGCATCAGCTCCGAGATGAGGTTGTCCGCGTCGCTCTCGATGGCGATTGCCAGCGCGTCGTACTTCCAGTCGGGCGCGACGACGACGGTGATCGCGGCGGGGTCTTCGATGCCGGCCACGTCGATGATCTGTCGCACGTCCTCGCGGGTGTTCTCCACGAGTCGTCGGCGCATCTCGGCGGTCTCGCGGTCGGCGTCGGAGGCGGGCCACTCGGCGTCGACGGCGAATTCGGGCGTCGCGCCCGGCTCGGCGTCCGCACCCAGCGTCTCGTACAGCTCCTCCGCGACGTGGGGCGTGACGGGTGCCAGCAGGCGGACGGCGACCGACAGCCCGCGTTTCAGGACCGCGGGGTCGGCGGGGTCGGCGTAGTCCGCGTAGTTGCGGAGCGTGCCGACGAGTCCCTGCGCCTCGCGCAGCGCGACGTTGAACGTGAGGTCGTCGTACTCCTCGGTGGCGACGGCGACCGCGGCGTCGATCTCGTCGTCGACGTAGGCGGCGACGGCGGGGTCGGGCTCTGCATCCGCGCCGGCGCCGCCAGTCGCGTCCTCGTCCGCGTCCGCGTACTCCTCGACCAGCCGCGTGAGACGGGTGATGAAGCGGTAGGTGGACTTGACGCCCTCCTCGCTCCAGTCGAAGTCGCGCTCGGGCTGGGCCGCCTGCATCATGAACAGCCGAGCCGTGTCGGCGCCGTACTCCTCGACGATCCGCTGGGGGGAGACGACGTTGCCGACCGACTTCGACATTTTCTCGCCCTCCAGCTGGACCATCCCCTGTGCCAGCAGGTTGGTGAACGGCTCGCGGGCCTCCAGGTCCTCGTGGTCCGCGAGGAACTTGGTGACGAACCGGCTGTACAGCAGGTGCATCACGGCGTGTTCGATGCCGCCGACGTACTGGTCGACGGGCATCCAGTCGTCGGCGCGCGCGGCGTCGTACGGCGCGTCTGCCAGGTCCGGCGAGACGTACCGCAGGAAGTACCACGAGGAGTCGACGAACGTGTCCATCGTGTCCGTCTCGCGGGTGGCGTCGCCGCCACACTCGGGGCAGGTCGTCGCCTTCCACTCCTCGGCGGCGTCCAGCGGGTTCCCGGTCGTGTTGATGAACTCGGGCAGCTCGACGGGCAGGTCCTCCTCGGGCACCAGCACCGAGCCACAGCCCTCGTGGCAGTTGACGACCGGAATCGGCGTCCCCCAGTAGCGCTGGCGGGAGATGCCCCAGTCGCGCAGCCGGTACTGGGTGGTCGCCTCGGCGTCCGCGGTGTCGGCGGTGATCGCCTCGCGGGCGTCGGCGCTCGACAGGCCGTCGTACTCGCCGGAGTTGACGAGCACGCCGTCCTCGGTGAACGCCGACTCGCTCACGTCGGGGACCTCGGGTTCGGCGTCGGAGTCGGCGTCCGAGCCGTCGGGCGCTGGGGCGATGACCGGCTCGATGGGGACGCCCATCTTCTCGGCGAACGCGTGGTCGCGGTCGTCGTGGCCGGGGACGCCCATCAGCGCGCCCGTGCCCACGTTCGAGAGCACGAAGTCGGCGACGAAGACGGGAAGCTCCTCACCGGTGACCGGGTTCGTCGCCGTGAGGTCGGTGGCGACGCCGTTGGGCTCGTCGCCGTCGGGGTCGGCCTCCTCCTCGATGAACCGCCGGACCCCGTCGTCGCGCTCGGCGAGCGCCTGCGAGATCTCGTGGCCGGGCGCCAGCGCGAAGAAGCTCGCGCCGAAGACGGTGTCTGCGCGGGTGGTGAACGCCTCCACGGCCTGCTCGACGCCCTCGCCCGAAACATCGAAGGTGAGGCGGGTTCCCTCCTGTCGGCCGATCCAGTTGCGCTGCATCTGGCGGACGGAGTCGGGCCACCCCTCCAGCTCGTCGATGGCGTCGACCAGATCGTCGGCGTACTCCGTAATCTCCAGGAACCACTGGTCGAGCTCCCGCTGCTCGACCGGATGGTCACATCGCCAGCAGAGCTCGTCGTCGCCCTCCACCTGCTCGTCGGCGAGGACGGTCTCACAGTCCGGACACCAGTTCACCTCGGCGTCGCGGCGCTCGGCAAGCCCCTCCTCGTGGAAGCGGCGGAACAGCCACTGGTTCCACTCGTAGTACTCCGGGGTACAGGTGGTGATCTCCCGGTCCCAGTCGTAGCCGAACCCCATCGACTTCATCTGGCCTTTCATCGTGTCGATGCAGTCGAACGTCCAGTCGCGGGGGTTGGTGTCGCGCTCCTTGGCGGCGTTTTCCGCGGGGAGACCGAACGCGTCCCACCCCATCGGGTGGAGCACGTCGTCGCCGCGCATGCGGCGGTAGCGGGCGTACGCGTCCGTGATGGTGTAGTTGCGGACGTGGCCCATGTGGAGCTTCCCCGACGGGTACGGGTACATCCCGAGCACGTACGTCGGGTCCTCGACATCGTCCGGCGTCCGGTACACGGAGGCGTCCGCCCACGCCTCCTGCCACCGACTCTCGACCGCGTTGTGGTCGTAGCCCTCCTGAGACATCTGCTTATATACGCGTGGTGCGGTCGAAACCCTATACCTTTCCATCCGGTGACGAGGGCTCCCACGCCGGCGAAAGCTCTTTGAGAGTCGTCCGTGCGCACGCCGGGACAAGCTACTTGCTCGCGGAGCCGCCAGATCGGATATGGCACTCAAAAAGGCCCTCTACTACGGCGCCATCGGGATCGCGATCCTGGTCGCCGTGAGCATCATCGTCTCGGTCGTCTCCGCGGTGTTGAGCCTCGCGTGGGCGATCGTCTCGGGTATCATCTCGCTCGCCGTCCTCCTCGGACTCGTCTACGTCGCCTACCGGGTCGGCGCGTGGATCTTCGGCGGGAGCGGCGACGGCAGCACCACCGACGGCGGGCGCTCGGCGGGACGGTTCGGGTCGGAGCCCGCCGACGAATCGGAGGAGCCCGCCGACCCCGAGGAACGACTCCGGCAGGAGTACGTCGAGGGACGCATCTCCGAGGAGGAGTTCGAGCGGCGGATCGGTGACCACCTCGATTCGGGCGTGACGGACGCCGGCGACCGCTCCGACGATGTGAGCGTCGAGCGCGAGCTCGACCGCTTAAAAGACGAGTGAGCGTCGGCGTCGTTCGCGTGACGGGCCGCGAGGCGGTGTCGACATCAGACGGACGAACCGCCAAACACCGGCGGTATCCGTGGGTGCAGACAGCTATATAAGGTGTGGTAACATACGACACATCGGATCGCCATGAGAACGTGTCACAGCTGTCGGTCGGTCATCGACGAGTACTACCTGGACAAAAAACTCGAGGCCCTGCGCGACCTGACGGTCGACGACTTCAACTGCTGTACGGACTGTGTCACGGTTGTTGCGGACGCCTGCGTCGAGTGCGGTGGCGGCGTGTACGTCCCCCGCGGTGCGGATGCGGCCCCGGACTACTGTCCTGCGTGTCGGGCCGATCGGATCGAGGAGACCGGCCGCGACCCCGGCTGGCATCGAACCTCGCCGTCGCAGTCGACCTGACTGTCGGCGGCCTTCCTTTGCGGTTCCAGCGAGTCGACTATTCTGCGAGCCCGAGCAGGTCGAACGGGTAGCCGTTGTCGTTGTCGTCGGCGTACTCGTAGACGACGCGCGCGGCGGCCACGTCCTGGATCGCGAGCCCGGTCGAGTCGAAGACGGTGACGCCGGTGTCGTCGTCGCGCCCGACCCGATTGCCGACGACGATCTCGCCGATCTCGCCGTAGATGTCCTCGTCGGTGAGCACGCCCTCGTTGTACGGGACGTTGATCTCGCCGGAGTGGGTACACTGTTCGTGGTCGTCGATGACGATCCGGGCGTCGAGCAGGAGTTCGTCCGCGAGCTCGTGTTTGCCCGCCGCGTCGGCGCCCATCGCGTTGATGTGGGTGTGGTCGCCAACGTCGTCGGGGCCGACGATGGGCGACTCGACGGGGGTTACCGTGGAGAGGATGTCACAGTGGCCGGCTTCCGAGATGGAGCCCGCACGCACCTCGAAGCGGTCCTCGAAAGCGTCGATGAAGCGGGCGACGCGCTCCTCGTCGAGGTCGCTCACGACGACCTCCTCGATGTCGCGAACCTCGGCGATCGCCTCCAGCTGAGTGTACGACTGCACGCCGGCGCCGACGATACCGAGCGAGGAGGCGTCCGCGACCGAGAGGTGGTCAGTGGCGACGGCGGCCGCTCCGCCCGTGCGCTTCATCGTCAGCTCCGTCCCGTCCATGATCGCCAGCGGGAAGGCGGTCTCGGGGTCGGAGTACACCATCGTCCCCATGACCGTCGGGAGGTCGAACGCCTCGGGATTGTCGGTGTGGACGTTCACCCACTTGA
This sequence comes from Halorubrum gandharaense, assembly GCF_054654575.1. Taxonomy (NCBI): domain Archaea; kingdom Methanobacteriati; phylum Methanobacteriota; class Halobacteria; order Halobacteriales; family Haloferacaceae; genus Halorubrum; species Halorubrum gandharaense. The sequence continues at coordinate 1,485,705 of NZ_BAAIET010000001.1, forward strand.
TGCCGGCGGCGTCCCACTCGTCGGTCTCCAGGTAGGCGGGCATCGACCGGAAGTCCCCGTTGTACTTCGGGAGGTCGATGTACGACTTCGGCGGCATCTGGGCGTCGCCGCGCTCGTAGGCCGCGAACGCGCCTTCGACCGCGTCGATGACCCGGTCCATCTGGGCGTTCTCGTCCACGTCGTCGCTGTTGAGAAGCAGCGTCTGCATGGCGCGAAAATTTGCCACCCGGGTATTTAGGTCATGCTGTATCGGCTCGCAGATACACAAAAAGCGAATATCCTCTATCGAATATCGTATCCCGTACACTCGTCACGGCGAGGACGGAGGGTCGAGCGCCGCACGCGCCGCTACGGGGGTTCGTCGAGAGTTGGCGTCCGAAAGAAGGTGGTCGGTTGTTCGTGAATCGTCGCGATACGGCTGCAGGTCGGTGGCGCGGATGGCGCCGAGAGTCGGTGTGACCCTCGCTTACATCATGCCGCCCATCCCGCCGCCGCCCATGCCGCCCATCCCGCCGCCGGGCGCGCCGCCCTCCTCGTCGCCGCCCGAGGTGGAGAGGTCGCCCGCGGCGATGATGTCGTCGATTTTGAGCACGAGGTTCGCGGCCTCGGTGGCGGAGGCGACCGCCTGCTCTTTGGCGTGGGCCGTCTCGACGACGCCCGCGTCGATCGCGTTCTCGACCTCGCCCGTGAAGACGTTGAGGCCGGCGTCCGCGTTGCCCGCCTCGTGGGCCGCACGGAGGTCGACCAGCAGGTCGATGGAATCGAGGCCCGCGTTCCCGGCGAGCACGCGCGGGATCAGCTCCAGCGAGTCGGCGAACGCCTCGACGGCGAGTTGCTCGCGGCCGGAGACGGAGTCCGCGTAGTTGCGGAGCCGCCGGGCGATCTCGACTTCGATGGCACCGCCGCCGGGAAGGACGCGTCCGTCCGAGACGGTCGTGGAGACGACGTCGATCGCGTCGGTGACGCCGCGCTCGAGCTCGTCGACGACGTGCTCGGTGGAGCCGCGCAGGAGGAGCGTGACGCCGTGGGCGTCCGCGCCCTCGACGTAGAAGAGACCCTCGGCCTCATCACGGGTGACGGAGCCGACGCCGAGGTCGGCGGCGGTCAGCGAGTCGAGGTCGGTGACGACGGCCGCGCCGAGCACGTTCTTGAGGAACTTGATGTCGGACTTCTTCGTACGGCGGACCGCGAGGATGCCCTCCTTCGCGAGGTAGTGCTGTGCGAGGTCGTCGATCCCCTTCTGACAGAAGACGACGTCCGCGCCGGAGGCGACGATCTGGTCGACCTTCTCGCGGAGCTGCTCCTCCTCCTTGTCGAGGAACTGCTGGAGCTGGTCCGGGGACTCGATGTTGACGGCAGTGTCAACGTCGGCCTCCTCGACTTCGATGGCCTCGTTGAGGAGGAGTACGTCGGCGTCCTCGAAGTCGGTCGGCATGTCGTCGTGGACCGGGTCCTTGTCGATGACGGCACCGGAGAGGAGCTCGGACTCGGACGCCGAGCGCCCCGTGCGCGTCTCGATGTTGAGGTTCTGGAGGTCGACGACGTGCGAGCCGTCGTCGGCCTCGACGGTGACGCCCTGGATGGCGCGGACGATGAGGTCGGCAAGGACCTCCTTTTCGAGCTCCGCGCCCTTGCCCGTCATCGAGGTCTCGGCGACCTGCTTGAGCGTCTCCGTGTCGTCGGCGTCGATCTCGTGGGCGACCTCGTCGATCTCCTCACGCGCGAACTCGCTCGCGAGGTGGAAGCCCTTGATGACCGCCGTCGGGTGAATGTCCTGTTCGAGGAGGTCCTCGGCGTTCTTGAGGAGCTCGCCGGCGATGGCGACCGCGCTCGTCGTGCCGTCGCCCGCCTCGTCCTCCTGCGTCTCGGCAACCTCGACGATCATCTCGGCCGTCGGGTTGTCGATGTCCATCTCCTGCAGGATGGTGACGCCGTCGTTCGTGATGGTGACGTCGCCCATCGAGTCGACGAGCATCTTGTCCATCCCTTTCGGTCCGAGCGTCGAGCGCACGGCCTCTGCGACGCCGCGCGCCGCGGAAATGTTGTACTCCTGCGCGTCACGATCCTTGACGCGCTGGGCGTCCTCGCCCATGATGACCATCGGCTGGCCTTGCTGCATACGCTGACTCATACACTCACGGATTGTTTGTGATTCTATATAAAACTTACGTCGCAGTGCGAATGGTCGGACCGGAGACACCATCGGTCACGCTGGCAGAAACCACCCGATGTGTCGTTGTTTTGCCCCTATTCATGTGTGTTGTTCACACGCCACGCCAACCCGTTCCGGACGAATTCGATCGGGGGTTTATCAACACTTGTGAGGATACGCGGCGACGAACGCGACGGTCGTCGGAACCGTCCATCCCGCCGGCGCAGCCGCTGTTCGGTGATCGTTGGCGTGGGAGAAACCGCGTGGAGGGTCGGTCGCGGGCGGTCAGTCGTCGAGCTCGGCGGGATCAACCAGATACTCCGACTCCACCTCGTCGAGTGACGGCTCCGGGGGTTCGTCCGTGGCTTCGAGCTCCCGCTCGTTGAGGTGGCTCTCGAGCTGACGGCGCTTGTTTCTGCCTTTCCGCTCGCGTCCTGATTTCGTGTCTGGCATCGTCACCTGTGTCAACAATACCCACACTTATGAACTTTGTGTCGGATTGGAGGTGACGTTCGGATTCGGATATTCAAGAGTGGAAAACCGGACGTATATGGAGAACACTTGCAGTAGGCGCCCGCCGAGCGCGTGCCGTGGGGCCATTCAACGACGAGCGCCAGGGCTCGGGAGTCGGGAATCAGGACCACGCCGGAAGGCACCGGACTCGCTCGCCGCTTCGCTCCTCGCACGTAGTCGGTGTCGACAAAAACGCCAGGAGAGGGATTTGAACCACGGTCGTTCCGCTCGCTTGGCTCGCTTCACTCCCTGATTCAAATCCCTTTATTGGGGTACGCCAACACCGGACTCGCTCGCCGCTTCGCTCCTCGCACGTAGTCGGTGTCGACAAAAACGCCAGGAGAGGGATTTGAACCCCCGATCCCGGAAGGGAACACGCTTTCCAGGCGTGCGCCTTACCACTCGGCCATCCTGGCTCGTTTGCCCGTAATCCGCTGGGACTGTTAAGTCCTTCTTTTCGCCCCCACCCGGTGTTCGGTGAGGTAGGTAATACCGCCTGCCACGGCGGCGACGACCGCGGCCAGCGGGAAGATCCCGGCGTAGCGGAAGGGGAGCTCGCCGCCGACGAGCAGGTAGCCCTGCGCCAACACGAGAAAGGCGAACCCGCCGACGAGCCCCCACAGCGCCGCCGACTTCGCGCGGGCTCGCCGCGTGGCGGGCACGCCGGGGAGCTCCTCGGGGTGCGACTCGTCGTCGCCCGCCGGCTCCGCGTCGTCGTCCGTGGGCATCCTACTCGACGCTGGCGACGGCCTCGATCTCGACGCCGGCGCCCTTCGGGAGCCCGCCGGCCTCCACCGCGGAGCGTGCCGGCGGCTCCGCCTCAAAGTACGTCGCGTACGTCTCGTTCATCTCGTCGAAGTCGTCGATGTCGGCGAGGAAGACGGTCGTCTTCAGCACGTCCGTGGGCTCCGCGCCGGCCTCCGCCAGCACGGCCACGAGGTTGTCGAGCGCCTGCTCGGTCTGCTCGGCGATGGAGGCGTCGTCGAGCAGCTCACCGTCGGGCGTCAGCGGGATCTGCCCGGCCGTGAAGACGAGCTCGCCGTTCGTCGTCGCCTGGCTGTACGCGCCGACCGCCTCGGGTGCGTCGTCGGTGTGGACGATCTCCTTCATATCCCGACCTGTTCGGCGAGACCACTTAACTGTGCCCGGACCGCAGTTTCGGATATGGGCGCCATCCGCCGGTTCCTCCGGATCTGGGTCGTCGGGAAGCTGCTGAAGCGGAATCCGGTCGTGTTCGCGGTCGCGACCGTCGTCGGCCTCATTCGTCGCGGCCGCCGGCTCGCCCGCGAGGTGCCGCTCTCGACGCTCCGCTCGCGCGGACGGGTCGGCGCCGACTTCTTCGAGCGTCGGGGACTGGTCGACGACTCCGCGCCGACGCCCGACGGCGAGCTCGCGGACCTCGACGCCTTCGCCCGGTCGCGTGAGGAACCCGCAACCGACGCCGCCGCGGACGGCTTCGACCCGGCTCGCGTGGACGACGAGGTGCGGCGCTTCTGTGAGCAGACCGCTGACTACACGTTCGCCTACCGGGTGCGCTGGGGTCGCGGCTTCCGACTCGGTGCCCGGCTCGTCGACCCGCTCACCACCCGCATCGAACAGCTGAACCTCCCGGGGAAAGCGACGGGCTGGCGCCGGCTTCACAGTCGCTTCGTCGCGCTCGGGCTCCCCGACGACCCCCGCGACGGCGTGCGGGGCTGGGTCCGGACGGACGAGGAGGGAGCGTGCGTCTTCCTCGCGACGTACGGCACGCACGTAGCGGGCGCCGACGATCCGGAAGCGGCGGGTGGAGGGCCCGCCGGCGAGCGTCTCGTCAACGTTGCCGTGCCGCTCCCGTTCTGCACCCTCTCGACCGTGCTCCGCGCGCGGAACTTCGAGAAGGGCGACGCCGGCCTCCTCGGCCGCGGTGGCGTCCCCGGCGGGCTGGAGTGGACCACTGCAGGGCCGGGTCACCCCGGGCTCTACCTCCGATTTCCGTTCCTTCCGCTCCGGCTTCCCGTCTCCCAGCGATTTCGGGTGTGGCCGGCGCCCGCGGACGCGGCAGAGGAGGGGAATGACCCGCTCCGGGCGACCCACGAGATGTGGTTGTTCGGACTGAAGTTCCTGAAGGTGGAGTACCGGATGACGGGATAGTTGGGGAGAGAGCGTTCGGATCCCCGAACCCCCTACGACAGCGTTTCGACCTCGTAGCCGTGCGACTCCAGCTCCTCGACGATGTCGGCGGCGTGTTCGGCGTCGTGCGTCTCCAGCTCCAGTTCGAGCTCGGCGGCGTTGACGGCTACGTCCCGGGAAGTGCGGTCGTGGTGGACCGCGTACACGTTCGCGCCCGCACGGGCGACGATGCCGGAGACACGCTCCAGCTCGCCGGGACGGTCTTTCAGCGCGGTCTTGATCTTGAGGTAGCGCCCCATCCGCACCAATCCCCGCATCACGACGGTGGTGAGGCGGTTGAGGTCGATGTTTCCGCCACACAGCGCCGCGACGATCGTCTCGTCGTCCTCGTAGTCGAACGCCTCCGAGAGCACGGCGGCGAGGGGGACGGCGCCGGCGCCCTCGACGACCGTCTTGGAGCGCTCGAGCAGGAGCGTGAGCGCCAGAGAGATCTCGCGGTCGTCGACCGTGACGACCTCGTCGACGTACTTCTCCATCACGCGGAGGGTCTGCTCGCCGACCGTCCGGGTGGCGATCCCGTCCGCGATCGTGTCGACGCTGTCGAGGTGGTGGCGCTCGCCTTTTTCAAGCGACTTCGCGGCCGAGGCGGCGCCCTCGGCCTGCACGCCGACGACGCGCACGTCGTCGAGTTGCGCCTTCATCGCAACCGCGATTCCGGAGATGAGCCCGCCGCCGCCGATGGGGACGACGATCGTGTCCACGTCGGGGCAGTCCTCGACGACCTCCAGCCCGATCGTTCCCTGCCCGGCCATCACCAGCGGGTCGTCGAACGCGTGGACGTAGGTGCGCCCCTCCTTCTCCTCCAGTTTGTGTGCGTAGTCGGCGGCGGCGTCGTAGTCGACGCCCTCCAACACGACCCGGGCGCCGTACCCCCGCGTCGCCTTCACCTTCGAGACGGGCGCGTGTTTCGGCATCACGATCTTGGCGTCGACGCCGGCGCGGTCGGCGGCGAGCGCGACGCCCTGTGCGTGGTTGCCGGCGCTGGCGGTGACGACGCCGGCGTCCTTCTCCTCGTCCGAGAGCGTCGCGATCCGGTTCATCGCGCCGCGGATCTTGAACGCTCCCGTGCGCTGGAAGTTCTCCAGTTTCAGGTGCACGTCCGCGTCCGTCATCTCCGAGAAGGTGCGCGACCGCTCCAACGGGGTGTGGCGGGCGACGCCGGCGACCCGCTCGCGCGCCGCGAGCACGTCCGAAAGCGAGATCATACGCCGACCTGTTCGCGCCGGGAGTTAAGTGGTGTCGGAACGCCGTCGTCCGGCGAGTCTCGCTGCGTCGATGGACCGGAGACGCCCGCAAGCGCCGCCGCTCGCCGGTCGAAGTCAGGGGGAAAGGGGGGAATGCACGCGTGTGACGTGCAACTGGAATGTGGACGGCCGATTATATAAATGTACGGCACCCGGAGTGAAAGTGTAACCGCAAGCAAGCGGAGCGGTACAACCCCCGTCTGACGGGCGTCATGCCGCTGGTCGGTGCATGAATCCGCCCGTCGTTTCGCCGGAGATCCGGACGGCACGCCGGCGGGCACGGTCGGCTACCGCTCGCGCTCGACGCGAACGTGCACGGACGGCGATGCCTCGGCCAGCACGCGCTCGACGCGCTCGCGAAACGACCCCTCGCCGGGCCAGTTCGCGTCGGCGTCGAGCCGCTCGGGGTTGCCGACGTAGACGGCGACCTTCTCCGGGTGCGTCGTCTCGCGCTCCGCCGCTGAACCGCTCGTATCCGCATCCGCCATCACCAGCGGCACCAACACCCGGACGTAGAGCCCGTCGGCGACGCGCTCGTAGTCGTCGAGGGCGTCGACCGCGTCAGTTCGGAGCAGCCGGCCGGCCGTCTCGCCGCCGGGCGCGAGCGTCGGGTACTGCCCCTCCACGAGGTGGAGCCCCGAAAGCGTCGCCGGGCCGACGAAGACGAACGAGTCGACCACCTCCCGCACCCGTTCCGGTTCCGTCAGCGTCCCGTACACGAAGACGTCCATGTGGACTGTGAGTCGTTCACAGGGTTCAATGTTCGCCCGTGCAACATGCTCCGTCCTCCGTCGACCCGCTCCCGGCGGTTCGCTCCGGCTCCAACAGCTAAAACCCGGGGGGCGTCGTGGTCGTACTCGAATGGAGTGGCCACGCCTCAAACGGGTCTGGAAGCGCGTCTTCTCGCTGGCGTGGCCGGTGATGGCCGAGCAGACGTTCCGCACTGCGATGCGGACGACGGACGTGCTGATCACGGCGCTCATCTCGCCGGCGGCCGTCGTCGCCATCGGCCTCGCGGACCTCTACGCCCGGTTCCCGCTGCGGATCGGGCTGGGGCTCGGCGGCGGCGCCATCGCGCTCTCCTCGCAGGACACCGGCGCCGGCGCGACGGCCACTCGCGACGAAGCCGTCACACAGGCGCTGCTGATCGGTGCCTTGGCCGGTATCCCGTTCGTGGCGTTCGGCTTCCTGCTCGGGGAAGCGGCCATCGACGTGTTCGGCCGGATCGTCGGAGAGCCGACCCCGCCCGAGGTGGTCGTGCTCGGCGCCACGTACCTCGCGATCATCTTCGCGACGGCGCCCGCCCGCCACGTCGCGCTCGTTGGCGCTCGCGCGCTCCAAGGCACCGGCGACACCCGGACGCCGATGTACGTCAACGTGTTCGCTAACTCCGTCAACATCGCCGGGAGCGCCCTGCTCGGCCTGGGGCTGCTCGGCTTTCCCGATTTGGGCGTGGCCGGTGTTGGGATCGCCACCGCCGTCGCCAACGTGCTCACCGCCGGGCTGCTCTGTCTCGCCATCGCCACCTCCTGGACCGCCGCGAGCTTCGCGGTCCCCCGCGACTTCACGATCACCAAACAGCTGTTGCAGGTGTCGGCGCCGCGCATGGCCGAGGGGTTCGGCTCCGAGCTGGCGGAGTTCCCCTTTAACGCCCTCCTGCTCGGCTTCGGCGAGGTCGTCAACGCCGGCTTCCAGATCGGGCGCCGGGTGTACCAGCAGGTGACGGGGCCGTTCTCGCGGGGGTACAACGTCGCCGCGAGCGTGCTCGTCGGCCAGTCGCTCGGCGCCGGCGACCCCGACGAGGCGCGGTTCAACGGGTGGGCGGTCGCCGGCCTCGGGATGCTGACGGTGGGCTCCGTCGGCCTCCTGCTCGTCGCGCTCGCCCCCGAGGTCGTGTCGCTGTTCACCGACGACCCCGAGACGGCCCGGTACGGCGTCAGCTTCGCGCGGGTGTACGGCGCCGCCGCGGTCGTGTTGGTCTGTTTCTCCGCGCTCTCGGGCTCTCTGCAGGGCGCCAGCGAAACCCGGATCCCGTTCGTCGCTCGGGTCACGGGGATGTTCGGCTTCTTCCTCGGCGTCTCGTGGCTGCTCGGCCGGACGCTCGGCTGGGGGCCGGCGGGCGCGTACGTCGGCGTCTTCCTCGCGTACTGCTGGATGGCGCTGTTCGTCGTCTGGGGCTTCGGCTACACCGGCTGGGCAAAGCGGGCGGCCGACATGATGGCGGCCCGGGGTACTGGAGATGGGGGAGACGGGGCGTCGCCGGATGGCGAGGACAGCGGCTGATCGCCCGCCGGCCGCCATCCGGTCGCCGGCCGGTCGCCGGGGTTTAAGTTGCGCTCGGTCGACGGATCCGGCATGGACCTGTCAACCGCCGTTAACGCCGTTGTGGCGACCCTCCGACGGCGCCCCGCCGACCTGCTGCCGTTTTACCTCCTCGGCACCGCGGTCGTGGTGATCGCCCGCGTTCCCCTCCTGATCGGGGCGGCCGCCGCCGTCGCGTACCTCCACGTCACCGGCCGGATCGCCGCCGCCACGGACGCGCTCGCCGAACTGGACCTCCAGCCGCCCGACCAGGCCCCCGTCGAGGAGGACCCCGAGGCGATGGAGGCGTGGTTCGAGTGGTTCGAGTCGCTGTTGCCCGCGCTGGAACCGCTCTACTCCGAGGTCGCGATCGGGTTGATCGCCATCGGTGCCGTCGGCGCCGCGGTCGTTTCGCTGTTCGCGTACGCCGCCGTCTCCGCCGGCCAGATGAACGCCGTGTTCGCCCGGCTCCGTGACGAGCGCGGACTGGTCGCCGGCGTCGGCGGCGTCCGCCGCCACTGGTTGTCGTTCCTCGGGCTCTACCTCGCGGAGTTCGTGTTGTGGGTCGGCGTCATCGGGCTCTCCGCGCTCGTCGTCGGCCTCGCCGTGGCGGTGGGCGGCCCCCTCGTGGGTGCGCTGGTCGCGCTCGTCGTCATCCTGCTCGCGTTCGTCGTTCTGGTTGCCGTCCGCGTGGTGTTCGCGTTCGCTCCCGCGGCGGTCGTCGTCGAGGACGCGGGCGTCGCCGGCGCGCTCCGGGGGTCGGGGCGGTTCGTCCGGTCGAACCCGGCCGACGCCGCGGCCTACCTCGTCGTTGCCGTGGGCGTCCTCTTCGGCATCTCCTCGGCGGCTTCGGCGCTCACCGTCGTGGGTGCGGGGACGATCGTCGCGCTCTTTTCGGCCGTCGTCGCCGCGCCCGCCCTCGACCTGCTGAAAACCGTGCTGTACGGCGACTCGCACGACGCCGTCGCGCCGCCGAGCCGTCCGGAGGCGTCGCTGCGGACGCAGCTCGCCGCCGGCTGGGACCGCACAAAGCGCGAGACCGTCGGGTTCGTCCGCGGCACGCTCGGCCTCCACGCTGCCGCGACCGCCGTCCTCGTCGGCTTCTTCGTCGTCGGCTGGGTGGCCGTCGAGCCGCTCGTCGGCGTCATCGACAGCTCCATCGAGGCGCGGCTGGCCGACCACATGCCGCCCGTCGCGGCGCTGGAGTTCTTCGGCAACAACTGGTCGGTCGGCATCGGCATGTCGTTCGCGGGCGTCGCGCTGGTCGTCCCGACGATCTCCGCGCTGGCATTCAACGGCCTCTTCCTCGGCGGGATCGCGGCGCTGGAGGAGAACCTCGCCGCGCTCGTCGCGTTCGTCGTCCCGCACGGCATTCTGGAGATCCCGGCGCTGATCATCGCCGGCGCGCTCGGCTTCCACCTCGGGCTCGTCGCGTGGGGCACGTTCCGGGGAAGAGTCTCCCGCGAGGCGTTCGCGGACCGGCTGGAGGCCGCCTTTTGGGTGACGATGGGCGTCGGCGCGATCCTGTTCGTCGCCGCGCTCATCGAGGGGTTCGTCAGCCCGTACTACTGGCGGCTGTTCCTGTAGCCCTTCGACACCCACCTATAACACCCCGCCGCGGAAGGTCCACACATGATCACGGAGTCGCTGGCGGTTACCGTCGCGATCGTCGCCGTCCTGCTCGCCGTGAGTGCGTTCTTCTCGGCCAGCGAGATCGCCGTCTTCTCGCTGGAGCGCCACCGCGTTGCGGCGCTGAAGGACGGCGAGGACCGTCGCGGGCAGGTGCTTGCACGGCTACGGGAGGACCCGCATAAACTGCTCGTCACCATTCTCGTCGGCAACAACGTCGTCAACATCGGGATGACGGCGCTGGCGACCGCCGCGCTCGCGGCCGCCTTCGGCGCGGGCACCGGCACCGCCCTCGCGACCGGGATCATGAGCATCCTCGTGTTGGTCGTCGGGGAGATCACGCCGAAGTCGTACGGCGTTGCTCACGCCGAATCGCTCGCGCTCCGGGTCGCGCGCCCGCTCGCGGCAGTCCAGCGCGTGCTCTACCCGGTCGTCGCCGTTTTCGAGCGGGTGTCGGACGGGATCAACCGGCTGACGGGATCCGAGTCGGCCGGTCGCCCGGAGCTGACCCGCGCCGAGCTCGAACGGCTGGTGGCGACCGGCGAGCGCGTCGGCGCCATCGACGAACGGGAGCAGGCGATGGTCGAGGGCGTGTTCGCGCTCGGCGCCACCAGCGCCCGGGAGGTGATGGTCCCCCGACCGAACGTGGTCGCCGTCCCCCGGAGCGCCTCGCTGCGCGAGATCGTCAGCACCTGTGCCGACGAGCGCGTCACCCGCGTCCCCGTTTACGAGGGCACGCTCGACCACGTGGTCGGCGTGGTCGACGTGCGCGACGCCGAGCGCGCGATGCGCGAGGGGCTCGATCTTGCGGACATCCTGCTCGAAACCCGGAGCGTCCCCGACTCCCGACGGATCGACTCCCTGCTCGCCGAGATGCAGGAGAACCGGCTTCCGCTCGTGGCGATCGTCGACGAGTACGGCGAGGTGGAGGGGATCGTCACCGTCGAGGACATCGTCGAGGAGATCGTCGGCGAGATCCTCGAAACCGGCGAGGAGCGGGTGTTCCGCCCGACCGACGACGGGCTCCTCGTGAAAGGCGAGGTGACCGTCACGGAGGTGAACGACGTGATGGGCGTCGCGCTCCCCCGTGACGGCGACTACGAGACGGTTGCCGGGCTGCTCAACGCTCATCTCGGCCGGATCGGCCGGGAGGGCGACACCGTGGAGTTCCCCGACGTGGATGTGACGATCACGGTCGAGGCCGCCGAGCGAAACCGGATCCGACGGGTGCGGGTGCGGCGGATTCCGGGGTGGACGCCGGCGGGCGAGGGTGAGAAGGGCGGTGACGGGGCGGAACGCGGGGGCGACGACCGCGAGTACGACGACCGCGCGACGGAGTGAGGGCGTCCGCTACGGGACGGCCAGTCCCCGCCAACCGTCGCACCGCCTTTTAAGCGTCTCGCGGCCCCCGTTTCGTCTGTGTCAAACGACGACGCCGGCGACGACCGCAACGGCGACACCGTCGCCGACGACGACGCGTTCGAGACGCCCGACCCGAGCGCCGGCGAGGACCGCAACGTGTACGGCGGCGAGCTCGCCGCGTGCAGCTACGACCCCGAGACGGGCTACCTCCGCGATGGCTGCTGTCGCGACGTCGACGGCGACGCCGGGCGCCACACCGTGTGTGCGGTGATGACCGCCGAGTTCCTCGAATACGGCCGCGAACAGGGCAACGACCTGATAACCCCCAATCCGGAGTTCCGCTTCCCGGGGCTGGAACCCGGCGACCGCTGGTGTCTCTGCGTCGACCGCTGGGTGCAGGCGAAGGCGGACGGCGTCGCGCCACCGGTGGTGCTGGAGGCGACCAACGAGTCCGTCCTCACCGCCATCGAGCCCGACGAGCTCCGCACCCACGAGTTCGACCCCGAGACGTTCGAGCCGGGGACGCTGGCTGACGGTGAGGGGGACTCCTTCGAGAGCCCCTTTTAAGACGCTCTCCGGGTTTTTGCTTGGGGGATTACCGGCGAGGCGAACGCCGCCAACGCCCCAGCCGGCTCCGGTCGAGGGTTCCGGAAGACGGTCCCGCTCGCATGCTCGCGGGACCCTCGCTGCGCGCTTTTCAGGGCGTCGGGCTGTGCGGAGAGACGCCCTGAAAAGTGCTTACGTCGCCCATCTTCCCGGACCACGGGCGAGACGGTCGGAGCCGTCTCGCTGTTTCCCGCCTGCGGCGGGAACGGCTGCCCCTTTGAGTCCCATCCCGCCCCGCACAGCCCCGCACCTCACGCCTCCCCAGCCTCGTCGTCGCCGCAGGCGACGACTCCCTCGCGCGCCGGCTTGCGCCCGCAGGGCGCTCGCCGGGCGCGCCACAGCTCCGCAGAGACGCTGCTACTTGGCACCCGTTTCCCACATGGAGTGGATCGACATCTCCAGCCATCAGTAGCCGGGCTGGCGTCGGCAAGTAAAAAGGTTGAAGATCGGTTGGCTACTCGCCGAGCAGACTGTCGACGAGCGCCTCGGGGTCGAACCGCTCGATGTCGTCGTACCCCTGCCCGGTGCCGAGAAAGAGGATCGGCTTCCCGGTGACGTACGCGATGGAGATGGCGGCGCCGCCGGAGGAGTCGGCGTCCGCCTTCGTGAGGATCGCGCCGTCGATCTCGGCGGCGTCGTTGAACTCCTTGGCGCGGGTGACCGCGTCCTGGCCGGCGACCGCCTCGTCGACGAACAGCGTCATGTCGGGGTCGACGACGCGGTCGATCTTCTCCAACTGCGCCATCAGGTCGTCGCTGGTGTGGAGCCGACCCGCCGTGTCGCCGAGCACGACGTCGATGTCGTTGGCCTCGGCGTACTCCACGCCGTCGTAGATGACGGCCGCGGGGTCGCCGCCCTGGTCGTGGGCGATCAGGGGCCGGTCGAGCGTCTCCGCGTGCTCGCGGATCTGCTCGTTGGCGCCGGCGCGGTAAGTGTCGCCGTTCGCCATCACGGACGAGTAGCCGTGCGCGTCGAGCCACTCCGAGAGCTTCGCGATGGAGGTCGTCTTGCCGACGCCGTTGACCCCCGTGAACACGATGGTCACCGGCTTGTCGGCTTCCGCGATACGCTCCTCGAAGTCGAACTGGCCGACCGAGATCACGTCGAGCAGCGCGTCGTGTAACGCCGCCTCGACGAGCTCGCCGGTCGTCTCGACCTGCTTGCGGGACTCGCCGAGCATCTTCTCCTCGACCGTCTCGAGGATGCGCTCGGCGACGCTCATCTCCACGTCGCTCTCCAGGAGGGCCATTTCGAGGTCCCACAGCGGCTCTTCGAGGTCCTCCTCTTCGATGATGATCCGCCCGGTCGCGAACGCCTTCGCGCGCTGGAACGTGCTCGCCACGTCCTCGTCGTCTTCGTCCTCGTCCCCGTCCTCGTTCTCCGCCGTCGCGGCGTCGGGCGCCGATTCGGAAGCGGACGCCGCCGACTCGTCGGAGCCGGCCGTAGACGCCGCGGACGCGGCGGACTCAGTCTCGGTCTCCGCGGCGGCGTCGCTGGTGGACGACGGTTTCGCGTCGGTCGTGTCGGCGGCGCCGGCCGAATCGGCCGCAGCCGCACCGGCTTCGGCGTCCGCCTCGGCGGACTCCTCACCCTCCGGGGGCGCGTCGTCCTCCTCGACCTCCGCGGACTCCTCGACGTCCTTGCGGAAACTGCTGAGCTTGTCTTTCAGTCCGTCGAACACGGGTTACCTTACTCCTCGCCGCCCTGCTCCTGCATCTGCTGCATCTGCTGCTGCTGCATCTGCTGTTGCATCTGCTGGGCCTGCTGTTCGAGCTCCGAGCTCTCGGATTCGAGCTCGTCGAGCTCCTCGTTGGTCTCCTCGATGCGGTCGTCGAGCGCCTCCTGCTTGCTCCGAAGCACGTCGATGGCGTCGTCCTGCTCCTGCTCGGCCGAGTAGTTGCCGCCGAGCGAGACGACGATCTCGTCGATGTCCTGCACCTCGGCGCGGACGTAGGCGCCGCCGCCGAGCGGAACCTGCACCGTCGAGCCCGTCTCCAGGGTCTTGATGGCCTCGATGGCGTCGTCGATGTCGACCTTCTCCTGCTCGTAGTCGGCGACCTCCTCCTCGAGCGCCTCGATCTCCTCGTCGAGCGCCTGCAGCTCCTGTGAGAGCTGCTGAAGCTGCTGCTGACCTCCGCCCATCATGCGGCGGTCACCTCGTTGATGTCGATCTGGGTACGCTTGCGGTTGTGCTGGCTCCCCACGTTGGTGTACACGCGCTCGCGGGCGAGCTCCTCGTTTTCCGCCTCGATATCCTTCGTGAACTGCTGGTAGCCGTCGCGGCTCTGGAACCGCCCACTCACCGTGTAGGTACTCATGTCCCGGAATCGGTCAGGGACACGGAAGAATCTTCCTAAAAAGGGACGGGGTGGTGACCGCTCCCGTGGAGGAGTGCGGCGCGCCGGGACGGCAGCCGTCGACCTTCCGGTGGCGGCCGCGTGGCCGCCACGGCGCCGGGGTTCAGCCGTCCAGATCCGCCCGCGAGAACCGGACGGCCGCAAGCGTGACGAGGACGACGGTTGCCGCTAAGAGGACGGCGGCACCGGTCGCGTCGTAGGTCCCCTGCACGAGTATCTCGGAGGGCGTGTAGTGGGCCGTCGGGCTCACCAGTCCGAGCTCGTCGTATTCGGTGACGCCAACGATCGACTCGAACATGAAGAGGAGAAAGACGCTCCCGAGCGCCACTCGCTGGGCGACCGACGCCCGCGAGGAGAACGTCGAGATCGCGACGCCGAGCGCGGCACACGCGAGATGGTACGGCACCGCGAGCAGGTGGGCCGCGAGGATCCGCTCGGCGGCGATCGACTCGCCGATGCCGACCACGCCGGCGTACGCGACGACCGGCACGACGATGTTGAGCAGGAGGATCAGCGGAACCAGCCCGAGGAACTTCCCGACGACGACGGAGCGCCGGCGCACGGGCGCCGACAGGGTGAGGTCCATCCGGCCGCGCTCGACGTCGCCGGCGACCGTCTCGCCGCCGAGGTACGCCAGATAGAGCCCGACGAGGATCACCCAGCCGAACTGGTAGAACTCGACCGCGAGGAAGCCCTCGATGGTCGACATCGTGATGATGCCGAACGCCTCCCGCATTGCCGGCGGCAGCGCCTGCACGTACTCGTCGAAGTCGACGCCCGACTCCTCCATCGTCGGGAAGAAGGCGAGAAACACAAGCAAAAACGCCGACAACAGCGCGGTTAGCACGGCCGCTCCTCGGGTTCGGCCGGCGGCCTCGTAGCGGGCGATCGAGAGCCACGCGGCGGGGCGGTCGGCGTCGGAGCGGTCGGCGTCCGGATCCTCCATCTCGTCCCCGCCGCCCGCAGCGTCGTCGCTCATTGTCCCACCATCCCGATTCCGCCGCCGCCGTCCGCCTCGGGCTCGTCGTAGAACTCCATGAACACGTCCTCCAGCGGCGCGTCACGCACATCGAGGTCGATGACCGTGAATCGCGAGAGCAGGTCGATCAGCGCGTCGTACTCGCCGGCCCAGGTGAACGACACGCGGTCGCCCAGCCGGAGGTTCAACACGCCCGGCACCTGAAACGTCTCGCGGTCCACGTCCTCGGCAACCGCGATCCGCACGCGCTTGCCGCCGCGCTCACGCAGTTCCTCGACGGACTCCACCGTCACGAGCCGGCCGTTTCGGATCACGCCGACGCGGTCACACAGCGTCCCAACCTCGCCCAACACGTGCGAGGAGAGAAAGACGCTCGTGCCGGCCGCGGCGCGCTCGCGCACCAGCTCGTTGAACGACTCCTGGAGCAACGGGTCGAGCCCGCTCGTCGGCTCGTCGAGCACCAGCAGGTCCGGGTCGTGCATGAACGCCGCGACCAGCGCCACCTTCTGCCGGTTCCCTCGCGAGAGGTCGCCGATCCGCCGCGACTCGTCCAGGCCGAAGCGCCCGACGAGCTCCGCCCGCCGAGCCTCGCCACGGAGGGATTCCTGATGGTCGAGAAACTCACCGGCGGTCCGGTTCTCGTCCAGTCCGGGGTCGGCCGGGAGGTAGCCGACGCGCTCGCGGGCGCGAACGGAGGCCGCCTCGTCGGTCACGTCGTGACCGAGCAGCCGCGCCTCGCCGCTCGTCGGGGAGAGGAATCCGAGGAGCGTGCGGATCGTCGTCGTCTTGCCGGCGCCGTTCGGCCCGAGAAAGCCGAACACCTCGCCGTCGTCGACGGAGAGCGTGACGTCCTCGATGCCGCGAACGTCGCCGTAGTACGTCGTGAGGTCGGTACACTCGATAGCGGGCATGAAGGAGCTAACTCCAGCCGGCCGCTTAAAAGGTGGTGCGGGAGACGGCAAGAAGCGGTCCGCGGGCGGAAAGCGGCGAGCGCCGTCGCTCGGACGGCAGGGGTGAGAGAAAGCGGGGACCGACCGGCGCCGGCTCAGTCGATGAAGCCGAGCGTCTCCTCGATCCGGCCCAGCTCGGGGCCGGTGGTGTCCTCGCCGACGACGTAGCCGTCGTCGTTGGCGACGAGCCCGGAGCCGACCAGCGGCGCGCCGTAGTTGACGGTGCCGAGGTCGGCGCGAACGTCGAGAACCTCCTCGACGGCCTGTAGCTCCTCCTCGCGGGATTTGGGGTGACAGAGCACCCCCGTGTTGTTGGCGACCGCGGCGGTACCGACGGTGCGGACGTCGCCCAGGTCGCCGCGCTCGACGGGCACGTCCAGTGCGCGCTCGACGACCTGCATCGCCTCACGGGGCAGGTCGGGGTGGACGTAGGCGCCGTAGTCGTTGGCGAGCACGACGTTGCCGGCCGCGTTGATCGTGCCGGGAAGCTCGTGGACCTCTCGGTCGGCGGCCGCCGCGATGCGGTCCTTCTCGCGCTCGGTGGCGCGTTCGGAGACGAGCACCCCGTTCTCGTTGCCCGTGGCGAGCGCGCCGACGGTGTTCGACCCGCCGACGGTCGTTGGCAGTGGCTCGGCGTCGAGCTCCTCACCGAGCGAGTCGGCGAGGTCCTCGTCGACGTCGGGCCGGATCAACAGCAGGTCATCCGCAACGCGGGCGAACACGCCCACGTACGACGATCCGGTGAAGGTCGCCCGTAACACGTTACTCTGCGTGCTCGGCTTCGACGACCGGCTCGCCGTCCTCGACGAAGCGGGCCGCGCGGACGCGGACCTTGCTCGGCGGGTTCTGGCGACCCTGTGCCCAGACGGCCTCGTTGACGGAGCCGTCGAGGACCACGTCCTCCTCGTCCACCGAGAAGTGCTGTGCGAGGTGTGCACGGAGCTCCTTCATCGCGTAGTCGGCGCGCTGCTGTACCGGCTTGTCGTTGGCGTCGCGGATCGGGACGGTGACGACGCGTTCCTCGAAGTCGTTGGTGCTCATTTACTCGTCCAGGTCGTTCCGGCGCCAGTTGCGCCGCTTGGGGTTTCGCGTCACGTTCATGTCCGTCTTCATCATGACCCACGCGGGGACGCGGGTGTTCTGGCGCTCCTTCTTCGCCAGCCGCTTCTTTTGAGCCTTCGATTTGTCTCCCATAGTGGCGCACACTTTCCGCGGGGCGCATAAAACCCCTTCCATACGGGTCCACGTCCAGCGGTACGCGCGCGGATTCGCCGGCGTTCGCGGGCGGCGCAGGGACGTTGGTCGGCATTTATAAGCGTGGGTCGGGCACGGCGCCGGCGTGCTCCGTCGGGGACGCGACACGCTCGCCCAGCGGCTCGTCGAGGACTGGCTCGGCAGCGAGGAGCGCACCGACCACTTCGTGGAGACCCTCCAGCAGATCATGGGCCGCGACCGGTTCGATCGGAACGTCCGCTTGCCCGACAACATCCGCTATCCGGTGAAGGCGTCGTTCGACCCGTTTACACGGCGCGGACGCCCTCTCACATCGGGAGATTCACGGGACCGTGCGTCGCATGCATGAGCGGCAGTCGGCGCCCATGTTGCGATCCAACCACGGTGAAAAATAACGCGAGGGTGGCAGTGACGCCGCCTTTTATACGCCGGCGTGTGAACGGGTGGATATGACCGACGTGACCGACGCGATCCGCGAGGCGTTCGAGCACACAGACTACGACCTCGGCGACGTGAGCGTCAATCGTCAGCGCGTCCGCGTGGCCGTGCTGGAGGAGGGCGCCGAGCCCGCAGCGCTCCGGGCGGTCATTGAGGAGGCGGTCGGCGAGGACGCCGTCGCTCGGCTGACGGTGGCGACGGAGACCGTCGGCGCCGACGATGCCATCGGCACGGTCGTCACGTTCACGCACCGCCCGTGATGGGGGCCGTGATGGCCGCCGGCGACACGATTAACCCGTCGGTGGCCTAACGGGTTTCCCGGACGATGCCTGCCGACGCTGCCCACGACGACGCACGCTACCTGACGGGGTCGCCCGCCCGGGTCGCCGTGCTCCGAGCGCTTCGCGAGCGGCCGCGACGCCCGGCCGCGCTGACGGAAACGGTCGACGCGACCCGGACGACGGTCCAGCGGATCCTCGCCGGCTTCCGCGACCGCGACTGGGTCGTCTCACAGGGGGCGGAGTACCGGCTCACCGCCACCGGCCGACGCGTCCACGACGCCTACGAGACCCTGCTGGCGGAGGCCGACCGAGCCGACCGGTACGGCGCGTTTGCCGCCGGGCTCGCGCGCGCCGGCGTCGACATCCCGCAGGCGGCGCTCGACGAGGGCGAGATCACGGTCGCAACCGACCGCAACCCGTTCGGCGCGGTCGACAGGATGGTCGAGCGGATCCGCGACGCCGACGAGGGGGAGGTGCGAGCCACCTCGCCCATCGTCACGAGCCGGTACAACGAGGCGGCGGCCGCGGCGATCGACGCCGGCGCCAGCTTCGAGCTGGTGATCGACGAGGCGGCCGCCGACGTCTCCGCGGCGGAGTTCGACACGGCGACGGAGCGAGCGCTCACCGACGACAACGCGACGATCCTCGTCACGACGGAGCCGGTCGAGTTCGGCCTGTTCCGACACGGGAACGTCACCTGCGTCGTGGTTCACGACGCACACAACAGCCCGCGGTGTCTCCTCGAGACGACCGCCCCGACCGTCGCCGAGTGGGCCGACGAGCAGTTCGCCGCGCTCCGGACGGACGCGCGCCCGCTGTCGGCACTGCTCGACGGCGAGCGGTGAACAGGGCGACAGGAGAGGGCCGAAAGGGGGATCGCGAACCGGCGACGGCTCGTGGAAGTCCCTCATCCCGGTCACGACCTATATCTAATCACGGCGACGCGAACGAGTTCGGTGGGCTGTTACAAGGGTCGTAACACCCCGCCCAGTTCAGCCGGTTCAGTGGCCGGATTCCAACCGCTCGCGCTCCTCACGGAGCAGCCGCTCCCACAGCCCGAACAGGCGGCTATCGAGCCCGTAGGCGTCGTTCACGTCGCGCACCCACGCGTCGTCGGTGAACAGGAGCCGCTGAAATCGGCGGGTGTCGGGTGAGAGCGCCGACCGGTCGGTCGACGCCCCCGTCGCGTACGCCGCAAGCGTTTCCTCTCGCGTGCGGGCGACGAGCGCCTCCGGAACCCGGATCCCGTCGGCGCGCGCCGCGTGGACGAACCACTCCAGATGCACCAGCGCCGCGGCGAGCAGGAACCGGTCGCGGAACCCCGAGACGCCGGCGAGCGCCGGCTGCCCCCGTACGGTCACGTCGGCGGGCCGCGAGAACCGCGGCGCCGACGCCGACACTCCCGCGTCGGCGGCCACCTCACGGGCGACACGGCGGAGTCGCCAGTCGCAGTACCGGACGGGCGCGAGGAGCGCGAGCTCGTACCAGAGCGGCATCCACTCACAGTACGGCTCGGAGAACGCGCCGTCAGCGAGCAGCGTCGTCGCGACGGATCGGGCGGCCGCGGGCGAGAGGGAGTCAGGGTCGGTTCGGAGCCGGTGGACGACCGCCTCGTCGTCGAGTGCGTCCGCGCCGTCGAGGTCCATGCCGACGGCGACGCGCCGGGTGTAGGCCCGGCTCGCGGCGTACCAGTCGGCGAAGTCGGTCGGCTCGGTCAGTCGGAGGAGACGGAGGACGGTGATGTCGACCCTTGGACGGCTCGGGACTTAGCTCTCGCCCATCGAGCGCGTCGTCAAGCCCCCACGCCTCACGGTTCGCTCGGCGCGCGCGGTCGATGGCGGTGCGGGGCAGGATCCCGATATCGCTCACCACTCGCGGCCGGAGCAGCTCCCCGCGCGGAATGTGGGTGTCGGCGGCTGATCGGTCCCATTCCGGTCGGGGTCGTCAGCCGGGGTGGCCGTCCCCCGCGGCGGCATCATGGGGTATCGGGGACGACCGCGCTTCGGAACCGGTCCGCCACGTCGCCCTCGTCACCGTCGCGCACCCGGACCAGGTCGACGGCGCGGCGGTAGGCCGCGGCCGCCTCGCTGTCGGGCGCGTGCGCGAGCAGGGGCTCGCCGGCCCGGCGGGCGGCCCGCACCGCGTCACTGTCGGGGACCCGAGCCAGCGTCGACCCGCCGAAGTGGCGCTCCGCCTTGCGGGCCACGTCGTCGGCGTCGCCGCGGACCTTGTTGAAGAGCACGCCGGCGGTCTCCGTGCCGTACGACCGGGCGTACTCCTGGACTTTCAGTCCGTCGGCGAGCGCGGGGATGGTGGGCTGGACGACCACGACGGTTCGGTCGGCCATCACGAGCGGGAGGACCGCCGACTTGGAGCCGAGCACCGCCGGCGAGTCGAGCAGCAGCACGTCCGTGTCGGCGGCGAGCTCGGCGACCGCCTCCCGGAGCCGTTCGGGATCCGCCGCCTCGAAGCCGGACAGCGCGGTCCCACAGGGGACGACCGACATGCCGTGGCGCTCGTAGGTGGCCTCCGCGACCGACGTAGCGGTCCCCTCGACGAGCAGGTCGTGAAGAGTCGCGTCGGCGTCGGCGAGCCCGGCGTGAAAGAGCAGGTTCGCCATCCCCGTGTCGGCGTCGACGACCGTCACGTCGTGTGTGTCGGCGAGCGCCATGCCGAGCGCGAGCGTGCTCGTCGTCTTTCCCGTGCCGTCCGTGCCGCTGGCGACGGCGACCGCCTCGACCATGGGGACACTCTCCGCCTCATCGGCTTAAAAATTACTCGTCTGAGAGGTGGAATGGAACTGGCACGGCGAGGGAGACCGGCGGACGATTTCGGGGAGATCCGGAGAAACGCCGTGACATAGCTAATTGGTGATCGCTGATCGATGTCGGGAGTGAGTATTGCAATTCGTCGCCGGCGACAGGGTATATAAAATGTCGAAAGTGGCAGTGACGGTCTACTTATAAAGGGGTGCGGTGCGGTGGCGCGCCCGGCGAGCGCCCAGCGGGCGCTCGTCGGCGCGCGAGGGAGTCGTCGCCGCAGGCGACGACGAGGCTGGGGAGGCGTGAGGTGCGGTCCGGTTGCGGGGCGGGGTGGGACTCAAAGGGGCAGCCTGCTCCGGGACGACGGGCGACGTAAGCACTCAAAAGGCCGAGCATCGCGAGGCCTTTTGAGCGCGCAGCGAGCCCCTCGACCGGAGCCGGCTGGGGCTTTGCCGGCGGTCCTAACCAGCGTCTCACCAGCGATTCACCAGTCAAACACACCTTATAAACAACCGACAACCCCACCAACGCCCCACTTATAAACGCCACTACCAACCACGTACTACACTCACTCCCGACATCAATCACTAAGCGGACGCCATCAGTTGGGTGGATCATTCGATAGTGTCTCTGAAAACGGACTCAATAGCGCCGATCTATATAATCGAGCGGGTGAGTTCAATTTCCATTCACCGTTTGAACTCGAAGTTAATCGCCGAGAATATTTCCCCAGCCACTTTCGTCATCAACTCTTCGTCAAGACGACCCTGCCACGGATCCCTGATGCTCTCATAGTCCGGTGGGGCTTGGATGTTCGACACCTTTGGGGTGTGGATGGAGAGCGGGAGAATGTATGAGTCCTCGGGCGTCCCACCTTTCTCCCAATATTCGTCGAACAGTGGGTGGCCGATGAGATGATCCGTCGTGGTGATTGACACTCCGATGAATTGCTGGTCCTGAAATGGGTGTGTCTGCGTCGAGACGATGGCAAACATTCGGCTCACGTCGCCGCCATGTTTGAACGGGTCGACAGTCCAGACGACGTCTCCAATGCCATATTGACGCCCCCGGTGTGCGATCATCTATCGTCGCCGTTTTCTCCTTCAATCTCGATGAGTTCGGTGGCTTCGTCCTCGTCACCAACGCTCGGATGCGGCTGATCCGGTTGTGCATCGCTCCACGCTTTTGCCTCTTTTTCGCTTTCGATGATCGCTCCGAACGACTCGGTGAGCGTTGAGAGTGCATTCGAGAACCGGATCGCTTGGGCGAGCCGGTCTGGCTCATTCGTGATCGCCCAATGGTTCTCGCGATGGCGGACGAGGCCGCGCTCCTTCAACCGGCTCAGGTTCGTGCCGACGGTGTTGGGATCACGGTCGATCGCCTCTGCGATCTCACTGCGCTTCCACGCTCGATCCTTATTTTCGAGGAGAAACTTTACGATCTCCTCGCTGGTGGAGCGTTCGTCTTCTTCGTCGGTCGCCATCTCGAACTCCTCTATTTCCATTGGCATGGTCGCAGATTGTGTGTGCTACTGTAAAAGTGTGCTGCCATGCTGTGTGCTACTGTGCTCAACGGGTCGTGGAAGGTGACGCCGTCTTCTCGAACGACGACGCCAGTTTGCTTGCGAGTTCGACGCCCTGATACGGCCAATCCCCTCTCTGCGTGAAATCCCTCGGGACAAGCGGCCGGCACCGCATTGATCATCTGTGGACTCCCAGCGAGCTGTGCACCGTCGAGGCCGGCGTGCCCGCCGATCGTGATCCCACCATCGAGCGAGCGTTCCGACGGAGTCACGCGGGACAACGCTTTGTGACTCCCTCCCCTCGATCCGCCATGGTCACCGTCGTCACCGCCGAGCAGTTCCGCGATATGGTCGACGAGCGTCGTGCCGGCGAGCGTGAGTTCGCCGTCGTGGACACCCGGCCGGCCGACAGCTACGAGGGGTGGCGCGTCGCCGGCGCGCGCCACTTCTTCTACAAGCCGTTCCACGAGTTCGACCGCGACGCGTTCGAGGCGGAGACGGGGATCTCGCCGTCTGACACGGTCGTGACGATGTGCGCGAAGGGGAAGGCGTCGCGGGCGCTCGCGGCCGAGCTGGAGGCCGCCGGCTACGCCGAGGTGTACGTCGTCGACGACGGCATGCGCGGGTGGTCGGCGGTGTACGACCACGCGCCGGTGTCGCTTCCGGGCCGCTCCGACGACGCCCCGCCGCTCGACGTGGTCCAGATCCAGCGGCGCGCGAAGGGGTGTCTCGGCTATCTGGTCGTGGGCGGTCGCGGGACGGATGCGAGCAGTTCGGACTCCCGGCGTGTAGCGGTCGCCGTCGACGTCTCCCGACACGGGGGGGAGTGGCGGGAGGCGGCCGCGACCCGTGACGCCGAGATCGTCGCCGTGCTCGACACGCACGTCCACGCCGACCACCTCTCCGGCGGCCGCGTGCTCGCGGACGAGCTCGGCGTCCCCTATCATCTGCCGGCGGCGGCCGCCGAGCGCGACGTGAGCTACGCGTTCGAGCCGCTGGCCCGCAACGAGACGCTCGACGTGGGTGGCGTCGACCTGAAGGCCCTCGCGACGCCCGGCCACACGGCGGACATGGCGAGCTACCTCGTCGGTCGCGAGGCCGTGCTCACCGGCGACACGCTGTTCGTGGACGGCGTTGGGCGGACGGAGCTGCAGTTCTCGGCGGAAAGTGGGGCCTCCGCTGACGATCCGACCGCCGGCGCGCGCGAGGGCGCCCGCCAGCTGTACGACTCCCTCCACGCGACCCTGCTGGCGGAGCCCGACCCGCTCGTCGTCTGTCCCGGCCATTTCGCAGTTTCGAACGACGGCACGACGGGAGCCGTGACCCCTGGCGAGCCGGTGACGACGACGGTGGGCGCGGCCCGAACCGGGCTCCCGCTGCTCGGCGTCGACCGCGAGGCGTTCGTCGAGCGGATCACGGCGACGCTCCCGGAGAAGCCGCCCAACTACGAGTCGGTGGTCGCGGCCAATCGCGGCGTCGACGCGCCCGCCGACGAGACGGCCGCCATCGAGCTGGAGCTCGGGCCGAATCGCTGTGCGGCGGAGCCCGGCGTCGGGGCTGGCGAGGGAGGGAACGCGGACGACTAGCTCGGCTCACCCGACTCACCCGACTCACCGAACTCGCCCACCTCGCTCGACGCGTTCTCGACCTCGTCGTCGGCCGCCTCCAGCGTCTCGACACGCTCGTTGAGCGCCTCGTTCTCCTCACGGAGTCGGACGACGACCCGTTCCGTGTGGTCGAGACGGTTCGTCACGTCGATGTAGGCGTACGCGCCGAGAACTCCGACGATTGCGCCGACGAGACCCGCGCCGAGGAAGCCGAACACGCCCCAGAGGAACGCGAACACCGCATCGTACAGGTTCTGGACGTCGAACGGGAGGGCGACGTTCATGTCGGTGAATCCGCCGGACGTGACAAAGTCGTTGCGCTACCGGTCCACGTCGGCCTCGATGCGGACGCCGTCGTCTCAACGGCCATCGACTCCCGGAGCCGGTCGCACTCCTCGCGCACGTCGTCGAGCAGCCGGGGACGCGTCACGAAACGGTGGTACACGCGGGTCCCACTTCCCGCCGGGGGAAAGGCGGGCGACGTGGCGCCGGGCCGGAACGTCACTCGTCGGGCGCCGTCGACAGGGAAAGCGCCTCGATGTCGACGTTGTCGCGGACGAGCGCGGCGGCGTGGTCGTACGGGGACTGTGGACCCGCTTCGTCCGCATCCACCGTCCCGACCTCCGGCGCCGCCACTCCGGCGGACGCCCGGACGGCGTCGAGAAACGCGCGCCGAATCGGGGCGTTCTCGAAGAGGCCGTGGAGGTAGGTGCCGACGGTGGACCCCCGAGCCGCCCCGAGCGGGACGCCGGCGCGGTCGCCGTCGGGGTCCGAGACGGGCGTGGTGACTGCATCGGGGGCGACAGCCGACGCGATCCGCGTCTCGCCCATGTGGATCTCGTAGCCGGTCGCTTCGTGGGTCTCATCGCCGGCGAGCGCGTCGGTCGCGCCCGCGTCCACCCGTAGTTCGGTCGCGACCACCCGCTTGTCCGCGTCGAAGGTCGTCTCCACCGGGAGCAGGCCGGCGGCCTCGACGACGGCGTCGGCGTCCGCGAGCGTCGCGCTCTCGACGCCCGCGTTCCGGATCCGGTCGCCGAGGATCTGGTAGCCGCCACAGAGCCCGACGACGGGGCCCTCAAACGCGGCGAGCGCGTCGAGGAAGCCCGATTCGCGGCAGGCAAGCAAGTCGTCGACCGTGTTCTTGGAGCCGGGGATGACGACGGCGTCCGCGTCGGCGAGGGCGTCGGTAGCATCCGTCTCCGTCGCATCGTTCCGCTCCGCACCATCCCCGACCGGCACGTACTGCACCCGCACGCCGGGCTCGGCGGCGAGCGGTTCGAGGTCGGTCGCGTTGGAGATCCGGGGGAGTCGGGGAACCGCAATCGTCACCGCGCGGTCGTCGGGAACGTCATCGTCGGCACCCTGGATGCCGCCCGTCCCGGCGTCCGGAAGTCCAACGCTGTCCTCCTCCGGGAGCCCGGGGTCGTCGTAGGGGATTACGCCGAGCACGGGGACGCCAGTCCGCTCCTCGAACGCGTCAAGGCCGGGTTCCAGCAGGGACTGGTCGCCGCGGAACTTGGTGATCACGGCGCCGACCACCTGCTCGCGTACGTCGTCCGGGACCAGTTCGAGCGTGCCGACGAGCGAGGCGAAGACGCCGCCGCGCTCGATGTCGGCGACGAGAAGCACGTCGACGTCGCCGTGGTCGGCCGCAAACCGGACGGTCTCGACGTTCGCGAGGTCGCGGTCGTGGAGGTTGATCTCCGCGATGGAGCCGGCGCCCTCCGCGACGACGACCTCGTGGTCGGTCGCGAGCCGCCGGTGAGCCGCGACGGCGGCGTCGCGGGCGTCGTGCCAGTGGTCGGCGTAGTAGTCGCCCGCCCCGTAGTGAGCGACCGCCTCGCCGTCCACGACCAGCTGGCTCTCGCCGTCGCCGCGCGGCTTGAGCAGGACGGGATTGTGGTCCGTTTCGGGGGGCACGCGGGCGGCCCGTGCCTGCACGTACTGGGAGACGCCGATCTCGCCGAAGACCTCGCCGGGATTCGACGCCGAGCCACTGTCCGACTCCATCGAAACCGGCACCGCTCGCGCGTTGTTCGACATGTTCTGCGCCTTGAACGGCGCGACGTCGACGCCGGCGTCCGCAAGATGTCGGCAGAGCCCGGCCGCGACGGTCGACTTGCCGGCGTGGCTGGCGGTGCCGGCGACCAGGATCGTCCGCGCGTCAGGAATCGTCACTGCCGGTCGTTGGACGGCGCGACGGATGAAGATGCTGACCCGCGGGATCGGCGCGACCGGGTTACCGCTCCGCTAGCCTGCCGGCGAGCTCCCGGGCGGCCTCCACGCGGTCGTCCGCCTCGCGGTCGCCGGTGCGGTCGATCTCGGCGAGCAGTTCGCGAATCTCGGCGGCGCGCTCGCGGACGACCGCGTCGTCGAGGTCGCCGCTCGCGACCTGTGCCGCGAGCCCCTGCGCCTCGCCGATCCGCCAGCCGGCCTCGCGCTCGACCGGGAGCTCCTCCGTCGCCCGCAGGTGTTCGTGGAGCGCGCGGGCGGGGTCGAACTCCTCGTCGGCCGTCTCTTCGGTGCCGTCGACCGTGTCCTCTCGGTCGTTCCCCGTCATCTCAGTACTCCGTCCCCTTCCGGGCGCGCTGGCCCGCATCGATCGGGTGGGCTTCCTTTTTCACCTGGGTGATCAGGTCCGCCGCGTCGTCGAGATAGTCGGGGCGCTCGTGGCTGCCGGTGCAGACGAGTTCGAGGCCGGGCGGTTTCCGGTCGATCAGGTCGAGCACGTCCGCGGGGTCCACGAGGCCGCGGTCGGCGGCGTAGAGGATCTCGTCGAGGACGAGCATGTGGACGCCCGCGTCGGGCTCCGTGTCGAGCGGAAGCGGGGCGTCGAGGTCGGCGTCCGCGGCGGCGTCGACCAGCTCGCGGGCGCGCTCCAAGCCCGCCTGCGCGTTCTCCTCGTGAGCCCCGTCGCCGGAGCCGTCGGCCATCCCGTGCCAGCCGTAGTGGCCGGTGTTCTCGTAGCTGATCCCCGGGAGCGCGGCGATCGCGTTGTACTCGCCGCGCACGGCCTCCACGGAGTCGGCGCCGCCCTTCATGAACTGCAGCAGGTGGACGCGGTGGCCGTGGCCGGCCGCGCGGACGGCCATGCCGAGCGCCGCCGTCGTCTTCCCCTTCCCGTCTCCCCACCAGACCTGCACCAGGCCGAACTCCTCGGGGGCCGTGGGATCGATCTCCCTCGCTTCGGGGGTGACGCCGGCACCCGGCGTCCCGCGCTCGCTGGCGCGCTCCCGCCGCTCCGCCTCGCCGCTTGCATCCTCGGTCATGCTCGCCACTCCGGCCCGATGGGGGTTAAAAGGTGAGTTCCGGGGCGAACGCCGGGCGATTCGATCCGCCACCCATCCCACGTGGCGTGCCCGGCGAGCGCCCACCGGGCGCGAGCCGGCACGCGAGGGAGGTCGGCGGCGG
The DNA here is from genome assembly GCF_054654575.1 of Halorubrum gandharaense. Classification (NCBI taxonomy): domain Archaea; kingdom Methanobacteriati; phylum Methanobacteriota; class Halobacteria; order Halobacteriales; family Haloferacaceae; genus Halorubrum; species Halorubrum gandharaense. The sequence continues at coordinate 1,513,221 of NZ_BAAIET010000001.1, forward strand.
CCGCGGCGGTGCGGTCCCGCGGACGCCGCCGGCCGAGGCTGGGGAGGCGTGAGGACGGGTGCGGTGCGGTCGGCGGCGCAACGCGATGGAGGTCGGGCCGTGGCGACCCCTGCCGCCGCCCGACGGTTTTTAACCCGCCGCTCGAAAGAGAGGTGTATGTCAGACGATACCACGAACTCGTCGGGCGCGATGTCGGCCGCCGAGTTTCGCTCGTTGACCGACGGACTGGTGAAACAGAGCTCCGGCGGCGGGACGACGCTGTACAAGAACGCCGCCGGCGTCGCCTGCCCGAACCCCGACTGCAACGCCGGCGTCTTCCAGACGCTGTTCGTCTCCGACCACGGCTGGCAGCAACTCGGCGCCACCCGCGACGGCATCGAACTCTGTCTGGTGAACACCGAGGACAAACGCCTCGTCTTCATCCACGACGAATAGGCCGGCTTATACGAGGTTGTTCGTGTGAGCACGCCGGCAAACACCGCCAAAGCCCCAGCCGGCGACGACTCGCGCGGCTTGCTGCGCTCCTCACTCGCTCCGCTCGTTGCGGTGCTTGCTGCGCCGTGCTTCGTCCTCGCCGGCTGCCCCTTTGAGTCCCGCCCCGCCCAGCACCGCTCCGCACCCGCACCTCACGCCTCCCCAGCCTCGGCAGACGGGCGCCGGCGGGAAACCGCTCCGCCGGCGCCCGCTGCCTCCCTCGCGTGCCGGCTCGCGCCCGGTGGGCGCTCGCCGGGCGCGCCACCGCTCCGCACCGCTTCGCACCGCTCCGCCGACCCCTCCGCCGGCCCCTCTGCGCCGCACCGCTCCGCCGACCCCTCCGCGCCGCTACCCCTCTCCAACCATCCGCTCCTCGTCGGCCCACTCCTGCTCGCGAAGCTCGTACTTCTGGATCTTCCCGGTCGCCGTGGTGGGAAGGTCGGCGACCAGCTCCACCGCGCCGGGCGTCTTGTAGTCGGCGACGCGCTCCCGGACGAACTCGCGGAGCTCGTCGGCGGTCACGCCGGCGTCCGCGGGGTCGCCGCTCGCGGGGACGACGAACGCCTTCGGCGTCTCGCCCCACTGCTCGTCGGGCACGGGGATCACCGCGGCGTCCGCGACCGCCTCGTGCTCGAAGAGGGTGTCCTCCAGTTCGATGGAGGAGATGTTCTCGCCGCCGGAGATGATGATGTCCTTTTTCCGATCCTGGATCGAGATGAAGCCGTTCTCGTCGACGACCGCGAGGTCGCCCATGTGGTAGTAGCCCTCGGCGCGCTCGGAGAACGCCGCCTCGGTCGCCTCCGGCTTGTTCCAGTAGCGGTCCATCACCTGGTTGCCGCGAACGACGACCTCACCGATCGTCTCGCCGTCGCGGGGCACGTCGTCGCCGTCCTCGTCGACGACCCGCACTTCGGTGCCGAGGTAGCCGATCCCCTGGGTCTTCTTGAGGCCGAACCGGGCGCCGTCGCCGCCGGCGTCCGCGGCGTTATCGAGGTGCCGTGGCGCGTCGGAGGTGGTGACGAGCGGCCCGGTTTCGGTGGCGCCGTACACGTGTTTGAGCTCCCAGCCGAACTCCTCCTCGACGGCGCGGATCGTCGCCTCGGGCGGCGCCGCGCCGGCGGTCGCGACGCGGATCGGGTTCTCGCCCGTGGTGGGGCCGCCGTGCTCGGCGTGGTGGTCCGAGAGCATGTTGAGGACGGTCGGCGCCGCACAGAAGTACGAGACGCCCTCCTCGCGGATCCGCGCGAACACCTCGCCGGCGTCGACCCCACGGGTGCAGACGTGCCGGGCGCCCATCCCCGTGACCGCGTAGATGTGCCCCCAGCCGTTGACGTGGAACATCGGAAGCGTCCAGAGGTAGACGTCGTCGTCGGTGATCTCCTGGTGGACCGTGATCAGGTACGCGTGAAGCGTCTCCGCGCGGTGGGTCCGGCAGACGCCCTTCGGATCCCCGGTCGTTCCCGAGGTGTAGTTGATCGTGATCACCTCGTCCTCGTCCATCTCGGGACGCTTGTAGGCGTCCGGGTCGGCGTCGTCGAGCGCCGCCTCGACCGACTCCCAGTCGCCGTCGACCGCATCCGGATCGTCGGTGAGGAAGATGGACGTGGGAACCTCCTCGCGGACCTGCTGGATCTTCCCGGCGTACTCGGCGTCCGCGTAGATGGCGTCGACGCCGGCGTCCGACAGCATGTACGCGAAGTCGTCCGGCGTCAGCCGGTAGTTCAGCGGCGTGTGGACGGCGCCGACCTGCATCACCCCGTAGGCCGCCTCCAGGTGGTAGTGCGTGTTCGGGTCGAGCACGGCGACGCGGTCGCCCTTCTCGATCCCCCTGTCCTGAAGCGCCGCCGAAAACCGGTCGACGCGCTCGCCGAGCTCGGCATACGTGTACCGCGTTCCGTCGACGGCGAGCACCGCCTCCTCGTCGGCGTAGTGACGCCGCGCGCGGTCCAGGAACTCCGTCGTCAGCAGTGGCGTTCGCATCGTCTATAACTATCTATCATGTATGAAAGGCGTTTCGCCCGGAACGACGGCGCACCGTGCCGTCGCCCCCGTCGAACGACGACCGTTGCGCTTCGCGTCGCTCCCGGTGCCGGCCGGCCTCGTCGGGTTTATATCGGCTCGCGGGCATCCGGCCGTATGGGAGATGCTAACGGCCGCGGCACCGCGTTCCCCGAGGGATTCGTGATCCCGATCGCGGGACTGCTCTCGCTGCTGTTCGCGCTGATGGCGGGGGTCACGCTGGGCAACGCGCTCGGGAGCGGCGACCCCGTCGCGTTCGGGTTTCCGATCGGGTTCGCCGCCGTGAGTCTGATCGCGTTCCGCATCCGTCAGCGGGCCCGCGCCGCGAGGGAGGCGACCGACGACTGAGCGTGCCGGTCGCGGAGCCGGTTGCCCGCCTCCGTCGAGCGGTATCTTCCGGTTCGCGGGCCGCCTTCTACTCCGATTTGCGGGCCGCCTGGTGCTCGCGCGCGATCTCCAGCGAGATGAAGAAGGCGAAGTACGCGGGGATACCCGCCAGCATGAACATGTAGTACGCCCACCACGGGGCGGTGAGGAACACGAAGTCGAAGAGGAACGACACCATGGCGACCCACGCGACGGCGAACATCAGGTCGTGGACCATCCCGGTTCTGTTCTCGCGAACGTGGTCGACGACGCGGTCTTTGAGGCTCATGGTGTCGAGATATCGAAGGGAGGGAAAGGAGGAACCTTACTCTTTCGAGACCGTCACTCCTCCTCGGCGCGATAGTCCACGACGAGGACGGGGACGTGCGTCGACCGGAGCGTCCGCTCGGTGACGCTGCCCAGCAGCGCGCGGCGCACGCCGGCGCGTCCGTGACTCCCCATCACGATGAGGTCGATGTCGTTCTCCTCGGCGTAGTCGGCGATCACGTCGTGGGGCTGCCCGCCGGCGTGTCGCTCGACGAACCCGAGGCCGGCGGCCTCCGCCTGCTCGCGAACGTAGCCGGTGGCCGCCTCCGCGTCCTCGCGGAGTTCGGTCATCTCGGGGAACCGTCCCTGCCGGATCCGGTCGACCTGCTCGGTGCCGAGCGCGTAGTGCACCGCGTCCGTGTCGGCCACGAACAGCGCGTGCACCTCCGCGCCGAACTGCTCGGCGAGCGTCACCGCGTCGTCGACCGCGTTCTCCGCCACTTTGCTACCGTCCGTCGGAACGAGGATGCGTTCGTACATTGTCTCTCAGTCGTCCGCAGGGGTGTTGCCGTTCTTCTCCCGGACGACCTCCGCCGCGGTCTTGTCACGCGGCATCGGCTCGGGGCTGTGACACTGCCGAACCATCTGCTTGGTTCGCTCGGGCGGCTCGTCCGTAACGTACGAGACGAAGATGGTGATCAGCATCACCAGCGGCATGCCGATCAGCGCGGAGCCGATGGCGGGCATCCACGTGGCTATCACGTCGATCCCCCAAGCGGCGCCGAAGTGGCCCTCGTTGAACATCGGGATGAGCCAGATGACCAGGCCGCTGGTCATGCCGGCGAGTGCTCCCTCCCGGTTGGTGTTCTCCCACCAGAGCCCGAGGAAGAACATCGGGAACAGCACGATGGCGGCAAGCGAGAACGCGAAGGAGACCAGCGCGGCGATGGGTGCCGTCGGGTCCAGCGCGAACGCGATGGTGAGCACGCCGATCAGGACGATGCTGAGGCGGCCGACGAGCACCTGCTGGCGCTGCGTGGCGTCCTCGTTGATGATGTTGGCGTAGATGTCGTGTGAGATGGCGGACGACGCGGCGATGAACAGGCCGGCCGTCGTCGCGACCGCCGCGGCGATACCGCCGGCGGCGACGAATCCGACGAACCACTGCGGGAGGCCGGCGAGCTGTGCCGCCAGTACGACGATCACGTCGCCCGCGGCCTCGGTCATGCCGGGGTCACCGTAAGCGGCGCCGATCTCCTGGCTGTACAGGTCCGTGCCGAACGCCGCGAAGGCGGGCGCGGAGAGGTACAGCAGGCAGATGAAGAACAGCCCCCAGGTACACGACCAGCGGGCCGTCCGCTCGTTTTCGACCGTGTAGAAGCGAACCAGCACGTGTGGAAGGCCACAGGTACCGAAGATCAGGCTGAAACAGGTCGCGATCCAGAGGTAGTAGCTCCCGCCGGCGAACGGGTCGGAGAACTCGTTTCCGAGCTCGCTTATCAGCATTCCGTACTCGATCTGCGGAAGGAGCGTGGAGTAGCCCGCGGTCCAGCCGGTGGCGAACAGCCCTGCGAGGAACGCGACGATGAGGATGACGTACTGCAGCGCCATGTTCTTCGTCGCGCCGAGCATGCCGGACAGCGCGAGGTAGCCGATGGTGACGACCATGAACAGCACCATCATCGCCTGGTAGGCGCTGAATCCGGGGATCGCGATCACGTTGTTGATGTCGCCGAGCACGTACATTCCGACCAGTCCCATGCCCCGGGCCTGCCCGAGTGCGTAGACGAACCCGATGAGGAACGTCGTAACGGCGGCGAGCGCGCGGGCGGTGTCGGAGTTAAACCGGTCGCCGACGAAGTCGGGCGCCGTGTACTTCCCGAACCGCCGCATCTGTGCGGCCATGAAGATGAGCAGGATGAAGTAGCCGGTCGTCCAGCCGACCACGAAGGAAAGCCCGTACACGCCGTCGAGTGCAATGATCGCTGCCATGCCGAGGTACGACGCCGAGGACATCCAGTTGGCACCGATCGCCATCCCGTTCTCGACGTTCCCGATGGAGCGACCGGCGACCCACATGTCGTCGGTGTCGGCCACCTTGAACACGAACCCGACCGCCAGGAACAGCAGCATCATCGAGACGACGATGATCGCCGGAAGCAGCTTGAACGAGATGTCGAGTCCCTCCGGCAGCAGCTCCTCGGACTGGAGCAACACCTGCATCGCCATCATTCCTCGACACCCCCGTCAGCCGCGGCGGCGTCGGCGCCCGCGCTTGCCTCGCCGACCGGGTCGTTGTCCACTTGCTCGATACCGTACTTCTCGTCGATTTCGTCCCGCTTTTTCGCGTACCACACCGACAGCAACAGCGCCGCCGCCGGGCCGATGATCGCGATCGAGAAGTAGTGGAACGGGAACTCGATGACCGGCATCGGCGTCGTCATCAGGTCCGGCGCGATCCGGGTCGCCGTGATCGGGCCGAACGTCGTGACGATCCAGATGGCGAAGCCGAGCCAGATCACGCGCAGATGGTCGCGCATGAACGGCGTCGCCGGCTTCAGGAGGTTGATCTCGACGTCGAGATAGTCGATCTCGCGTTCCCGCTCGACGTCACTTTTCCCGCCGTCGGTGCGTACCGCGGCGGTCGATTCGTCGTGTGAGTGTGTGTCTGACATGGTTGAACGTGATAATTGGGTTCGTGGGTGGTGTCGTGGTCCGTGTCGTGTGTTCTCGAATAGCAAAAAGGCGCGCCGGGCGTTAGCCCTGCGCCTGTTTCTGGATCTCCTCGACGATCTCCGGGTTGCGCAGCGTGCTGGTGTTGCCGAGCTCCTTGCCGTCGGCAATGTTCTCCAGCAGCCGGCGCATGATCTTCCCGGAGCGGGTCTTCGGCAGGTCGGGCGTGAACACGACCTGCTCGGGCCGGGCGATCGGGCCGATCGCCTCCTCGACGCCGGCGACGATCCGCTCGCGGAGCGCGTCGTCGCCGTCGTAGCCGTCCTCGGTGATGACGTAGGCGTACACCGCCTCGCCTTTGAGGTCGTGGTCGCCGCCGACGACGGCGGCCTCGGCGACGCCCTCCACGCCAACGATCGCCGACTCGATCTCCATCGTTCCCAGCCGGTGGCCGGAGACGTTGATCACGTCGTCGACCCGGCCAAGCACCGTGATGTAGCCGTCGTCGTCGATCTTCGCGCCGTCCTCCGGGAAGTACACCCAGTCGTCGGGGTCGTCGCTGTCCGTGTCGGAGTACTCCGCCCAGTACTCCTCGATGTAGCGCTCGTCGTTCTTGTACAGCGTCCGGAGCATCCCGGGCCACGGCTTCTGGACCGTGAGATAGCCCGCCTCGCCGGCGCTCACCTCGTCGCCGGCGTTGTCGACGATCTGCACGTCGAGACCCGGCAGGGGCGGCCCGGCCGCGCCGGGCTTCATGTCCGAGATTCCCGGCAGCGTGGTGATCATCATCCCGCCCGTCTCCGTCTGCCACCAGGTGTCGACGACGGGACACTCCTCGCCGCCGATGTGCTTGTAGTACCACTTCCACGCGCGCGGGTTGATCGGCTCGCCGACCGTGCCGAGTAGGCGCAGCGAGGAGAGGTCGTGTTGCTCGGGGTACTGCGAGCCCCACTTCATGAACGCGCGGATGGCCGTCGGCGCGGTGTACAGCTGGTTTGCGTCGTACTCGTCGATGATCTCCCAGAGGCGGTCGCGGTCGGGGTAGTCGGGCGTCCCCTCGTACATCATCGTCGTCGTGCCGAGCGCGAGCGGCCCGTAGACGATGTAGGAGTGCCCCGTGATCCAGCCGATGTCGGCCGCACAGAAGTACGTGTCATCCGGCTTCACGTCGAGCACCGACTGGGAGGTCCACGACGCCCACGAGAGGTAGCCGCCCGTGGTGTGTTTCACGCCCTTCGGCTTCCCCGTAGTTCCCGAGGTGTACATCAGGAACAACATGTCCTCGGCGTCCCGGGTCACCGGCTCGACCTCGGCGCCGGCGTGCTCGTCGACCAGCGCGTCGTAGTCCACCTGATCGTCCGCGAGGTCGTGGCCGAAGTCGTCGCCGTTGTCGCTCAGGCGGTCGACGACGACCGTCGTCGTCTCATGGTCGACGCTCGCGAGCCCCTCGTTGGCTTTGTCGAGGTGGTCGAGCGGGTCACCGCGTCGGTAGTAGCCGTCACAGGTGACCAGATACTCGGAGTCGGCGGCGTTCATCCGCGTCGCGAGCGCGTCGGCGGAGAAGCCGGCGAAGACGACGCTGTGGGGCGCCCCGATCCGGGCACATGCCAGCATCGCGATCGGCAGCTCCGGGATCATCGGCATGTACAGCGTCACCACGTCGTCCTCCTCGACGCCCTGCGCACGGAGCGCGGCGGCGAACTCGTTCACCTCGCGGTGGAGCTCCGCGTACGTGAACGACCGGTCGGCCTCGTCGACGGGCTCGCCGACCCACTCGATGGCAGTCTCGTCGCCGCGCTCGTCGAGATGGCGGTCCAGGCAGTTGGCCGACGCGTTCAGCTCGCCGCCCGTAAACCACTCGTAGAACGGCGGGTTCGAGTCGTCGAGCACCGTGTCGTAGTCGGTCTCCCAGTCGAGGAGGTCGGCGGCCGTCTCCCAACACGCCGGCCAGTTCTCCTCGAACTCCTCGTAGATCCCCGAATCCGAGACGTTCGCCTGCTCGGTGAACGACTCCGGCGGCTCGAACACCGCCTGTTCGGCCAGTCTCGCTTCCAGTTCTCCGTCACCCTCTGTCATGATACGAACGGACACAGCACAGTGGCCCTAATAAACGGCCGCGCTAAATAGGAAAAATCGTGAACGATCCGTGCCGGCCTGCGGGTCGGCTACTCGCCCCACCCGTTCACTCGCGGTCGGACGCCCCCAAGCTGGCCGTGGTGTCCGCGCCGGCGTCTTCGACGCCGTCGTCGCCCTCGAACAGCGCGTCGAGGAGGGCGCGTTGGGCCTTTCGCAGGTGGTTGTGGAACGTCGGCGAGGAGACGCCCATCGCGTCGGCGACCTCCTCGGCAGTGCTGCCGCGGGGCCAGTCGAAGTAGCCGCCGTGGTACGCCGCCGACAGCGCCGCCTGCTGGCGGTCGGTGAGCCGGTCGGCCACGTCCTCGCGGAGCCCGGCGGCGGTGTCCGGCGGCCGCACCGTCGACTCCTTGCTCGCGAGCCGGGCGTCCGGGAACTGCTCGCGGAGCCCCGCGGCGACCGGGCGCACGTCCGTCCCGTCGGGCACGTCCGCGATGACCCGCACCTGCCCATCCTCCGCGGTCGCCGTCCGCACCGTGGCCCCGTGCTCGGTCAGCGCGTGGACCGCCGACTCGCCGGCGATCAGCACGGAGACGGCACAGCCGTCCTCGCGGGCCTCCACGAGCCCGAGATCGGACGCGCTCGGTGACGCCTCGACGACGTCCGCAACCGCGTGTGCGTCCGCCCCCGTCACGTCGAGATAACAGCGGAGCGCCTCCCCGACGGCCACCGTGGCCGCCACCTCCACCCGACAGTCGAGATCGGCCGAAAGCCGGGCGAGAAACGCCGTCCGGTCGTCGACGCGAAACTCCACCTCGGTCACGGCGTCGGAGTGGAGCAGATCCCGCCATCGGAACGACGTGAGCGCCCGGCCGGCCGTCCGAGCGATCGCCGTAACCGCCCGGCGGTCAGCCATCGTCGGTCGGTCGCCAGCCACACACAGCGTCGCGTACGTCGCGTCGTGATACGCCACCGGCACCGCAAGCGCCGGGCGTGTCCGGTCGCCGTCCGGAGACGAGACGGTGCCGGTGAGAGGGGTGTCGACGGCACCGAGAGCAACCGACTCGTCGCCCGATTCGGGCTCGAACCGGCGGCGTTCACCGTCCGACGGCACGTCACCGGCCGCCGCAGCCACGCCCGGAGCAGCGCCGTGGCCGCGCTCGACGACCCACGCCGCCGCCCACCGATCCGTCGCCGTCAGTCGGTCGACGAGTCCGTCGAGCAGCGATTCGCGGTCCGTCGCGTCGGCGACCGCGTCGAGCGCACCAACGATGCCGGCGGTCGTCGTCTCCGCACTATCGGCGGACTCCGCTTCTCCAGCCGGTGCCGCTTCATCAGCCGGCGCCGCTTCACCAGCTGACCCGTCACCGAGCGCGGCGGCGACCGCCTCTCCCGAAAGCGGGTCGAGGTGACGGTCGAGCGCGCCCAGCGTCTCCCAGCCGCCCGCCTCACGGACCGCATGGGGGTTTGCGCCGTCGTCGAGGTGCCTGCGAGCGAAGAAGCGCCGGAGGTCCCGGGGCGTCAGATCCGCGAGCGCCGGCCGGTCCATCCGCTCGGCCGCCCGCTCCGCGGTTTCGTTGACCAGCATCTGGACCCGACGGGTCGACACGTCGACGAACGGCTCCGAATCGTCAAGGTTCCGTCCGTCCGCATACCGGCGGAGTTCCGCCGCCAGCGACGCGGGGACGAACGCCTCGCGGTCGACGGCGGCGTCATCGCCCCCTCGACCGTCGTCTCCGTGATCCTCCGCCGCAGGGACCGCAAGGAGAAACGCGCCCGGCGTCGACGATTCCCGCAGCCCGCCGGGGCGCACCCGGGGAATCTCGCCGGTCCGCAGCCCCGCCTCCCCCGCCAGCCGGACGACCAACGCGGCGCGGTACGTCTCCGCGGCCGCCGTCACGGCGTCGTACTCCGCTCGCGAGAGGTCCCGGCTCATGGCTGTTTCGTGTACGATCAACAACCCGAAACAAGAAGGTTGCGGAGACCACGCGATTCGCGGAGCGAGCGCGTGGTGCGCTTGCGTCTTCGTCGCCGTCGAGATCGGAGCCGATAGTTGGCCATCTCGCTGATGGCGACTGAATGATGATCGAGATCGGGAGTGAGTGTTGTACGTGGTTGGATGAGGCGTTTATAAGTGGAGCGTTGGAGGCGGTGTGGTGCGTTTATAAGCTACGTTTATTCGGTGAGTTGCTCGTTTTGCGCACGTGAGGACCGCCTTCAAAAGCCCCAGCCGGCTCCGGTCGAGGGCCTCGCTGCGCGCTCAAAAGGCCTCTCGGCACCGTCCGGCCTTTTGAGTGCTTACGTCGCCCGTCTTCCCGGAGCCGGCTGCCCCTTTGAGTCCCACCCCGCACCGCCCAGCACCGCACCTCACACCTCCCCAGCCTCGTCGTCGCCTGCGGCGACGACTCCCTCGCGCGCCGACGAGCGCCCGCCGGGCGCTCGCCGGGCGCGCCACCGCACAGCGCGTCCGTTTATAAGAGATACGTCACAGCCTCTCTCGACCGTTTATATACACTCCCAGCGGTGAAGAATTGCAATACTCACTCCCGGCATCGATCAGCAACCGTTCAAGACCACGTGTCCCTCCTCAGTCACTTCGACAGGGTTGTTTCGCCTATCACAGTATATCCGAAACGCTACTCCTCTCCCTGAACCGCCGACTCGATCTCGCCGACCACCTCGGGGTTGCGAAGGGCGCTGATGTCGCCGAACGACTCGCCCTGTGCGATGTCCTCCAGCAGCCGGCGCATGATCTTCCCGGAGCGCGTCTTGGGAAGATCCGGGGTGAACACGACGCGATCCGGGCGCGCCACGTCACCCACCGCAGTCGCCACCCGGTCCCCGACGCGGTCGCGGAGGTCGTCGTCGGGCGTGACGCCGCTGCGGGTGGTGACGTACGCGACCACGCCGCCGGCGGCGTTGCCGACGACCGCGGCCTCCGTCACGCCGTCGACCTCCACGATGGCCGACTCCAGCTCCGTGGTGGAAAACCGGTTGGAGCGCACGTTGATCTCGTCGTCCACCCGACCGAGGATGGTGACGTAGCCGTCCTCGTCGACGGTTGCGCCGTCACCCGTCCGGTAGCGCCATTCGCCGTCGACCTGCGTCCAGTACTCCCGGAGATAGCGCTCGTCGCCGCCGCGGAGCCCGCGGAGCATCCCCGGCCACGGCTTCGTGAGGGTGAGGACGCCGGATTCGCCCGGGTCGACCGGCTCTCCGGTTTCGTCGACGACGCGCGACTCCACTCCCGGCAGGGGTGGGCCGACCTTGCCGGGCTTCATCGGGGTGATCCCGGGAAGCGTGGCGAGCATGATCGCGCCCGTCTCCGTCTGCCACCAGGTGTCGACGACCGGCACGTCCCCGCCGCCGACGTGCTCGCGGTACCAGTGCCAGGCGGTCGGCGTGATCGCCTCGCCAACCGTGCCGAGCAGGCGAATCGACGAGAGGTCGTGGGCCGCAGGATACTGTGAGCCCCACTTCATGAACGACCGGATGGCGGTCGGCGAGGTGTAGAAAACGCTCACGGCGTTGCGTTCGATCAGGTCGAACACCCGGTCGCGGTCGGGGTAGTCCGGCGACCCCTCGTACAGCACCGTCGTCGTGCCGACCGACAACGGCCCGTACACCCCGTAGGAGTGGCCCGTGATCCACCCGATGTCGGCCGCACACCAGTAGGTGTCCTCGGGCCGCACGTCGAGCACGTTCCGGGTGGTCCACGTGACGTGTGAGAGGTAGCCCCCGGTGGCGTGTTCGACGCCCTTCGGCTGCCCCGTCGTGCCCGAGGTGTACATCACGAACAGCAGGTCCGTCGCGTCCCTCGTTACGGGGTCGACCGTCTCGCCGTCGTGCGCCCCGACCAGCTCGTCGTAGTCGTACTCGTCGTCGCCAAGCGGCACGGAAAGGGCCTCGCCCAGCCGGTCGACGACCACCGTCGCGGACAGGTTCACGTCTGCCCGAAGCCGGGCGGTATCTGCCGTGGCCTTCTGGTTGAACGCGTCCTCCCGCCGGTAGTAGCCGTCACAGGTGACGAGATACGACGACTCCGCGGCGTCGAGTCGCGTCGCGAGCGCCTCCGCCGAGAGCCCCGCAAAGACGACGTTGTGTGGCGCCCCGAGCCGGGCACACGCCAGCATCGTGATCGGCAGTTCGGGGACCATCGGCAGGTACAGCGTCACCACGTCGTCCTCCTCGACGCCGAGGTCGCGGAGCGCGGCCGCCGCCGCATTCACCTCGCGATGGAGATCGAGGTAGGTGTACGAGCGGCGCTCGCCGCGCTTGCCCACCCACCGGATCGCCAGCTGGTTGCGCCGCTCGTCGAGGTGGCGGTCGACGCAGTTCACGGACGCGTTCAGCTCCCCGCCCGTGAACCACTCGTAGAAGGGCGGGTGGTCGTCGTCGAGCACGCGGTCGTAGTCGGTCTCCCAGTCGAGGCGGTCGGCGGCCGCCTCCCAGCACTCGGGCCACTCCTCCCTAAACCGCTCGTACACTGCCTCATCGCGAAGGGCAGCGGACTCCCGGAAGGATGCCGGCGGCTCGACCGACTCCTCGTCGGCCGGCGCCGCGTCGCCGTCTCCCGATCCGGCGTCGGTCATGGCCTCACAGTCGAGCGCGCAGGTACGAATAGGTTTCCCGGAGCGGGAAGGTTGCCGGTTTCAAGAGTCGGACACCGGCAAGGGATCCGGATCACGGATCAGGCCAGCCCGACCGTCTCCCGGTAGCTCCCGTGCTCCGCCTCAAAGACGTCCATGATCTCGCCCATGGTGGCGTACGCCTTCACGGCGGTCACCACGTCCGGAAGCACGTTGCCCCCTTCCTCTACTGTCTCGCGGAGGTCGTCGAGCGCGGCCGCGACCGCCTCGTCGTCGCGCTCGGCCTTCACGGATTCGAGCCGGGAGAGCTGGCGTTCGCGGGTGGTCTCGTCGACGTGGAGCAGGTCGGGCTTGGTGTCCTCGTCGCTCTCGTAGGCGTTGACGCCGACGACCGTCTCCTCGCCGCTGTCGACGCGCTCCTGATACTCGTAGGAGGACTCCTGGATCTCGCGGTGGAAGTACCCCTCCTCGATGCCCGCGAGCACGCCGTCGCGGACGGAGCCGTCACCCATCTCCCTGATCTCCTCGATGTACGCCATCGCCTCCTCTTCAACCTCGTCCGTGAGGCTCTCGACGGCGAAGGAGCCGCCGAGCGGGTCGACGATGTCGGCGGCGCCGGACTCCTCGGCGATGATCTGCTGGGTGCGGAGCGCGACCCGGACCGCCTGCTCGGAGGGAAGCGCCAGCGCCTCATCGTAGGAGTTGGTGTGGAGGCTCTGCGTGCCGCCGAGCACGCCGGCGAGCGCCTGCAGCGTCACCCGCACGACGTTGTTGAGCGGCTGCTGGGCGGTGAGCGACTGGCCCGCGGTCTGGGTGTGGAACTTCAGCTGTTTGGAGGCGTCGCGCTCGGCGTCGTACCACTCGTCCATCACGCTGGCGTAGATGCGGCGGGCGGCTCGGAACTTCGCCACCTCCTCGAAGATCGCGTTGTGGGAGTTGAAAAAGAAGGAGAGCTGCGGGGCGAACTCGTCGACGTCCATCCCGCGGTCGAGACAGTCCTCGACGTAGGCGAACCCGTCCGCGAGCGTGAAGGCGAGCTCCTGGACGGCGGTCGAGCCGGCCTCGCGGATGTGGTACCCGGAGATGGAGACGGGTTTGAACTTCGGCGTCTCCGCGACCGCGAACTCGATCGTGTCGGTGACGAGCCCGAGGGAGGGCTCCGGGGGGATCACCCACTCCTTCTGTGCGATGAACTCCTTGAGCATGTCGTTTTGCAGGGTCCCGCGGAGCTCCTCGCGGGGGACGCCGCGCTCGTCGGCGAGCGCGACGTACATCGCGTAGATGACGGGGGCACTCGGGTTGATCGTGAAGGACGTGGACACCTCCGAGAGGTCGATGCCGTCGAACAGGATCTCCATGTCCCGGAGCGTGTCGACGGCGACGCCCTCCTTGCCGACCTCGCCGATCGACATGTCGTCGTCGGAGTCGAGCCCCATCAGCGACGGCATGTCGAAGGCGGTCGAGAGCCCGGTCTGGCCTTCGTCGATCAGGTAATGGAAGCGCTCATTCGTCTCCTCGGCGGTGCCGAAGCCGGCGAACTGCCGCATCGTCCACGTCCGGCCGCGGTACATCGTCGGGTAGACGCCGCGCGTGTACGGCTCCTCGCCGGGGAAGCCGAGGTCTTCCTCGTAGTCGAGGTCCGCCACGTCCGCGGGGGTGTAGAGGCGGTCGACCTCGTGGTTCGACACGGTGGCGAAGCGGTCGTTCCGCTCGCCGAAGCGGTCGAGCACGGGGTCGAGCGTCTCCGCCTCCCACTCCTCGTGGGCCTCGCGGATCGCGGCGAGCTCCTCGTCGTCGTACATACCCCGGAGTTGCCGCCCGGTTTCATAAAGATTGTTTATGGCATTTCGGACGCGGCAGTTCTTGCGAGTGCGGTTGAAGTAGTCCAAAGAGAGTTGTCAACGAGGGCCACTCACCCGAGCGCCAGCCACAGCCCCATGCCGACGAGCACGACGCCGGCCACCCGGTCGATCCACGTCGCCGTCCGCGGTGAGGCCACGAGGCGGGCGGCGGCGTCGGCCAGCACGGCGACGCCGACCAGATACACTGCCGTGATCGCCGCGTACGTGGCACCGAGGAGTGCCATCCGGACGCTCCCCGCGAGCCCGCCGGCGTTCGCGAACCCGGGCAGGAACGCGAGGAAGAACAGCGCCACCTGCGGATTGGCGGCGTTGACGAGGAAGCCCCGACGGAACCCGCCGGTGGCTTGCACCGCCGAGTCGGCGGCGCCTCCTTCCCCGGCACGAGCGGCGCCCGCGCCTGCATCGCGCAGGGTCGTGACCCCGAGATAGACGAGGTAGGCGCCGCCGAGCAGTCGAACGGCGGTCGCCGCCCCCGGAACCGCCCGGTAGACGGCGGCGATTCCGAGCGTGGCCAACAGGGTGTGGAACAGCACGCCGACGGCGACGCCGAGCGCGGCGCGGGCGCCGAGCCCCCGCGACTGGACCGCCTGCGAGAGCACGAACAGGGTGTCCGGGCCGGGCGTGAGGATCAGCGCGACCGCCGCCGCGACGAAGAGGGCGTACGTGGCGGGGTCGGGGAGAAACGCGCCGGGCACGGTTCGACATCGTCGGGCGCCCGGAAATACGCGCGGATCCCGGCGAGACCGGCGTCGCGGTGCCGCTCGGGGAATCCGGGTGCGGAGACCCCGCCGGCGGGCGCGTCAGCGGTCCACACACCGGCGGAGAGCGACGAACACGGCGGACGCGACGAACAAAGCCTTTACCGCATGGGGCGCTTACGGCAGGCAAATGGTACTCGACGACCTCGGTTCCTCCCTCCGGAGCAGCCTCGACAAGCTCCAGGGGAAATCCCGGCTCGACGAGGAGGACGTACAGGAGATCGTCAAGGAGATCCAGCGGTCCCTGCTGTCCGCCGACGTCGACGTCTCCCTCGTGATGGAGCTGTCGGACTCGATCAAGACCCGCGCGCTGGAGGAGGAGCCGCCGGGCGGCACGACGGCGAAGGACCACGTCCTCAAGATCGTCTACGAGGAGATGGTCGAGCTCGTCGGCGACTCCACGGAGCTCCCGCTGGAGAACCAGACGATCCTGCTCGCCGGCCTTCAGGGGTCGGGGAAGACCACCTCCGCCGCCAAGATGGCGTGGTGGTTCTCGACGAAGGGGCTCCGCCCCGCCGTCATCCAGACCGACACGTTCCGGCCGGGCGCGTACGACCAGGCCAAGCAGATGTGTGACCGCGCCGAGGTCGACTTCTACGGCGACCCGGACAACGACGACCCCGTCGACATCGCCCGGAAAGGGCTGGAGGAGACGGCGGACGCCGACGTGCACATCGTGGACACGGCCGGCCGCCACGCGCTGGAGGACGACCTGATCGCGGAGATCGAGGAGATCGAGCGCGCCGTCGACCCCGACCGCTCGCTGCTCGTGCTCGACGCCGCCATCGGCCAGGGCGCCAAGGATCAGGCCCGGCAGTTCGAGGAGTCGATCGGCATCGAGGGCGTGATGATCACCAAACTCGACGGGACCGCGAAGGGTGGCGGCGCGCTGACGGCCGTCAACGAGACGGACTCCTCCATCGCCTTCCTCGGAACCGGCGAGACGGTGCAGAACATTGAGCGCTTCGAGCCGTCCGGCTTCATCTCCCGGCTGCTCGGGATGGGCGACCTCAAGCAGCTCTCCGAGCGCGTCGAGCGCGCGATGGCGGAGGCCCAGGAGGGCGAGGAGGACTGGGACCCCGAGGACATGCTGCAGGGGGAGTTCACCCTGAAGGACATGCAAAAGCAGATGGACGCGATGAGCCGTATGGGGCCGCTCGACCAGGTGATGGACATGATCCCCGGGATGGGCGGCGGGATGATGGACCAGCTCCCGGACGACGCGATGGACGTGACCCAGGACCGGATGCGGAAGTTCGAGCGGATCATGGACTCGATGACCGACGAGGAGCTGACGAACCCCCGCGTCGTCGGACAGTCGCGCACCGAGCGCATCGCCCGCGGCTCCGGCACCGACGAGGAGACGGTCCAGCAGCTCCTCGAACAGCACTCGATGATGGAACAGACGATCGGCCAGTTCCAGGGGATGGGCGAGGGCGACATGCAGCGGATGATGAAGAAGATGGGCGGCGGTGGCGGCGGCGGCGGCCTCGGCGACATGATGGGCGGCGGCAAGGGGCCGTTCGGCTGATCGCCGTCGACCCTGCCCCGGGCCGACGACGCGTCCCCGGCCCCGTCTGCCCACTTCGGCTCTTTTAAGCGTCCGACCGGGCAACCCCCACTCGATGAGACTCCGGCGGGTTGCCGACTACGACGTGCTCCTCCTTGCGGCGCTGATCTGGTTTCTCGGGAAGTTCCTGCGCTACGCGTTCCCGCCGCTGTTCGAGCCGCTGCAGGCCAGCTACGGCGTGAGCAACGCCGTCATCGGGACGGCCTTCACCGGCTTCATGATCGTCTACGCGCTGGTCCAGTTCCCCAGCGGCGCGGTCGCGGATCGGGTGGGGGCGGTGCGGGTGATCGCCGCCGGCGTCGCCGTCGCTGGCCTCGGCGCGCTCGTGCTCGTCGTCGACTCGCCGTTCGCCGTCCTCGTCGTCGCGATGCTCGTCATCGGCGCGGGGACGGGCGCACACAAGACGGTCGCCGTCCGCCTGCTCTCGCGGGTGTATCCCGCACGAACGGGACGCGCGCTGGGCGCACACGACACCATCGGCGCGCTGGGCGGGGTGGTGGCGCCCGCGATCATCGTCGTCCTGCTGTCGGCGCCGCCCGTGCTCGCGCTGGTGCTCGACCGGCTGCCGGGCGCCGACTGGCGGGCGCTGTTTCTGGTGAGCGGTGGCGTCGCGCTGGTGCTCGCCGCGGCGTTCCTCCTGCGGGTGCCGAGCCGACTGCCGGCGGACGCCGACCGCGGGGCGGAGACGGACGATCCCGACCCCGGCGCCCGCGACTACCTCGCGCTGTTCCGTGACCCCCGGTTTACGGTGTTCGTGCTGGTGACCGTCGCCTGCTCGTTCGCGTACAACGGCACCGTGGCCTTCCTCCCGCTGTACCTCTCACAGGAGGCTGGGCTGGCGACGACGACCGCCAGCCTGCTGTACTCCGCGCTGTTCGCCGTCACCTTCGTCCAGCTCGTCACGGGCGACCTCTCCGACCGAGTCGGGCGGTTCCCGGTGATGGTCGCCGCGCTCGGGCTGGCGGCCGTCTCGCTCGCCGGCGTCGTCCTCCTCTCGGCCGCCGGCCCCCTGACGCTCGGTGTCCTCGTGGTCGCGCTCGGGCTGGGCGCCCACGGATATCGTCCCGTGCGGGGCGCGTACCTGATGGACCTCCTGCCCGACTGGATCGCCGGCGGGGGGCTCGGCGTGGTGCGGACGCTGCTGATGAGCGCTGGCGCCCTCGCGCCGGCAGTCGTGGGGACCGTCGCGGACTTTTCGGGTTTCCGCCCCGCGTTCGGCCTGCTCGCGGCGGCGATGGCGCTCGCCGCGGCCGGCGCGCTCGGGCTCTGGGTGACGGAGGGGTAGGCCACGACATCGTCCGCCGGACGCGAAATATAACCGATCCAGGGTGGTTGTGACGCTTACTGATAAACGAGTCTGCAGTGCGGTCGGCGCGCGCGAGAAACGCGCGCGAGGGAGGCGGAGAGCGCGCCGGTATGGCGGTGCGGTCCGCCGGCGCGCTCTCCGCCGAGGCTGGGGAGGCGTGAGGTGCGGTGCTGCGCGGGGCGGGGGAGGACTCAACGGGGCAGTCGTTCCCGCCGCAGGCGGGAAACAGCGAGACGGTCTCTCGGACCGTCTCGCCCGTGGTCCGGGAAGACGGCCGACGCAAGCACTCAAGAGGCCGGGCCGTGCGGAGAGGCCTTTTGAGCGCGTGGTTCGAGAGAGCGCAGCTCTCTCGTCATCACGAAAATCTCCGATTTTCGGACGACAGCGAGCGTCCCGCGAGCAGGGCGAGAGCGACCGGAGGGAGCTCTCGATAGCGAACGGCGAAGCCGTGAGCAGCGAGCGGGACGACGGAAGTCGCAGCCCGCGAGCGCTTGAAAAGCGCGAGCCGGACCGTCTTCCGGACCCCTCGACCGGAGCCGGCTGGGGCTTTGGAGGTGTTCGCCGGCGCAATTACCGGGGCAACTACTTAAAGGGAGCCGGCTGAGCCTTTGGGGGCGTTCACCGTGGTCGCAGTCACCACACATCCCGCTTATCAGGCCACCCGCAACGACACGGCGACGTTCAGACGGGGAGGTCGGCGTCGGGGTCGACGACGCGGTCGACCTCGGCAGGCATTCGCCAGTCGGTGGTCCACTCCAGCAGTTGGACGACCATCCGTCCGGTGGCGCCCCAGACGGTGTAGCCGTCGACGTGGAAAAAGTGGATGCGGTGGTCGCCGTACTCCGGATGCTCGCGCCGCTCGGACTCGTAGTTGGCGAGGTCGACGAGATCGTCGACGGCGAGGACGACCACTTCGGCGACCTCCGACTCGTCGGGGTGATACTCGCGGTCGGGGACGGTGGCGACGAAGGGGCGGACGGCGTACTCCGTGGTGGTCTGCACGTCGTCGAGGCGGCCGGCGACCGACACCTCGTCACGAAGGAGACCAACCTCCTCGTACGCCTCGCGAAGCGCGGTTTCCTCCAACGAGCCGTCGGACGGCTCGCGACCGCCACCGGGGAAGCTCATCTGGCCGGGGTGCTCGCCGAGGTGGTCGGCGCGCTTGGTGAACAGGAGGTGGTCGTCACCTCCGCGCCGGATCACCGGCGCGAGGACGGCGGCCTCACGGGGGGCGTCCGCGATGGTGCTCGGCGTGTGGCGACCGAGCCCGGACAGGTCCATATCGGGGCGAATGGGCCCGAGGGGCGTTAACGTTACTCCGATTCCGCCGGGGCGGGAAGCTCGTGCCGGCGGTCGCCCCCGCTCACTCAAGCGCGTCGTGCAGCGTCTCCTGCACGTCGGCGGCGTCGACGGGCGCCCACAGCTCCACGTCGTAGGTGACGTCGAGGAGGTCCTCCTGTCGCTCCGTCTCGCCGGCGGCGACGGCGGCCTCGGCCTCCTCGCGCAGCCGGTCGAGCACGCGCTCGGCGACCGCCTCGCGGTCGACCGTCCGGTCGCCAACGTCGAGGATGTGCGGGAGGTCCTCGGCATTCGGGGGCAGCGAGGGGAATGCGGCGGGGCCGACGGCGAGGTAGGTGGCGTCTGTGTCCGCGTCGGCGTCCGCATCTCCCCCGGACACAAGCGACGCCGGCGCCTCGACGAGGTAGTACTCGGCCAGTCCGGCGTCGATGGCGGCGGCGATGGCGTCGTCGTCGACCTCCGCACGCGCTTTGAACGCCAGCTCGGAGAGCGCGTCCGACAGCTCCTCGCGGGTGAGCGCGCCGAACAGGTCGACGACGCCCGCGAGGTCGTCCCGGGCGGCGACGCTGGGGGTATCGTCGGAGGACTCGGCCTCACCATTGCCGCCGACCTCCCTGTCCTCTCCGCCGTTTTCACTCATCGCGCACCTCCGCGAGGTCCTCGCGGGCGGCGGCGGCCACGTCCGCCGGCGACACCGGCGCGTCGCTCCACGGCGGGAGTCGCGTGTCGGTGCCGGGCTCGCTCACGGCGTCGGCGTAGGTGTCGACCTGCGATAGCTCGTCCTCCCGATCGTAGTCGAGCCCGTTGAACGCGGCGTCGGTCCCGTAGCTCCGCACGAGTCGCTCGGCCGCCTCGCGGTAGGCGTCCGTCAGTCCGTCGGTGTTGACGCACACGCCGTGGTCCGTGACCGCGCGGAGGGTCGCCTCGCCGACGGCCTCGCTCATGTCCGCGAGACCGGTGGGTCCGTCGACGGAGCGGTGGTCGTGCTCGTACCGGCCGAGGTCGACCTGCGCGCTCCCGTCGAAGCCGGCGTGGGCGTACGCCTCGCCCAGGGTTCCCACCTCCAGTCCCCAGCCACGCTGAAGCCGAAGCTCGCTCACGAGGTCGCTCGTCGCCGCGAACTCGCCGGCGAGGGCGTAGCGGAACGCCTCCAGATATTCCACGACGGGCTCGTCGTGTCGCTCCGCAAGCGCCCGGACCAGCGGCCGGTAGAACAGCCGGAACAGCCGGCCGTACAACGACCCGTCCTCCACCCGGGCGTAGTACCCCTTCGAGAAGTCGTACCCCTGCCCGAGCGGGAACAGCAGGCGGTTGACGAACGCCGGCGAGTAGGTCTTCGTGTCCGCATCGTGGACGACGACGTACTCCTCCGAGAGCGCGCGCCCGAGCGCGATCCACACGTCGCGGCCCTTTCCGCGCTCGCCGTTGACACCCGATTCGCGCAACAGCTCGGTGAGTCGCGGGCCGTCACACCATAGCGCCTCCACGTCCAGATCGAACTCGTCGAGCCAGTCGGCGAATCGGCCCGCCCGCTCGGCCGGCGCGCGCAGCGGCACGACGACCCGCGCAGGGTCGACCGTCTCCAGCGCGGAGAGGACGCGCTCGGCGGCGAGCGTCCCGTACTCCCGTTCGGTCATCGGGACGACCACGGCTGCGCGATCCGTCGGGGCCGCCGGTCGGGCGTCCGTCAGCGCGTGGAGGGTCGTCACGCGCTCCTGAACGTACTCCATTACCGAAATGGAGGGTGAGCGGCGCCTAAATACGCACGATACCCGTCGGAGCTTCCGGTTGGGAACTGGCGTGCGGTTTCGGTGTCGCCGACCGCGCTACCCCGCGGCGCCGCCGGGCACATATCCGTCGTCGTCGGGCATCATGAACTCGTCGACGCCCACATCCTGAACTTGATCGAGTTTCAGTGAATGAACGTTTTTTATTCCTTTTCCACCACAAACGCATTAAGAGATCGAGAACCATCTGGGATAATAACGCAATCCTCTGTTGCACTATGTCCAACATTTGGAGGTAATTCAACATCAAATAGTTCGTAAACGGCCCCATTATCTCTATTAACATGTGCTGCACCGGAAACCGATGACACCGTTATTAATTCGCCATTTGAGTATTGATTAGGGATCTCGCCTCTAGCCGCGGGTCGATCCGTTGTCGTCCAAATTTCCTCACCATCTGAAAGATCATATAAGTGTAAACCTTCTCCATCTTGATAATATAAGTCCTCCTCAACAACTGCGACTTCTGCTGTTCCATCAGTCTCGACTTGTTGCTTAGTTTCACCGTCTTCAATATCCAAGAAGTGAATCCTTTCATCATCAGCGGAAAATACTACTACGTCGTCCAAGATATGCAAGCTGTCGGATTTAATATCTCCTGGGGCCTGTTCATGCCATATTTCTTCACCGTCTAGTTGATCAACGGCATATATTTCAGATCCTCCAATTCCAATAATTTTCGTACCAGATGCTACTGGAGGAGTTCCATAAGAAGAGGCACTGTACTCCCAATTGATTTCCCCCGTTTCTATGTCAATGGATTTGATACCTCCTCGTGCAGTAAATAGTCCGTTATCAGTGACGGTGTGCGCCCTTCTTAAATCCTCTTGCTCCCAAACGACACTTCCATCTGATTTATCCAGTGCGTATACCGAGAAGCCATCCGAATCAGCACGTGTGAACACATAATCTTCACCTATAGCGGGCGGGTAGATTGAACCTGATAAACTATCAAATTGAAAGTCCCATAATACTTCCCCAGATGTTAATTCAATAGCGTACAATCGCCTGTCGTCATTGTATACATAAACAACCTCATCCCTAATTATGGGTGTTGAATTAAATGTGTTTTCGGCCTCAAATGTCCATGATTCAGTTATCTCGACTGATGGCGCTCTTTCTTCCTCGGTTTCATTTTCGGCATCTGGTTCAGATTGTTCACTTTCGGTATTTGGACTAAAACAACCGGCGGTTGCTACTGTGGCTCCTATTGATCCAGTTGTAGCCAAAAATTCACGACGGTTTGTCATATCCGCAGATATGCCTAGGTGTAAAAAAGTCTGTGGAAACTTGAACGTGATATCCGCCGATCTAATAGTAACTGAGGCGGTGGTGCAGAAGCCTTCACAAGGAAGTGGTAGGACGAGTTTGATGTGTCCAGCAGCAAAGCCGTCCTACCGGGTAACGATACGGTCGCACAGCTTTTCAAAGCTCTGGAGACAGAGACAACAGCACTTCTTAAGCCGCTTGATCTCTCGTTTCTCACAGACTACCCCGTGTTCGCCCCCGATTCGAGGGGGCGAACACGTGTACACGACCCCCCAGAATTACTGAAAGGTGTCCTCCATTGCTTCTACCGCGATATCTACGGACTTCGGCCAATGGAGCGAGAGCTACGGAACGAAGATGTCTGGCGCCAATGTGGATTCGACCGACCACCGTCTCGGTGGACGCTCGATCGGTTCATCACTGACTTCGCAGTCGTTGCAGAAGAGGTGTTTATCGAGTTAGTCCACGAGCTTGCCGAGCAAGTCCCGCTCGGCAAGCTCTTCCGAATCGATGGTACTGATATTCCGGTTAGTCAGCGTGATGAAGACGCTCAGTGGAACTACGATCACACTGACGATGACTTCTATTACGGCTATGGATGCTGTGTAGTGACCGCAGCAAACAACATTCCGATTGCAGCAGCGTTCACGTCCGGAAAGAAGGTTGACCAGGAGACGGCGATGCGCGTCACGCGTGACGCGCTCGCCGTTGAAACCCCACGGTGGATGGTTGGTGACTCCGAGTTTGACATGCTGAACTGGCACGACCACCTGCTGGCGCAGGCGGTCGTGCCGGTTGCACCGTACAATCCACGGAATACTGACGATCCGCTAGATATCGAATACCGGGTTGAAGACCGAATCAAAGAGTATAGCGAGACAGTCCGTCTTCGGCAGCGTCAGCTCGACGAAACGTATTCACAGCGATCGCGTGTTGAAACGGCGATCGGCGTCTGCAAGGATCTCGGCCTCGGATCCCCACGGGTCCGAGGCCGAGTCAGAGTCAAATCGCACGTCTTCCTTACTCTTTGCCTCCGGGTTGCCGTTGCGCTCACTAACCACCATCGAGGAAACGATGTCGCTAGCTCAACGATCACGCTATGAGAACTGTTCTGCACCACCGCCAGTAACTGAGATTGGTAGACTCCCCAGATGTAGGTTATTTCTCCGGAAACACAGCTATGCAGCCTTAATTATGCATTAAAATTGTAATATAGCCTCCACGCATGATAACTCACCACAATAGTTGTATAATTATCTTTTTGCTTCTGCACCTTTGACCAGTTTTTGTGAATCATCGGACTAATACACGATTGTGGAAAATGCTGGGAGTCCTTTTTATGTCTCTTATAATAATCCTACTCGTAGGTACAACTGCTCCTGTAATAGCTGAGGATGATATTGACACATCGAACGTGGAGATCGGCGAGGTGACTACTGCTTCTGAGGCAACAGTAGGTGAACAGGTCGAAATATCGTCTTCTGCAGCTATACCACAGTTACCAGCGGATTGGTCTGCTGACCTTGAATTCCATCTTTATGTGGATAACGAACAGATGACAACTCAAGAAATTAGCCTTGAAGATGGTGAGTCAGTAGATGTTGAAGTTTTATATGCGTTCGAGGAACTCGGAGACAAAGAACTCTATTTCCAAGTTGAAGGTGAAGTAGAACGAGAAGGCACTGTAACCACCCAGACGGCGACCGTAGATAGAACCACAGAGACCAGGTCGATTCAGATCACGCCGGAAACAACAAAGATGGACGGTGCGATTTTCACTGCTCCGGAAGCTTTGCAAGATGATATTGAGGAAACAAGACAACAGGATTCGCATGACTTGGGACATCAGAGCTTTGTGCTTGCCTCGGATGACGGGCTCTATATCGTATTCTCTGATGAATATCCACGAGAGGGAGTAGCAGTCGTAGAAGGACTTTCACCTGATGTCGATGTAATTGAACACGGCGATTTAGAGTTTGAAACGCTAGTAGCAACCAACGTTGAGTTTCGGGACCCCACGGTTGAGAGTGTTACTGAAGTATACGAGAACCCCGACGAATATAACGCAGAACACGTCGAGATTCAGGCTCACCACCGCAGCTTAGCCGTTGATGATGAAGGAATCCCACTCTCTACGACTGTTGGCGTACTCGTTGATGACCCTCTTGAATCCGGAGAGCTATTTGGATCTGTTGGCGAACATTCTCACTCAGCCCTTGACGATACTAGTGGGGATAATATTGGAGATATTCTTCAGTACTCTTCTCAACCACGGATCATCACAACCTCATTTGAGACACAATATTGGAAAGATAATGAAGCAACAGTTGATGGCATTGTGGTACCACCTCAGTCACCTGCCCGTGATTTCATAGGTGAATTCCAAGAAGAGGATACGATCCCTTCTCATGATAATGCGCCCCTTTTATACACTATCAATGAACAGCAGGACTCTACTCCAGTGTCGGATGCATCCGAACTATCAGAAAATATTGGAGCTTATGAAGGCAAAGTTGTTTCTTTAGAAACAAATCTCCACATGAATACAATCAGTAGCAAACGAGTCATAGAGTCATCAACTGGCACTCAACTCCCGCCTGTTGATGTCGTTCTTCATGGAGGGGTTGCTTGGGATCAAGCCCCTAATAACCAAGATGATCTAGTGATGATCATGGGCGCATCGTCTGTAGCCCAAGATGTTCTAGCCGATATAAAACAGGGAGAGTATGAGGTGACCGGTGAGGTAGTTTCGACAAACAAAATTGAGGGTGATCTCCCTACTGGATATATTCTGATGGTATATGACGCTGAAAGGACAGGTGATCTCGGGACACCTACAATAGATGACAATATTGAACAACAGAGTTTATCAATATCTGAAGTTCTTGAGCAGCAAGCTGATCCTGAGGTAGATGCATCGGTTGTCGCAGAAGAGGCAGCGGAACAGGACGAGCAAACTGATGAAGAAGACGAAGAAGGAGAAGACACAGTGGAAGAAGAGCGGGCAACCGAAGGCAACGACGATCAACAAGAAGAAGATAGTCAAGACTCGAACGAAACAGACGACGATGCGCCCGGATTTGGCCTATTAACCGGACTATGGACCATAACTGGTGCAGTCTATTTACTCAAACGTCGAGTGAAGAAATATAACCAAGAATAGAATAAACTGATCCTTCCCGATTCGGGGAGGGTCAAGTGGAAGATGTCTCCTGTATCTCTCTTACTGGCAGGATATTGGGTTGCCAATTGCCAGTCCCAATCACTCAACCATTGCACCGATCCTTGCGTTTGGAGAGTGACTTTCAAAACTGCCTACTGATACCGTTGGCTGTATAGTCGCTGAGTGCAGCCGG
This sequence comes from Halorubrum gandharaense, assembly GCF_054654575.1. Taxonomy (NCBI): domain Archaea; kingdom Methanobacteriati; phylum Methanobacteriota; class Halobacteria; order Halobacteriales; family Haloferacaceae; genus Halorubrum; species Halorubrum gandharaense. The sequence continues at coordinate 1,538,889 of NZ_BAAIET010000001.1, forward strand.
GTGCGCCGGCGCTCTGACGCAGTGCTCCAGCTGCTCTCTGTTCGAGACTCCGACGTGATCACCCTGGCGACTCGGACACATGGAGCGGCCAGCCGAGATGTACTTGAAGTTAGTTCTGGTGGGACATCATCTTCAAATTTTGGTTCTGTATCAAATCCCTCCGATTAGACAACTGTGTCCACTTCCAGTTTCACTTCCAATCTGTCGGTCAGCTGGGGATCGGTCGGGAGTTGGTATCGCCGACCGCGCTATCCCGCCGCCCCACCGGGCACGTACCCGGCGCGATCGAGGAGGCCGTAGGTGGCGATGAGCCCGGCGAGCGCGGCGGCGAGCCCGAGGAAGACGGCGTCGTAGGTGAGGCCGGCCTCGATCGCGATGCCGACGACCCACGAGCCGGCAGCCTGCGTCGTCATCATGCCGGCCGAGAAGACGGCGTACGCCGACGCGCGGCTCTCGTCGGGCAGCGAGTCGAGCAGGTAGGTGTCGCCCGCCGGAAACAGCATGTGGATGGCGAAGCCGACGAGGAGGCTGGCGACGACGATGGTCACGAGCCCCTGCGCAAGCACGACGAGGACGACGCTGGCGACGAACGCCGTGAGGATCGCGAGGATGTAGGGCACGTGCGGGTACCGGTCGGCTAGCCGCCCGGAGACGAGGAACGCGGGGACGCCGGCGGCGAAGACGACTGTAAGAAGATTGCGCGCAGTGGCCGTGGGAAGCCCCTTGTTCACCATGTACAGCTCGTAGAAGTTGAACAGCCCCTGCCAGACGAAGCTCGCCAGTCCCATCAGGACCACGCCGGCGACGATGATCCGCCACTCCGCGAGCGCGCCGCCGAGGAAGTCGGTGTCGTCGCGGCCGGCCTCGGGCAGGTCCGTGCGGCGGGCGAGCAGGACGAACAGGACGGTCGTCGCGGCCGCGGCCAGCGCGAGCCCGACGAACGCGTAGCGCCAGTCGTACCAGAGCACGACGGTGACGACGGGGGCGGCGGCGACGGCGGCCAGCTGGCTCGCCATGCCGTGGACGCCCATCACCCGGCCGACGCGGGTGGGAAACAGCTCGGAGACGAACGGGTTCGCGGCGACGAAGTAGACGCCGCTGCCGATGCCGACGAGGAACGCGGCGACCATCAGCGCCCGCACGTCGGGCGCGAGCGCGACGCCGAGCGCGCCGAGCGTCAGCATGGTGCCGGAGGCGATGATCACCCGGGTCCGCGAGACGCGCGTGAGCACCCAGCCGGTCGGAATACGGGGTGAGGCGGAGCCGAGCCACGCCAGCGTGACGATGAGCCCGGCGGTCCCCTCGCGGATCGCGAACTCGTCGATGAACTCGCCAACCAGCGGCGCGAACACCACGCGCGCGAAGTTGACGAGAAAGACGAGGCCGCAAAGCGAGCCGAACAGCCGGGTACGGGACACGGCGGCGGTTCGTCGCCGGCGTCAACAAGGGTTGCGAATCCGGTCGGCGGGCGCCGGCCGCAGGACGGTTTCCCGTCGGCGGACTGCGGGCGGGGTTTTTATCCCACCCGCCGTCCAACCCGGGGATATGAAATCAACTCGGAAGGCGCTCCGCGACGGCGACCTGTCCAAGGACACCTACGAGCGGCTCAACTGCGCCGAGTGCGACCAGGTGCTCAAAAAGGAGAACCCGCCGGACGAGGTGTTCGCCATCCGCCGCTGTCCGGAGTGTGGCGACGAGTACAAGGAACTCCGCTGAGCGGCTCTTTTTTGCCTCCGTTGGCATCTCCGCGCCGGATTTGACTGGAGTGAGATAGCGATCGGTGGAGAGTGCTTGCTGAACGACATCGGGAGTGAGTATTGCAATTCGTCGCCGGCGGTAGGGTATATAGACGGTCGAGAGTGGCGGTGACGCTCTCCTTATAAACGAAGATGCGGTGCGGTGGCGCGCCCGGCGAGCGCCCAGCGGGTGCTCGCCGGCGCGCGAGGGAGTCGTCGCCGGAGGCGACGACGAGGCTGGGGAGGCGTGAGGTGCGGTTGCGGAGCGGTGCGGGGGCGGGACTCAAAGGGGCAGCCGGCTCCGGGAAGACGGGCGACGTAAGCACTTATCAGGGCGTCGGGCTGTGCGGAGAGACGCCCTGATGAGCGCGCAGCGAGCCCCTCGACCGGAGCCGGCTGGGGCTTTGGAGGTGGTCCTCACATGTGCAGAACCAGCAACTCACCGAACAAACTCTGCTTATAAACAAGAGACGGAACGATCCACGACCCGCTTATAAACGCCGCACCCGCTCACGTACAACACCTACTTCCGCTATCACGCATTGAAGAAGCCGGACTGCCAGAATGCGAATCGGAGTTGTAACTGTCCGCGGCGTTGAATAGCTCCGTTCTCGTATCACTCCGACTCGAAGACGGCGTCGAACGCCTTCGCGCCGAGCGGGTCGAACGTGCCCGCCGCGACGTTCTCACGGAGGTGTGCGAGGTCGCTCGCACCGACGAGCGCGCAGGTGACGCCCGGCGCGCTCCGCGCGAAGTTGAGCGCCCGCTGGGCGAACGTGTCGCCGGAGAGCTCGCCGTCGACCCCCGACGGAATCGCGCCCTCGTTCGCGAGCTCGCCCTGCCCGATGCTCGCGCTCGTGAACACCGAGAGGCCGGCCTCGTGAGCGAACTCCAGCGTGGAGACCGGGGCATCGCCGTCCCCACCGCCGTCCGCACCCTCGCCCGCCATCGGCTGATTCGCCCGCGTGAACGCGTCCGCCATCGCGACGTTAAATGGGAGCTGGACCGCCGCGAACCCGTGGTCGTCGTCCGGGCCGACCACCTCGCCGGCCGCCTCGGCGCGCGCCAACACCGCGGGCAGCGAGAGGTAGTCGTCGGCGTCCGGCCCGACGCGGAACGCGTTCCACGTCGCGACGCCGTACCGGCCGATGTCGCCCGCGAGCCGGCGGCGCTCCAGCCGCTCGAAGGCCGCCTCCAGCCGGTCGTACACCGCATTCTCGTCCCGCGCCAACAGCTGCGTCTCCGGATTGTGGACGTAGTAGCAGTCGACCGTCTCCAGCCCGAGGTTCGACAGCGACCGGTCGAGCGACCACTCCAGATAGTCGGGGTCGAGCGTGTGGCTGCCCCGGACGAGTTCGTCGGGGTCGACCAGCCCGGACTCGACGAACTGCTCGCGGACGTACGCGGAGGGGTCGTCCGGGCGCTCGCCGTCGAACGGGAGGAACCCGCCCTTCGTTGCCACCACGACTGCCTCGCGGTCGACGGGCGACGCCCGGAGCGCATCGCCGACGACGCGCTCGGAGCGCTCACACCGGTAGTTGATGGCGGTGTCGAGGACGTTCACGCCCGAGCGGAGCGCGAGGGCAACCGCCTCGCGGTAGGCGTCGTCGACCGCGTCCGTCGGCTCGCCGAGGTAGGTGCCGAGCCCGATGCTGGAGACGACGCCCGGCCCGAACCGGCGGAAGTAGGTGCGGCCGAACGCGTCGCCGAACTCGTTGCGGTAGTTCCAGAGGGCTTCGCGGGTCGCCATTGGCGGAAGTGAGGGCGGCGGCGCCTAAAAACGCCGCGCGACGCTACTCTCCCTGCTTCAGCCGCTCGACCTCCTCGCGGAGCTCGCCCAGCTGCTTGCGGGTGTCGTACACGAAGTAGACGCCAGCGGCGAGAACGAGAAGCGGGACGAATCCGAACAGGCCGAAGATCATGAGGAGGATCAGCAGTTCGGGACCGGCGGGGATTCCCTGTGCGAGCACCGGAGAGGCGGAGATCGTAGGCGATACCAGTGCGCCGAGCGCGTCGAGTGCGGGAGGGACCATACGCTACGCCCTCGCGGGCGCCTCAAAAAGCTCCCGACGCGCGCGCGACCCCGCGCTCACGTGTCCACGAAGTCCCCGAGATTCGCTTGGAGCCCGGCGGCCATCGTCGACTTGCGTCGGAGCCGTGCAAGCGAGACGGGGAGGTGTTCGGTCACGCCGCGGACGGCCTCGCCGAACGTCTCGGCGGTGCCGTGTTCGCCCTCGAAGGCGTTGCGCACGCCCTCGCGCACCTGCCAGACGCCGACGGGGCCCCAGTACTCGTCGGAGACGTGTCGCAGAACGAGCGCCTTCGCCTGCCGGCCGCGGTCGTTCAGGTGTTCGAGGACGCCGAGCCGGGCGGCGTAGTAGGCGCCGGCGGTCTCCTCGACGTAGCCGGTCCGTCCCTCGCGACCCTCGCTGGCGGCGGCGAGGTAGATGCCCGCTTGCGGGTCGGGGTTCCAGACGGAGCCCGGCGCCTTCATCTCGACGAGCTCGTACTCCCACCGGCCGGGAACGAGAACAACCCAGTAGGCGTTGCCCATGTACTCGTTGCGGTGGACCTCGATCCGGTCGACGGTCGGGTTGTCGCGGATCGACCCACGGACGAACTGGCCGACCGTGTCGTCGACGGCGGTGATCGACCACCGCGTCGGCACGAGCCGGCGGTTCTCACCCTGCCCGAGCGCGCCGGCCGAGAGGATCGTGTTGATCTCGTACACGTCGAAGCCGCGGCGGTAGAGGTAGTTCATCGCCCCCTGCGCCTGCCAGTCGTCGTCCTCCAGCGTCTTCTTCACCGGGCGCGGGACGTGAGGGTTCTCGCCGAGCTCGGCGCTTCTGGCGTGCGCACGCGGTCCCACGGGCGCGCCCACGTCGTCCACATCCACGTCGAGGTCGAGCGCCGAGTCGAGGCCGATCTCCACGTCGACGGGACGGTCGGCGATCGCGACCTCGCGCTGGGTGCCGAGCCAGCCGTCCCACGCGTCGTGGACGCTCGTCCCGTCGCCGGCGCCCACGTCGTCGACGCTGACGCCGCGGTTGGAGTTGAGCAGTCCCGTCCGGCGCTCGAACACGTCGCCAATGGAGACGCCCTCGTCGTACCACGCGCCGGAGGTGCGGAAGCGCTCGGCGTCGCTCTCCCGACCCACCGGCGAGAGGATGCCGGTCGAGACGTTGGGGTAGTCGCTCCGTCCGACGAAGATGGAGGGGGAGACGGAACCGACCAGCGAGTCGCCCGAGAGGGCGTCGTCGAACCGGTCCTGGAACGTGTCGAGATGGTCGAGGATAGCGTAGTCCTTCTCCTCGACGAGGCGCCGTCGCTCGGCGCGCTCGTTCCGCTCGAACGCCACGAACTCGTCGAGCCGCATTACCGGGAAAAGACGCCGCGGACGCTTGAAGGTTGCTCGGTGGGAGGAGGTGACGGACGGTGTCGACCCCGTCGGCCGATACGCGAAAAGAACGGTGTCGAGAACTAGCTGTGGATCCCCATCGCCTCGATCTGCTCTTGGTAGCGGTTGCGGATGGTGACCTCAGTCACCTGCGCGACATCCGCGACCTCGCGCTGGGTCTTCTTCTCGTTACAGAGCAGCGAGGCGGCGTAGATGGCGGCGGCCGCGTAGCCCGTCGGGGATTTTCCGGATAGCAGCCCTTTCTCGGCCGTCGTCTCGATGATCTCGTTGGCCTTCGCTTGCACCTCCTCGGAGAGCTCCAGCTCCGAGGAGAACCGGGGGACGTACTTCTTGGGGTCGACCGGGCGCATCTCCAGGCCGAGCTCCTGGGAGATGTAGCGGTACGTCCGGCCGATCTCCTTACGGTCGACCCGGGACACGTCGGAGATCTCCTCAAGCGACCGGGGGATCCCCTCCTTGCGACAGGCCGCGTACAGCGCGGCCGTCGAGACGCCCTCGATGGAGCGGCCGCGGATGAGGTCCTCCTTCAGCGCGCGGCGGTAGATGACGGAGGCGACCTCGCGCACGGAGCGGGGGACGCCGAGCGCGGACGCCATCCGGTCGATCTCGGAGAGCGCGAACTGGAGGTTGCGCTCGCCGGCGTCCTTCGTCCGGATCCGCTCTTGCCACTTGCGCAGCCGGTGCATCTGTGACCGCTTCTTCGAGGAGATGGAGCGCCCGTAGGCGTCCTTGTCCTTCCAGTCGATCGTCGTCGTCAGCCCCTTGTCGTGCATCGTCTTCGTTGTCGGGGCGCCGACGCGCGACTTCGACTGCCGCTCGGAGTGGTTGAACGCGCGCCACTCCGGACCGGGGTCGATCTGCTCCTCCTCGATAATGAGCCCGGTTTCCTCGTGTATCAGCTCCCCGTCGGCCGTCCGCGTCAGGTCCTCAGGGTCCAGTTCCTCCGGATCGAGCTCGTCCGGATCCAGTTCCTCTATCTCCGTCGTCTCCTCCTGTTCAGTGTCCCCCTCCGCCCCCTGCCGCGTGCGCTGTCGGTCGTGGTCCCGCTGACGGGTAGGCCGTGTCATCGCATTTATATACTATCTAAACCAATTGACTTAAATCTTCGCGGTGGGGTGAGTTCGTCGGCGTCGACGGACAGCCCTTTGCTTCGTCGGTGCGGAGGTGCGAAGGATGCCGACGATCGACTGTGACCCGGCTGCCGCAAAGGAGCGTCTGGAGGCTGCGGGCATCCGGATCGAGCCGGGAAACACCGACCACGAACGGTGGCGCGCCGAGCGCGACGGCGCCGTCGCCGTCGCCTACGACGACAAGGTGGTCGTTCAGGGAAGCGACCCCACCCGTCTCGTCGGGGTTTTAAAAGAGGGCGGCGGGCGGGCCCACGTCTACTTCGACGGCGCCTGCCGCGGGAACCCGGGGCCGGCGTCCGTCGGCTGGTGTCTCGTCACCAGCGACGGCGTCGTCGCCGAGGGCGGCGAGCGCATCGGGCGAGCGACCAACAATCAGGCGGAGTACGCGGCGCTGATTCGGGCCTTGGAGGCCGCCGACGACTACGGGTTCGACGAGGTCGACGTGCGCGGCGACTCGCAGCTGATCGTCAAGCAGGTGCGCGGCGAGTGGAACGCCAACGATCCCGAACTGCGCGAAAAGCGAGTTCGCGTCCGCGAGCTACTGGAGCGCTTCGACCGCTGGTCGCTCGCACACGTTCCGCGGGAGATAAACGAGCGCGCCGACGAACTGGCGAACGAGGCACTCGATGACCGAAACTGACGAGTCCGACGGACGCCGCACCGACGACGGAGGCGAGCGCGAGGAGCCACCCGAGTGGGCGAAGGAGCGTGCACGGGAGCTCGCTGCCGCAACCGACGCCGACGATGCTGACGGAGAGGGCGACGAGAACGGAACGGACGACGAACCCGAGCGAGCGCCCGACGTCCCCGTCGACGTGGTCGACGAGGCGGAGCGACTCACCCGGCTCGCCCGGGAGGCGGAGGCTGCTGACGGGGCCGAAACCGAAGCGGCCGCCGAGCTCTACCGTGAGCGTCGCGACGAGCTCGTGAACGGGCACGGCTACGAACCCCGGATCCGGGACGAGGACGACACGCTCGTGCTCTATCCCGCGGAGTGGGTGGACGACGACACCGTCCGCTTCGACCGCATCGAGAACACCGACCGCGCCGTCGAGGTGTCGCTGTCGGGCGCGGGCGACACCGACCGCTACCGTGCCGTGGCCGACTACAACGAGGCCGTCGCCGACGCCGTCGCCGAGGCGCACGGCGAGGTCCACGGCGACAACGCCCGGCGCTTTGCCGAGTTCATGAGCAACCACTACGTCCGCGAGGTGGACGACGCCACCCCCGACATGCGGGCGGAGTTCCGCGAGGAGTACTTCCCCCGGAACGCCTGGCCCACCGACGAACAGCAGGCGGAACTCGAGCGCTCGCTGGAGCTGGTTCGACAGGTTGCGGCGGACGTGACTGACCCGGCATAAGCGCGGGCGTGAACGGCGGCATCTCAGGGGATGACCGGCGTCTCGCGGGTGGTCGCCGGCGACTTTTTGCAGATCGACAACTGCGCTGCTGCCGGGGAGTGAGAAAACGGAGAAACGGGGCCGCGCTTACAGTTGGTCGTCGACGATCGAGCGAACGTCGTCGGCGCGCGCCTCATCGGTGACGTAGCGCTCCAGCACCCACTCCAGCTGGTCGAGCACGGTGGCGCGCCCGGCCTCGGTGAGCGCGTACTGGTTCGTGCGCTTGTCGAGCTCGCTCTTCTCGACGAGCCCCATCTCGACGAGATCGTCGAGGTTGGGGTAGAGACGCCCGTGGTTCACATCGGAGCCGTAGTAGTCCTCAAGCTCGCGTTTGACCGCGAGTCCGTACATCGGCTCCTCCGAAAGGATGCTGAGAATGTTCTGCTGGAACGCGGTGAGGTCGCACGCCACGCCCGCACCGTCACTAACCGATCGTGCCTCTGACATGGTGGAGAACATGTCACCCGGACATATAACTGTTCTCAACGATTACCGCGTTTTGGGATTCGAATCTACCGATCCCAAACCGGAAGCGGGTTATAATCCCCTGATGAGACGCCGATTCCCGGGTAGTATCCCGGCTGAGATTCGCGGATCAACCGTGAGTAAAGAACGGCCGATAATCGATCATCCGTTGTCTTACTCGGCCGGTCAGTCGTGGTATCGCATGCCGACCGCCGGCGTCACGCACGCCGCACGCGCTACCGACAGTACGGCGTAGCGCCATGCATCCGCACGCGTCAGGCACGTCCGGCGGCCGATAACGGCACCGCGGGCGGTCCACACGGACGACGACCCGAAAGGATTTTGCCCGAGTTGGTCGGACGAACGCTCACATGACGAACCTCTGGGAGGACCTCGAAACGGGGCCTGACGCCCCCGACGAGATCTACGCAGTCGTTGAGTGCCTGAAAGGCGAGCGCAACAAGTACGAGTACGACAAGGACATCCCCGGCGTCGTGCTCGACCGCGTGCTCCACTCGAACGTCCACTACCCGTACGACTACGGCTTCATCCCGCAGTCGTACTACGACGACGAGGACCCCTTCGACGTGATGGTGCTCGTCGAGGACCAGACGTTCCCCGGCTGCGTGATCGAGGCGCGCCCCGTCGCGCTCATGCGAATGGACGACGACGGCGAGCAGGACGACAAGGTGATCGCGGTGCCGACCGAGGACCCCCGGTTCGACCACATCGAGGATCTCGGGGACATCCCCCAGCAGATTCTCGACGAGATTGACGAGTTCTTCGCGACCTACAAGAACCTCGAAGCGGGCAAGGAGGTCGAAACGCTCGGCTGGGAGGATAAGGCCGCGGCAAAGGACGCGATCGAGCACGCACAGGACCTCTACGCCGAACACTTCGAGTAGTCGCATCGGGTGTCCGTCAAGCACTCGCCGGGCGCTCGCCGGGAGCACGCCAAGCGCGCGTCAAATCGCGCAGATCCGCCTCCAGCGCCCGACGCCCCCGGCGGACGCGTCGTGTTCATGCCCGCCGTGCATCCGATCGACACTGTTGACGCGTAGCGCGCATGCTGATAACCAGCGCGTATGGCTCGCCCGCCGGGCGATGCGTTATGCCCATGGGTAATTTTTAGGGTGCTCGTCCCGTCGTTTCGAACACGATGGCAGCACGCACTCCACCCGTCGGGATCGACCACCCAACCGTCGTGCCGACCAACTTCGACCCCGATACGGACGCTGACGAGGGCCGCGACGCCGAGTGAGGACGCCGGCGCGCTCGTGCTCGTCGTCGACCGCTCGTGGCCCGTTTGTCGCCCGTTCATCGCCCTTTTGTCGCCCGTTCATCGCCCTTTTTGAGACTCATCAAAAGTACCACTCGAAGCCGAGTGAGCGTTGCTACGGCGTTGCACGGGTCGGAAGCTTCATACGTCGTCTCGCGGATTCACAGACATACGAATGGCAGTACTCTGGCTGGACGAAGTCGACGCCGACGATGTCGGAACCGTCGGTGGTAAGGCCGCCTCGCTGGGTGAACTCATCGGCGCGGGACTCCCCGTGCCGCCCGGATTCGTCGTCACGGCCGGAACGTACCGCACGTTCATCGAGGAGGCCGGGATCGACGAGGAGCTGTTCGCGGCGGTCGACGTCGACCCCGAGGACTCCGCCGCGCTCCGCGAGGCGGAAGCGCGCGCCGAGGAGCTGATCCTCGGCACGGAGTTCCCGGAGTCCGTCCGCGAGGAGGTGCTCGAAGCGTACCGCACGATGGGCGAGGACGGCGAGGAGGCGTTCGTCGCCGTGCGCTCGTCGGCGACCGCCGAGGACCTCCCCGACGCCTCCTTCGCCGGCCAGCAGGAGACGTTCCTCAACGTCCGCGAGGAGAAACTGCTCGAACGCGTCAAGGAGTGTTGGGCCTCGCTGTTCACCCAACGGGCGATCTACTATCGCCAGCGCAAGGGGTTCCCGCACGCCGACGTGGACATCGCGGTCGTCGTCCAGCGGATGGTTGACGCCGACAAATCCGGCGTGATGTTCACGAGCCACCCCTCCTCGGGCGACCCACGCGTCATCATCGAGGCCGCGTGGGGGCTCGGCGAAGCAGTGGTTTCCGGCACCGTCTCGCCGGACAACTACGTCTACGACCGGGAGAGCCGCGCGGTCGACGACGTCACCGTCGCCGACAAGAAGGTCCAGATGGTCAAGGACCCCGAGACGGGCGAGACGACGAAGATCGACGTCGAGGAGGAGCGTCGCCGCGAGCGCGTCCTCTCGGACGCGGAGATCGAGGAGCTGGTCACGCTCGGCGAGCGCGTCGAGGACCACTACGACACCCCACAGGACGTCGAGTGGGCCATCTACGACGGCGACGTGTACATGCTCCAGTCGCGCCCGATCACGACGATCCAAGAGGGCGACGAGGAGGACGCCGCAGGGGCCGGCAGCGAGCCGAGTGGCGGAGAGGACGACGAGGCGGACGTACTCGTCCACGGACTCGGCGCGAGCCCCGGCGTCGTCTCCGGCAACGTCCGGATCGTCACCAAGCTCGACCATCTCGACCAGGTGCAGGAGGGCGACATCCTCGTCACCGAGATGACGATGCCCGACATGGTGCCGGCGATGAAACGTGCCGCCGGCATCGTCACCGACGAAGGCGGGATGACGAGCCACGCGGCCATCGTCTCGCGCGAGCTCGGCGTCCCCGCGGTCGTCGGCACCGGGACAGGAACCCGCGACCTCTCCGATGGACAGGAGATCACCATCGACGGTGACAAGGGAACCGTCCGCGCCGGCGCCACCGAACACGCCGAATCCGCCGAGGAGTTCGAGCCGGTGGAGGACGCCCGCCCGCAGACGCCCGTCAAGCCGATGACGGCGACGGAGGTGAAGGTGAACGTCTCCATCCCGGAGGCCGCCGAGCGCGCGGCGGCGACCGGCGCCGACGGCGTCGGGCTCCTCCGGATCGAGCACATGGTGCTCACGCTGGGCAAGACGCCCGAGAAGTACATCGCGGACCACGGCGCACGCGCCTACCAGAACGAGCTGGTCAACGGGATCCGCGGCGTGGCCGACGAGTTCTACCCGCGACCGGTCCGGGTGCGCACCATGGACGCGCCCACCGACGAGTTCCGCAAACTCGAAGGTGGCGAGGGTGAACCCGACGAACACAACCCGATGCTCGGCTGGCGGGGGATCCGTCGGAGCCTCGACAAGCCCGACGTGTTCCAACAGGAGTTGGCCGCCTTCGAGCGGCTCTTCGACATGGGCTACGACAACATCGAGCTGATGCTCCCGCTCGTCAACGACGCCGCCGACGTGGAGGCGGCAAAACGTCACATGCAGGAGGCCGGCATCGACACCGAAAAGCGGACGTGGGGGATCATGGTCGAAACGCCGGCGAGCGCGCTCCAGATCGAGGAGCTCGCCGGCGCCGGTATCGACTTCGCCTCCTTCGGCACCAACGACCTCACCCAGTACACGCTCGCCGTCGACCGCAACAACGAGCACGTTGCCGACCGGTTCGACGAGCTCCACCCCGCCGTGCTCCGGCTGATCGCGGACACCATCGAGACCTGCCGGGAGCTCGGTGTCGACACGAGCATCTGCGGGCAGGCCGGCTCGAAGACGGAGATGGTGGACTTCCTGGTCGAGGAGGGCGTCTCCTCCATCTCCGCGAACATCGACGCCGTGCGCGACGTGCAACACGAAGTGAAACGGTGTGAACAGCGGCTGCTGCTCGACTCCGTTCGCTGAGGCGGCGGGCCCGCAAACTTGCGGACGAGCGGACCGGTGGACCCACGGACGCCGGAACATAACCGGCAAGTACCTCCGTAAGGGACCTCCGTTCGATGCAGGGCCCGACCCCGGCGGCCGACCCGCAGTCGTTCGACCGCGTCCTCTCCTCGATGTGCACCGAGCCGCATCCTGCTGCCCGTGCGGCCGCCGAGCGCTTTCTCGCGACGAACCCCGGTGATCCGGGGACGTACCGAACCGTCGCGGAGCTGGAGGACCGTGCCGTCGAGCTGCTCGCATCGCTCGTGGACCATCCGAGTCCCGCGGACGCGGCCGGCTACGTGACCTCCGGGGGGACGGAGGCCAACCTCCAGGCAGTGCGTGCTGCCCGTGACCGACATGCTGCCGCTCACCGAAACGGCGGACCGGGCGTGAACGTCGTCGCCCCCGAGAGCGCCCACTTCTCGTTTCACAAGGCGGCCGACGTGCTCGGCGTGGCGCTTCGAACCGTGCCGCTCGACGAGGATCATCGGGCGGACATCGAGGCAATGTGGGCTGCCGTCGACGACGCGACGGCACTCGTGGTCGGCGTCGCGGGCACCACAGAGTACGGGCGGGTCGACCCGATCCCCGAGTTGGGACGGATCGCCTCATCCGTGAACGCCCTGCTCCACGTCGACGCGGCGTGGGGCGGGTTTCTGCTCCCGTTCACCGACCACGACTGGTCGTTCGCGGACGCGCCCGTCGACACGCTCACGGTCGATCCGCACAAGTTCGGGCAGGCACCCGTGCCGGCCGGCGGGCTGCTGGCGCGCGAGTCGGCGACGCTCGACGCGCTCGCGGTGGAAACGCCGTATCTGGAGACGCGCTCGCAGGCGACGCTGACGGGTACCCGAAGCGGAGCCGGCGTCGCCGGAACGGTGGCGGCGATGAAGGAGTTGTGGCCGGACGGCTATCGGGAGGCCGCCGAGCGAGCGGGGGAAAACGCGGAGTGGCTGGCCGCGGAGCTCTCTGCCCGCGGATACGACGTGGTCGAGCCGGAGCTGCCGCTGGTGGCAGCGGCGATGCCCAACGAGGAGTTCGATGCCCTCCGAAAGGCTGGCTGGCGGATCTCCCGAACCGGCGCCGGCGAGCTCCGCATCGTCTGCATGCCCCACGTCACGAGGGAGATGCTCCGAGCGTTGGTCGACGACCTCGACCGGATCCACACATAGCAGTCGCTAGCGGATTGGGCTGACAGGCGGCAACTGCGGGCGTCACACGTGGTTCCCGGGCAGCGCACCGCGCAACCGTCTCGGCCACGCCGGGGCAATGGTCAGGTCATGGCGGGGGTGGCTCCGTTATCGTACAAAAAATGTTCCCGGTCGCGGGGAGCGAACCAACATATTCACTACAGGGCGTCACCAATCGGCCTGTATGAGCACGGACGACGTCTCTCGGCGGACGTTCATGCGCGGCGCCGGCGCGGCGACGGCCGTCGGCGCCGCCGCTGGTGCGTCGGGGAGCGTAGCGGCGGACGAAGACGAGAACGGCGGCGACGAGGAGCCCGAGTGGCCGGGGCAGGTCGACGGCGCCAATCTCGGCACCTACGAGGACGCCCGCGGACAGGACGAAGTGACCGTCATGGTCGGTGCCGACGACGACGGACTGGCGTTCGACGCCACCAAAATCTGGATCGACCCCGGAACCACGGTCACGTTCGAGTGGACGGGCGACGGCGGCAGCCACAACGTCGAGCACGTCGACGGGCCGGCCGAGGACCTCCAGAGCGACACGACGGACGAGGAGGGATTCACCTACGAGTTCGAGTTCACCGAGGAGCACGAGGGGATCACGACGTACGTGTGTGCACCCCACGAGCAGGTGGACATGTTCGGCGGTATCGCCGTCGGCGACGAGGTGCCCACCGTCGAACCCGGTTCGGAGGCGGCCGGCGTCGTCTTCGTGCCGCAGGGCGCCCGCGCGCTCGGCATCGCGACGTTCATCGCGATGGTGAGCACGCTCGGGCTCGCGTTCGTCTTCATGAAATATGGAGGTACAATTACCTCCGACGAAGTATAGCGTCAGGCGCTAATACAGCCGCTCTTTCTTTCGTTCTCGATTCCCGAACCGGTGGGTATCGCAGTGTAGTCGTCGACGGCGACCGCAACGACGTTCCTCGGCGCCGCGGGCCGATCTCTCCTACAGGTGCTTCGGCCTCGGGGGTGGTCAGTGCGTGACGGACGATCCGTTCGAGGAGCTCGACGGTGCGAAGCCCGTCACCTCCGGCAAAGAGGATTCGGTTGCTGGAGAGGTCGACTCTGAGAACGCAGCAGAGTTCCGGGAGCTTACCAATCGTACATCTTCGAGTAGCCAATCCAAGAATCCCCATCCAGTCGATTATGACACCTACGATAGCGAAGGGGAGATACCTTGCATCGAGCCTCGGGTTCACGCGTTCGGCGCTCACTTGCTTTTTGCAGATACTGACGACACCTCCGATGACCATCCCGGCTCTCTCTCACCGTACGATGCGGTCGTCTCTCAGTACGAGCCATCGATAGCGGAGGATGTCGGGGAGTTCGTATTCGACGACGAGCTCTGGGAGATTGACCCAGAAAAAACACGATACTGGTCCGGTGGAATCGCTGCACCCGGCCGCCCATACGACACCTTCAACGAGTACCAAATTAGTGTCCGAGCACAAGACGGTCTCGGCGAACGGAAGGCGACGCTTCAACTCCGACCTTCTGTCCCTGACGCGCGTACTGAGGGCGGAGATCGGATTGATAGTATGCCAGAGGATTTGCCTTACGGACTCCGCGTTCAAGTAAGTTCGAGTAATCTCGATCCCGAAGAGGTCGTCCCGTTAATTAGACGGGTTGCAGAGGAGCTCGATATTCATCCCGACTACTTCAGTTCTAGTCGTGTTCACGACTACAGTTGTGTGTACCAGTTGGAGATGTACGTCCGCATCGCCCGCAGCAAGGCCGAGCACCACGTCGTCACTCGCGGAGGTATCCTCGACGAGCTTACACAGTTCGCACAGAACAATCGCGGTAGAGGAGAGTGTAAGTGGGACAACGAGGAGGTAATCGGTCACCGTACTGCGCTCACAATGAGTGAAGTGACCTGGCAGAAGCTGATGAGGAAGGATGTCGAAGTCGGGAAAACGGTGAAGAATTACCACCCGAAGTACGCGAGATCAGAATCGACAGATGAGGATCCGCTATCGGATCCGAAACTCGAAGTACAGTGGTCGAAAGAATATTCTGACCGTTCTTCAGTGCCTTGGGAGGATACCGATGAGTACGATGTCGACGATCTCCATCGAGAGCTCGACGAATCACTAATCAACGTCATTGATTGGGCTGGTCTCTCAACCCGTGCGGATCCGCGGGTGTACGTTGAAGACCACTACTTCGATGCCACCGAGTCGGAACGAGACCTAGATATAGTTGAAAATCGAATGGATAGCCTCAGAGAAGCGGAAGAGAAGCAAACGGTCGCCCATTTTGCACGGGGTGACGCAACCGAGGGTGAGCGTTCCGTCATTGCGGCATTAACTGATGGTGGCGAGCGAGCTGACGTTGAAGAGGTCGCTGAGATGTCCGACACCTCGCGATCGACGGTTTACCGTACTGCTCAGAGGTTCAGCGACATTGTCTCTATCTCGAACGCAAAGATGTCTTTTGAGGATTCTGTGATTCGAGACAAGTTTCAGGACCTCTTGTCCGTGTTCGAGGAGACTGCAGAGTGGGTGATCGGCGGTGTCCGGCAACTGGCATCCGACGAAAGTACCCTCCTTGACCAGGACTCAGCACTCGCCCGATGGGCTCGTCGGCACGGTGTGTCGGTTACGCAGAGCCCCGACGGCATGGTAGTCGATCTTGGCGGTCGTCCGCTTACCCGTCTCGAAGTCTTCAAACTGCTGCGTGCTGGTGTCGACGCCGCTGAAAGCACTGGGAAGATGGCCTATCAGCGATTCATTAGTGCCGAATTCTCGTGGGTAGATCCTGAGCAGGGTCGGAAGTCTCATCAAAAACCCATCAATAATCGTGGGGCCGTGCTCCGACCCTGATACCGACAGATTAGTGGCAACACTACTCTGACTCCTTCTTTTCACTATATTTTTATCGTTATTACTCCGCTGGTGATTTTTTAACACCTACCTCGCGTTAATGATTCTTCGAGGGTCCCCCTTGATTCTCATGCCGATCCCAGAGGGTGACACAGGCCCGCTTAGAGTGTAGCTAAGGCTACCCCCCTCCGGGGGAAATACATTCAGCTCAACACGGCAACCGCACCGCGCTCCAGGGTGGCGGATCGCGAAAATTTGGCCCCCTTGGAGGCCAGCGCGCCAAAATCTGGGTTGTAGATGGTTAGACACATTGTCTAATGTATTTGAAAACCTCTGTTAGAAGCCCTGAAACACCGGATTACAGATTCAAAGTCAGACAAAAAGTCTAAGTAGTTGTTAGACATTTAGTTCAGGTATGACGTGGGAAGCCCTAGCCGAAAACGAGACACTCGAAGCAAGCGCACCGGACGGCAGTCGACTTGTGAAATGTGACGATGGATCGGGAGTCGTCCTAGAGCGATACGAAGATCCCGACCGCGGCACCATCGACAAACGGAGAGAGTACGATCTCTATCGGAACGCGAAGCTCCATTTTGGCCTTTACCTCCTCACCGACGGGTTCGAGCGGCCTAACAAGAGCATGAACCGCTTTGTCCCCGTCAGTGTCGCCGCAGAGGGGAAGCCCGCTATCGCGGCCTGGTTGTTCTTACAGGGTGGATACGGACACGTGGGTAATCGTCAGGAACCAGCAGAGGCGTTAGGAGTGAGTGAGCACACCGTGTCGCGGTATCTTACTCGAATCCGAGAGGTGGTGGATGATTGGGAAATCGAGTAATCCCGGTCGTTATTGCTCAAAAGAGTGTCCACCTCGAAGATCTCCATCAACTCGGTGCGCCCATCTTTATGACATACATCCCTCACCTGCTGACCCCGGCGAGTGACCGAGTTTCCCGAGTAATCCGCCGAATGCGGAACCGCCGACTGAAAGTGAAAGCGAGTATCTCCACTAGAACGCTATCGTTGACGCTATCGGATTCGCTATCATCTCCGATATCAAGAACGCTATCGCCTACGCTATCGCCTGCGCTATCGGAATCGCTACCTCTAGCGGTATCAGAAACGCTACCGCTGGCGCTAGCGGCTTCTTGGGTCCTAGCGGCTCGATAAACTGGTGATATGGTATCACCCCCAGCCAACAGCAAAACGAATATCTTAGTGTCCGGTCGAATTCTTCCCTCTATACTATTGCCCCACATTAGGCATGTACGTCCGTCACCGTCAGTACCCTCCAAAAAGCGAATCAATCTGGAAATGAGCAAGAGGGCGTCGGCATAACTTGATTTGCACTGTCGAAACGTTTTGTGAAGAATCGGAGGGTACGCACCTGCAAATCGGAGTGTAGTTGCCACCTACTACTTCTTTAGGCGTTCTCCGTAAACGCCTGTAGTATGCAACCGCTTTCGCTTCGCCTTGAAGAGGATTTCGCGGAGGAGTTGCGCCAGGAAGCCGAAGATTGCGGTATGCCACTGAGCGTCTACCTCCGCCAGATCCTCCGAGACCGCGACCCCGACACGCTCAACCCCGCCGTCGAGGACGCGCTCGGCGAGCTGCGCGAGCGCATCGACGCGGTCGAGGAGCGTCTCGACGAGGTGGACGGCCCCGGCGCCGAAAGCGACGGTGTGGAGACCTCCGTCAGTGAGCCCGACGCCGAGGGCGACGACGTGGAGGACGACGAGGCACCGCGAGAGACGCCCGAGGTTCCCGTAGACGAGGAGGCGCCCGCCACGGGCGGCCAATCAGGGGGTACACCGAGCGTGCCGTCTGAGCCGCTTGCGGAGACGCTAACGGGTGAGAGTGTCGACCTCAACGACGTGCTCCCCGGTGGTGGTGAACGTCTCGAAGCGCAACGTGATGCGCTGGAGGCGACGTTATCCGTGCTCGTCGCCAGTGGCACCGCGGACGCCGAGGCACTCCGTGAGCGCGTTTTCCCTGACCACCCTGCGGGATATCGCAGCGCCGAGCGGTGGTGGATCGACTCCATCCGGCCGGCGCTCACTGAGATCGCGTCTTCGACCGACGCACTCGACGCGCCCGACGAAACCGGTGGCCGCTGGTCCGTGCATCCGACGGTCACGCTGAGTGACCCCCAGGTATCGAGCGCGAAAGATGTCTCTAGCCGCTGATTTGGAACTGAGAAAATGAGTGTCGAAACTCCGAGTGACGAGACGAAAATCCCGTCTCCGTCGGAGCCAGTCCTAGTCGGAGGGCAGAATTGTGCTTGCTTCCACGTCGTTTCGCGAGACGCCGACGGCGAGCTCGAACCCGAATGTGGGTGCCTCTCCGTGGGCAGGCACAGTGAGTGGCGCGTCGTGACCGATCCGCGCCTCCTCCCGCTCAGATTAGAGCCGTGCTCGCACTGTTACGGTAAGCGCAATGGTGGTGACCGCACCGAGTATAGAACGTGCGGACTCTGCGGTGAGGAGATCGAGGATCCTCTTCCCGACCACCTTCCCGAGTGCCCTGAGCGCTAGCGCACGCGCCACATCCGCCAGGACGACTCGTCGACGGGCCAGCGGCGCTCGACGGCGGGCACGAATCGCAGGAGTGCGAGTGGGCCGAAGATCACCGCCCATCCAACCGCCACAATGGTGAGGATGCCGGCGCTCGCCACGATGAGTGCGACGCACCATGTCACCAGAGCGGTCACTTGATCGACGGGCTCCGACGTGAATCCCATCGATTTGGGAAGCGAGTCGGCGATGAAGGCGAGCGTCGTCGCGATCCAGGGCGGTAGCACGTCACCGGCGGAGACGCCGCCGATCGCGCTCCGGAAGTTCCGCCACGCGCCGGCGAGTTGACGTGGCAGCCACGTCAGCGCTGCGCGGATCCGGGTCATCGGCGACCCCTCCGTTCGTCGTCGCGTGCGTCATCGACGCGATCACGGGCGCCACGGACGCCGTCTCGCGCCCGCTGTGAGACTTTGGCCCTACCAACCCCGCTCTGCCGCTGTTTGATCAGGTCGCCCACGTACGGCAGACCGTAGCGCCCCCCGAGCAGGACGAACGCGATGGCGGCGCCGATGATCAGCCCGCCCGGATTGAAGAGCGAGACGAGGACG
Organism: Halorubrum gandharaense; assembly: GCF_054654575.1. Taxonomy (NCBI): domain Archaea; kingdom Methanobacteriati; phylum Methanobacteriota; class Halobacteria; order Halobacteriales; family Haloferacaceae; genus Halorubrum; species Halorubrum gandharaense. The sequence continues at coordinate 1,557,941 of NZ_BAAIET010000001.1, forward strand.
GCAGCGGCGGCGAGACTCCACACGATCGCGTCGGTGCTCATCGAGCGATCACCTCCGTAAACGGTGAGGCGAGAACCTCGCGGACGGACGAGGTGTAGCTCGCGAGTTCATGCTCGGCTGACTCGCGGACCGTCGGCTCCGCGACGAACTCGACTTCGGCGTCAGTGTTGAAGACGATGCGGACTGCCTCGCCGTCTCGAATTTCGGTGAAGAACACGTCTCGATTGCTCTGGCGCGTAAGTGGGTGTGTGCCGTCGTCCGCATCGGTCGTGTAGGTCGCCTGCCATTCGTCAACGGGCTCGCCGGTCTCCGGGTCGACGAGGTCAATGGTGATTTGGTTGCCACGCTCGCCGTCGAGCGCGTAGTGACGCTGCGCGAGGTGTTCGTCGGTCCAAACGTCAACGCGATCGCGGATTGTCTCGACGCCGCGCTCGGCGTCAGCCGTCCATGCGAGTGACTTCACCCGCACCTGGCTCGGTGCGAGTTGCAAAGAGGTCTCGGCGGGCACGACGACGGTCACCTCAGTGTACGGGTCGGAGCTCCCCTCGTCATCCCAGTGACGTTCCGCGTTCCACTCGGCGACCACGTCCTCGTCGAGCGCGCGGACTTCGCCGAGCGTCGCCGGGTCGACGATCTCACTGGCGAGGTGCACAGTCACCTCCGTTGGGTACGTGTTCGTATTGGTGACTTCGAGCCGGACGAACACCTCGTCTTGCTCGACGGCGACGGCCGTCGCGCTCTTCCCGACGGTAACCTTCTCGCCGTTGAGCGCGTCGAGAACGAGGGCGGAGTCCTCCTCAAACTCGGTGTAGGTCACCGTGAGTTCGGGGTCGTCGGTCGCCCCGACGGAAGGTGGTGAGACGGCGAGCGCAACGGCGGTGGCGGCGACCGCGGTCGCGAATGCGATGCGATACAGCTGGTGGTTTCGGTGTGTTAGTCTGAGCATCGGTGGGGTGTGTGCATCGGCTAGTTAGTCATCACATTGTGCTACCATTGGAAGGGGCGTTACGCGGCTGCCCCCGCCGGCGCGGCCGTCATATCCGCCGGCCCGACCACTTCGCCGGGTGTCGCCTCATCGAGCAGTGGCGAGTACATGTCGATCAGGAGTGTTGAGGTGACGAACGGAATGTCGAACGGCGAGCTCACCGCGATGCTGTGTTGTGCGCGGTCGATCCAACCCGGGTCGCGGTTGACCTCGATGTTCGTCGTCCCGTCGGCGTCGGTGTAGGTGTCGATCACCTGATGGCGAGCACCGTCATCGTCTTCGCGGGTCTCCCACTCGCCGGCCACGGTGTCACCGTCAGCCGTGATCGGCGCGTCGGGGTGCCAGACCAGCGAGTCCTCGCCGAACTGCGCGCGAACGCGCACGGAGACGTGACGGTCCACCGAGCGCTGGTTCTCGCCAGAGACGACGCTCACGTCGAGCTCGTCAACGCGGAGTTGCTCGGCGCGAATGTCGATCTGGGAGGGTGACTCGCCGCCCGGCGTCTGTGCGATGACCTCGGCCGTGTCGCCGTCGATGTCGATGCTCGCGGATTCGAGGCCGTCGCCCGCGAGCGCCTTGTCGCCCCCGATGCCGTCCGTGATGCGGACGGTCGGCGGGTTACTCGACGTGGAGTCACGCGCACTCAAGCGGAACGTCTCCGTGAACTCGCCGCCGATGTCGTTGCTGTACGTCGTGCGGACGGTGTGCGTGCCCTCAGCGTCAGCCGACCAGCGGAAGCGGTCGCCCTCCTGTGAGATGTCGAGTTCGTCGCCATCGGGGCCGAACACCTGCACGTCCTCGGTCGTCGCGAACGCGTCGTCGTCAGATCGTACTTGGACGCCAACCGTCTCACCGACGCCCGGGCGAAGCGTGCCCACGTCGATGGCGTCAATGTCGGGGATGTCACCCTCGTACTGCGGGTTGGTGGCCGTGCCGGAGCCACTCCCGAGTGCGCCGCCTTCGGAGACGGCATTGACGCTCACGTCCGCGACGGCGCGATCCTCGGGGATGTCGTAGCCGTCGAGCGCCACCGCGTCACCGCTTTCGAGCAGGCCGCCGCTCTCGACCGTCCAGTAGTCCTCGCTGACGACCTCCGAGGTGCCGTCCTCGAAGTGGAGGACCACGGACGTTGCCTCCTCGTCAAGTGGCGACCCGAACGGCATCTCACCGGTGAGAAGTCCGTCGTTGTCGATGTCGAAGTTGGGCGTGCCGCTGTCCATCCCCTCCTCGATCTCCGCGAGTGCCTGCTGCATCGCGTCGAGGTCCTCTTCGAGTTGGGCTTCCGTTGCGTTGCCGGCATCATGGATGTCGTCAGATTCGAGGAGGTCCTCGACGCGCTCTTCGAGGTCCGCGTTCGACTCCATGATGTCTTCGAGGTTCTCGTGTCGCTCTTCGAGCTCGTCTATCGGCACGTCGGTGTCGCGGAACATCTGTTCCAATTCCGACGTAGACTCGTTGAGCAGTTCGTCAAGACGGTCCTGAATACGGTCCTCGTACTCCTCCATCCCTGTGAACGGGTCGGTGTCAACCTTCTGGAGTGTGACCTCCACGTCTTCGCCCCCTTGGAGGTCCCGCGTGTCGACGCGTTCCGGCGCTGACGGCAGGTAGATCGCGCCGTCGTACGCGTCGCCAACCTCGCGAATGTCGTCGATGGTGAGGTCGGTTGGGTCGTCAATGTCGTCGATGAGATCTACATCCGGCCCCTTGTACGCCTGAATGGCGACTTGGCCGTCCGGGAGGTCGAGGTCTTCGGCGACGCCCGACTCGTTGGTCGTCGCGCGCTGCGTGTCGAAGATGCCCGACTCGATCCGGTCTTGGACGTTCTGTGCGCGGTCGGTGAGTTGGTCGGCGTCGTCACGGAGTTCCTGTTCGATCAGGGAAGCTGCTTGTGAGGGGTCACCGACCGAGTGGTACGTCGCTTTCTCGGGTTGACCTTCAGGGTAGATCCGGTAGAAGCCCTCCGGGACCTCGGTGGTGGCCGCGTAGTGCGTCTTGCTGCCGAGGTTGGTCAGCGCCGTGATTTCGACGAACTCGCTCGTCTCGATGGTCCGCGTGTCGATGGTGTCCTCGGCGGCCACCTGCTCGATGACGATTTCGCGCTCCTCGGGGACGCTCGTCGCACCGTCGACCGAGGCGTCAATGTCGTCTTCAGTCCACGAGCCACCGTCCATATCCCACATCGAGACGACGAGTGGCTCGCCCGCCTCATGGACCGGATCGGGGTTGTCGAGGTTCGGCGCCGTGTCAATGCCGGGGACGCCGGCGCCAAGCCGGCCCTCCATCTCCCAGTCGTCCGCTTGATGGACGAGTGCGACCTCGCCGTCGAGGTCATCCATGTCGCGGAGCTCGTCGAGTGGGTTGAGATCCTCGTCGAACGCGTCGGGGATTGGGTCCGAAGCCTCGTCGAGGAGCGCCTCGGCTTCCTGTTCGGCTTCCTCTGCCGAGAGTTCGAGTTGGTCGGCGATCTCGTCCCCGTCAGCACGGTAGGCTTCTACTGTGGCGTCCTCGATTGGGTCGCCGTTTTGGTCAGTGACACGGGGGGTTGTGCCGTCGCCGCCACCAACACCACCCTGTCCGGTTCCGTCGTGATGACCGAGTGTTTGTAGTGCGACGCGAGACCCTTCGCTTTGGCTACTATCGTCTGGTACAAACGTCGGCGAGGAGACCACGCTGTCCGAGGGTTCGGTGAACGCCCACTCCTCCTCGCCCGTCGCCGCATCTATCGCATACACTGTATCGTCGTAGGACCCGACGTACACCGTTCCGTCCGCGACCGTCGGCGAGGAGCGCACGCTGCCCGAAGGTTCGGTGAACGCCCACTCCTCCTCGCCCGTCGCCTCATCTATCGCATACACTGTATCGTCGTCGGACCCGGCGTACACCGTTCCGTCCGCGACCGTCGGCGCGGAGCGCACGTTGTCCGAGGGTTCGGTGAACGCCCACTCCTCCTCGCCCGTCGCCGCATCTATCGCATACACTGTACCGTCGAGGGACCCGACGTACACCGTTCCGTCCGTGACCGTCGGCGCGGAGCGCACGGTGCTCGAAGGTTCGGTGAACGCCCACTCCTCCTCGCCCGTCGCCTCATCTATCGCATACACTGTATCGTCGTGGGACCCGACGTACACCGTTCCGTCCACGACCGTCGGCGAGGAGCGCACGTTGTCCGAGGGTTCGGTGAACGCCCACTCCTCCTCGCCCGTCGCCTCATCTATCGCATACACTGTACCGTCGAGGGACCCGACGTACACCGTTCCGTCCGCGACCGTCGGCGAGGAGACCACCCTGTCCGAGGGTTCGGTGAACGCCCACTCCTCCTCGCCCGTCGCCGCATCTATCGCATACAATGTATCGTCGTAGGACCCGACGTACACCGTTCCGTCCGCGACCGTCGGCGAGGAGCGCACGCTGTCCGAGGGTTCGGTGAACGCCCACTCCTCCTCGCCCGTCGCCGCATCTATCGCATACACTGTATCGTCGTCGGACCCGACGTACACCGTTCCGTCCGCGACCGTCGGCGAGGAGCGCACGGTGCCCGAAGTTTCGGTGAACGCCCACTCCTCCTCGCCCGTCGCCGCATCTATCGCATACACTGTATCGTCGTCGGACCCGACGTACACCGTGCCGCCAGATTGAGTCGCCGTGTCCGTGTTGAGCGAGAGCGAATCGACCGTTTCCTCATCGAGATGATATTCAGCGTCCGTATCCGCTGAAACAGCTCCACCTTGATCCTCCCCCATCGGCTGCGTCCCGACGAGCGCCACACCCGAGGCGATCATGGACGTGACCATGAGCACGGAGAACGCCACAGAGAACACCTCCTCGCGAGCGGGCGTCTCCACGCCTCGCACACCCTCTACAACTGCGTCACGCTCGAACAGGCCGACGTACCCGACGCCAACCCCAGCGAGCACGCCGAGCGCCACACCCACGGGCGCAACGACAAACCCGCCGGTCACGCCGTGCGCGACGATCTCCGCGACGCCGAGCGTGTTGTTCGCGACGACTGCGACGCCGATCACGCCCGACACGCCGAGCGCGAGGGCTTCGCCGCCGTCCATCGCCTTCGCGAGTGCGGTCACCCCCACAACCAACGCGAGTTGCGTGGCGACGAGGCCCGGGAGCCCGGCGACACCCATCGCGGCGTCGACGAGCGGGTTGAGCTCGGGGAGGCCCAACGAAACGGCCGCCGTCGTGGAGGCGGCGTCGAGCGCGGCGAGCGCGACGACCGCGAGCCACAGGCCGGCGGCGCGCTCCGAGATGCCGAGTGAGCGCGAGATGTGGTTGAGCGAGCGAGCGATGCGACTGGTCAGGGTGTGTGCGACTTTACGTAACATTGGGTCAGTCCTGGTAGAGTTCGACGTGATCGGCGGCGGCGAGATCGGCGAGGATGTCGGCCAAGATCTCGCGATCGGCTTCACCGTCGATCTTCATTTCGTGGGCGGTCCCCTTCGCACTCGAAATACGGGAACCGTGGACGCCGAGACCGCCGAGGAGCGCGCCGACGAGTTCCTCGAACTCGCTGGTCGTCAGCTGCGGGAGTGGTCCGCCCTCCGATCTGCTGTTGCACTGCGGGCAGAGCCCCTCCTTCTCGTCCTCGCGGTGTCGGATGATTAGCCTCTTCCCATCCGCGACGACCGGGGAGTGCTCCAATGCCCCGCGGCGGAGTGTGACCGGGTCGTTATACACTCCGAGGCAGGTCGGGCACATTGGGTCGACCTTCGGTTCGCGAAGCAGGACAGCGTACGCGATTGCGTTTGCGAGCTCTTCGTCAGTGTCGGTGCGGTGCCGTCGGTCGCTGGTGATGCGACTAGAGGCGCCGCTGGTGGATGATTTTGACATTTGAATGTCGTATACTGCGTATTATGGGACCTGTCCTCGTCGGATTCGTCGCACGATTGCCTTCATAATCTCAACGTCACTGGTGTCACCGGCGTGTTTCCAGCTTTTGGCGATGTGGCGGGCGTCGTCGAGGTCGCTCTCGTCGAGGAACGTCGAAGGGCGTTCGCGGATCCGCTGCCGGATCATGTCGAGGTAGGCATCAACCGTCGCAAGGAACTCGTCGGCAGGACGGTCGCGGTAGACGACGGACGTTGTCTCACCGCCGGTGATGTACCCCGTCTCTTCGTTGAGTCGGGCTTTCCGGCCGCGCTCGGTCCCGTCTCCGGGTGGAACATAGAACGTGGGCTCAGTGAGCTCAACCGCCCTGTTCTGGTGGTGCATAGCGTCGGCACGCCCGTCGATGCACTCGTCGTCGACGAGCCACGCCACGAGCTCGGCCAGCTGACCGCCGTTGTACGGCTTTTCTTGTAGCGTCGTCGCGCACAGTGCATCGGCATCCGCACGGAGTATGGAGTGCGCTAGGTGTTTGATTGGACTGTTCGGGTCCTCGCGAGCGTCGCTCGCACCGGAGGATTGCTGCTTGTCGTCGGCGGTCTCCCCGAAGTGATTATCGCGTCGGAACGGCGAAGACCGAGTGCTGCGGCTCTTGGACATGGTTGTTGCAGTCTGAGTGTATCGACCTGCCTCAGCGGCCGTTGCGCGATCGGGCTCCGAAGCACCGGAACTGGTACTCCGAGTACCCCGGCGACCCCACGAAGGGGCGCCGCGAGGCTACGGTAGGTAAGATCTGCCGAGGGGTTAAAAAACCCGTGGGCGGCAACCGCCGTGTTACTCCTTTAAGTCCGCAATTCGGTGGAGTTTGCTCGCGAGCCGGCGAGCCTCCTCCGATGTGAGTTTTGCGGTGGTTCCGGTGTAGAGGTCGCGGTCGCGGTCCGTCGCCTCGATGGCGAGGCAGATCCCACCGACGTTGCTCCACAGATCGACTTGTAGATCGGGGATGTCGTCAGTGTCCGATTCGAGGACGGCGCCGGCGTGCGGCGTCCGCACCTCGCCGCGGATTTCCGACGCCTCGATGGGCTCGTCGTGGTCGGTGGTCGGTTCGGCGGCCTCTCCGTCCGCTCCCTCGACGCTCATCGGTCGTCCCCTCGTGAGCGGGCGCGGTTCGCGAGCGTCACTGCGGCGTTTCGGTCGCCGTCGAGGATGGAGATCGGGCAGTCGCCCTCGCAGACGAAGCGACCCGACCCCGTTCGGTGCCCTCGGTCCCCGCACCAGCCGCAGATTTTCGATGAGAGGACACCGTCGACGAGGATGGTGCGGATGCCCTCCTGATAGCATCGCTCGACGATCCGGTCGCGCATCATCGGCAGCAGCCACTTGTTTGCCTCGGCGCGGTCGTCGTCGCGGAACTCGACGACCGTCGCCGGCTCACCGAATGAGACGCGCTCCACCGCGACGAGGAGCTCGCCCTCGAACTCCCGAAGGTAGTCGAGGAGGCGGTCGACGACTCGTTCAACATGGTTGGAGAGGACGGCCGCGTAGCGGTTTGCGAGCTCGGCGTCGGCGCTGGCGTCCCGACTCGGCGTCCGCTCCACGAACTCCGAGAGGAGATCGCGGGCGACACCACCGGGGACGGTTAGCGCCTGGGCAGCGTAGGGGTCGCAATGCTCGGGGGCGGCGACGACCGAGTTGCGGACGCCGAGGTCAACACCGATGACGGTATCGGGGTCGGCGTGCGTCGCCGGCGCCGGTAGTTGGCTGCGCGTGTTCACGTTGAGCGCACGATCTGCGCTCATTGAGGCGGCCTCCGCTCAGCGGCGATGCGTAGCCGCTCACGCGACTCGAACTCTTTGCCGAACGCGTTGTAGACGGTTTCGGAGCCCGTCGGCGTCGAACGTGCGTGCGCGGTCACTCGGACCCCGGTGAGGGGGTGCTGTTCTTGCTCCGTCGGCGTCCCGTGGCGGGACGCTTTTGCCGTGTCGTCGTGTCGTGTGGTTGCGGTCATGGTTGGCCGCACGGCGGCTGGGACCTCACTCCCGGCCGTCTTACTTTGACGACCAGCCGTGCGTGTCACTCACTCTATATTGTGAGTGCATAAAACTTACCCTATATTGTGCGCATAACATGGCATAAGCACTAAGAGGAGTGAGTCGGTGGGGTAAATATGGGCGACGTGACTACTACGCCTATGGGCGACCAGCGTGCACTCTTGACAGACACTGAGCGGAGGATCCTCACTGGCGAGAAAGACGTTAAGGATAACTATCGTTACTCTGTGGAGAGTCGGGTGAGAGCCCGCCTTGACGATGTACTCCGCGAGGATCTCGAAGTCCTCGCGGAGCATCACCCCAAGATGTACGAGACGGTCGTCGAGACCGTCTGTGATGAAGACCACGGATGACGGTTGTTCGGTGGCTTGGCTATCCCAAGAGATCGCTTAGCCCATCGTCCTCATAGACAGACTCAACCCAATTTTGCAAGGATTCGGGACTGCGTGATTGGATCCAGACCTCGCCGTCCCCTGATAAGCGCGCAAACCGATCTTCACCACCGAGTAACGAGGTTTTCAAACCACCCGGAGAGAACATCTCAACATCGAGTGATGGATCGTAGGCAGCAATGTGTCCGAGTGCAATTTCCTCGGTGTCATCAATAGTATCCCGCAGCAGCCCACCGTAACCACCAATTATCGCCGTCCCGGTCCCGCTCACCTCCAGCACGGTGAACATGTCGTCACCAAATACGAGCTTCTTTTTGTCTTTTTCCTGAATATCTGCCCCCACACTGAGCCCCTCGCCCGCAGCGATGAATGACTCAGACACCACATAGATGCTTTCTTCGTGGAGATTGAGAGATTGGAGCTCGCCGGGTAGCGCCGGTGAAAGTAGAAGCCATCCCTCGGAGTCGGCTTGAAACGTGTTTGTGAGTCCGTGGTCGCCCCCGAGTGCCTGACGTTTGACTGCTGACGTGATGCCACCGCTAGTCCCCGTCTCGACTGTGATGCTCGGTTTCTTGGCGGCGAGCACTCCACGTCTCGCAGTGATTGATTCTCCCTCATCCATCTGGATCCTCGCAGTACCTCGGCCTGAATCGAGCTCGTAATCCATGTGAACCGTCTTCCGAGTTATCACATAACCCGGAAATAGATTCCCCCGCAGAGGGTGAAACACCCCGATTATTGTTGTCGGGTAGGCCTTCTTTATGCAGATTTGTCTAAACATCCTACTATGCGACTGGAAGCGACTGGCGCCGAAGATCAGTATAAAGTGTGGATGACCGACTCAGAGCTCGAAGAGCTCCGACGCTCAGCGACTAGCCACCGGGACGATCTCATTATCCAGCTAGGTGGCTACGCTGGCCTTCGCTCTTTTGAGATTTTGCAGGTGACCCCGGGCGACGTGAAGCGCACGGAAGATGGTGAGCACTATCGCTTGCGGATCCCGGAGGGTAAGGATACCAGCGGAAGCGGGGGGAAGCCACGTGACGCCTACCTCCCACACCACGTCGAGCGTGACCTCCACCGATATGTTAGCTCGGAGAACATCTCTGAGAGAGAGCGGGTTATCGACCTCACCGAGCGTGCGGTCCGCGCTGCCGTGAAGCGCACAGCGGAGCGCGCCGCTGACGAGACCGGTGACGGCGACTTCCGCCACGTCTCCTCACACGATCTTCGGCGGAGGTTCGCGCAACGGCTCCTCGTTGACGAACAGATGAATCCACGTGTGGTCATGCAGGTCGGTGGGTGGGGATCCTTCCAGGCGATAGAGCCCTACTTGAACGCCCCCACGCCGGAGGTCGTAAACGACGCCTTCGAGGAAGCGGACCTGAGATAAGTGGAAGTGCCGATCCTGCCGCCCCCACCGCGACGGACACTATCATGTCGACGGAGGCACTGAATTGCACTACGTTGATTACGAGGTCGTTATCCTCGCCTCGACGACCGAGCCTCGCGAACCTTCCCCTCGTAACGGACGCGATCTGGACATTCCGGGCAGGCACGAACGCCGTCGGCATCCGGCGGTGACAGAACCCGAACATAGTCTTTCGACACGAACGAACCGCAGTTGGAGCATGTTGGCATACCTCGTGAGACACGCGAACACTCCTAAACCGAACCGGGTGGCAATCTTCTGGCGTGTTCTCTGGTGTCATCACAATGTGCTGCCACACGCCGACGCCGGCGCTGAGGTTGCCACCCCGTGGCGTTTTTGAAAACCGCGACGGCGACGGGACATGGCACACACCCCAAGCGCGCCGACCGAACCCGTGGCATATCTTTCGACGCGCGAGGGAGCCACGAAAATGCACCATCCCAAGTGTCCGCACCGCAGCGCCGAATGGGCAAGCTCCAGCGCTCCCGCGCTCGACCATGCCGGTTTTAATTGGGCGGATTGTTGTCAAGCGCTCGCCGCTTCCGACGACAAATACCGTTACAACGGTTGACGGCGCCGATCTTGCCCATCACGTAGTGCTTTCCCGCCAGGCGAGCGCCAGACAGAGTTGGTGCGGACGGCGCCGGCGCCTTCGGCTGTGGGGGCGGTCCCACTCCCCTCATTCCGAGTGATGACGTTGGCGTTATCGAATGCGCTATCGCTGGCGTTATCGAATGCGCTATCGCTGGCGTTATCGAATACGCTATCGCTGGCGTTATCGAATGCGCTATCGCTGGCGTTATCGAATGCGCTATCGCTGGCGTTATCGGATTCGCTATCGCTGACGTTATCGGGGGCGCTATCGCTGACGTTATCGGATTCGCTATCGCTGACGTTATCGGGGGCGCTATCGCTGACGTTATCGGGGGCGCTATCGCTGACGTTATCGGGGGCGCTATCGCTGACGTTATCGATAGCGCTATCGGTCGAAAACTTGACCTATACGAACGTTCTGGGATGTTTAGGTAGAGTTCCTGAGTTTGGTGTTTACAACAGGGCGTCGTAAATATGGTTTCGGGTCTGACAAAGGATTAAGTGCCTAGCATTTGACTCTGTGGGCAGACGCGCAGAATCGGTCGGCGTACGCTGACCGGGGCCGAAGCTGGAGGTCCTCAAAACGCAATGACGGGCACGCTGCCACGTGCCCGTCTGAAAATGAGCCGGCACACACCCCGTGCAAGCTCGGATACAGATCCGGCCGATGCCCCCGTAAAGGTTGCGGGGGACAGGCAGCGGAGGTGTGTGCCGGGGATCTACCCCAATGATAAGGCACACACCACGCGACACGAACGAAGATGTACTGAGCCCGCCCGGCGCGGGCGGACACACCAGCCAGACACTCTGCGAGGTTGGCCGATGAGCTCGCAGAGCGAGGATGCCTTCGAGGAGGCGTGTGAGCGACTTCAAGAAGACGACGACCTTCGCGACCTCTTCGAGCGGATGGCGGACGCCGACCTCCGCACGTCGGAGCGTTTTCAACGGGCGCTAGAACTCGCGGGGGTGCGCGATGCCGAGTGAGTTACTCCTCGCTCAGCAGGAGTCGCTTAACTCCAGGCTTCGAGATTATTTCTTGGAGCTCGATGAGATCCTCGCGGCTGAGGTCAGTATCGTCGTCGGACGCAGCGTCGATCCCATCCTTGAAGAGATCGTCCTCGAACTCGTCGGCGGTTTCGGCAGCTTCGACGGTCCGCGGCGTCCCACAGCTGGGGCAGAACCGGGCGCTGCTCCGGATCGGCTCCTGGCAGTTGCTACAGTGCTCGGTCGTCGGGCGACCGACGGGCGAACGGTCCTGTTCCTCGATGCCGTAATGTTCGCGGATTCGAGACAGCATCCGGTCGTTCTCGGCCTTGTCGTAGCGTTCGAGGACGTTCGACTTCTCGTCGACGCCGACCATGAAGCGGATCCGGTCGTCGGGGACCTCCTCATCCCGCATCCGGGTGATCGCGGTGTGCCGGAAGCTGTGAGGTCGCATCTTCGAGGTTTCGATGCCGGCCTCTTCCGCAACATCTCGCAGGCGGTTTCGGGCCTGATCGGTCGAGAGGACGCCGCCGGCCTCCCACTCGACGAATCCGCCATCCTCTCGCGGGCGGCGGCCGCCCTGCCGGCAACAGAAAAGCGGGGCGTCCTCGTCGTCGCGAGCCGGGTGGTTCTCCAACCAGGAGGCGATGTAGGAGCGCGACCAGAGGAGCGGACGCGGTCCGGACGCGCCTTTCAGCCCCTCGGCCTCGCTGTTGAGCGTGACTTTGCCGACGCGGCCGTCGAGGTCAACGTCACCGACGCGGATGGAGAGTGTCGCGCTGATGCGCTGTCCGGTCACACACAGGAAGGCGATCATCGCCGAATCGCGCGGATTCGTGCTCGCTGCGAGAAGCGCGTCGACCTCGTCGTTCGTGAAGATGTCCTCCTCCTGGATGGGCGACGGATCGGGCTGACCGATCTTGATGTCCTCAGCCCAGTCGCGATCGAGCTCGTCGCGGAAGAAGACACGCGCCGCCTGCCGGTACATCCGCAGCGTGCCGCCGGCGAACCCGTCGTCGGGCGCGTCGGGGTGCTCACCACTCTTCAACTCGCCGAGGAGCTCCGTCACGTCGTCCGCGCTCTCGAACTCGACGAGCGGCTTCGGTGCGCGCTCGGCAATCTTTCGGATGCTGTTGAGCCGGTTGGAGATCGTCGTCGAGGCCATCCCCTGCTGGGCCATCTCGTTGCCCCAACGGACCATCGCCTTCCCGTCGTCTCCGTGGTCGTGCTCCTGTGCGAGCTCGATTTGTCGTCGCGCTCGGCGCGCGACTCCGCTGGGGTCGTTGATGTCCCGGTTGCGGCCCATACACTAACTCGTACTTCCCAATTTGTAAAGCTAACCTCCGTTCCTCTTCATGAAGTACGGCGGCACGATCACCCAAGAGTAGCCGTACGACCCCGGTCCCACGACTCTCCGCTTTTCTCACTCCCCGCGAAGGTCGCGGTAGATGTCGACGAGCGTCTCCAATACGGCGTCGTCGTCGTACTCGCGGAACTCGTCGGCGACGCGCAGCTTGGGCAGGTCGGCGACCGCGACGATCTCGTCGGCGAGCTCGGCAGGACTGGTGACGAGCCGCCCGCGCTTGCGGCCCTCGACCAGCTCGTGAGCGCTCGACTCCGCCTGATACTCGACGAGACCGACGCAGCCGCACGCGAGCGCCCACAGCAGCTCCGTCGGAAACGCCTCTCGCGTGGCGGTTCCGGCGGCGACGTGGGCGCCCTTCAGGATGGGGACTGCCTCCTCGCGCGGGAGGTCGCCGAGAAACGTCACGCGGTCGTCGATCCGGAGGTCGGCGGCGGTTCGCTCGATCACGTCACGTTCGGGGCCGTCGCCGATCACGGCGGCCTGCCACTCGCGGTCGCGGAGCTCGGCGAGCGCGAGCAGGAACGTCTCGACGTTGGCGTGGCGGTCGAGCCGGCGGGCGTACACGAAGTCGAACCGGTCGTCGACCGCCGCCGACTCCACGAGGTCGAAGTCCACGCTTTCGGGCAGCACGCGGACAGCGTCGGCGCCCGCGCCGTGCTCACGGACGCGGGTTTTGGTGGTTCGCGCCGGGACGGTCACCGCGTCCGCACCACGGGCGGCGAGTCGGTAGCGTCGTGCGGAGTCCTCCTCGCGGTCGCGCCACCAGTCGACGATGACGGGAACGCGGAGGAGCGTGCCGGCGACCTCGGCGGCGGTCGCGGCGCCCGGCGGGCTGTTGACGGCGTGGACGATCTCGGGGGAGGTACGGCGGAGCGCGGCCGGCACGCCGGCCGCGAACCGTCCGGGTGCGGGGTCCGTGACGACCGACCGGTAGGTGATGCCGTCCTCCTCGAAGGTGTCGTGGCCGCCGCCCCACCAGCGGGCACACAGCCAGGTGACCTGGTGGCCGCGGGCGGCCAGCTGTCGGGCAAATCGTCGCGTTCGGAGCCGTGCCGGTGTCTCCCCGTGGTCCGGCGTGAAAAGCGAGACGAACGCGACGCGCATACGCGGTAGGGTGGCGGGCGGCTGCTAAAAAGGCCCGGAATCGGGCCGGTCGCGGGCCGATATCAGGCCGATACCGGGCCGGTTCCGTCGCTCGTCGGCTCTCCGCACCCGAACCACTTTCCGACCGGGCGTGGAAGCGGTTCGCATGCAGCAGTACGACATCGAGCGCTATCTCAACGCGCGCAGCGCCGGCGGCGCCGACATCGGCCCCGACGGCCGCGTCTCGTTCCTCCTCGACACGACCGGCACCTCGCAGGTGTGGTCGCTCGACGAGCCACAGAGGTGGCCCGACCAGCACACCTTCTACGAGGACCGCGTGACGTTCGTCGACTCCTCGCCGGAGCGCCGCGAGGCGGTCTTCGGCATGGACGAGGGCGGCAACGAGCGCGCCCAGCTCTACCGGCTGGACTACGAGACGGGACAGATCACGAACCTCACCGCGATGCCCGAGGCCAAACACCGCTGGGGCGGGTGGGCGAGCGACGGCGAGCGCTTCGCGTTCGCCTCCAACCGACGCGACAACTCGGTGTTCGACGTGTACGTGCAGGACCGAGATGCGACGGGCGAGGAGGCGGAGCTCGTCCACGAGGGCGACGGTTGGCTCTCGGTCGCCGGCTGGTCACCGAGCGACGACCGGCTGATCGTCCACGAGGCACACTCCTCGTTCGACCACGACCTCTACACGCTTGATGTCGAGTCCGGCGACCTGTACCACCACACGCCCCACGAAGGCGACGTGCGCTACGGGAGTCCCGAGTGGAGCCCCGACGGGAAGTTCGTCTACGTGGTGACGGACCGGGACAGCGACACGCTTCGACTGGAGCGAATCGACCTCTCGACCGGGAACTTCACCGTGGTGGAGGACGGTGGAGAGTGGAACGTCGGCGGCGTCTCGGTCCACGAGGAGTCCGGACGGGTGGTCTTCAGTCGCAACGTGGACGGGTACACGGAGATGTCCGCCGGCGAGCTTTCGGGTCCGGACGACATTTCGCCGCTGCCGGCGCCCGACCTCCCGAAGGGCGTCGCCGGCGGCGTGAGCTGGTCGAGCGACGGCGACCGCTACGCGCTCACGGCGACCGGCAGCAGCGACAACGCCAACGTCCACGTCGTGGAGACGACGACGGGCGAGACGGAGCGCTGGACGAACGCCGCGACCGCGGGCATCCCGCGTGACACGTTCATCGAGCCGGAGCTGGTGCACTACCCGACCTTCGACGGTCGGGAGATCCCGGCGTTCTTCTCCGTCCCGGAGACGCCGGTGCCCGACGACGGCTACCCCGTCATCGTCGACATTCACGGCGGACCGGAGTCGCAGCGCCGGCCCTCCTTCTCGGGCGTGAAGCAGTACTTCCTCAACCACGGCTACGCCGTCTTCGAGCCCAACGTCCGCGGCTCCTCGGGCTACGGGAAGGCCTACTCCGGGCTCGACGACGTGGAAAACCGGATGGACTCGGTCGCCGACATCGAGGCCGCCGTCGAGTGGCTCCACGACCACCCGGAGGTCGACCCCGACCGCATCGTCGCGAAGGGCGGCTCCTACGGCGGGTTCATGGTGCTCGCGGCGATGACGGAGTACCCTGACCTCTGGGCCGCCGGCATCGACATCGTCGGCATCGCCAACTTCGTCACGTTCCTCGAAAACACCGGCGACTGGCGCCGCGCGCTCCGCGAAGCCGAGTACGGCTCGCTGGAAGAGGACCGCGAGTTCTTAGAGGAGATCTCGCCGATCAACACCATCGACAACATCGACGCCCCCCTCTACGTCCTTCACGGCGCAAACGACCCGCGCGTGCCCGTCGGTGAAGCCGAGCAGATAGCCGAGAAAGCCGCCGAGCAGGGCGTCCCCGTCGAGAAGCTGATCTTCGACGACGAGGGCCACGGCTTCGCCAAACTCGAAAACCGGATCGAGGCGTACGGCTCCATCGTCGAGTTCCTCGACGACCACGTTTAAGCGCGAGCGGGAGAGCCCGCCGGCTCCCCCACATAGCGCCGCGATGGCCCGTCATCCACGCCCAACGGCACCCAACCAGTGAACACGCGGTCGGTGCGCGCGAGAAACGCGCGCGAGGGAGGCGAGAGCGCGCCGGCGAGGCGGTGCGGTCCGCCGGCGCGCTCTCCGCCGAGGCTGGGGAGGGCTGAGGCTGCGGTTGCGGAGCGGTGCGGGGCGGGACTCAAAGGGGCAGCCTGCTCCGGGAAGACGGCCGATGTAAGCACTCAAAAGGGCGAGCCGTGCGAGCTCTTTCGAGCGCGCAGCGAGGGTCCCGCGAGCAGGGCGAGAGCGACCGGAGGGAGCTCTCGATAGCGAACGGCGAAGCCGTGAGCAGCGAGCGGGACGACGGAAGTCGCAGCCGGCGAGCGCAGCGAGCCGGACCGTCTTCCGGAACCCTCGACCGGAGCAGGCTGGGGCTTTGGAGAGGTTCGTCGTCGCATTCACCGCACAAGCCGCTTATAAGGTGCCGGCTGGGGCTTTGGCGGCGTTCGCCGTCGTGCTCAGCTTATAAGCCGCACAACCGCTTATAAAGTGGCATTGAGGACGCTGTAGGTGTTCGCCGGCGCACTCACCACACAGCTCGCTTATAAGGCGCTGACCGACCCGCAACAGCCACGTTCCGCGTCAGCGCCGTCGTGCTCCTCGCACCAGCCTTCACCAACCCCTCAAAAACCCCACCACAAAAAAGCCGTTCTAGTACGACTTCGCGAAGTACGCCGTGCGCTCGGCGTCGTCCTCACAGATCGCACACGTCGCCTCGCGCTCGCCGGCGGCGATCTCGTCGTCGTCCTCGAACGGGACCATCACGATCTCGGCGGCGATCGGCTCCTTGATCGCCTCCTCGCAGTCCTCGTCGCCACACCACGGCGTCTTCACGTAGCCACCGTGCTGGCCGAGCGTGCCGAGGACCTCCGCGCGGTCGTCGGCCTCGCGAACCTCGCCGTCGAGGTTCTCCTCGGCGGCGGCGTACAGCTTCGCGTAGATCTCGTCGAGCTGTTCGCGGACCGCGTCAGCAACGCCCTCACGGTCGATAACGACCTCCTCGCCGTCGGGACGGTGATTGCAGGTGAGCTCCGCGTCCTCGACCTCGTAGGGGCCGATCTCGATGCGGAGGGGGACGCCGTTGAGCTCGTGCTCGTTGAACTTGAAGCCGGGATTCCGCTCGTCGCGGTCGTCGAGCTCCACGCGGATGCCGGCGTCCTCGAGGTCGTCCGCGACGCCCTCGGCGTATTCGAGCACGTCGTCTTTCGTGTCCTCCTGCCAGATCGGGACGATGGCGACCTGCTCGGGCGCGACCGTCGGCGGGAGCACGAGCCCCTGCTCGTCGGAGTGCGTCATGATCAGCGCGCCGAGCGCGCGCCAGGAGAGCCCCCACGAGGTGGTGTGGGCGACGCGCTCGTTCTCGTCGGCATCCGAGAAGGTGATGTCGAACGCCTCCGCGAACGACTGGCCGAGGTGGTGGGAGGTGGCGCCCTGTACCGACTTGCCGTCGGGCATCAGCGCCTCGACCGTGGTGGTCGTGTCCGCGCCGGGGAACTTGTCGTGGTCGGGCTTCTGGCCGCGGAGCACGGGGATCGCGAGCAGGTCCTCGTAGACGGACTCGTACTGGTCGAGCCGGGTCAGCGTCTCCGCCCAGGCGTCCTCGGCGGTGGCATGGGCGGTGTGGCCCTCCTGCCAGAGGAACTCCTTGGTGCGGAAGAACGGCTTCGTCTCCGTCGCCTCCCACCGCACGACGGAGCACCACTGGTTGACGCGCAGCGGGAGGTCACGGTGGCTGCGGATCCACTGGGAGATGTACGGCGTGATGATCGACTCGGAGGTGGGCCGGACCGCCAGTCGCTCCTCCAGCTCCTTCGTGCCGGCCTCGGTGACCCACGCGACCTCGGGGTCGAACCCCTCGACGATCTCCTTCTCCCGTTCGAGGTACGACTCGGGGATGAACAGCGGGAAGTAGGCGTTCTGCACGCCGGTGTCCTTGAACTTCGCGTCGAGGAAGCCCTGCAGGCGCTCCCAGAGGGCGTACGCCCGCGGGCGCGTCACGATGAACCCGCTCATCCCCTCGGGGCCGTAGTCGGCTAACCCCGCCTTCCGTACGACCTCCGCGTACCACTCGCCGGTGTTGTGCGATTTGGACTCGGTGATGCCGAGTTCCTGGTCGTCCTCGCTCATTGTTCCACACAGGGCGGGTCGCGGGCTTAAAAGGTCCGAAGGCGCGTTTGCGGGTGACACGCCGAGGACGGCCCAGTGCGCTCGAAGTCGCGCCCGCGGACGCCCGCCGCCAACAGCACCAGCAGGACGACGAGAACGGGCGCGACCCGCGAGAGGTCGACGCCGATGCGGAGGGGCCGCGCGAGCCGCATGCCGACGAGGCCTGAGAGCGACGGCCGATCAACGGGCGAGAGACGGCCGGGACTACGGGTCCACGCCCGCGCGGTCCATCTCGGTGACCTCCTCTTCGAGCCACTCGCGGAACCACTTCACGCGCTTGATGCGCTGGTGGGCGATGCTCTCGGCGGTGTCCGAGGCGATCCGGTCGGTGTGGTCGCGGCCGCGCTCCAGCACGCGGTCGACCATCTTCGCGGCGTCCATGTGCGTCCGGGCCTCGTACCCCATTCGGAGCAGCATCAGCGCGGCGCCGTTGGCGCCCACCTTGTCGAGGATGTCGGCCTCGATCAGACACTGGCTCTCCAGAGGAACGTCCGCGAGGTCGCCGGTGTACGAGTGGTCGACGACGGTGCTACACACCTCCTCGATGAACGAGTCGGGGTAGTTCCCTCGACTGCCGAGGTACTCGCGGGCGACGCGCGCGCCGGCCTCCGCGTGGACCTCCTGTTCGGCCTCCAGTTTGGCAACGTCGTGGAAGACGGCGGCGACGCGGACCACGTCCACGTCGGCGCCCTCATTGCGGGCGATCTCGGCGGCGAGATCGACCACGTTGAGGATGTGGTTGAAGCGGTACTCCGCGGAGTGCCAGGGGTACCACCGCATGCGGCCGCCGTCGTCCTCGCCTTCGACGCTGGCGGCGAGGTAGTCCTTGACGAACCCCTTCATCTCCGCGAACTCCTCGTCGCTCACGTCCCGTTCTTTAATCTCGACGCCCACGACCACCACCCCGACGCGAAATCTCATGCGAAAACTCGTCGTTCATTAGCGTAATCGAGGAGCGTTTCGCTCTTAGTCGTTACGACGGGGTATCTCACGGGAAAAACGCCGCCGTGTGCCCGAGTTTCTCCGTCGAAACCCGCCCGGTTCTCCCGGCGCACGCCGCCGGTGCGGAAACTCCTAAACCGTCGGGAAGGCTCCCTCCCTCCATGACCGAACAGCTTCACCTCGCGGACGACGACCGGTTGGCGTTCGAGGCGACCGTCGAGCGCGCGCTCGACGACCGGGTCGTGCTCGACCGCACCGCCTTCTACCCGACCGGTGGCGGCCAGCCACACGACACGGGAACGCTCGAACTGGCTGCCGACGCCGGCGCCGACCAGGCGGACGGCACCAACCGCGCCGCCCGCTGGCGCGTCACGACCGTCGAGAAGCGCGACACGGTGTACCACACGCTGGAACCGGTCGGCGACGCGCCCGCAACACCCCCCGAGGGAGCCGCGGTCTCCGGCAAGGTCGACGCCGAGCGCCGGCGGAACCACTCGCGGTACCACACCGCCCAGCACCTCCTCTCGGCGGTCCTTCTCGACCTGTTCGACGCCGAGACGACCGGCAACCAGCTGTACGCCGACCACGCGCACCTCGACGCCGCCTCCGACCGCTTTTCGGCCGACGACCTCGACCGGATCGAGCGCCGGCTCAACGAGCTGGTGGCCGAGGACCGCCCCGTCCGGAGTTACACGATGGCCCGCCCAAAGGCGGAGGCGACGCTCGACCCCGAGCGCACCCGGATCGAGCTCCTCCCCGACTCGATCACGGAGCTCCGGATCGTGGAGGTTGGGCCGGCTGTGGGGGCGGACGACGAAGACGCCGACGCCGAGCCCTTCGACCGCACCGCCTGCGCCGGCACACACGTCGACGCCACCGGCGAGATCGGCGAGGTGGTCGTGACGGGGCGCGAGACGAAAGGGAGCGCCGAGGAGCGCGTCAACTTCGTGCTCGCGGACCACGCGGCGGAGTGACGCCGGTGGATGCCGTCTACTGGCGGCCGCCATCGGCGCCACTGTGAGCACGGTACACGCCGCCAGAGCGCGTAGTAGCAGCGCGTCGCTTCGGCTGAGCGTGACTCCGGGCCACCGTCCGCGCACGCCGGCCGGGTGCCAGCGGTGCGCGGTTCCAGCGTGCCCCCGCCGTGACGGCGGCGACCGCCGGCCCTCCCGGCCGGAACCAGCGGGCTTTAGGCCCGCATCCCCGACACACAAACCGAACACACCATGAGCCACGAGGACTTCCCCACCGAGGACCCGGCGGTGGTGACCTGTGGACTGCCGTACGCCAACGGCGACCTCCACATCGGCCATCTCCGGACGTACGTCGGCGGCGACGTGTATCGACGCGCGCTCGAACTGCTGGGCCAGGAGACCGCGTTCGTCTCCGGATCGGACATGCACGGCACGCCGGTCGCCGTCAACGCCGAAAAGGAGGGCGTCTCCCCCGAGGAGTTCGCGCTGGGCTGGCACGAGGAGTACGAGGCGACGTTCCCCAAGTTCAACGTCGAGTTCGACAACTACGGCCACACCGACGACGAGACCAACACCGAGCTGACGCAGGAGCTCGTCCGCGACCTGGAGGACGCCGGCCACGTCTACGAAAAGGAGATCATGGTCGCGTACGACCCCGTCGACGACCAGTTCCTCCCCGACCGCTACGTCGAGGGCACCTGCCCGTACTGCGGCGAACACGCCCGCGGCGACGAGTGCGACGAGGGGTGCCAGCGCCACCTCGAACCCGGCGAGATCGAAGAGCCCGTCTCCGCGATCTCGGGGAACCCCGCGGAGTACCACGAGCGCACCCACAAGTTCTTCGAGGTCTCGGCGTTCGCCGACTACCTGACCGAGTTCCTCGACCGGCTGGAGGGCACCTCCAACGCCCAGAACCAGCCTCGTGAGTGGATCGAGCAGGGCCTGCAGGACTGGTGTATCACCCGCGACATGGACTGGGGGATCGACTATCCAGGGGACGAGACGACGGAGTCGTCTCGGGACGGCGGCGAAGCCGCCGATTCCGAGGACCTCGTCCTCTACGTCTGGGTCGACGCGCCGATCGAGTACATCGCCTCCACCAAGCAGTACTCCGATCGCGTCGGCGCCGACGCCTTCGACTGGGAGGCGGCGTGGGGCGCCGGCGAGCACGCCGGCACCGGCCCGGATGTGGGCGGCGAGGTCGTCCACGTGATCGGTCGCGACATCATCCAGCACCACACGATCTTCTGGCCCGCGATGCTCCGTGCCACCGACCACGTCGAGCCGCGCGCCGTGATGGCGTCCGGCTTCGTCACGCTCGGCGGCAAGGGCTTTTCGACCAGCCGCGACCGCGCGGTGTGGGCCGACGAGTACATCGACGAGGGGTTCCACCCGGATCTGCTGCGCTACTACCTCGCCACCAACGGCGGCTTTCAGCAGGACGTGGACTTCTCGTGGGAGAAGTTCCGCGAGCGCGTCAACAACGAGCTCGTGGGGACGGTCGGCAACTTCCTCTACCGCTCGCTGCTGTTCGCCCACCGCAACTACGAGGGCGCGCCCGATGTCGACGGTGTCAGCGAGGAGGTCGAGGCCCGCATCGACGGCGCCATCGCGGACGTCACCGACGCGGTCAACGACTACTCGGTCCGGGACCTCGGCGACGCGGTGACCCACCTCGCCGGCTTCGGCAACGAGTACATCCAGCGCAACGAGCCGTGGCGGCTGGTCGACGACGACCCCGAGCGCGCCGAGCAGGTGATCTACGACTGTACGGCCATCGCCAAGGCGATCGCCGTGCTGTTCGAGCCGATCGCACCCGAGAAGTGCGAGCGGATCTGGGCGCAGCTCGCCGAGGACGGCTCCGTGCACAACGCGACGGTCGCGGACGCGCAGGTGGCGCCGTCGGGCGCGTTCCCCGAGCCGACCGAGCTGTTCGAGAAGGTCGAGCCCGAGCGCGTCGAGGAGCTGAACGAGAAGCTGGAGGCCCGCGTCGCCGACGCGGAGGGTGACGAGGACGGTGCGGACGCGGACGACGCGGACGAGACGACGACCGACACTGACGACGATTCCGAGATGACCGACGACACCGATTCCGACGTCGAGTTCGAGCCCGTGACTGACGACCGCATCAGCTTCGAGGAGTTCCAGGACCTCGACGTGCGAGTCGGCCGCATCGAGGACGCCGAGGGGATCGACGGCGCCGACAAGCTCGTCGAGCTCACCGTCGACATCGGCGTGGAAACGCGCACCATCGTCGCGGGGCTCAAACAGCTCCACGACGTGGACGAGCTTCCCGGCACGAACGTGGTCGTGCTGGCGAACCTCGAAAAAGCCGAGCTGTTCGGCGTCGAGTCGAACGGGATGGTGCTGGCCGCCGGCGAGGAGGCCGACCTCCTGACGACCCACGGCGACGCGGAGCCCGGCGAGCGCGTCCGGTAGTCGGCGGCCGCCTACTCCACGGTGATCTCGCGGCCGTTGACGACCAGCACGCGGCCGTCGGGCGCCTCGAAGGCGGCCGTCTCGCAGTCACGGACCGTCGCCGGCCACCGCATCAGCTCCGAGATGCGCTGCCAGGCCGTCGTTGTCTCCGCCGATTCGAGCGCGCCGGCGACCGGGTCGCGGGCGCTCACGGGGAGCAGCGGGTGGGTCACCCGGTGATGGCCACACCCCTCACAGGCGAGTCGCATGAGCGCGCCGTGTGAGCGCCCGCACTCGGGGCAGACACCGTTGTCCGCCGGCGCATGGTCGGCGCACGGCTCGAGGTCGACGCGCACGTCGTCACAGCAGTGTGGGCAGAAGCCGTCGTACATCAGCTGGTCGAACTTCTCGGCGCGGGTGGTTCCCCGCTCGAACGCCTCGGCGATGTCGTCGGGGTCGACGCCCGCGGGCGGGTACGACATCGCGACGAGCGATCCATCGGGGATCGTCCCGTGGGTGATGCCGCCGGCGCAGGCGGGACAGTAGGCCACGAGCTTGTACTGGTCGTACACCACCTTCGGCGTCCCGCCACAGCGGTAGCACGCGCCGTCGACCTCGGCGGGTCCGGCCGTCGGATGCGAGGCGAGCAACCCGGTCCGGTTCAGCCGGACCACCTGAATGCCGGATTCGAGCAGCCGGTAGCCG
Organism: Halorubrum gandharaense; assembly: GCF_054654575.1. NCBI lineage: Archaea > Methanobacteriati > Methanobacteriota > Halobacteria > Halobacteriales > Haloferacaceae > Halorubrum > Halorubrum gandharaense. Next base: position 1,580,922 of record NZ_BAAIET010000001.1, read on the forward strand.
TCCGCCGATTTGTCGAGAAACAGTCCGGTGAGCTTGTCGAGATGATAGCTGAACCGGCCGCTGTCCTCGACGCCGACCGCGGTGCGAAGATCGGTGTACGTCGCCGTCGACGCCAGCGGCCCGCTCTCGACCGTCAGGTCGTACAGCGAGTTGAGGATGGCGAGACGGGTCTCGTTGCCGAGAAACGCAAAGACGTCCGACGGCGTGGCCTCGTCAGTGGCATCCAACACACCGAACCACCATTCGCCGCGGTGCATTAAGCATTGATGTGGCGACATGAACGGCTCCTTTCGGTCGAGTTCGGGCCGCTCGTCCCCCGACCAGCCCTCACAGCGCCGACGCGAGGTCGTCGAGCGCGACGAGGTCGGTCGTGGCTGCCGCCGCGTCGCCGAGGAACTCCTTGAACCCCGAGCCGGTGGCGATACAGACCACGTCGTCGTCGGCGCCGAGGGTGTCGTGGTCCGTGAGTCGTCGGACGCCGGCGAGCGCGGTCGCCGAGGAGGCTTCCACGGTGAGCCCCGCATCGGCCGCGAGTCGGCGTTTGGCGTCGAGGATCGCCTCGTCGTCGACTGCCAGGGCACCGCCGCCCGTCTCGCGAGCCCCCCACAGCGCGCGCGTGCCGCTCGGCGGGTCCGGGTTGGCGATGGAGTAGGCGACGGTGTCGCCCTTCTCGACGCGCTCGACGGCGTCGAGCCCCCGTTCGTCGGCACGGGCGATCGGCGCACAGGCGGCGGCCTGCACGAGGAACAGCCGGGGCATCTCGTCGGGCGCAAGGAGGCCGGCGTCGGCCAGTTCCTGCAGTCCCTTATATGCGCCCGACGCGTGTCCGCCGGAGGAAACAGGGCAAACAACGGCGTCCGGAATCTCGCCGTCGTTGCGGAGACGGAACTCCGCCAGCGTCTCCAGGGCGGTCGTCTTCTGGCCGGCGACCCGACCGGGCGTGTCGGAGTTGATGAAGGGGACGCCCCGCTCGCGACCGACCGCGAGCGCCTCGTGGTAGAGTTGGCCGTAGTCGCCCTCGATCCGCAGGATCCGTGGGCCAAACCGGGAGATGTTGCGGAGTCGCTCCTCGGAGATGTCCGCGGGGACACAGACCACGCAGTCGAGTCCGGCGGCGGTCGCCGCCGCGGCTGTCGACATCGCCATGTTCCCGTGTGAGACCGTGCCGACGGCGTCCGCGCCCGCGGCCGCCGCGAGCGCGACGCCGACCACGCTCCCGCGGTCCTTGAACGACCCCGTCGGATTGCGCCCCTCGTCTTTCACGGTCACCCGGGCGCCGGCGTACTCGTCGAGCGCCGGCGTCCGAACGAGGGGCGTGCCGCCGGGTGCCGTGGCGAACCCGTCCGGCGGGCGTGACACGGGAAGCAGCTCCGGAAACGCCCACATTCGGTCGTCGAGGTCCGTCGGCCACGTCGTGGCGTCGAGCGCGTCGGCATCCGGCTCGAACCAGCGCGGCTCCCCACAGGAGCAGCGTGGTGCCGGCAGCTCCGCGGGTGAGGTGGGGTCGGCTGGAGGCGACACCGACGTGCCGCAGGCGTAACAGGTCAGCGTCTGCATGCGCCCCCGGACGCCCGGCGGCGACTAAGGGCTGCTGGTGGCGGCGAGGGCCGGACGGCGCTCGTCCCGCCTGCTGGACGCGCTCGTGCCGCCAGCCGGTCGTGCTACGACTCGAGTTCGACGCGCACGTAGTCCTCGGTGATCTCCTCGACCTGCTCAGGGGCGACGGCGAGCCCTTCCACGCCGGCGGGCGACATCGCCGCCTCCATGCTCGCGGCCACGCCCGTCTCCGCTTTCAGGCGAGCGTAGCCGTCCTCGATCCCGACGACGTCGCCGACGTGCTCGCCGTGCACGTCGACGACGGCCTTGCCGACCGCGTCCTGACTGAAGTGCTGCATACCCGTCGCTGCGCCCGCCGGCAAAAAGGAAGTTGTGGCCGGACCGCTCCCGAACGGGGATCCACACCCGACTGCGCGACCGAAGCGGCCGACCCACCGGCCGTAACAAATTAACTCGCTTCCGACTCCTTTCCTGCCCCTTTTTGTCCGCGGTGGTTCAAATCGGAGGCATGCGAAACGCCAAGATCGTCTGCACGCTGGGCCCGGCGTCGGACGACCGCGAAACCATCCACGCGCTCGCCGACGCGGGGATGTCGGTCGCCCGACTCAATGCCAGTCACGGGACCACGGAACACCGCGAGAAGGTGATCGAGCGCGTCCGCGCCGTCGACGGCGCGCTCGACGACCCGCTCGCCGTGATGGTCGACCTGAAGGGACCGGAGGTGCGGACGGCCGAGATCGACGAGCCGATCCACCTCGAAGCCGGCTCCGAGGTACTGTTCGTGAAGGGAGACGCCGCTACCCCCGCCGAGGTCGGGCTCACGCACTCGATCGGCGCCGCCGAGCCCGGCGACACGGTCCTGCTGGACGACGGCCGGATCGAGTGTCTCGTCGACCGCGTGCGCGAGGACGGAACCGTCGTCGCCGACGTGATGAGCGGCGGCGAGCTCGGCTCCCGCAAGGGCGTGAACCTGCCGGGCGTCGCCATCGACGTCGACCTGATCACGCCCGGCGACGAGGACGAGTTGGAGCTTGCCGCCCGCACGGGCGCGGACTTCGTCGCGGCCTCCTTCGTCCGGGACGCCGAGGACGTGTACCGGATCGCCGACCGGCTGGAGGAGTACGGCGGCGGCGACATCCCAGTGGTCGCCAAGATCGAACGCGCCGGCGCCGTCGAGAACCTCGACGGGATCGTCGAAGCCGCCGACGGCGTGATGGTCGCACGCGGCGACCTCGGCGTGGAGTGCCCGCTGGAGGACGTGCCCGTGGTGCAAAAGCGGATCATCCGCAAGTGCGTCAACGCGGGCGTTCCCGTCATCACGGCGACGGAGATGCTGGACTCCATGGTCCACTCCCGGCGCCCGACCCGCGCGGAGGCCTCGGACGTGGCAAACGCCGTCCTCGACGGCACGGACGCGGTGATGCTGTCGGGCGAGACCGCCATCGGCGACCATCCGGTCACGGTCGTGGAGACGATGGACCGCATCGTTCGCAAGCTGGAGGCGAGCGACGAGTACGCGGAGACGCGCGAACAGCGCGTGCCGACCGCGAACGACGACTCCCGGACGGAGGCGCTGGCGCGCTCCGCGCGATATCTGGCGCGTGACATCGACGCAGGTGCCGTCGTCGCCGTTTCGGAGTCCGGCTACACCGCCCGCAAGACGGCGATGTTCCGGCCGGGCGTTCCCGTAGTTGCCACGACGCCGAGCGACCGGATTCGCCGTCAGCTCGCGCTCACGTGGGGCGTTCGCCCGGTGTACACCGAGTACGCTCACCACATGGAGGACGTGCTCGACAACGCCGTCGACGCCGCGCTCGATGTCGGGGCGGCCGAGTCGGGAGACACCCTCGTCGTGCTCTCCGGGATGCTCACGGAGCTCGAGGGGACGAACACGACGAACACGCTGAAGGTCCACGTCGCCGCGGAGACGCTCGTCGCCGGCAAGGGCGTCGTCTCGGGACGCCGGGCCGCCCCGGTTCACCGCCTTCCCGACGGCGACCTCTCGGAGCTCCCCGACATCCCTGACGGGACGATCGTCGCGCTCTCCGAGGCGTTCGAGGGGGAGTTCTCCGGCGACCTCGACCGCATCGCGGGCATCGTCGACGCCCGGCCCGGCATGACGGGATATCCCGCCGTCGTCGCCCGCGAACTCGGCGTCCCGATGGTGTCGGGCGCGACGCTCCCCGACGCCGTCGCCGACGGCACCGTCGTCACCGTCGACGGCGAGCGCGGCGTCGTCTACGAGGGCGACGTGACCAAGGCGGCGCGTCAGCGATAGCCGGCAGGGTGGGTGGCCCGACGAGCGGGGTCCACCGTGCTGGCACGCAGCGACGAACCCCGCCAGCCATTTAGCGCCGACCCTCCTTGCTTCATCCATGAGTGGACGCGACGCGGACGACGAGCTCCCGGATGACGGCTCCACTGACGGCCCCACCGACGGCCCCACCGACGGCGCGAGGACGGTCGCCGGCGGCGACGGCGCGACCCCGGACGGCGACGGCGAAAGCGAATGGCGCTTTTCAGTGGACGATGTCGGTCCGGACGGCGTCACCGAGGACACCGCGACGCCCGAGGCGGAGCCGATCGAGCCGGGGTCGATCGAACTCGAGCACGCCGCGCTCGTCGTGCTCGGCGTGGCGATCACGGTCGCCGTGCTCCTGTTCGGCTTCTGATTCGCGGGGGCGGCGGACCACACCTTATTGGCCCCCGCCCCTAACGTGCGGCTATGGACGTGCTCCAGTTGGGCTGGATCGCCGACCCGCAGACGCTCGCGCTGGTGCTGTTGACGGCCGGGCTGCTGCTCTCGATGGCGGAGGCGCTGGCTCCGGGAGCGAACTTCATCGTCGTCGGCATCGCGCTGATCGGCGCCGGGCTCGGTGGACTTCTGTTGTCGGCGTTCGGCGTGCCCTTCGCGGCGCTGACGATCATCATGGCGCTGTTCACGCTCGTGTTCGGCGCCCTCGCCTTCTACGGCTACCACGAGTTCGACCTCTACGGCGGCAAGGGCCAACAACAGACCAGCGACAGTGACTCGCTGAAGGGCAAAACCGGCACCGTCACGGAGACGGTGACGACACAGGGCGGGGAGGTAAAACTCTCCGGCGGCGGGTTCAACCCCTACTACTCCGCCCGCTCGATGGAGGGCGAGATCGACGTCGGCGAGGAGGTGATGGTCGTCGACCCCGGCGGCGGCAACGTCGTAACCGTCGAGTCGATGGGCTACGTGGAAGACGACATCGACCGCGAGCTCGCCGCCGACCGCGCACGCACGGAGCGCGAAGAACGGGACGAGGCGTCGACGGTGGACGACGGCACGGAGGTCGCCGACGAAAACGAGACGGAACCGGAGACCGAACGGGTGGAGTGACTGACCGCCGGCGACCGCCCACTACGCCGCGATCCGACCGGTCAACAGCCGGACGAGATAGCCGACCAGGAAGCCGACGCCGCCGACCACGACGGCGACGACGCCGATCCCGATCGCCGAGGCGACCACGGTCGCGAACACGCCCTCGTCAGCCGTCTCGAACCACGTCCGGCTGTGGCCCATCGCCGCGCCGAAAAGCGGGGCGAACGCGAGCAGCCAACAGCGCACGAGCCCCTCGTTGCGGTAGGCGTACGCGGCCGTAACGGCGATCAGGGCGGCAGTCCCACCGATGTAGACGACCGTTCGCGAGAAGCCGTAGAACACCCGTAGCTCCTCGAGCCGGTCGGCCATGCCGAAGGCGACGGCCGTGATGACGAACAGCACTCCGGCGAGCATCCCCGCGCGCGTCGCGCTCGTCCCGCGTCGGCCGAACAACGCCCTGTCAAGGGGGTCGTCACTCGGCGTCGGAACTGGGTCACCGGTCACGCTCGGGCCGTGTGGCGTCCCACACAAAAGCGTTCGGCCCCGACGACGATGGAGGGGCACTGCGCTCGTACCGTCGGCTCACCGCCGCCGTCGAGAGCACCCTCCCTGCGGCCCCCGGCGTCGACTCTCACTCCGGCTGGCCGACGACACGAAGCGAGTCCGACGTGGACGCCACGCCTCGCCGGCGGCTTCCCGGTTCCGCACCTTTTTACCCGCCGACGGTGGAGAGACCACCAATGCACAACCCGTGGGACGACTGGGACCACGTGCTGAAGGTCGACCCCGACAAGGAGCTGTACGGGGACGACACCTTCGAGGACGTCTGCCGCACCGGAACCGACGCCATCGAGATCGGCGGCACCCTCGACGTCACCGCGGACAAGATGAGCCGCGTCGTCGAGGCGGCCGCCGAGTACGACGTACCCCTCTACCAGGAGCCGTCGAACCCCGGCGTCGTCATCGACTCGCCACACCTCGACGGCTACCTCATCCCGACCGTGTTCAACGCCGGCGACCCCTTCTGGGTCACCGGCGCCCACAAGGAGTGGGTCCGCATCGACGACCTCGACTGGCGGCGCACCCACACCGAGGCGTACATCGTGCTCAACCCCGAGGCGTCCGTCGCCCAGCTCACCGAGGCCGACTGCGACCTCGCCGCCGACGACGTGGCCGCCTACGCGAAGGTCGCCGAGCGCATGTTCGGTCAGGAGATCGTCTACGTCGAGTACTCGGGCACCTTTGGCGACACCGAGACGGTTGCCGCCGCCCGCGACGCCCTCGACGACGCCTGCCTCTTTTACGGCGGCGGCGTCCGCGACTACGACGCCGCCTACGAGATGGGGAAACACAGCGACGTGGTCGTCGTCGGCGACCTCCTCCACGACGACGGCGTCGACGCCGTCCGCGAAACCGTCGAGGGCGTGAAGGACGCCCACGCGGAGTGAAGGAGGGGGAGCGGCCCCTTTTGAGTGGTGCGTGTGGATGGCGGGTTCGACCGTGAGGAGCGCGGCGGCCGGCGCGTTACGGGGGCTTTGAGAGGGTGTCGAGTGTGGAGGTGGCGCTTATAAGCGGGGTCCCCGTGGAGTGGAGCGTTCGAGCCCGCCGCCGAGCCCGCCGGCGATCAGCCCGCCGCCGAGCTCGTTGGCGTGGCACGGACCTATCACTCGAAGGGGTTTGAACTGTCAAACTCATCGGTGCTGTGATCGCCCACCACCACATCCGATCGGGAAGGTTCCTCGTCTGCCCCAACTAGCCTCCGATAGAAGACGACGGAGAAGACGATAAAGAACGTCGTGAACAGCGCGGTTCCAACGATCGATACGCCGGAGCCGAGCAATGCCGGGACAAGGTCCGGCATGGGGGCTGGCTCGCCGGGAGCCGGCGCGGCCGGGAACGCAAACATGATCACGAGCGCGAATAGCCCGCCGAACAGGCCGCCGAACACGAGCGAAAGAATCCCGTAGCCGACGACCGGTTTAATATTGTGTCGCACGACGTGGACGCTTCGTGAGAGTCCATCAACCGGGCCGTTCCCCTCGATGACGATCGCGTGAGCGTAGAAGTGTACGGCGAACAGTGCGATCATGAACGCGAAGCCGAGCAACGCGATGACACCGACGACACCGAGCGTAAGCGGAAGTCCACCACCGGCTGCACCAACGGCGATGATGGCGGCGAACACTCCGATCGAGATGGCAAATCCGAATCCAAACGTCACGGCCGTGATGAACAAGTATGCGACCAATACGGAGACGTAGAACTCTTTGGCGTGATTCCAGAACCGCCCGAGCGAGGTCGGGGTTCCGGAAGCGGCGTCGTTCGCCATTCCGATCGTCCCAGCGTAGAAGACGGGGGTCACGAAGATGAACAACCCCATCACAAGGAATGATCCAACCATCGAGATCATTGGATCGAGCGTCTCTAAGAACAGCTGGGGCGTCTGGAGGACGGCGAAGATCGCCATCGGAACGAACAGTATCGGTTGCTCACGGAGGAGTTTTGGTGCATCTCGGAGGGACTTGATGAGGGCCATGGTGACTGTAGTTCCGAGAATTAGTTATAAAGCGGCGGAATGTTCCAACTCTGAGAATCGGCTCTGTTAGAAACCCGTCTTCAAATACGATATCGGATGAACGACTGTAGACAGAGAGTGAGAACGTGAACTACCCCACCCTACTCGCTCACGGCTGACGCCGTTCGCTCCTTGAGGGTGGGGCATTCTCGCCTCAATTCTGGTAACAGGGTGTGTCCCAAACTAGGATTGAAAAGCGACTTCCACAACGTTTCGGCATTACGTATTTCACTCTTCTGTAGGAAATCGTTGATACAGCCTCCTGCCGCAGGCGCCACGCAGTAGCCGGCCGTCAGAACCGCTGAAGCGTACGGTCTTGCTCCGGCCAGCTCACGACAGCATCGCAAGACAGCTCCCCATCAACAATGTGTCACACAAGAACGCTCTGTGTGGACCGTAGCTGAGTCAAAACGCAGCAAAGAAGCAGAGCTGAAGCACTCACGAAGGGGGCCGATCACAACCGGGCGCCCTCAGAAGGGCCGGCAGACACGACCTCACTCCACGTCGATCCGGTGTCCCCCCTCCTCGTCGCCGTGCTCCTTGGGGAGCGTCACGTGGAGCACGCCGTTGTGGTACGTCGCGGACGCCGCCGCCTCGATGACGGCCGCGGGAGGTTGATGGTCCGCGCGACGGACTCGTGGCGGCGCTCGCGTCGGAGGTACCGGCGGTCGCCGTCACTCTCGCCGACACCCTCGCCGTCGCTCGCCTCGTGTTCGTGCTCGCGGGTCGCCGCGATGGTGAGCACGCCGTCGCGGGCGCGCACCTCGATGTCGTCGCGCTCGTACCCCAGGAGGTCGACCACCACGACGAACTCGTCGTCGTAGTCGGCCACGTCCACGTCGGCGCCGCGGAAGTCGCGGCCCCACGTTCGGTCGCCCACGCCCCACGTTCGGTCGCCGGCGAAGGGGGTGCGGCCGAAGAACTGCTCTATCTCGTCGAAGGGGTTCGAACGATTCATGATCACCTCCTGACAGGCACCGTGAGAGCTTAAGCAGCACTGAAAATCGGTGTAGCGTATCACACAGGGGCCGAGCGCTGGGCCCCGATCCCCCTCAGTTCACGTCGATGCTGTGGCCGTCCGACTTCTCGGGCGACTGCTTCGGGAGCGTCACCGTCAGGACGCCGTTGTCGTATTCCGCCGTGGTCGCCTCCGCGTCGACGGGTGCGGGGAGCGGAATACGTCGGGAGACGGCGCGCTGCCGGCGCTCGCGGCGGTGGTAGTGGGGCTCCTCGCCCTCCTCACCCGCTTCCTCCTCCTCGACCGTCTCGGTGTGGGACGCCGCGATGGTGAGCGCGTCCTCGCGGAGCTCGACGTCGATCTCGTCGCGCTCGAAGCCGGGGAGGTCCGCGGTGACGACGAGCTCGTCGTCCGTCTCGGCGACATCGACGTTCACGTCGTTCGAGACGGCGGGCTCGATGTCGGAGCCGAACTCCTCGAACTCCCGGCCCATGCGCTCGAACAGCTCCTCGATCTCACGGAAGGGGTCGCGTCGTGGCATACAGGCGAGTAGTGGGCGGCGACGACCTTCAAGATTGAGGCCGACCGGTGGAGAAGGCGCCGGTCGCGCCGCTCACTCCAGGACGTGCTGGGTGTCGTAGGAGCCGAGCACCTTCACCCACCCCTTCTCGGCGATCGTCTCGATGTCGTCGACGGCGTCCTGGAGGGGCTGCTCGAAGAGGCCGGCGTCGACGTCGAAGTGGAACAGGTAGTCGCCGAGCCGCTCGCCGCTCGGGCGCGACTCGATCCGCGAGAGGTTGAGGTTGCGGTCGGCGAACGCCTCCAGCAGCTCGAGGAGGAGTCCGGGGTAGTTGTCGTTCGGATAGACGACGAGCGTCGTCTTACCGCCGGCATCGGATCTGGCGGACACGGGTGCGACGACGAGAAAGCGCGTGGCGTTGGAGGTGCGGTCCTGGATGTCCTCGGCGAGGATCGTCAGGTCGTCGCCGGCGTTGTCGGGATGGCCGATGCCGGCCACCCGGGCATCCTCACGGGCGCGCTCGACGCCGCGCGCGGTGGAGGCGACCGCCTCCATGCCGGCGTCGGGGTAGTTGGCCTCCAGCCAGTTGCGACACTGCGCGAGCGCCTGCGAGTGGCTGGCGACGACGTCGAACGACTCCGACTGCGCGAGCAGCGCGTGGCGGATCGGGGTGACGACCTCGGCAGTCACCGACACGTCGTAGTCGGCGAGCGCGTCGAGACTCTCCGTCACGGAGCCCTCGATGCTGTTCTCGATGGGGACCACGCCGCGCTCGAACTCGCCGCTCGCGACGGCGTCGACGATGGCGGTGACCGACTCACGGAACGACACTTCGGCGGCGACGGCCCGGGCGGCGCGGTGCGAGTAGGTGCCGGCGGGACCAAGCGTGACGGCGTTCATCGCACTCCAGTTTCACACGGGCGGGCAAAAGAGTGGCGAGCGTGGCGAGGCTCGCGTTACAGCAGCCCGCGGTCGGCCTGCCGGCGCTGCAGCCACACGAACGAGCCGGTGTCGAACGCGAACGCCACCGTCTCGCCGTCCAACCAGCCCGCGACCGGCCTGCCGGACACCTCGTCGTCGAGGTCGCGACGCCAGCGCTCGCCGGCGCCGTCCCCCTCGTCACCATCGTCCCCCTCGCCCCCCGCGTCTGCCCCGACTGCGACGGCGTCGTTCCTGTCGATGCCGTACGCCTGCGACTCGTCAACCACCACGGGCGGATCGGCCGACACGCCCGCCGACGCCCGCCACAGCGGCTCACCCGAGACGGCGTCGACCACGTGGATCGACCCGCGCTCAACGGCCGCAACCCGGCCGTCGGTCACCGTTGGGGCCGGACCGCTGGCATCGAGGCCGACGGTCCATTCCACAGCACCCGTTCCCGCATCCAGCGCAATGAGGCCGTCTTCGGAGCGGACGAACAGGCGGTCGCCCGCCGGCGTGACCTGGGGTGACGACACGTCGTCGACCGCCCATCGACGACCACCGTCGGGCGCGACCGAGACGACCTGCGAGGAGGTAACGGCGACGACTCCCGTTCCATCCGGAACGGCATTCTGACCGAGCAGAGCGGTCACCGATTCGCCGCCCTCCATCTCGACGACCCACGCGACTGAACCGTCCCGAACCGCCGCAATGCCACCGTCGACGGCGACATACGCCCCCGCAGCATCGGCGGCTATCGGGACGACCTCCTCCGCCGCTTCTTCCTCGTCGGGGAGCGTACTGCCGTCAAGCGTCGATTCGTCGAGCGTCACGCTCCACGCCGGCGTTCCTTCGAACTCCTCTCGCGGCGGGCTCGTTCGGTTCGCGTCCGGCGTGGCCGTCTCCAGCCGACCGGCTTCGGTGAGCGCGTGAACGCGGTCGCCGTCCATGGTTGCGGCCACTCCCCGCGAACGGCCCTCGTGCTCGTGGCTCCACCGAAGCTCACCGTCCCGGCCGATCACGTTGACGACCGTCTCGTCGTCACCGAGCATCCCGCCGGCGTGGACAGCTCGGATCAGATACGCTCCCGGAGTCGCCGTCACCACGTCGCTCACGGGACCGAACGGAGAGCGCCCGGCCTGGGTCGTCCGCCGTACGTCCCCGCCGCCGGGGGCGTATCCGCAGCCGGCGACCGTCGAGACGGCGCCGGTCACGACACCGGCGAGCAACTGACGGCGCTTCACTCGATCTCACCCGCGAGCTCGCGGAGCCGTTCGATCCGGTCGTCGGTGGGCGGGTGTGTTGCGGGGAACACGTCCGTCGAGACGAGCTCCGCGTCGGTGAACGCGCGTCCCTCCAGCGGAGCGACGTACAGCGCCTCCGCCCCGCCGTCGAGCTTTCGGAGGTCGCGATCGGGCACCTCGCTCATTCCGTCGTCCATCGTCCGCAACGCGCTCGCGAGTGCGGTCGGATCGCCGGTGAGCGCGGCGGCTCCGCGGTCGGCGGCGTGCTCACGGTAGCGCGAGAGCACGCGGTGGATCAGCACGCTCGCCGCCCAGAACATCGCGGAGACGGCGAGCGTGACCACGGCGACGACGACCAGCACCACGATCGCCTTGGCGGCGCCGTCGCCGCGGTTGCCACCGCCGCTTCCGCCGCTGCCGAGCGCGCGCGCCATCCCGTACAGCACGTAGGCGGCCGCGACCGCGAGGTAGTAGGTGACCGTCGGCAGCAGCCATGCCACCGTCATCACGGTGGCGTCGTCGTTTTTGAGGTGGGCAATCTCGTGGGCGAGCACGGCGTCCAGCTCGCGGTCGTCGAGTTCGTCGAGCAGTCCGGTCGTGACGACGACTGCCGAGGTCGACCCGCGCGGGCCGTCGACCGCCATCGCGTTCGGCGTCTCGTTTTGCGTCACGGCGACCGTCGGCTTCGGCAGGTCCGCCTGCCGGGCCAGCCGGTCGACGCGCGCGTGAAGGTCCGGGTGCGTCTCGGGGGTCACCCGGTTCGCGCCGATGCTCGCGAGCACCGTTCGGGGGCCGAACCACGCCTGTACGGCGAGCCCGCCGCCGACCACGAGGACGGCGAGCCAGGGCTCGACGTAAACGCGGCCATGGTACGGCCCCGATCCCTGCCACTCCAGTAGGGGGATGAAGACGGTGTTCGTCAGGTAGACGAACGTGTAGAGGAACACGAACGGGAGGGCGACGACCAGCCCGACCGCGAGCAGCGTGCGCCGCCGGAGGCCGGGGTGATCGGGCAGTTCGGAGGGCATCGACCCGCCGTACGAGGCGGGGGAAGAAAGGTGCTACGCGACCGGCGTGCGTTCCACGGCCGTCTCTACGCGACCGGCGTGCGCTCGACGACCGTTCCGTCGGCCGTCGGGTACTGCTCGACGATCTCGCCCTCGTCGAGGTCGCCGTCCTCGACCATCTCCTCCAACAGCCACCACGCCACCTCGACGTGGCTCGACTTGGCGGTGTAGAACTCCTCGGGGACGCCGAGCGCCTCGAAGCGTTCGGGGTCGGCGTACGTCTTGCCGTACACTAAGGTGCCGTCGTCGGTCACCTCGTCGAACTCCCGTTGGAGGTTGTTCGCCATCCGCTTGAGGCGGTTGCGGTGTTGGGCGGCGTCCTTGAACACCGAGGTGCAGAAGTACACCTTCTCGTGGGAGGCCATCTCCTCGAGGATCTCCGATTTCGACCCGTCGACGGCTGACATGTGACCCTCCTGCAGCTCGAAGCCCTCCTCCTGCATCCGGCGGTAGTTGCCGTCGCTCATCTCGAACTCGTTGACGTTACAGAACTCGGCGGCGCCCTCGTCGAGGAAGTCGAGGAACTCCGTCTCCGCGCGAATGCCCGGAATCTCGAAGGCGGGCGTGAGGCCCTCCTCGCGGGCGATGTACAGGATCTCCTCCCACTCGGTACCGTGCATGTCGCCCCAGAGTTCGAGGGGCGGGTGAAAGCGGATCTCGTCGAGGCCGGCCTCCGAGAGCCGGCGCATGTTCTCGCGCCCGCCGGGAATTCCCGTATACAGGTGGGTGTGGTGGTCCTCGCCGAACTCGTCTTTGAGCAGTTCGAGGTAGCGGCACGTCTTCTCCAACGCCTCCTGGGGCTCGCCGCCCGTGATCGACGTGCCGAGCGCGTCCATGCGGTTGGCCTCCTCGATCACGTCGTCGTCGGACTCCACCTTTCGCTCGTTGGCGTACACGTCCGTGACGTTCTTGCGGTTCTCTCCGAGGGGACAGTAGAAGCAGTCCCGCTGGTCACAGTAGCCGTAGACGAACAGCACCATCTTCCCGCCTTTGGCGCACTGTTCACAGCCCTTGGAGATCATCTACCCTCCTCTACCGTCTCGGGCCTCAAAAACCGTCCGAACCGGTCGTCGGGGCGTCAGCGGTTCGCACGCGACCCTCAAGGTCACCGAGCGCGTCCGACCGTCCATGCAGAATGCGGACGACTTCCGACCGGATGCCACTGACTCCCGCCCCGCCGCCGGACCGGGTGACGCCACCGACCACCCCACCACCCGCCGGCGCTTCCTCGCGGCGACAGGAGCGACGGCGCTCGCCGGCTCGCTCGCGGGCTGTGCGGAGCTCGACTTCGTGAGAGGGAGCAGCGCGATGGAGTACACCGCCGAGCACGGTACGGTCGCCGACGCCGCCCTCTCCGAGACGGGCTACGAGCTTCACGAACTGGACGAGGAGGTCGTGACGGAGACATTCACGTTCGCCGGCCGCAACCGGGACGTGTCGGTCACCACGGCCATCGCGGAGTACGACCGCGGCGTGGACCTGTCGTTCGTCGACCAGCGCCTGCAGGCGGCCGTCTTCTCGGTCGTCTCCACGCCGTCGGTCTCCGTCCTCGGCCGACCGTTCAACCCGGTTGCGGAGATGGACACGGACGAGCTCGCGGAGCGCATGCAGGACTCCTACGAGAACGTGCGGAATCTGGAGCGCGACGGCGAGACGACCGTGGAGGTGCTCGGAGAGCCCGTGGAAGTTGCCCGGTTCGTGGGCGAGGCGACGCTGGTGAACGGGAGCGTCTCGGTCGACATCGTGCTCCACGTCTCGGAGCCGACCGCGGCCGGCGACGACCTCGTGGTCTGTGTCGGCGCGTATCCCGCCGCGATCGACGACGAAGCGGCGGTTCGGACGCTTCTTGAGGGCGTCGAGCATCCCGGGGTCTGAGGCGGAGTGACGTAGTCATAGCAGATAGAAATACCCCAACAAGATGACTGAAAGAACTACTATTGGAGATAGCCATATGAGGTTCTCATTAGAAGGGAGAGAATCATATGCGCCGTGGGTGAAAATGTCTCTCGCTGTTAAAATGATCATCGCTAAACCAATAACGGTGAAGAATATTGAAAGTAGATCCGTCATTCCCTCTGTCACATACCCGTAGACAAAGTACATTATAATAGAAACACCCAATCCTATTGTTGATCCATGGTAGAGTAATGGTTTAATCATGGCTATAAAATACAATACTAAGTGACAATAAATATTGCTACATCAGGTATTCGGACCGGCCCTGTCTCGGGGCTTCAGCTCCGCTCGCCGCGCCTCGCGGCCTTTTTTGGTGGAGATTTTTCAAGGAGGGTCGGCAGGGCCGCCTCCGGCGGCCCGCCCGCCGACCCGACGCAGAAAAAGGTCCAGCCGAAAGCCTTTGTAAGGCGGTCGCGTACCGTGGTTCGATGCTGCTCGTCCTCTGTGTCGACCTCGACGACGACCTCGGCCGCAAGACTGGCGCCACGACGCCGGTGATCGGCCGCGAGGCCGTCAAGGAGGCCGCCGTCGCGCTCGCGACGGTCGACCCGGAGGACTCCGACACCAACGTCCTCTTTCAGGGGATCAACACCTACGACGAACTGGCGGCGCAGGGAGAGGCGGTGGAGGTCGCCGCCGTCACCGGCGTCGAGGGGTCGGACGTGAAGGCGAACCGCGCGGTTGGCGAGGAGATCGACCGCGTGCTCGCGGAGCTGTCGACCGGGGAGGAGGTGCGGGCGATCGTGATCACGGACGGCGCCCAAGACGAGTCCGTCCTTCCCGTGATCCGGTCGCGGATGCCGATCGACGGCGCGCGCCGGGTGGTCGTCCGGCAGGCACAGGACCTGGAGTCGATGTACTACACGATCAAGCAGGTGCTGGCGGACCCCGAGACCCGGGGGACGATCCTCGTCCCGCTCGGCATCCTCCTGCTCATCTACCCGATGGTGGTCGTCGCCAACCTCTTCGACGTGGCGGGCGCGGCCGTCCTCGGGATCCTCTCGGGCATGCTGGGGCTCTACTCGCTGTTCCGCGGACTCGGATTGGAGGAGACCGTGGACAGCGGGGCCGCCGCCGCCCGAAATCTGCTGTACGCCGGCCGGGTGACGCTCATCACCTACGTCGTCGCGCTCGCGCTGATCGTCGTCGGCGGGTTTCAGGGCGTGGAGACGGTCGACGCCGTCCGGGAGGTGCACGACGCCGCGATTCCCGTGGCGACCGCGCTGGCGGCATTCGTCCACGGCTTCGTCCAGTGGCTCGCAGTCGCCGGCGTCACCTCCAGTCTCGGCCAGATCACCGACGAGTATCTCGCCGGGCGGTTCCAGTGGCGCTACCTCAACGCGCCCTTTTACGTGGTCGCCATCGCGGTCGTCCTCTACGGCGTTTCCGGATTCTTCCTCCCGGAAGCGCCCGGTGTGACCCCGCTCGACCTCCCCGACTTGGCGCTGGCGCTCGCGGCCGGGACGCTGCTCGGCGTGTTGAGCACGCTGGCGTTCGCCATCGCGGAGTCGCAGGTGCCGACGGCGGAACCGGCTTGACCCTGAAACGAGCCCGAACGGCTCGACCACGACGGACCCCCGATGAACGATGTCAGGAGTGCGTGTAGTACGTGAGCGGATGGGGCGTTTATAAGGGAGACGTTGGTGGATTTGGTTTCTCTTTATAAGTCGTGTTTGAGTGGTGAGTCGTCGATAGCTTGCCGGTGAGGACCGCCGGCAAAGCCCCAGCCGGCTCCGGTCGAGGGGCTCGTTGCGCTCCTCACTCGCTCCGCTCGTTGCGGTGCTTACGTCGCCCGTCTTCCCGGAGCCGGCTGCCCCTTTGAGTCCCACCCCGCACCGCACCCGCACAGCACCTCACGCCTCCCCAGCCTCGTCGTCGCCTGCGGCGACGACTCCCTCGCGCGTCGGCTCGCGCCCAGCAGGCGCTCGCCGGGCGCGCCACCGCACCGCGCGTCTGTTTATAAGCGGGGCGTCACTCCTACTCTCGGTCGTTTATATACCACCTTGCCGGTTCCAAGTTGCAACACCCACTCCCGATCTCACTCGTCGAGCGTTTCGGAGCAGAACGCGAGTTTCGTGACTCGTTTCGGACACGAAAACTGGCCGCCAACGAGCGTCAGGCGTCGCGGTCGGCCAGCAGCTCCGAGGCCGTCACCAGCGACTCCAGCGCCACGTCGTGCTCCGCCAGCAGCTCCGCGGCACCCTCCTCGCGGTCGACGACGACGAGGACGCGGTTCACGACGGCGCCCGCCTCCCGGAGCGCCTCGACGGCGTCGACGGCGGACTGGCCCGTGGTCGCGATGTCCTCGAGTACGACGACCTCCTCGCCGTCCTCCAGCCGGCCCTCGATGCGGTTGCCCGTGCCGTACTCCTTGGCCTGCTTGCGAGCGATGACGTAGGGGCGGCCGAGCCGCTCGGCGGTGACGGCGACCAGCGGGACGGCGCCGAGCGCGACTCCTGCCAGTTTGGCGTCGGTGTCGGCGAGCCGGTCGGCGAAGGCGTCGGCGATGAGCCCGAGACAGTCCGGGTCCGTCTCGAAGAGGTACTTGTCGACGTAGTAGTCGCTCGTGCCGCCGTGTGAGAGCTCGAACTCGCCGTACTGGACCGCGTCCGCCGCCCGGAGCGCGGCGATAAGGCCGGTCGTGTCGGTCATACTTGAGAGGGATGGCGGGCGGCTAATAAGCGGGTCGGAACGGGAACGGTTCGACCGGAAACGGACACTCCGGACGACGCCGGCGTGTTACTCTCCGGCTTCTCGCACGCCGGCTGCACACTCCCGGAGCAGCCCGTCGAGGTTCTCGGGGAGCGTCGGGTGGTACGCCCGGTCGGGGATCTCCCGTACGTCGAGTTCCATCTCGACGGCCATCTGCATCGTCTTCGCGAAGGTGTCGGCGTGGTAGTGGAGCCCCTGCCAGCCGAGCACCGTGCCGTCGTCGGCGTCGACGACGAGCCGCGCCAGCCCGTGGGGGACGTTCTTCGATTTGAACACGCCGTCGGAGTCGGCCGTCCGGGTAGCGACCACGGTGGCGTGGCCCGCCTCGGTCGCCGAGCGCGGCGTGTGGCCCACCCGCGCGAACGGGTAGACGCCGGCGCCCGAGAAGACGACGTGGTGGTGGACGTTGGTGTACGGCTCGACGGCGTCCCCGCGGGCGTGGTTCAGGATGTTGTCGGCCGTCTGGTACCCCTGCTCTTTCGCGACGTGGAGGATCGGCTCCCGACCGTTCACGTCGCCGACGACGAACGTGCGCTCGTCGTTCGGCGGGCGCATCGTCGCGTCGATCCACCCAGGATCCGGCTCGAGGCGGGTGTTCTCCAGTTCGAGCGGGTCGAGGTTCGGCGTTCGGCCGGTGAACTGGAACACCGCCTCGGCCTCGACGGCCGAGCCGTCGTCGAGGTGGAGGCGCACGCCGTCGGCGGTCTCCTCGACCGACTCCTCGTACACCTCCGTGCGAATGTCGATGTCGAACTCCTCGCGGTAGATGTCGAGCAGCTCGTCACCGAACTCGGGGTCGGCCTCGTCCAGCGGGCGCTCGTCGTGTTCGATGACGGTGAGCTCCTCGACGCCGGCCTCCGCGAGGTACGGCGTCATCTCCATGCCGACGTAGCCGAACCCCATCACGACGCCGGAGTCCGGCAGCTCCGTGGCGTGGAGCACGTCCTCGCTGGTGTACACGCGGTCGTCCGCGAGCTCGGCGTAGCCCGGGATCTCGGGCGTGTTCGGCACCGACCCGGTGGCTATGACGACGTAGTCCGCCTCGATCGTCTCGCCGTCGACCTCGACGACGTGGTCGTCGACGAAGCGCGCGGGCTCGTGGATGAACGTCACGTCATCGTCCTCGGCAAGGTCGTGGACCGCCTCGCGGCGGTAGCCGGCCCACTCGCGCGTCCGGTCGTTCTTCTCACCGACGACCTGCTCAAGGTCGAGCTCGTGCGGCTCGCCCGTGAGCCGGCCGTCGTCGCGCCCCTCGAACCGGTGGGCGGCCGCCGACAGCAGCTCCTTCGACGGCATACACCCCTCCAGAATACAGAGCCCGCCGCCCGGGTCGCCGTTGTCCACGAGCGTCAGGTGGTCGATGCGCTTTCCGACGTGGGGAGCCAGCCGCTCGGCGACCGCGGCGCCGGCGCTGCCGTAGGCTCCGATGACGACGACGTGCATATCGGAACGGAGACGCCCCGCCTACTAAGGGTTGCTCACGCCGGCAGGGAGAACGGACGAACGCGGCGGGAGAAAAACGGGTAGCGCCCTACCGCCGGCGCGTCCGCGCGGCCGCAAGCGTCGCGACGACGAGCGCGACCAGGCCGGCGACGATGCCGAAGCCGGGCACCTCAAGCAGACTCGACGTGCGGTCGAACTCGATGACCTCACGCTCGGAGCCCTCCATCGCGACGACGAACGCCGTGTCCGCCGCGGAGACGGTCGGGTCGTCGACGACGTAGGCGGGCTCCTCGCCCGCCGCGTCGATCAGGTCACCGTAGGAGTCGACTTCTTCGGCGGGCACGTCGCTCACCCGAACCTCGGTTTGGTCGGGGTCGTCGATCACGTCGGCGGCCGGTTCGACGACCACGGCACCGCCATCGTCGACGCCCGTGACGGCGACCTCGAGGTAGCCGTCGTCCGCCTGCGGCGCCTCAACGTCGACGTCGTCGCGGTACTCGATCACGTCGACGGCGAGTTCGCCCTCCCGCTCGTGGATGTACGCCTCGCCGGCGGCGATCCCCTGCGAGATCAGCCGCTCGCTGGCCTCGTCCTCGGCGTCACGGACGGGACCGTGCGAGCGGAAGACGAGCCGGTCACCCTCCGCGAGGTCGGCGACGACCTCGCCGTCGTCGTTCACGCCGACTTCGCCGTCGCTCTGGCCGGCGATCACGAAGCTGCCGGTCTGCTCGCCGGCCTGCACCAGCGCGAGGTCGCCCTCGGTGGTGACGCCGGTGATCTCGTTCACCTCGACCTGGACGTGCGTGCGCTCCTCGGCGGCGTGGACCACGAGATGGCCGCGCTCGTTGTCGTAGGTGTACGCCTCCGCGCCGTCGTCGGTCGCGAGGTCGATCCGCGACTCGGCGTGGTTCGTCACCTCCATCGGAGAGCGGTCGACGTCGATCTCGCTCACGTCATCGACGGGTTCGCCGGCGGCGACCGACACACTGGGGAACAGGGTCTCATCCTGTACCGTGTAGTCGGCGATCCCGTCGTCGACGACCTCGAAGCTCGCGTACGTTCCCTCGTACGTGCCGTCGTCGTGTGGCGCGGCGCCGACCGCGATCGCGGGCACCGCGAGCCCGACGGCGACGACGAACACCGCAAGCAAGAGTGTGTGATTCCGCATCGTCGAACCAACGGAGCGGGCGTAAAAGGGGTTTGGGGCCGGGGGGGTGTGGCGTCGGTCGGCGACCGGAAGTGACGGAGCTTACCGGTCGATGTCGTCCGCGCCGTCGATCGTCGCCTCGACCTCCGCAGGTGTGACGACGGCGAGGTCGCCGTCGATCGTCCGTTTGAGCGCGGCGGTCGCCGACGCCCACTCTAGGGCCTCGGCCGGATCGCCGCCGGCGAGCCGTTTCGCGAGGAAGCCAGCGACGAAGGCATCACCCGTGCCGATCGCGTCGTGGGTATCCGCCTCGAAGACGCCCTGCTCGTACACCTCGTCGTCGCGCAGCGCGACCGCCCCCTCCTCGCCACGGGTAACGATCACCGACTCGAAGTCGAACTCGGCGGCGAGCCCGTGGGCGATCTCCACGGCCTCACCCTCGCGACCGAGCACCTCGCGAGCGTCCCGTCGTGGGATGAACAGCACGTCGATGTACGCGAACAGGTCCTCGAAGGCCGCCCGTGCGGTCTCCGGGTCCCACAGCTTCGCGCGGTAGTTGAGGTCGAACGACCGGGTGACGCCCGCGGCGCCCGCGGCGTGGAGCAGGTCGCGGGTCGTCTCGGCGGCCGCCTCAGAGAGCGCCGGCGTGATGCCGGTGGTGTGGAACCGCTCGGCCTCCTCGAAGACGCCAGTCGGCAGCTCCTCCGAGGAGACCGTCGTGATCGCGGCGTTGTCGCGGTCGTAGAGCACGTTCGTGCCGCGCGGATCGCCGCCCTGTTCGAGGTAGTAGGTGCCGAGCCGGGTGTCGTCGGGGTCCGCCCACGAGACGCCCGTCCGGACGCCGTGGCTCCGGAGTTCGCCGACGACCCGCCGGCCGAGCGGGGAGTCCGGGAGCTTCGAGAGCCAGACGGCGTCCGCGCCGAGCCGCGCCGCGCCGACCGCGACGTTGCTCTCCGCGCCGCCCGCCTGCGCGTCGAGCGAGCGCGCCGTCTCCAGCCGCTCGCCCCGCGGCGGGGAGAGCCGGAGCATCGTCTCGCCGAACGTCACGAGGTCCGTCACGGGAGCCACCCCGCAGTGTCCGTGGTCTGCATACATCCCTCCTCACCCGGACGATACAAAAGAGGGGGAGGTTGACGGGCGGAGGCGTCACGTGAACGGAGATAACGGGGGAATCGCGGCATCCGCCGGCGAGGGACGCCGCTCCGTACGAAGGCGGTTAGACGCGTGCCGGATCGGCTTCGGCCTCGACGTCGAAGCCGGCGTCGGCGAACCACTCGAACGTCGCCTCGATGAACCACGGCAGGTCGTCGGGGACGCGGGCGGTGATGAGGTGGTCGTCGACGACGGTCGGCTCGTCGAGGAACGTCGCGCCGGCGTTCTCCACGTCGACCGCGAGGGTCTCGTAGGCTGCGATCTCGCGGTCCTCGATGACGTCCGCGCTGATCAGCAGCTGCGGGCCGTGGCAGATGGCGGCGATCGGCTGTTCGCGCTCGTCGAACGCCGAGACGATCTCGGTCGCCGCCGGCGCCTCGGTCCGGAGCCGCTCCGGCGCGTCGCCGCCGGGGATCACGAGCAGGTCGAACTCCTCGGCGAACCACTCGGGATCCTGCTCATCCAGCGACCGGTCGGCCTCGGCGGTGTAGCCATGCTTGCCCTCGACCGTGCGACCCTCGGGAGTCGCGACCGAGACCTCGAAGCCCGCCTCCTGCAGGCGGTAGTACGGATAGTTGAACTCACTGTCCTCGTATCCGTCGGTGGTGATGATGAGCCCCTTCATGGCTCGGGAGAGAGTATGGAGGCGATTCGTAAAGAAACTTATTCTACTTGTCATTTAGCCACTTGTTGAAACCAAAAGATGTCACTGACGGATATGAGAGTCGATCACAAACCCCTCCTTCGCCGGCGTGTCCCCCACCCCCGCAGAGACGCTGCTACTCGGCGCGCCGGCCGGCGTGACCGGGGTAGTCGCGCTCGAAGCGGTCCTCGATGTCGGCGCGGTCGAACGCGATGACGACGGGGCGGCCGTGCGGGCAGGCGTAGGGGTTCTCGCAGTCGTCGAGCGCCGCCAGCAGGTCGACGACGCTCCCCTCGGTGAGCGAGGTGTTCCCCGTCACGGAGGGGTAGCAGGCGAGGTCGGCCAGTAGCTCGTCGACCACGTCCTCGACCGGCTCGCTCCCGTCGGCGGCGTCGCCGACGAACGCCGAGAGCACGTCCCGGAGGAGTTCGGGGTCAAGCGCGGCGTCAAACACTGCGGGAACCGCCTTCACCACCACCTCGCGCTCGCCCGCGCGCTCCGCGCGAAACCCGAGCTCGCGGAGGTCGTCGACGAACGCCTCGAACAGCGCCGCTTCGCGAGCGGTCAGCTCGACGGTGACGGGAGAAGCGAGCGCCTGCGCGTCGGCGCCGTCGGCGAACGTCCGCTTGAGGCGCTCGTAGTTGACGCGCTCGTCGGCGGCGTGCTGGTCGACCAACACCAGCCCGTCGGGTGCCTCCGCGACGACGTACGTGTCGTGAAGCTGGCCCAGCACCCGAAGCGAGGGCAGCGAGTCGAACGCGCGCTCGGCGTCCGTCGCGTCGCCGCCGAGCGTTCGCTGGCTGGTTGCGGTCGGGGCCCGGGTGGACGGCACGGAGTCCGAGGGTGATCCGGTCGACGGCTCCTCGGTGGGCGACGCGTCGGCCGACGACGAACCAGCGGACGCCGAACCGGTGGACGACCGATCCGCGGCCGGCTGGGAATCCGCCGAGAACGTGCCCGCCGGCTCCTCGGCAGTCACATCGTCCTCGCCACTCTCGCCCTCGTCGCTCCCGTACTCGCTGCGCTCGGCCTCCTCATCATCTGTGGGGGCGAATCCCGATTCCGGAAGCGCGTCGGCCGGGGAGTCGGATTCCGCGTCGTCGGGCTCCGCTCCGCTGTCCGCGTCGGCGGCGTCCACGTCCGACTGCCACTCCCGCGGGGAGGGGCGTTCGGTGCCGGTTCGGGCAGTCGAGTGGCCGGGGAGCTCGCCGTCGTCGTCCTCGCCCGATCCCGACCCCGACTCCTCGGCATTCCCGAATCGGGGAGAATCCGCCGCTGCGCCATCACCCGCATCGCCGCCGAGCCCGCCGACCGTCCACGCGTCCTCGTCGTCGGGGTCCAGCTCCGCGGCGGTGGTCGTGGCAGGCTCTCCGTCGTCCGAATCCCCACCGTCCGATCCCCCGCCGTCCGACCCTCCACCCGCATCCCGGTTCCCGACCCCGGCGCGCTCGTGGGCGGTACCGGCGCCGCCGACCGCCTCGCCGTCGGGTGCCTCGGGGGACACTGCCGTCTCGTCCGGGGCGGAGCGACCGCGGGGCGCCGTCGACCGGATCAGGCCGTGGTCGAGCAGCGCGGCCTCCACGGCGTCCTCGACGGTGGACTTGACCGCGCGCTCCTCGTCGAAGCGCACCTCCAGCTTCCGCGGGTGGACGTTTACGTCCACGCTGCCCGCGGGCACCTCGACGAACAGCACCGCGAAGGGGTAGCGGTCGGGCGCGAGCTGGCCGCCGTAGGCGTCGATGACGGCCTCGCGCAGGACGCTCGCCGTCACGTACCGCTCGTTGACGTACGTCGCGAGGTAGTCGCGACTCGCCCGGGTGGTCTCCGGATGCGAGACGACGCCGTGAACGCGCTCGACGGGGCTGGCCGGGTCCGTCGACCCCCAGGACACGTCGACCATCGACTCCGCGACTTCCCGGCCGTAGACGGCGAGCACCGCCGAGCGCAGGTCGCCGTTCCCCTCGGTGGCGAACGTCTCGCGCCCGTTGTGCTCCAGCGACACCGCCACGTCCGGGTTCGCGAGCGCGTAGCTGGTGACGACCGTGTTCACGTGGTCGAACTCCGTCGTCTCCCGTTTGAGGAACTTCTTGCGTGCGGGGGTGTTGAAAAAGAGGTCGTCGACCTCGACGGTCGTCCCTTCCGGGCAGCCGGCCGGTCGGACTTCCCCCACATCGCCACCGTCGACGGTGATCTCCGCGCCGGCCTCCGCACCCGGCGGGCGCGAGCGAACGGTGAGTCGCGACACCGCGCCGACCGTGTACAGCGCCTCGCCGCGGAAGCCGAGGGTGCCGACGCCCGCGTCGAGGTCCTCGATCGAGCCGATCTTCGAGGTGGCGTGCTCCGCGACCGCCGCCTCCAGCTGCTCCGGCGGGATCCCGACGCCGTCATCACGCACGCGGATCCCCTCGGTGCCGCCGGCGTCGACCGAGACGGAGACGCGCTCGGCGCCCGCGTCGAGGCTGTTCTCGACCAGCTCCTTGACGACCGACGCCGGCCGCTCGACGACCTCTCCGGCCGCGATCCGCTGTATCGTGCGCTCGTCCAGCCGTTCGATCTCCGGCGTCTCCATTGCTGTGAGACGGTGGGCGGAGCGCGCACTTGAACCCGTTGGCGCGGGCGAGCGTCGGTGGACTGTCGGTGAACAGTCGGTCGCTGGGAATTGCTTGTTGGTCGATGTCGGGAGTAGGTGTTGCAGTTCGCCGCTGGCGAGGTAGTATATAAACAGTCGAGAGAGGGGGTGACGCATGCCTTATAAACAGACGTGCGGTGCGGTGGCGCGCCCGGCGAGCGCCCAGCGGGCGCTCGTCGGCGCGCGAGGGAGTCGTCGCCGCAGGCGACGACGAGGTTGGGGAGGCGTGAGGCGCGGTGTTGTGCTGTGCGGGGCGGGACTCAAAGGGGCAGCCAGCTCCGGGAAGACGGCCGACGTAAGCACTCAAAAGGCCGGGTGGTGCCGAGAGGCCTTTTGAGCGCGCAGCGAGGGTCCCGCGAGCCTGCGAGCGGGACGACGGAAGTCGCAGCCCGCGAGCAATGCGAGAGCGACCGGAGGGAGCTCTCGATAGCGAACGGCGAAGCCGTGAGCAGCGAGCCGGACCGCCTTCCGGAACCCTCGACCGGAGCTGGCTGGGGCTTTGCCGGCGGTCCTCACCAGCGTCGCCCCAGCGACTCACCGGCCAAACACTGCTTATAAACGACCGACAACCCCATCGACATCCCACTTATAAACGCCGCACCCACTCACCTGACACACCTACTCCCGGCATCGATCAGCAAGCACTCTGTGTAGGCCGAGTCTGGGTCGGGACCTGTCACCTGATACGGCGTTCAACAGCGCCAAAGCCCTCAAAAGGGCTTCAGAAAAGGCTCAAAAGGCCGTGAAAACGGGCAGCAAAAACCGTCGGCCGCCGGCCCCCTCCCGCCGGCGGAGTGCCGCGGTCGTGACCGCCGGCGGAGTGCCGCGGTCGTGACCGCCGGCGAGCGCCGGCGAGCGCCGAGTACCGAGTTCCGGCGTCGGTCGGCGGAACGCCCCCGGCCTCAGCCGAGGACGTACCGGAGCGCGGGGAAGCGCTCGATGAGCGCCTCGCCGCCGACCTGGAGCCGCTCGATGTAGGCGTCCACGCCGAGGACGCGCCCGGCGCCGAACGCCGCGAGCGTGGCGAACACGACCGCGTAGACGATGGTCGAGTCGAACGCCGCCAGCACGTCACCCTCCCAGCCGCCGAGGTAGAACATCGTCATCTGGGCGGCGCCGCCGAGCGCGGCCAGCCGGACGAACGCCCCGGCGATGAGCGCGACGCCGATCAGCACCTGCGTGACCGGGACGACGGCGTTGACGACCTCCATCAGCGCCGCGCTCCCGGCCATCGCGCCGTAGATGCCCGAGACGGGACTCGCGGCGTCGACGTTCGCGAGGTAGCCCGCCGCGTCGAACGCCTCGCCCGAGACGAACGCGAACTTGCCGAGCCCCGCGAACAGCATCATCCCGCCCATCATCGCCCGGAGCGCGACGATGAACAGCCCCGAAAGCGTGTGGGCTTCACCTTCCAGCGTGATACCGCCGAACGTTCCGCCGAACCGGTTTGGAGTCGTTGTGGACATTGGGTTTCCCTCCAGTTGCACGTATGCGGTGAACGGTGGTATAAGGGGGCGCAGGTTCCACATTACGGAGAATTCGACCCCGGATCGTCTGGATAGTTCAGTCCTTTAAATGGAGGGTGACGGGCGCCGACCCCCTGCTACTCGAACCGGATCTCGAATCGGGCGCCGCCCGCATCACCCGCCGTGACATCGACCTGCCACCCGTGCGCCTCCGCGATCTCGCGGACGATCGAGAGTCCGAATCCCGTTCCGTTCGCCGTGGTGGAGACGCCGGTGTCGAACACCCGCCCCCGGTCCGCTTCGGGAATTCCGCGGCCGTCGTCCTCGACGTAGAACCCCTCGACCGCGGGGCAGTCGCCGATCACGACGGCGATGGAGGGGTCGGCTCCAGCGGCCGTGTCAGGGACGCCGTGTTCCACGGCGTTCCGAAACAGGTTCTCGAACAGCTGGCGGAGTCGACCCGGGTCGGCCTCCACCGACCGGTCGGTGTGGACGCGGAGCGTCGCGCCGTCGGTCTCGACGTGCTCCCAGGCGCTCTCGGCCACCGCACGGAGCGCGACCGGTTCGACGTCGTCGATCGTCTCGCCGGCGAGCGAGAGCGACAGGAGGTCGTCGATCAGCGACTCCATGCGGTCGTGTGCACGCTCGACGGCTTCGAGGTGGGCACCGTCCCCGTCCGCCCGAGCGAGTTCGAGCCGCCCGCGGGCGACCCCGAGCGGGTTTCGGAGGTCGTGACTCACCACATCGGCGAACCGCTCCAGCCGCTGGTTCCGGTCGGCGAGCTCGTCCCGCTGCTGGCGGAGCTCGCGCTCGCGCTCGGCGGCGTCGAGGGCGGTCTCGACGGCGGTCGCGAGGATCCCGGCCAGCGACACCTCCGTCTCGTCGAACGCACCCGGTTCCGTGCCGCCGACGGAGATGGTGCCGTGGTCGCCAAGCGGGAGGATCAGCAGGCTTCGCAGCGGCGTGCCGGCGTCGACGGCGTCGTCCTGTCCGTGAATGTCGTCGTACACGCGGGTCTCTCCGGCCTCGTAGGCCCGCCAGTTGAGGCTGTTCCCCGACGGCATGAACGGCGACCGCTCGGGGAGCAGATCGTCGACGGGGCCGCTCTCCGCCACCGGAACCAGTCCGCCGACGTCCGGATCGTACAGCCGCACCAGCACGATGGAGAAGCCGAGGATCTCCTCCGCGGCCGCGACGGCGCGCTCGGCGACCGACGAGGGAGTTCGCTCCACCAGAAGGTCCCGGGTCGCCCGGTGGAGACGCTCCAGTCGACGCTCGCGCTCTAGCCGCTCCCGGTCCCGCTCGATTCGGTCGAGTGCGGCGGTGAGCGTCCGGGTCAGAATATCCGCCAGCGCGTCGTCCGTGTCGGTGAAGGCGTGCGCCGCCGGCGCGGAGATGATGAAGACGCCGTGCTCCCCGACGGGATGGACGATGACGCTTCCGGCGGGCGTCTCCTCGGTGATCTCGTCGCTCGCCGCCACGTCGTCGAGCCGGATCCGGTCGCCCGTCTCGAACACGTCCCAGACGAGCGCCGCGCGCGACCCCGGCGGCGCGCCGCGCTCGTAGCTCGGCGGCTCGTCGAACGCCTCGCCGACGGAGTCCGCGACGGCACCAGGTGCGATCCGGTCCTCATCCTCCTGTACCAGATGGAGCCCAGTCAGCGGCGCCCCGATCGCCTCGTCCGCGGCCGCCACCGCGATCTCCGCGGTTTCTTGCACGGTCCGCGTCAGCATCAGATCCCTGGAGTACTCCCGGAGGCGGTCGAGCTTCCGGTCACGGGTCACCCGCTCGGTCACGTCCTGGAACTTCGAGAACACGGCGACGGTCTCGCCGTCCTCGGTCAGCGCGCGATTGTGCCACTCACAGACGATACGCTCGCCGTCGTCCCGCCGGACGGCGTTGACCAGCTGCGTCGCGTCCTCCGCGTCGAGCAGCGCCTCGACGGTGTCCTCAACCCGGGGACGTTCGTCCGCCGGGACGAGCTCCGTCCACGACTTCCCACGAAGCTCGTCCTCCGTGTAGCCGAGGATTCGCTCGGCTCGGTCGTTCATCCGCACAACCCGGAACGAGTCGTCCCACTCGATCGCGCCGAGCGGCGACCGCTCGAAAAACAGCAAAAGCCGGTCGCGCTGCCGGGCAAGCTCGCGGCGGGACCGGTGGCTCTCGACGGCCTTCTCGATCCGGTTCGCGAGGAGCGCGTACTTGTCCGCGCCGCCCCCCTTCCGGAGGTAGTCCGTGACGCCGCTGGAGACGGCGTCGCCGGCGACCTCCTCGGACCCTCGCCCGGTGAACAGGATGAACGGGAGGTCGCCGTGTCGCTCCCGAACGACCTCGAGAAACGCGATCCCGTCCATCCCCGGCATCTCGTGGTCCGAGACGACGCAGTCGACCGGCTCGTCCGCGAGGACGTCGAGCCCGTCGGCGGCGCTCGACGCCGCGACGACCGACATCGACGGCTCCTCGCGCTCGAGGAACGCCGATACGAGCGTCGTGACCTCGGGGTCGTCGTCCACGTGGAGCACTCGGACGGGTTCGTTCATGTGGATGGGTATCAACCAGCAGGCAAAACGGTTTGGGTCGGGGATTTTCCGTCAAAAGTGACCGAAAGACGGGCGCGCGGGGAGTCGCTGGCGGGTGCGAGGGGAGTTGGCGGATGCGGAGGAAGTTTCGTGGGTCCGGTTACAACTCGTACAGCGCGCCGTACTTCTCCTCGACGTAGGCGGTGAACGCGTCCGCCGAGAAGTCGTCGCCCGTCGCGCGCTTCACCAGCTCGTTCGTCTCGTACCGGGAGCCGTGCCGGTGGACGTTCTCGGCGAGCCAGTCGTGGAGCGGGTCGAAGTCGCCGTCGGCGATATGGCCGTCGAGGTCGTCGATCTCCGCGTCGGCGGCCTCGTAGAGCTGGGCGGCCATCACGGAGCCGAGCGAGTAGGTGGGGAAGTAGCCGAAGTTGCCGTGGCTCCAGTGGATGTCCTGCAGACAGCCCTCGCTGTCCGTCTCCGGGCGGATGCCGAGATACTCCTCGTACTTGTCGTTCCACGTCTCGGGCACGTCCTCGACGTCGAGCTCGCCGCGCACGAGGTCGCGCTCGATCTCGAATCGAACGATGATGTGAAGATGGTAGGTGAGCTCGTCGGCCTCCACGCGGATCAGGTTGTCCTCGTACACCTGGTTGACAGCCTCGTAGGCGTCCTCGACGGTCGCCGCCTCGGTGCTCGGGAAGTGCTCCTGAAACGTCGGGAGGAACAGCTCCCAGAACGGCCGGCTGCGCCCGACGTGGTTCTCCCACAGCCGCGACTGCGACTCGTGGACCGAGAGGTCACGCGATTCTCCGAGGGGCGTCCCCCACTCCTCCTGCGGGAGCCCGAGGTTGTACTGTGCGTGCCCGTACTCGTGGATGGTGGAGCCGACGGCGCCGAGCGGGTCGGACTCGTCGAACCGGGTGGTCACCCGACAGTCGAACTGGTTGCCGGCGGTGAACGGGTGTGAGGAAACGTCGAGCCGGCCGCGGTCGAAGTCGTAGTCGAGCAGTTCGAGAATCTCTCGGGAGAGCTCCTCCTGCTGGTCTTCGGGGAACGTTCCCTCGAAGGTGTCGACGGCGAGCTCCTCGTCCGACTCGCGGATCGCGTCGATCATGGGGACGAGCGTCTCGCGGAGCTCCTCGAGGATCGCCTCGGCGCGCTCGATGGAGAGGCACGGCTCGTACTCCTCGAAGAGCACCTCGTAGGGGTCGCGGTCGGGGTCGATCCGCTCGGCGTACTCCCGCTTGAGCTCGACGTGTTTCTCCAGATACGGCGCGAACGTCTCGAAGTCGTCCTCGGCTTTCGCCTCCTCCCAGGCGCCGAGCGCCTCCGTGCTCGTCTCGGAGATCTCCTCGACCAGCTCGACGGGGACGGCGTCGGCGCGCTCGTACTCCCGACGGATCTCGCGGACGACGGCGGCCTGCTCGTCCGTGAGATCCGCGTCGGCGAGTTCGTCGAGCAGATCGCCGGTCTCCGCGTCGGTGACCATGTCGTGTTTGATCGACGACAGCGTCGAGAGCTGTTTCGAGCGGGCGGGAGTGCCGCCCTCGGGCATCATCACCTGCTGGTCCCAGCCCAATACGCCCGCGGCGCTACCGACGGTGTTCCAGCGGCGCGCGCGGTCGAGGAGGGCCTCGTACGCGTCCGGCGCGTCCGTTTCGGCGTCTTCCGTGGCTTCCGTTGCCATATCGCACCTGACGCCGCCCGCCTTAAGAAGCCGCCGACCGCGGACGGCGACCGCCGGCGACCGCGCTGGTCGTCGCTCGGGCGACGGACGAACGCGCCCCGAACGCGAGCTATTTCAGCCCGGCGCGGGTACCCCCGTTCAAGATGACCGACGACGACTTCATCGACCTTCGCTCGGACACCGTCACCCAACCCTCGGACGCGATGCGCGACGCCGCGGCGAGCGCCGAGGTGGGCGACGACGTGTACGGCGACGACCCGACCGTCAACGAGCTCGAACGCCGCGCCGCCGAGGCGGTCGGCAAGGAAGCTGCCCTCTACGTCCCCTCCGGCACGATGGGGAACCTGCTCGCGGTCCGCACCCACACCGAGCCCGGCAACGAGCTGCTGCTCGAACGGGAGGCACACATCTACCGCTGGGAGCTCGGCGGCGCCGCCCAGCTCGCGGGCGTCCAGACCCGCACGGTCGACGCCGGCGAGTCCTGCTGTCCGACGCCCGAGCAGGTCCGTGAGGGGCTGGTTGGAGAGGACCTTCACCGACCCGGAACCGGCCTGCTGGCGCTGGAGAACACCCACAACTACCGCGGCGGCGTCGCGGTGCCCAAATCGCGGATCGACGCGGCCGCCGAGGCGGCCCACGAGGCCGGCGTGCCGGTCCACATCGACGGCGCCCGCCTCTTTAATGCGAGCGTCGCGCTCGACACGCCCGCACCCGACCTCGTCGAGCATGCCGACAGCGTGATGTTCTGTCTCTCGAAGGGGCTCGGCGCCCCCGTCGGCTCGATGCTCGCCGGCTCGGAATCGTTCATCGAGTCGGCCCGTCGATCCCGCAAACTGCTGGGCGGGGGGATGCGCCAGGCCGGGATGATCGCCGCCCCCGGCCTCCTCGCGCTGGAGAACGTCGACCGCCTCGCCGACGACCACGCCAACGCCGCGCGCCTCGCCGCGGGGCTCGACGCGCTCGCGGGCGCCAGCGCGCCGGCGCCCGACACGAACATCGTCGTCGTCGACACCGAGGACGCCGGCGTGCCGGCCGGCGACCTCGTGGACGCCTGTGCGGACGCGAACGTCGGCGCCGTCGAGTTCGCGGAGTACACGACCCGCTTTACGACCCACCTCGGCGTGAGCGAGGCGGACGTGGAGACGGCACTCGACCGGATCACGGACGTGCTGGACGAGCCGCGCTAAGGAGTTGGCGGGCCGGCGAGTTGTCGGGTCGTCGAGTTACCGTTTTTCGGCTCCGTTGAAATCCTCAGCAGGTGACAAGTTCCGACCCGGTTGCGGTCTATACAGGGGACATACGTATTGTTCCGTACTCCAGAAAAATCAGATTCTGAGCAACTTCCATTATGCTACACCTATTTACATTAGCAAGTGAACTGCTGGTCAATGCCCTCCAAGATCGAAGACGTTGTCTTCAGTGAACCCGCTGGCGGACTGAACGCGTTCGTAATGTTTGCTGGTTCACTCGCTATGCTGAGTATCTACGTCTACTTCGACATTATACACGATGGCTCCTCCATCAGTTCGCTCATTATGGCGGTCGCATTTGCTCTGTCTGGATTCGCTGAGTCCCTTCCGACAGAACGAAAACGGATGGCAGGAGGATTGCGTCTTACCGCGATTCTCCTGTTACTCGGTCTAATCAGCCTCACTATCTTCGCTCCTGAAGTA
Source organism: Halorubrum gandharaense (assembly GCF_054654575.1). Classification (NCBI taxonomy): domain Archaea; kingdom Methanobacteriati; phylum Methanobacteriota; class Halobacteria; order Halobacteriales; family Haloferacaceae; genus Halorubrum; species Halorubrum gandharaense. Next base: position 1,612,140 of record NZ_BAAIET010000001.1, read on the forward strand.
ATTCTCGGCCCACGGTAGGGGAACTATGCTCAATACGCAAGTCTCATCGACCAGTCGTTCCAAGCAAAAAACACATCTGAAGAATGAGGTTTAAATAGACCCCGTTTTCCGGATTACCGTATCGCCGTTTATCCGTCAGTCTGGAACTCGAATCGGGCGCCGCCGGATTCGCCGGCCATCGCCCGGACACCCCACCCGTGGGCGTCCGCGATATGGCGGCTGATCGCGAGCCCGAGTCCCGTCCCGTCCTCGCTGGTGGTGTAGCCGCTCTCGAACACCCGCTCGGCGTCCTCCCCGGAGAATCCCGCGCCGTCGTCCTCGACGTAGAACCCGGCCGAGCCGTCCGACCGGAACTCCGTGGCGCCGACGGTGACGGTCAGCGGCTCGGGGGTGGCGTCCCGACTCCCCGGCGGCATCGTGTCGCCGTCGCCGGACTCCGTCCGGTTGCTCGTGGAGCCGTGCTCCACGCTGTCGCCGGGCTTCGCCCGGCTGCTCGTCGAACCGTGCTCCACCGAGTTCCGAAAGAGGTTCTCCAGCAGCTCGCGCAGCCGGTTGGGGTCGGCCTCCAGCGTCCGGTCGTGCTCGACGCGGAGCTCGGCGCCCCCCGTGTCGACGCTCGCCCACGCCTCGCGGGCGAGGTCCGCCAGCGAGACGGTCTCCGTGTCCCCCACGACGCGACCCTCCCGGGCCAGCGCGAGCAGGTCGGAGACCAGCTCGTCCATCCGGTCGAGCGCGGCGTCGACGCGGTCGAGGTGTTCGAAGTCCTCCGTTTCGCGGGCGAGGTTGGCGTACCCCTTCGCGACGGACAGGGGGTTCCGGAGGTCGTGGGAGACGATGGAGGAGAACTCGTCGAGCTGCTCGTTCTGCCGGCGGAGCGCCGCCTCCCGCTCGCGCCGTTCCGTCACGTCGGTGTAGATGGCGTACCCCGAGAGGTTCTCCGCCTCCAGCTGGAGCGGAATCACGTGGAGGATGAAGTGGCGGTTGCCGTCGGCCGTGCGGCGGGTTACCTCCCGGCGGACGTTCTCGCCCGCCTGGAGCTTGCGGTTGAGCTCGTCGGCCTCCTCGATCGCCGCCTCGGCGGGCGGGACGATGTAGTCGTCGACGGACTCGCCGACGACCGTCTCGGCGTCGTAGCCGAACACCGTCTCGAACGCGGAGTTCACCCGGCGGACGATGGGGTCGCCGTCGACGTAGTCGTACTCGACGGCGGCGTCCGGGACGTTCTCGAACAGCGCGACCAGCCGGCCGTGTTCCGTCCGGAGTTCCTCGTCGGCACGGAGACGGGCGAGCGTCTCCTCCAGATGGGAGGCGAGCAGTTCGGCCAGTTCGAGGTCGGCGTCGGCGAACGCGTCCGCGTCGGTCGCAACCGCCTGAAACACGGCGTCGCTGCCGACCGGGACGGCGATCGACGCCGAATACTGGTCGTGGTCGAGGTCGGTCAACAGATGGGAGTCGCCGCTGGCCACCGTCTTGCCGGCGACACCCGCTCCCATCCGGACCCGGTTGCAGTCGTCGAGCGTCAACCCCGAGGAGCTGGCGACCGGCTCCACCCACTCCCCGTCGACGACGCCGATGGTGCAGTGGTGAAACGAGAACACCTCCTCGGCGATGCCGATGGCGGTGTGGTACGCCTCCTCCGCCGAGTGCGCGCTCGCCAGCCGCGCGGCGCCCGCGTGGAGCCGCTCGATGCGGGCCGGGTCGGTACGAGGCTCGTCCCGAGTCGGTTCCGACGAACGGCTGTGAAGCCAGCGGATCTGCGCGCCGACCGCACCGGGTTCCGTGGCGACGGCGTCGACGACGGGTGCGGTGGCGACCGGGCCGGCAGGGTCGTCGACCAGTGCGACGACCGGAACGCCGGCGTCGCTGGTTGCGACGCGGTCGACGCCGGCGAGGTCGACGACCACGAGCGCGGCAGCGTCGCCCACGTCCGTTTCCTCGTCGTGTGGGTCGACGAGCATCGCGTGATCGACGTTGAGTACGGTGGCTGGATCCGCCGTGTCGACCATCGAGAACAGCCCGTCGGCCGATCCGCCGGCGGACGCGAGTACGACGGCTGTTCGGTCCGAGTGCACGTTCCCCACGAGTTGGATGTTAGTGGCGGACGGCGAACATAACGATTTCGGTGCGGGAATCAACGGTGGGAGTCGGTCGACGTCCGCGGGAGTGGATCCCGAGAGGACGCCGGCACCTCGCCGACGCACGACGCGCAACCGCCCCGCACGACGCTGGCGCGAACGTGCGAGGACGGCCCGGAACCCTTTTAGACGAATACGGACCACAACGTGGTAATGAGCGATCTCGAAGCGGAGTACCGCCTCGACTACTTTGAGGAGGAGGGGTTCGTCCGGAAGGAGTGCCCCGACTGCGGCGTGCACTTCTGGACGCGCGACGCCGACCGCGAACTGTGTGGCGAGCCGCCGTGTGCGGACTACAGCTTCATCGACGACCCCGGCTTCCCGGAGTCGTACTCCCTCACGGAGATGCGCGAGGAGTTCCTCTCCTTCTTCGAGGAGCACGGCCACACCCGGATCGACCCGTACCCGGTCGCCGCCAACCGCTGGCGCGACGACGTGCTGTTGACGCAGGCGTCGATCTACGACTTCCAGCCGCTCGTCACCTCCGGGGAGACGCCCCCGCCGGCGAACCCTCTCACCATCTCACAGCCCTGCATCCGAATGCAGGACATCGACAACGTCGGCAAGACGGGCCGACACACGATGGCGTTCGAGATGATGGCCCACCACGCGTTCAACACGCGTGAGGACGCCGAGAAGGAGTACGCTTACGAGGGCGAGGTGTACTGGAAGGACGAGACGGTCGAGTACTGCGACAAGCTGTTCGAGAGTCTCGGCGCCGACCTCTCGGAGATCACCTACATCGAGGACCCGTGGGTCGGCGGCGGCAACGCCGGTCCCGCCATCGAGGTCATCTACAAGGGCGCCGAGCTCGCCACGCTCGTCTTCATGTGCATGGAGCAGGACCCCGACGGCGAGTACGAGATGAAGGACGGCAACACGTACTCGTTCATGGACACGTACATCGTCGACACCGGCTACGGGCTGGAGCGATGGACGTGGATGAGCCAGGGGACCGCCACGGTGTACGAGGCGGTGTATCCCGAGGCCATCGACTTCCTAAAGGAAAACGCCGGCATCGAGCACACCGAGGAGGAACGGGAGCTGATCCACCGCGCCGCCAAGCTCTCCGGCCGACTCGACATCGACGACGTGGACGACGTGGAGGCCGCCCGCGGCGACATCGCCGAGAAGCTCGGCGTCGACGTCGAGGAGCTCCGCGAGCTGGTGGAGCCGCTGGAGAGCATCTACGCGGTCGCCGACCACTCGCGCACGCTGGCGTACATGTTCGGCGACGGGATCGTCCCCTCGAACGTCGGCACGGGCTACCTCGCGCGGATGGTGCTCCGCCGCACCAAGCGGCTGGTCGACGACGTGGGGATCGACGCGCCGCTCGACGAGCTCGTCGACATGCAGGCCGAGCGGCTCGGCTACGAGAACCGCGACACGATCCGCGAGATCGTCCGCGTCGAGGAGCGAAAGTACCGCAAGACGCTGGAGCGTGGCCGTCGCAAGGTCGAACAGCTCGCTGACGAGTACGCCGGCACCGACGAGCCGATCCCCGTCGAGACGCTCATCGAGCTGTACGAGTCCCACGGCATCCAGCCGGACATGGTCGAGGAGATCGCCGCCGACCGCGGCGCGACCGTCGACGTCCCCGACGACTTCTACGCGCTCGTCGCGCAGGAACACGAGGAGGGCGGCGAGGACACCGCCGACGTTGTCGACGAGCGGCTCGACGACCTTCCGGAGACGGAGAAGCTCTACTACGACGACCAGGACCGAACGGAGTTCGAGGCCGTCGTCCTCGACGTGCTTGACCGCGGAGAGGCGGGGGAAACGGAGGACGGAACGAAAGGGATGTACGACGTGGTGCTCGACCAGACGATGTTCTACCCCGAGGGTGGGGGCCAGCCCGCCGACCGCGGTCAGCTCACCGCGGGCGAGACGACCGTCGAGGTGACCGACGTGCGGGAGGTCGACGGCGTCGTGCTCCACCGAACCGACGCGGACCCCGGCAAAGGCGAGTTCGTGCGCGGGCAGGTCGACGGCGAGCGCCGCAATCGGCTGATGGCCCACCACACCGCCACGCACCTGATCGGCCACGCGGCCCGCGAGGTGCTCGGCGACCACGTTCGGCAGGCCGGCGCCCAGAAGGGGCTCGACTCCTCCCGGCTCGACGTGCGCCACTTCGAGCGGATCACCCGCGAGGAGGTCAAGGAGATCGAACGCGTCGCCAACGAGCTCGTGCGCGACAACGTCGCCGTTCGTCAGGAGTGGCCCCACCGCCACGAGGCCGAGGCCGAACACGGCTTCGACCTCTATCAGGGCGGCGTGCCGCCGGGCACCAACGTCCGGCTCATTCACGTCGGTGACGCCGACGTGCAGGCGTGTGCCGGCACCCACGTCGAGCGCACCGGCGACATCGGCGCGATCAAGGTGCTGAAGACGGAGCCCGTTCAGGACGGCGTCGAGCGGATCGTCTTCGCCGCCGGTGACGCCGCCGTCGAGTCCACCCAGCGCACGGAGGACGCGCTGTACGACGCCGCCGACGTGCTCGACGTGGACCCGCAGGACGTGCCCGACACCGCCGAGCGCTTCTTCGAGGAGTGGAAGGCGCGAGGCAAGGAGATCGAGGATCTGACCGAACAGCTAGCCGAGGCCCGCGCGTCCGGCGGCGCCGACGCCGAGGAGGTCGACCTCGACGGCATCACCGTCGTCGTCCAGCGGCTCGACGGCGACGCCGACCAGCTCCGCGCGACCGCCAACGCCCACGTCGAGGACGGGAAGGTCGCCGTCATCGGCAGCGGCGCCGGCGACTCCGCCAGCTTCGTCGTCGGCGTCCCCGACGACGTCGGGATCAACGCCGGCCAGGTCGTCTCCGAGCTCGCCGCCCGCGTCGGCGGCGGGGGCGGCGGCCCCCCGGACTTCGCACAGGGCGGCGGCCCGAACGCCGACGCGCTCGACGAGACGCTGGAGGACGCCGTCGACGTGCTGCGACAGGTGCAGGACGTATAAGCGGGGGTTAGAGGCTTTTAAGCGAGTTGAGCGGTGAGCGCGACGGCGAACGCCTTCGACGTCTCCGGCGACTCCTTATAAGCGATTGAGTGAATCGGAGCGACGACGACCACGGAGAACGGCTTCAAAGTCCCTGCCGGCACCTTATAAGTGGTTGGCATCGTTGCGGGAGTGAGCACGACGGCGAACACCTCCCAAAGCCCCAGCCGGCGACGACTCGGGGGTTCCGGAAGACGGTCCGGCTCGCTGCGCTCGCCGGCTGCGACTTCCGTCGTCCCGCTCGCGCTGCTCGCGGGACACTCGCTGCGCGCTTCGCTCACTGCGTTCGCTGCAGTGCTTACTTCGTCCACCGTCGCCCTCGCCGGCTGCCCCTTTGAGTCCCACCCCGCACAGCACCGCATCCGCCCTCACGCCTCCCCAGCCTCGGCCGGCGGCGGCCGCGGGACCGCACCGCCGCGGCCGCCGCCGACCTCCCTCGCGCGCCGGCTTGCGCCCGCTGGGCGCTCGCCGGGCGCGCCACCGCATCGTAGTCTCTTATAAGCGGTCAGCGCTGCCGCTACGCAACTGATAAACGAGAGAAGTCGGGGTGCGGCTTACTTGCCGCGACGGCGGTCGCCGCCGATCGAGGGGCGGGTCTTCTCCGTGCCCTTGCCGCGCTTGCGCTGACCGCGGCCCTTGGTGCCGGCCGAGGTGAGCCCACGGAACGCGCGACCCTTGTGGTCGTCCGAGCAGATCCAGTTGAGGTCGTCGTCGTTCTCGATGGCGGGGTGGTTGGGGTCCACGAGAATGACCTCGTGCCACTTCTGGGAGCCGTCCTCACCGACCCAGTAGGAGTTGAGCACGCGCAGGTTGCGGTACTTCCGCGAGGCGCGCTCCTCCGCGATGCGCTGGATCGACTTGCGGCGCGAGAGCCGGTTGACACCCTGCCGCTTCGACCGGCGACCGGCCTTGTGTCGCTGCTTGCGCGAGCCACCCTTGCGGACGCTCACGCGGGCAACGATGACGCCCTGCTTCGCCTTGTAGCCCAGCTCGCGGGCCTTGTCGAGACGGGTGGGGCGCTCGATGCGCTCGATGGCGCCCTCGTTGCGCCAGTCCTGTTTTCGCTGCCACTGCAGCTCCGCGAGCTTCCCCTCGTCGGGGGACCGCCATGCCTCCTTGATGTGCGAGTAGAAACTTCGTGCCATGGGTTGTGTCCACGGACGTTTGCGATTCAGCCGACGAGCGGCCACATTTCGTCTCGTCCCGGGGCGACCGACGCCGACCCGGCGGCGAGTGCCCGCTGGACGTCCGTACCAGCGAGTTACCCGATTTTCACGGCGGTCGCCCTTAAACGGCTCGTTCCAGCGAGCGCGTGCGAACTGGTCGCAATCGGCATCTCACCACCCTACGCCCACGTCGCGGCGTCGATGATCTCCGCGATCGCGTGGTTCTCGGGCGAACAGCAGATCTCGCCGAGGCGGTCGATGTCGATCCGACCGTCGCTCACGCGGGCGAGCCCGCGCGCCTTCGAGACGGTGTCGCCGTACGACATCGGCTTCTCGGGCTCGCCAAGGGGCGCCTCCACGAACCGCTCGGAGCGCTCGCCGGCGACCTCGACGACGACGCGAGCGGTCCACTCGTCGGGGAACCGCGCTTGCACCGACTCGTCGGTACCCACGTCGACGGCGTCCATGACGCTCTGAAACGCAGGATCCTCGAACAGCGGCGGCGCGTCCAGCCGGCCGGCGCCCCGGAGGAACGGCTCCGCGCCGGCCTCGCCTTCGGTCAACGCGAGCGCGGCGGCGAACGGCCCGGAGAACTGGCAGTCGACGAAGTTCTCGGGGCGACGCTTCGCCGCGATCGGGTCGCCGGTGAGCCGGACGCCGGCCGCGGGGATCCGCACGTCGACGGCGTCGATCTCGTCCGAGTCAAAGGTGTCGCCGTGGTCTTCGACGATATCGAGCAACCCGTCGATCGCGGCGTGGAGGTAGCGACAGCAGGGATACGGCTTGAGTCCGGTCGCCGCGACGGCGTCCGCCTCTAACCGGTCGAGCGCGTCGAAGTTCGGGTCGTCGGTGTAGCTCGCGAGGAAGCCGTACTCGCCCTCGATCGGATCAGCAGCGCCGCGGAAGCCGGCGGCCGCGAGCGCGGTCGCCTCCACTGCCCGGCGAGCGGCGAGCCCGGGGTGGAGCCGCTTGTTCCACGCGCCGTTCTCCAGAAACTGGAGGCTGCCGGCCGCCTGCGAGCCGTTGATCCCGAACGCGTCGACCAGCTCCGCGACGGTGAGTCCGCGGACGACGGCCGCCGCCGCGGTCGCCCCGAACGTGCCGCAGGTGGCGGTGATGTGGAACCCGCGGCCGTAGTGGGCGTCCGGGTTGACGAGCATCCCCATCGTGCAGGCCACGTCGTAGCCGGCCGCGACCGCGTCGAGGAACTCGCCGGTCGAGGCGCCCGTCGACTCCGCGACGGCGAGGGCCGCGGGGATCACGGGCGCCGCGGGATGCAGCGAGGAGGCGAGATGGGTGTCGTCGAAGTCCAGACTGTGTGCGAGCGTCCCGTTCGCGAGCGCGGCGTCCGCCGGCGCGAGCCGCTCGCCGGTCGGGATCACGGTGGCGAGGCCGTCGTCGTCCGCTCCCTCATCGGCAACGGACGAGGCTTCCGTCGTTCCCGCCGCTCCCGCAAGCTCACGAACGCCGCCGAGCACCGCCGGCGTGGACTCGGCACCCCCGGCACCGCCCACGGCGACGGCGAGAAAGTCGAGCAGGTGTTGTGGTAGCTCCGGGCGCTCTCCCGTGGTACAGAGCGCGTGTTCCGCGAGGCGACGAGTGGTCTCTCCCATACCCGCCCTGTCACGGGCACACAAATCAGTGTTGGCGTCGCGGCGAGGTTGGGGTGTGGTCTGCGGGAGGCGGGTGATGGGTGGTGCTCGGACGCGGCGCAGGGCGCTCGCCGAGCGCCTGTTCGGCGTCTCGGAGGGGATTTAAGTAATCCTTGAAGAATACCCGTGTATGCCCAAGATAAGCGTGGAGATCCCCGGCGAGCTGCTGGCGGACCTCGACGAGCACGTCGGCGACGACGGCAAGTACGTCAACCGCAGCGACGCCGTGCGCGCGTCGATCCGGAAAAACCTCGACATCCTCGACGAGATCGACGAGCGTCACGGTCGGCTGGAGGACGACGGGACGGACGGCACGGATGAGTGAAGCGGCCTCAAAGGGCGGAGACGCCGGAGGTACCGCACCCGCTGCGCTCGGTCCCGACGACCCGCTCGCGCGCGCCGAGATCGCCCGAATCGGGCTGGCCGCGCTGTTCGTCACGGCGCTGGTGACCGCGCAGTTGGTCGCCGCGAAGCTGCTGGCGCTCCCGCTGCCGTTCGAGCTGCCGGCGGTCGGCGCCGCCCTCATCCTCCCCGGCGGGGCCGTCGCCTACGCCGTCACGTTCCTCGCGTCCGACTGCTACGCGGAGCTGTTCGGCAAGCGAGCCGCGCAGGTGATGGTGAACGTGGCGTTCGCGATGAACTTCGTGATGCTCGGGCTGCTCGCCTCGGCGCTGTGGGCGCCCGGCGCCGACCCCGAGTTCGCCGACACGTTCGCCGCCGCGCTCTCGCCGACCGCCAACATCGTGGCCGGGAGCCTGCTGGCGTACCTGCTGAGCCAGAACTTCGACGTGGTGGCGTTTCACCGAATTCGCGAGTACACCGACGGAAAGCGGCTGTGGCTCCGGAACGTCGTCTCGACGAGTGTGAGCCAGGCGCTCGACACCATCGTCTTCGTCGGCGTCGCATTCGCGGTCGCGCCCACGGTGTTCGGGATCGGCTTCGCGCTCCCGGCCGGGGAGATCCTCGCGCTGATCGTCGGCCAGTATCTCCTGAAGCTGCTGATCGCCGTGGTCGACACACCCGTCGTCTACCTGATCGTCGGATGGGTGCGGAACGACTGAAAAAGAGGCGGGAGCGGAGGACGTCACCGGCGCACTTTTAAACGGCGCTACCCGTCGTCGCTGTCGCCGCCGCGTTCGCCGTCGTTTTCGTCCTCGTCGTCGACCAGCTCCGCGAAGCCGAACTTCGGCTTGAGGTCGTCGACGACGACCTCGACGGTGTCGCCGGCCTCGGCGCCGGGGACGAACAGCGAGTAGCCCTCCAGATACGCGATGCCGTCGCCCTCGTCACCCTCGTGTTCGATCTCGACGGTGAGGCGGTCGCCCTCCTCGACGGGCGCCGTGATGCGCCCTTTCCCGACGAGGAACACCTCGCTGGAGGCGTCGCGGGAGGCCTCCGGCGACATCGCCCGCACGTACTCGAAGTGCTCGCTCACCTCCTCACGGAAGTCGTGGAGGTCCTCGCCCTGGAACACCTTCACGACGAAGTGGCCGCCGGGCGCGAGGAACTCCTCGGCGACCTCGAACGCCTGCCGCGCGAGGTGGACCGACCGCGCGTGGTCCAGCGAGTACTCGCCCGTCATGTTCGGCGCCATGTCCGAGACGACCACGTCGGCCTTCTCGTCGCCCATTGCCTTTCCGAGGTAGTGCTGGGTGCGCTCGTCGGTCATGTCGCCGCGGAGCGTCTCCACGTCGTGGTCGTCGAGGTCGTCGATCCGCTGGAGGTCGACGCCGATGACGGTGCCCTGCTCGCCGACCTCCTCGGCGGCGACCTGCAGCCACCCGCCGGGAGCGGCTCCGAGGTCGACGACCGTGTCGCCGCGCTCGAACAGCTCCTCCGCCTCATCGATCTGCTGCAGCTTATAGGACGCACGGCTCCGGTAGCCCTGCTGTTTCGCCCGATTGTAGAACTCGTCTTTCCCACCCATTTGGCTGTCGTAGACGCTCCGGCCGTTTATCGGCGTCGCTCGCCGTCGGCCGAGCGGCTGTGAACGCCCCACAGGCGGTCGTCGTCGGCTGCCCCACCATCACCGTCCGGCATCTCCTCGTGAATCTCGAACCCGAGGCCCTCGTAGAACCCCCGGAGGTCCGCGTCGAACTCCGCCGTCACATGGTCGGTTTCGGGGTCAGCCGCCGCCCCGCGGACGGCGGCGGTCACGAGCGCCGACCCGATGCCGCGAGCGCGACGGGCGCGTCTCACCGCGACCGCGTCGATGTGCAGTCGGGGGGGATCGTCGTCGGGTCGCGTTGCGACGAGCGCGCCTGCGACCGCGTCCGGGCGTTCCTCGCGCGTCGCACGCGCGACGAACAGGGTTCCGGCCGCGATCCGGGCTCCGAGGTCCACGCTTCCGAGTTCGAGCATCGCGGCGTCGAGGATGCGGCGAACGTCCAGTTCGTCGTCCGGTGTTGCGGGCTCGACGACCACGCCTGCGGGCGGGTCGGCGGAGGGAAGGGGGTCGTCGCTCACGCGAACTTGTCGAGCTCCGCAAGCAGGTCGTCGACGCTCGGGCGGTCGTCGAGGGTGTCGCCGGCGTGGCGCCACAGCGTCTCGGGCGGACCCCGCAAGTCGACCAGCACCGCCATCGGGTGCCGGCCGAGCAGGTCCACCCGCCGACCGAGCGGGCCGAAGCTGGTCGGCTGGTCGAAGCGCTCGGCGAGCGCGCCGTCGGCGTCCGCCACGACGGGATGCGGGCTCCGCCGGTCGGCGGCCCACCGGTGGGCGCGCTCGCGGGTTTCGGGGAGCACGGAGACGACCATCGCGTTCCGCGCCTCGAACGCCTCGAACCGCTCGGCGACCGCGTCCGCCTGATTCCGGCAGTTGCCACAGAGGTAGTCGCGGTGGAACAGCAGCACGGCGAGGTCGGCGTCGAGCTCCGAGAGAGTCAGCGGGTCGGGGCCGGGCCCCCCGTTCGGCAGGGTGAAGTCGGGGTCGGCGGGCGGCGGCGAGTCCGCCCCCCTCACCGGCCACCACCCTTTATCAGGCGAAGCAGGGTGACGCGCTCGGCGTCCACCTCGCGGTCGCCGGGCACGGGCGAGCCGTCGACCAGCACCGACGCCTCCTGCGGGTGAAAGCCCGCCTCCCGAACCAGCTCCGCGTACGTCGCGTCGTCGGCGACCGAACACGACAGCTCCTCGCCGCCGACCACCTCGACCGTCACGTCCATGCCCGCGATACGGCACTCGGCCGGGTTAATCGCTCGGTCCGCCCGCGGAAGAAGGCGAGCGGGTGAGCGTGGGATCGGGAGCCGACCACCACGACCATCCACCGTGGCGCGCGCGAGAAACGCGCGCGAGGGAGGCGGGAGCGCGCCGGCGAGCGGTGCGGTTCCGCCGGCGTGCTCTCCGCCGAGGCTGGGGAGGACTGAGGCTGCGGTTGCGGGGCTGTGCGGGGTGGGTGGGACTCAAAGGGGCAGCGGCGGGGCCGACTGGCAGGAGGCCCCGAAAGCGAGCGGCGTAGCCGCGAGCCAGCTCCGGGACGACGGGCGACGCAAGCACTCAAAAGGCCGGGCGGTGCTGAAAGGCCTTTTATGCGCGCAGCGAGGGTCCCGCGAGCAGCGAGCCGGACCGTCTTCCGGAACCCTCGACCGGAGCCGGCTGGGGCGTTGGAGGTGTTCGCCGTCGTGCTCACCGCACCAACCGCTTATCAGGAGCCGGCTGGGACGTTGCCGGTCGTGGTCTCCGCGCTCGCCGTCGCATTCTCCACGCCAACCATTTAAAAGGAGCCGACGGCGCCGTCGCGTTCGTCGTACACGCCGCAATCTGCCCAGTACTACGCGTACGCCTCGTACTCCTCGCCGAACAGCACGAAGTAGCCGACTCCCACCATCCCGACCGCGGAGGCGAGCCCGAACGCGAGCGTCGGGCTCCCGGCCACGGAGAGGTCCGTCGCCGGCACCGAGAAGCCGCCGTAGATGAGGCCGCCGAGCGCCGCGCTCGGGATCACGACCGTGTTCCGAACGAGGTAGTACGACCCCGACACCCGGCCGCCCGTATCGCGCTCGGCGGGGCCGACGATCAGCGCCTTATGCGCGGGTAACCCCGCAAAACGGAGCCCGGAGAACGCGAACAGGAGCCCGACCACGAGCGCGTCCGCGGGCGCGTTGATCAACAACACGGGGAAGATCGCGTAGACGAGAAAGCCGAGTCCGACGACGGGTTTGAGCCCGACGGACTCCGCGAGCCGCGCGGCCGGCGGCATCGAGACCAGCGCGACGAGCATCTCGATCGCCAGCAACACGCCGAAGAACACCGCCGGCGAGAGGGTGATGGGACCAACCTCCAGCCCCACGCCGAGGAACTGGACGACGACGATCACGAAGAAGACGTACACCATCCCGTTGGCGAACCGCACGAGGGTGTCGGCGATAAGCAGCGGCCGAAGCTCGGGCGGGAGCGACCGGAGGTCGTCGACGACCTCCTGGGCGCCCTCGAACTGCTTGCCGAGCGTGTCCTCGCTGGCGTCGTAGAGGACGTGCTGGGCGACGGTGGCGACGACGCCGGCGAGCAGCCCGACCGCGAGCACGTACTGGAACCCGACCGTGAAGTCGACGAAGACGTACAGCATGCCGGCGGCGATGAGGGGGCCGAGCAGGAACGCCGAGCGCCGGAACACCTCCGTGCTCGCGAACCCGCGCGCGAGCCGGTGTGGCGGGACGGACTGCTTGACGATGGCGTACGTCGCGCCGAGGCCGAACGACTTCCACGCCTGCGCGAGAAAGAGGCCGACGAAGATCCAGATCCAGGGTTCGAGCACGACGCCCGCCACCGTGATCGTCCCGAGGTTCGGCGCGACCAGCCAGACGGCGAACCCGAGCGAGGAGAGGAGCCCGAACAGCGTGAGCGCGTAGCGCGACCCGATCCGGTCGGAGAGCCGTCCGCCGGGGTACGGGTAGACGGCGCCGATCACGTTGCCCACGGTGCCGAACATGCCGATCACGAAGGCGCTCGCGCCGAGCGCGGACAGATACTCCGGGATGTACCGGTTCGTCATCTGAAAGCCCAGACTGAACGCGAACATCGAGAGCGACAACACCAGCACGTCCCGCTCCAACGAGAGGAACTGGCGGAACGGGTCCAGGAAGTCGACGCCGTCGTCCGCGGCCGGCTCGCCGTCGTTCATGTGCGGATCCTCCGTCGAAACCCCCTTCAACGCACCGGTCATCGAAGGAGCGAGCGACGCGCTGGAAACGGATCGGCATGGGTCACGGTATCGGAACGGTGCGGGTGGGTAGTGAGTTCTTTACTGTGTGTTTTCATATTAGAACATCCACAATACCACAACGGTAATACAATTCTTGTTTAATATTGTCGGCCTATTCTAGGAATATGGAGGAAAGCGTTGCACACTACGTTGCAGAGCACCCCAAAATGGCTGGCGTCCTGTTCACCACGCTGCTGCTGTTGTCGCAGTCAGCGCCCGTCGCGGCGAACGCGATGAAGTCGTGTCCTGGACCGTGAAGTTCTAACGACGCGATAGTTCCTTCAGCGGGACCAGTTCATCACTCCACGTGAGCGTTCCATCGTGAAAAACGGGGAGCAGTTCCGACTGGAGCCATCCCTCCAGCTGTTTGGATGTCACGTCCGATAGCTGTACTTCCGCTGGGACAGTATAGTTCGTCGCATGGCCCGCAATCGCCGGCGCAGTGAGAGTACCGACGCCGTACGGACCGTTCGGATAGCTGTTGATAGCTAGCGACCACGACCCGTCAGTTTCCGACCGGATGCTGGCGACGACCGCCACGCCACTCCGACTCTGACAGATCGTGGTTGCGCCGTCTCCGACGACGATATACTGGTGACCGGTTATCAGCTCCTGCTTGGCGACGTGGAGGGCGATCCGTAAGTTGAAGCCGCCGTTCATCAGTCGAGCGATGATCCGCCCCAACCGGGTCGCCGGCGTGTTCGCAACGTCGGAGAGCGTGACGATCCCGCCACGGGCGCCGAGCGAGACCAGCGACTCTCCCTGCCGATACGACTGGCAGGCATTGAGTAGGAACGCGCTGATTCCCACGTCGAGGCGCTCGCTCGTGAGGTCGAGGAACCCGTCCAGACACTGCATCCCGCGCTCGTCAACGTGGCCGATGTAGTGGAGAAAGTCCACGTCTTCACGGAGCGCACCTCGCATCTCCTCGCGTGTGAGGTCGTGGCGAACAGCAATGTCGAACTGCACCATGTCACGGAGCCCGTAGAGCTCGGCGACGTCACCCTCCTCGCGCATCTGCTCGTCGTTACACACCACGAGCACGGAGATCCGCGACTGGCCGACCGCGTCCGCCCGCAACCGCCGATGATACGCCTCCAGCGTCGTCTTGTTGGCGCCGAGGGGGACACCGTCGCCGACCCAGGCGTGTTCGGTGGTGCTGACGGGGTCCGGCTCGATGAAGTCAGCGTCGTCCGGGGTGAACCCCGTCGACCGACCGCTTCCGGTAGTTCGTGTCCCCGACTCCGCAGGACCGCGGGCGACGAGACCGTCAGCCGCCGGCGCCCGGAAGAACTCCGAGACGTGGTCCGGATCGGACTCGGGTCCGGACTCGGGATCGGGCGTCCCACCTCGCCGATCCGGCGAGCGGATCAACGAGAGTTCGCCGGCAACGAACGGGAGCAGCTCCAGATTCCCCGGATCCGGACGGATGTCGGTCGTGAGGGTCCACTGTGGCAGTTCCGGTTCGATGCGCTCGAACGGAACGTCGAGGTATTCGCCGAGGCGCTCGGCGAGCGGGAGGTTGTAGAGCCGCTCCCAGTCGAGGTCGAGCCCGGTTGTCTCCCGCTCGTGAAGGGTGACCGGGTAGAATCCTTCCGTCCGGGTGATACAGTCGAGGTAGAACGACTGGCGGAGCACGTTCGCCGTCGTCGCCTCGAAATCGGGGCCGAGCGGGTACTCCCACCCGTCCCCCTCGATCCGCGGGTGCTCGCCGGACACCACCTCCGCGGCAAAGTAGTAGGCGAGCGAGACGACCGGGTAGAGGTACTCGAACGCCGGCGGGATCACGATCCGGATGCCGCTGTCGAGCGGCTCGACGCGGTCGGGAACCGAGAACGTCTCACCGGGCTCGATCAGCGGCGGATGGCCGCGGAGGGTGGGAAACGAGCGCTCCGGACTGGTCGTCGACAGCGAGGAGCCGAGCAGGGAGACGGCGTCCATCACCGACGCGGGATCGGTCGGCGTCGTGATCGTGCCGGCGGGCACCTGATGAAGCGACCGAAACCCGAGCGCCACCTCGGTACACCCGTCGAATTCGACGATCGTGGAGCCGCCGGTCGTCCGGACGGAGAACCCCGCCTCGAAGGAGAGGTACAGCTTGGTGGGCGCGGGATCGACGCCGACGTGGTAGTCGCCGGCTCGTAACGCGAAGTCGTCACCGCGCATGCGCATCTCCCCGTCCGCGCCGTGGACGGTGAGCACGGCGTCTCTGGGTATCTCGATCCACCTTGCCGCAACGGTGACGCTGGCATCGACCGGGAAGTAGTGGTCCGTCAGCGGGGCGGGCTCCGGATCGACGGACCGGTCGGTGTACACCTCGAACTGCGCGTTTTCGATGTGGTCGGTGACGACGAGCCCGGCGTCGTCACGGAGCGGAGCGATGTCGATGCTCATTGTGGAAAGCGGTGCGTCTCGTGTGCCCGGAAGCATCCGTCTCGGCGCCCGGCGGCGACCGGCGGCACCAATCCCGACGCCCGCACCGCGTTCGTCGATGAAATGGTTCGCCGATCGCCCCGATAAAGCTTGTGTCGCCGGGGGTGACGGTCCCGACCGAATCGATAAAGGGACCACCCGACGAATCACCGCCAATGATCACGCTGGGAACGGCGGCCGCGGCGCCGGGCGAGACGGACACCGGGCGCCTCGAAGTCGGGGAGACGCGGGACGGCAGTCCCGTGAAGCTCCCCGTGGCCGTCGTCAACGGAGCGGCCGACGGGAAGACGCTGTACGTGCAGGCGGTGAGCGACGGCGACGAGCTCAACGGGCTCGGCGTCGTCAACCGGGTGTATCCCCGGCTCGACCCGGCGGAGCTGTCGGGAACGGTGATCTTCGTCGGCATCGTCAACTACTTCGCGTATCAGGTGGCCGAACACCGGAACCCGATCGACGACCGGAAGATGAACCGGGGGTACCCTGGCGACGCGAGCGGGACGACGAGCGAGCGGATCGCGAACGCGACGTTCGACGTTGCGAGCGACGCGGACCTCATTCTCGACCTCCACCAGGGCTCCACGAGTCGGATGATCAACGAGACGCGAGTGCGGTGCGGCTCCCGGCACCGTCTCCACGGCGACTGCCTTCGGCTGGCGAAGGTGTTCGATTGTGGGCACGTCCTCGACGTGAAGGGGCCCGACGGCCAGCTCGCTCGCGCGGGCCCGGACGAGGGGGTTCCCACGATAGACCCGGAGCTCGGCGGCTGCGTCGGCTGGGACGAGGAGTCGATCCAGTACGGCGTCGAGGGAACGTTCAACGTGCTTCGCCACTACGGCTTCCTCGACGGAAAGGTGGAGCTGACCGAACAGACCCGCGCCCGCGGGTTCGACCAGCACGGGGCGCCCGCCGGCGGGCTCGTCCGATTCGAGCGGGAGCTCGGCGAGCGCGTCGAGACCGGCGACGTGCTATTCCGCGTCGAGAGCGTCTTCGGCGAGATGAAGGGCCGCGTCACGGCCGACTCCGACGGGATCTTCTGGCGCTCCCGCCGGCTTCCGCAGGTCGCTGAGGGCGAGTACGTCTGCTCCGTCGCCACTGACGTGGACAGCTATTGATGGGCGACGCTGACGGCCACGACGACGCCCGCCTGCTCCGCTGTCCCGACTGCAACGAGACGTTCCGCGACCGCTGGCGCTGCACCTGCGGTGCTCCGTTGCGGTTCGCGGAACCCCCGATTCCGGACGGGCCGGCGCCCGACCCCGCGGCGTTCGACGCCCGCGACGGACTGTGGGCGTTCGACGACTTCCTCCCCGTCGGCGACGACCCCGCCGACCGGGTGACGCTCGGCGAGGGACTGACGCCGCTCGTGGATGCCCCCGACTGGAACGCTGCGTTCAAACTGGAGTACGTCTTCCCCACCGGCTCGTTCAAGGACCGTGGTGCGACGACGACGCTCACCCGTGCCCGCGATCTCGGCGTCGAGCGCGTCGTCGAGGACTCCTCGGGCAACGCCGGCGCCGCGATCGCGACCTACGCCGCCCGTGCGGGGATCGACGCCGAGATCTACGTCCCCGCCAATGTCAAGGAGTCGAAGCTGGCGGCGATCCGTCGCGCCGGCGCGGAGCCGGTCCGCATCGAGGGGAGTCGACAGGACGTGACTGACGCGTGTGTTGACGCGCTCAATGATGCCGTACCGAATCAGGACGCCCCCGACGGCCACTCGTCGGACCAAGACGCCCCCGACGGCCACTCGTCGGACCAAGACGCCCCCGACGGCCACTCGTCGGACCAAGACGCCCCCGACGGCCACTCGTCGGGGGCGTGGTACGCCAGCCACGCTTGGAACCCCGCCTTCTTCGAGGGGACGGCGACGTTCGCCTACGAGGTCGCACTCCAGCGCGACTGGGAAGCGCCCGACGCGGTGGTCACCCCGCTCGGCCACGGCACGCTGTTTTTGGGCGCGTACTGGGGATTCCAGCGGCTCAAGCAAGCGGGCTGGATCGACGAGCTCCCCCGACTGTACGGGGCACAGGCGGCCGGCGTCGCGCCCGTCGTCCGCGAACTTCACGGACCCGACGCGGCCGATCCCACAGGACGGGTCAACGACGCTGCGGACGGCATCCAGATCGCGGAGCCGGTGCAGATCGACGCGATCCTGGAGGCGGTTCGGGAGACCGGCGGCGACGCGCTCGCCGTCACCGAGGCCGACGCGGAGCAGGAGCTCGACCGCCTCCATGCCGCCGGCTTCTACACCGAGCCGACCTGTGCGGTGGCGCCCGCGGCGCTCCGCGAGCTCCGCGATCGCGGAGCGATCGACCCGGACGAGGACGTGGTGGTGCCGTTGACGGGTAGCGGGTTGAAGACGTAAGGCGGGTCACCGCTCCGGGTGGGTTGGTGCGTCGAACCCGCCCCTGATAAGCGGTTTCGCCACGTGCCGGCGGGCGCTCGGCGGCACCTCGTACCATCCCTCCGAAAGCTCGCGCTCGATCGGACGGTCGACCTTGCCGGGCGCATCCGTGCCACAGTCGCGACACCGGTAGCCCTGGTCGCGGCCGGCCGACTCCATCGACCGGCCACAGTCGGGACAGGACGGGACGGCGGGCTCCGTGCGGACGAGGTCGTGGACCGCGAACTTCTCCAGTTTGAGCGTTCGATCGCCGTCGTCGCGCACCTCGAACTCTCCACAGACCGTGAGTCGGTCACCCGGACGAAGGGCGCGAACGCGGTCGCGGAATCGGCCGGTGGGCTTGAACGCGACGCCGGTGAGGGACGCGCCGCCATCGGCGTCCGCCGAGTTGGGTTCGTCGGGCGCCGCCAGCCCGACCACGACGTGGCCGCCCTCGCGCGTTTCGGGCGCGCGTGCGACGATCGCAGCCACGCGGTAGCCTGCGCCGTCGCGGAGGTCGCCGATCCGCCCGGGTTCGAGGTGGGCGTCGGTCCCCTGATTGGTGAGGAACGTCGCCGCGCGGTCGACGGGCTCGCTTTCGATGTCGGCCGCAACTCGCCGGCAGGCGTCGGGGTCGTCGCCGCGGATCCCGTGGAGGATCGGGCCGGGGGCGTTCGGGACGCAGACGACGGCGCCAGTCCCCCGGTCGACCGTGTCCCACACGCGGGGATAGCCGGCGTCCGCGGCGTCGAAGACGGTGTCCGCGTCCACCTCACGGGGCGTGCCGCAGCGGTCGAACTCGCGGTAGGAGATGTGCTCGACCGTCCAGTCGTCGAAGGCGGCCGGGGCGCCGACGGCGGCGAGCGCGCCGATACGACCACGGCCCTCGACGTCGGCGGTTGCATCCTCGGGATCCCCACCCGTTCCGAATCCGGCGTGCCGGAATCCGCACTCGTCGGCGAGGGCGGTCGCGTCGTCCAGCGAGAGTCGCTCGCGCATCGCCCGCCGGGCGAAGTCGGCGACTGGCTCGGGGATCGGTGAGGTGGCAGGAGTGAAGGGGTCGCCGCCGGCGTCGCAGTCGGCGACGACGACGCCCGGCGAGGTTCGGGGGTCGTCGACGACGGCGTACTCGCGAATCAGGTCGGCGGCCGTCTCGAAGGCAACCTCTGGGTCGCAGTCGACGTGGAGGGCGACGCTCGCGTTGCCGCGCGTTTTGTGCTTCACGGCCGGGTTGAGCCGGACGAGGATCCGCCGGCGCACGCGGGCGTCGGCCGCGGCTTCGAGCCGCTCGGCGAGCAGTGTCGCGACGTAGGTGGTACAGAGCCCGCCCGTGCGCGAGTCGGTGTCGTCGACGGCGACGATGGTCACGCCCGACGTTACCGGTGCGTGCGGAAGCCGGTTTCGGCGCACAACAGGTATATAACTGTATCCCCGGCGATTCGGCGAGAAACCGCAGGCGGGCGGAGGCATCCGTCCGCACCCCGCCGGCACAACGTATATATGCGGCGAACGGCTTATTATTCGGTATGTCCCGGACTGCGCTGATCGAGAACGTCACCGCGATGCTGGAGGACGCGGGGTTCCTCGTCAGCGACCGGTGTGCGGTCCGGCCCAAGAGCTTCGACGTGGCGGCACGGCGAGGCGAGGACCTGGTGCTGTTGAAGATCCTCGGTAACGTCGACGCGCTCGACGCCGAGACGG
This sequence comes from Halorubrum gandharaense, assembly GCF_054654575.1. Taxonomy (NCBI): domain Archaea; kingdom Methanobacteriati; phylum Methanobacteriota; class Halobacteria; order Halobacteriales; family Haloferacaceae; genus Halorubrum; species Halorubrum gandharaense. The sequence continues at coordinate 1,631,806 of NZ_BAAIET010000001.1, forward strand.
GTGCCGAGATGCGCCGGCTCGGCGAGTATCTCGACGCCACGCCGATGGTCGTCGGCCTCCGCACGCGCGACGAGGACCTGAAGCCCAACGTCACCTACTTCAGACACGGCGTCCCCGTCATCAACCCCGACACCGCGATGGACCTGTTCGTCGAGGGGATGCCCCCGCTGATCTACGCGGCGCCCGGCGGACTGTACGTCAGCCTCGACGGCGACCTGCTGGCCGACGAGCGCGAGGAGCGCGGCTGGTCGCTCGGCCGACTCGCCACCGAGCTCGGCGTCTCGCGACGCACCGTCTCGAAGTACGAGGACGGGATGAACGCCTCCATCGAGGTCGCCATCCAGCTTGAGGAGCTGTTCGACCAGCCGTTCTCCAGCCCGGTGAACGTGATGGGCGGCGCCGAGGGGGTGCGCGACGCCGAGCCCACCCCGGATGCGCCCGACGCCGACCCCGACGACGAGCACGTGCTCCACGTGCTCACCAACGCCGGCTTCACCGTCCACCCGACGGCGCGCGCCCCGTTTAAGGCCGTCTCGGAGGACGACGACGGTCCCGATATGCGCGTGCTCACCGGCCACTCCGCGTTCACCCGCGCCGCCGAGAAACGCGCGCGGATCATGTCGTCGATCGGCGAGGTCGCGCACACCCGGTCGGTGTACTTCACGAAGGAGACGGAGAAACGGGAATCCGTCGACGGCACCGCGCTCGTTTCCTGTGAGGAGCTGGCCGACATCACGGACCCGGACACGATCCGGGACCTGATCCGCGACCGCGCCGAGGAGCCGAGCGAGGCGTAGCGCCGTCGCTTCGGAGACGATCGACGGAAAAACGAGGCCCCCCGCGAGCGCGGCGAACCCACCGCCGCCACTGCGAACACCGTCCAAAGTGGTCCCGTCACGAGGGACCACGATCGATGATCGATGTTCGTCCGCAGCCAATGCACACGGCGCAGACCGGAGGGTCGGCGCCGTAGGCGGCGAATGTTTCTAGTGGTATTTAATTTCACACGATCCGGAACGGACGGGGAGATCGTGGTCGGCGAGATGACCCGCACCGACGGCAGCCGGGCGCTTAGGCGTCGCCGTACGTCTCTTCGAGGTACGCGACGATGTCGTCGCTCTCGGACATCCCCTCGACGCCGTGCTCCTCGTCGACGAGGACGGGAACGCCGGTCTGTCCGGAGACCTCCTCGACCTCGGTGCGCTCGGCGTGCGAGCGGGGGACCATGATCGACTCGTACTCCAGCCCGAGCTCGGCGAGCGTGTCGGTGACCTTCGCACAGTACGGGCAGCCCTCCAGTTCGTAGAGCGTCAGGTTCGTCATCGCCAGCACATAGGCCCTCGTTCCATAAAGAAGCCGCCGGTCGATGCACGCCGCGCGCACGGCCGTGGATGCGGTCGCCGGGCGCGAGACCCGCCACAGGAGCGCCCTACCGGTTCGTCGTGCCGACCCGCGCGTCGCCGCCGTCGGGACGGGTGCCGAGCGGCGGCCGGGTGTGGTCGCGGGGGATCCGGTCCGCCCGATAGTCGTGGACGTCCTCGTGACAGTCCGAACACAGCGTGAGCAGGTTCGAGAGGTCGTTAGTGCCGCCGTTCGAGCGCGGCACGACGTGATGGACCTCCAGCGTGCGCGCGGCGGTTCCCTGCACGGACTTACCGGGCGGCCGCCGGCGGGTTCGGCCGTCGCGCGCCCGCCACACGGTCGCGCCGTCCGGGCGGGAGACGAGCCCGGCGGAACACAGCGCACAGCGGAACTTGTCGCGGAGGCGCACCCGGGCGCGTACCTCCCAGTCGGGCTGGCGGGTGCGGTGGCGGTTCGGGCCGGACGCGGAGAGCTTCGAAAACAGCTCGGAGACGGTCAACTGTGGGGGATCCGGAAGCTCCCGGCACTTCCAGGCGCGCACCGACTCCCACCGTTCCATGCGTGGACGTGGCGACGGAGAAGGAAAAGCGGCGTGTCGTGGGTGGCGTCCGCGGCGGCGTCCGGGGCGCCATCCGCGATGGGGGCGTTACAGCACGAAGCCGCCGGTCTGCAGCACGTAGTAGGCGACGAGCAGGACCGCGAGCACCCACTGGCCGGGGTGCACGTCGTCGTTCTCGCCCATCGCAGCCTTGATGATCGGGAACGCGACGATGCCGGCCGCGAGTCCGTCGGCGATGGAGTAGGCCAGCGGCATCACCAGAATGGTGAGCGCGGCCGAAATCGTCCACGCCGGATGGCTCCAGTCGATGTCCGAGACGCCCTGGAACATCATCACGCCGACGACGACGAGCGCGAGGAAGGAGGCGTAGTCGGGGAGGAGCGGGACGAGCGCGACGAACGGGATCGCGAGGAGGAAACAGCCGGCGACGACCAGCGCCGTCAGCCCGGTGCGACCGCCCTCCTCGATGCCGGTCGACGACTCGATGTACGTCGTCACCGTCGAGGTGCCGACCATCGCGCCGAAGGTGGTGCCGACCGCGTCGGCCATCAGCGGCTTGTCCATCTCGGGGAGTTCCCCCTCCTCGTCAAGGAAGTCGCCGAACTGGGAGACGCCGATGAGCGTCCCGGCGGTGTCGAAGAAGTCGACGAAGAAGAACGTGAACACGACGAACGTGAACGTGAGCGGGTCGATGTCCGAGAGGCCGCCGATGAACGCTCCCGCAAGCGGCGTGAAGTCGAACTGAACGGTGGTGACGAGCGTCATCAGCCCGCCGACGAGACCCTGCTCGGCGAACGTCGAGTAGAGTCCCTCGTCGACGACGTTTCCGGGGGCGGTGAGGCCGGCGACCGCGGCCAGCCAGCCGGCGGTCGCCGTCGTGAGGATGCCGATGACGATCGAGCCGGTGACGCCGCGCGCCCAGAGGATCAGCGTGAACAGCACGCCGAGCACGCCCAGCAGGGCGCCCGGCGTCGCGGCCACGTCACCAAGCTCGACGAGGGTTCCCTCGTAGGCGACGATCACCTGCATCTCCTGGAGACCGATGAACAGCAGGAACGCGCCGATACCCGCGCCGACCGCGTACTTCACCGGCTTCGGGAACAGGTTGATGATGTACTCACGAGCGCCGACCGCGGTGAGGAGCATAAAGAGGACCCCCTCCACGAAGACGGCCGCGAGCGCCGTCTGCCACGGGATGCCAAGCGCGATCACGACGGTGAACGCGAAGAAGGCGTTGAGCCCCATCCCGGGCGCCAACCCGAACGGTCGGTTGGCGTACAGCGCCATCACCACCGTCGCAACCGCCGACGCGAGGATCGTCGCGATCGCGATCATCTGGAACACCTGCGTCTGGCTGTAGTCCTCGAGGACGATCGCTTCCGACAGGATCGCCGGGTTCACCACGATGATGTACGCCATCGCGAGGAACGTCGTTACGCCGGCGATCGCTTCCGTCCGCAGGTCGGAGCCGTGCTCGTCGAGGCGGAACCGGTCTGTGAATCCCATTGAACGAGTGTGCATACTTCCGGATCAGATTATAAATGTTGCTGTCCGGAACTAGCAGATACACACAAATGTGAGTATTCACACCGGTCGAAACTCCTTGTCTCCCGCAAAAAGGGGCTCGAACGTGCGTATGTGCGCCGGGAACTACTCGAACGTCTCCAGCGCGCCGACGGGCGCGTCGGTGATCTCGCGGGCGCGGGCCATCCCCTCGTCGCCGACGGCGATCAGCGTGAACACGCCGGTGATGTCCGCGTCGGCCTGCAGGGCGATGTCGAGCAGCAACTCCTGAGTCTCGCCCGATCGGATGAGGTCGTCGACGACGAGCACGGTGTCGCCCTCGTCGATGGCGCGGGCGGGGAGGTAGTAGGTGAGCTCGATGCCGGAGGCGAGCCGCTGGCGGGACTCGATGAACTCCTCGACGGCGGTCTCCTTGGACTTCTTGGCGTACGCGAGCCGGGCGTCGAAGAACGAGGCCATCGCCGCGCCCAGGGTGATGCCGTCGGTCGCCGCCGTCAACACCACGTCCGGCGACTCGAAGTCGAACGTCTCGGCCGCGACGGGGGCGACGAGGTCGAGGAACGACTGGTCGAAGACGACGCCGGAGTTGTCGACGTACCCCTCGTCGTCGAACTCCACGCGAGCGACGAGCTCGTCGGCGAGCGCGTCGCGACCGACGCCCTCGACGACCTCGCTGGCGCGCTCGGTCCCGGGCAGCACGTGGCCGTTGACGTAGCGGTTGAGGTCGCCGGCGGGAAGCCCGGTCACCTCCGAGAGCTCGTCGTACGTTCGGGTCTCCTTCAACATTCGCAGGACGGCGACCGCCTGTAGCTGGAGGGCGGCCTTCTCGGCTCGGTTCATACCGATGTTCGCCCTTACACAACTATGAATACATCGAAACCGGACGTGGCGAGTGGTACGCACGACCATGGTTCGCCACGCGTCCCTCACGGAGGGCCGGCCGAGCGCCGGGCGTCGGGCGCCGGCTACTCGGCGGGCACCGGCTCGAAGAACGGGCCGAGGTCGGTGAGCGTGAGCTCGACGACATCCCGGTCATCGAGCGGGCGGAGGCGGATGGTGAGCCCGCCGGCCTCGACGGCGGCCTCGCGGAGCCCCTCGGCCTCGCCGGTGACGAGGAACGTGGGCACACACACCGCGAACTCCCGGTCGGAGTCCTCGGCGACGACGAGCCGGAAGTCCACGCCACCCTCGCCGGCGGCGTACACGCGGAACGTGTCGATCTCGACCGCGTCCATCCGCTCGCGGAGCTCGTCGAACTCCGACCCCGGGAGCAACACGCCGATCCGGGCGGCGTCCGACACGGGATTCACGTTGCCGGGATGGAGCGCCAGCGCGTCCCAGCCCCGATCGCGGTACTCCTCGACCGTCGCGTCCGTGTCCGACAGGACGTCTTGCCAGCGCTCGTCCAGCGTGTGGTCGCTCATACACCCACTCGGGCGTCCCCGCCTTGTTAAACGTTCGCTCGCGGTTTTGCGGCATTCGCGGCGCTCGCGACCGACGGCTGAGAGACCGGGGCGGTCGACCGCGACCGGCCCTGAAACGGCACCGCGTTTCCGTTCACCGCTCGCGCACGACGACGAACTCCGCGAGGTCCCGGAGGTAGTCGACGGCCGCCTCGCCGGAGGGTTCCGCCTCCTCCAGCGCGGCGAGTGCGAGCTCCGACTGCTCGCGTGCGCGCGCGTCGACTTCTTCCGGCGACAGCGACGTCACCTGTACGACGGAGGGGCGGTCCATCTCGGCGTCCTGGCCGGTGGGCTTGCCGAGGTCGTCGGCGTCGGCCGTGGCGTCCAACACGTCGTCGCGCATCTGGAAGGCGACGCCGACGCGCTCGGCGTACTCGCCGAACAGCTCGACCGCCTCCGGCTCCGCGCCGCCCGCGACCGCGCCGAGCTCGGCGGCCGCCCGGAACAGCGCGCCCGTCTTGCGGCGGGCCAGCTCCATGTACTCCGCCTCGGTGGTCGGGCGCGCGGCGAGCTCCGTCGCCTCGCCCTCGCCGAGTTCGACCATCGCCTCGGCGACGATGCGCATGGCGCGCTCGTCCGAGGAGAACAGCGCGAACGCCTCGCCGAGCAGCCCGTCGCTGGTGATCAGCGCGGGGCCGTAGCCGAATTCCGCCCACGCGGAGGGCGTTCCCCGGCGCACGTCCGACCGGTCGATGATGTCGTCGACGACGAGCGAGGCGTTGTGGACGAACTCGATGCCCGCCCCGAAGTCGACGGCGTCCTCGGGGTCGCCGCCGAACGCCTCACACGCCAGCAGCGTCACGGCGGGCCGCACGCGCTTGCCGCCCGCGAGCACGACGTGTTCCAGCTCCGCGGACAGCTCGTCGGGCTCCACGTCGTCGATGACCGTCTCAAGCCGGTCGTCGACGAGCGCGACCCGGCGCTCCAGATACTCCATTAGCTTATAAAACGGGCCGGTGGCGCAAAGGCCTGACGGAATGAGCGAGACCGAACGAAGTGAGGTCTCGATGAGCGAGCGGCGCAGCCGCGAGCAGCGAGGGCGACCGGAGAGAGACCCCGGATAGCCGAGCGGTGGAACCGCGAGGCTGCGGGGGCGGGGCTGACCGTAGCGAGGGCGACCGAAGGGAGCCCTCGATGAGCGAACGGCGAAGCCGTGCAGGGAAGCCCCGGATTACGACCGGAGGGAGGCCCCGAGAAGCGAGCGGCGAAGCCGCGAGCACCCTTATAAGCGCGCCGCCGAGCGAGCCACCGTCCGTCGAGCCCGCCGGCGCGCACCCCGCGGAGACGCTGCTACTCGACGATCAGCCCGGAATCTCGGCGGGGGCTTATAAGCGGACGGCGCTCGCAGCGGGGCGTTTCCGCTTATAAGCGACCGCGAGAGATCTCACCCGGACGGCAACAAGACCCTTTATCCCTCGCGTTGAACAGCCGATAATGCGCCCGCGGATCGTCTACGACGACGAGTGTGGCTTCTGTATGTGGTTCGTCTCGCTGGCGACGCGACTCGGCGAGTTCGACACCGTCGGCTTCTCCGAGCTCTCGGAGTACCAGAAAGCCCGATTGCCGGACGACTACGAGCGCTCGATGCACCTGCTGACGGATACCGCCGAGTACAGCGGCGGCGCCGCCGCCGAGCAGGTGATCGCTCGGCTCTCGACGCCGACGTGGTGGCTGTTCGCCGCGCTCCGGGAGGTTCCGGGGTACGCCCGGTTCCGCGACTGGCTCTACCGGTTCATCGCGAATCGGCGGCCGATCTGGGGACAGTACGCTTCGCGGGAGTCGGTGGAGTAGTTCAACAGGGCCTGCAACCGCGCTACCCGGCTCACGCCGTCGGGGGCTCGTCGAGCGCTGCCGACGCGTCCCGGAGCGCGGAGCGCGCCGGCGCGCGGTCGCGAACGGGGGCCTCGCCGAGATAGTCGACCAGCGCGTCGTGGACCATCGCGAGCTCCTCGCGGTCGAGGTCGGCGTCGCTCTCGATGGCGCGTACCGCCCGGAGCTGCGGGGGCGTCTCGTCGCCGTCGTCGACCGCCGCCTCGCCGGCGGCCAACAGGGCGACGTGGGCGACCCACGCCTCCTCGCGCGTGGGGTCGAACGTCGGCCGGTCCTCGGATGGAGGGGTCATCGGTCGTTCGTACGCAGGCAGGCTCTTAAAGGTGTGTGTTGGTGTGACACACCCCCGGTATCGACAGTCGTGGAAGATTCCGGCGGGGACGCCGGCGAGCGCGGGGGCGGGGGTCGACCGACGCTGCCCTACTCGAACGCGGCGATGCCGGTGAGGTCCTGGCCCAGAATCAGCGTGTGGATGTCGTGAGTGCCCTCGTAGGTGTACACCGTCTCCATGTTCGCCATGTGGCGCATCGGCGAGTAGTCCGTGGTGATCCCGTTACCGCCGAGGATCTCGCGGGCGACCCGGCTCTGGTCGCGGGCCATCCGCACGTTGTTGCGCTTCCCCATCGAGATGTGCCCGGGCGTGAGGTCGCCGCGCTCCTTCAGCTCGGCCATCCGGTAGGCGAGCAGCTGGCTCGTCGTGATCTGCGTCGCCATCTCCGCGAGCTTCTGCTGTTGGAGCTGGAACCGGGCGATCGGCCCGCCGAACTGGTCGCGGTCGAGCGCGTACTGCCGGGCCTGCTCGAAGGCGTCGCGCGCGGCGCCGACCGCGCCCCAGGCGATGCCGTAGCGCGCCTGCGAGAGACACGACAGCGGCCCCTTCATGCCGCGGACGCCGGGGAGGACGTTCTCCTCGGGAATACGGACGTTCTGGAGGCCGATCTCGCCGGTGATCGACGCGCGCAGCGAGATCTTGTCGTCGATCTTGTTCGTCGTCACGCCGTCGCGGTCGGTCTCCACGAGGAACCCGCGGACGGTGTCGTCGTCCGAACGGTCCTTCGCCCAGACGACGGCCACGTCAGCGATGGGGGAGTTGGTGATCCACGTCTTCGAGCCGTTGAGGACGTACTCGTCGCCCTCCCTCTCGGCGTGGGTCTCCATCGCGGAGGGGTTCGAGCCGTGTTCGGGCTCCGTCAGGCCGAAACAGCCGACGGCCTCACCCATTCCGAGGTCGGGCAGCCACTTCTCCTTCTGTTCGTCGCTGCCGAACGCGTGGATCGGGTACATCACGAGCGCGCCCTGCACGCTCGCCATCGAGCGGAGTCCGGAGTCGCCGGCCTCCAACTCCTGCATCAGAATGCCGTAGGCCGTCTCGGAGACGCCCGGGAGGCCGTAGCCTTCGAGGTTGGGCGCGTAGAAGCCGAGCTCGCCCATCTCGGGGATCAGCTCCGTCGGGAACGTCCCGTTCTCGAAGTGCTCCGCGATGTCCGGCCGGAACTGCTCGTCGACGAACCGCCGGGCGGTGTCGCGGATCAGCGTCTCCTCCTCGGTGAGGTCCCCTTCGAGACCCACGTAGTCGAGCATACCCGAGCGTGGGGGGCGTTCTCGCAAAAGGGGTTCGGGTCAGTCGCCGGCGCCGGGTGAGTCGTCCCCAGCCTCGCTGGACTCCGTGGCGTCGCCGACGCCCGCATCCTCCCCGAACCGCGCGTCGTAGACCGCCCGGGCTTTCGGCACGATCCCTTGGCGGAACGAGAGGAACAGCACGACGAGGAGCGCGCCGAGCGCGGCAGTTCGCCACTGGCCCACCTCGCCGAGCAGCTCGTCGATGAAGACGACGGCGCCGGCGCCAACGACCGGGCCGAGCAGCGTCCGCGACCCGCCCAACACCAACATGACGAGCACGAGCACGTCGACCGCCTGGAAGGCGAACGTCGAGGGGAGCACGTACCCCTCCGCCTGCGCGTACAGCGGCCCGACCGTCCCGACCAGCGCGGCCGCGAGGAATCCGGCGAGCACCTTGGTGCGGACCGCGTCGATGCCGGCGGCCTCCGCGGCGACCGGGTCCTGTCGCACTGCCTCGAACGCGGCTCCCCACCGGGAGGCACGGAGCCAGCTGTATCCCACGAGCGCGGCGAGTAGCACGCCGACGAGCACGTACGCAAACGCCACCCGCTCGCCGAGACCGACCATCTCGGCGACCGGCGCCACCGAGAGCCCGTCGAACGGGAAGCCGGTGGAGCCACCGGTGATCTCACGGGCGCCGACGAAGAACTCCATCGCCGCCAGCTGGAGCGACAGCGTGAGGATCGCCAGGACGATGACGGTCATCCCCCGGCGCGCCGCGACGTAGCTGACGATGGCGCCGATCGTGCCGGCGACGAGCGCGCCGACGGGAAGCGTGGCCCACGCGGAGATCCCGACCGACTGGGCGAGCAGCGCGGTCGTGTACGTCCCCACGCCCGCGAGCGCGCCGAGGAACAGGAATAGCTGGTCGGTGTGGGCGAACGCCACGTTGAGCGCGACGGTGAACGCTGCGAACACCACGAACAGGGTGAAGATCCGGAGCTGGTAGGTGGCGCCGCCGGCGGTCACGAGCAGGGGAAGCGGCAACAGCACTGCTGCCACGGCGGCGATCCGCTTGGCGTCGCTTGCGGGAATCATGAGATCTCCTCCGGTCGGAGAATCAGGACGGCGACGGCGACCCCGAACAGCAGGACGTTGGCGAGGTATGCGCCGACGACGTAGTTGGCGAACGTGATCACGATCCCGAGCCCGAGGCCGGCGAGGACGGTCCCTCGCAGGTCGCGCACGCCGCCGACGATGGCGACGATGATCGCGAAGACGGTGAGCTCGAAGCCGGCGTCGACGGTCACGTCGGAGCTGGCCGCCCGCAGGAGCCCCGCAACCCCCGCCAGCAGCACGCTCACCACGAAGACGAGCGTTCGGATGCGCCGGGGGTTGACCCCACATAACAGCGCCCCCGTCTCGTCGTGGACCACGGTCCGGGTGGCGGTGCCGAGCCGGGTTCGGTTGAGGAAGCCGAACAGCCCGGCGAGCAGCGGAACGGCGACGGCGAACGTCAGCAGCGTCGACCCGCGGATCCCGACGCCGGCGAGGCTCACACCGGGGACGCCGTGTGACAGCGAGTAGGTGAGCGGGGCGTAGATGTACAACACGCCGTCGACGGCGATGGCGAGCCCGAGCGTGACGAAGATGCCGAGCACGACCCGCTCTTCGCCCTCCGACCGGTAGACGCTGGAGAGGAGGGTCCGATCGACGACGAGCCCGAAGGCGACGGCGACGAGGAGGCCGGCGAGTGCGCCCACCGCAACGCTGCCCACGGCGCCCGCGACGCCGACCGCGACGACGACCGCGACGACCGCGAACGTGCCGAGCGCGAGGTTGAGCACGTTCCCGAGCCCGAACACGAGCGTGATGGCGGCGCCGAGCAGGGCGAACGAGAGGCCGCGGGCCACCCCGTCGATCGCGAGTTCGACGCCGGTTGTCGCCACCATCGGTTTGCAGTCGACTCTTTCCGCCGACGGATATGTCTCCTTCGGTACGCCACCATCAGTGCCCACGTTTGTACATCCATGTTCGGAGATGTGCTTCAACGAAAGGAATTTACTCACCGAGCGGGAACTGGGGGTATGCTCGAAGTCGACGGGATCACGCGAACGTACGGCGGCCTGACCGCCGTCGACGACGTCGGGTTCACCGTCGACGCCGGGGAGATCGTCGGCGTTATCGGTCCGAACGGCGCCGGCAAGACCACGCTGTTCGATGCGGTCACTGGCGTCGATACGCCCGACGAGGGGTCGGTCCGGCTCCGCGGCGAGGAGCTGGTCGGCGCCCGCCCTAGTGCGGCCTGCCGCGCCGGCGTCGCCCGAACGTTCCAGTCGGTGCGGACGTTCGACGAGTCGACCGTCCGCGAGAACGTCGTCGCCGGTGCGCTGTTCGGCGGCCAGCGCCGCGACCGCGCGGACGCCGAGGCCGCCGCCGCGGACGCGCTCGACCTCGTCGGACTCGGAGACGACGCCGACCGCCACGCCAGCGACCTCCCCATCGCCGCACGCAAGCGAGTTGAGCTGGCCCGCGCGCTCGCCACCGACCCGGAAGCCCTCCTGCTCGACGAGATCGGCAGCGGCCTCACCCCCGTCGAGATCGACGACCTCACCGACACGATCCGCCGGATCCGCGACGAGCGGGAGATCGCCGTCGTCTGGATCGAACACGTCACCGACGCGCTGTTCCGCGGCGCCGACCGCGTGCTCGTGTTGAACGACGGCGCGCTGATCGCCTCGGGAACGCCCGCGGAGATCCGCGAGAACGACCGTGTCGCCGAGGCGTACCTCGGGGGCGGGGCGGACGTGGAGACGGACTCCGACGCGGAGACGGACGGAGTCGGTGAAGTCGCCGACGGAACCCCGGATCCGGCCGCGACCGACGGCGGGACGGCGGCCTCGCCCACGCAAACGGAGGCGACGGAGCGGTGACGCAGGTCGCCGTCGAGGGCGTCGACGTCGCCTACGACGACCTGCAGGTGCTGTGGGACGTGTCGATGGAGGTCCGCGACGAGGACGACGTGGTCGCGCTGGTGGGGCCGAACGGCGCCGGCAAGTCGACGCTGCTCAAGGCGATCTCGGGGCTGGTGCCGGTTGCCGACGGTCGGATAGAGGTGCTCGGCGCCGACGTGGCGACGCTCACGCCGGACGAGGTGGTGAAACGCGGCTTCGTGCAGGTGCCCGAGGCTCGCCACCTGTTCGACGGCATGACCGTCCGCGAGAACCTGCGGATGGGCGCGTACACCCGAGATGACGACGCGCTCGACACGCTGGAGACGGTGTACGACCTCTTTCCGGTGCTCGCCGAGCGCGTCGACCAGGACGCCGGCACCCTGTCGGGCGGCGAACAGCAGATGCTCGCCATCGGACGGGCGCTGATGGCGGACCCCGAGGTGCTCGCGGTCGACGAGCTCTCCGTCGGGCTCGCGCCACAACTCGCCCGCCGCACCTTCGACGCGGTCGCGGACCTGAGCGACGAGATGACCGTCCTCCTCGTCGAACAGCACGTCGACGAGGCGCTCGCGCTCGCCGACCGCGGCTACGTGCTGGAGAACGGCCGGATCGCCGCCGAGGGCACCGGCGAGGAACTGCTCGCGAGCGACCGCGTGAAGCGCGCCTACCTCGGGTGAGGCGTTACGGGCCGGGTCAGAGACCGAGTCGTCGCCGCAGCTCCTCGAACAGGCCGGGGCCGTCGTCGCCGGGGTGCTCCTCGGGGTCGGGAACGACCCGGTCGTGCGGGTACACGCGGAGCCGCGAGGTACCATCACCGTTTTCGACCGTGATCAGCGAGTCCTCCTTTAAGTTGCCGAGCGCCGCCTCGACGGCGTCGATGTCGGCGTCGACGGCCGCCCGGAGCTCCAGCACCGTCATCCCCTCCTCGCCGCGGTCGACGAGCGCGTCGAGTAGTGCGACCTCCACGTCCGGGCGGTCGCGGAACTCGGGCTTCGCTGCCATGACCGGCACAACGCCCGGATGGGGTTTACGTCTACCGGCGAGCGCGGCTGTGGACGGGGCGACCTCCACCCGAAGTCGAGGGGTAGTGGGTGCTGGTGGCACGCCCCGGCACGGCCTGCCGCGCCGGGGAAGAGTCCGGGTGGACAGTCGTTCGCTTATAAGTGTGGGACGGCGACGGGGCGGCCGGCGAGCCCCCACGACGACGTTTATAAGCGACTGACGAGGAGAGTGGGCCGGTGAAGACGACGGCGAACTCCTCCAAAGCCCCGCCCCGCACCTTATAAGCGGCTGATAGCGTGTGCACGACGGCAAACTCCCCCAAATCCCCGCCTCGCTCCGGTCGAGGGCCTCCGTGCGCTCCTCACTCGCTTCACTCGTTGCGGTGCTACGGTCGGCCGTCTTCCCGGAGCGAGGCGCCCCTTTGAGTCCCGCCCCGCACAGCACCGCACCCGCACCTCACGCCTCCCCAGCCTCGGCAGACGGCCGCCGGCGGGGAACCGCTCCGCCGGCGCCCGCTGCCTCCCTCGCGTGCCGGCGAGCGCCCTATTAAGGGCGCTCGCCGGGCGCGCCACAGCGATGTGGGCAGTCCCACTTGGAGCACCTTCTCCCACCTCTCTCACCCACGTATCGCCCTCGCGTCACCCCCTCCGGCGTGGGGTATATACGCGTCTATCACCTTTCTGCCTGTGTGACTGACCGGACGATCCGCGCCCGTGACCGGCCGGTGTTCGGCGTCGACGTGCAGAGCGGCGACGTTCGTGGGGCCGACCCCACCTACGCGCTCGTCGTGCTCGACCCCGTCGACGACGACGACCCGGATGCGCCCGACGCCGACGGTCCCCTCGCGCGGGTCACGCGCGACGCCGTTTCCCTCCGCAAGCTCCGCCGGCTGATCGACGAGCGCGAGCCACGCTTCATCGCCACCGACAACGCCTACGAGCTGGCCCCCGACAAGAACGCGCTCGTCGGCCTCCTCCGGAGCCTCCCCGACGGCACGCGACTCGTGCAGGTGACCGGCGCCGAGCGCCCCGAACCCCTCTCGCGGGTCGCCTCCCGACACGGCATCCCGTACGGCAAGAAGCCGATGCAGGAGGCGGAGGCCGCCGCCCGGCTCGCCGCCGCCAACGTCGGCCACGAGGTGACCGCCTTCACCGACGAGACCACGGTGAAGGTCTCTCGTGGCCGCTCGACCGGCAAGGGCGGCTGGAGCCAGGACCGCTACACCCGCCGGATCCACGGCAACGTGAAAAAGCGGAGCCGACAGGTGGAGTCGAAGCTTCGCTCGGAGAACCTCGACTACGAGAAGGAGGTGACCGAGAAGTACGGCGGCTACTCCTCGGCCGTATTCACGGTCGAGGCGCGCCCCGAAGACATCCCCGTCTCAAACTCCCGCGCGGGCGACGTGCGCGTCGAGGTCGAACGCGAGCGGCGCGACGGCGTGGAGTACGAGCCCCTCGTAAAACGGCGCGACCGCGTCATCGTCGGCATCGACCCCGGGACGACGACGGCGGTCGCGATTGTCGGCCTCGACGGCACCGTCCATGCCCGCTTCTCCTCGCGGACGGCGGACACCGCCGACGTGACCGAGTGGATCATCGAGCAGGGGAGACCGATCATCGTCGCCGCCGACGTGGAGCCGATGCCCGAAACGGTCGAGAAGTTCCGGCGGTCGTTCGACGCCGCCGCCTGGCGGCCGACCACCGACCTCCCAGTGGACGAGAAGCTCCACCGCACCCGGGAACACCCCTACGAGAACGACCACGAGCGCGACGCGCTCGCCGCCGCGCTGTTCGCCTACGACGACCACGAAGAGCAGTTCGAGCGGATCGCCGCCAAGACGCCGCCCCGGCTGGACCGCGAGGCAGTGATCGCGCGCGTCGTTGCCGGCGACCAGTCCGTGGAGACCGCCGTCGCGGCCCTCCGCGACGACGACGGCGGGGACGACGCTGACGAGGACTCCGAGGAGAACCCCACGGAACCCGAACTCACGGAGGAAGAAGCCGAGATCCGCCGACTCCGCGAGCGCGTCGAGCGGCTGGAGGGCCACACCGAGAGTCTGGAGAACGACCTCGACGAGCGCGACGAGCGGATCGCGGAGCTGGAGGACGAGCTGGAGGAGGCCAAACGCGAGGAGCGGATCGAGGCGCGCACCCGCCGGATCGTCTCCCGTATCGAGCGTGAGCGCGACCGGATCGAACGCGAGCGCGACGACGCCGAGGAGCGCGTCGCCGAACTGGAGCGCAAGGTGGAGACGCTCAAGGAGCTGTGGAAGCTCGACCACTCCAACTTCGCGGACGTGGCCGCCGAGCGCGAGCTCGTCTCCGTGAAGGTGGTCGAGCAGTTCACGCTCGACGCGGTCGACCGCGCCGACGAGGAGTACGGGCTCGTCGCCGGCGACGTGGTGTACCTCCGGGACGCCTCCGGCGCCGGCCGACGCACCGCCGAGCGCCTCGCCGGAACCGACCCCCGCGTCGTGATCCGGGACGGCAACCTCTCGCAGGTGGCCGACCAGGTGCTGTTCGACCACGACATCCCGGTCGTGCCGGCCGACGACGTGCCCGTCCGCGAGGTCGACGAGCTCGCGGTCGCCGGTGAGGGCGACCTCGAGGCCGCCATCGAGGCGTGGGAGGAGCGCGCCGCGGACCGGCGGAAGGCCGAGCAGGCCGAACAGCTCGACCGGATCATCTCCGAGCACCGCGCGGGCACGAAGCTCCCCGAAAGCGAGGAGTAGGGGGCCGGCTAGGTCGCCTCAAAGACACCTTATAAGTGACCCTGCACCAACCATTGTCTCGTTGATCGACTTCGCCTACTCCGTCGTCGCCTGGACGATGGTCGCGATCTTTCTGGTTGCGACCGTGTTCTGGTTGGTCGAGGTGCTGATCGTCGGGCGCGCCCGCGACCACCCACAGGAGTACGGCCTCGACGAAATTCAGGTTCGAGTGATGACGATCGATGCGGAGCCGATCGTCCAAGGGACCGTCGACTCCCTCCCCGAGAGGCTCACCGACGTCCACGTGATCGCCGAGCGGCCCATCGAAGTGGACGACGCAACGGTCCACGTCGTTCCGGAGTCGTTCTCGTGTACGGCAAAACGAAAGGGACGCGCAGCCGAGTGGGCGAGACGGAACGTTCCGACTCCCGAAAGCGAGTTCGTGCTCTATCTCGACGAGGACACGCTCGTACCCGAGCTGCCGCCGTTTCCGGACGCGGACATCGTCCAGTTGATGGAGCGACCCGTCCGGACCGACTCGTGGCTCTGCTACTTCGCGGAGATCTTCCGAATGGGGTTTCAGATCGAACAGCGGACGTTTCCCCGATTCCGATTTCCGCTGTACGCGTGGGGCGGGGGGTTCGCCGTCCGGGCGTCGCTGGAGGACGAGATCGGCTGGGACGTGGACACGGTCACCGAGGACACGAACTTCATCTGGCGGGCGTTCGCGAGCGACGACCGAAAGATGGCGGTGCTCCCGGTGAAGCTGCTGAACCAGGCCCCCCCGACGATCATGGAGATGATCCACCAGCGCCGGCGCTGGATCTCCGGCGCCGCACGAGACTCCAACCTGCTTCCCATCCGCTACCGGCTGCTGTCGCTGTTCCGCAACGCGGCGTGGGCGCTCGTCGCGCTCTCGCCGGTGCTGCTGCTCCCGTACGTCTCCCCGCTGTCGATGACGCTGTGGCCGGCCGGCTACCAGTACGTGATCCTGTTTCAGCTGGTCGGCCTGTTCAGTTGGGGGTTCATCGGCTACTGGTACTACGCCGAGCGGTTCCGCGTGCTCGTTGCACTGTTCGTGACGCTTCCGGTGGTCGCCCTGCTCCACGCCGTCGGCGCACTGTGGGCGGTGATCAGCCCGACGACGACCTTCCGCGTCACCCAGAAGGTCCCGCCGACCGAGATTCACGACGAGGTCGTCGAGGAGCTTCACCTTGAGGAGCACCACCACGACCACGCGCCACGACCACACGAGAACGCCGATCAGGCGGCGGACACCGACGGCGAGGGCCGCGAGGAGAGCGCCGGCGACCCCGACGCGTCGGCCAACGCCAGTCGAGACTGACCCCCGGCCGGACGCGGGCGGTGGGGCGCGACCGTCGGCGTCGTGAACGCCGACGTCTCGCTCCCGGCATGAGCCGGCACCCAGTATGAGACGCCACCACGGACTTCCAGAAGTCATATGTCCGGGAGTCGCACAACGGAAGGTATGGATGCCCACGAGCTGATCACCCGGAACGCGGCCGAGGTGGTCACCGAGGAGGAGATCGAGGCACTGGCCGACGACCCCGACGGCAAGCGGGCGTACGTCGGCTACGAGCCCTCGGGCGTGCTCCACATCGGGCACATGCTCACCGCGAACAAGCTCATCGACCTCCAGAAGGCCGGCTTCGAGGTCACCGTTCTGCTGGCGGACGTACACGCGTACCTCAACGACAAGGGGTCGTTCGAGGAGATCCGCCGCACCGCCGAGCGCATGCGCGACCAGTTCATCGCCTACGGGCTCGACGAGTCGAACACGCAGTTCGTGCTCGGCTCCGATTTCCAGCTCGACGACGACTACACGCTGGACCTCCACGCGCTGGAGCTGGAGACGACGCTCGCGCGCGCCGAGCGCGCCATGGCCGAGATCAAGTCCGGCGACTCCGTGAAGGTCTCCCAGGCCGTCTACCCGCTGATGCAGGCGCTCGACATCCCGTACCTCGGCGTCGACCTCGCCGTCGGCGGGATGGAACAGCGGAAGGTCCACATGCTCGCACGCGACGTGCTCCCGAGCATCGACCGCAAGCCCCCGACGAGCCTCCATACGCCGCTCATCGCCGACCTCGCCTCCGGGCAGGGGAAGATGTCGTCGTCCGGCGGCGTCACCATCTCGATGGAGGACTCCCGCGAGGAGATCGAAGAGAAGGTGAACAAGGCGTACTGTCCGCCCACCGCGGACCCCGAGCCCGACGACGACGGGAACTCGCGTGAGAACCCCGTCCTCCAGATCTTCGAGTACCACGTGTTCCCCCGCTTCGACGAAGTCGTCGTCGAGCGCCCCGAGGAGTACGGCGGCGACCTCGACTACGAGCGCTACGACGCGCTCGAAGCCGACCTCGAATCCGGCGATCTCCACCCCGCGGACGCGAAGGGCGCGCTCGCGGAGTACCTCGACCGCCTCGTCGCCCCCGGACGCGAGCAGCTGGTCGACGAACAGGAGTAGGCGACGCGCCGCCCCCAACTACGGACCGTCAACCACGAACCGTCGACCGCGGACCAACCGGCTTTTTTGTGAACCCGACACGTGAGCCGTGCATGGCCTCCCTCGCCCCGTTTGCCGGCCTCGTCGTCGCGCCGGCTGCTGCCCTCCTCGTGTACGCCGACGCCCGCCGTCGCGACATCGACCGCCCGAGGCGCTCGCGTCTCGCCGGGATCGTCGGCCTCGTTGCGTTCGTCGGGTTCTGGGTACCGTACGCTTTCCCGACGGAGGTCGACCGACTGTACCGGTCGCTTGTCGTCCCCGATCCCTTCATCTACAGGTCGCCCTACGAGCGACAGCTCTCCCACGTGATCGTCGGTGCACTTTCGACCGCGGTCGCCGTTGTCGCCGCGCTCGGCGTCTCACGGTGGGGTGAGGCGTGAAATCTGGTTCGGGAAAAGGAGCTCTGTTGAAGTCCTTTGTAGGTGAGATGTTCTGACCCGACTCCGGTCTATACTGGGTCCTCGATGAGTGAGATCGGGAGTAGGTGTAGCACGTGAGCGGGTTTGACATTTATAAGTGGGGCGTGGGTGGGGTTTTGAATCTTTTATAAGCGGTTGCTGAGGTGAGCACGGCGACGAATACCTCCAAAGCCCCAGCCGGCTCCGGTCGAGGGGCTCGCTGCGCGCTCAAAAGGCCTCTCCGCACGGCCCGGCCTTTTGAGTGCTTACGTCGCCCATCTTCCCGGAGCCGGCTGCCCCTTTGAGTCCCACCCAACCGCTCCGCAACCGCACCTCACGCCTCCCCAGCCTCGTCGTCGCCTGCGGCGACGACTCCCTCGCGCGCCGACGAGCGCCCAGGGGGCGCTCGCCGGGCGCGCCACCGCACCGCATATCCGTTTATAAGTAACCGCCGTTGGCGCTCCTCTCCGTTTATATACCAGGTCGCCGGCGGCGAATTGCAACACCCACTCCCGATATCGCTCAACAAGCAGTTCTCATCGACCGGCCGTTTCAGGCGGGAATACAGCTGAAGAATAGGATTTCAACAGAGCCGAAAAGCGGACCGGCAGCCTAGTTCCCGGTCCAGCGCAGTATCGCCAGCGTCCCCTCATAGAGGACGATCATCGTCAGCGTGACGATGATGGGCGCCATCCCGGTCGGGTCGGGGCTGAAGATGAACGCGATCCCGAGGAACGCTCCCCAGAAGATCAGCCGCTTCTGCTCGAGCCACCGGCGGGTGACGAGGTTCATCATGATCGCGAGCATGATGAACAGCGGGATCTGGAAGACGATCGCCATGAACGCCAACATCACCACGATCAGGTTGAACGTCTCCGCGAGCCCGAACGCGACCGTCGCCGCGTCCTCGGTGTAGGTGGTGAAGTACGAGAAGATCGCCGGGAGCACGAGGAAGTGCGCGAACGCGACCCCGACGGAGCCGAGCACAAGGCTGGTCGGGACGGCCGCGAGGTAGTAGCGCCGCTCGTTGGAGTAGAGCCCCGGCTTCATGAACCGGTAGGTCTGGTAGACGAACGCCGGGAGCCCGACGACCACGCCGGCGATACCGGCGACCTTCAGCCGGGTTAAGGGGAGCTCCAGCGGCCCGTACAGCCGCGGCCGATTCACGTCGGAGCCGGGCTCCGCGCCGGGAATGTGGTAGTTCCAGAAGTACTCGATGAGCGCCGTCGATTCGGTGACGGCGATCAGCGTCGCCAGGCCACCGAACAGGAAGACGATCGCCAGCCGGCGCATCATCTCCTCGATGTGCTCGGCCAGCGGCATCTCCTCGTCCGTGTCGGGACCCTCTATACCGTCGAAGGTCTCCTCGTTTTCCCCGTCGTCCGCGCCGTCATCTTCGTCCTCGTCCGCATCTTCGCCGTCGTCCGCGCCGTCATCTTCGCCGTCGTCCGCGCCTTCGTCGTCTGCAGCTTCCTCCTCGTCCGCGTCCACATCCTCGCCGTCCTCTTCGCCGGCATCCGAGTCCTCTCCACCGTCGTCGTCCGCCTCCGGCGACGGCTCCGAATCTGCGGCGTCCGCAGACTCCTCGGTCTCTCCGTCCTCGTCACTCTCGCCACTCTCGGACCCGTCCACGTCGTCGGAGGGACCGCGCGCGCCGTCCGCGCCGCTGTCCTCGCCGTCGAGGTCGATCGTGGCCGTCGAATCCGACGGCTCCTCGTCCGCGTCGTTTCCGCCCTGATCGCCGTCTCCGGGGTTCTCGGGGTTCTCGCCGTCGTCGACCGCGTCGTCCGTCGGCAGGTCCGGGCTCCGCGCCGGCTCCTCGTCGCCGTCCGACGGCTCCTCGCGCGACCGGTCGGAGTCCTCCATTCACTTCATCCCAGCCGCCCGGTGATTATAGGCCTTTTCGGATGCGACCGGGTTCTCGCGGCGGGCGCGGTCGAAAAGGTTGATAACGACGACGGACTTCCCCCACCACATGGCGAGTGCCCTCGACGAGGATACCCAGCGATCGCTCGCGGAGGGACGCGAGTCGGTGAAGGCCGTCCTGCGGTCGATCCAGAAGGACCTCCAGAAGGTCTTCATCGCGTTCGTGCTGGGCTTTTTAGGCACGTTCTGGGCACTCCGGATGTACATCTGGGACTTCCTGTGGGAGATCACGCAGGCCAACATGTCCGACCCCGTCCGGGCGGAGGCCGACGTCATCGCCCAGACGCCGTTTGAGGTGATCCTCCTACAGGCGAAGATCGGGCTCATCGTGGGCGGGATCGTCGCCATCCCGCCGCTGGTCTACTTCATGCGCCACGAGCTTCGCGACCGCGGGATGTGGCCCCAGTCGCCGATCCCCCGCTGGAAGCTGGCGCTCATCGGTCTCCTCGCGGTCGTGCTGTTCGGCGTCGGGCTCGCGTACGGCGTGTTCGCCTTCTTCCCGCTGATGTTCTCGTTCCTGGCGAGCTTCGGCCTCGAAGCCGGGCTCCAGCCCACCTACTCCATCGTGATGTGGACCGAGTTCATCGTCTTCCTCTCGCTCTCCTTCGGTCTCGCGGGCCAGATGCCGCTGCTCGTGACGGGGCTGTCGTACGCGGAGATCGTCCAGTACGAGACGTTCCGTGACAAGTGGAAGTACGCGGTCGTCGCCATCTTCGTGTTCGGCGCGCTGTTCTCGCCGCCGGACCCGTTCACGCAGCTGATGTGGGCGTTCCCGCTCATCCTGCTGTACGGCTTCTCGCTGTACCTCGCGAAGCTCGTCGTCACCGCAAAGCGGAGCTCCGACCGGATCTCCGTGCTCGGCTCGATGCGCACCCACTGGAACGTCGTGCTCGGCGCGGGCGTGTTCGGGGCCGGCGTCACCTACGTCTTCTACGAGTACGGCGGCCGCGGAGCCGTCAACGACCTGCTGCGCTGGGTGGGCAGCGACTGGCGCTTCTTCGCGCCCGGCGAGGCCGCCGCGCTCGACCCGACGACCGCGCTCGCGCTGTACGCCGCCGCGTGGGGGCTCGCGTTCGTGCTCGTCGCGACGCTGTGGGCCGTCTACGCCGACCTCGACACGACGAGCGCCGGCTACCAGTACGGCGACCCCGAGGCGCTCGACGTGGGCGAACTCGACGCGGCCGGCGTGCGCGCCGCGCCCGACGAGCCGTTCGTCGGGATGAGCGAGGAGGAGTCGCTGTCGCTCGCCAGCGCCGCCATGGAGGACGACGACCCGGAGAAGGCGCAGGCGATCCTCGACCGCTTCGACGACGTGGAGGCGGAGCGCGAGGAAGCGGAGGCCGAGGGGGAGGCCGGAGCCGAAGCCGAGGCGGCGTCCGGCGGCGTCACCGACGCGGTGCAGGACCGCACCTCCCGAGCGAGTTCGACGTTCCTCGACGAGCTCACGGACGAGGACGCCGAGGACGACATCGGCGGCTACTACAAGGACATTCGCTTCATTTTCGATTCGCTCCGCTCGCGGTCGTTCAAGATCCTCGCCGTCTTCGGCACGGTGATGGCCGGCGTGTTCACCTGGCTGTACCTCGGCGGGCTCGGGACCGTCCAGCGCGACCTCGAGTCTCGCGTGCCGGCGGCGGTCGACGGCGGGATCAACCTGATCACGCTCCACCCGGTCGAGGCGCTGGTCTTCATGGTGAAGTTCTCCGTGCTGATGGGGATCCTCGCCGTCTTCCCCGTCGTGCTCTACTACGCGTGGCCCGCGCTGCGCGAGCGCGGCTTCGTCGCCGGCCGACTCCGGCAGGTGTACCTCTGGACCGGCGCGCTCGTCGCCGGTATGGTCGGCGGCTTCGCGCTGGGCTACGGCTACATCGCGCCGGGGATCATCGGCTGGCTGGTCACCGACGCGACCAACGCCAACATGATCATCACCTACCAGGTGAGCGACTACCTCTGGCTGGTGATCTTCACCACCGTCGGGATCGGGTTCCTCGCGAACATCCCCATCGGGATGGTGCTGTTGAACAACTCCGGGGCCCCCTACCAGGCGTTCCGAAGCCGCTGGCGGGAGGTCACGGTCGGGATCATGCTCGCCGCCGCGGTGTTCACCCCCGCCGACGTGATCACCATGTTCCTCGTCACGATCCCGCTGATGGCGGCGTACGGCGTCGGCCTCGGACTGCTGTTCCTCGTCACGTTCGGCGGCCGACGGAACCTCTCGCCGCCGTCGGAGATCATGATGCGGTGAGGAGTCGGCGAGCCCGCCGGCGCTCGCGGGTCCGTCGGCGGTTGCCGGCACGCTGCTCCCGTCCCGACCCACTTCGACAACCGAGGGCGGCGGAACTGAACCGCCGAGGGACACAAAGGAGACCCTGACGCCTCGCCGCGGACGTTTTCACTTTCGCTTTCGGGCGCGGGTTTAAAGGGTGTGGGAGAGACGTATCGGGTATGAGCCAGACCAGTTTCGACGACGAGGACCTGTTCGGGGAGGCGGCCGAGGAGATGCGCGCGGACGTCGAGGAGCATCTCGCGGCCGCGCGGGCGGAGCTGCCGGCGCCCGACGACGTGTGGGAGACCGACGCCGACAACGTGCTCGGCGTGCTCAACGGCCTCAAGTCGGGGCTCGACGCCGGTGACGCCGTCGAACACGTTCGCTCCGCGAAGAAGGCGTACGTGATGGGGACACGCGCCGACGCCTTCGAGGACGCCGACGACCTCGAAGCCGACATCGAGGAGCTGGAGGCCCTCGTCGCCGACATCGAGGACGCCGCAGAGGAGGTCGCCTCGCTGACGGGGACGATCCCCGCACTCCGCGGCGCACTCCAGGAGGCGGCCGCAGACGACGAGGACGGCGAGGACGAGGAGTAGCCCCCGACGACCGGACACACAGCCGCTACCGCGTCACTTCTCGAGGTTCCTGTCGACGACCGCCCGCGAGAGCCGCACGAGCGCGTCGCTCGCGAGCTCCAGCAGCTCCACGCCGCGGGCGGCATCACCCTCGGCCGGGTCGCCGACCACGCCGTTGGCCGTGAACTCGTCGGAGTCGTGTGCCAGGTTGACGCCGGCAACCCACTCGCCCCAGCGGTCGGCCGCACCCTCTCGGGCGGCGGCGATCCGGTCTTCCCGCACCAGCTCCGGGTTCGTCGCGCGGAGGAGCGCGGTCTCCAGGGGTCCGGCGTGGCCCATCTCGCTCGTGTGCTCGCCGACGGCGTCGAACCAGGTGAACGCCACCGCGTAGCCGTCGTGGTCGAGGTCACGGGAGAACCGCCGCGCGACCTCCGCGAGCGCGTCGATGTTCCCGCCGTGCCCGTTGGCGAAGACGACGCGGTCGACGCCGTGTGCCGGCAGCGACGCGGCCGCCTCATGGACGTACGCGCGGAAGGTGTCCGGGCTCACCCACATCGTGCCCTCGAAGGCGCGGTGTTCCTCGGCGACACCCACGGGAACGGGCGGTGTGACGAGCACCTCGCCGCGGTCGGCGTCGCTCGGGTCGTCAGTGCCGCTCGATCCGGCGGTCCCGCTCGATCCGTCGGCGTACGCCGCCGCGGCCGCCTCCGCGACCGCGACCGCGTTCAGCGTGTCCGTGCCGAGCGGGGCGTGGGGGCCGTGCTGTTCGGTGCTGCCGACAGGGACGACGGCGAGGTCCACGTCGGCGTCGCGCACGTCGGTCCAGGTGGCGTCCGCGAGTCGCATACGCCGACTCCGCGGGCCGCCGCCGTATAACCCGCGGTCGCGACGGCGAGCAGCAGCGACGGCGAGTGGCGGCGAGTGATGACGGGCGAGGGCGGATGACGGCGGGCAACGGCGAGTGGCGGCGGGTGACGGCGCGCGACGCCGAGGGTGTGTCACTCGGCCCCGACCATTTAACCTCCCCCCGACGGATGGGCCCGTATGACCGACGCGAGCGAGGGGACGCGCGTGAAGGGGGTGGAGTTCGGGGCGCTCAAGGGAGCGCTCCTCGAACAGGAGTATCCGGTGACGGCCGCCGAGCTCGTCGAGCAGTACGGCGCCTTCGAGCTGGAACACCCGACCGGCCCGGAGCGGCTGGAGGACGTGTTGCACCGCGTCGACCACGCCAAGTTCCGTGAGCCGTGGGAGGTTCGGGACGCCGTCCTCGAAGGCGTCGACCACGATCCCGCCGAGCCGAAGGCGGACGGTGACGTGGACGGAGGGGAAGCGGCCGGGGACGACGGCGAATCGTCCGACACCGGCGACTGGACGCGCACGTAGCCTGCGGAAACACGACCTGCGGAAACGCGGCAGAGGGAGGAGAGACGCGCCGCGACGGCCCGGACGACTCAGTCGTCGTCGGCGTCGCCGTCGGCGTCAGCGTCGTCGATCAGCTGGGCGGTGCGCTCCTGTGCGCGGTCGATGAACTCCTGTGGAAGCTCGTCGATCTCGCCCGCCTGCACGCCCCAGAGGTGGGCGTACAGCCCGTCGTTCTCCAGCAGTGCCTCGTGGCTGCCGCGCTCGACGATCTTGCCGTCCTCCAACACGAGGATCGTGTCCGCGTCCTTGATCGTCGAGAGACGGTGAGCGATGGCGAACGTCGTCCGGTCCTCGGTGAGCCGGTCGAGCGAGCGCTGGATCAGCATTTCCGTCTCCGTGTCCACGTCGGAGGTCGCCTCGTCGAGGATGAGCAGGTCCGGATCCTTCAGGATCGCCCGCGCGATGGTGACGCGCTGGCGCTGTCCCCCCGAGAGCTTCACGCCGCGCTCGCCGACCATCGTGTCGTAACCGTTCGGGAGGTTCTCGATGAACTCGTGGGCCTCGGCGGCCTCGGCGGCCTCGCGGACCTCCTCGTCGGTGGCGTCGAACGCGCCGTAGGTGATGTTCTCACGCACCGTGCCGTAGAAGAGGAACGTCGTCTGGCCGACGTAGCCGACGGCGCGGCGCAGTGACGGAAGCGTCACGTTCTGGATGTTCTGTCCGTCGATCCGGATCTCCCCCTCGTCGGGGTCGTACAGCCGGAGCAGGAGCTTGAGGACCGTCGACTTGCCGGCGCCGGTCGGCCCCACCAGCGCGAGGGTGTCGCCGCCGTCGACGGTGAAGTCGACGTCCTCGATGATCGTCTCGTCCTCGTCGTAGCCGAAGGTGACGTCGTCGTAGACGACCTCGCCGTCATCGACGACGAGCTCCTCGGCGCCGTCGTCCTCCGCGAGCAGGTTCGTCTCGTCCATCAGCCCGAACGTCCGCGCGGAGGACGCGCGGGCGCGCTGGTACATGTTGATGATCTGCCCGAACTGCGCCATGGGCCACACGAACTGCTGGGTGTAGAGGATGAACGTGACGAACGTCCCCGCGGTGAGGGTGCCGGTGAGCGGGCCGGGCGCCGTGCCGGTGAACACCCAGTACCCGCCGACGAAGAAGGTGAGCACGAAGCCGAAGCCGGAGAGCAGCTGGAGCCCGGGGAAGAACTTGATCCGGATGTCGATCGCCTCCCAGTTCACGTCGTAGTACTTCCGGGAGACGTCGTCGACGCGCTCGGACTCGTACGCCTCGGTGTTGGCGGACTTGATCACCTGAATGCCGCCGAGGTTGTTCTCCAGCCGGGAGTTCACCTTCCCGACCGACGAGCGCACCTTGGCGTACTTCGGCTGGATGAGCTTCACGAACAGGTAGGTGAAGCCGGCGATCAGCGGAACCGGAAGCAGCGACACCAGCGCGAGCTGCGGATTGAGATACAGCAGGAGCCCGGCGATCCCGAAGATCATCACAGCGAGCCGGAAAAAGGAGTTGAGTCCGTCGTTGAGGAACCGTTCGAGCTGGTTCACGTCGTTCGAGAGGATCGACATCAGCTCGCCGGTCTGTTTGTCCGAGAAGAACTCCATGTTGAGTCGCTGCATCTGGTCGTAGGTGTCCGTCCGAACCTCGTGTTGGATGTCCTGTGCGAACGCGTTGAACCCCCAGTTGCGCAGCCAGTGGAAGATCGCGCCGAACACGAACGAGCCGGCGATGATCGCGACCACGAGGAAGAACTGGTTTGCCGGCTCCGCCGGGAGCCACGCGTCGGGGACGAGCGGGAGCGCGAACGCCGTCGTGCGCGGCGGGAACAGGGCGTCGATGGCGATACCGAGGAGGAGCGGGGGAAGGAGGTCGAGGAGACGAGCGAAGATGCTGCCGACGATGCCGACGGTCACCGAGAACCAGTTCGGCTTCCCGTAGACGGCGAACAGGCGCCGCATCGGGTTGTCGACGTTGTCCCGCTGTTCCTCGAACGGGTCGTCTTTGTCCCAGTCGATGCTGCTCATTGCGCCGTGGTTCCAAGCAGCGAGGGATATAGGTTTGCTTCAAACCGCAAGGCTGCGGCACGCCTTGCCGACGCCGCCTCAGATCGCGTCGCGCTCGACGGCCGGATCGACGCCGGCGGCCGCCAGATCGCCGCGAACGCGCTCGCGGAGCGGGCCCGGAACGCTCGCGCGCGGAACGGGCGCGGCGGTTCCCGGGGCATCATCGTCCTCGCTCGGCACGGTCCAGTAGACGACTCGCTCCGACTCGGCGTAGAACTCGACGGCGAACCGGTCGCCGCCGCCGGCGTAGTGGACCCGTGCGGCCGCACCCTCAGCTCGCCAGCCGTCCCGTTCGACCAGCGCGGCGATGGCGTCGTGCATGGGCGAAGTTGCACGGGAGCACTGATAAGGGCGTGGCGAGCGGGACGGCGGGCGCACGGCGCCTGCGAGCGCATCGCCCGAGGTGCGCTCGGCGAGCGCTCATCGAGGGCGGCAGTCGTGCGCGAAACACCCGGGCTGATCGCCGAGTAGCAGCGTCCATGCGGCATCGCGCGGCGCTAGCCCGAACCTCCTCACGGTGTCCCGTGGCTGCAGGTCGAGAGCCGGCGCGTCACCGAGTGGCGGTGGCGACGAACTCGCGACCATGCACGTCGTCGTGAACGATCTCGACATCGCGCGGCGCGTCGCCGTCGAAGGTCGCCTCCACCCGGTAGCCGCGGTCGGTGAGCACCTGGGCACACGCCTCGTCGTCGTCCGCCTGATACTCGGGGGCCACGACCAGTTGGAGCACCTCGCCGTCGTAGCCGGCCGACGCGACTTCGGGGTAGTGGCAGGCGGTCTCGCCGGTGACACAACCCCGAACGACGACCTGCCCGGCGGCACGGTCGAACGTCACGGACGCCGATCCCGAGTTCGCACACGGTGCGAGGTCGATCCGAACCTGACGCAGGTCCGGCGTCGGATCGCCGGTGGGGGCGTCGCCGTTGGCTGGCCGATCCGGGTCGGTCGTGGGCGCGCGGACGCAGCCGGCGGCGACCGTGGCCGCCGCTGCGCTGCAGAGTCCGAGCAGTTGGCGGCGGTCCATCGTGTCACTGAAAAAGAGCCGTAGGCGGATGGACCTTCCGCCCGTGGGCGGGCGGCGTTCCAAGTGCTACGCGACGCTCCGGACGAGCTCCAACAGGTCGTCCTCGTACTGCTCCGGATCGAGTTCGAGGTCGACCTCGATGGAGACGGAGACGGCCGAGGAGAGCGCCTCGTCGAGGTCGGCCGCGAAGTTCTCGGCGGGGAACGCGCCGCCGGCGACGAGCACCGACTCCTCGGCGTGCCACACCGCGAGCCGGCCCGCGACCGGGATGCCGTCCTCGTCGATCGCCAGCTCCTCGTCGTCCGTCACCGGGACGCTGATCGGCTCGAACGGGAGGACGCCCTCCATGTCCGTCCGGCGCGCGCTCTCGCCGGAGTCGACCGTGAGCTCCCCCTCGTCGACGGTTTCGACGCCCTCGACGCCGTTGGCCTCCATCTGGGCTGTCAGCTGGTCGCGGGCGTTCGCCTCCACCTCGTCGATCACCTGCTCGCGGCCGACGCCGCCCGGCAGGTTTGTGAGGTCGGGGTCGAACGTCACCCGGCTGGCGAAGAAGGTGACCGGCCCCTCCGTCACCTCGCCGAGCGTCTTCTCCGCGAGGTCCTCACGCAGCGGCGCGTTCTCGTAGATCTCGGTGGTCGCCGTCGCCGTGATCTCCTGGCCGGCGACCGACTCGCTGAACGCCGCCGCCTGCTCCTCGTCGACGAGCTCCCAGTCATTGGCCGCCAGCAGGTCGTCCGGCACGTCCGGCGGGCTCGGCGACGCGCTCGCCACACAGCCCGCCAGCCCGAGGAGCCCGGCGCCCGCAGCCGTCCCGACGAAGTTCCGCCTGTGCATGCCCGACACTCGCCGTTTCAGGGGTTTGAACGTGACGCCGCGGCGATCAGGCTGGATCCCCGATATCGGGCCCGCGGGCGACGCGTTTTACCCGATCGGCGCCCTTCCGCCGGCATGGAGTTCCGATTCGAGCTGGCGCTGTGTGCCACCCTCGAATCGCCCGCGCGTGTCGTCTCGCGCCAGCTCGGCGCGGGCATCGAGCGCCCCGGCGGCCGGATCGTCGACGTCTGTCTGTTAGAGCCCGGCCCGATGTTCGCGGAGCGGACGGCGATCACCCCCGAGCGTCTGCCGGCTCCCGTCGTCGAGGCGGCGGTCGCCGGCCGGCTGGGGCCCGGACGAGCGACCCCGGTTCGGCAGTCGCTCGACTGCTCGCCGTCGCACGCCCGGGACGTGGCCGAAGCCGCCGCGGACGCCGGCTTCCTCGAACTGGAGCGACGCGAGGGGCAGCTCGCGGCGCGAACGACGACGCGCTACCCGACCGAGTGGGTCGGCGAGCTCGTGGCGGTCGAAAACAAGCCGGACCTCGGGACGCCCGGCGACCTAAAGGCGCAGCTCCGGTATGACGCCGCGCTCGGCCTCTTCGACCGGGTCGTCCTCGCGACCGCCTCCTACGTCACCCGCGCGCATCTCAACCGGATCCCCGATGCGGTCGGCGTCTGGCGCTTCGATCCCGACACCGGCGAGCGCAAGGTGGTCCGCGAGCCGACGCCGCTCGCCCCCGACGCGCCTGGCGTCGAGATCCGCGCGGAACACCCGCTCCGGACGGACGTGTCGCTGGTCTCGCCCACAGCCAAGGCCCGCAAGCGCCGGCGGATCGCCGAGCGCGTCTACGGGAAGGGGTGGCGACCCGACCCGCCGGCGTGTGCACACGCGACGCTCACTGAGGACGGTCGACCCCGGTGTGCCCACTTCGACCGGATCGTCAACCCCGGACGGGAGTGCGGGCCGACGTGTGCGGCGTACGAGCCCGGCGGACGGGTCGGGGATGTCGGAGACGACGGCCCCAGCGACACCCTCGCGACGCTCCGCGACGAGCGCTCGGCGTGGGTGGCGTCGCCGGAAGGCCCCGCCCCACGGCGACAATCGGGGCTCGACCGGTTCGGATGAGCGGAGGCTGTTGCGATCCAGTTTGAAAGCCAGCCTCGACTTTGACCAGTTCAGACTCCTCGATGAGTGATATCGGGAGTAGGTGTATTACGTGAGCGGATGTGGCGTTTATAAGTGGGATGTGTTGTGGTAGTGGATGGTTTATAAGTGGTGAACGGAGTGAGATCGCCGGTGAGGACCGCCTGCAAAGCCCTAGCCGGCTCCGGTCGAGGGGCTCGCTGCGCGCTCAAAAGGCCTCGCGGTGCTCGACCTTTTGAGTGCTTACGTCGCCCGTCTTCCCGGAGCCGGCTGCCCCTTTGAGTCCCACCCCGCACCGCCCAGCACCGCACCTCACGCCTCCCCAGCCTCGTCGTCGCCGCCGCGGCCCGCCGGCGCGAGGCGCCGGCGACGCCACCGCACCGCATACCGCTTATAAGGAAGGCGTCACACGGCTCTCGCTCGTTTATATACTGCATCGCCGGCGGCGATCTGCAACACCTACTCCCGACCTCGATCAGCAAGCACTCTCCAGAAACCGACTGAGGTGCGCGGTTTCGCATCCGAACAAGCGGCTTTCAATGGAGCCAGAGAACCGGTCGTCGACTACCGGCCGAACCGTCGCTGCCGGTCCTGGAAGTCGATGAGGGCGCGGAGGTAGTCCCGCTTTCGGAAGTCCCGCCAGTTCACGTCGGTGAAGTAGAGCTCCGCGTAGACGGACTGCCAGATGGCGAAGTCGGAGAGGCGCTCGGCGCCCGTCTTCACCACGAGGTCGGGGTCCGCCGGAAAGACGAGCCGCTCGGCGATCCGCTCCTCGTCGACGTCGTCGGGGTCGAGCTCGCCGGTCGCGGCGTCGGCGGCGATGGAGCGGACCGCCTCCGCGAACTCGGCTTTCCCGCCGAGGCCGATGCCGACCCGGATGGGCGCGTCGGCGCGCTCGGTGTCGTCGGGGCCACGGACGGCAATGGGGGCGGGGGCGTCGAGGTCGCGAAATCGGCGGGCGAGCGTCGGCACCACGGACTCGTCGAGCACCGACACGGAGACGGTGGCCCGGTCCGCGCCGTACTCGAACGCCCACTCCAGAAACGCCGAGAGCGTGTCGAACGCCCCCGCTTCCAGCAGGTCGCGTTCGGTGATCGCGAGCGCGACATGGGCGGGGGGGTCGCCGGGGTGGCGACGATGGCGAACGGCGAGATACGCGTCGTACAGTCCCACATCGCCGGCTCCGCGTGCCGGAGGGAAAAAGTCGCGGGTGCCGGGGCGTCGCCGGGTTTGCCGCGCGTCGTCGCCGGCGTCGACGCCATCGCGGCCGGTGTCGGGACCGTTAAGTGGTCGTCGTGGGTACGCCGGAACGTGACTCGGAGGCTCAGACGGGCGAGCGTGTTCGCCGCCGTCGCCGCGCTCGCCGTGCTGGCGCCGGTGCTCGGCGACGCAGCCGCCGTCCCGTTCCTCGCCGTTGCCGGAGTCGCCCTCGTCGGAATTCGCGAGGGCGAGCTGTTCGAGACGTTGGCGCTCCCCGGTGATAGGGAGGACCGCCGACTCTACGGGCTCGCGGCGTTCGCGCTCGCCGGCGCCGGCCTCGCCGTCTTCGCCTCCATCCCCCGGGAACCGCTTCCGTACGGTGCGTTCGCCGCCGCGATGCTCGCAGTCGGCGTGGGTCGGCTCGGTCACGCCGCCGTCGCCGAGCGCAGCGACGACCCGTTCCCGCGGATCGCCGGCTACCTCACCGCCGGGTTCCTCGCGGCCGTCCTTGGACAGATTCTCGTGGCGCTCTCGACCGGCGTGAGCGACCTTCTCGCCATCCTTCCGCGCATCCTCTTTCTCGCCGCCGTCGCCGTGCTCACCGCCGGACTGGTTCGGTCGCTGGTGTACGACCGGGACGCACACATCACGGCAGTCGTCGTCGCATTCGTCGCGTGGGCACTCGGCCTGCTGGTGCCCGCCGTGAGCGTCACCGGCATCGCCGTCGCGCTCGCGGTCACGCTCGGGCTCGGCGGGGTGTCCTACGCGCTCGGCGCAGCCTCGGTCCCGGGGATGCTCACCGGCGTCCTGCTGTCGCTTTTGACCATCGTACTCGGCGGCGTTGGCTGGTTCCTCCCGCTCATCGCCTTCTACTCCGTCGGCGCGCTGGCGACCAAATACCGCTTCTCCGAGAAGATCGACCGCGGCGTCGCCCAGGAGAACGAGGGCGCTCGCGGCACCGGCAACGTGCTCGCCAACTCCGCAGTCGGACTCGCCGCGTTGATCGGCTTCGCCGGCACGCCCCACTTTGGGGATGCTGCACCGCCGGCGCTCGCGCCGGCCACCCTCGAACTCCTGTTCGCGCTGGCGTTCGCGGGCGCGTTCGCCACCGCGCTCGCGGACACCCTCTCCTCGGAGATCGGCGGCCTCTACGACAACCCCCGGCTGATCACGACGCTGAAGCCAGTCCCGCCGGGCACCGATGGTGCCGTGACCTGGCAGGGCGAGGTGGCCGGGCTCGCCGGCGCGCTCATCATCGCCGTCCTCGCCGCGCTCGGGATGCCGCTCGGCGCCGCCGGCGACCCGCTCGTCGGCGGTGCGCTGGTCGCGCTCGGCGGCGTGGTGGGGATGACGGCCGACAGCCTGCTCGGCGCGCTGATCGAGGGAGACCGGATCGGCAACCAGGCCGTCAACTGCCTCGCCACGCTCGTCGGCGCGCTGGCGGCCGTCGGCGCCGGGGTCGTGGTCGCATAGATGGCGGACGAGGACTCCCCGTCCGACGAGCGCACGCCGGACTCCAGAGTTCGATCGGCTCGACCTGCCGACGGCGACCGGATACGCGAGCTGCAGTCGCACCTTCGACAGTCGAGCCCGGAGCTGTTGGAGTACGGGCTCTCGGTCGGCACGGTCCTCGTCAGCATCGCCGGCGGGAGCGCCGGCGGGCGCGTCGTCGGCTACCTGCTGCCGGTCGACGCGCCGAGCCGACCGGGAACCCACATCGCGGAGATGGTCGTCGATCCCGCGTTCCGCCGGGAGGGCCGCGGCCGGGGATTACTGTGCACCGCCATCGAGACGTACGGTGCCGACGGTCCCGTCACCCTCCAGACGCACCCCGACAACGAGGCGGCGCTGGCGCTGTACGACGAGCTGGGCTTCGAGGTAGTCGAACGGCGAGAAGACGAGTATCCGGACGGCGACGCGCTGGTTCTGCGACTGGCATGAGGCTCAGGCCTCGACGCGGAGGTCGCCGGCCGTGCGGACCCGCGTCCCCACCGGCTGTTTCACGAACTCGCCGGTCGACCGTCCGAGCAGGTCGGTGACGCCTCGTTGGGCAGCGACGTCGAGCAGGCGCTGGGAGATCTCGCCGTCGACGACGACCGTGTGGGGGGAGTCGTCGGCCGACTCAACGAGGTCGAAGGCGTCGGCCGCATCGCTCTCCGCGAGCACGCCGCCGTCGGCGTCGAGCAGCCTCACCTGTCCGGTGCCGGCGTCGATGACCTCCTGGACGTGCTCCGTCAGCGAGCGTGGCTTGTCAGTGGCGTCGGCTTCGTCGGCGTCGGCTTCGTCGGCCACGGATCTGACGGCGTCCGCACTCGACTCAGCTTCGGCGGCATCCGCACTCGACTCGGGTTCGATGTCACCGGGCTTGGACTCGGGAGATTCGACGGTGTCAGATTCGGCGTCGGCCGCCTCGTCCGTGTCGGCGTCATCAACGCTCCCCTCGTCGTCTTCCGTTTCCAATCGCCCGTCACTGGGTGGCGCCGTTCCGTTCGTCTCTGCGGAGGTGGCGCCCGTCGCCGAGGTGTCGGCCGTGGTCGCACCGGTCGCCCCGTCGGCCGCCTCCCGGAGATTCGGCTCGTCGGCGAGCGCACTGTACGGGACCTTCCCGCGGAGCGCCTCGAAGACGCGACCGCGGTCGAGGTCCTCCACGGAGTCGCCCGCGGGCGCGAACGCGACGTAGTCCACGTCGCCCACCTGCGCCAGCTCGCGGAGGATCAGCTCGCCGCCGCGGTCGCCGTCGAGGAAGGCGGTGACGGTACGCTCGGCGGTGAGTTCGGCGACGGCGTCGGGGACGTTCGTCCCCTCGACGGCGACCGCGTTCTTGATGCCGCATTCGAGGAGGGTGAGCACGTCCGCGCGCCCCTCCACGACGATGACGGCGTCGGAGTCGCCGACGCGGGGGCCGGCGGGGAGCCCCTCGTAGTCGACGATCCCCTCGACGCGGGCGGCGTCGCGCACCTCCTCCAGAATCTCGTCGCTGGCGAGCGTCGTCTCCTCGAAGCCGTCCGCGAGGAGCTCCTTGGCGCGCTCGACGATCTCTCTGCGTTTCGCGGCGCGCACGTCCTCGATGCTCGTCACCTCGACGGAGGCGTGACAGGGGCCGATGCGGTCGATGGTCTCGAGCGAGGCGGCGAGGATGGCGGTCTCGACCTTGTCGAGACTCGACGCCACCGTCACCTCCCCGAACGACTGTCCGTTCTCGGACTCGACGGCGACGTCGATCCGGCCGACTTTCGAGGACTCCTGGAGGTCCCGCAAGTCGAGTTCGTCGCCGAGCAGTCCCTCGGTTTGGCCGAAGACGGCGCCGACCACGTCGCTCCGTTCGACGACGCCGTCCGCGGCGAGGGTCGCGTGAACCAGGTATTTGGCAGTGTCGTTCATGGCAGTGATGGGAATGGTGAATCGGGCGGTGACCCGCCCGGGCCCTTATATACGAGCGTTCGGCGGAAATAGCTACCGTCCGCCGGTTCGACTCCCGACCGCCACCGATCAGGTGTTGTGAAGAATAATAGTCTTCATACAACAGCTCCGAACAACATCGGTACTCTTTAGGCCTCGGTGGAGCAGTTTTGTCCAATGAGTCGGCAAGGCTTGGACTGGCTGTGGATCCCGACGTTCGCAGTGTTGGTAGCGTTCGCGGTGCCGTGGCCGCTGTGGGGCGTGGACCTCGTGGTCGCCGGGCTCCCGGTGTGGATCTGGTGGCACGTCGGCTGGCTGGTGTTGTGTAGCCTCCTGTTCCACCGGTTCGCGACGAGCGGGGCGTGGGAGCGCGGGATGGGACGCCGCAGGGACGAGGATGGCGGCGACGACGCCGGCGCCGGCGCCGGGGCGACGGACGGCGGCGCGCCCGTGGACGCGAACGCCGACGGTCCCGGAGGTGAGTCAACGTGAGCCTCTCGCTCCAGCTCGGCATCGTCGTCGGCTACCTGCTCGTGGCGCTCGCCATCGGGCTGCTCGCCTATCGGGTGGCGGAGGCGACCGCCGAGGATTACTACCTCGCGAGCCGGTCGATCGGGACGGTCGTCCTGCTGTTTACGACCTTCGCAACCCTGCTATCGGCGTTCACCTTCTTCGGCGGCCCCAACCTGGCGTATGAGGCCGGCCCCGAGTGGCTGATCGTGATGGGCGCGCTCGACGGCGTGCTGTTTGCGGTGCTCTGGTACGTGATCGGCTACAAGCAGTGGCTGATCGGTAACCGGAACGGCTACCTCACGCTCGGCGAGATGCTCGGCGACCGGTTCGGCTCGCCCGGCCTCCGGGCGCTCGTCGCCGGCGTCAGCCTGATCTGGCTGTTCCCGTACGTGATGCTCCAGCAGATGGGCGCCGGCGAGGCGGTCGCCGGCCTCACGGGCGGTGCGGTCCCCTACTGGGCCGGCGCGGCGCTGATCACCGCGTTCATGATCCTCTACGTCGTGCTCGCGGGGATGCGTGGCGTCGCCTGGACCGACACCGTCCAGGGGCTGTTCATGCTCTCGATCGTCTGGATCGCGGCCGTCTGGGTGCTCTCGCAGGTCGGCGGGCTCGGCGGTGCGACGGCGTCGATGCTCGATGCTCGCCCCGAGTTCGGGAGCTTCGGCGGCGGCGTCTACACGCCCGGGTTCATCATCTCCTCCGCGATCACCATCGCGTTCGGCGTGACGATGTTCCCGCAGATCAACCAGCGCTTCTTCGTCGCCAAGCGCGGCGAGGTGCTCAAGAAGTCGTTCGCGCTGTGGCCCGTGCTCGTGCTCCTGCTGTTCCTCCCCGCGTTCATGCTCGGCGCGTGGGCGGTCGGAATGCCCGTCGACGTGCCCGAGGGCGCCAACGTGCTGCCGGTGGTGCTCAACGAGTACACGCCGATGTGGTTCGCGGCGCTGGTGATCGCCGGCGCGATGGCGGCGATGATGTCGTCGTCCGACTCGATGCTGCTGTCCGGGTCGTCGTACTTCACGCGGGACGTGTACCGGCCGTTCGTCAACCCCGATGCCTCCGAGCGCCGCGAGGCATGGCTCGGCCGGATCGGCGTCGCCGCCTTCGCCACCGGCGCGTTCCTCGCGAGCCTGCTCCGTCCGGGCACGCTGATCGAGGTGGGCGACACCGCCTTCTCAGGATTCGCCTTGCTCGCGCTCCCCGTCATCTGCGCGCTCTACTGGGACGGGATCACCCGCGACGGGATGGTCACCGGCGTGCTCGTCCCGCAGGTGGCGTACCTGACGGTCGTGCTCTCGTCCGTCCTCCCGGTCGTGCCGACCCTTCCACGATCCGTCCTCGGCGGCTGGGACGTGGCGCTCGGGCTGATGGTCCTCTCGGCGGCGCTCACCCTCGGCGTCTCGTGGCTCACGACGCCGACGGCGGACGACGACCCCTCGCGGTTCGCGGTCGCCGGCGACTGAGCGGGGCGGAGTGGGGAGGAGCGGGGCGGAGTGGGGCGGAGTGGGGCGGGGCGAGGCGGAGTGGGGCGGGCGTCGACGAAGCGGATCCGGCCGTCGGGAGCGAAAGGTCAAAGCGGGCGCATCCCCCAGTACGGGTATGAACGAGCCCGGAACCGAGGGCGTGCTGCTCGACCAGGAGACGCTCCACGAACGGCTCGACGACGCACCGGACTGGCTGCAGGAGCACTACCGCACCTTCCGGGAGTCGATGCTCGGCGAGCGCGACGGCGAGCCGTTCCCCTGCTACTTCGGCATCGAGGTCGAACGCGAGGGTGACCTCCTGTATGCGGCCTGCGAGTCGACGACCGACCCGGCCGCGCTGCTCCGACTCCGTGACGTGCTGCTGGAGTATCTCGACACCTACGAGGACCACGCCGACCGGGTGCCGCTGGCCGTCTTCTTCAAACCCCCGGACGGGGAGGCGACGGAGGCCGACTATCACGAGTCGCTCTGGCACGTGCTGGAGTTCCTCCACGTCCACGACCCGGAGCCGTGGCCGGACGACATTCCCACGGACCCGGACGACCCCTACTGGGAGTACTCCTTCGGCGGGGAGCCGCTGTTCCCGACCTCGCGGGCGCCCTTCTACGACGAGCGCATGAGCCGCTACTCGCCGGTCGGACTGGAGATCACGTTCCAGCCCCGGGCGGTGTTCGACGGGCTCACCGCCGACACGGAGGCCGGCGAACACGCCCGGGAGATGATCCGCGACCGGATGGAGGCGTACGACGGCGTCTGTCCGCACGCCGACCTCGGCGACTGGGGCGTCGAGGGCGACCGCGAGTGGAAGCAGTACCTGTTCCGGGAGGACCCCGAGCAGAGCCCGGACGAGTGCCCGTTGGCTCCCTCCACGGAGCATCCGCGCGCGCCGCCGGAGCTGCTCGAACCCGGCGCATGGCGACGGTTCGCGGATGGTGGCGCCGTGGGAGACGGCTCCGACTCGGGCGACGCACGCGCGGACGGCGGTCGCTCGACGGGAGACGGCGCATGACCGACGGCGACTCACCCGAAGACGACGCTCCCGACGGAGACACTCTCTCGGACGCCGACCTCCTCGCGGACGCCGTCCTCCTGCTGATCGACTTTCAGGTCGGCTTCGACGACCCCGCGTGGGGCGAGCGCAACAACCCCGACGCGGAAGCCCACGCCGCCGCTCTCCTCGACGCGTGGCGAACGGCCGACCGTCCGGTGGCACACGTCCGGCACGCCTCCACGGAGTCGGACTCCCCGCTTCGTCCGGATGGACCCGGCTTCGCGTGGAAGCCCGAGACGGCTCCCGTCGACGGCGAGGCCACCTTCCAGAAGCAGGTCAACGGGGCGTTTCTGGGGACCGGTCTCGACGACTGGCTCCGCGAGAACGGCTACGACCACCTCGTTGTCTGCGGGCTCACCACCGACCACTGCGTCTCCACGACGACGCGGATGGCCGAGAACCGCGGCTACGACGTGACGCTGGTCGCGGACGCGACCGCCGCGCACGCCCGCGAGACGCACGACGGCGAGCGGATCGACCCGGAGACCTCCCACCGCGTCGCGCTCGCACACCTCAACGGGGAGTTCGCGACGGTCGTCGAGCACGACGAGCTGCTCGGGTAGGGGGCCCAAGGTCACCACCCGAAGACACTTTTCCCGACCCCGTGAACACGACGGCGTGTTCCACGGCACCCCCGACTGCCCGGAGTGCGGCAGCCGGTTTCTCACCTTCCGGGTTCGGATCCCCTCGGGAAACGTCCCGGCGCCGGACATCCGCCTCTACCGCTGTTACCGGTGTTTTGCGAAGTACACGAAGGAGGACGCCGAGGAGGGAGCCGACGGCGGGACCGGCGATGACGCCGGCGCTAACACGGACGGCCACCCCGAGCACGGCGGCCCGCTGGCGGTCACGAACGTTGACCTGTCGCTCTCGGCGGCCGGGTCGAAACACGCCGTCGACCGGTTCGAGGTCGCCGTCCGCAACGACGGGGCCGACCCGATCCGCGTCTCGCGGGCGGCCCTCGCGTTCGACGACGGCGAGGAGGCGACCACGGCCGTCGACGACGTTGTGGTCGATCCCGGGGAAACGGTGGAGATCGCGCTCAACAGAAGTTGGGTCCACCCGGATCAGGAGACCGTGACGCTCCGGCTAACATCCGAGGGGAAAACCGTCGGCGCGACGCGGATCGACCTCGACGAGTATCGGTGAGGCAGGTCCGTTGAAGTCACCTTGAGGAGACAATTTCTGACCCGGATGTGGTCTATGCAGACTCCCCGGTGAGTGACCTCGGGAGTAGGTGTGTCAGGTGGGTGGATGAGAGTTCTATAAGTGGGACGGTGGTGGTGGTGTGGATCTTTTATGAGTGGCTTCTGGGGTGAGAACGACGGCGAACGCCTCCAAAGCCCCAGCCGGCGACGACTCGCGCGGCTTGCTGCGCTCCTCGTTCGCTACGCTCACTGCGGTGCTTGCTGCGCCGGGCTTCGTCCTCGCCGGCTGCCCCTTTGAGTCCCACCCGACCGCACAGCAACCGCACCTCACACCTCCCCAGCCTCGGCAGACGGCCGCCGACGGGAAACCGCTCCGCCGGCGGCCGCTGCCTCCCTCGCGCGCCGCCGAGCGCCCGCTGGGCGCTCGCCGGGCGCGCCACCGCACCGCATCTTTGTTTATAAGCAGCTGTCGAAACCACTCTCGGACGTTTATATACCAAACCACCAACGTGCCACGCCGGCGAGTTCGCTCGTTAGTCCCGGAAGTATGCCTCGTCTTCGAACGGCTCCTCCTCGCCCTCCACGGCGAGCACGTCGAGTGCGGTCACCTCGGCGCCAACGCCGAGCGCGCCGGCGAGACTCGGCTCGGTTCGGCCGTCGTCGCCGGAGATCAGCTCCTTGATGTAGAGGCCGCCGGCGCCGTGGACCTCCACGACGGCGTTGCGGGCGTCGACCAGCTCGCCGGTCACCTCGTACGCCTCGCGCTCGCGAGTGAGGTTCGCGCGACGGTGGTCGACGCGGTTCGGGGTGTACTGCTCGATGGTGGCGCCCGAGAGCGCGTCGACTGCTTCGGCGAGTTCCTCCTCAGTCACGTCCTCGTCGAACTCGACCTCCGCGCGGTAGCGCTTGGAGGCATCGTGCCCCTTCACGCGTGCGACCATGTCGTACGTCGCGAGGCGAAGCCCCTCGACTTCGACCGCGCCGTCGGCGAGCGCGTTGATGTCCGCCTGGAGCTGCTCAGTGTCGACGCGCCGGCGCGCCGGCTCCTCGACTTCGACCACGAACGGGCGGCCGGTGCCGAGCATTCGGGCGTCCACATCCTCGCGACCGGCGCCGTGGAAGACGGCCTCCGTGCCGTCCATCACGTCCTCGACGATGGGCGCGGTGTACCCCTCGACGCTGTCGTCGTAGAGGTAGCCGGAGCCGCCACAGTGGTCACACGGCTCGCGTCCCTGCCGGCCGGAGCCGTGACACTCGCGGCAGGGCCACTCCGTCTGCGGGATGTCCCGCTCCAGTTTGCGGTAGCGTCCGTAGACGAACGTGGAGTTCACCTTCGCGTCCAGCTCGTCCTCGGCGAGGTCGATGGTGAACTGGACGTGCGGGCGGTCGAAGGAGACCTCCGCACCCGTGAGCGTCCCGAACCGCTTGCCGACCTCGCGGTTGAACTCTGATTTGAACGGCTCGCCGGCGTCGTCGTCGAGGCCGGCCTCCTCCCGGAGCAGTCGCTCGTTCTCCTCGACCAACGGCGGCGGTCGGGTGCCGACGTTGTAGGTGGCGAACTCGACGCCCTCGACGGCGTCGGCGGCGCGCTCGGCCCACTCGTCGAAATCCGCGCAGTAGCCCTCACACACCCAGCAGTCGGCCGTGTCGGGTGCCTCGTAGTCGTCGTCCTCGCGGAGGGCGAGCGCGACGCGGAGCCCCTTGCCGCGCTCGTCGTTGCCAAGTCCGAAGCTCCGGTCGGCGACGAGACGACCGAGACAGGCGTCACAGACGGGGCCCGTCGCGGTCGCGGCGTCGGCGACCTCCAGTACGTTCATACCTGCACAAGCGGCGCACGCCGTAACTGTCTTACTAAAAAGGGGCCGCCGGCGAGCGCGTACGTCGTGACGACGCGGCGGTTCAGCGCGGCTCGCGGTCGTCGCGGCTACCGCGCGCGTCCCCGCGGGGATTGCCTCCAAGGTCGCCGACGTCCTCCACCCGCTCCTCCTCGACGGGGATCTGGTGGGCGGAGTCGGCGAAGCCGGCCGAGAGGATCCGGGTCATCCCCTCCTCGACGGACTCGCCCG
Source organism: Halorubrum gandharaense (assembly GCF_054654575.1). NCBI lineage: Archaea > Methanobacteriati > Methanobacteriota > Halobacteria > Halobacteriales > Haloferacaceae > Halorubrum > Halorubrum gandharaense. The sequence goes on from NZ_BAAIET010000001.1 coordinate 1,671,746, forward strand.
TCTCCTCGATCCGCTCCGGCTCGACCTCGATGACGAACCCGGAGGTGATGTTCGGCGCGGTCGGCATGAACAGGACGATCTTGCCGTCGCGGGTCTTCTTTCCGGTTTTAAAGGCGGTCATCCGGATCCCGGCCCACGTCTCCAGATAGACGGGGCTCTGGAGCTCGTCGGTGCCGGAGAGGGCCGTCTCGGCGGCGAGCTTCGAGGCGTTGTACACGACCCGAAGGGCCGGAATGCGGTTGATCGCGTCGTCCATTCGCTCCTCGGCGAGACGCCCGAGCGTCGTGCGCATGAAGTAGCCGACGGCGAGCACGAGCGTCGTGAGGACGGCGACCGCGATCACCACGCGGGAGAGCGGCTCCAGCGGGGCGGGGATGAACTCGGGCTGGAGCGCCTCGATCAGCGGCAGCGAGGCGATGTGGCGGTAGATCCAGCGAAGAACGAGCGCGAGGACCAGCAACGGCGCCAACACGATGAGCCCGCTGGCGAAGTCGCGCTTCCACGTGGACATCTATCGAATACGTATGTGAGGGCGTGCCTTAAGAGGGCTTCTACGTGTCGCCAGCGGAGCCCGTTGGGGACGGTTTCGGGCCGTCGGACGCGGCTGCGGACCGCCGGTCCACGCGCCCGCCGGCGGGCTCACCGACCCAGCACGGCCCGCACCGCGAACAGCACGTTCTCCTTGCGCTCACGAACCCGGCGCCAGAAGTACGAGAGCCACTTGTCGCCGTAGGGGGCGTACTGCCACACTTCGACGCCCTGCGCGGCGAGGTCGCGCTGGGCGTCCTCGCGGACGCCCATCAGCATCTGAACCTCGTAGTCGGTGCCGAACTCGTCGCCAAGACGGGTCGCGAGCGACACCATCTCCGGGTCGTGGCTGCCGATCGCGACGCCGCGCTCGCGGTGCTCGAAGAGGAACTCGATGTCGGCGCGGTACGCCTCGTCGACGCGTGCCTTGTTCTTGTAGGCGATCTCGGGGTCCTCGTCGTAGGCGCCCTTCACGATCCGGATCTTGCCGGGGACATCGACGACGCGCTTGAGGTCCTCGCGGGTGCGCTTGAGGTTCGACTGGATGCACTGGCCGACCGCCCACGGGTAGTCCTCGGCGACCGCCTCGAACACGTCGAGGGTGGCGTCGGTGGTGTCGGCGTCCTCCATGTCACACCAGACGAACTGGTCGCGCTCGTGGGCATACGCCACGATCTCGCGGTAATGCTCCTGAAAGAGGTCCTCGGAAACGTCGATGCCGATCTGTGAGGGTTTCACCGAGACGCAGGCGTCAAGGTCGGTCCCGGCGATGTCGTCGATCAGGTCCTTATACGCGTCCACGTCGGCCCGCGCGTCGACGGGGTCGTCGTAGTGCTCGCCGAGCAGGTTGAGGATCATCCGCACGCCGTCCTCGTTGTACGTCCGAGCGTGGTCGAGCGCCTCGGCGGCGCTCTCGCCCGCGACGAACCGGCGCGCGATGGGCGGTATCATGGAGGCTGATAGTTGGCCGGACGCCTTTACCGTTGCCAATTTTTGCCACAACCCGGCAGCAACCGCGGACCGCCGGCCACCCGATCGGCAGCGACCGCGAACCGCCGGCGCTCGCACGGATTCGCGTGCGCCCCGGGGATCCGGTCCTTATTAAACCCTCTCGGGCGTTGGCCGGGTATGGTCGGTTCGCTCGTCGCGACGGCGTTTTGGGCGATGTTGCCCGCGTACGTACCGAACAACTTCGCGGTGCTCGCCGGCGGTGGTCGTCCCATCGACGGCGGCCGCGAGTGGAACGGCAGCCGCGTGCTCGGTGACGGGAAAACGTGGCGCGGCACCGCGGCCGGCACCGCCGCCGGCGTCGCACTCGCGCTGCTACTTAACGCGATCCACGACCCCGTCTCCGCCGCGCTCGGCGTCACGCTCCCGACGTTCCCGCTCCAGGCCGCACTCGGGCTGGCGCTCGGGGCGATGATGGGCGACATCGGCGCCTCCTTCATCAAACGGCGGTCGGGCCGCGAGCGCGGGGCGTCGTTCCCCGGGCTCGACCAGCTCGACTTCGTCGTCGGTGCGCTGCTGTTCGCGTTCGTCGCCGCGCCGAGCTGGGCGCTGGAGACGTTCACGCTGCCCGTGCTCGCCGTCATCCTCGTGATGACGCCGGTGTTACACGTGACGACGAACGTGATCGCCTACAAGCTCGGCCTGAAAAACGAGCCGTGGTGACGCGATGAGCGAGGACCACGACGCTGGCGGGGATACCGCCGGGACGCTCGACGGCGAATCCGCACCGCTCGATGACCAGCTGTGTGTGACCGACTGCGAGCGCTGTCCGGCGCTCGTCGAGTCGCGCAGCCGGATCGTCAACGGCGTCGGTCCGACCGACGCCGACCTGCTGTTCGTCGGCGAAGGCCCGGGCGCCACCGAGGACGAGCGCGGCGAGCCGTTCGTGGGCCGGTCGGGCGACGTGCTCGACGAGGCACTTCGGGACGCCGGGCTCGCGCGTCCCGACGTGCGGATCACCAACTGCGTCCGCTGCCGCCCGCCGGAGAACCGTGACCCGCGAAGCGAGGAGCTGGCGAACTGCCGCGGCTATCTCGAGACGGAGGTCGACCGCCTCGACCCCGAGCTCGTCGTCACGCTCGGGAAGGTTCCGAGCGAGCACCTCCTGAAGCGTGACGTGGCGATCACCGGCGAATCCGGCGACGTGGTCGACGCCCGGATCGGCGGCGCCGCCCGGCGCGTCCTCCTCTCGGTCCACCCCGCGGCGACGCTGTACGACCGGAGCCAGCGTGAGGGGTTCTTCGAGACGATCGCCCGCGCCGCCGAGCTCGCCGGCGCGACCGAGGGCGACGGCGGCCAGTCGCGACTCGGCGACTACTGAGTGGAGCGTGAAGCCATCAGACGGTCCGAGGGGGCCCCAACTACCCTCCATCAACCGTCGAACGCACGTCTCCGAGGTATCGGCACCGGCAAAGATCGTCAGGGTTAATGTTGATCTGGATACGGTGAAACACCACTCCTTGGAGTTTGTGAGGGGATTACAGGGGAGTTCTCGGTAGGGAACATAGAAAACCATTTATTATGTGAGGAGAAGTTTTCCCCATGTCCGACAACAGGTGGTCGGCGAACCGGCGTACGTTCATCAAAACAGCAGGAGCCACGGGAGCCGTGGCCCTCGCAGGGTGTACCGACGGTGACGAGGGGTCCAACGGCGAGACGGCGGGCGACGCCGACGACACCACCGAGGTTGAGTTCATCCTCAATCCGGCGGAGTCGAGCGTCGACATCGTCGAGCAGTACCAGCCGCTGTTCCAGTACATCGAGTCCGAGGTCGACGTCGACATCGAGCCGAACCGCGCCGCCGACTATTCGGCGACGCTCCAGTCGATCCGCAGCGGGAGCGGCGAGATCGCGGACATCTCCCCGTCCGCGGCGATCGCCGGCCGGGAAGCCACCGACATCATCGGGATGCGCATTCAGTTCGGTGCTGCCCAGTACTTCTCGCTGATCACGACGACGATGGACAGCGGGATCGAGTCCATCGACGACCTCGGCGGCGAGGAGGTCGCGTTCGGCGCGACGATGTCCGTCTCCGGCACGCTCGTGCCCCTCGCCTACCTGAGCCGCCAGGGCTACGACATCGGCGACGCACCACAGAGTGACGCCGAGGACTTCCAGGCGACCATCTCCGGCGACCACGACCGCGCCGCCGAACAGATGATCAACAACCCGGACGTCGGTGCTGCCGCCACGGGCGCGTTCACGACAGCCGACCGCATCAGCCAGGACCAGTTCGACGAAATGTCCGAGGAGTTCGGAGAGGTCTCCGCGGAGTACCCCGGCGCCGGCGAAGCGATCGGCGACGAACACGAGGAGCTCCGTCTGCTCGCAGTGTCGGACCCGATCCCCCGCGCACCGCTCATCTCGCGGTCCGACTGGGAGGACCCCGTCCGCGAAGAGATCGAGGACGTCATTCTCGACGTGACTGAGGAAGACCTTCAGCACGGCGACGACTACGACGGTGAGCCACTGTGGTTCACGGGTGTCGAGCCCGCCGAGTTCTCGGATTACGACCCGATTCAGGACACGATGGACGAACTCGGCCTCGAGTTCGCCGACCTCACGTAACGCATACTACCACTCTCCCTTTCAATTCTTATGAGCAGCATCAAAGTCGACAATCTCCGGAAAGAGTACGGGGAGACCGTCGCACTCGACGACGTCTCCTTCGAGATTCCCGACGGCGAGTTCGTCGTCGTGCTCGGCGTCTCCGGCTCCGGGAAGTCGACCCTACTTCGGTGTCTCAATGGTCTCACAACGCCAACCGACGGCGAGGTCTCCATCGACGGCACGCCCGTTACGAGCCCGCGGGACGACATCGCGATGATCTTCCAACAGCACAACATCATCGGTCAGATGAGCGCGTACTCCAACTCGCTGACGGGCTCGCTGAATCGTTCCGACTTCATCACCAGTCTACTGCAGTTGCAGGACCGCGAGGAGAAAATCCGTGCACTCGAGGCGCTCGAAACCGTCGGTCTCCTCGACGAGGCACAGCAGCGTGCCCGGCAGATGAGCGGAGGGCAACAGCAGCGGGTCGGCATCGCCCGGGCACTGGTGCAGAACCCCCAAGTGCTGCTCGCCGACGAGCCCGTCGCCAGTCTCGACCCCGGCAGCGCCCAACAGGTGATGGGCTACCTCCGGACCGCCGCACAGGAGCGTGGCCTCACGGCGATGATCAGCCTCCATCAGGTGAACCTCGCACGCAAGTTCGGCCAGCGTTTCATCGGGCTCCGACACGGTGAGAAGGTGTTCGACGGCTACCGCGAAGAGTTCACGATGGATGTCATCGACGAGATCTACGGCGGCATCGACACCGAAGGGATGTTCGCCGAGGACGAGGGCGACGACGTCGCCGGCGACTCCGAGGGCGTGACACGAACCGAGGGCGCGGAGGGTGCCGTCTGATGAGCGGCGACGACGCCACCACGATCGACGCCGACGACGCCGACGACGCCAACCGTATCGAGGAGCGGTTCGAGCGGATCAAGCACTCTCGCCGGATCCGCGCCGTTGGCGCCGTCGTGCTGCTGTTCGCGATCGGCTTCATGTTCGTGCAGGCACTCAGTGCCGTCAGCATCTTCGACGAGGGATACCAGTGGGGGTTCTTCGGCGAGTCACTGAGTGACTTCTTCCCGATCACGATGTACTTCGGGTTCCTCCCGTTCCTGGACTTCGGCGCCTACTGGACGTTCATCTCCGAGAACAGCCTGATCTTCGACGCCGGCGACGCGAGCACGCTGGTTACCGACCCGATCGGGTTCGTGTTCGACGGGTCGCTGGGGATCTTCTCGATCTTCGGCGAGGCGGGAGTCACGCTCGCGATGGGCTTTGCCGGCACCATTCTCGGCTTCCCGCTCGCGCTGCTTTTCGGCGTTCTGGGCTCCGAGCGCGTGACGCCGTTCCCGTTCAACTTCATCTTCCGCGGGACGATGTCCTCCATCCGCGCCATCCCGGCGCTGGTGTGGGCGCTCATCTTCGTTCCGTTGGCTGGTCTCGGACCGGCGACGGCGACGCTCGCCATCGCCACCGACACCATCGGAAATCTCGGCCGTCTGTTCACGGACGAGCTCGAAGAGATCGAGGAAGGACCCATCGAGGCGATGCGCACCACCGGCGCGAACAAGCCGCAGATCATCGTCTTCGGGATGCTCTCGCAGGTGACCACGCCCTTCATCGCGTGGACGCTGTACATCTTCGAGATCAACGTCCGGATCGCCGTCTCGCTGGGTATCATCGGCGCCGGCGGACTGGGACAGGTGCTGGACGTCCAGCAGGGACTGTTCCAGTTCACGAACATGATGGCGACGATCCTCGTCATTCTCGTTCTCATCATCTCCGTCGAGATGGTCAGCCAGCGGACCCGCGCACATCTCCGAGCGGATACGGAGTCGAAAGGCTTCATCGAGATGGTCCGCGGCTTCCCGCAGCGGATGGCCGAGTCGCTGTTCAAGTAAGCGCCATCCACGCACCGCGGCGTCGTTTTTTCCCGGCCGACCACCTGCCACAAGGGAAACCGACTTTTCGGTCCCCCTCCGAGAGGGTGTATGAGCACTTTCGAGCCGCCCGAGGAGACGCTGGCGGACATCGCCGTGGTCGACTACGGGCTCGGCAACCTGCGGTCGGTTACCCGCGGGCTGGAGCGCGCCGGCGCGAGCGTGGAGATCACCGACGACCCCGAGACGTTCGCCGCCGCGGACGGTGTCGTCCTCCCCGGCGTGGGCGCGTTCCGCGAGGGGATGGAGAACGCCGGCCCGCTCCGTGAGACGCTGGTCGAGCACGCCGAAGCCGGGCGCCCACTCTTCGGAATCTGTCTCGGAATGCAGATGCTGCTCACCACAAGCGAGGAGGCCGATCACGCCGGCGAGGGCGAGGTGACCGGGCTCGACCTGATCCCCGGCACCAACGTCCGTTTCGACGTGGACCGCAAGGTACCCCACATGGGGTGGAACGAGCTGGAGATCATCCGCGAGCACCCGGTCGTCGAGGGGGTCGACGGCGAGCACGCCTACTTCGTCCACTCCTACTACGCTGCGCCCGACGACCCCGAAGCCGTGGTGGCGACCGCCGACTACGGCGTCGACTTCCCCGCGGTCGTCGCCAACGAAGCCGGCAACGTGTTCGGCACGCAGTTCCACCCCGAAAAGAGCGGGGAGACGGGGCTGCGCATTCTGCGCAACTTCGTCGACTACTGCGCGGAGCGGTAAGCGCGGACGCTTTTTGTCGCGCGGACCGTACCCCACCCCATGCGCGCCACGCTGGAGACGCTCGCGGTCGTCCTGCTCGTCGGGCTCGTCCAGCTCCTGCTCGGGCTCGTGGGACTCGGCTACGCGTTCGCGCTCGCCGCGCCCCTCACGACGGCGCCGTGGACGCTCGCCACGAGCGTCTACGCGCACGGCTCCACCGGCCACCTGCTCGCGAACGCCGTCGGACTGCTTCTCGTCGGCCCGCTCGTCGAGCGCCACACCACACGCACCCGGTTTCACGCGTTCGTCCTCACGACCGGCGCACTCGCCGGCGCCGCCCAGGTGACCCTCGGAGGGCTGATCGGCCCCGCGCCCTCCGTCCTCGGTCTCTCGGGCGCCGTCTTCGCGCTCGGCGGCTACCTGCTCGCCGGCAACGTCGCCAGTGCCACGCTGTTCGACCGGCTGCGGCTCTCCGGCCGGGCGCAGCTCGCGCTGTTCGCCGCCGTCGCCGTCCTCCTCACGCTCGTCACCGCCGCGCCCGGCGTCGCGCTCATCGCGCACGCCGTCGGCGCCTTCCTCGGACTTGCCGCCGGGCGCCTCCGACTGCTCTCTGCCGGCGTGTGAGCGGGTACCGGGGAGGGTTCCGAAAGGTAAGGTACAAGTACGGACGGCGGTTTGAATGGAGTGAGGGCTCGTAGATCAGTGGCAGATCGCTTCCTTCGCAAGGAAGAGGCCCGGGGTTCAAATCCCCGCGAGTCCATCTAAATTTTACTCGATACCGCATGACTGCGGAGCGGCAAGTCCGTCCCTCTCGCGGAGCTTTAGCTCTTTAGTATATAACCCGAATCGCAACCTCGCTGAGAGGGTTCGACACCCGTCGTGGCGGACCGTGTCGTCGTCTCGTTTCGTCCGCAATGGTTCACGCGACAACCCCCGAACTGCCGGGGGATTCGACGACACCTAACCGGTTAGGCAGGGAACATAGGAGCGGCAGTACCGTAGCGTGGATACTGGGGCAGTTCCCAGTGACCTGTCAGAGGTACGCGGCCGTCACTCTCCTTGAGGTTCGAGAACACCGCTGGACCGGGCGCTCGGCGAGCGCCCGCCGAGCGCTTATACCGTGTAGTCCGCCTCCTCGGGATCGTCGACGACCTCCACGCCGCGGTTGTTGATCGCGTAGGGGTCGAGGTTGATCTCCTGCATGAACTGCTTGTAGAGGCGCTCGGCGGTCTCGCCGTCCTTCTGTTTGTCGGAGGCGTGGTCACACAGTTCGAGGATGTTCTCGGGCACGTCGTTCTCGTGGACGATCCAGTGGTTGATCGTGTCGGAAAGCCGGCGGATGGGCGAGGTGAAGTGCCCGTAGATGTCGAAGTTGAGCGCGTGGTGGCCGCCGAACGGGTCGTTCATGTACTTCGCGCGGGGCATCACCTTCAGCACCGCCCGCTGGATCTTGTTGAGCTGGCGGTCGGGTGCGGTTTCGAGCGCGGCGTTCACCGCCTTCCGGGGGTCGTCGCCCCACGCCTCACCGGGGATGGAGACGGAGTCGAGCTCCTGGATCTCCTTGAGCGCCTCGTTCCACTGGTCGGGCGTCGGCTGGGGGTGGACGCGGTACATCGCCTCGACGCCGCGGTCCCACATCAGGGTGTGCGTGACGGCCTTGTTCGCTTTGAGCATGCACTCCTCGATGATGGTGTGTGCGCGGTCGCGGCTCGGGTTCAACACGAGCGAGCCGTCCGCCTTGCGCTGTTCGTGCATGCGCTCGGCGAGCTCGTAGGCGAGCTCGTTCTCCTCGCCGAGCGGGAGCGAGGGGTCCTCCAGCCGCTCTTCACACTCGGAGTAGGTGAGCCGCTCGTCGGAGTTGATGACGGACTTGTAGATCTGGATGTCCTCGAACGAGAGCGTCTCCTCGTCGAGCTCCATCTCGACGGTGTGTGCCAGTCGGTCCTCGTTGGGGACGAGCGAGCAGACCGTCTCGGCGAGCACCGGCGGGAGCATGTGGATGGTGTACGCCGGCAGGTACACGGTGTTGGCGCGCTCGACGGCCTCCTCCCACATCTGGGTGTCGGGCGTGACGTAGTGGGTCACGTCGGCGATGTGGACCCACAGCCGGTAGGCGTCCTCCTCGCGCTCGATGGAGATCGCGTCGTCGAAGTCCTGTGCGTCGACGGGGTCGGTCGTCCAGGTGGTGAGATCACGGAGGTCCTTGCGGTCGTCGATCTCCTCTTGGATCTCCTCGGTGACGCCCTCGGTGCGGGCTTCGGCTTCGCGGAGGACGGCGGGCGGGAACTCGTCGCGGATCTCGAACTCCTCGAACAGCTCCTCGCGTTTTTCCGCGAGCTGGTCGGCTACCCCTTCGGTGATCGTCACGGGCCCTTGGTCCTCGGCGGATCCGGGCTTCGGCTCGGCATCGTCGCTCATACGCGCCATAAAACGGGGCGTTAGAAAGGCCTGTCGGGGGACGGGGCGGGCCGCCGTCCCCCCGACACCCCGTCGACACGCTACCGGTCGCGCTCCGACCGGCGCCCCTCGTCGGCGACGGCGTCAGCGTAGCGGGCGAGGAACTCCTCGCGCGAGAGGCCGTCGGACTCGAACGAGACGATGAGCGACTCCAGGCCGTCGCGGGGCTGGTGACAGAGCTCGTCGTCACAGTCGGTACAGAGGTATTCGAACTCCTTGTCCCGCCGGTCCCAGCGGTTACCCTCCTTGTCGTACTCGCGGGCGTCCTCGCGTAACACCGAGTCGCCACAGGCGATGCAGACGACGGTTCGTCGATCCCGGCTTCTCCGGGCGCGCCACATGGGCGTACACTGTCGCCCCCGGCACTTAGCGTTTGGTTCGCGACGGACGTGCGTCCGCCCAGCGTCGGACGACTTCGGACACGTTCGCACGCGCGCGCCGGCGTCCGCAGCGCGGCCCACACCCGCGCAGTGACCACACCCCGCAATCCGGAGCGGTCCCTTTATCGGCCGAGCCATCGACATGACGGGCATGCAGGTCAAATCCCGGCATCATCTCCGCAGCGACGAGATCAACGCGATCCGCGAGGCCGTCGCGGACGGACTCGGCGTCGACATCGACGGCGACACCTTCGAGCTGGTCGAGTTTGAGGGGTCGAGCCCGGATGTCGTCCTCGTCGACGGCGACCCGGTCGTGTTCTACCCCGAGGAGGAGGAGCCGTTTCTCACCGTCCGCGGGGCCAACGAGTTCGACCCCGAAACGGGCGTCGTCACCGTCGACGCCGGCGCGATCTCGTTCGTCTCCAGCGGCGCCGACGTGATGCGCCCCGGCATCGTCGAGGCCGACCGGTCGATCCGAAAGGACGACCTCGTCGTGATCGCCGAGGAGACCCACGGGAAGGTGCTCGCGGTCGGCCGCGCGATGGTCGATGGCGACGAGATGACCGGCGAGGAGGGGAAGGTCGTCGAGTCGATCCACCACGTCGGCGACGACCTCTACGAGTTTGCCGTCTGAAGCGGGTCGCCCCGCCTTTTAAGCGCCCGCCGGCCGTCGCCTTCGGTGATGACACGGCTTCGGGTACTGAGCTACAACGTTCGCTACGCCAACGAGGCCGACCACCACGACGTCTGGCCGTCGCGCCGCGACGGCGTCGCCTCCCTGGTCCGGTTTCACCGACCGGCCATCGTCGGGTTTCAGGAACCGCTGCCCGAGCAGCGACGCGACCTTCGCGAGCGACTCCCCACCTACGAGTTCGTCGGCCGCGGTCGTCGCGCCGACGGCGAGGGTGAGGGGTGCCCCATCGCCGTCCGCCGCGACCGTCTGACGATCCGGGATTCGGGAACGTTCTGGCTCTCGGAGACGCCCGACGAGCCGTCCGTGGGCTGGGACGCCTCGTATCCCCGCATTGCGACCTGGGCGCGCGTTGCGCCCCGCGATGAAGACGGGAACGGCAAAGGCGACGGGGACGAGGGCGACGCGTGGCTCGTCGTCAACGTCCACTTCGACCACGTCGGCACCCGGGCCCGCCGCGAGTCGGCCCGGCTGCTCCGCGAACGCGCCGCCGACCTCGCGGACGGCGACCCGGTCGTCGTCTGTGGCGACCTCAACGCGACGCCCGACAGTGAACCCCATCGAGAGCTCACCGACGGCGACCTGCAGGACGCCGCCACAACCGCCGACCTCCGCCACGGCCCGCAAACCAGCCTCACCGACTTCGAGACGCTGATCGACGGTCGGCGAATCGACCACGTGCTGGTCAGCCCACGGGTCGACGTCGACGCGTTCGCGACGCTCGCGGACCGCGACGACCGGGGACGCTATCCCTCCGACCATCTCCCGGTGCTCGCCAAGCTCCGGGTGTAGACGGCAGGGATCTGGAACTCGGGGGAACACCGCCGACGACCGACCGATTCTTGAGCGCGCACCACGGACGGGAACGTAATGGACGGACCCCTCTGGATCGACGAACACGCGCCCTCGCTCGCGGAGATCCGACAGGACGACGCCCGCGACCGGCTGGAGCGCGCCGTCGACGAGCCGATGAACCTCGTCGTGCAGGGGCCGCCGGGCGTCGGAAAGACGGCGGCGGTCCGCGCGCTCGCCCGCGAGTCGCACGCCGACCCCGACAACGACCTGATCGAGATCAACGTCGCGGACTTCTTCGACCGGAGCAAAAAGGAGATCCGCACGGATCCTCGATTCGAGGGGTTCCTGGAGGGGCGCAGCCGGATGGCGAAACGCGACATGATCAACCGCGTGCTCAAGGAGTCGGCGGCGTACGCGTCGATGTCGGGCGAGTACAAGACGCTCGTGCTGGACAACGCGGAGGCGATCCGCGAGGACTTCCAGCAGGCGCTCCGGCGCGTGATGGAGAAACACCACCGCACGACCCAGTTCGTCATCACGACCCGCCAGCCCTCCAAGCTGATCGCCCCCATCCGGTCGCGCTGTTTCCCGGTGCAGGTGCGCGCGCCGACGACCGACGAGACGATCGACGTGCTGGAGACGGTCTGCGAGCGCGAGGACGCCGACTACGACGACGACGGACTGGAGTTCGTCGCGAGCGCGGCGGGCGGCGACCTCCGCGAAGCGCTGTTGTCGGCACAGACCACCTACGTCGAGGGCGGCGAGATCACGATGTCGACCGCCTACGAGACGCTCGGCGAGGTGGGCGACGACGACGCGATCCGCGAGGCGCTGGCGTCGGCGTCCGCCGGCGACCTGAAGGAGGCCCGCAAGACCCTCGACGACCTCCTTGATGAGGGGTACGGCGGCGACGAGCTGTTGCGCGAGATGCTGCGGGTCGCCCGCTCCGGGTCGGAGTACGGCGGCGACGAGCTCGCCCGCTTCCACAAGCTCGCCGGCGACGCCGACCTCGACCTCGTCGACGGGCTCGACGCCCGGCTCCACCTGATGCACCTGCTGGCGTCGTGGGGCGCCGGCCGAACCGATCTCCGGGCACCCTTCCGGGAGTCCGCGGAGGCCTGAGATGTCGCCCCCGTCGCCCCCGCTCGGACGACTGCTTCCGTTTCCCGTCGTCGACGACGCCTGGCGACTCGCTCGCGTGCCGGGAATCCTCGGTGCCGCGCTCCTCCCGCTAGTTCCGGTCGTCGGGCTGGCGCTCGTCGGGGTCGCGCTCGGCATTCTCTGGTTCCATCGGAACCCGGACCGCGTCCCGCCGGATGACGGCGTGGTCTCACCCGCGGACGGCACCGTCTCGGTGGTCCGCGAGGAGGGGAACCGGCTCCGCGTGGGCGTCTTCATGAACGTCACCGACGTGCACGTCAACCGCGCGCCTCTGCCGGGGACGGTCCGGGAGGTTCGCCACCGTCCCGGGGCAAACCGTCCCGCCTTCTCGAAGGAGTCCGAACACAACGAGCAGCTGGTCGTCGACTGCGGGAAGTACGAGCTGCTGTTGATCGCCGGCTGGTTCGCCCGGCGCATCCACCCGCATGTGGAGCCCGGCGACCGGGTGGACCGCGGCGAGCGCGTCGCCCACGTCTCGTTCGGCTCGCGTGCCGACGTGGTGTTCCCTCCTGACGTGAGCCGCGAGGACCTGCTGGTCGCGGAGGGCGACGACGTGCGCGCCGGCGAGACGATGTTGGCGACCCGCGAGAAAACCACTGCTGGGGAGTAGAATTATACCCGGTCCGCCCCACTCGTTCCCATATGTCCGAGGAACCCGTACACGAGTCCAGTGAGCCGCGCAGCCGACAGGGAATCGCGACGTTCTTCCGCCGGCTGGCGCGGCGATTCCGCGCCGGCGAGCCCGTGCCGGCCGACGACGAGGCAACGGTCACCCTGGAGCCGTCGGCGGAGGCCGATCTCGACGTGGAGCTCACCGACGACGGCGAGAACGTGACCCTCTCGATGGACGTGACGCTGCCCGCATCCGAGGCGGCCGTCGACACCGAGGCGTCCGCCAGCAAGGCCACCTTCGAGGTGTACGAGGACGATGCCGGCGACTACCGCTGGCGGCTGGTCCACCGCAACGGCAACATCATCGCGGACGGCGCGGAGGGCTACTCCGAGAAGCGTGACGCCAAGAACGGGCTGGAGAGCGTCAAGCGCAACGCCCCCGGCGCCCACATTATCGACCTCTCGAAGGACGAGGAGGAGCCGGTCGAGGGCGGAAGCAACGCCGTCTTCGAGCTGTACGTCGACGACGCCGGCGACCCGCGCTGGCGGCTGGTTCACGACAACGGGAACATCATCGCTGACTCCGGCCAGGGCTACTCCTCCAAGCAGAAGGCGAAGCAAGGGCTCAACAGCGTGAAAGAGAACGTCCCGGGCGCCGAAGTCGTCGAGAGCGAGGAGTGAGCACGGAGTAAGCACGAGTGATCGAGGCCGGTCAGCGGCGACCCGCCTGCCCGTCTCCTCTTCGCGCCGCTTAACCCCGGGGCCTGCAACCGTCCGTTCATGACGAAGGCCTTGGAGGTCGACGGCCTCCGGAAGCGGTACGGCGACGTGCAGGCGCTCGACGGGGTGTCGCTGTCGGTGCCCGAGGGCTCCTTCTTCGGGCTGCTCGGGCCGAACGGGGCGGGCAAAACGACCTTTATCAACGTGCTCGTCGGACTCGCCCGCGCGTCCGGCGGCGAGGCCCGGGTGTTCGGCCACGATGTCGAGGACGACTATCGGCTCGCGCGTGACCGGATCGGGCTCGCCCCCCAGGAGTTCAACGTCGACCGCTTCTTCCCCATCCACGAGGTGTTAGAGCACAAGGCGGGCTATCACGGCGTCCCGCACGATGAGGCCGCCGCGCGCGCGGAGCGCGCCCTGAAGCAGGTCGGCATCTACGACAAGAAGGACACCCGCTTCGACTGGCTCTCCGGCGGGATGAAACGCCGGTTCATGCTGGCGCGGGCGCTGGTCACCGATCCGGACCTGCTCATTCTCGACGAGCCGTCCGCCGGGGTCGACGTCCAGCTCCGGCGCGACCTGTGGGACCTCGTCACCGAGCTCAACGAGCAGGGGACCACCGTGCTGCTCACCACCCACTACATCGAGGAGGCCGAGCGGCTCTGTGACGAGGTCGCCATCCTCGATGCGGGACGCGTCGTCACCGTCGCGACGCCCGAGGAGCTGATGGACCGCGGCGCCGACCGCGTCGTCGTCACGCTTCGGGAGCCGCCGGCGACGGACCGGTCCGTGTTCGACGCCGTGCCCGACGACGACCGCGTCGAGGAGGTGTCCCTCGACGGCGACCGGCTCGTCGTCACCGCACGGCAGGGCGGGCTCGTCGCGCCGGACATCGTCCGAAACCTCGACCGCGCCGGGCTGACGATCCTCGACATGGAGATCAGCCGGACCTCGCTGGAGGAAGTGTTCGTCGAGATGACCCGCCACGAGGCTGGCTCCGACGACGGGGTGGAGCAATGATCGGCGTCCCCAAAACCGTCGACCTCACCGGCTTTCTCACGCTGACGAAACGGGAGATACTCCGGTTCCTCCGTCGCCCCCGAAACACGTTCGCGCCGCCGTTCATCACGAACCTGCTGTACTTCTCCGTCTTCGGCGTGATCCTCGGTGAACGTGTCGGCACCATCACGGGCGTTCCGTACATCCTCTTCATCCTCCCCGGGCTGGTCGTGTTGGGCGCGGTGTCGAACGCCTTCGAGAACGCCTCCTTCTCCATCTTCCACGGAAGATGGAACGAGTACATCCACGAGGTGCTCACCTCCCCGCTGTCGTACACGGGGATGGTGCTGGCGTACATCCTCTCGGCGGCGATCCGTGGCCTGCTCGTCGGCGGCCTGATCGCCGTGCTCGGCTGGGGGATCATCACTGGACTCTACCAGCCGGTTCCGGTCGAGGAGCCGCTGGTCCTGCTGGCGTTTCTGGTCGTGATCACGCTGCTGTTTGCGGCGCTCGGCGTGATCGGCGGCCTGCTGGCCGAGGACTTCGACGACCTCACCGTGATGAACCAGTTCATTCTTCGGCCGCTCGTCTTCTTCGGCGCCGTCTTCTACTCGCTGGAGGACCTGACGCCGCTGCTCCGTGACATCTCCCTGCTGAATCCGATGGTGTACATGGTCAACGGCGTTCGCTACGGCTTCCTCGGCGTTGCGGAGGTCGACCCTTGGTTCTCGCTTGCGGTGCTGTCCGGCGCGGCCGCCGCGGCCGTCGCCGTCGACGTGGCGCTGTTCCGGCGCGGCTACGGGCTGACGGACTGACGGACTGACTGACTGACGGTGCCCGCCTGCGGTCCGAGCGGCGGCTGTTCGGGTCGACGGCTGTTCGGATCGGTCGCTATTCGGGTCGGTCTCCACCCGCCACGGACCGCACCGCTTATTCGCCGCCCGTTCGTCCGTTGGACCGAACACGATGGACGCGCTCCACGCCAAGTACCCCTTCTTCGAGGCCGCCCGCGGCGCCGTCGCCGAGGCGTCGGTGTCGCTGCCGGAGCTCGTCGCCGCCGAGGCGCCCGCCGTCGAGCGCGCCCGCGAACGGGTGGAGCGCGCCCTGATGGAGGGCACCGTCGAATCCGAACGCGGCGCCTTCGCCGCCGACTCCGAGTACGACGCCCAAGCGGAGCTGTTGTCCTACCCCATCGCCCGCATCCTGGTCTCGCTGCTTGACTCCGCGCCCGCCATCGAGAAGTACGCCGCCGCGGAGGCCGCGACCGCCGCCGAGCGCTTCCGCGAGGATTTCGAGACCGAGGCCGACGCGCTCCAGTCGGTGTCGGTCGCCGCCGTCGACCTCGACGACGTGCTCCGGGAGTTCGACCTCGCGGGCGCCGTCCGCCCGGAGCCGATTTCGGGCTCGCGTGAGCCCACCCACTACCGGATGACCGTCGGCCCGTATCTCCGGCTCACCTCCCCGTCGTGGGGCGAATCGTGGCGACTGGTGAACCGCGAGCTGGACGCCGGCGAGGTGCGGGTCGAACGCGAGGAGCTGCTGCACGCGCTGGAGGCCGCCGTCGAGGAGCGCGTGCTGGAGGGGCTCCCCTTCGAGCTGGAGGCCGGCACGGGGATCGCCGCCGAGCTGGAGTCGCAGGTGGCCGACCTCAAGCGCCTGCTCTCCGAGCGGGCCCACGTCGGCCCCATCGACGTGGTGGCGCCAGAGCTGTTCCCGCCGTGCATGACGAACCTGCTCGACCGCGCCGAGCGTGGCGTCGAGCTCGACGCCCACGAGACGTTCGCGCTGATGGCGTTTCTCACCGGCATCGGAATGGACGACGACGAGATCGTCGCCTTCTGTGCGGACTCCAGTCTCGACGCCGAGGCGATCCGCTATCAGACCCGGTATCTCCGCGACGACCGCGGGACGCAGTACCCGCCGCCGACGTGTGAGACGCTGTCGAACTACGGCATCTGTCACAACGAGGACGAGCACATGCGCGTCGCGGCCGACCCGCTGGCGTACTACGAGACCAAGTTGGAGGAGGCCGACGACGTCACCGACTGGCGGGAGGAGCACGACATCGACTCGTCGGGTGAGGAGAACGGAGCGAAGGAAGACGCAGCCGAAAGCGGGAGCGAAAGCGAAGAACGGGCGGAGAAAACGGCCGAGGAGTAGTCCGGAGCGGCCGCAAGCCGGCCCGTCGTCACTCGTCGTCGTTCGTGCGGATCAGGTACGCGCCGACGAGCGCCTTCAGGAGGATGAAGCCGACGAGTAGTCCGACGAGCGCCAGCGCGCCGTCCTCGCTCAGTCCGGTGGGCTCGCCGAACGTGGTGCCGATAGCGACGAGTCCGGCGACGAAAACGGCGGCCGCCAGCATGGAGACGGTGATCTGCCGACGGAGCTCCGCGTCGATTTCCATGCACGAGGGTACCCAACGCCGCTAAAAAAGGTCTTCGAAGGGTCGCTCGGCTTTTCCGCCGGTGAGGAGGACGGAATTCTGCCCTCCACACGCCGCTCGCGCCCGAAAACCCCAGTTTCGGCCGTGTGCTTAACCGTCCCCATCCCCTCTCTCCACACGAAGCGAGGGGCATCCTCGACCCACCCATCATGTCGAACACCGACGACCCACGCCCGACGCCAGGCGACGACCACCCGACACCGCCCGTTTCACCTGCAGCGGCGCGACCGGGTGTGGGTGAGGGGGATTCCTACGATGGTAATGCCCCAGACGGCCACTCGGACCCCGAACCACCCGAGGACCGGAGCGGACGAGCGCGCGCGGAGCCGATGACGGTGCGACCCCTCCGCGACCGGCGGTACGTGGTGGAGACCGACGGCGGCACCTACGTCGTCGCGCTCGACGCGGGCACCTGTACCTGTCCCGACCATGCGATCAGGGACTCGCGGTGCAAACACCTCCGGCGGGTCGCCATCGAGGTGACCGAGGGCACCGTGCCGGCGCCAGACGAGCGCGTCGGCGTCTGTGCCGTCTGTGGCGTCCGGACGTTCGTCCCGTTCGACGCCGCCGGCCCCCAGCTGTGTCCCCGGCACGGATTCGCGCGCGGCGAGGCCGTCCGCGACCGCGAGACGGACAAGCTCCTCATCGTCACCCGGGTCACCGCCGAGCGCGCCGACGCCTACACCACCGACGAGGGGCGCCCCATCGCGGACTACCCGACCAACGCCCGCTACGGCGCCCACGAGCCGGTCGTCGAGGCCGTCTACGTCGACTCGCTGCGCCCGACGCGGGGCGTCGACGACGCCCGGCGCTACGGCTTTCCGGCCTCGCGGCTGCTCGCCGCCGAGACCGGGTCCGGCGAGAACGAAGGCGAGCCCGCAGACGTGAACGACGACTGAGCGAAGGGACGACGAAATCGCGGGACCGCCCCCGGGAATTCGCAGTTTTCACTTTTCAAGTGGCGCGCCCGCGAGCGCCCTATTAAGGGCGCGAGCCGGAGCGCGAGGGAGGCGGGCGCCCGCCGGCGCTGCGTTGCGGTCCGCCGGCGGGCGCTCCGCCGAGGCTGGGGAGGCGTGAGGTGCGGTTGCGGTGCTGTGCGGGGGCGGGACTCAAAGGGGCAGCCTGCTCCGGGAAGACGGCCGACCGTAGCACCGCAGCGAACGAAGTGAGCGAGGAGCGCACGGAGGCCCTCAACCGGAGCAGGCTGGGGCTTTGCAGGTGTACACCGTCGTTCTCACCACTCAAACCGCTTATAAGGAGCCGACTGGGGCTTTGGCGGTCCCCTTTACCGTGATAGTCGTCGTTCCAACTGCATCAACCACTTATAAGACGTCCAGTGCGTCCTCGACGGGCATGTGGCCGTCGCGGACGTTCTCCAGGATGGCGCGGCGCTCGGCGTCGGCGTCGTCGCCGTCCTCCCCCCCGTCGCCACCCTCACCACCGCCTCCACCAGCACCACCCCCACCGTCGCCGCCCACCTCGTCGAGCGTCACCTTCCGAGTGTCGCCGACGAACTCCGCGAAGTCGGTGCCGTCCGCGAGCGCCGTCTCCTTTTTGACGCGGTAGGAGCCGGCGTCCGTGGTGTAGAGGTCGCCCGGGTGGAAGAAGTACCAGTCCTCGCGGTCGAAGCGCACGGCGATCCGCGCTTTCGCGCCGAAGTTGCGGGCGAAAAACAGCAGCGCCTCGACCTCCTCGCCGGTGAGGTAGATCGGGTCACCACTGCTCGACTTCGCCTCGATCGCGTAGAAGCGCTCGCCGTCGCCCGCGAGCACGTCCGGCAGTTCGCGTTCGGTCGCGGCGCCGCTGGCCGGCGCGCGCATCACGGCGAAACCCGCCTCGTCGAGCGCGTTGACGAGCTCGCGCTCCCGGCGATCCCCCTTGCGGTTAGCGGACATCCGCGTCCTCACCCGATTCGGTCATTGTCACTCCGTAGTCGGGTGGTCCTCAAAAGGACCGCGGACGGCGATTCCGCCGGACGGTCATTCTCGGCTCGCGCTCTCCGTCATCCTCCGCCAGCATCCTCACCGTCATCCTCCGCCAACGCGGGTGGCTCCGGCTCGGTCGGCTCGCCGGTCCACGGGTTGACCGAGTAAACGCCGTACTCGGCGTCGAGCGCGCGAGTCGCCTCCGTCTCGACCGCACAGATGAACGTGAGTCCGCAGACGTCGGCGCCGGCGGCCTCCAGCAGGTCGATCACGACGCCGACCTGCGAGGCGGTCTCGACGTAGTCGTCGACCAGCAGAACTTCGGCGCCCTCGGGCACCGCGCGGGCGTCGAGTTCGAGCGTCTTCTCCTCGCCAGACCAGTCCACGCAGTCGTCGGCAAGCCGGTGCTCGTCCGCGATGGGGAGCTTGCCGCCCTTCCGTACGGCGAGGAAGCCGGCGTCCAGATCGCGGGCGAGCGCGGCGCCGGGGATGAACCCCATCGCGTCGATGCCGGCGACGTACGTCGGGTCGGGCTCGGTGACCGACAGCAGGTCCTCGACCACCGCGGCGTAGCGCTCCGGCGCGGCGAAGAGGTTGGGGACGTTCGAGCGGTAATCCGCGCTCTCCAGCAGGTCGCGGTACTCGTCCCACTCCATATCCGGGCCTGCGCCCGCCGGCGAGTTGTAGCTGGTGGTCCCCGCGCCCCTTTTGAGCCCCGCGGGCCTACCTCCATCCAGTGACCGTCACGAGCGTCCACGAACCGAGCCACCGCGAGGCGCTGTGGGAACTGGAATCCGCCTTCGAGCGCGGCGACCTGATCACCGTCTTCGGCCGCTGTACGGTCGACTACGAGGGTCGCGCCGCCACCGAGCTCGGCGCCGGCGACCGGCTGGTCGTCCTGAAACCGGACGGCGCCGCGCTGGTCCACACCGACGAGGGGCGCACTCCAGTCAACTGGCAGCCGCCGGGGTCGACACACCACGCCGCCGTGCGCGACGGCCGGCTCCGGATCCGGTCGGAGCGCACCTCACCCGCCGAAACGCTCACCGTGCGCTTTTCCGCCATTCACCAGCTCTCCGCGATGGCCGTCACCGGCGGCCGCGACCTGGAGGTCCACGGTAGCGAGGAGGACCTCCGCACTCGGGTGCTCGAACGCCCCGATCTCGTTGTCGAAGGGTTCGAGCCGACGGCAACCGAGCGGGAGACGAGCGCCGGGCCCGTGGACGTGTTCGGCGTCGACGCCGCGGGAACGCCGGTCGTCGTCGAGCTGAAGCGCCGGCGCGTGGGGCCTGACGCGGTCGGCCAGCTCGCCCGGTACGTGGAGGCACTGCGGGAGGAGCTCGGTGTTGAGGAGGATGCCGATCCCGCAGAGACCGACGACACATCCGCCGTTCGCGGCGTGCTCGTCTCGCCCTCGATCACCGACCGGGCCGCGGACCGGCTCGCCGAGCGGGGGTTCGAGCACGTGGCGCTGTCGCCGACCGCGGACGACGAGGGTACCGGTGCGGACGACGAAGCCGAGGACGGTGAAGCCGGGGGCGACACCGACACGGACGGCGCAAACGACGCCGAAACCCCCACAGGCGACTGATTACGGGTCCGCCGGCGACCACATCGGGGCTTCGACGGCGCCGACAACCGTGCGACCGCCGTGCGCCCGTCTCACACGCCGAAGTCGGCGGGTATCGAAGGCTTTATCGCCGCCGCGGGGGCTACATCGGACAAGTAGCCATGTCTGACAAACCCGCCTCTATGTACCGGACGATCGACAAGCCGTCGTACACCCGCCGCGAATACATCACGGGAATTCCCGGCTCAAAGATCGCCCAGCACAACATGGGCGACCTCTCGACGGAACCCGACGACTACCCGGTGGAGATCAGCCTCCGCGTCGAGGAGGAGCTCCAGATCCGGCACGGCTCGCTCGAGAGCGCGCGCCTGTCGGCGAACCGTCACCTGCTGAAGGAGCTCGGCGAGGGGAACTACAAGATGATCCTTCGCAAGTTCCCCCACCAGGTCCTCCGCGAGAACAAACAGGCGACCGGCGCGGGTGCGGACCGTGTCTCCGACGGGATGCGCCAGGCGTTCGGCAAGGTCGTCGGCACGGCCGCCCGCCTCGACAAGGGCGACGTCGTCTTCACCGCGTACTGCACGGCCGAGCAGGCGCCCGTCGTGAAGGAGGCGTTCCGCCGCGCATACAACAAGATGTCGCCGCCGTGCCGTATCACGGTCGAGCGCGGCAACGAGCTGCTCGTTTCGTAACGCTCCCGGTCTCCCCGTCTCTCCGTTTCTCTCCACGCGTTTTCGACGGCGAGCCGCGCGCTCGCGCAACCGTGCGGTGAACGCACCATCCGACGACGAGCACCTACAGAACCGCAACCGATAGGACGCCGGCCCGTCTGTGCCGGAGTATGCACCCGGCCGCCGCGCTCGCGGAGTTCGCCACGTCCGCCCTCGCGTTGCAGACCACGGAGGCGCCGGCGACCCCGGCGCCCCGGGAGATCGCCGGCGTCACCCTCCCGCTGTGGGGGGAGATCGCCCTACTGCTCGTCGGGTCGCTAGTCGCGGCGACGCTGATCGAGGCCGTCGTCACGGTGCTCGCCCGCCGGCTCGACCCCTCCGAGGGGACGATCCGCGGCGTCGTCTTCGAGGAGATCCACGTCCCGCTGTACGTCTCGGTGTTCCTGTGGGGCGTGTATCAGAGCCTCGTTCTCATCGGGTCGCCGGCGCTGACGGTGATCATGAACCTGACCCTGACGGTCGTGCTCGTGTTGTGGATGCGGGCCGCCATCCGGGTGGGGAACCGCGGCCTCGAACGGATCAAGGAGCGCGACCGGAGCTACGAGTTCGCGCCGATGCTGAAGAACCTCTGGTCGGTGTCGGTCGTCGTGACGGCGCTCGTCGGCCTGCTCGTGATCTGGGAGATCGACGTGACGCCGCTGCTGGCGTCCGCCGGCATCATCGGCATCATCATCGGCTTCGCCGCCCAGGACGCCGTCTCCAACTTCATCGGCGGCGTCGCGCTCTACTTCGACGACACGTACAAGCTGGGCGACTTCATCGTCCTCGAAACCGGCGAGAAGGGAACGGTCGTCGACATCGGGCTCCGCTCAACCACGCTCCTGACGCGCGAGCGCGTGATGGTGACGGTGCCGAACTCGCTGCTCAACAGCGCCCACGTGATCAACGAGTCCGCCCCGCAGCGCTACAAGCGGATCGGCCTCTCCATCCGCGTCGCCTACGGGACGGACGCCGATCTCGTCGAGGAGATCCTCCTGGAGGAGGCCGAGGACGCCAACTACGTCCGGGAGACCCCACGACCCGAGGTCCGGTTCATGGAGTTCGGCGACAGCGGGATCGAGTACGAGCTCCGGGTGTTCGTCCCCCACCCCACGCGGGCGTCGCGCGCCCGCCACGCGGTCAACACCGCCGTCTACAAGCGCTTCGCGGAGGAGGGGATCGAGGTGCCGTACCCCCGCCGGGATGTTCGGATGCGGGGAGACGAACCCGCGGACGTGCCCACGGGTGTTCCGCCGGAGCCGCCCGCAGACGATCCGGAGCCAGTGGCGGACGACGCGGGCGACGCCGGCCGAGCGGACGAAGCGAGCGACGACCCCGCCGCGAACGACGGGCGCTGACCACGCATGCTCGACCTTCTCGCGTGGACCGCCGCCGTCCTCCTCTACGGCGTCGGCGACCTGGTCACCACGGTCGCCGGCACCCGCCACGACGGGATCGAGGAGCGCACCCCGCTCACCCGGTGGCTGTTCGGCCCCAAGCCGTCGCTGCTCGGATTCGGGCTGTTCAAGCTCGTCCTGCTCGCCGGGTTTTACGTTGCGCATCTCCCGTTTCGTGAGGCCGCCTACGCGCCGGCGCTCCCTGCGGGCATCGCGCTCGTCGGCGCCGTCGCCGTCGCCAACAACCTGCTGGCGATCCGGCGTGTTCGGAGGCGAGCGTAGTGATCGGGAGATACGGAGTGAGTGCGAAGGCGGGCTCGGGCGGAGTTGAACCTCACTCACTCCCGTTCGCTCGCTCCGCTCGCTCACCTTCCGTTCCCTGGTTCAGCCCCGCCCTCAAACACGCACAGACCTGCGGCTCACGGAGTTGTTCGCCGCAGGAAGTGGGCTCGGGCGGAGTTGAACCACCGATCTCAGCCTTGTAAAGGCCGCGTCATAACCAGCTAGACCACGAGCCCTCATCAGGAAAAGCCCGCCGGCGCTGAAAACGGTTTTCTTTCCGCCCCGCCAACCCCCTGTCGTGAACCGCCGACACCTCCCCGCACTCCTCGCGCTCGTCGCGCTCCTCGTCGCGGTTGCCGTCTACACCAACCCCGGACTCCTCATTGTCGGCTACGACACGACGGAGGTGACCGCCGTCGACGGCGAGACCGACGCCGAGCTCGCGACGGTGGAGGCGCGGGTCGCGGATGATGCCCGCAAGCGCTACGTCGGCCTTTCGGAGACGGAGTCACTCGGTGCGGACGAGGGGATGCTGTTCGTCCACGACGAGCCCGGCGAGTACGGCTACGTGATGCGGGACATGGCGTTCCCCATCGACATCATCTTCGCGGACGAGGACGGCGTCGTGACGGCCATTTACGAGGCGGAACCCGAGTCACGGCCCCTCACCACCTACGAGGGGGAGGGCCAGTACGTCCTCGAAGTGCGAATGGGGTGGAGCGAGGAGAACGAGCTTGAGGAGGGCGACCGACTGGTGTTCGAGCTCGACGACTGACCGAATCAACCGGTGGCGCCGGCCACACGAAAGAGCCGGTCGCTGGAGTGGGCGTTTTGCAAGAGTGCGGGAGTGGGTATTGCAACCGGCGCCATCGGTGATCGCTTATAAATAACCCTGAGTGGTTCCGATTCTTCCTTATAAATCCAAACTGCGGTCGGCGCGCGCGAGAAACGCGCGCGAGGGAGGTCGACGGCGGCCGCGGAGCGGTCCCGCGGCCGCCGTCGACCGAGGCTGGGGAGGGCTGAGGTGCGGTTGCGGTGCTGTGCGGGGTGGGGCTCAAAGGGGCAGGCGTCTCCGGGAAGACGGACGACGCAAGCACCGCAGCGGGCGGTGCTGAGAGCGAGGAGCGCAGCGAGCCCCTCGACCGGAGCCGGCTGGGGCTTTTGAAGGCGGTCCTCACCAGTGTCGCATCAGCAACTCACCAAACAACCACTCCTTATAAACGAGAAACTGAACCACCTACATCCCACTTATAAACTTCTCATCCGCTCACCTGACACACCTACTCCCGCACTCGATCGTCACTCAACCTCCCAGAAATCGTGAGGGACGCTGGAAATCCGACAGTTGACAGTGGACGCCGTGTATCAGGCGTCGAGCGCCTCGATCAGAAGCTCCGCCACGTCGACGATCTCCACCTCCTCTTCGAAGCCGCCGGTTTTGCGACCGTCCTCGAACATCGTCGTGCACATCGGGCACGCGACGACGAACTTCTCGATTTCGGCGCCGGCGTCGGTGTCCTCGACGGCCTCACGCAGGCGCTCCTCGCTCGGCTTCACCTCCTCGTCGTGCTCCGTCCAGAGGCCGCCGCCGCCCCCGCCACAGCAGAACGAGTCCTCGCGGGAGCGCGGCATCTCGTAGAGGTCGGCGCCGGTCGCGCGGATCAGCTCCCGAGGCGCCTCGTACTCGTCGTTGTACCGCCCGAGGTGACAGGGGTCGTGGTAGGTGACGGTGTAGTCGAGCTCGTTGCCCGAGAGGCCGAGCCGGCCCTCGCTGACAAGCTCCTCGACAACCTGCGTCCAGTGGCGCACGGCGACCTCCCCATTCGGGTTCCACGGCTCCTCGCGGTCGAACGGCATCATCGGGTCGTCGGCAAACTCCGCGAAGTCGACCTCGGGGTACTCGTTTTTGATCGTGTTGTACGAGTGCGGGTCCGTACAGACGATCTGCTCGAACTCGCAGTCGGCGAACGTCTCGACGTGGTGACCCGCCAGTTCGAGGTAGAGGAACTCCTCGCCGATCCGACGGATGTCGTTGCCGTCGTTCTTCTCGTCGTCGAAGAGGATGCCGAACGACACGTCGGCCTCGTCGAACAGCCGGGCGAGCGCGCGGGCGACCTTCTTGTTGCGGTCGTCGTAGCTCGGGTAGTCGCCGACGTACCAGAGGTACTCGACCTCGGTCTCGCGGGCGTCGGCCACCTCGACGCCGTCGTCGAGGTCGTCGGTCCACTCGCCGCGTGCTCCCGGCGACTCGCCAAACGTGTTCCCCTTCCCCATCACGTCCTGGAACACGTCCTGGAGGTGGGAGTCGACGGCGCCCTCGTCGACGAGCTGCCGGTTCATCCGCGTGAAGGAGGTGAGGTGCTCGATGTCGACCGGGCAGGCGTCCATGCACGCCATACACGACATACACGACTCCATCGACTCCGCGGCGATCACGCCGCCCTCCTCGGCGACGATTGGGACGGTGTCGCCCGAGCCGCCGGCCGCCGCAACGCCGCCGTCGGTCGCCACGCCGCCGCTTCCGCCCGACCCGCCACCCGATCCCCCGACCACGGGGTCGTCGCTGACGGACTCGCGGTACGCCTTCAGGTCGAGGATCACGTCACGCGGGTCGAGGTTGCGCCCGACGGTCTCGGCCGGGCAGGCCGAGGAACACCGGCCACAATTGGTGCAGGCGTCGCCGTCGAGCAGCTCCTTCCAGGTGAAGTCCTCAAGCGACTCGGCGTTGGTGTGGTCGAGGTCTGCCGGGACGTTCGGCAGGCGCGCGCCGGCCTGCTCATCGCGCGCGACGACGTTCGCGAACGAGGAGATCATGTGGAACGGCTTGGCGTACGGGATCCACGCGATGAACGCGAACGCAAGCAGCGAGTGGTGCCACCAGATGACGCCATAGGCGGCCTCGGCACCGGCCTGCGTCAGGCCGGCCCCCTGGAGCCCGGCGGCCATCGCCATCCCGACGAACGAGACGGTCTCGCCGGCGCGCTCCGGCTGGCCGACGATGCCGACCGCCTGCACGAGGAAGCCGCCGACGCCGAGCAGGAACAGCGTCCAGACGAAGGCGTCGTCCTCCAGCGAGGTGTGTTTGCCCCATAGTCGGCCGTCGCGCTCGCGGTAGCGCCGCCGGATCGCCATGCCGACGCCGACGACGAACAGCAGGCCGAACGCGTCGACCATGAACTGGTAGGCCAGATAGAAGTCGCCGACCCAGAACGACTCACCCATCAACGGCCGGTACACGTCGATGTCGAACCCGAGGATCGCCGTCGCCACGACGAGCACGAGGAAGCCCCAGAGGACGAACGTGTGCATGATACCCGCATAGAGGTCCCGGTCGAACTGGTTCTCGTTCGAGAGCACGGTGCGCGTCGCTGCGAGCGTCCGCGCCGGCAAGTTCGAGAGCCGGTCGACAGGGTCCTCGCTCCCCCTCGAGTACGACGCGAATCGGGCGTAGACGCCGTACAGGAACACGAGGATCGCCACGGCGGCGAGCCAGTAGAAGGCGGCCTTCCCGACCGGACCGATGGTCCAGAACGTCTCCCGGGTCGCCGCCTGCAGCACAGTCATGGTCGTGTACGCGGTTACGGTCGGGTTAAAGCTTGCCACAGCGGTCGCCCGCTGGCGGTTCCGGCCGCGCCGACTACCACCTCACGCACCGCCTCACGCCCCGCCTTACGCCCCACCGCGCGCGGCGAGCGCGGCGAGCACGAGGAGCCCCACACCAACTCCGAGAACCGGCAGGTCACTCCGCGAGAACGCCAACCGCGGTAGTGTCGGGTTCCACGCGAAACACCGGGCGTTCAGCGCGGTGCCGAGCCGGTCCGCACGCCCGAACGCGCGGTTGATCCCGCCGATGGCGACCGTCCGCATCCGCTCGCGAACCGGGCGCTCGTCGCCGACTCGCGCCCGCGAAGCGTCCCGCGCAGCAATCAGGTCCCGTTTGAGCAGCGGGAGAAACCGGAAGACGAGCGCGACGCCCGCGCCGAGGAACTGCCCAGGTTTCCCGGGAATCGTGTGCTGGATCGCCGCCCGGGAGTCGCGAACGGGCGTCGAGCGCACGTAGGCAGCCGAGACGACCAGAATCAGCAGGACGCGGTAGCTCGCCAACGTCGTCTCGACGGCGTCGTCCACCCGAAACCAGGGGTCGCCAAGCGTGAGTCCGGCAACCGCTGGCGCAACGAGGAGGAAGGGAAACGCGAACCGGTACCCCCACAGGTCACCGGCGCCGCCGCCGGCGATCCACAGGCTCCCAACCGCAAGCAGCGTGAGCGCCGCCAGTTCGCGAGGGGTGGTGTACGCGTAAGCGGCCGCCGCGAACCCTACTTGGACAAGCAGCTTCGACCGCGGGTCGAGTCGGTGGGCTAGGGAGGAGCCGGGAACGTAGGCGAGAGTCATGCCGAGTCGAACTCCGCCGGCACCCGCACGTCGAGGGCAGAGAGGTCGGCGACTGGGGACGCGGGCGGCGCATCCACGACGATCCGTCCGTCGGCCATCCCGACCACCCGATCCGCGAGGTCGAGCACGTCGCGCAGGTCGTGGGTGACGACGACCACGGAGGTTCCCTCCTCGCGGAGCGCCCGCAGCCGGTCGAGCACGGAGCGGCGCGCGGGCTCGTCGAGGCCCGTGAACGGCTCATCGAGCACGAGGTGGTCCGGCTCCATCGCCAGTGCGCCGGCGATCGCCACGCGTTCGCGCTCACCGCCCGACAGGGTCTCCACGCGATCGTCCTCGCGACCCGTCAGGTTCACCGCCGAAAGCGCGTCCGCGACCCGGCGGTCGATTTCTTTGCGGGACAGCCCGAGATTCTCCGGGCCGAACGCCACGTCGGCGCCGACGGTCGCCGCCACCAGCTGATCACGAGGGTCCTGAAACACCATGCCGACGGCTGACCGCGCCGCCACGAGGTTCTCCTCGACCGGCGTCCCGTTGACGGCGACCTGACCCTCGTCGGGGGTCGTCAGCCCGTTGAAGGTGCGGACGAGCGTCGTCTTGCCGGAGCCGTTGGCGCCAGCGACGATGAGGAACTCGCCGTCCGCAATCGTCAGGTCGGCGTCATCGACGGCGACGGTCGCGTCACCACCGCGACCGTAGCGGCAGGTGACGCCCTCGATTCGGATCACGATTACCTCTCCCCCTCAGGCCGCACTGACGGCGTCCGAGCGCACGATGCCGACCGCGGTGGCGACCTTCGCGGCCTCCGCGGGGAGGAAGGCGACGGCACCGACGAGGAACGCCTCGATCGGACCGAGCGACAGCACGAGCATCATCCCGACGATACCGAACGCGTAGATGACGACCGTCCCGGCGGCCATCGCTCCGACCAGCCGCGGCACGCCGATCGTCTTCGGATCGCGAAGCGTCGTCCCGCCGTGAACGAGTACGCCGACGAGCGCGGCGGCGACCGGGTACGACCAGAGGTAGCCGAGCGTCTCACTGCCGAGAAGGACGCCGATGCCGCCGGTACCGGCGGAGAACACCGGCGCGCCGAGCGCACCGGCCATGAGGTAGAGGACGAGCGCGGCGCCGCCCCAAACGGGGCCGAGGAAGACCCCGGCGAGGAAGACGCCGAGCACCTGCAGCGTCACCGGTGCGGGCGACACCGGGAATGGGAACGAGACGTACGCGAACGCGCCGACGAGCGCGGCGAACAGCGCCGCGCGGGCGAGGTTGGTCGCCGCCTCGTCACCGACGAGGTCGACGGACTCCGTGCTGGTTGCCATGCCCCGCCCTCTCTCGTAAACCCTCCTAAAGACACTGGTTCACGAGCGCGTTGGCGCACGGCGACAGCTGCGGATCCGAAGCCGACGATCGGCCGTTCGAGCGCCTGAGTCGGTTGTACGCCGACAGTAGGCTTTTGTGTCCGGCGCCCGTCGACACGATTCCATGGACGAGCAAACCGAGAACCTCCGCGATCTGTTCATCGACGCCACGGGCGCCGAGACGGCGACCTCCAAACAGGAGGAGTCGCCGGGGTCGCTGACCGACCGCGACGAGTCGTCGGTCGACGAGCGTCTCGGGGAGCTCCTCGCCGCCCTCCGCGAGCGCAACGGTGCCGACACCGATCTCGACGATGCCGCCTACAAGCGCGTCGTCCGCGGCTTCTACGCCGAGGAGGACGACGCGACGATCGCCGACGCGCTGGGCGCCGAGGAGACGACGGTCCGTCGTGCACGCCTCG
Organism: Halorubrum gandharaense; assembly: GCF_054654575.1. Taxonomy (NCBI): domain Archaea; kingdom Methanobacteriati; phylum Methanobacteriota; class Halobacteria; order Halobacteriales; family Haloferacaceae; genus Halorubrum; species Halorubrum gandharaense. The sequence goes on from NZ_BAAIET010000001.1 coordinate 1,700,785, forward strand.
ACTGCCACCTCGTGCGCGAGAGCGACCGCGAGGGCCCCGTCGACTACACCGCACTGAAGCGCCGCATCGCCGAAACGGACGGCGAGCTCGACGAGGAGACGACCGAGACGCTCGCCACGGAGTTCGACGCCGACCCGGAAACCGTGGAACGACTCGCTGCGGTCGCCGCCGCAGAGCTCGCCTCGGCGCGCGCCAACGGCCGGTTCCGCGACGAGTTCCGTGAGCTCCTCACCGACGCCGCGATCACCGACTCCTACGCGGGCGACGCCCGCGAAGACGGCCTCCGCGAGGCCACCGAAGACATCGAGACCGACGTGTCGCTATAGCCGGGCGCCCGTCCGTAGTTTTAAATCGGATAACGGGGCCACTTCGCCCCGTCCGTGATCCCCTTCAGCGACCTCGCACGCGCCGCCTACTGCCCCCGTCAGTGCTACTACGCCCGCCGCGAGGACGACCGCGACCTCCCCGAGTCGGTTCGGAAGCGCCGGGCGCTCGCCTTCCGGTACCCCGAGCTCGTCGACGCGCCCGACCGCGAACTCCGCCGGCTCCCCATCGAGCGGTCGCCGGCCGCCTACCGCCGGAATCTCGCCCGCCTCAGCGAACGCGACGACTTCGACCGGCTGGCCGACCCCGCCCGCAAGGACGCCTTCGTCGCGGGTCGGGACTGTCACGGCGTCGTCCACAAGGTGCTGTCGCCGGCTAGCGACGCGGAGACCGGCGCGGAACCACCCGCGGAATCCGAACCCGAACAGCCGCCTCCACCCATCCCCGTCGTCGTCTCACCCGGAGAGCCGCCGAAAGACGGTGTTTGGGAGCCGCAGTCGGTGCGCGCCGTCGCCGCAGCGAAGGCGCTCGCGTGGGAGCACGAGCGGGAGGTCCTCCGCGCGCTCGTCGAGTATCCGACCGTCGGCACGGTGCGGGAGGTGCGGCTCACGACCCGCAAGAAGGCGGCCTACCGCAAGGCGGTTCGGACGGTGCGGAGCATCGACGGGCCGCCGAGTCGGGTGGCCGACTCCCGGTGTGAGCCCTGCGAGTACCGCGACCGCTGTGGCACTCGCCGGCGGTCGCTGAAGTCGCTGCTCACGGGTTGAAATGCCATCGGAGAACCGGGACCGCGCTACTCGTCGCTCGCCACCAGCGACTCGTACTGCGCGCCGGTCTGTTTCAGCGTCTCCGTCGAGTAGAGGCGCTCGTGGTCGAACGGGAGGTGTTCGGCGGCGAGCTCGTCGATCTTCGCGTCGACGGCGTCGGCCTCGCGGCCGTGGATCATCGTGAACAGGTTGTACTCCCAGTCCTGCTCCAGGCGGCGCGGGCGGTGGTAACAGAGGGTGACGTACGGGAGGCTGCCGACCTCCTCGCCGCGCGCGTCGAGCTCGTCGTCCGGCACGTCCCAGACGACCATGCAGTTGTTGTGGAAGCCGGTGACGACGTGGTTGACGACGCAGCCGACGCGCTTGATGCAGCCGTCCGCGAGCAGGCGGTCGACGGCGGCGACCACGTCCTCCGCGGTCGGTGAGAGGCCGGCGGCCTCGCCCTCCGTGTCCGCGGCGATGGCGGCCGCCACGTCCGCGTAGGGTGTCGCGGAGAGCGGGAAGCCATCCTGAATCGCGAGAAGCACGGCGGCGTCGAGCGGCGTGAGGTCGCCGCGCGCCTCCTCGGAGATGCGGGTGGCGGAGACGGTCGTCTCCGCGACCGACTCCCGCGCAAACCGGTCGTCATTGACCACGGGAAACTCCAGGTCGATGTAGTAGTCCGTGAGCATCGGGAGGTTGAGGACTTCACAGCCGGTCTCCGCCTCGATCTCCGCGAGGATCGCGTCGCGCATCTCGCGGGAGCCCGCGGTGACGACGAACCACTGGTTCCACTCGTGGTCGCGCCGGTAGTTGTGGTTCACCTGCCGGAAGCCGTTGATCGTCTCGGCGACCGCCTCGAAGCGCTCCTCCGGCGCCTGCACGGCGGCGAGCGTCGAGGACCCGATGACTGGGGGGTTGAGGACGGCGCCGAACCGGCGGAAGATCCCGCGCTCGCGGAGCTCGCGCACGCGGTCGAGCACGTCCTCGGCCGACAGCTCGTGGCCAGTCCGCTCGCCGAGCTCGCGGGCGACCGCCTCGAAGGGGGCGGGTGCCACCGGGAACCCGCTCTGGTACTCGTCGATCAGGAAGGCGTCGACGGCGTCGAGGTCGGATCGCCAGTCCGCGTCGAGGCTCATTGACGAAGCTTGGGGATGGGGGAGAATACGGGTTTCGGAGGCGGCGGCCTGCTCATTCCGCGGAGCGCGTCTCGGAGCCGCCGGCGGATGTGGCTGCGGCCGTGGGGGGAGCGACGGCAGTGTCGACCGCCACCGGCGTGAACGTCCGCGCGCTCCGCTGGAGCTCCGCGACGGTGCAGCCGCCCGCGGTCGCCGCCTCCTCCAGCGTCAGGGTGCGGGAACGATACAGCGTCAGCGCGGTCGCCACGGAGTTCGCGGTCATTGGACATTCACCAAGAGATTGGACGTGTACATAACAGTATCGGATTTTACACAGTGTCTAAACCCATGGTCTGCCTATATAGTGGACGTTCGGACACTATTTTAACCACATTCAGGTGTTTGTGCGTTTCTTATTTGTCATACCGTGGCATGCTCCCCGGTACTCGGTCGTCGAGCGCGCTTCGGGAGGATCAGGGGTTCTCACGCGCCGGGAGTCGAACGGGAGGCTTTTGCTCCAAGCATCCGAAACCTCACTCATGTCCCAGGCGACCCGCGAGTTCGGCGAGTGGCCCATTAAACGGCTGATGACCGAGGTCTGTGGCTCCGGCCACAAGTCGGCCGACGATCTGACGCGCGCGCAGGCGACGGAGGCGTTCGAGCGCATCCTCGCCGGCGAGCCCGACCCGACCACGCTCGGCGCGTTCTGGCTCGCCAACCGCTGGAAGCGCAACACGCCCGTTGAGTTGGGCGCGTACGTCGACGTGATGTGCGAACGCGTCGAGTACGCCGAGCCCGACTGTGACCCCGTCGACTGCGGCGCCAACTACGACGGGAAGGGCCGGTCGGCGATCCTCGGCGTCGCGGCGGGTGCGGTGGCGGCCGCCGCGAGCACGCCCGTGGTTGTCCACTCCGGCGACCGCGTCCCGACGCAGAAGCAGGACGCCTACAAGCACGTTCTCGACGAGCTCGGCGTCCGCACGGAGCTGTCGCCCGCCGAGTCCGCCGACATGGTCGACGACACCGGCTTCGGCTTCTACTACCAGCCGGCGTTCAACCCCGCGATCGACGAGCTGTACGGGCGCCGCGACGAGATGGGCGTCCGCACGTTCGTCAACACGATCGAGACGCTGGCGAACCCCGCCGGTGCCTCCACGCACCTCGGCTCCTTCTACCACCTCGCGTTCGCGAAGAAGGTGGTCGACACGTTCGTCGAAAGCGAGTTCCACGACCTCGACCGCGTCCTGATGTTCCAGGGGATGGAGGGGTACGACGACGTGCGCCCCGGCTACACGAAGGTCGCGGAGTGGGACGCGAGCGGCGAGGGGGCGGGCTCCGACGGCGCCACGTTCGACGACTTCGAGATCGAGACCGCGGACCTCGGCATGGAGATGGAAAGCGAGGATCTCCACGTCGACGATGTCGCCGGCGAGTCCGCGCGGATCACGGAGGAGGTGCTCGCCGGCGAGCGCGACGGTGCCTTCGCGGACGCGATCGCCGTCAACGCCGCGCTCCGGATCTACGCCCGTGACGACGCGGACTCCATCGAGGGCGGCCTCGAACTCGCCCGCGAGGCGATCGACGACGGCTCCGCGGCCGCTGTGCTCGACGACCTACGCGCGTTCTGAGGTCGGCAGGTCGCGACACGCCCGTCCGAGCCGGTCGGGCTACTACTCGGGCGCCGGCGGCATCGAGCGCTTGTGCTTGCTCGTCTCGTACAGCTCCACCACGCGGTCGACGGCCTCGACGGGCACGTCGAGCTCCCGGGCGGTCGCCGCCCGCGAGAGCCCGCCGTCGACGTGGACCGCGAGGATCGCGTCGAGGGTGTCGTAGTCGAGGCCCATCTCCTCCTCGTCGGTCTGTCCGGTCCACATCCCCGCCGTCGGCTTCTGCATCACGAGGTCGTGGGGGACGCCGACGTGTTTGGCGAGCTGGCGCACCTGCATCTTGTAGAGGTTGCCGATGGGGTTGCAGTCGACCGCCTGGTCGCCGTACTTGGTGAAGTAGCCGGTCGCGGCCTCCGCACGATTCCCCGTCCCGAGCACGATCCGGTTCTCGGCGTTGGCGACGAAGTAGTTGAGCACGGCGCGGGTCCGGACGAACACGTTCCCCTTTGCCATGCGGTCCTCGGCGGCGTCCGGGTACTGCTCGAAGAACGTCTCCGCGATCGGCTGGATCTCCACCACGTCGTACTCGATCCCCAGTGACTCGGCGACGCGCTCGGCGTCGCTCATGATCTCGGGGTCGTTCACCTCGGCGGGCATCGTGATCCCGTGGAGCCCGTCGACGCCGAGCGCCTCGACGGCGAGATGTGCCGTAAGGGTGGAGTCGATGCCGCCGGAGAGCCCGAGCACGGCGCCGTCCGCGCCGGCGTCGTCGACGACGCTCTGGATGAAGGACACGATCCGGTCGCGCGCGTCGTCGAGCTCCTCGTCCGACAGCCGGAGGTCGAGCGGCGGGTCGTCCGACAGCAACACCGACGCCTCGGAAGTCTGCGTCATTGGCGTCCGGTTGGGCCGCAGGCACCTAATAGGGGATGGCCGCGGGCAAAAAGTGGACGAGCGTCAGGTTCGCGCCGGCTGACGCGTCAGCGACTCGCGACGGCGGGACCGTCCCGGGCCTCAGGACCGGACGTACGCGACTCCCGCGAGGGCTCCGGCCCCCATGGCGGCGACCCCCGCCGCGGTCGAGGTGTCGATCAGGAGCGCGCCGGCGAGGATCAGGCTCGCCGCGAGGACGGCGTAGCCGGTCTCCTTTCCCCGGTCGACGCCGTCGGTGCGGACGGCGATCTCGCCGCGTTCGAGGCGGTCGACCGCGGTGCTGAGCTGCCGGGGGAGCCGCGCGAGCGCGGGAACGGAGGCGCGGAGGTCCTCGCTCACGTCCCCCGCGAACGACAGCGCGCCCTCCTCCATGTGGCCTGCCTCGACGAGGTATCGCCGGGCGGCGTCGAGGAAGTTGAATTCGGGGTCGAGGTCGCGGCAGACGCCCTCGCCGACGGTGCCGACCCGGATGAGCAGCATCACGTCCGGCGGGATGCGGAACGGGAAGTCGCGGAGGTCGCCGGTTATCTCCTCGAACACGGCGTGCCAGCCCACGTCCTCGCGCCCGCGCAGGGTTTCGAGGGTGATGTCCAGCGTGTCGGCGACCGCCCGCCGGTTCACGTCGCGGTCGAGGACGTCCAGGGCGATCAGCGCGTCGACGAGGCCGTCGACGTCCCGGGTCGCCATCGCCCGATAAAGGTCGACGATCCGGGACTGGGTGGCCGGCGTCAGCTCCTCGCACATCCCGTAGTCGTAGATGGCGAGTTTTCCCTCGTCGGTCACGGAGAGGTTGCCCGGGTGCGGGTCCGCGTGGAAGACGCCGTGGTCGAGCCCCATCCGGAGGTACGTCTCGGCGATGAGGTCGGCCAGCTCCTCGGGGTCGACGCCGCGCTCGCGGACCGCCTCGTGGTCGGTAACCTTCGCGCCCTCGACGTACTCCATGACCACCACGCGCTCCGTCGAGAGCTCCTCGTCGACCCACGGAATGTGGACGCGGTCGTCGTCGGCGAAGTTGTCGCCGATGGCGCGCATCATCCGGGCCTCCCGTTCGAAGTCGAGCTCCTCGACGATGATCTCCTCGAAGTCGTCGGCGAGGTTCCGCAGCGAGTAGCGGTGTTGCGGCGGCGCGAACGCCAGCGCGAGGGGGATCAGCCGCCGGATGACTCGCAGGTCGCGCTCGACGAGGCGGGCGATGTCGGGCCGCCGGACCTTCAGCGCGACCCGCGTTCCGTCGGCCGTCCTGTCGGCGGTGTACACGAACGCGAGCGACCCGCCGGCGACCGGGTCGAGGGAGTCGAGATCGATGCCGTCCCCGTCGCCATACGCGTCGCGGAGGACGGTTTCGGGGTCGCCACCGACGTCCTCCGGCACCTCGTCCTGGAGCGTTCGGAGGGTCTCGGCGTACACCGGCGGAACCAGGTCCGGGCGAGTGGAGAGCACCTGTCCCGCCTTGATGAACGCGGGGCCGAGGTCCAGCAGGGTCGACGCCAGCTTCTCCGCCCGGCGCTCGTGTTCCCGCCGCGAGGGCTCGCGAGGATTGCCGAGGACGACGAACCGTCGTCGGTCGCGGAGGGCGGCGACGACGAACGGGACGAGCGCGAGGAGGACGGCCGCGTACCGCCGGTAGAATCCACCCATCGATCGGAGCCCTCGCGTGGAGGCCGTAAAATACCGCCGGCCTCCCGTAATCGCGCCGGCCTCGGTCGGTGACCCGACGGCGCCGACGGGCCTACAGCAGCCCCTCCCGTTCGGCGAGCTGCAGCCCCTGCAGCGTGGCGTCGTTAGTCGGCGGATCGCGCGCGACGGCGAGCGCCTCCTCGATCGGGACCGCCCGCGGGGTGAGAAACTCGTTGGAGTCAGCGTCCACGTCGACCGGCTCCAGCCCCTCCGCGAACACGTAGCCGCGCTTGTGGCGCAACACGCCGGTCGAGCACCACACTTCCTGGAGCAGGCTGGTCGAGTCGGGCGCGAAGCCGGCCTCCTCGGCGAGTTCTCGCGCGCCGGCCTCGGTGTACGACTCGCCGCGTTCGACGATCCCCGCGGGGAGCTCCAGTTGGGTGTTGCGGACGGTCGGCCGGTACTGCTCGACGAACAGCACGTTTCCGTCGGCGACCGCCACCACGACGGTCGCGGGCGACAGCTCCGCCCAGTAGTAGTTCTTCAGGCTCCCGTCTGGCTGCTCGACGCGGTCGTAGCCGCCGACGAACCACCCCTCGTCGTACTCGACGACGACCTCGTGGACCGGCCACTCCGGCTCGCCCGGCAGTGAGTGGTTGCGGCCGTCCGAAAAGGCGGGGAGGTCGCGGAGGTCGGCTGCGGGGGCGTCGGAATTAGCAGCGTCACCGTCGGCGTCGTCGTCAGTCATGCCTCCGGTTGCACGACCTCGACGTAATACGTTTCCCCTTCGGTTTCGACGTACACTCCGTCGCCGTCGGTCGCTTCCGGCACCCGCTGTGTGAGCTCGTCGAGCTCGTCGAACGGCGTGTGAGTGAACCACTCTTTGATGCCGTACGGCCCCATCAGGTAGGGGTCGGATCGACCGTCGTCGGCCGCGAGCGCATCGGTGAGGAACGGGAAACGGCGCTCGGAGACCTCGCTCACGTCGACGGCGGCGCCGTCGTGCTCGACGGACTCGGCGGTGAGGTAGTAGGGGTCGCCGCTCCCGAGGTACTGCGGGAGCGCGCCCAGCGCGAGCAGGGCGACGACGACCAACGCGATGGCGATCAACAGGTTCCGGGTGACCCGGCGCATATGGTCGGAGGTAGGGGGTCGGCGGGAATACGGGTTTCGACGCCGGCGTCGTGGCGACTGCGGGCGACGGTCTCGCCGGCGTCGTCGTAATCACGGGCGACCGCGCCGTCGCCGGCCCGGCGCAGTCGATGACCCGATGCCGCAGTCGGACGCTACTGCTGGACGAAGTCGTACTCGTCGGGGTCGAAGCCGTCGAGCGGCGAGGAGCGATACTCCTCGACGAGCCGCCAGTCACCGTCGGGATAGTAGTCGGGAGCGTCGGCCTCGAAGGCGCTAAGCGTGTGTCGGAAGCCGTCGATCTCCCCCCACTCGGTGTAGCGGATCGGGTCGGGAAACAGCGTGTCGAACTCCACGTCGCGGATCGCGTCCGCGACGGCAACGGGATCGGCCTCGCCGGCGGTCTCGGCCGCCTCGGCGATCAGCATCCCCGTGACGTAGCCGTACGCCTCGTGGGTGTCGAACCGGTCACCCTCGGCGTCCGCGAAGCGCTCGGCGACCTCGCGGAACGCCTCGCCGTACGGGTCCGACGAGTGAAGGTGGAGGAAGCCGTCGGTGGCGTCATCGAGCCCGCTTTCGAGGACTCCCGGCGGGAGCCCGGCACCAGTGGTGATCTCCGGGTCGAGCCCGACGTCTCTCGCCTGATTGTCGATCGCGATGGAGCCCGGCGGGTGGCCGGTGGCGACCAGCATGTCGAGATCGTCGGGAAGGTCACGGAGGAACGGCGTGAAGTCGTCCTCGTTGACGGGGGCGGTCGCCGTCTCCAGCTCGACGCCGTCCGGGATCAGCGCTTCGAGGCTCGCCTCCAGCGTGTTCCCCCACTCGTAGTCGCCGATGATGGCGCCGACCGTGTCGTAGCCGCGCTCCTCGATCAGCTCGATCTGGGGCAACACGTCCGTCACTGCTGGCTGGGACCCCATCCGGAACGTGTACCGGGTGTCCTTCGGGAGGATGGTGTGGGATCCCGCCATGTGGAGCACCAGCGGCACCTCCAGCTCCTCGGCCGTGCGACGCGTGCGCAGCCCCACGTCGCTGGAGACGGGACCCGTGATCGCGAGCGCGCCGTCGCGCTCGACGAACTGGCGGAACACGGTGTCGGCCTCGCCGGCGTCGCTGCCGGTGTCCGTCGTCTCGACTTCGACGTCCCGGCCGAGCACGCCGCCGTTGTCGTTGAGCTCCTCGACCGCGAACTCCAGACCAGCCTCGTGCGCCTGGCCCCACGCCGCGAAGCCGCCCGAAAGCGGCTGGAGCGCGCCGATCGTCAGCGTGTCGTCGTCACCGCCGCCCAGACAGCCGGCGAGGCCCGTCGCCGCCAGCCCCGCGCCGCCCGCCCGGAGGACCGACCGCCGGTCGAGCGTCCGGCCGTGCTCGTGTGTCATGCCCCCGACTCCGGGCTGCGCCGATTAGTAACTGTCGGATGAGTACATTACTGTACAGATGTGTGCATTAGAAGCGTCCCGCCAGCACGGGCTGGTCCGTCGTTGCCCCCGCGACCCGTCGGTAGTTGCGGCAGCGCCCGCGTCCTCAGTCGTCTGCGGCCGCCGAGCCGGCGTCGGTGCCGGCGCGCTCCGCCTGCAGGTCGCGGGCGTACGCCGCGAAGTTGTCGAAGATCGCCTTCGCCTCGCAGGCGGCCTCGAACTGCTCGGGGGAGATGTCCGCGAGCACGTCGTCGACGCGGGCGTCGCCGAGCCGCTCGCGTTTTCCGTCGGTCACCTCGCGGGCGGTGTCGAGGTCGTACTCCGGGTGGAACTGGACGCCCCAGCAGTGGCCGTCGCGGAACGCGTGGACGCCGTGCTCGTTCTCGGCCAGCAGCTCCGCGCCCGGCGGGAGGTCGACGACCGCGTCGCCGTGGGTGGTGAAGACGGTGAACTCCGAGTCCACGTCCGTGAACAGCTCATCGCCGTGGTGAGTGACCGTATTGTAGCCGATCTCGAAGTCGTCCATGCCGGAGACGCGCCCGCCGAGCGCCTCCGCGAGCACCTGATGGCCGTAACAGACGCCGAGCACCGGGAGGCCGGCGTCGGCCGCCTCAGCGACGTAGTCGACGAGCGGGGGGATCCACGCCTCGTCCCAGTAGACGGACGAGCGCGATCCGGTGATAACGACGCCGTCGAAGTCGGTGTGGTCCGGAAGGTGTCCCTCGGTTGCGTCGAACTCGGCGAGGTCGGCGTCGAGCTCCCGCCGGAAGTTCCGTCGGGTGTTCGCGCCGTCGTGCGCTGCGTTGAGCAGGGCGAAGCGAAGCCGCGTCATACCCCGAGCTACGCGAGCAAGCCCTTAAACCGTTGTGACGGTGTCGCTCACTGCCGGCGTCGCGGAGGCGGCCTGCGGAGAAATCGGGGGCGGCCTGCGGAGAAAGCGGCGCGTCCACTCAGGCGAACGGGTCGCTCGCGTGCTCGGCGAGCCACCCGACGAGCAGGTCGTTGACCGCAGCGGACGCCTCCACCCCAACCAGGTGGCCCGCGTCGGGAAGCTCCTCGAACTCGCCGCGCGGGAGCCCCTCAGCCAACGTCTCGCCGGCGCTCGGGGGACACACCGCGTCCTCGCCGCCGTGGATCACCAGCGCGGGCGTCGTCAGCTCGTAGAGCCGGCCGGCGTAGTCGAACCCCTCGACGGCGGCACGATGTGCCGCGAAGACCTCCGAGCCGGCGTCCTCCGCGATCCGCCAGTCGGCGATCCGGTCGAGCTCCTCGGGGCGACGCTCGCGGAAGTCGGCTGACAACAGCGCGGAGAGTGTAGCCTTCATCGCCGCGGGGTCGTTCGGATCCGCCCACACGCCCTCGACGTTGTAGGCGTCGCCCGAGGCCGCCGTCCCGAGAAGCACCAGACTCTCGGCGCGCGTCGACCGGTCGGAATGGGCGAGCGCCACCATGCCGCCGAGCCCGTAGCCGACGAGGTGGGCAGTCCGGACCCCGGCGTCGCGCAACACTGCCTCAAGGTCGCTTGCCAGCTCCTCGACTGAGTACGGGCCGGGCGGGGCGTCCGAATCGCCGATCCCGCGAGTCTCCGGCGTTATCACCCGATGGGGACCGGCGAGCGCGCCGTGTTGCCAGCCGAACTGCCACGCGCCGAACCCGGCATCGCCACAGAAGACGACCGCCTCGTCGGCGGCCGCCGACTCGCCGTCCACCTCGTATCGGAGTCGTACGTCGCCGTTGTTCGCGTAGGGCACGCGATCCAGTTCGGCCCCGGAACCCGTTAGTGTTCGGGTCGGGCGCACCCGCGAGATCGACCGTTGTGTACCACCACACTCAAATCGAGTGATGCCCTTGGTACACAAGTCCATGCCGCGGTGTACCAGATGTGGCGACGAGATGGCGGCGCGGGGGACCGGCCTCCTCGCAAAGCTCGGGCTCGGGAGCCTCGACGGCTACGAGTGCCCCGACTGCGGGACGCTCCTCTGTTCTGACTGCTTCAAGGAGCGCACGATGGAGCTCGCCGGCACCTCCCACGACCGCTGTCCGGCCTGCGACGGGACGCTCGTCAAGCGGTGAGCGTGCGGTGAGGCTGGAACGCAGGCAAGACGTTATACTCGCCGACCGGCAAGCGGGAGTATGACACTCTCGCTCGACGCGACCCAACTCGACCGGTACTCCAGACACATCATCCTCGAGGAGGTCGGTCCCGAGGGCCAAAAGCGCCTGCTCGACGGAAGCGCACTCGTGCTCGGCGCCGGCGGGCTCGGCTCGCCCGTCATCCAGTACCTCGCGGCCGCCGGCGTCGGGACGATCGGGATCGTCGACGACGACGTGGTCGAGCGCTCGAACCTCCAGCGACAGATCGTCCACGGCGACGCCGACGTGGGCGAGCCCAAAGTCGAGTCGGCCGAACGCTACGTCGAGAACCTCAATCCCGACGTGGACGTGGAGGCCCACGAAACGCGCCTCGACGTGTCGAACGCCCGGGAGCTGATCGGCCGATACGACATCGTCGTTGACTGCGCGGACAACTTCGAGACGCGCTACGTCGTCAACGACGCCGCCCGGATCGAGGCAACCCCCGTCGTCCACGGCGCCATCTACAAGTTCGAGGGGCAGGCGACGACGCTGCTGCCCGACGGCCCCTGCTACCGCTGTCTGTTCCCAGAGCCGCCCGAACCCGGCACCGTCCCCGACTGTGCAGCGACCGGCGTGCTCGGCGTGCTCCCCGGCACGCTCGGCTGCATCCAGGCGACCGAGGCGGTGAAACTCCTGCTCGACGCCGGCGAGCCACTCGGCGGTCGGCTGCTGTTTTACGACGCGATGGAGCTGTCGTTCGACACCGTCTCGTACGCCCGCAAGCCGGACTGTCCGGCATGTGGCGAGGACGCCATCGAGTCGCTGGAGGGGATCGACTACGCGGGCGGCGGCTGTCGGATCGACGCGGACTGAGCGCCGCAAGCACCGGGACGCGCGGCAGACGCCGGCGCGCGCCGGTCAGAACGACCGCGGGAGGTCGAGGACGTTTTCGCCGACGTAGTTCAACGCGAGCTGCTGGGTGATCGGCACCAGCCGCGTGAGCCGCGCCTCGCGGAAGTAGCGCTCCACATCGTACTCGCGGGCAACCCCGCGCCCGCCGTGGGTCTGGACGGCGGCGTCGGCCGCCTCGAACGCCGCCTCGCTGGCGAGGTACTTCGCCATGTTCGCCCACGCGCCCACCGTCTTGGGATCGGCGTCGGGGCCGGTTTGGGCCGCCGCGGTGTAGACGAGCTGTCGGGCGGCCTGAACGCGGGCGTAGGCGGCCGCAAGCGGATGCTGGACGGCCTGATTCTTCCCGATCGGATTGCCGAACACCTCGCGGTCGGCCGCGTAGGCGGCGCCGCGCTCGATGGCGGCCTCGCCGAGACCGGCGCACTCGGCGGCGATGACGAGCCGCTCCTCGTTGAGCCCGTCGAGGACGTGGTAGAAGCCGCGGTCGAGCTCGCCGATCAGGTTTTCCTCCGGGATCCGGAGGTCGTCGTACTCGACCTCGAAGGAGTTGACGACGCCGCTAACCGTCTTGTCGATCGCCGAGAGCTGGATCTCGCCGGCGTCGATGGCGGGCTCCAACTCGACCAGGAACAGCGAGACGCCCTGCGTCTTCTTCTCGACCTCCTCGTAGGGCGTCGTTCGGGCGGCGACGACCGCGTAATCGGAGACGTCGATCCGGGAGGTCCAGATCTTCTCGCCGTTGATCACCCACTCGTCGCCGTCCTGCTCCGCGGCGATGCCGCTCCGCTCCGAGGCGCGGTGCGCCTCGCGTTTCTCGGCGGTGGTCTCGATCGCCGTCGACTCCGAGCCCGCCTTCTCCTCGGTGAGCGAGAAACACTGGATCCAGGCGTCGCCGGCGGCGACCCGCGGAAGGAGGTCCTCCTTCATCGCCTCGCTGCCGTAGTTCACCAGCGGTGAGGAGTTGTAGACGGCGGCGTGGACCGTCTGGGCGCCCGAGAAGCCGGCGCCGCTGGCGGCGATCGTCTCCATCATCGCCACCGCCTCCTGGGTGCCGAGCCCCTTGCCGCCGTACTCCTCGGGGATGAGGATCCCGAGCCAGCCGTCGCGCGCGAGGCGGTCGACGAAGTCGTGGGGGTACTCCCCCTCGCGGTCCTTCTCGCGCCAGTAGTCGCGGTCGAACTCCGCACAGATGTCGGCGATCTCCTCCCGGACGGCCTCCGCTTCCGGGGTGTGGTCGACCGCGGTCTCCGAGAACCCGATCATGGTACGAAGTCGCGGACGAACAGTAAAAACCGGGAGGGATCCGGCAGAGTACGCCGGACGAGCGGCGGACGATCGACGGCGGGCGCCCACTTCGTGCCGGCGTTTGCCGGGACCGGTAACGTAAGCCGTCCCCCGCGGGAAACGGCGAGCGTTCGATGGACACGCAGTACTGGCGGACGGTCTCGCTCGTGACGCTGTGGCAGGTTTCCGCCAGCATCTGCTACTACACGGTGTTCGCCGCCACCCCCTTCTTCAGGGACGCGTTCGGGCTGACGCGGTTCGAGGTCGGCATCGTCGTCACCACCCTCACGTTGGGGTACGCGGTGTTTCTGCTTCCGCTCGGCGCGATCACCGACCGGTTCGGCGAGCGCCGCATGCTCTCGCTCGGGCTCGTCGGGCTCTCGGCGGGGGTCGTGCTCGTCGCCGGCGCGCCCTCCTACGCCGTCCTCCTCGCGTCCGTCTTCCTGCTCGGCTCCGTCTACGGCGTGGCGATGCCGGGGACGAACAAGGCGATCTACGACAACATCGCCGCCGGCAAACAGAACTTCGCGATGGGGATCAAGCAGGTCGGCGTCACCGGCGGCAGCGGCATCAGCGCCCTGCTGGTGACGTGGATCGCCGGCGTCCTCTTCTGGCAGGCGGGCTTTCTGCTCGCCGGCGGGCTCGGCGTCGTCGTCGCCGTCGCCTTTTACGTGCTGTACACCGGGAGCAAGGGAGGGAGCGCCGGCTCGCTGCCCGACTTCCGCGGGCTGCTCGACAACGTCCCGTACGTGGCCCTCGTATCGGCCGGCTTCTTCCTCGGCGCGGCGCTGTTCACGACGACCGGCTACACCGTGCTGTTCGTCGAGGAGGAGATCGGCGCCAGCGTCGAGTACGCCGGCGTCGTGCTCGCGGTCGTCCAGCTGTTCGGCTCCGGCGGCCGGGTGCTCGGCGGGTGGCTCGCGGACGCGATTCCGGGCGAGCCCCGGCGCACCATCGGCGCGCTCCTGCTCGTGCAGACGGTCGGGAGCATCGCGCTGCTGGTCGTCGTCGCCAACACCACCACCGTGGTCGGCTCCACGGTCGCGTTCGCCGCGCTCGGCTTCTTCGTGCTCGGCTTCACGGGCGTCTACTACTCCTGTATGGCGACGCTGGTCGGCGCCGACGAGATGGGCAGCGCGACCGCCGGCGGCCAGCTCGCACTGACGAGCGGCGCACTGTTTGCCCCGCCCGCGTTCGGCTACCTCGCCGACACCCTCGGCTACCGCTCCTCGTGGCTCCTGCTCGCCGCCGGCTGCTGTGTCGCCGCCGTGCTCCTCGTGAAGGTGATCCGCTCGCCGCCGCCCGCCGATACCGTCCCCGCAGCCGCGCAGTAGCGCTTATAAAGCGAGAGCGCGCGGCGACGAATCGGGAAGCACTCTCACCCCCACAAGCCACACGGCGCGCCCGCGAGCGCCCTCTTAAGGGCGCGAGCGGAGCGCGAGGGAGGCAGCGGGCGCCGGCGGAGCGGTTTCCCGCCGGCGGCCGTCTGCCGAGGCTGGGGAGGCGTGAGGTGCGGTGCTGTGCGGTGCTGGGTGGGACTCAAAGGGGCAGCCGGCTCCGGGAAGACGGGCGACGCAAGCACCGCAGCGGGCGGTGCCGAGAGCGAGGAGCGCAGCGAGCCCCTCGACCGGAGCCGGCTGGGGCTTTGGAGGTGTCGGTCGTCGTGCTCACTCCAGCAACCGCTTATAAGGAGCCAACTGGGGCTTTGCAGGTAGTCGCCGTCGAACGACCCGCACAACCCGCTTAAAAGGTGCCGTCAACCACCCATCCAATCTCACCAACCGCTTATAAGCGCACGACGCCGGCGACCACCGACTCACCACAACCAACCCCAAAGACAACAACCACGTACAGTGGCGAAGTCGGCCGGTCGCGCAAGCCCTATGGGTGGTCCGGCCGCAGTAGACGGTATGCGAATCGCGCTACTCGGCGGAACCGGCGACATCGGCGAGGGGCTCGCGCTGCGGCTGGCGTACGACACGCCTCACGAGATCCTGATCGGCTCCCGCGACCCTGAAAAGGCCCGCACGAAGGCCGGGGAGTATGAGACGGAGCTCGACAGCCGCGGCGTCGAGACGACGATCAAGGGGTTCGAAAACGAGATGGCCGCGGACCGCGCGGACGTCGTCGTGCTCGCCGTGCCGCCGTATCACGTGGGCGACACGGTGGAGGCGATCGCGGACAAACTCGACGAGGACGACATCCTTGTCTCGCCGGCGACGGGGATGAAACGCGACGAGGACGGCTTCCACTACCACAAGCCCGGCGCGGGATCCGTCACCCGGATCGCGGCGGCTGCCGCGCCCGAGGGCGTCGCGGTGGTCGGCGCGTTCCACAACCTGTCGGCCGACCGGCTCGCGAACCTCGACGCCGAGCTCGGCGTCGACACGCTGCTCGTCGCGGACGACGAGGACGCAAAGGAGATCGTCGAGCTGATCGCCGACGGGATCGAGGGGCTCCGCCCGCTCGACGCCGGCGGGATCGCCAACGCTCCCGAGATCGAGGCGCTCACGCCGCTTCTGGTGAACGTCGCGATGAACAACGAGGGGATGCACGACCTCGGCGTCCGGTTCGAGTAGGGCGCTCGACCTCGACACCCGCTTTTAAGCACCAAGTAGCAGCGTCTCTGCGGGGGTGCCACGCCGGCGACTGTGCCGGTGCCGCGCCGGCGACCGCAGCCGCCCAGCCACCCCGCCACTCCACCGCCCTACCACCCCGCCACACCACCGCCCAGCCACCCCACCGCCCTACCACCCCACCGCACCCCCGCCCAACCGCCCCGCCACACCACCACCCAGCCGCCCCGCCGGTTCCAGCGGCCTTTTGGTCCCGCCGCGACTCCCTTCACACATGAGTCTGGTCTCCGACGCCCACGCCGGCCACGGCGCGACGTTCCGCGACCGCGGCGGGCGCGAGGTCGTCGACCACTACGGCAAGCCGGAGCGTGTCGGACAGGCCGTCCGCAAGGTCGTCGGCACGATCGAGATGGGGTACGGGATCCTCGCCGTCACGGGCGACGATCGCGTCGAGTTCGTCGACAACGCGGTGACGAACCGCGTGCCCGAGGAGAACGGCCAGGGCGTGTACGCCCTCCTGCTCGACCCGCAGGGCGGCATCGAGACGGACATGTACGTGTACAACGCCGGCGAGCGCCTGCTGGTCTTCCTCCCGCCCGAGCGCACCGAGGCGGTGCTCGACGACTGGTCTGGCAAGGTGTTCATCCAGGACGTGGAGCTGCGCGACGCCAGCGACGAGTTCGGCGTCTTCGGCGTCCACGGCCCGAAGTCGACCGAGAAGGTCGCCTCCGTGCTCAACGGCGCGGGCGCCCCCGAGAAGCCGCTCTCGTTCGTCCGCGGGTCGATGGTCGACGCCGGCGTCACCGTCATCGCGTCGGACGCACCGCTGGGCGAGGAGGGGTACGAGATCGTCTGTGCAGCCGAGGACGCCCCCGAGCTGTTCGACACGCTGATCAACCGCGGGCTCAACGCCGCGCCGTTCGGCTACCGGACGTGGGAGGCGCTCTCGCTGGAGGCGGGCACGCCCCTCTTCGAGCACGAACTGGAGGGCACGGTGCCGAACGTGCTCGGCATCCGCAACGCGCTCGACTTCGAGAAGGGCTGTTACGTGGGCCAGGAGGTCGTCTCCCGCGTCGAGAATCAGGGTCGGCCCAGCCGCCGGCTCGTGGGCCTCGAACTCGACGGGCTCGCGGACGCCGTCGCCGACCTCGACGGCGACGAGAATCCCGAGGCGGTCGCGGACGCGCTCCCCTCCCCCACCGCGGCCGTGTTCGACGGCGACGCCGCGGTCGGCGAGGTGACCCGTGCGGCGGTCGGCCCCGCGACCGGCGACCCGATCGCGTTCGCGCTTGTCGGCCACGGGGACCTGCCCGAGGCAGGCGACGCCGCGACCGTCCGGATTGACGGCGACGAGGTCGCGGCGACTCGCATCGACCTCCCGTTCGTCGACGGGAGCGCGCAGTCCGCGCGGCTCCCGACGTATCCGGAGTGATCGGGGCCGCGACCGCCGCAACCGCCGCAACCGCCGTAACCGCCGCAACCGCCGCGAAAAGTCGGAAGCACGTTGGATATCCAAGGTACATACTTATCCGTCTTGGTTGGTGACTCTCAGACGATGAGTTCAGACGAACGTGCGAGCACCGGCATCGAGGGATTCGACGACGTGCTCCGCGGCGGGCTGGTGCCGGAGCGCTCGTACATGCTCCGGGGCGGTCCCGGGACCGGCAAGACGATCGTCGGCTGTCACTTTCTCACCGCGGGCGTGGCCGCCGGCGAGTCGACGCTGTTCGTCAACTTCGAGGAGCCGACCGAGCGGGTCCGCGAGAACGCCCGCTCGCTCGGCTTCGACCTCTCTAACGTCACCTTCCTCGACCTCACGACGAACGCCGAGACGTTCACCGAGGACCGCGGCTACGGCATCTTCGAGGCCGA
The DNA here is from genome assembly GCF_054654575.1 of Halorubrum gandharaense. Classification (NCBI taxonomy): domain Archaea; kingdom Methanobacteriati; phylum Methanobacteriota; class Halobacteria; order Halobacteriales; family Haloferacaceae; genus Halorubrum; species Halorubrum gandharaense. The sequence goes on from NZ_BAAIET010000001.1 coordinate 1,718,399, forward strand.
CGAGGTGGAGGCCGGCGACGTGAGCCACCGGATCGTCGACGCCGTCGACCGCGTCGAGCCCGACCGCGCGTTCGTGGACCCGATGACCCAGCTCCGGAACGTCCTCCGTGACGACGCGCAGTTCCGCCGGGAGGCGGCCTCCTTCATGCGGTACCTCACCGACCAAGGGGTGACGACGCTGTTCACCACGCAGCCAAGCTACGAGGGTGTCGTCGACGACCTGGAGTTCCTCTGTGACGGCAGCTTCGCGCTCAACCACGAGCAGAAGGGCCGGACGCTGACGGTGAACAAGTATCGCGGATCCGGGTTCCAGTCCGGCTCCCACACCGTCCGCATCGACGACGGCGGGCTCTCGGTGTTCCCGAAGCTCGTGCCCACCTCCCACCAGCGGACGCTCTCCGAGGAGACGGTCTCCTCGGGCGTCCCGGCGCTCGACGACCTGCTCCACGGCGGCATCGAGCGCGGGAGCATCACCGTCATCTCCGGACCGAGCGGCGTCGGGAAGACGACGACGGGCACCCACTTCGTGCAGGAGACCGCCGAGCGCGGCGAGCGCTCCGTCGTCTACTCCTTCGAGGAGGATCTCGCGACGTTCACCCACCGCTCCGAGTCGATCGGCCTGCCGGTGAACGAGATGCGCGACCGCGGCACGCTATCGGTCGCGGAGGTGGAGCCGCTCGACATCTCCGCCGACGAGTTCGCCGCGATGGTGCGCGAGGAGGTCGAGGAGCGCGACGCCCGCACCGTGATGATCGACGGCATCTCCGGCTACCGGATGTCGATCCGCGGCGCCGAGGACGATCTGCTCCGCGAGCTCCACGCGCTCTGCCGCTACCTCCGGAACATGGGCGTCACGGCCATCCTCGTCGACGACGTGGGAACGGTTACCGGCGACTTCGAGCCGACGAGCGACCGGATCAGCTACCTCGCCGACAACATCCTCTTCCTCCGCTACCTGGAGATGAACGGCGAGCTCCGGGAGGCGACCGGCGTGCTCAAAAAGCGCGCCAGCGACTTCGAGCGCATGCTCCGGGAGTTCTCCATCACCGAGGACGGCATCGTGCTCGGCGAACCCCTCCGGAACCTCCGTGGCATCCTCACGGGGACGCCGGAGCTGCGTGACGACACCGAGTAGCCGATGACCGACGACTCCGGACCCCCCTCGGCGAACGGGTTCGACCGACGGCCCGGAGCGCCGACCGGCACCGAGGGCGCCGGCGCGCGCATCGGCTGCTGTCTGCGGCCCGGTCGCGACCGGGAGCTGCTTGTCGAGTGGCTCGCCGAGAACGGCTACCGGCCCACGGTCGTGACGCCCGGGACCCTCGACGACGAGCCGTTCGACTGCTGTATCGTCGATGTCGCAACGCTGCGGGACGCCGAAGCCGCACTCCGCCGTCGACGGCAGGAGGAGCCCGGACTGGTGCCGTGTCTGCTGCTCACGCCCGAAGACGCCAGCGAGACGCTCGGCGGGCTCCCCCGCTCCGTGGCGAGCATCGTCACCGACGTGTTGAGCACGCCGCTCCGGACGGTGGTACTGCGCCGCCGGCTGGAGAACGCCCTCTCGGCGCGGCGGCTCTCGACGGCGCTCGCCGGAAGCCGGGAGCGCTATCGGCGGGTAGTCGAGCAGGCGCCCGCGGCGGTGTTCCTCCTCGACGACGGCGCGGTCACCTACCTCAACGAGGCCGCCGAGCAGCTCCTCGGCCGCCCGGACACGGCGATCGTCGGACGGTCGCTCGTCGAGTTCCTCACGGAGCCGGACCGCGACCGGATCGCGTCGCTGTTCGACGAGCTCGGCGTCGGCGAGTCGACGGAGTTCGTCGAGGCCGTGTTCGCGGGGGCGGCCCGCTCGGTTCCAGTCGAGCTCGCGGCGACGCAGATCGCCACCGAAGTCGACGCCGAGCTCGCGTCATCGAGCTGGTTCGAGGAGCACAACGACGAGCTCGACGGCAATCTGCAGGTCGTCGCACACGACGTCTCGCGGCGGAAGGCCCGCGAGGACCAGCTCCGGCTCTATCGGCGGGCGATGGACGCCGCCACGGTGGGGATCTCCATCACGAACCCGTCGCTCCCCGACAACCCGCTCGTCTACGTCAACGAGGAGTTCGAGCGACTCGCCGGGCGGTCCCGCGAGGAGCTGATCGGCCGAAACGCCCGGATCCTCCAGTCGCCGAACACCGACCCCGACGCCGTCGCCGAACTGCGGCGGGCGATAGACGCCGGCGAGTCGGCCTCGGTGGAGCTGTTGAACCGACGGCCCGACGGCACCGAGTGGTACAACGCGCTCGACGTGACGCCGATCCACGGTCCCGACGGCGAGGTCGAGTACTTCCTCGGCTTCCAGCGCGACGTGACCGAGCGGCGGGAGCGCGAGCTCCGGATGGTCGTCCTCGACCGAGTGCTCAGACACAACATCCGCAACCGGCTCAACGTCGTGCTCGGCCACGTGGCCGAGCTGGAGGCGGGCAGCGAGGACGTCGACGCCCACGCCGCCCGGATCCGGTCGGCCTCCGAGGACCTGCTGTCGCTGTCGAACGCCGCCCGCCGGTTCCGGTCCGTGCTCCGCACCGAAACGGGCGGAGAACCAGCCCGTCTCGACCACGTGATCGCCCGCGTCCTCTCGTCGCTCCGCGAGGAGTTCCCCGACGTCGAGCTGGAGACGTCACTCACCCCCGTTCGGGTGCCGTCGGCGGTGGGTGTCGACCTGGCCGTCGCGGAGCTCGTCGCGAACGCCGCGCGGTACGCCGGCGACCGCCCGACGGTCCGCGTGACGCTCCGACGGGAGGGCACCGAGGCCGTGGTAACCGTCACCGACGACGGGCCGGGACTTCCCGCAGACGAGCGGATGGCGCTGTTGGGGCGCGCGGAGTCGCCGGTCGAACACGCCTCCGGGCTCGGCCTCTGGCTCGTCCGGTGGGTCGTCGATGACCTCGGCGGCGACGCGGTCTACGAGGAGGACGACTCGGCCGGCGCGGTCGTCACGCTCCGGATCCCCGCGTCCGACGAGGACGGGCAGGCGGCGGACGGATAGGCGGCGGACGGGTGCCCGCGGAGCGCGACCACGCTCCCGTCGTCGACCTCGACGACGTGGCGGCCGCCGCGATGGGCTGCGTCCCCAGTTGGCCGGTGGTTTCACCCATCCTCGCGTGGTATCCGGGCACATGACCGAGACGGACGAGGACCTCGCTGCGTCCCGTGAGCGGCTGGTCGAACAGCTCCGCCGGCGACACGACCTCTCCGAGCGGACGCTGGCGGCGATCGGGTCGGTGCCGCGCCACGAGTTCGTGCCCGCGGACCGGCAGTCGGCGGCGTACGCCGACCGCCCGCTGCCGATCGGCCACGACCAGACGATCAGCGCGCCGCACATGGTCGCCATAATGGTCGACCTGATCGAGGTGGCGGAGGGCGACCGCGTGCTGGAGGTGGGCACCGGCTGCGGCTACCACGCCGCGGTCGTCGCCGAGATCGTCGGCCCGGGCAACGTGTACACCGTGGAGTACGTCCCCGACCTGGCCGACGACGCCCGCGACCGGCTCGACCGGCTCGGCTACGACGTCAACGTCCGCGCCGGGGACGGTCGCGAGGGCTATCCCGACGGCGCCCCGTTCGACGCCGCCTACCTCACCTGTGCGGCGCCGGAGGGCGTCCCCGACCCGATCATCGAGCAGGTCCGCGAGGGCGGGCAGATCGTCGCGCCCGTCGGCGGCGGCATCTCCCAGCGGCTCGTGCGCCTGACCGTGGAGGCGGACGGCGTCGACCGCGAGGAGCACGGCGGAGTGCGGTTCGTGCCGATGCAGTGACCGGCGGGACCGTGGAGAGTCGCGACCATCGCACCACCTCGCGTCGCTCCACCACACGCCGTCCCCCGCGTCCTTTTTAGGGGCGGCGCGCGCTCCGTCGGACATGACCATACGGGACGACGGACTCCCCGTCGAGGCGCTGTTGCTGCTCCGGGCGGCCCGCGAGACGGGCGCGCTGGACGCGCTCGCCGAGCGCGCCGGAACGCCCGCGGCGCTGGCGGCGGAGACGGCGCTGACGCCGGCGGCCGCCGAGACGGTCGTCCGGACCCTTGCCGACCTCGGCTTTCTCGAACGGGTCGGCGACGAGTACGAGTTCACCAACCGGGCGCTGGGCTTCCTCGCCAAGCGGGACCTCCGGTCGGTCGGAACGCTCCCGGCGGAGCTTGACGCGATCAACGCGCTCGTCGCGCTCCCCGCGACGATGACGGGACCGGTAGCGGGAGAGGGAGCAGATGGCGAGACTGTCGCCGGCGACGTCGACGCCGAATCCGACGGCGACGCCGAAACCGACGGCGACAACCACCTCCGCAACCGCCTCGGCGCCGCGGCGGCCGAGGACGAGGCCACCGTGCGGGCGCGGGTGACCGCCGCGACGCGCGCCCAGCCGGACGCGGAGACGGTGCTCGTGGTCGGAGACGGCGCCGGCACCCACGCCCGGGAGTTCGCCGCCCGCGGGCTCGACGCGACCCTGCTCGACGGAGAGGCAGTCGTGGCCGCCGTCGACCCCCTGCTCGCCCCGACCGACGTGACGACGACCGCCGGGTCGCTGGCGGCAGCGGAGCTCGCGGACCTCGTGTTCGCGGCCGCGCTGCTGACCGAACTCGGCCGCGAGGAGGCCGCGTTCACGGTCGAGGCGGCCGCCGAGCGCCTGCGCGAGGACGGGGCACTCGTGTTCGTGGAGCCGGTGCGCGAGCGGCTAGAGTCGGAGACGGTCGTCGCGCGGGATGTCCGCCGGCTGGCTGAAGGGAGCGGTCGGGTACACGCGCTCGACGACTACCGCGAGTGGTTCACGGCGGCGGGACTCGACCTGACCGTCGAGCCCGTTCCCGGCATGGACGCGGTCGCGCTGGTGGGGCAGCCCGAGCGTGCAGTTTTAGGCGACTGACCGCCGAGGGAGGGTATGGACGAAGCGGCCCTCCGCACCGACATGATCGAGGGGCTCGAACATCAGCTCGGCGAGCCGCTCGGCGCGTCGGTCCGCTCCGCGCTCCAGCGCGTCCCCCGCGGGACGTTCGTGGACGACGACCCGCACGCCAACCGGGCCAGCGACGAAGGCGGGACGCGCGCGCTCGCCCCGGCCACCGTCGCCCGGATGCTGACCGCGCTCGACGCCGACGAGGACGACGACGTGCTCATCGTGGGCGCCGGCGTCGGCTACACCGCCGCGACCCTCGCGGAGATCGCCGGCCCGCGCCACGTCCACGCCATTGACATCGACCGCCGGGCGGTCCAGCTCGCGCGGTCGAACCTCGCCGACGCCGGCTACGAGGCCGTGCTCGTCGACCGCCGCGACGGCGCAAACGGGCTCCCCGAGTACGCTCCCTTCGACCGGATCCTGCTTGAGGCGGGCGTCGTCGAGCCGCCGCGCGCGCTCCGCGAGCAGCTCGCACCCGACGGCCGGCTGGTGTACCCCCGGGGGACGGTGGCCCAGTCGATCGTCGCCGTGGAGCCGGCACAGAGCAACGAGCAATCGCCGGCGGCGGACGAGGACGGCGAGGAGATCCCCAACGGCTTCCACCTCGTCGAGGAGGCCGGCCCCGCTCAGGTCCCCCCGATGCTCGCCGACGGCGAGCAGGGCCGCATCGAGCGCAACCGAACCCGCCGCGAGGACGCGGCGTTCGCCGAGCAGGGCCACTTCGCGAAACACGGCTGGGAACAGGAGTGGATCGACTGGGACTCGCGGCTGTAGCGGACGCTCGTATCGCCATCACGGCCCCAGTCAACAGCCTCGGGGTCCAAGCCCCGAGGCTTGTCGGTGAACTTCCGTTCTACCCCTACCCCTCTAATTGAGGGAGGAGGCGTTGAAATCGCCATGCGCAAGCCGAACGACGACCTCGGCTGGCTGGACACCGACGCGGCACGAACCGACGCCGGCGGGCGCGAAGACACACCCGAACAGAAGCGTTAAACGCTCGCCGGCGGTACAACGCATCGAGGGCGCGTAGCTCAGTGGACAGAGCACTTGGTTCCGGACCAAGATGCCGCGAGTTCAAATCTCGTCGCGCCCGTCACGTTTCGTAACGATCCACATCCGACAGACGGCGGTACGTTCCTTATAAAGGAGTACGCCCATCCGTGAGTGATTTCGTTACGTCGCGTAACTGGGGTCGAAGCCCTCCCGCGATTCGCGTACATCCAAACGGGGCTGAGAGGTATTGAATTGGGCGATTTGATTCCTACAAAGGAATGTACTTAGAGTCCGATCTATCGACTTGCCCTGCGAAGGATCTCATCAAAATCGTTTCGAAGACGATCCGTCTTAGTTTCGTAATCACCCGCGTGCTCGTACACTGCTAATACACAGTTGCGGATATTCCCCTCCGAAACATCCATACGCTCAGCAGTTCGAGTCCAAGCACGGTCAAGTCGAGCCTTTTGAGGAGATCGGAAACGTCCGTTTGCATAGCACTTTTGCGGGCTGTTTTCAAGCTCAATGTAGTCCTGCAAGACGTGCTCTCTGTAGACAATCCCAGCATCTCGTTCACCCGTAATGAAAAAGTCAGGAATGACCTCTTCAGCAGCTTGTGCTACCTCGTTTGACAGGCTTGAACGCTCCCACGTATTCAGGAGTTGCTTTAGTCCCATGGCGCGTTATGCCTCTATATCCGGCTACAGTATATAAATACATTCTCAGTTAATGCAGAAATGACCTAGATCATTCGAGTTTGGCGATCTAAGTCAGATCGGCATTAACCGACCACACACAATTATATATGAGCTGCAAGTCAGGTGGTATTGTTTGACAATCTCATTACTACCCTATATTCAGAACAATGGTGCCGCTGTGGGCTTTTTATCGGGAGGTTTGATATGCCGTCGAGGTAACATGCATTCCAAATGAATCGCGAATCTATCGAAAGCTACGTAGAACGGGCTGATACCGTTCTCAAATCCTCCCCCCAGATGGACGAAGCCAATACCAAGGCTGCAGTCTTACGTGACTTTCTAGACCTCCTCAATTGGGAGATCCCGACGAATACCCAGCTCGAATACTCAGTCGAAGCGTTCGGCCAGACGTACAAAGTCGACTACGCGCTGATTCTTGAAGGAACACCAGTCGCGTTTCTGGAAGCCAAGGGTGCGGACACTACGCTGACAGAGAAACACGACGAGCAATTGTCGTCCTATATGACGAACAAAAACGTTACTTATGGGATCCTCACTAATGGGAAGCAATATCGATTCTTCCAGCGGCGGGTAGATGCCTCCAACGTAGACGTACAGCGGATTGCCGACGTAGAACTCACAGGTCTCCCCAATCGTCGTGCTGTATTACGGGCCTTCACTAAGGCTGCTATCGAGTCGGGAGAGTCCGGGAAGATACTCGGCCGTATCAACGAGCTTCGTGAGGCAAGACGAACACTCGAATCCAAAAAAGAACAGCTAGCATCGGGGGTTGCACAAAATCTTGCAGACGGAGTGTCGGAGACGATCCTTCCACTTGCAGAGTCTCAGTCGAAGGAGATGATAGATCGGCTCGTAGCAGACATCGACTCCGAGATCGACGCCGACGGCGAGCCGGAGAGAGTTCCGAGTGACACTGGTGATGAAGACATCAAGCCGATGAAAGACAACGTCTCGGGAACCATACAGCGCTCCGATATCGAAGGCAAGTCTGATGCCAAGGTCGCGGTATTCCCGACGCAAGTCTCCGGACTACCCTTCCTCAAGGAAAACAACGCGTGGGGATTCGTTCGGGTTGGGAGCGAGTTTGAATACGTTGCGATGTACGTGACTGGCGAAGCCAAGGAGGTGAAATACTTCGCAACGGTGGATGAGATTGCCTCTCCAGAAGAAGCAGATCTCGCACGCCCAGCAATGGACTACTTGGATCGTGACGAAATTGGAGATGGAAAGAAAGTCATCCAATTCAAAACTGGGAGTCTTTACGAGCTGGGGGACCCCATTCCGTTCGAGACGAAGTATCCGCAGTCTCTCCGATACACTACCCTTGAGAAACTTCGAACCGCTCAGACGACAGATGACTTGTTCTAAATCGCCGCAGATCACACGAGAGGTTCTTCACTTCAGTACGCCATCTGCATAGGCAATCCACCCAAATCACACCCCACATTCTTTAGAATGATATTGCTCTGTTGAACTCCTTTGCGGGTGATGAGTTCTGAACCGTATCCGGCCGATACAAACGCTGTACTGATCGACCAAAGCAGAACATTATCAATTTTTGACCACTCTAACAAAGCCGTAGAGCAATAACTAATAAGGTAGAATGTCAATTCATTTTGAAGAGAATATGGGAACTAAATCAAAAGAGGACACATCAGACATTTCGTTAACTTGGAGTGAGAAGCGTGAAGAAATAAGTAAGTCAAACCCGGCAGAGATCATCGGTGTGCCATCGGTTCTTCTATACATATCTGGTGCTCTTGTCTACTTTTCTATATTCATCGCCATCGCATATCTGTCGTATGGTACAGTACAAGAATTCAGATTGGCAATGGAACCTAGTGGCCCGTCAAATGACATTTCAGGCGCTATTGTTGGCTATTCTATCTTGGCAGGGTGTCTATCAGTTGCTACTTTCCGCACATTATTACTTTCTAAGCATTCAAAGGAGTCAACCCTCGTGCTTGCCATCGTTCATCCCATAATCCATCTTTTCACGGTAGCTTTTTGGGGATTTCTTTTCATCATTCCATCAATTGTGGTTTTTATCCTTTTGCCCGTTCCAGACCAATTAACTACTGGCGTTAGTGTGATAGCTGGTTTCGCATTTGCATCCATTTGGTTAATCGGTCGTACACACCATGCACTTCCGGATGAGTTCTATCATACTCTAATCCAGTTGCGAGAAGGTTTCAATTCAATAAATAAATATATAGAAACTTCACGAGATTATATAAGTAAAGGGGAATTCGAACAGGCGATTGATCCTATTATTACTGCATACGAGGATCTTGAATCAATAAAAGGTAAAATAGCCAGTGACTCAGAAGGTCAGCAATCACTAATTGACATTCATTATCTAGAAGATCAAATTCACCAGTGCAACAAAGAATTGGTGTCTAGTAGTATAGATTCTGGAGCTAACCTGCTCGAAGAGGAGGCGTATGAAGAAGCATATGACACATTATCTGTGGCACGTGAGGCTTTGAAAATTTATAAAAATAGTACAACGAGAATACAGGCACCCAACAACTCAGAGCTATCCGATCTAGAAGACCAACTTGAGTCCCATATTGAAAAAGCGCAGGACGAACTTAGGGCCACTGCAAATACCTCTAAAACGGAGGTTGAAGAACTCATAACTGAAGCCAGTGATTTGCAAGAAAAAAACCAATATGCCATGGCATCAATAAAATTGGAATCTGCCACTGAAATTGTTGATAAACATCAGAGATTGGCCACCAAAGATATTCTTCAGAATGATCTCCAATCACAGTCTACACAAATCCAATCACTAAGAGATCAAATGAAACAAGATCAACAGGAGTCAGAGCTACGTTCTGATATTGATAAGTATAGAGAGATGATCGCGAACATTGCTGATGAGAGTGTTGATAAAATCGAATTGAATATAGAATCTAAATCAGAGATACAAGTAACGAAGAATGAGTACGAACGCTTGTTCCAAACTATGAACATCATTCAGCGTCTTCGAGATGATTCACCACACTTTCCGTGGGATGTTTTCCAATCCAAACTAAATCAAACCGCTACTGGTACAGAGGTCACCCGTGAAACTCTCATCAAATATCACACGATTGCTACTGATATCGATAAAATAGTTACATACCTAAAAACTGCACCAGAAGATCATCCTTCAATCGATTCCAAGCAATGGCGGGAGGCTATTTCTATCTCTCTCGAAGAAGAATATCAGGAAATACTAACTCCTATTGTCAAACAAATAGAAAGACTTGGAAATGAACCATGGCAGCGCGAGCATCTATATGAAATCACGTGGGAAGAATTTGAATCACTCATTGGAGAATTGTACGGTGGCCTTGGGTTCAATACTGAAGTGACAAAAGAAACTGCCGATCTAGGCGTCGATGTTTGGGCCGAACGTGATGGAGACCGCACTGCCATCCAAGTGAAACAGTATAGTGAGACCAATACAGTAGGCCGTGAGACATTACAGAAGTTGTTGAGCACGATTGCTCGAGGTGAAGCTAATAGAGCTGTCGTTGTAACCAGCGGTGATTTTGCATATACCGCAAAACAATACGCAGCAGACACGCCGGATATGGAATTGATAGACGGTGATGAGTTACTTGAAATGCTAAGCGAATCTGAGATTCCTCCCCCAGTCTGATCAATCTGCACTCACCATCTGAATGCACCTGAATGGTTCAGATACAAAGAAGAGGCTTTGTTGAAATCCTTTACAAGTGATAAGTCCTGACCTGGAACTGGTCTATACAGCCTCACTCTTGACCGTCGTCACATACGAACTCTCGGAGACCATCAAGGAGCTCTGGACGTTCATCGACGATCCGCTTCATGCGTGAATGTGCCGCCGTGTGGCAATCACTGCAGAGAACGATGAGATTGTCAACATGGTCAGGACCACCAGCTGAAAACGGAATTATGTGGTGTACCTCGAAAGAAGGGCCGTCCTCATCTGCAGGGGTAACCTCGCTACCACACCGTTGACATTTCTGTTCATCTCGCTCGATAACCTGTTCGCGTAATGATTGAGGCAGACGTCGGGTTTCAGCGATACTCTCGGCATGCGCTATTTTGTGATGTGCGCGCATGCCCCCCTCGTTGGCAAACACTTCTCCACACGTCGGGCATTCTCTTGGATTGGTGTAGTCAACGAGTTTCTCTCCATGAGAGATCGTATGATGCGCCTTCATATCCCGCTCATGGACAAAATCATCACGCCCACAGGACGGACAAACGTGTTTACCCATTTTAGGATTTTTTGTAGTCAGAACATCATAACCCTTCAGGTGGATTCTCGCCGGTCAATACGCAGCTCTCATCAACCGGCTGTTTTAGACGTAAATATGCCTGAATAATAGGTTTTCAGCAGAGCCAATAGTCCGTAACTGTTCCCGACATTTTCAAGCTACTACGGCAAGGCCAATTGCATCTACCACTTTCGGCGGAGTGTGAGATTCCCGTGAAATTAATTGCCGCGTACTGATAATACAAATTCGGTGACTTATTTAATCTCGGACCCTCACTAGTCCTTTGGGCACATATGTATTCTTACCCGGTGAGGTCTTCCGTGTACTAGTACTTCTTGGGCCTCCAGACATACTTTGGTCCCAGTTCCCTTGCGCATGATACATTACATTCTCACACTTGGGGCACTCAACTTCAACGTAATTTGGTGGTGAGAATTTATCTTTTAGATCTCCGGCCTCAGCATCACCAACAACTACCTTTGACATCTTATTGGGACAGAATTGGCATTGTACACTACTTGTTATTGTCACAGGCATGGTTCTCGGAATGTACTATGATAGCAAATACTTTCCGTGTGATAGCTGATTGACAGCCACTTTCCAAGAATATCTGAATATCACAGTAACTAAACTGGCGTGACCGCGTTATCTGACGAACAGGAATTCGATTAATGAACACTGTAGTATGATTGGGTTCGAAGTGTTTCTAATCTCATATTCACGTATTATACTGCTGCAGTCTTCGAGAAGCTTGGTTAGTAAGCACATCAACATAGTTCGCCGTTGGGTTATTGTCATATGAGGATATACAATGGGAATATGACTAACCTTAGACCTGCAGATGTCATACACGGTGAAATAACTCGAATATCGAATAGAGGTAATGGTATTTTAGATTATGGAGCGGGAGAGATTTCAATCGGTGCTATTCGTCCTGAAGCGGTCGGTCAAGCGGTTGACGCAGTTGTCTATGATGAAGATCATGCCTTCTGTTTGGATATGTCTGCACAAGTAGAGTACTATGATAATACGAGAAAGGCCCAAACAGGTCAGCTCTTGGATAATCCACCGAAGGACTGTCCCGGACTCGGCGAGGTCATCGAAGTAGAAATCAAGGGCATCAACTCTTCTGGTCACGGTCCTGCTACATACCGAGGTATTCCCGTGCGTGTCCGGAATATTCCTGAAAATATAACGAACGGAGAAACTCACTCTGTGAAAGTATATCGTATTGAGCCTCGACGTCTTATCGCAACCGGACTCACAGAGTTTACTGTTAGAAGTTCGTTATCCGACCTTGGCAGTCGGTTTAGCGCAAAGATTACTAGTAGAACTAATTCTGGGAATGGACTCATCGAGGAGTTTGTCGGACAAAAGATTAACATCGGTCCAATAAAACCAGAGACGGTCGGGGAAACTGTCGATGCGATACTTCTGAATGAGGACTGGGCATATTGTTTGACTCCTTCTGTGGTAGCAGGTGATTACGACGAGGCGATGTCGCCACACATGACCGAGGTTGATTTCACATTAGATGAGCTAAGCCAGAAACGGAATGTGCGGGGACAACCACCAGACACCTCGAATGCGAGGATTGTTCGAGGTGAACAGCGACGTCGGTCACGGTTTCGAGATGAAGTGATCGACGCCTATGATGGGGCATGTGCTGTCTGTGGACAGCGAATCAAGGACGCTAAATCTGGAGAGTACTTTGAGGTAGAGGCAGCACACATCTATCCCGTAAGTGGCGTAGAAGCCGAAGATTCTCTCGAAGGAGGTCCCGATACAGTGAAAAATGGGATCTCATTATGCAGAACTCATCACTGGACCTTCGATAATGGCTGGTTTACGATCACAGATGACTACCGAATCAAAATCAAGAACGATCCTTCAGTTCCAGGATATGAAATGCTCGAACAGTATGAGGGGAAAGAATTGCTGCTTCCGGACGATCGATCTTTCTGGCCCGCACAACATTACCTAGAGGCGCATCGAGAAAAGGTCTGGACAGGATGATCTAACTCTGCCGAAATTATAATCACTCGATGAAATAGAACCACGTTAATTGATTTATTAGTCTCGTTCTATTCTTTCACCTTCGTGCTCGTCTCACCGGGATACCACCATACAGTACTCCTCGCCCCCGTTTTCTTCGACTGGAGAACTCCCTGATCCTCTAACGAGCGAAGACGATTGTACACCGCCCTGCGCCCGATAGGAAGCGATTCTGCAACCTCATCAGCCATCAGTACTGGATCCTCCGCATTCACGAACACCGCCAGTATCTCCTCATCAGATACCGTTGGCTTGCGACCGGGGCCATCGCTACCCATTCACCTTGAAACGCGAGACGTGAGGGGCTAAATCTATTTATTCCACCAACGGAATTGTTATATTGCTTCCCACCTAGGAAGTAGAGTGAAACACCGATCACACTCTCGTAACGGTAATCGCCCACCAACTCCACCCACGGGGTCAGGAAGACCTGCCACGGCACTCACCGCGATCACCACCACGGACTTTCAGGAATGGCGACGGGCGTCGAACGCCCGTGAGAACGTCGAGAAGGGGCGTGCGTACTACAACGATCCGAGCCCCGTACCTCCGCCCGAGAAGCACACACCGAGCAGTCTGTTGCAGTGTCACCGGAAGCTCGTCTACCGGAAGGAGAACGCGCCAGCGGAGACCGAGATGGCCCACGGCATTCTGTGGGTCGGCACGCGCTTCGAGGAAGACGTCGTGCTCCCGTTCCTGCGTGACGCCGTCGACGACAAAGGCCTGCTCGTCACGAACTCCCTGTACGTCGACTTCGAGGTCGAGACGGACGCCGGCGAGCTCGTGGTGAAGGGGTCGACCGACCCAGTCGTCGTCGACGGCGACGGGGCGCCGGTTCTCCCGACCGAGGTGAAGACGAAGGGCTCGCTGGAGTACCTCAACGAGCCCAACGAGCACCACAAGGCGCAGCTGCACGCCTACATGGTCGGCCTCTCCGAGAAGTACGATGTCGACGTGAAACGAGGGTGTCTGATCTACGGCGAGCGAGACTCCTTCGATCTCGAAGTGTTCGACATCGAGTTCGACGACGCGTTCTGGCGAGAGACCGTCCTTGAATGGGCCACCGAACACACCGAGTACCGGCTCGCCGGCGAGCTCCCGCCGGCGAACTCGCGATTCAGCTGGGAGTGCGACTTCTGCGCGTACCGGGAACGATGCGGTAAGGGCGACAAGCCGGTGGCAGATCGCAGCTTCGAGGGCTTCCTCCCTAACATGACGTACCCACGTCCGCTCGTCACCGAACACCTTGCGGCACATCCGGACGCCGTGCTCACGCCAACACTGGCAGCGGCGTACCCGGACCTTGCAAAAGATCACGCCATCGCCCAGTGGCGCTGCACGGCCTGCAGTGAGCAGTTCAACCACCACGAAGTCGACTGGGGCAAGGACAGTGACGGGACACCGCTGTGCCCCTCGTGCGTCCATGAGGACACTCTCTCGGAGCTGACCGTTTCTTGGCCCCCCGAGCACGAGTCTGTGAGCAATGGAGTTGGGTCAGCGTGACTCCCGAAGGCCGGTTCCCACCAGGAATCGAGCGCTCGTCGAGCGCGGCGTCGACCGAGGATGAAGACGCGATCGAGCACGCAGCGATCTACGCTCGAACCTCATCCTCGAGCCAGCGGTTCGGCTACTCGATCGGAGAACAGGTCGACAGGTGCGTCAAGCAATGCGAGCAGATGGGGTGGACTGTAACCTACGTCTTCACCGACGAGGCCGAATCTGGTCGCAATACGGACCGTCCCAAGTTCCAGGAGATGTTGGATCGGGCCCGACTGGGGTGTTTCGATGTCGTCGTCTTCTGGAAACTCGACCGATTCTGCAGGTCACTCGTGGACCTAGTCAAGACCGAAGAGAAACTGAACGAATGGGAAGTGAGTCTCCAGAGCGTAACGGAGTACATTGACACGACATCACCCGTTGGTCGATTCAACTTCAGGAATCTCGCGTCGGCAGCAGAGCTAGAAAGCGATCTGACAAGCCAGCGCGTACGGATGGGAATGCATGGTCTCGCGAAAGAACACAAGTGGCCAAACGCGATGCCTCCGCTGGGATATGAAAAAACACCAGATGGGAAACTACGAGTTCTCGACGACGAAGCATCGGTCGTAAAGACGGTTTTTCATCTATACCTTCGGGAGAAATCCATGCCTCGTGTAGCACTCCTTCTCAATGAGAGTGGGTTGAAAACCAAAGATGACGAGAAGTGGTGCAGGCAGACAGTTCGTAAGGTACTGATAAACGAGATTTATGTCGGTACATACCGGGTGGCAGACTTCGAGGACTACGTCGAAGAGTACCGGATACTGGATGACACATTGTTCGCAAGGGTTATTGAGACACGCTACCGCTACCGACATCAGAAAGGCCGGATGAATAAATCTCGGAAGAAAGCAAAGGCGAAACGCGTTCTCTCTGAGTACCGAGAATGGAGGGGCCTGTAGATGTCAACAATAGATACGTCTTGTCCGAATTGCGGTGAGTCCGAATCCGGGCTTGACACACGATTCGACATGTCTGGCGGGTTCTGTGGAGAGTGCGGTTTCGTAATGAACGATGCTGGTGTCCCAGTTGTATCACCTCGCGAGGAAGGGAATGAGCAAAACAATGAGATATCGAAAGAATGGGACCTAAAAGCGCGTGATTCGTCCGAAGAAGTTCTGATCGAGTTGCTCTTGGATCTCGATAATCTTACTCCAAATCTACTCTTGTCGAAGACGGAGCTGGATCGGTGCTCGGAACTTCTTGTTCAAGTATGGGAAAAGAATCTCCTGCATGGACGAAAAAGAGAACACGTTATTGGGGCGGTGCTAGTCATCGCACTTCGCGATCTCGGGAAGCCACGTCCCCTCGGAGTAGTCGCTAACGAGTTGGATGTAGAGCGTGTCTCGATCCAGCGCGTAATTAAGAAAATACTCAGGGAACTTCCTTTGTCACTTTCTCCTCCTCAAGCAGTGGATTATTTACCCTTTGTCGGTGCCCTTCTGACTCTTGACAAAGAAGTACAATCCGCTGCTGCAGCGGTGTTGGACCAGTGTGAGACGGGATTAGGAGACCCTGCAGTAACCGCAGTGGCTGCTCTTTACCTCGTAGCGAAGCCGCGAGGGATAGCGATTACTTACAGTTCAGCAGGGGCTGCAGCGGGATCTGCTAAGGAAACCGTCTGGAAGCGTGCGAAGTTACTCAGAGATCGCTGAAGTCATCGATAGCCGACTGGGGTTCATCGTCATCACTTTCATCGCCATCATCGTCGTCACCGATCTCGAAGCCGAGGTTGGGGTGATCGAACCGCCTAGCGAGCCGATTCGGGCCGAGATTACACCCGAACGAAAGTCCGCAGTTCGAGCAGGCGTAGGTGTGATCGAACTTCGTACCTAGCTGTCTGAGAGGAGAGATATCGAAGTCCTCAGTAGCTGAACAGAAAGGGCAACGGAGCGGCAACGTCTGGTGAAGCTTTTTGAGTTCCTCTGCAGTGACGAGAGGGCCCTGGTATTCACAGCAACCACATTGGTATCTCGGGAACTTCACTCCCCAGATCTCTTTCGTCCCATGGCGCTCCAGATCGCCGTCACACTCACGGCAGCGGAACGGCTTGAACGATTCGAACAGACCCATCACGAAGTCGAGACCGTAAATCTCTGTAGCATCGCCCAGAAACTCTGGAATTTCACTCGAGGACTTGGCACTCTCCTGACTAGAGAGGATCGACTGCACTTCGTGGAAGCGATCTTTCTGGACCATTTTGAGCTCTGGACACTCAGCCACCACATCTCCGTCATAGCCGAGTTTCCCAATACAGAGCTTGCTCTGGAGAACCGTCTTCACCTGCGAGTAGCTGATGGTCTCAAGTCCGTTCTCCTCGAAGATCGAATTAAGTTGCCGGTGAGTTTCTTTTCGATTTCCCGTCTCAGCGTAGATGTCGAAGAACTTCGGAATATACTCACCGTAGTCACTATCGAGGTGGATCTTGGAATTGTCGTCTGTTTCGTAGCCTACGGGCGGGTTTGAGCCGAATGGCCATTCTCCATTCTTTAGGCTCTGCTCGTAGCCCTTTCGCGAACCATCATGGAGCCGATCGAGCCATCGACGAGCGAATGCCGCTTCTCGTGAAAGGATCTCGAAATCATAGTGCTCATCCCAGTCAAAGTACCCGTAAGAATCACAGTACAGCGTGACGCCAGCATTGCAAAGCTTGCCTAGATAGTTCATGGTGTCCCAAGGTTCGGCTCGGCTGAGGCGATCGACTTCATAGACCATGAGAATGTCATATTCGCTGTTTTGGGCACGTTCAAGTGCCTCATTCAGCTGATCCCGCTCGATTTTGGCACCAGATTCTGCTGCTTCCAGTACATCAACTACCTCGAGGTCGTTCTCTTCTGCGGCGTTTTCCAATGACTCACGTTGGGAAGCTGTACTCCAATTATCGCCTTGGGCCTTCGTACTGACGCGAGTCATCAGCAGTGCCCTATCTCCATCGACATCTCTCTTATTAAGCAGCCCTCCGAGGAGTGGAAGAGCAGACCCCTCCTTAAGAAGGGGATAGATCAGGGAGGTCATATCGCTGACCACGGTCACACTACCTTCGGCGTAGATTGCATATATAACGAGGATGAGAAACAGAGCTATACCTGCATTTCTCATCCTCTTTTTATATCTCGCATATATACTATATATGCTAGGACGGGCTGTCGTGGACTGTGCGTTCGTCGTTTGGTCGTAGCTGTAGCTCATAGTTTGAGACTAGGTTAGTTGAGAACGGTTCTGACTAGGCGTCCGCTTGGCTAAACGATCCGCCATTCGCACCGACTTCTTCAAGCACCTGGCGGCGAAGGTCCCGTTTTTCTTCGGGAGTTCGTTCGTCGTAATGCTTTTTGAGGACTTCCCTCGTCACATCACAACGCTCACTCAAGGCCTCTGCGGGAACGCCATCTCGGAGACATTCGGTGAGGTACGTGTGACGGATGTCGTGAGGTGAATGCGAACCTGGACATTTTGAGTATTTTGCAGGCGGTGCTTCTGCGCCACAGCCATCGGTATCGTGCTCATCAGGACAACCTTGGCCGAGGAAGCACGGACGGCTCCACTTGTACACGTATTTCCGCATCGTGCTTTTTCCCAATCGGCCGTACGGTGTAGAGAGAAGCGGAGAACGACCGTTCTCAGTTGTACACTCTTTTCGATTGTACGTAAGGTACGTGTCTAGAACAGTACATAACGACGTTGGGATGTTGATCTTCATTTCACCTTGTGTGCCGTTTTTGAGGCTGGTCTCAGGCGGGTCGTGACGGAACTGCAAAAACGGATGTTCTGCGTCAAGATGGACGTCATCACAGTCGAGCGAGTGAATACAGCCGAGTCGACGTCCGGTCTCAGCGAGAAGCAGCCAAACAACGTGCTCTCGGCTCGCATAGGCTCGCTTTTCGAGTTGGTCAAGGATCAAATTCAAGCGTTCTGCGTCGATTTCTACGTCACGAACACCCTCTCCATCGGCCAGTTTCGGAATCGAGATCTTATCAGGAACATCGCAATCAACTGCGTCGATCGTCGCGGCGTACCTAATAAAGTCGCGAACGACGTACCGTACGTCGCGCATCGTATTTGTGCTCAGCCGTGTGTCGTATGAATCTTCCCTGCGCCATGTGAAATAGTTGTCTAGGTCGCGATTTCGCACGTCGTTTAGATCTCGAATTCCGTTCTCTTCGAGATGTACTTGAAAACGGAGAAGTTCATTTTCGTACTCATTGATAGTCGTTGGGCGAAGACTCCCAGACCGGGTTTTCAGATATCGCTGGATTCCTTCGTCAACCATCATGGGGTCAAGTGTCGCTCGCTGATCAGCCAAGATGTACTTTTCTACTAACTCTTCTAGGTCTTTGTCGTTGATTTCCATTTTAAATGTATCACTGTGTGTTTCACCATCGTACATGGCGTTCTGTCCAAGGGATGACTCTCCGGGTTTCACTCTATTTTTTATTCCTTCCACCTCATTCGAGGTTTACAAACTCATTTTTGATGCTCTTCATCACCTTAACCAGGCTTCAATAACGTCCTACAATTGGTCTCGCAACCCGCAATTTAGGGTTTTTATTTATATGGTAGGTACGTCGCTTACTCTATGTATGGTCTTGTGCTATTTCTAACTCTAGCCACCATCTCAACCGGGTTTTAAAAATAGTCATCGCCAATACCCATTTTTAATGCTACTATGAGCAATAAAAACACCACTACTGCTCTGAGGTTTTTGTGTATATTGTGGCAGCTACGGTTAATTAAGGCTGAATTTGGGTAATCCAGAAATGATAACAGTTACCATGAAACACAGAATTTGCAATATTCTGAGTATTAATATATTTATTTATACTAAGAATAAATCAGAATGTATTCTCCTTAGTTGGTGGGTCCCTTTGTAAGTATTTATTAAAGTTTAAATTATTATCTATTGCCATAATTTAGTACCATTTCTATTATGAATCTCCGAGGTTAAGATCATCGTACAATCTGTCAAGCATTGCAAACGCGGACTGGAATTGGGCGTAGTTTTCACGCATATAATCAATAGTCTCAGCTCTTGGGATCACCGGGTAACCATCGACATAATTGATATCAAGCGATGGGCGTGGCTCAAGCACAAACTGCAGTGGCGTTTTGAAATTTTCTTGAGGCTTACGCTCGAATGTGGTTGGAAGATTGAACGAGTCAAAAAACTCTTCCCATGCGCTACGATCCTGCTCACGGATCGCAAGAAATAGTGGATAATCGTCCGGATTGCGTCCGACTTGATAGCCACCCTGTGTCCAAACGTAGACAGCGTCAACTCGTGTGAATGCAAATGGCCTGTCACCAAATTGTGGGAGAACGTAGGACTCAGAAATAGACGGTGGACTAACGTTGGCACTAGCAGCGACAAGCTCGTAGGCAGCATCTTTAACGCGGTCGTCGACGACTGAGAGGCCGTCGTCATAGCGCACGAATCCAGCATCCGCAAGCTGGTTGACAGCTTGGTTCACCGTTTCGTACGGCGTGTGAAGAGTCTGGGCGACACGACGAATAGAGTCCCCCCTCTCAATGACGAGGATGACTCGTGCCGCTGTGTCGTCCAGAACCTCATACATCTGCTAATACCGATAGTACGGATAAGCATATAATATCACAACACGGCTAATCTGTGGAAATCGCTCCAAGACATAAGTTGTCTAGATACATGTGCAGTCCGAGTAGCCACAGTGATTCAACAAACCCGAAACGGAGAATATGAACACCATGCCAAATGGGACCCCTATTTTGTAATTTGATTTTGATAACAGCGGCTCTGTTGAAATCCTATAGTTCAGACATAAGACCGCATGAAACAGCCGGTCGATGAGAACTGCATATTGACCACTGAATGGTCTGGAAGTTCAAAGAGACGTTCCGATAGCCGTGCGAGATACAAAACCGAATTTGATTGTTTGATTTTCCCGAACTAATAATACGGTCGAACATAAACTTGCAAGCTAATGAGTGAAGAGGTAAGCAAAGAGCAACTACTTGACGACTTAAGCCAGTTTGCCTCCGACCTTGGAAAAGTCCCGACAATCAGGGAGATGCGGGAATACGGGCCACACTCTGGAAATATCTATCAAAATAAATTTGGGACATGGAATAAGGCTCTCGACGCTGCCGGTTTCGATCCTAACGTCTCTCACAACATTACTCGTGAAGAGATTTTAGCAGATATCGAACGGGTTGCCGGTGTTCTCGGGAAAACACCGACACTTGTTGACATGGATGATTACGGTGAGTTCAGCAAGGCTACCTATCAGAATAAGCTGAGTTCGTATGTTGCCAGCTTAGAAGACTTGGGGCTTGAACCGACGACAGTTCAATACAACTTTTCGGATCATGATCCCCCTGAGCATCGAGCAGCAACGAAAAATGTTCGTAAACTTAGAAATGATGGGCCGACAGCTGCTTCCGACCTGCCTTTGAATTCTACTGGTGTGTCCGACAAACAGCATGGTCTGACCAAGTTTTCTATCAATACTGGGCAAACTGGTGAAATGCAGGCTGAAGCTGTCTATTATCTCTTCGGTGAACACGATCCCGAAGGCGTGATTAGGAAGTTTATTAATGTGAATCCCCAACTCCTTGAAATCCGATCACGGAAACCGATCGTTGAAGAGGTCGGTGAAAACGGAAAGCAATGGTCCAAGGCCATAAGACGCGTTCTTGATGAGTTCGATATAGAGTCCAGATGAAGGGGATGAGGTCGCTGGAAAAGTGACTAGATCTTCAAGAATGTCTATTCGATTAAATTTCAGTCTGTACTGCATACGCGCTCTGCATCTTGCATGCCGTACCTCTCAAGACCCGGAGAGATCGTGGTCCTTCCGTTACGTCATTCCTGCCAAATTCAGTCTCATATACATCTAACGTTGGACACAGCTAGCATTTGTCTGCGGATTCTCCAAGTTAATTATCTCTGGCACATAAACCAAATAGACTTCAGAGCCTGCTCTGATCATATGATTCGCTCGAGAATCGTGATCGTGATATGGTAATAAAGAGCTCTCATTAGACCATTTATACAGGTTTGCGCCTCCCTTACCGGCATCTTCCCGAACCTCGATTATCTCTGAAAAAGCCTCATCTGAAATTACTTTTCGAACAGTTTCTAGACTAACGCTCGCCCCCTCTAGGCGCTCGTTTATTCTCTCCTGTAGCGTCCTCTGAGTTTGCCAGCTGATCCCCCCATCATGTTTCGCTCGAAGCAATTCTTCTAGAATATGAATAGATTTTCCGTTGCTATTTAGATCACAAACAGATATCTTTGAACTTGAGATCCAGTCCGGAATTGCTTGTGTGTTCACATAGACCGACGTAGGTCGTCCTCGTGCCTCCTTGGTCCGTCCAAAACGAAGGATTGCTTGGAACACCTGGCCATGTGTGAGGTGGCGATAAATCTCTTCACCAAATCCAGTAAAACCCTCCAGAGAATCAGAATTTCCATCACCGGTGCGTTCCGGTTCAGTAGCCTCACCACACAGTGCAGCCCACTGCTTGACAACGTCATCCCCCGGAAATGGTGACCCAGATACGAATCCAACGGATTCATTCTTAAATAAATTCGAACTCAATACTTTTGCGTAGTTCCGAGCAAAATAGCCATCTAGATCTGTCTCGGTATCCTCATCATCGACTTCTATTACACATTGGTTGAACCAAGACTCAGAGGCATAGCTGTCTAGAGCTCTTTTCCGCGATATAATCGGGAACCGTTGCTCCTCCAAAGACCGAATCGTAAACATTCGCTGCCGGTCTCTTGAAGAGGTCTTCCCCGAAGAGTAATGGTTCATTCCCTCAGTCATCTGTGTAATATTGAACCCCAACCCATCGGTGAGGTATCGATCAAGTTCTTTGCGCTCAATAACCCGTGATAGCTTAAAATCACACCCCAGAACCGCTTCCCAGAGTCGCTGGACCGGAAGTGCATCAAGCGCAATAACCTGCTCTGCGTGACTTAGATCCGGCGGGGTGAGAACGAGTATCTCGCCCGAGTTACGGTCTCTCACGCAGCGGACGTTGGGGTCTACACCACAGGCATCCCAAAGGTCCGGATCGTGAGCCAATTCGATACCAGGTCCGACTTTTTCCATAATCAAGAGAGCACAAGTGAGTAGTGCGGCAAATTGGTGAGAGTTATTGTAGGGGTGGGGCGTGATCGCAATTTGCTCTATTGACGTGCTCTTCGTCGCACCGTTCTGTTTGAACCAGTCAATCGTCGATTTCCATGAATCACTCCTCTCAACTCGTACTTCAATGAGATCCGTGAGGTCGGTCAGCGGGATATCGTCAACAGCTTCGAGAAAGGAACCAATAATATCGTGTGGGATATTTCGTCTTTCCCCAGATTTTGTCCTGTGTGGAAACCGAGTTAGGAAGGGATCAATATTGAACTCATCAAAGACCACCGTTCGCTCCTGTAGATATCGAGGAACGTGGGCATGCTGATGATTTCCAATGAGAAGATCGATCTGATCTGCCTTCTCTTTGAGCTTGTCGCGTTTCGTGAGGTACGGGCAGGTAGACCACGGACTTTGACAAGGTGTGTTGACCGTGCTCCAAGGTTTGTAGTGGATTTCTTCTCCACTGAGACCCTTCTGGTACAATTTCCGTGCTTTCTCTGCTTCACCGTCATTCTCATCAGCAAATGTAGGACAGTCTCGATACGGACTCGGTATTACCATCGCTTCGATCCCACCAACCTTCTCCGCTTCTTCGATCGCCTGAGAGTAGAGGTCCCGACGGGCGGTTAGGTAGAGTATCTTCTGTCCAGGTTCCGCAGCTAGCCGAACTGAATTGTATGTTTTTCCGCTCGCTGGAGGGGCTTCTACCAGTACAGGAGAATTTCGATCACATGCATTAACGATCGTCTCTGTTGTCCTACTTCGGACTGCGTCCTGCATTTCTTGTCTTACTTATTACGACATAGGGATCAGAATATAATTGTTCGGGGGAAAATATCACGGGTAATAATTTTCAAGAGAACAGACTCTAATATAGAATACCCAATAATACCTGTTCGTCGATGATACTATGGATTCCTCTGCAAAACGATCTCCAAGATCTATTGATTAATGATCTGTCGCTGTGGCTCTGTTGAAATCCTCAGTAGGTGATATATTCTGACCCAGTTGCGGTCAATACAGGGCCCTATGGGTCGATATGATGGACTGCTTCAGGAGACAAAAGCCGATCAGTAGGTAGCGCAACCCACCCATTCGGGAGGATGCGAATCTTACCTTGGTGAAGCACCTGTTCCTGTTCAAAGTCGCCGTAGACAGTCGCATTCTCGTAATCAATGAAGTGTTTGTCCGAGAGTTCGTCCGGTGCAAGGACCATATCCACTAAATCGTTCCATTGGATATAGTTCTTTTTCAGACTGGGACGCGGCCGTCTCGCAGTTCTCATCGACCAGCTCTTTCAGGAATGGATATGTCTGAAGAATGGGATTTCAACAGAGCCCATTAGGTGTGTTTTAATTCTATATGTCTAAACTGACTTGTCTCACCAATTTTCCGTTTAAGGAGTTGAGAAATGTCATCGCTTGCAGTAGCGAAGATAACCTGGCGCTCTACTTGGGACTCTAATGGTGTAGCCAACTCAATTAGGAGATTGAAGAACGATAGCGAGTTGATATCGTCAAGGTGTGCAAACGGTTCATCCAACATCATTACTTTCGGGGCAGCATTATGAGCAAGGTTATTCGCAACGAAAATTGCTAACCCGAGTGCGGCACGTTGTCCCGAGCTCATCTTTCCTATCCCTTCCCAGTCTTCGTGACCTTCCCGGTGGACTTCTAGGTGATCATTACTCATTCGCACCTGATCGAATTCAAACGGCCGCTGGAACGCTTTGAACAGCGTTGCAACGACTTGGGTGTGTTGTTCAATGTACTCTTCAAGCTGATCATCAGAAAAACCATCCTCAAACGCGGACCGAATCCTTCCAAGCGTGTCGTGATATTTATGCAGCTCAGAATTTAATTGTTCGATTTCTTTGTCTGCTACTTCAATGTCAGCTGTCAGTTCATCTGTTGTTCTGGCAGTAGGTATATCTTCACGTAATAAGTCAACAACTCGATTTGTGATCCGTAAGTCTGCATTAAGCGACAAGTGGAGGTCAGTAGCGCTTTCCGGCCAATGAGTCTCAAGGACTTCAATTCCATCTTGAAGTATGTTCTTGTCATTTTCCAACTCCGTTTGTTCTGCTTGAATGTGGTCACGGCTGAAGCGTTGCATGTCGAAGTCGCCCTTGGAGAGCTCTGCCTGAGCCTCTTCATACAATTTAGTTTCGGCTTCCGAAAGCAAATTCATAATGTCAGAACCAACAGAGGCTGATAATTTGTCGGATCGCAACACCCACGCCAGCACCGACACTTCTCTATGCGAAACTCTCAAAAGAGCGTCATTACTTTCCTCGGCTGTGAGATACTCAACCCAGAGTGTATGCAACTGATCAATGTCACAAATGTCATTATATTTTGAGCTTATCAATTCTTCAAGCAAATTCCATTCATCCCCCTGCAGCAATGTGAGCGCGCCTTCTAGTGTCTCAATATCTTCACGTAGCTGTTCAGGGATCTCTGTTGAGGTGTTGCCGTGAAAGTCAGCCGGCTTTTCCCTAGTTAAGATCTCCTCAGTAGATTGCTTTTTATAACAGGCAGGACAGTATTCTGAATCCTTTGTTTGGACATATTCTTCTGTCAGTGTTCGGATTCTCTCTTGTTTTTGTCGGAGTTCCTGCTGTAAATCATCAATCTCTTCAAGTTCCTCTCTATAGCTTGTACGTTTTTCAAGAGTGGATCTGACCGCTCCTTCGAATTCCTCGCGCCACCGATTAATACTGACACTGTTGCGTGGCTCTGGCGGCTCACTCAGTGACATCCATGCCTCCGTAAGCGCAGTTATGTTGCTGATTTCAAACCCTGCTTCTTGGAATACCAGAGACATGAATGCCATCGACGGCGGAAGGTGAATCTGCTGTTCACCGAAATGATTTTTAAGCGATTGGATGTGACTCCGTTTACTCAATAGTTCCTCAGCATTGTCCAACGCATCATGATTGCTCGCGATGTAACGCTTCTCATTCTTTAATTTTTTACCCAGATCGCGCGAAGTATTTATTGAGTCCATTGATACATTTGGAGCGACTTCTACCGCCTCAGTGACCCGTTCCAATCGTGACTTCCACGTCGTCCACTGTTCGACTTGATCAGGTGTTGGCTCAGCGATGGACTTCGTCTCATTCCCAACGCCCTGCTCAATGAGTTGCCGTCCAGCGGGGGACAGATCTCGCGCAACCACTGCTACATCAGATAGGACCGAGTTGAGGCGTTCCCGCTTGTCTTTCAACTCCTCTCGCTCAACAACGGTCTCCTCAATATTCGCTCGGATACGTTTAATTTTCAAATTGAAATCGTCAGATATATTATCAGATTCCTTACGCGCCATTGACAATTCGTCACCATATAGAAGCCGACTGATGGTTGTCTGGAGCTCGATGTCCTCTTCAGAATGTAGAAGTCTGGTTGTCTGGCCTGCCGGATGGTAATTCACCCGATAAAATTCCATGTGACGGGGTTGCTTCGTTCGTGGTCGATATCCATACCAACCAGCAATTCGACTGCTCAGGACATCGGTGTCTGTGGATAGGGGCTTATTCTCACCTTTGAGGGTAATTTCCAACCCTTGGTAATCATCTACTCTGTTTTCATCATTTCGGGTTTGGCCAACCATCCCCATAGTTATCCCATCGAGGAATGTTGTTTTTCCAGTACCGTTACGGCCTTCTAAGAGTGTAAAGGAGGCGGCGTCGAACTCTCGTTTTGAAATTTGATTCTTGTCGTTTTTTCTATATTGATTTCCTAATGATACGTGGTCTATGAACTCGCGAGATGCTTCCCATTCTTTAATACTATTTATTTTATTATTTATATTAGTCTGTTCTTCTTCGAGCAGATGGTCCTTTTTTTCTTCAAGAGTCTTCGAGTCATCGAAGAGTGCACCCAGTCCGTTCTCAAACAACTGCTCAATCAACTCACTCCGTATCGACGCAGACTCCAAATCCACAATCTGTTGATGGCTGGCTTGAAGCGGTGACAGAATCTCGGATGATGATTCCTCAGGAATGCAACGCCGCATTGCAAACTTGGTATTTTTTTCGAACAATCGCTGCCAACTTCTGCTTGGTGCATTTTTATCAGAATAGACCCAAAACAGTTGGAGATTCCATTGGTTAGGTGTAGCATTGTCATAGAACAGTTGCTTGAGATACTCATTGTCTTCATCGCGGAGAGCTTCGTAATCCGGTTCATCACTCAGATAGCGGATAATGAGTACCTCGTCGTCGAAGTCTCCACGGTTCTTGATTACTTTGAATACATCACCTGATCTGCTCTCAACCCGCTGGATTTCGGTCACCTCGCCTGAAAAGATGCGTTCCAGTTTCTCTCTGTTACTCATTCGTCAACACCCACTAGGGCGTTAACCCCGTCAACTTCTCGGGGGTCTTGTAGTGTTTTCGCCGTGTCACCGATATTGTTCAATGTCTTGACCTCCGTCTTTTCTGAGATACTAGTGGTGGCAACTAACGGTAAAAAGTCAACTTTTCCTCGAGTCTGTATCCAGTCGTATATCCACCCAGCTCGTTTCGTTTCACGATTTTCAGAGCTATATTCTAGTATCGATAGAGAAACCGGTACTGTGGGTTCCCGAAATTCATCGTCTTCAGCATCCTTAGCAATCTCTTTGCGGTGATCGTCACTAAGATGCCCGTCTGCAACCCCTGACGTTTCAACTGCATTAATCGGGGTTTTTGTGGGTTTTGCTGACTGCAATGGCTCAACGCCATACTCATCTTGCATATAAGAAAATAACATATCCAACATTAGCCCGAGCTCCGCTTGCTCAGCCCCCTTAGTTGTGCGATGTTGGTGATCTGGTATGAGCTGTCCAAGTTGCTCATGTTCGTCACCACGGAAGCTCTCAAGAGCCGCCATTGACAGCCCCGAGTCTAATGAACTCTTTGGGGAGACGTTACCTACACTAATTGACGAAATCAGCTCTTGTGCAAGGGGCGAATCCGGGAGTTTTTGTTGCCAATTTTCACACCCACTGTGCGTGGGTACCTCGTAGTCTTGATTTTTGTATTTGAGCTTCTCCTGGTCCCAGGTCCAGGCAGAACTGATGTGAGGATTTGCGTGATTCACTGTACCAGAGGCGGCTACCCCTAGTACATCTCGCTTTACTTCCATGATACTAACAGAATCCTCGGCCAGTGACCACACGTACTCTGTGCAATACTCGGGTTTCGTCCCCACAACCCCGCCGTTTCGATGTGTCACATCGTACTTGGCGACAGACGATGGTTTTGGCGTATTGGCATACAACCCTGAATAGCCCCACGGAGGGGAGTCATCATCGTAATTGATTCCGATATCGCTCCAATTGGCAGTAACGTATACTGCATCGCCTCTCCCGTCGAACAGCCCACTCCGGAACCGGGTCCACGAGTGGTTGAACGGTTTGGGATTGCACTGAACGTGGACGACATAATTCCCTTCCATGGCTATCTTTTTCACCGCGTCTGCCAGCTCATAGTCCATCACCTCCGAACATGTGATAGCAAGCAAACTGTCGCCATTTCTTGGACGTAGCTGCCAGACTTGCTCTCCGCGACAAAGATTATCATACTCGGTTGGATTCGCACCCTCTCCCATCGGCTGGTTTTTATATTGTATTAATATTGCGTCACGGTCGGAGTCAACTCGGGCACTCTTCCTAATCGGGATTATTGTCGGCGTGACAAACGACTCAGCTCTTGGTGTCTCGTCTCGACACAATTCTGTGGCGCATTCACCATAAACGTCAATTTTGTGGTTCTCAAGTTTTGAGAGTTCGTCTTCTATGTCGTTTGCTTTGACTGGTGCACAACCAAGAACAAACAGTGGGCCATCAGAAGCGAACAATTGCTCGCGATCGCATAGAATCCACTTGAGATTATATCCCCACTCGGGTGCAACAGCGAGGTCTGCTTTACTATCTATGCTCGTCTGAAGAAAAGAAGACGCCTTGGGGCGAATATCATCTGGCTTTGGAAAGGAAGTGATATTGTCAACCTTCCCAGATGGTTGCCAGATAGAAATCCGCTTTCTTGCATCACTACCTCCAAATATAGAATAGTCTGATGGAGCTATTGATCTCGACCTGTTCCCGGCAACCTCAATGCGGTCAATAGTCATCGTGATTACTAATTTGGACTAACGACTCTTACTTTAGTCTATCTGTCTTTATACTCTCCCATTATCAGGATAGAACTAGGGGCTATCTATCTTTTTGATAAATTGGAGTTTAACGAAAGTGTGTCGTAGGGAAATTTTAAAATGGCCTGAGAAGCGGATTCTGCCCAGTTGCACCCCCGTAACACACACATAGACCTTTGTCGTCTACCCGACAAAATCCAAGAATGGCTCATCGGTTGTTGACGAACGATCACGCTACAACGTTATAGGCCGAAGAAATTGCACTTAGTACTTGAAACTGGCAGGATACTCAGTAGTCAATTTGTAGTCCAAACTACGGAATGTTTCATTTGTCGCCTTTTTGTAGAGTAGAGTTGGAACAACATTGCAAAATTAGTCATTGCTAACCATTCAGCACCTACTCAAATAGAAGATGATCGATTGGGATTAGATGTTGTCGAGGAACCTCCGCCGCTGTTCCATTTTCTCTTTCTGGCTCCGGCGGTCGTAGTGCTCGTCGAGCACTTCCCGGGTGACGTTGGCGCGGTCGCCAACGACATCTTTCGGCACTTCGTTGTTGAGGTGGTGGGTGATACCGCCCCGGCGTAGGGCGTGCGGGCTCACACTCGACGGACAGTCAAACGCGGCGGTATACGCCGTCGCTTCACAGCCCTCGGGGTCGCGGTCATGCGGACACTCGCCCGTCACGATGCAAGGACGAGTGGCCCGGTAGCAGTCCCCGCGTAACGTCGTCCTGTGGGCTCTTCCCTTCGACGTGGACAGTAGCGGTCGACGACCGAACTCGTCCTCGCTCTCAGGACGCTTGTCGGTGATCCAGTCGTCGAGCAGCTGGCACACCCCGTTCGAAAGAGCGACGAGACGCTCGCCGTTCTCCCCGTTCTTGATCGTCGTCCCCATCTCTGGTCGATGGACGACGGCGATCGATTGAGACTTCGGGTCGTAGTCGTCCACATCTAGCGAGTGGATGGCGCCGACTCGCATCATGGTGTGCCACATCAGCGAGATCGCGACGTGCTGTCGAGAAGCGTACTCGTACTTAGCGAGGTAATCAAGGACCTCCTCAGCACGGTCCGAGTCAAGCATCACGTCACGGACGTTCTGTCCGTCCCGAAGGACTGGCGACCGGACCTTCGTGTGGAGGTCGCGCTCGACGGCGTCGACCGACTCCGCCCACTTCACAAACACCCGAAGCGTGTCCATCTGCGTCTTCATCGTGGCGGGTGCGAGGTCACCCTCGTTGCGACGCCACAGGCGGTACTCGTGAAGCGACCGCCCGGTGAGCTCGTTCAGATTATCTACGTCTTCCTCATCGCACCAACGGATGAAGTGGCCGAGACGAGAGCTGTGCGAGTACAGCGTCGCTTTCGACACTTCGGTTTCGCGATCGGCAAGGTACAATTCTACTCCGGTTTCCGGGTCGAGTGGTTCGAGGCTCATGCTCTTGGTGGCGCGAACCACGTTCAGACCCCGATCTGAGACGGCCGAAATCAGGCCTCACAGGCCTGAAAGGTTGATTCGTTACGAGCGTGAACGCGCGCTCGTCGCGCCCGTTCCGTTTCGTAACGGTTCGCGTCCGACGGACTGCAACGCGGTTTATAGGGAATACGGCCATCTGTGGGTAGTCTCCCGACGTTGACAACCGGTGGGTTCGCATGAGTTTTCTTTTGAGGATCGCGACGGAACGGCTTCCATGCCGATGGACGTGGCCGAGGACGACGTTCGCGAACTCTGCACGGACGCGGTCTACGAGCGCGGCGAGAACTACCTCGCCGAGGGCCGGATCGGGGAGCTTCACCGTGTCGATACCGTCGTGACAGCCGTCGTGAGCGGCAGTCGCCAGTACGACGTTCGCGTCGACCTCGCGGCCGACGGGTTCGACCCGTGGTGTGACTGTCCGTACGACGGACCGGGAACGTGCAAGCACGTCGTCGCCGTGCTGCTTCGCTGTGCCGACGGACTCCCCGAGGACGAGGGCGACGACCTCGACGCCGCGCTCGACGGTGCCGACGCCGACGAGCTCCGCGCGTTCTTGCGGGAGGTGCTCGCGACCGACGCCGACCTCCGTGACCGGTTTCTCGCCCGATTCGGCGCATCGACGACGCGGTCGATCGACGAGCTCCGCGCCGCGATCGACCGGGAGTTCGAGGAGACGAACCCCGAGTACTACGTCGTCTTCGAGCCGATCGACTTCACGCAGTGGTTCGACCTCGCGACCGAGTATCGCGAGCAGGGACAGTACGCGTCGGCGGCGACCGTCTACCGGGCACTCGTCGAGTCGCTCGACGAGAACATGGAGCGCGTCGACGGCGCGTACGACCACTTCTCGGGGGCGTTCAGTCGGGCGCTCGACGGGTACGTTAACTGTGTCACGGCCGCGGAACGCAACGCCGACACGGTCGCGAACGCTGTTGGGTTCCTCGCCGAACGGGCAATCTCGGGTACCCCGTTCCTTGCAGAACACTTCGAGCGGGCGGCCGCCGAGCTCCAGGGCGAACAGAGCAAGCAGTCCCAAGAGTAGCTCACGCGGCGTCGGCGACCCCTGGAGCGCGTCGACGACATCTTCGAGTGCGAAAGACGGAGAGCGTCGCACTCGGCGGCAAACTCACGCAGGGTCTCGATGAAGCCGACTCGCGAGAACGGGCGAGCCTGGCGCGTCGGACCCGACCCCGACCACACTAGACGCCGACCACACTACTCCTCGGGTTCAACCAGATGCTCCTGGCCCCAGTCACGCATGGCCAGGATCACCGGCTCCAGTGACTCGCCCTGCTCGGTCAGCGAGTACTTAACGCGGAACGGCTTCTCGCTCACGACCGTGCGGTCGACGAACCCGTGCTCTTCGAGATCCTCGAGAACCTCCGACTGAACTTTGCCTGAGATGCCGTCAACCTCCTCCTTGAGAGCGTTAAACCCCAGCGGCCCGTTCTGAAGCAGCCGGTGAATCACGACCGGGTGCCACTTCTTGCCGATTAGCGTTGCTGTCGTCGTGATCGGACACCAGTCGGAGCCTGCACACCACACCTCGAGTGGTTCGTCTTCCGTGCTCATGGCGGTCGTACGCCCGCGAGCCGTATAAGGTTACGTTACGTAACTTGGCTGTCGGAGCGGGTCACACCCGTTCCACCTGCTTGCGGATCCGGATCCCGTCGTCGTGGACCGCCTCGACGGCAACGCGGAGCGCGGCATCGCAGTCGGGACACGCAACGTCGAGCTGCATGCGCCCGTCGACGAACGCCGGCGGACCGGGGTCGGAAACCTCGTTGAGAGCTGTCTCACAGTCCGGACACCGAAGCACGCCGGCGACCTCCGCCATCACCCCACCACTGTTCGCGCGTGTCGTCGGTAGACGATGCCAGCGAGGAGCGCGACCGCGAGGAGGCCAAAGAGCGGACGGATCGGGTCGACGTACGTCGCCAGCCACGACCCCGAAAAGAGCGCAACGAGGAGGACGTTACAGTGTGGACACGCAACCGCGAGGAAGCCGGCGCCGCCGCCGGCGTACGCGCAGGCGTCACCCGGCTGGTCGGCGAGAACTGCCCGCTGGGCGGCGTACGCCCCCGCGAGTACCGAAGTGAGCGCGAGGAAGACGAAGTCGAGTCCCGACCGCGGCACCATCCGGTCGAAGATAGGCGTTGGGAGGAAACCGGTTACGACGCCGACGATGACGAAGAAGGCGCCGGCGACGGCCCCACCTTTGAGGAGTGCCGAGCGAGGATACTGCACAGTTGACGATGCGGGTGGACCCTCAAAAACGCCGCGCGGAAATGCGCTCGTCGTACACGAGTCAGGAGCGTCATTCGACGAGTGGGGAAGTGGGAGACGGGGGCAGTGGGGAACGAGGGACAGTGGGGGATGAGGGGAACGAGGGGCGGTGGGGAACGAGGGACAGTGGGGGATGAGGGGAAGAGAGGAGTAGGAGAAGAGAGGGAGTGGGGCAAGAGGGGAATATTCGTGTGCCGCTGAGGGGACCGTGCTCGGCGGCGACCACACAGTGTTAGGCCGTGTTACTCGGAGGCGACGGCGTACGCGACCGCAAGCGGAATCGCGTACACGATGTGGCCGATCGCCGAGATGATCGTCGCCGGAATCGCGAAGTTCGGGAACGGCGGCGCACCGGGGAAGCCGAGCGTGCTCAACCAGATCGGCATCACGAGCACCGCAAGCACGACCGTCGTCAGGACACCGTACGCGACGGCGAACCCGAGCGCACCGGGGAGCTCGCGGGCGGTATCACGAAGGCCGCCGAACTCGACGATTCCGACGTAGGTCAGTCCCAGCACCACGCCATGGAACTGGTGGATCGCCCAGCCCGCCGCGAGCGCCGGTCCCTCGATGCCGTACATCGCAGGAATCGCCATCTCCAGTAGCGGCGGCGGCATGACGTACATCATCATCAGCCCGAAGGGAATGCTGCCGACGAAGCCGCCGATCGCGCCGGCGGCCCACTGTTTCGACGTGACGCCCGCGGTCGCGGACGCCGTTGAGGTTTCAGTTGCCATAGTAGGTTACCACAGGTAACCCAATGGGAGACGGCACATTAAGCCTAATCTGAGGCGGAGGTAACCGGGTTACCGGCTCGTAACCTTGTACTGCTACGGGTCGGTATCCGAAAGAAATTCGGGAGATGCATTGCCGGGGGCATCGGGATCTTCACCCGTTGTCGAGTTCAGCAAGCGCGTCGTACAGGGGTGTCAGCGTCGGCGTCTCTTCCGGGTCCTCGCCGACCCACCGATACCGCACCGTGCCGTCAGCGTCGAGTAGGAACAGCGCGCGTTTCGAGATCCGCTTGTGCCCGAGTAGTTCCTCCCGGAGCACGCCGTACGCCTCGCTCACGCTGCCGTCACTATCCGATAGCAACGAGAACTCGATGTCGTGCCGGTCCGCGAACGCGCGGTGGGCGAACACCCGATCCGTCGAGATCCCGAAGACCGTGACATCGGGGTCGATGTCGAACCACGAGAGGTCCCGCACTGAGCAGAGTTGTTCGGTACAGCCGGGGTGGAAGTCGAACGCGTAGAACGCGAGCACGACCGGTCCCTCGCCGAGCGCGTCCCCGAGTCGATGTGTCGGGATGGCCGACCCCCTCCCGCCAGTCCCGGGCAGTTCGAAGTCGGGGGCAGTGTCGCCAACGTGTACCATACAGGGGCGAAAGGCACGTCCACGATTAACTGTTGGGTCGCTGCCACGGGTTCCTTACCGGACCGTAACCGGATTACGCGAGGGTTGGCGCGGAGTTATGACGGAGTCTCCCATTTAGGTTACTAGAGGTAACCATGAGCGAACTTGAACTCGACGCCGACAGCACGGCAGTACTGATCACCGACCCACAGATCGACTTCCTGAAGCCCGAAAGCGTCGTCTGGGACAAGGTGGGCGAGACGGTCGAGGAGAACGCGGTCGTCGACAAGCTACGACGTCTGCGCGACGCCGCCCGCGACGGAGACATTCCGGTCGTTTACTCGCCTCACGAGTACGAGGACGCGGAGTACGAGAGCTGGGAACATCTGAACACGATCGACCGGATCATGTTCGACACGCGGATGTTCGACATCGCCGGCGACGGTGCGGATTTCGTCCCGGAGCTCGAGCCCGACGACAACACGTTCGTCCTCTCGCCACACAAGCAGCTCTCCGGATTCTGGAGTAACGACGTGCAAATACAGCTCCGTCAGCGCGGGATCGACACGATCGTGCTCGCGGGGATGAGCGCGAACCTCTGTGTCGAGTCGCACCTGCGTGACGCCGTCGAGAACGGCTTCGAGGTGCTCACCGTCACCGACGCGACCGCGGCCGCCGGCGAGGAGGCGCTCCAGGCCGCCCTCACCAACTACGGCTTTATCGCCCACGAAACCGCGACCACCGACGAGGTCGTCGAGCGGCTCGCCGCCGCGGAGTAGCGGGACGGCGCGTACGCTCCGGGTCGCTTTTTTAATCCGCCGGTCAGACCACACCCGCGCCGGCGAGCACCAGCCGCATCCCGATGACCGTCAGCAGTCCGAGGACGACCGTCCGGCGGAGTCGCTCGCTCACCCGGTCACGCAGCCGCTTGCCAACGGCCACGCCAGCAATCGCGGGCACCGCGGCCGCCAGCGAGGCGGCGACGACGCCGAGATTCGGGTAGAGTCCGAGCACGCCGGCGACAGCGACCCTGACGGCGTTGATCCCGACGAACACGAGCGCGACGACGCCGACGAACAGCCCGTGTGAGAGGTCACAGCTTCGCACGAACGCGACGAGCTGCACTCCGACGTTGGTCGCGCCGAAGAGGAGTCCGGAGATGCCGCCGACCGCTCCCATCGCGACAGGCGTCTCGACGAAACACCGGTCGGCTGCACGCGATAGCGTCGGGAGCGGCACGGCCTGCTGGCTGGTCGCCACGAACCCCAGCGCAACCAGCCCGAGCAACACGCGGAGCGGCGCCTCCGGGAGCCGGTCGAGCACCGCCATCCCGACGACTGTGCCAACGAGCGCGGCGACGAGCAACGGCGCGAACCGGCTCCCGCAGCTCCGCAGCTCGTCTTTGGAAAGCTCGCCCGCCAGCGAGAGGTTCACCGCGAG
This sequence comes from Halorubrum gandharaense, assembly GCF_054654575.1. NCBI lineage: Archaea > Methanobacteriati > Methanobacteriota > Halobacteria > Halobacteriales > Haloferacaceae > Halorubrum > Halorubrum gandharaense. Next base: position 1,753,711 of record NZ_BAAIET010000001.1, read on the forward strand.
GATCGGAACGATCATAAACACGACGGCGACGGTGGGGTCGACCCGCGTCGCCAGCACCATCGTCCCGACCACGGCAAAACCGAACCCGGCGACACCGTTGACGGCGCCCGCGACCGCGACCACGACGGCGATCAGCAGGACCGTCTCGGGGGTAAACGCGAGCGGCATGACCGAACGACGCCGCCCCGATACATAAACCGAAAGTGGGCGTGTGCTGAACGCACATCATCGTCGACCCGACGTTGCCGGCACTTGCCGGCGTCGTCCATGTAGTCGAGTAGCGGGATACCGCCGGCGCCACCGACGCCGATCCCGCCGTGGGTGAGTGGCGAGGGGGCCTGCCAGCGATCCCGACAGTCGTGATACCGCGGTGAATTAGCCGGGCCCCCAGACGCCCTGAACACCGTCCATCCACGCCACGATGAGGGTGTGCGGCAGCGTCAACGCCGCGATCAACACCAGATAGGCGCCGACGAGCTCCAGCGGCGTCTCGACGCCGCCCGGAACAACGAGCGCCAGCGCGACCAGCGAGAGGAGTGCGACGACGGTGAGTGGGGCGGCATCCCGAGCGAACGACCACAATGCGTCACGATACGCCCCCGCTTCCAGAGCCGGCCTGCCGACCGGATCGACGGCCACCAGCCGCCCAACGTGCCGGAGGGAGTGCCAGACGCAGAAATAGAGTCCGACGGCGAAGATGGGTGGCACCGACAGGAAGAACGCGACCAAAATCAGCAGCTCGACGGCGTCGACGAGCCAAGGTCGACTCGGTCCGGCATGCAGGTAGCCGACCACAAGCGAGGCGACGACGAGCACTCCCACGACGGCCGCAGCCGCTACACGCGCCTCAACGGTGAACGCTGCTGACAACGCCGCCGCGGCGTCGGGGTCGAACAGCCCGACCAGCGTCCGGGCCACTAGCTCGTACTGGCCGGGGAACGCCACCAGGGGAATCACCATTGGCAGGGAACCCCGCGTGGCAGCGACGAGGAACCGGTGGGCTCGTCCGCCCGGATAGCCCTCCTTCCGGCCGACGACGGCCACGAGCGAGTAGAGGTCACCCTGCCCCCAATGGGCCCACGTGAGCAGGATGAAGAACGCGAAGGCGACCGCCGGCACGATAGCCCAGACGGCGGCGTAGGCGCCCCCGACGACCAGATAGAGGAGTCCGACGACGGCGAACCACCGTAATGTGGCCGGCTCGCCGCGCGCTCGTGCCACCGCGAGATGGTCGACGGCGCCGTGTGGAAGCCCGAGCAGCACGACGCTCGCAGCCAGCGGTACCAGCTGGTACGCGAGCGGTAGCTCCCCGAGGATCAGAAACACGACGGCGGTGAGCGCAAGCAGGAGCCACCCGGGAACGATCGTCAATCGTGTGAGATGTTCGCCGGCATCGACATCCTCCTCGCACCGAGAGACACGATCCCGGCAGGGGTTCCGACTCATCGGTGGCGAACGTGGCCATCACGCCGCCGAGCGTGGTCGGAGTCGACTGCGAACACCCACGCCGGAATCAGCTGGACGATCCGGTCGGGGAGCCGCCGGTGCACGTCGTCAGCGACGGTGGGCCACTGGTCGACGAGCCAGAGCCACAACACCAGCCCCTGGACGACGAAGACGTTGGTGACGAGGAAAAACAGCATCTCCTCCACCGGCAGGCCGAACGGGGCGATGCCAACCGTGTACGTTTCGGAGATCGTCCAGAGACCGGCCACGGTGATGGCGTACCAGTCGAGGATCCAGAGGTAGAGCGTGGGAACGGCGACGGCAAGCAGGACCGGTCGGCGAGCGCGTACGAGATGCGGCCAGCCGAACCCCCACTGAATGGCAAGAATCGGCCCCGCCCACGCCAGAATGGCCCCGAGATACAGCGTCGACGGGGCAGCGATCAGGAGAACGACGCCGGCGCCCGCCACGGCCAGTCCGGCCACGACGCCGGCGAGCCGGCGGCCTCCTGATAGCCGGAGGTCACCGTGTGTCGGGATCGACAGCTGATAGAGGAACAGCGCCGTCAACACCGGCTGAAGCACGAAAAACAGGTATTCGCCGAGCGGCGCCGCCCAAACATGCACGGCAGTGACGCCGTCGCCATACCACCACACGCCCCGTTCGATCAGCAGGTTGTCCCACGGCGTCGTGTACGTCATGGCGAGCACGAGGATGATCCCAAGCCCGGCGGCGGGAACACGTCCCCATCGTGCAGCCGGTCGGAGCCGGACGAGCAGTGCGAGCGCCACGATGGGCGGCAACAGAAACGCGGCAAGAAAGCCAAGGTAGGTTTCGGAGTGCATGTGGTATCACTCAGTCATCGTTCGCTCGGTACTGCCGCGGAGCCTGGCGATCAGGGCCGCGCCGGCGAGGGTCACCAACACGACACCTCGCGGGTTCGACGTACGGTCCGCGATCCGACCCCAGAGAATAGCGCCGGGCGCGCCGATGAACGTGGCAACCGCACCCAACAGACCGAGCTCGAAGGGGTTGCCACCGAGCGCGACGACGTACAGCGGAACGAGGAGAGAGGCGGCCCCCCGGCGACGGAGCCAAGCCCCCACGCAAGCAGCCAGCGATGCTTGGTCACGAAGGGAAGGCGGGCGACCTCGTCTTAGCAGTACCGATTGCCACAGGTGGGAGCGATCCGCGGGCCGACCACGGGGTCGGATCACCCGGCCAACGCGGTTGGCCACCGATTTTTTTGGCGTTGCTTCCGGATCCACACCCAGACCATGACTGGCGCGCACAACGTACCGAAGGGCGTGAGCCTCGACACGCTCCACGAGATCATCGCGGGGTGGTCCGAAGTCGGCGCCGCGGCCGAGCCGAAGTACACGTCGTCCGTCGAGGATGTGACGGGGGTGTCCGACGCCGTCGGACGACAGACGCGCTTCCTCGAGGAGATCGGGGTGCTCGAGGCGCACGGACAGAAGCACGAGCTTACCCCGAAAGGCGAGAAGCTCGCCGGCGCGCTCGCCATCGACGACGATGAGTTCGCCCGCGAACACGCACGAGAGTTTCTGGAGGAGTGGCCCGTTACGGAGGAGATCCGGGGGATCCTCCGCGGCAACCCGTCGAGCGAGGACGAACTCGTTCCCCTGATCGCGACGATTACGGAGGAGGATCCCACGTCGCGACGGATCGAGACGGGACTGTCGACGCTCTTGGAGTTTTACGAGTGGGCCGACCTTTTCGAACGCGACGAGGAGGGACGATATCACCTCCCTGCGGAAGCGGAATCCGCTGAGACGCCCGTCGCCGAAACGTCCGAGGAAGCGGGCGCCGAGGGCGCCGAGCTCCCCGCGGAAGGCGAGACCGAGGCGGCCGAGACCGCCGGCGAGGCCGTGGAGAAGGAAGCGGCCGAGGAAGTAGCGGAGGAAGCAGTCGAGGAAGTAGCGGAGGAAGCGGTCGAGGAAGTAGAGGAGGAAGCGGTCGAGGAAGTAGCGGAGGAAGCAGTCGAGAAAGTAGAGGAGGAAGCGGTCGAGGCGGTCGAACAAACGGGTGAGGAAGTCATCGAGGCGGTTGCGGAAGCCGGCTCGGAAGCAGTCGAGGCGGTCGAGGAAGCCGGTACCGAAGCCGTCGAAGAAGATGAAGAAGGCGGTGCTGAAGTGGTCCAGGAAGCAGCAACCGAAGCAACGGAGACCGAACCTATGGAATCTGAATCCGAGGATACGGAAGCCGTTATCGAGGATGCACAGGAAGTCGTCGAGGAGACCGAAGACCTCGTCGACGAGGTACAGACCGAGGCCGAGGAGGTCCTCACACAAGTCGAACCTGAGGATGAGCTGCCGTCGGAATCCGAATCCGAATCGGCCGGCACCGAACCCGAACCGGAGACCGAATCGACCGAGGACGTGATCGAGGACGCACAGGAGGTCGTCGAGGAGACGGAGGAGCTCGTCGAGGAGGTCTCGGAGACGATTCCCCACGAAGTCGCCGCCGAGGAGACCAAAGAAGCGGGCGCCGAAGAAGCAGGCACCGAAGAAGCAGGCCCCGAAGAAGCAGGCCCCGAAGAAGCGGGCGAAGCGGTAGCAGATGTCGCCGAGGAAGCCGAAGCGGTGGCCACGGATGTCGAGGAGACCGCCGAGGATGTCGAGGAGGCCGCGAAGGGTGCCGTGGAAGCCGCCGAGGGCGCCGCGGCGGCCGCCGAGAAAGCCGGCGCTGGCGATGGCGAACGAGAGGGCGAATCGGAGGTCGAAGCGGTCGCCGAGGACCTCTCCGACGCCGTCGCAGAGGTTGAACAGACGCTCGCCACGGAGATCGCGGAGCTGGTCGAGGAGCACGAGGCCGAGGAACTGGAGGACGCAGTCGCCGAGGCGACCCGCAACGTCGTCGAGGATGTCGCCGCCGAGGCCGATGTCGATGTCGAGGAGCTGATCGAAGCGATCGAAGCATCGATCGAGAGTCTCCTCGGCGGCCCGGACCCGAGCGAGCCGATGGCTGCGGTCCAGGCACGCACGACCGAGGCGCTGTCCGAGAGCGAGAAAGCGACCTCGTCCTCCGGCGAGAGATCGACGGCCGCGTCAACGCCATCGGCAGCCGAATCGACTGGAGATTCCGGTGAGGCACAGCCGACCGTCGAAGCCGGAGGCGGAGATGGTGCCGAGGACTCCGAGGTTGTCATTTCGATCGGCGACGACTCGGGCGTCGAGATCGAGGTCGGCGGCGGCGTCGACGCCGAAACGCTCGAGGAGGTGATCGACATCGACTCGGACGACCTCGTCACCGACGGCGGCCAGCCGGAGGCCGAGACGACGGACGGCTCCGGCGGCGAGGGCGCCCTCGCGCTGGAGGACGTCGACTCCGAGGTGACCATCCAGGTCGGTGACGACGACGGCGTGACGATCTCGCTCGGCGGCGACGGTGAGGAAGATGAGGAGGAAGTCGAGGAAACCGCCAAGGACGTTGCGGAAGAAGCCGAAGAAACCGCTGGAGAAGCAGCGGGCGCCGTCGAGGAAGCGGCCGGAGAGGCCGAAGGCGCCGTCGGGGAAGCGGCCGGAGAGGCCGAAGGCGCCGTCGAGGAAGCGGCCGAGGAGGCCGAAGGTGCCGTCAAGGAGGTCAAAGAGACGGCCGAGGAAGCAGTGGAGGAGGCGACCGAGGAAGGCGAGGATGCCGTCGGCGTCGCAACTGCGGCGACGGAAGAGACGCCGGCGGAGCTCTCCTCGGCGATCGAGGAAGTGGCCGACGCGGCCGAGGAGGTCGCCGAGGCCGAGGAGACGCTGGAGGAGGCCGCTGACGCGGCGAAAAAGGCGGCCGAGGCGGCTCAGGACGCAGCAGAGGCGATCGGCGACGTTGAGACCAGCGTCGAGGCGGAAGCCGACGTGGGTGCGTCCGCCGCTGCGCCGGCGACACAGGACCACGCGCTGTCGCTGGGGATCGACCTCGACGCGGACTCCGACGACCTGGAGGCGATCGTCCGCGGAATCCGGAAGGGACTCTTACAGGACGAACAGGAAGACGAGGAGTAGGGGCGTACCCCCTGCCAATCGTCCGCCGATGCGGCCACCGAAAACCACGCCGGCGCCAACGAGGACGCCACGGATCGCGACCGCAGGTGACGAGCGCTCACGAACGACACCCTGAAGCGGCGGCCACGGCAACGCCCGGGCAATGCGCCAAGTCCTCGCGTATCCCGTCCGTGGCGCGGGGCGTCTTGACGCCGTGCTCGTCGTCGGCGGGCTTCACCTGCTCGCCGTCTGGGTCCCGCTGCTCCCGTTCGTCGCGGTCGCCGGGTACCTGCTTCGGGTGTTTCGGGGGACCGCCGAAGCAGGGCGAGTCCGCGACACCGAGCGCCCCGAATGGCGACCGGTGAAACCCCTCCTGATGGACGGACTCCGCGTCATCGTCGTCTGTGCAGGTTATCTCGTGGTGCCGCTCGTGCTACTCGTCGTCACCCTCGGAGGCCCGTTAGAGCAGGTCGACCCGACGGGCACGACCGACGGTCTCCTCTTTCTCGTTGGCTCGACCGTCGTCATGCTGCTGACGCTCGGGGCCATCTACCCCCTGCCCGCCGCACTCGTCGCAGTCGCCCGCGAAGGGACGCTGCGGGCGGCCGTCGACCGTCGGCTGATCGGGAGCGCCTGCCGGGACGGCGGCTACCTGTTCGCGGTCATCGTGGCGTGGACGCTGGTCGCGCTCGTCGCCGCCGTCTACACCCCGCTCAACGCCGTCGCACTCGGGTTCTTCCTCGCCGCGTACGTGGAGGTCGCCGCGGCCGCACAGGTGGGGGCCGCGACGGGCCGGGCGTGGGAGCGCCGCGGGCTCTAACCGCAGTAAGCCGGCGCTTTTTAAGTGACTCCCGGGCGGAGCCACGCGCATGGAACACGACGACCCGGCCGTCGGGCGCGCACGGCTGCTCGCGACGGTCCGCGTCCAATACCCCGACACGCTGGACCGGCGGGGATCGGGTGGGGACCACGGAGACCACGGGGACCACGAATCCCCCACATGCGGCGGGTTCGAGCTGCTTCATCCGACGACGGGCGAGCCGTACTCCGGCGACCGCCGTCACCTCGTCGCGACCTGCCGGGCGACCGCCAACTTCGCGCTCGGCGCGGTCGCCGGCGGCCCGGACTGGTGCCGTGAGGCGGCGAGCCACGGGCTCGACTTTCTCGCTGACGGCCACCGCGGCGCGGAGGGGTTCCACCTCGTCGTCGACGCCGACGGCGACACGGTCGACCGCACCCGGTCGGCGTACGCCCACGCGTTCGTCCTGCTGGCGTACGCCCGGGCGACGGAAGCCGGACTCGACGGCGCCCGTGACGGGCTGGACCGCGCCGCCGACCTCCTCGACGACCGGTTCGTCGAGTCGAGCGGGCTGCTCCGCTCGGACTGCGATCCGGACTGGGACGAGTTGGAGCCGTACCGCGGCCAGAACGCCAACATGCACGCATGTGAGGCGTATCTCGCCGCGTACGAGGCGACGGGCGACGACCGGTTTCTCGCCCGTGCGCGGACGATCGCCCACGGGCTCACGGTCCGACTGGCGGCGGAGACCGACGGCCTGCTGTGGGAGCACTACACCGCCGACTGGGACCACGACTTCGCGTACAACGCCGACGAGCCGCGCCACCAGTTCCGACCGCCGGGCTATCAGCCGGGCCACCACCTCGAATGGGCGAAGCTGCTCGCGCTGCTCGACCGCTACGACGGTCCAGCCAATGGCGGCGGTCACGACGCCAGCGACGCCGGCGACGCCGCCGACGACCGCCCTGAAAACGGCTGGTACGCCCGCGCCGTCGAGCTGTTCGACGACGCCGTCGACCTCGGCTGGACCGGTGACGGCTTCGCGTACACCGTCGGTCGCGACGGCGCGGTCCGCGTGCCGGACCGCTATGGCTGGGCGGTCGCCGAAGGGATCGGCGCGGCCGCGGCGCTCGCGGAGCGGGCCGAGGCGCACGGTGTCGAGCGCGACGACGAGCGCTTCCGCGAGTGGCACGCCCGGCTCGTCGACTGCGCGGAGCGCTTCCGCGGGCCGGCCGGACTCTGGTACGAGAAACGGGTTGGCGCCGATAGCGGTGCTGGGGTGGCTGCGGACCCGGCGGGTGGGGACCGTGGGAACGACTCCCGCGTCCCGCCCGACCCGCCGGGCGTCGAACCCGACTACCACCCGCTCGGAGCGTGGTACGAGAGCTGGCGCTCGTTCGGCGCGACCACTGGTTGGTGACCGACCCGGGACGATCGGCGGTCGTCCGTTTGAGCATGCTCCCGTGACCGAATTCGCCCGACGGCGAGCGCCAAGCAGTGACAAACGAGTTCGCCTTCGACGAACTGCCGACGCATACTTTTTACTCAGTTCCGGATTGTCATCGTGAACAGTTAAGTAAGGCGAGAGCCCACGTACCAATGATGATGAATGACGATGAGACTCACGGAGCTGACGAATCTCACCCGATCTCCCGTCGCCGGTATGTCGCCGGCGCCGGCGCAGTCGCCACGGTCGGACTGGCCGGCTGTGCCGACGACGCCGACGAGGAGTTCGAGGAGGACGACGGGACGAACGGGGACGACACCGGCGATGAAGAGCCGCCGGAGGACGTCGACGAGGGTGACCTCGAAATCGTCCACTGGTGGACCGCAGGTGGGGAGGAGGACGCGTACAACGCGCTGCTCGACGGCTTCCGCGAGGAGCATCCCGACATCGAGGTCGTCGACAATCCCGCACCGGGCGGCGCCGGCTCCGCGATCGACACCGTGATCCAGAACCGCGTGCTCGACGGGAACCCGCCGAGCACGTTCCAGATCTGGCCCGGGCAGGCGATGACGCCGTACACGGACGCCGACCTGCTTGAGGACATCGGCGACTCCGTGTGGGACGACGAGATGCGCGAGGCGTACCTCGACGACGTGGTCGACCTGTCGCGTCCCGCCGGCGACCTGGTCGCGGTGCCGATCAACATCCACCGGCTCAACAACCTCTTTTTCAACGCCGAGGTGCTCGACTCGGCCGGCGTCGACGCGACGGACATCGACGACCCGCAGGGACTGCTCGACGCCTTAGAGACGATCGACGAGGAGACGGACGCCACGCCGCTCGCCCACCAGACACAGAGTCCGTGGTCGACGCTCCAACTGTTCGAGGCCGTCTTCCTCGGCCAGCAGGGCGCCGACGATTACGCGTCGTTCGTCGACGGCGACGTCGAATCGCTCGAAGATGAGGTTCGGGAGGCGCTCGAACTGCTCGTGGAGTACAGCGAGCATTACCCCGAGGACGCCGGCTCCATCTCGTGGGACCAGGGCAACAGCCAGCTCATCCAGGGCGACGCCGCGTTCCTCCACCAGGGTGACTGGGCGGCCGGCCAGTACCAGGGCACCGACGACTTCGAGTACGGCGAGGACTGGGACATGGTGGCGTTCCCGGGGACGACCGGCGTCTACCACTCCGTCATCGACTCGTTCGTCTTCCCGACGAACAACCCGTCGCCGGAGGCGACCGAGCAGTTCCTCAACTACGCCGGCACGGTCGACGCCCAGGAGCGGTTCAATCCGGTCAAGGGGTCGATTCCGCCGCGGACCGACGTGCCGATGGACGAGTTCGGGCCGTTCCTCACCAGCCAGTTCGAGGACTTCCAGAACTCCACCAGCCAGCCGCCGACGATCGCCCACGGTACTGCCGTGGCGCCGGCGATCCACTCCGAGCTGGAGGAGGCGTTCGCTAACTTCAACGAGAACCTCGGCGTCGACCAGGCGTACGAGGCGATCCGCGACGCGTTCTAACGCCCAATGCTCGGGCGGCTCTTTCGACAGTTAACGAGCGCGGTCAGCCGCGGGAGAAGCGGCGGCACCGACGAGACCGACCTCCGGACCGACGGCGGCACGCACGCGGATGCGGACGTCGGCGCGGACGCTGCCGACGCAAACGAGTCCGACGGGACGTCGCCTCTCACCCGGTTCCGTCGCAGCCAGTTCATCGAATCGCTCCCGTTCTGGGGCCCACCGGGGCTCCTCGTGTTGGTGTTCGTCTACGGCGCGGTGTCGTGGAACTTCCTCATCTCGCTGACGGGGTGGGAAGGACTCGGCCAGCCGGAGTACACCGACCTCACGCTGGAGGCGTACTGGACGCTGATCGGGGACGCCTCCTTCTACTTCGCGTTCCGCAACACGCTGGTGTTGTTGTTGGTTTTCACCGTGCTGTCGCTGGGGATGGGGCTGATACTGGCGATCCTCATCGACCGCGACATCCGGTTCGAGAACACGCTACGAACGATCTACCTGCTCCCGATGAGCCTGTCGTTCGTCGTGACGGCCATCTTCTGGTCGTGGATGTACAACCCCCGGGTCGGGATGATAAACGAGCTGATCCGCGCGGGGATCGGCGTCGTCGACTTCGTCGTCTTCTGGACGACGATCGAGGCGTCGTTCCTCACGCCGGCGTGGCTCGCGAATCCCACGACGAAGCTCGGCGCGATCATCTTCGCGCTGATGTGGCAGTTCTCGGGCTACTGTATGGTCGTCTACCTCGCCGGACTGCGCGCCATCCCGACCGCTCAGTACGAGGCAGCGCGGATCGACGGCGCCTCGTCGCTGCAGATGTACTGGCGCGTGATCATCCCGCAGCTCCGCGCGTCGACGATGTCGGCGGCGGTCGTGCTGATGGTGTTCGCGCTGAAGGCGTTCGACTTCCTGTTCGTCCTGTTCGGGGTCAACCCCGGGCAGTCGGCGGACATCCTCGCGGTGATGATGTACCGCGTCGCGTTCGACCGACTCCAGTGGGCGTACGGCTCCGCGGTCGCGATGGTGCTGTTCCTGATGGCGCTGTCGGTGATCGGCCCGTACCTCTACCTGCAGTACAAGCGGGGTGAACTATGAGCACACTCGACGACCTGCGAACGACGGCGACGGAGATGGAACGGTCTCGTATCGGCCTGTACGCCGTGCTGCTGGCGATGGTGGCGTTCTACCTCGCGCCGCTGGAGTCCGGCCTCATGACGGCGTTTAAAACGGAGGCCGGGTTCACGCAGACGACGCCGTTCGCGCCCCCGCCGGTCGGCGAGTTCACGTTCGCCGCCTGGCAGGTCGCGTTCGAGCGCCTCCAGCAAGGGCTCATCAACAGCGCGCTGATGGCGATCCCGGCGACCGTGCTGTCCGCGTTCTTCGGCTCGATCGCCGCATACGGGCTGACGAATCTGAAGTGGCGCGGCCAGCTCGGGATCCTCGTGCTGTTCGTCGCCGGCGTCTTCCTGCCGTACCAGTCCGTGCTGGTGCCGCTGACGCAGTTCTGGTCGGCCGTCGACCTCGGCGGGCGGATCCCGCTGGCGGTCGTCGCCGACTACGAGGGGCTGATCCAGCTGAGCATCACCCACGCCGCCTACGGCATCCCCATCTGTACGGTGCTGTTCCGTGCGTACTACGCCACGATCGACGAGGAGATGCTGGAGGCGGCCCGGCTCGACGGCGCGTCGGCGATGACGATCTACCGGCGCATCGTGCTGCCCCTGTCGATCCCCATCTTCGCGGTGACGCTCATCTACCAGTTCACCCAGGTGTGGAACGACCTCCTGTTCGCGATCGTGTTGGTCAGCGACCCGTCGAATCAGGTGGTCACCGTGGCACTGAATCAGATGCAGGGATCGTTCGTTCAGCAGTATAATCTCCAGATGGCCGGGGCGTTTATCGCGGCGTTGCCGACGCTCGTCGTGTACGTCCTCTTCGGTGAACAGTTCGCGAAAGGCGTCGCAGGTGAATCATAATGGCACGACTCGAACTCGACTCGGTGACGAAACGATTCGGCGAGGGTGACGATGCGGTCCTCGCCGTGGATGACGTGAACGTCGACATCGCGGACGGGGAGTTCCTCGTCTTGGTCGGTCCCTCCGGCTGCGGGAAGTCGACGACGCTCCGCATGGTCGCGGGGCTCGAAAGCATCACGGACGGCGAGGTCCGGCTCGACGACGAGCGGATCAACGAGCAGGGCCCCGCGGAGCGGGACATCGCGATGGTGTTCCAGAGCTACGCGCTGTATCCGCATATGACCGTCCACGAAAACATGCGCTTCGGGCTGGAGGAGTCCACCGAGCTCGACGGCATCGAGATGGACGAACGCGTCGCTCGGACCGCGAAGCTCCTCGATATCACGGAGTTGCTCCACCGCAAGCCCGGCGCGCTCTCGGGCGGCCAGCAGCAGCGGGTCGCCCTGGGTCGCGCCATCGTGCGCGAGCCGTCGGCGTTCCTGATGGACGAGCCGCTCAGCAACCTCGACGCCAAGCTTCGCTCGCAGATGCGGACGGAGCTCCAGCAGCTCCAGGAGGATCTCGACACGACGACCATCTACGTCACCCACGACCAGACGGAGGCGATGACGATGGGGGACCGCATCGCCATCCTCGACGCCGGCGAGCTCCAGCAGGTGGCGACGCCGCTGGAGGCGTACCACCGGCCTGCCAACCGCTTCGTCGCGGGGTTCATGGGCGAGCCGTCGATGAACTTCCTCGAAACCGACACCGACGGCGAGACCCTCGTTGCGGACGGGCTGACGTACCCGCTGGCGGATAACGCCGCGGCCGCCGTCGCTGACGCCGACGCCGTCACGCTCGGGATCCGGCCCGAGGACGTGGTCGTCGGCAACGCGCCACTCGATGACGTCGACGCCGCCCACACCTTCGAGGGGACCGTCGACGTGGTCGAACCGATGGGCAACGAGAACATCGTCCATCTCGACCTCGCGGCCGGTCCGTCGATCAAGGCAACCATCACGGGACTCCGGCAGGTGCAAGCCGGCGCCGAGGTTGCCGTCGGAATCCCGGCCGAGGCGATCCACCTGTTCGACCGTGGCACCGGGAAGGCGATCCACAACCGGTCGTTGGCGGACGCCGACCTCGACGCGCCCCAACCGTAGGGCGCGCGGACGAGATCGCCCATCTTCGTCGTCTCCTTCTCCGTTACTCCGTCCGTTGGGTCGCGTGGTACTCCGGCGTGAAGCGCCGAAACCGACGGGTATTCCCGCGCGCGAGCGCAAGATTGTCACCAAGATGAGCAAGGACTACATCGAGGTCCGCGGGGCCGAGGAGCACAACCTCAAGGACCTCGACGTCCGCATTCCGCGCGAGGCGTTCACCGTCGTTACCGGCCTCTCGGGGTCGGGGAAGTCGTCGCTCGCGTTCGACACCGTCTACGCGGAGGGCCAGCGCCGCTACATCGAGTCGCTGTCGGCGTACGCCCGGAACTTTCTCGGGCAGATGGACAAACCACAGGTCGAGGCCGTCGAGGGGCTCTCGCCGGCGATCTCCATCGACCAGAAGAACGCCGCCAACAACCCGCGCTCGACGGTCGGCACCGTCACGGAGCTGCACGACTACCTCCGGCTGCTGTACGCGCGGATCGGGACGCAGTACGACCCGATCACCGGCGAGGAGGTCGGTGAGCAGTCTGCACAGGACATGGTCGCACAGATCCTCGACCTCCCCGAGGGAACCCGTGCGAAGATCGCGGCACCCGTCGTTCGCGACCAGAAGGGGGCGTTCGAGGACCTGTTCGAGGAGCTGGTCGCCGACGGCTACAGTCGCGTGGAGGTCGACGGCGAGGAGCTCGACCTCACGCTCGACGACCCCGAGCTCGACCAGAACTACGACCACACGATCGACGTGGTCGTCGACCGCGTGAAGATCTCGCCCGACGCCCGCTCGCGGATCACGGACTCGGTGGAGACCGCACTGGAGGAGGCCGACGGCGCGCTCAAGCTGATCGTCCCCGACCCGCCCGCCGACGTGCCGTTCGCGTCCAACACGCGCTCGACGGGGTCGCTGTCGGCGGACGCCGAGGGCGACGACCGGCTCGTCGTGGAGTTCTCCGAGGAGCTCGGCAACCCCAACTCCGACTTCCAGTTTTCGGCGATCGAAACCCGCTCGTTCTCCTTCAACAGCCCGTACGGCGCCTGCCCGGAGTGTGAGGGGATCGGGTCGGCCAAGGAGGTCGACGAGGATCTCGTGATCGAGGACCCCGAAAAGCCCCTGAAGGACGTGTTCGAGGCGTGGTCGTACAACCGGTCGTACTACCGCACCCGGATCGACTCGGTCGCCGAGCACTTCGGCGTGAGCGTGGAGACGCCATGGAACGAGCTGGACGAGGACGTTCGCCAGCAGTTCCTCTACGGCACCGACGAGCAGGTCGTCTTCAAGCGACAGACGAAGAACGGCACCCGGCGGAAGGAGAAGCGGTTCGAGGGTGTCATCCCCAATCTGGAGCGCCGCCACGTCGAGACGGAGTCACAGTCCACCCGCGAGCACATCGAGGAGTACATGGCCGTCACCACGTGTCCGGACTGTTCGGGCACGCGGCTCAAGGAGCAGTCGCGACACGTGCTCGTTGACGGGACGGCGATCACGGAGGTGAACCAGCTGTCGATCGGCGACGCCCGCGAGCACTTCGAGGGGCTGGAGGAAGCGCTCGACGAGCGCGAGACGAAGATCGCCACGGAGATCCTCAAGGAGATCCGCGCTCGCCTCGGATTCATGGAGGAGGTCGGGCTGGAGTACCTCACGCTCGACCGCGAGGCGTCGACGCTTTCGGGCGGCGAGAGCCAGCGGATCCGGCTCGCCACGCAGGTCGGGTCGGGGCTGGTGGGCGTGCTGTACGTCCTCGACGAGCCCTCCATCGGGCTCCACCAGCGCGACAACGACCGTCTGCTCGACACGCTGGCGGGCCTGCGCGACCTCGGCAACACGCTCGTCGTCGTGGAGCACGACGAGGAGACGATGCGCCGGGCCGACCACGTGATCGACATGGGGCCGGGCCCCGGCAAGCGCGGCGGCGAGGTGGTCGCGGAGGGCGACTTCGACGACATCGTCGCGAGCGACGAGTCGATCACCGCGGACTATCTCTCGGGACGCAAGGAGATCCCGGTGCCCGAGGAGCGCCGCGAGCCCGACGGCGAGCTCGTCGTGCGCGGCGCCCGCCAGCACAACCTCCGGGACATCGACGTGTCGCTCCCGCTCGGGACGCTGACGACGGTAACGGGCGTCTCCGGCTCCGGCAAGTCGACGCTGGTCCACGACGTTCTTTATAAGGGACTGGTCCGCGAGATGAACGACAACACGAGCGTCGACCCCGGCGAGCATGACGGCATCGAGGGGTTAGACGAGATCGAGACGGTGCGGCTCATCGACCAGTCGCCCATCGGGCGGACGCCGCGCTCGAACCCCGCGACGTACACGGACGTGTTCGACTACATCCGCGAGCTGTTTGCCGAGACCAAACTCGCCAAGCGCCGCGGCTACGAGAAGGGGCGCTTCTCGTTCAACGTGAAGGGCGGTCGCTGTGAGGAGTGTGGCGGGCAGGGCACCGTGAAGATCGAGATGAACTTCCTCTCGGACGTGTACGTCCCCTGCGAGCAGTGTGGCGGGTCCCGCTACAACGACGAGACGCTCGACGTGGAGTACAAGGGGGCGACGATCGCCGACGTGCTCGACATGAGCGTCGAGGAGGCGTACGACTTCTTCGAGAGCCACCAGGGGCTCCAGCGCCGCCTGAAGCTCTTAAAGGACGTGGGGCTCGACTACATGGAGCTCGGCCAGCCCTCCACCACGCTCTCGGGCGGCGAGGCCCAGCGCGTCAAGCTCGCGGAGGAGCTCGGCAAGAAGGCGACCGGCGACACCCTCTACCTGCTCGACGAGCCGACGACGGGGCTCCACAAGGCAGACGAGCGCAAGCTGATCGACGTGCTCCACCGGCTGGTCGACGGCGGCAACACGGTCGTCGTGATCGAACACGAGCTCGACATCGTGAAGAACGCCGACCACGTCGTCGACCTCGGCCCCGAGGGCGGCGAAGGTGGCGGCGACCTCGTCGCGGAGGGAACGCCCGAGGAAGTGGCGAACGACGACGACTCACACACCGGTCGCTACCTGCGTGACCTGCTTCCGAAAGTGGACGCCGAGGGGCCGCGGAGTGACCGCCGGAAGCCCGCGAAGGCGGCCGACGACGACTGAAAAGGGGATCGGCGGCTCCGTTGAAATCCTCAGAAGGTGACAAACTCTGGGTTGGGTGCCGTTAGTACGGGCGGTTGAGAGAATCTGGTGTTGATCGACCTCGGGAGTAGGTGTTGTACGTGGGCGGGTGCGGAGTTTATAAGTAGATCGAGGTTAGGGTTGTCTCTCGTTTATAAGCAGAGTTTGTCCGATGAGTCGAAGGCTCTGCGCATGTGAGGACCGCCTTCAAAAGCCCCAGCCGGCTCCGGTCGAGGGGCTCGCTGCGCACTCAAAAGGGCTCGCGATGCTCGCCCTTTTGAGTGCTTACGTCGCCCGTCTTCCCGGAGCCGGCTGCCCCTTTGAGTCCCACCCCGCACCGCCCCGCAACCGCACCTCACGCCTCCCCAGCCTCGTCGTCGCCTGCGGCGACGACTCCCTCGCGCGCCGGCGAGCACCCGCTGGGCGCTCGCCGGGCGCGCCACCGCACCGCGTCTTCATTTATAAGTGGGGCGTCGCCGCCGCTCTCGTTTGTTTATATACTCCGTCGACGGCGACGAGTTGCAATACCCACCCCCGATCTCGATCACCAAGCAAGTCTCATCGACCAGCTGTCTCACGCTATTTTGAATTCCCGAATAGGCCAAAAACGTTCGGACGCCTACTCGTTCTCGTTCTCGTACAGTTCCAGGTCGGCGACGATGCCGTACGGGTCCTGGCCCTTCCGGATCGCGTCGACGATGCGGAACGCCTCGTCGGGCGCGAGGAAGTGGCGGGTGATGGCGTGGCCCAGCGGCGTGGGCTCGAAGCCGTCGATGAAGTTCCACTCCAGCAGCTTGCCGATCGCGTGTTTCGTGGGGATCTCGCCGATCATCCGGTCGTTGAGCCGCTTGGCCTTCTTGCCGGCGACCACGACGTTCGCCAGCGTCTCCTCGACGGCGGCGGTCTCGTCGTAGTGGGTCGACACGTCCTCCATCTCGCCTTTCAGGAGGGTGAACGCGACCTCGTCCTCCGTCCGGTCCATGGAGTTGTGGTAGATGCCGTCGGGCTCCACGAGGAGGTAGACGCGCCCGCGGTCGTGGTAGTCCGGCCGGCCGGCCCGCCCGAGCATCTGTGAGAACTCCTGGACGGAGAGCCACTCGATCCCCATCGCCAGCGAGTCGAAGATCACCTGCGAGGCGGGGAAGTCGACGCCGGCGGCGAGCGCGGCGGTCGTCACGACCGCCGACAGGTCCTGATCGCCGAACATCCGCTCGACCTGCTTGCGGCGGCCGTAGTCGAGGCCGGCGTGGTACGGCGCGGAGTCGTAGCCGATCTTCCGGCTGATCTCGTGACAGCGCCGGCGGGAGTTGGTGAAGATGATCGTCTGCCCGCGATACCCCTTCGAGGATTTGGTGTCGAACTCGCGTTTGACGAGCTTGTTGGCGATCTGCGCCTTCTCGCGCTCGTCAGCGAAGGTGACGTGTCGCTCGATGGGGACTGGGCGCTCCTCGTACTCGATCAGGGTCGCACGGAGGTTCCGCGCGAGCCACTCGGGATTGCCGACGGTCGCCGAGAGGTAGACGAACTGGGTGCCGCCGTACCCCGAGTGCGTCTCCATCCGGTTCTCGCTGTAGTACTTCAGCCGCGAGATGAGCCCGTCGAGCCGGTGGCCGCGCTCGCCCTCCTTGAGGGTGTGGACCTCGTCGATGACGACGGTTCCCACGTCGCCGAGGTCCTTGCCCGTCCGGAGCGCGTGGTCGATCCCCTCGTAGGTGCCGACGATCACGTCGGCGTTCGGGTCGAAGCGGTTGCCGTCGTCGCTCACCCGAGAGGAGCCGACGCGGATGGAGACGTTGAGGTGGTCGCCGTACCGGTCTTTGAAGTCCTCGTGTTTCTGGTTGGCGAGCGCGACGAGCGGCACCAAAAAGAGGAGCTTCCCGTCACCGCGGAGCGCGCGGTCGATGCCCGTAAGCTCGCCAACGAGCGTCTTCCCGGTCGCCGTCGCGCTCACCACGAGCTGGTCGTCGCCGTCGAGCAGGCCGTTCCGCACGGCAAGACTCTGGACGGGGAGCAACTCCTCGAAGCGCCCCTGCACCATCCGCGAGAGATCGGGGTGGAGATCGAGCTCCTCGGTGCGGACGGGGGACACGTCGTCGACGTTGGCAGACACCTCGTCGAACTTCGTGAGGTCGGGGTCGAGCCCACCCTGAAGCAGATTGACGATCCGGTCGAGGTCACCGGACTCGTACAGGAGGTCCTCCAGCCGGTCCTCGGCGGCACCGGTGAACTCGCCTTTATACGAGAGCTCCCGCTCCAGCTCGCGGCGGGCACAGTCGTGGCAGATGTGCTCGCCGTTGTGCTCGATGGCCGTCTCCTCGGTGATCGGGCCGTAGCGCCCGGCGTTCGCACACTGGCGGCAGGTCCGGACGGCGAGCGCGTCGAGCTGGTAGCCGTCCAGCATCTCCTGGAGGCGCTCGCGGCACTCCGGGGAGGTCTGCTGGGAGATGCGGATGCGGCCCGCGGCGCGCGCGAGATCGACGAACTCGTCCGGCTGGCGGGGGTCCTCGTCGTCGTCCCGGACGACGCGGAACTTCCCGGGGCGGGGACCGGCTGACGTTTCCTTCAACTCGAGACGCCCGCGGAGCACGCGGTTGCCGTCCCGGAGGGCGACGACCGTGTAGTCGCTCCGCCCCTCGTGGAGGAACAGCGTCTCGACGTCGGCCAACTGCTGTGACACTGTCCCCTTGTACGCTACTGGGGTATTTCAGCGATCCGTCTGCGAGATGGGGTGTGGAGACCGTTGGAGACCTGCGGAGCCGGCGACCGCCGAGCGCTTTCGCCCCGAACCCCCCTTGTTTGCGGCTCCGTGTTGGATGCTCGCCGCGCTCCCCGGTTGCGGTTTTCGGTCGTCGAACGCAGCGACCTGACCACTTCCACCCCGGGAGCATGAGGTTCATAGGTGATGACGACCAAGCCCAGTCGTAATGGCGCAGGCCGGGAACCAGGACCTCACCGAGCGGTTCATCCAGTTTTACCGAAACTACTATCGAGACGAGATCGGGACGCTCGCCCAGAAATATCCGAACGAACAGCGCTCGCTGTACATCGACTACGACGACCTCTTCCAGTTCGACCGGGACCTGGCGGAGGACTTCCGTAGCCAGCCGGACCAGATGCGCGAGTACGCCGAGGAGGCACTCCGCCTGTACGACCTGCCGGCCGACGTGAGCCTCGGGCGCGCGCACGTCCGGATCGAGAACCTCCCCGAGAGCATCGACATCCGTGGCATCCGCGTCCACGACGACCACATCGGCCAGCTGGTCTCCGTCCAGGGGATCATCCGCAAGGCGACCGACGTGCGCCCCAAGGTGACCGAGGCCGCCTTCGAGTGCCAGCGCTGCGGCACGATGACGTACATTCCCCAGAGCGACGGCGGCTTCCAGGAGCCCCACGAGTGTCAGGGCTGTGACCGGCAGGGTCCCTTCCGCGTGAACTTCGACCAGTCGGAGTTCATCGACTCCCAGAAGCTCCGCATCCAGGAGTCCCCCGAGGGGCTCCGCGGCGGCGAGACACCGCAGTCGCTCGACGTCGACATCGTCGACGACATCACCGGGAACGTCACGCCCGGCGACCACGTCACCGCGGTCGGCGTGCTCCACATCGAGCAGGTCGAGCAGGGCAACGAGAAGTCCGCCATCTTCGACCTCTACATGGACGGCGTCTCCATCCGCATCGAGGACGAGGAGTTCGAGGACATGGACATCACCGACGCGGACAAACAGGAGATCATCGAGCTCTCCAACCGGCCCGACATCTACGACGCGATGGTCGAGTCGCTGGCGCCGGCGATCTACGGCTACGAGGAGGAGAAGCTCGCGATGGTGCTCCAGCTCTTCTCGGGCGTCACCAAACACCTCCCCGACGGCTCCCGGATCCGCGGCGACCTTCACATGCTGCTGATTGGAGATCCAGGTACCGGAAAGTCTCAGATGATCAGTTATGTCGAGAATATTGCCCCAAGATCAGTTTATACCTCCGGTAAGGGATCATCCGCTGCAGGTCTCTGCGTTACAGGAGATACGAAAATCCACACCTCGGATGGGTTCGTTCCGATCCGCGACATCGCGAACGAGCACCACCCGAAACCGGTCGACACGGAGACGTCCGTGGAGACGGGACACGACCTATACACGTTCGACCGTGAGACCGGGACGGTTGATCTCGCCGAAAGTTCACACGTCTGGCGCATGCCGGAAAAACCGTGTCGGCGGATCGAAACCGCACACGGGAAGCACCTCGAAGCATCGGTTAACACTCCCGTACTCGTCTGCGGAGACAACGGGATCGAGTGGCGCGAGATCTCGGACGTCGACGCCGGCGACCACGTTGCCGTTCCAAGCTACGCCAACGTCGAACGTTCCTCGCCCTCGATCCGTGAGTACGTGGAGTTCACCGAGGAGAAGCTCAAGCCGAGCGACGAGTCGGTCACGTTCCTCCGGAACCGGCTTCGCGAGGAGTTCGGTACGCTGCGCGACGCCGCCACAGCACTCGATCTCACCGAGGACTTCGTCTACGACACCCTCGTGAACCGGCACATTCCGCTCGATAAACTCGACACCGTCCTTGACGCGATCGACGCGGACCGGAACGATGTCGACGTCGAGCGCGCGATGCTTCGCCACGGCGATGGAGTGCGAATTCCCGATGCGTTCGACGCGGATCTCATGTACCTGATCGGACTCGTTTTCGGTGACGGAGACGTGATGGTCTCTCGGCGTGGAGGGAACCGAGGCCACGTTCGGATTTCCAACTCGGACGAGGAACTCCTGACACATGCCATCGAGATAATCGAATCGAAGTTCGACAAATCAGTGGATATCGAATATCAGGACGACCGCGTCCCCTGCATTCGGCTCCACAGTGCAACCGTCGCTCGCTTCTTCAGCAACGTCGGCGTCGAGTCGCCAAAAACCGACATTTCCCTCGACCCGCGACTGACGACCGCGGAGCACGCTGACGCGTTCCTGCGGGGCCTGTTCGATGCAGATGGATCCGTGTGTCCCCGTGACGACGGTGGGTCAAGTGTTCAGTTCTCGACCGTCTGTGGCGATCTCGCTGAACAAGTGCAGTTGATGCTGGAAACGTACGGTGTTCGTCCACGAACGCGCGAACGCGACCGCCGTGGAACGTACGAGCGTGCCGACGGGCACGAGATCGAGTCGACATCGGTCCAGACGCACCTTGCCATTTACGGAAAGGAACTCGACGAGTTTGCTGACCGCGTCGGCTTCCGATCGACGACGAAGTCGGCTGCACTGGACGGGATCGTTCGCGATGCTCCTCGACGCGGCGAACGTCTCCCGGTAGGTGATGTCCTCGCCCGGACCGATGGAGGTGCAACCACGTACTGGCAGAACCTGAATCGAGGAGACGACCCGAGTCGCGAGCGCGCACTGTCGATGATCGACGAGATCGATCTTGGAAACGTCGAATCAGTCGTGGAGGAAGTCGCTGAGGCCGACCTCGTCTGGGACGAAGTCGTCGGCGCCGAGGATACGGGCGAGAAGGAAGTGTTCGACCTCACGGTCCCGGACACGCACAACTTCCTCGGAAACGGCCTCGTGACGCACAACACGGCCGCTGCGGTACGCGACGACTTCGGCGACGGCCAGCAGTGGTCGCTGGAGGCCGGCGCGCTCGTCCTCGCGGACAAGGGGATCGCGGCGGTCGACGAGCTGGACAAGATGGACTGCGTGACCGGCGACACGCTGGTCGCGTGCTCGGACGGTCGCGTCGAGCGCATCGACGAGCTGGCGAGGGAGGCCGCCGAAGACGGCGAGGTGGAGCAGCTCTCGAACGGGCAGCTCGTTCGCGACATCGACCTCGACGTCTGGACGATGGACGAGAACGGGCGGCTGGTCGAGCGTCCGGTCTCGGTCGTCCACGAGTACGACGCGCCGAGCGAGCTGACGCGGGTGCGGATGGAGACCGGGGAGACGCTGACCGCGACCGCGGATCACCCGTTCTTCCTCATCGAGGACGGCGAGCGCGTCGAGCGCGAGGCGGCCGAACTCGAAGCCGGCGACTGGGCGTACGTCCCTCGCGAGATCCCGACGCCGGCCGCCGACGGGGCGGGAGTTGCGGCGGAGATGCAGGCGAAGGGGGCGAAGCAGGCGGAGACGAACGCGCCGACTCCGGGCACGGGTTCGATTGCGAACGACGCCGAACGCGACGGAAGCGTCGACACCGCGATGGCGAGCGTGCTGGGGTACCTCTCCGGCGACGGCAACGTCTACTACGATCGCAAAGAGGGCTCGTACGGCGTTCGGTTCACGAACGCGGACGACGAGCTACTGGACGACTTCGAGCGGGCGGCCCGGGAGACGTTCAACGCGGATCCCACGCGCCCGCCGAGCGAACAGCGGGATGACGGCATCGAAACCGTGCGCGTCACCGGAAAGGAACACGCCGACGCCGTGCTCGACGCGGGGATGAACCTCGGCCGGTACGACGAGAAGTGCTTCCCGACGGCGGTGTCGACCGGCTCCCGCGCGGCGAAGGCCGCCTTCGTGGGCGCGCTGGCCGACAGCGAAGGGCACGTCGACGAGTCGGCGGGCCACATCCGGATCGCCTCCGCGAGCCAGGATCTGCTTCGTGGGACCCGTACCCTCCTCCTTCAGTTCGGCGTGTCGAGCCAGCTCCAGCATCGCGCTCGTGAGGAGGGCCGAGACGTGTACTCCCTCACGGTAACCGACGCCGACTCGCTTGCGGCGTTCCACCGGTACATCGGATTCGCGGCGAGCCGCAAGGCAGAGGCCCTCGAACGCGTCGTCGAATCCGCCGACGGCGACCGCACGATCCTCGACGTGGTTCCGGAGATCGACGAACTGCTCGCGACGACTCGCGACTCGCTCCGGCTGCATCAGGACGAGTGCGGGCTCAACGCGGGCACCTACCACGACTTCGAGAGCGGTGCGGCGAACGTCTCGCTCCACCGTGCCGAGCGCGTGCTCGACGCGTTCGAGCGGCGTGTGGAGACGGCAGCCGAGGAGCTCGCCGCGCTCGACGACGAACCGGCGTGGGAGACCCTCACCGAGCTGCGGAACCGCTACCACGTCTCCCAGTCCGAGCTCGCCGAGGGAACGGCGCTGTCACAACAGCAAATCTCCCTCGGCTGGGGCGAGAATGCGGCGGTCCACCAGACGGTTACCAGCCGACTCCGTGAGGTCGTCGACGCGGTCGCGGCGACCGACCTCGATCCGCTCCGCACGTTCGTTCGCGGCGACGTGAAGTGGCGACGAGTGGAGTCCGTCGAGACCGTGGACCCCGAATCGACCGAGCACCGCGGCCGCGTGCTCCGCGAACGACTCGCGGACGTGCTCGGCGGTCCCGCCGAAACCGCCGAGCGCCGTGCTCGAGAGCTACTCGACCGCGACCCGAGTGCGGCGACCACCGAGGCGGAGTTGACGGCGGCGCTCAACGCCCACGGGGTCAGCCAGGAAGCGGTCGCTTCCTCGCTCGGCGTGGACCAGGCGACGGTGTCGCGGTGGCTTGCCGGCGCCGTCGAGACCGACCGCTTCGCGGAGCTGCGTGAGGCGGTGCTGAGCGAAGTGGACGCTACCAGGGAGGAACTCGACTCGCTGCTGAGCCGGATCGAGGACGGCCGGACGCCGAAGGTGTACGACCTGACCGTCGAGGGGACGCACAACTTCCTCGCGAACGGGCTCGTCGTCCACAACTCCTCGGACCGCTCCGCGATGCACGAGGGGCTCGAACAACAGCAGATCTCCGTCTCGAAGGCAGGAATCAACGCGACGCTGAAGGCGCGGTGTTCGCTGCTCGGCGCCGCAAACCCCAAGTACGGCCGGTTCGACCAGTACGAGCCGATCGGCGAGCAGATCGACCTCGAACCCGCGCTCATCTCGCGGTTCGACCTGATCTTCACGGTCACCGACCAGCCGGACCCGGAACACGACTCCCGGCTGGCCGAGCACATCCTCAAGACGAACTACGCCGGCGAGCTCAACACCCAGATCGAGAACGTCCCGACCTCGGAGTTCACGAGCGCGGAGGTCGACGAGGTCACCGAGCAGGTGGCGCCGGAGATCGACGCCGAGCTGCTGCGCAAGTACATCGCGTACGCCAAACGGAACTGCTATCCGACGATGACCGACGAGGCGAAAGACCGGATCGAGCAGTTCTACGTCGACCTGCGCTCGAAGGGGATGGACGAGGACTCCCCGGTGCCGGTCACCGCCCGCCAGCTGGAGGCGCTGGTGCGGCTCGCGGAGGCGAGCGCCCGCGTGCGCCTCTCGGACACGGTCGACGAGGAGGACGCCGAGCGCTCGACGGAGCTCGTCGAGTCCTGTCTGCAGGACATCGGGGTCGACCCGGAGACCGGACAGTTCGACGCCGACGTGGTCGAAACGGGTACCTCGAAGAGCCAGCGCGACCGGATCAAGAACATCAAGGGGCTCATCGCGGACATCGAAGAGGAGTACGACGAGGGCGCGCCCGTCGACGAGGTGCTCGACCGGGCCGGCGAGATCGGCCTCGACCCCGGAAAGGCCGAAGGGGAGATCGAGAAGCTCCGCACCAAAGGCGAGGTGTACGAGCCCAAACAGGGTCACCTCCGGACGACGTAGATGGACCGGATCAGCGCCCTGCGGAACGTCGAGGACGCGCTCCGCGGGTTCGAGAAGGGAGACGCCGACCTCACGACGATGGAACGACGCGTGGCCGCCACGCTCCGCACCTACGCGACGGAGTTCGAGGGCGACGACGACGTGTTCCGCGCGGTTGGCGACGAGCCAGCCCACGGAACGGTCGTCGTCGCTCCCACGGAGCCGGCCGCCCGAGAACGGGTCCAGGCGGCGGTCGGGGTGACCGGGGCCGAGGCGGACGCTGGCGATAAGGACGCCGACGATGGGGATGCCGGCGACCACCACCCGAGGTTCAAGGTCGAGCGGATCTGAGGGATCGCCGCGCCGAATCGACCCGGCACCGGTCGTCCGAAGATAGTTCACTTATTTAGTCCGTAAGAATTATTCATAATTACACCTCATGGAACCCCATGCTGCTGGTCGTGACGTACTCGGCGCCCGCACGAGCCGGGCTGCGGAACGCGTGTGACGGGCATCCGGAACAGGTACGGCGGCGGTTCGGGCGAGCGGCACTGCTGGAGCCGACGGCGTACGGGGCGTTTCTCACGCTCCGACTTCGCGCGGCCCACGGCGACGACGTGCAGGTCGAGCGCACCCGGCCGTTCAACGAGTTCGCCGACGTGGCCGACGAGGTGCGCGAGGCGGCGGCCGCCTACGCCGCCCGGGAGACGCCGTCGACGCCGTACGCCGCGTTCGCGGCGGGCACCGACCACCCCGATCCGGAGACGCTGAAGGGGCGGGAACTGTGAGGGGTCACGACGGGACGATACCCGCAACGTCGGAGACGCGACCGGTTCCCCGCCCGCCCACCGTGCTCGGAGCCGTGCCGGCGACGGCGTCCGTGCTGGCGCTACTGGCGGCGGCGGCCCGCTCCCGTGGCCGGCGGTCGTCCGTCCACGGGGAGCTTACGGAGCTGGCAGCAGCGCTCGCCCACACGGATCCGGTACGGGTGGACCTCCGGAGCGCCCGCGAACGTGTCGCCGAGGCCACCGCGGACGAGGCGCGCCTTCGTGAGCGGGTCGCCGCCGCCCGCGGCGAGGTCCGCGCGCTCCGCGGCGTCGAGGGGGCCGATCGGGACGCGGATGCGGCCGCGGCCGGCGAGGAGCTGGAGGCGGCAGCCGCGGCGCTCGCCCGCGCGGAGACGGCCCGCGTGGCGGCCGAGCAGGCGCTGGACCGGTGCCGGGAGCGCGCCGCCGCCGCGAGGGACGCCCGCGAGCGCCGGCTGCAGCTTCGGGACCGGCTGGAGAACCGACGGCGGGATGCCCGCTGGGAGCTGTCCGCCGGGCTCCATGGGGAGTTCCACAGGGCACTCGCGGCCGTCCCCGGCAGAGATGGACGGGAACCGGGTGATCTGCGCAACGGGAACGACCATCCGGTCGCGTACGAGGGCGACCACGTTACGGCGGCGCTGGCCGCCGTTCGCCTCGCCGAACTGGACGGCCCGGTCCGGATCGCTGCGGCGGTCGCCGAGCGGTTCACGAGGCCACCCGAGCGGGTGCTCGGCGTGGCTGTCCGGCGACCGCTGCCGGAGCCCGCCCCGACCCTTAGGTAGGAAGCCGCGGCATCCGGCGTATGCAGCTCTCCTGGAGCACGGCTCACGCCGCGGCCGGCGTGGTCCTCGTTCGGTGTCGACTCCACAACGACGGCGAAACCCCTCGACGGGGTCGGCTTCGCTGCCGGCTCGCCGGTCCCGTTCTCCCGCCGCGGCGCCGCGAGGTGCCGCGTCCGGGATTCGACGCCGACGGCGTCGACGTGCGGCTGGCGCCCGGCGAGCGCCGCGGCGTGGGGTTCGCGGTCGTCCTCGACGCGCCACCGGATGGCGACGACGCCGGAGCCGCGAGGGGCGCGAAGAACGCGAAGAACGCAGAGAACGGCCCCGCGGACCCGCCAGTCGAACTCGTGGACGTGAAGCCGGCGGCGACGCGCGACGACGGTCGACCCGACGACGACCTCGCCCACGGCGACGGCGGCCGGTCGCCGGTCGGCCCCGCGCGGGTGGACGGCTGGCTCGACGCGGTGGAACGGCGGGTCGAGCGGGGCGAACGGCTCTCGGACGCCGACGCCGCCACCGCAGCCGAGGTGTTGGCGGCGGCCGGCGGCGCGGCGGCGCTCGACGACCTCGACGAGCGACTGGCCGGGGACGCCGAGCGGCTCCGACGGGTGGGCGAGCGGGCGACGGCGCTCGCGAAGCGTGCGGAGGCCGCCGACCCCCCGACGGACGCGCTGGAGCGGCTGCGATGATCCCCGCGGTTGCGGGCGGAGCAGGTGGCGGAAGAAGGTGATGGGGAAGCAGCGGGGGAGGGCGGCGTGGACGCGTCGACGCCGGCGGACGACGTTGCCGCGGCTCCCGAGCGCGACGCCGCCGACGCCGTCCGGATCCTCGCCGAGCGGGCCCTCCGAGCGGGCTCTCCGAGCGCACGCGGGCGACACGAAACGCGCCTCGGCGCAGCGCCGATGCTCAGCAGGCGGGGTCCCAAGTAGCAGCGTCTCCGATGGGCCGTGGCGCGCCAGTTCGCGCCCGTCGGGCGCGAACTGCACGCGAGGGAGGCGGCGGGCGCCCGCGGCGCGGTGCGGAGCCCGCGGGCGGCCGCCCGCCGAGGCTGGGGAGGCGTGAGGTGCGGAGCCGTGAGGTGCGTGGCCGTGAGGTGCGTGGAGGATTACGGAGCGACCCGATCGAAGCGAGCCACGAGAAGCCCGCAAGGCGGTTGATGACCCGAGCCGCACTCACTCCGTCAGGTCGACGTAGGTGCGTCGGACGGTAACGGCCGTCACGTCGGCGAGGTCGGCGGCCTCCTGCTGGGTGATCCCGGGCGCGTCGGCCTGCCGGCCGGCGGTGTAGAGGCAGGCGGCGGCGACGCCGACCGGATTGCGCCCGTTGGCGTACCCCTCCGCGACGGCGCGCTCGGCGAGCGCGCGGGCGCGGCGCTCGACGGCGGGGGCACACTCCAGCTCGGAGGCGAACCGGGGGAGGTACTCGGCCGGCGCGGTAGGGCCGATGGGGAGCCCGAGCTCGCGGTTCATCGCGTCGAACGCCGCGCGGTGTTCGGCCTCGTCCGCCTTCGCGGCCTCACACACCTCCTCGACGGTGCGAGCCACATCCGCCGTCCGGCAGGCGACGTAGACGCAGGCGGACGCAAACCCCTCCAGCGACCGGCCACGAAGCAGGTTCGTCTCCTGTGCCGAGTCGAACAGCGAACACGCCGTGTCACGGATGCTGTCGGGCAGCTCCAGCGCGCCCACCACGCGCCGGATCTCGGTGTAGGCGTACACCCGATTGCGCTCCCGTTTCGAGGAGATCCGCGCGCGGTTGTGATGGGTGCGCATCCGCGCCAGTCGACGGCGCTTGCGCCCCGTGACGCGCGTCGACCGGCCGATCTCCGTCGAGAGCCCGCGGTCGTGCCGCGAGCGGGTGAGGGGCGCCCCCGTCCGCTCGGGGTCGTGGTCGTCATCCGCAAAGGAGCGCCACTCCGGGCCATGGTCGATGCGGTCGGACTCCAACACGAGCCCGCAGTCCGCACAGACGCGCTCCGCGTCGGTGGTCTCCGCACGGCCGCCGCACTCCGGACACCGAAGCGGCGAACGAGACACGGCGGGCCGGTCGGCCTGGTCGGCCCGGTTGGCGCAGTCCGAACGGTCGGCGTGCTCCGAACGGTCGGCAGGGGTGGTGCAGTCGGCGCGGTCGGTGCGCGAATGGCAGGTCGAGCGTGTCGGGATCATCACACGTGAGCCTCGGGCCCGATCGCTTACTTAAACTCGGGAGAGATCGCCGGTTCGACGCCAGTCTCGGCGCGAACCACCAATCGATAACCGGTTGGTCAATCCTGATACATTCTGGTATTGTACAATAATTTTAAATGGGAAACTGAAAGAATATCGTGCATGACGCTGTCGGACATCGCTGCGGGACTGGAGGTGACCGCAAGCCAGCGCGAGCGCGGCACGCGGGGCGTTGCGGTCGCCGACGACACGGACGTGCCGCTCGTCGACCGCCTTGCGGACCACGCGGACGCGCTCCCGGACACTCCCGAAGCGGTCGCAACGCTCGTCGACGCCTACACCGCAGGGACGAGCGTGGACGAGGCCGCCGGCGAGGCTGGCGTCGCGCCGATGACGGCCGCGAAGGCGCTGCATCGCTGTGGGGTCGACGGCGTCTGCCCACTTCCGCCAGCCCGACGGAGCATCGTCCGCGACTGGCTCGACGGTCAGTGTTCGCGTAGCGAGGCGCTTGCGCTCGCCGGCGGCGATTCGGCGGAGTTCGCACTCGCGACGTACGTCGAGACTCACGATCCGATTCCGGAGGCTGTCGCCGCCGTCGACGCCGCGCTCGCAGGATCCGCCCCGATCGACGGCAACGCGAGCGGTCGGAGGGGTGGGGGTGGGGGTGGGGGCGGAGGTAGCGACGCGGATGTCGCACCGCTCGGCGACGCGCTCGGCACGCCGGACGACCTGCGGTAGCGCCGTTTTTGGCGAGCGAACGGACGGACGCCGACCCCCCGAGTCGACCGGATGCTTCCAGCTCCGCGAACGGCACACCCACCTCTGCCTCGAACAGCGTTCCGCCGGCGTGGAGCCGGCGTAGCGCCGGGATAGTGCCGGGATAGCGCCGTCGCCGTCCGGATCCGCTCCCGCAGTACCCGGACGGGCGCCGGCGCCCGTCCGGTCAACCGTTTCGGCCACGTCGCTGCCTCGGCCACGGAGCCGCCGAAGGCCGCGCGGGCGCGGACGAGCAAGGTGCTGTCGAGGGCGTTCGCGTCCGTCTCCATCCCGCTCAGCCGAGAGGTGGCCGCATCGAGCGCGGCGGCGAGCGCAGCGCCGAAAAGCGGGGACGCGGGAGGGAAACCGTCGTCAGCCCGCGATCCGCTCGGCGATATCGTCGAGTTCGCCGTCCGAGAGGTCCGGGGCGGCACCCGCCACGGCGTGGATCGGCGAGCCGCCGTCGCCCTCGAATCGGGGGATGATGTGGACGTGGACGTGCGGGACCTCCTGACCCGCCGCCTCGCCGTCGTTGATCCCGACGTTGGCGGCGTCCGCGTCGACCACGTCCTGCACGCGCGGCGTGAGGTCGCCGACCGCCTCGAACAGCGCCGCGGATGCCTCGGCGTCGAGATCCCCGACGTGCTGGGCGTGCCCCTTCGGGATCACGAGGGTGTGCCCCGCCGCGAGCGGGTTGGCGTCGAGAAACGCCAGTACGTCGTCGGTCTCGTGAACGGTCCGCGCCGGGATGTCGCCGGCGACGATCGCACAGAAGATGCAGTCCTCGGACATACGCGAGCAGTCGGCGGCGCGCCCTATCAAGGTTACCCGCTCGAAGCGCGACTCGATACGAAGAACGGGCGACTGCACCCTCCCAACTACCCCACGATGGCGCGCCCGGCGAGCGCCTTATAAGGCGCGAGCCGGAGCGCGAGGGAGGCGGGAGCGCGCCGGCGTGGCGGTGCGGTCCGCCGGCGCGCTCTCCGCCGAGGCTGGGGAGGCGTGAGGTGCGGTTGCGGTGCTGTGCGGGGTTGGTTGGGACTCAAAGGGGCAGCCAGCTCCGGGAAGACGGGTGACGCAAGCACCGCAGCGGGCGGTGCTGAGAGCGAGGAGCGCAGCGAACCCCTCGACCGGAGCTGGCTGGGGCTTTGGAGGTGTTCGCCGTCGTGCTCACCGTATTAACCGCTCAAACCGCCTATAAGACGCAACAAAAACCGACAACTCGCCCGTACACGCTGCCAACGCCCACTCCACCGGTCACGTATTACGAGTCCGGGAACGGCACGTCGAGGCGCTCGCCGTCGCCGGGGATGAAACACTCGCCGTCGAACTCCTCACGAGCATCACGCGCGATCGGAGAGGCGTCGCCGGCGTAGCGCGAGGAGATGTGGACGAGCGCCAGACGCTCCGCGCCGGCGCGCGCCGCGATGCTCCCGGCCTCTCGACCGGTGGAGTGCGCGGTGTCACGGGCGCGGTCCGCCATGTCGTCCGCAAAGGTGGCGTCGTGGACGAGGAGGTCGGCGCCCTCCGCAACGGCGACGGTGTGCTCGCGCGGCCGGGTGTCGGCGGTGTACACCAGCTTCCGACCGGGGCGGGCGGGGCCGACGACCTGGTCGGGGTCGATCACGGTGCCGTCCTCCAGTTCGACCGGCTCGCCGCGGTGAAGCTTGCCGAACTTGGGGCCGACGGGAATGCCGAGCTCCTCGGCTTTCGGGCGGTCGAACCGTCCGGGGCGGTCGTCCTCCTCAAGGACGTAGCCCTGCGAGCGGGTGCGGTGTTCCGTCTCGAACGCGCAAACCTCGTAGTCGTCGCCGTCGAGCGCGACCTCGCCGGGGGCGACCACGTCGAACTCGACGTGGAAGTCCGGGTCGTGACCCACCGCGTGGACCAGGTCGTGGAGGTCCTCACGGGTGTTGGGCGGACAGTGGATGGTCAGCGGCTCCTCGCGGCCGTTGAAGTCGAACGTCTGGATCAGCCCCGGAATGCCGAGGACGTGGTCGCCGTGAGTGTGCGAGACGAACAGGTGGTCGACGGCAAAGCCGGTGCCGAACCGCATCATCTGGCGTTGGGTGCCCTCCCCGCAGTCGAACAGCAGGGTGTCGCCCTCCCGGTTGACGAACAGGGCGCTCGGCGCGCGCTCGGTCGTCGGCACGGCGCCGCCCGTCCCGAGGAAGGTGACTCGAAGGGACATGGTCGGTGATGCGAGCGGCGCTTTTAAACCGGTGTCGGAACGGCGGGCGGCGGTGGCTGCCGCCGCCGACACGCCTCCAACCACTTCCATCCAGAGTCGGCCGCGGATTTAACACCCGTCACGAGTATCGTGCGCTATGGTCTCTCTCCCCAAAGGGGCCCGAGAATCCCCCGCAGAGGTGCTGGTCGTGGTGGGGCTCGCGGTCGCGTTCGTCGCCGGTGCGGCCGGCTGGTCGACGGCCGCCGGCGTGGCGTTCGCCGCCGGTCTCGGCGGTGCGCTCGTCGTCTCAGTGTTGTGGCCGGACGGGTTCGCGAAATCGGACGAGCCCGAAACGACCGAGGAGGCGCTGGAGACGGTTCGCTGGCGGTACGCCAGTGGCGAGATCGACGAGTCCGAGTTCGAGCGCCGGCTGGAGGCGCTTCTGGAGACGGAAGCCGTCGAGGACGCAAGCGAGTACGTCGCACGGGATGTACCACCCGGCGGCGAGGAGACGGGACTCACAAGCGAGCAGGAGACGACACGCGAAACGCAACGCGAGACGAGCCACGAGAGAGGGTAACGCTTTCGTCCGTCGGCAGTCTCCCTCCACACATGCCCGGTCCCCTCCGCACCGCCGCCTGGAACCTCCGTCACCGCTGGCGCCGGATCTTCGCGCTGGCGGTTATCGGCGCCGGCGTCGCCGCCCCGTTCGTGACGGATCTCTGGTGGACGCTGCCGCTGGTGTGGTTCCTCGGCCTGTTCGTCCTCCTTCCCATTTTCCACACCCTCGCAAAGCCGGTTCCCGAGCCGGAGCCCGACCAGGAGGTCGACCCCGCGCTCGACGCGCTCCGCGAGCGCTACGCCACCGGCGAGATCGACGAGGCGGAGTTCGAGCGGAAACTCGACCGACTGCTCGACACCGAGGACGCGGAGACCGGCGACCGAAGCGAGGAGGACGTGGCCGCCCGCATCCGCAATAACGTGCAACGAGAGGTCGAGCGCGTGCGGGAGCGGTGAGCCGACAAGCGCAACGGCTGCCCGCCGACAAGCGCAACGACTGCCCGCCACCTACTCCGCGGCGTCGATGTCGTCTTCCTCGTACGCCTCGGCGTACTTCGCCATCACGTCCGCATACCCCCGTTTTGCAGTCTCGAACGTCTCCCGCAGGTCGGCGATCGGCGTCTCCGTCGCGTCGACGCGCAGGTCGTTGTAGTAGGGGTCCGAGCGGTCTCCCTCCTCGGTGTTGACCACCTTCAGCGCCGCCGACTGGACGGACAGGTCCTCGCGTTTGTCGCCGCCGGCTTCGTGGCCCGCGGCGAGCGCGTCGATCAGGCGCTCGGCAAGCGGCGCGTCGCCGTGGGCGTCCGACTCGTAGGCCGCGGCGGTGTCCGCAACCACGTCCTCACCCGTGAGCAGATTGCCGGCGACGGTGTAGTTCTCGCCGACCTCGTGGCCGAACCAGTCTTTGCACTCCTCGCCCGAGAACGCGAAGGTGCCGTCGGCGTCGACGCCGTGAAGCTGGCGCTGCTCGCGCCCGTCGTCCGCGTTGAGCAGCGCCTCCAGCGCGTCCTCGACGGCGAGCCCGTCGGCGAGATACTCCAGCCCCTTCCGCCCGAGTTCGACGTTGACGAGCGACTGCGTCGCCACCGCCCCGTCTGCGGAGGCGAACGGACAGAGCGTTCCCACCCCCGGCAGTCGGGTGGTGACGGCGACGCCGTACCGCGTCTGTCGGTCGCCGCCCTCGTCGGTGTACCCCTCGCGAACGCAGATGCTGAACGTCATACGCGTCGATGGGCGCCGGCGCAAAAAGGCGGTTGTGGTCGCGGAAGGGTGGTCCACAAGCGGGTCCTCGGAAATCCTGCATGTCGGCTGCGTCTGACGTAAGAACTAATGTCCGAACGCCGGTCATGGTGTGTATGGGCATTATGAGCAAGATCCTCGGCGGGGGCGGTAACCGGTCGGTCGACGACTACGTCGAACTCGACCTCGACGACTTCGCAGAGGCTCGCGCGGACACGGGAATGCAAGTACACATCGCGGAGATCGGCGACAAAGGCGACATCATCCCGATCAAGGACGCCGTCTACGACGGCGACTTCGTCATCGCCGACATCACCCGCCATTCCACGTCGGACCGGACGGTTGAGCACATCATCGACGAGCTGCGGCAGGTCGCCCAGGAGGTCGACGGCGACATCGTCCAGAAGGGCGACGACCAGATCGTGCTCGCCCCCACGGGCGTCTCGATTTCGCGAAAGAAGCTCTCGTAGGCGACGGTCGCACCCGTCGCGGCATCGTGACGCCGGCGACCGGACTGCGGATCCGCCGGCGGCCACACCGCCGATCCGAACCGTGCGTTATATGCCGTTCTCACGCCCACGTTTCCACGAATGGACGAGCCGGTCCTGCTAACGGGCGCCGGCGGACGGGTGGGACAGGCCATCCTCCGCGGCATCGGCGACGATTACGACTGGCGGCTGCTCGACCGTGAGCCGCTGCCGGCGTCGAAACTCCCGCCGGAGACGACGGAAGCCGACTGCTACGTGGCGGACGTCTCCGACCCTGATGACGTTCGCGAGGCGATGACGGGCGTCGGCGCCGTCATCCACCTCGCCGGCGACCCCCGGAAGACGGCCCCGTGGGACTCCGTGCTCCGGAACAACATCGACGGCACGCAGGTCGTGATGCGCGCCGCCGTCGACGCCGGCGTCGAGAAGCTCGCGTTCGCCTCCTCGAACCACGCCGTCGGCCACTACGAGACCGACCGAAAGCCGGACCTCTACCGGGAGGACGACGACTTCCGGCTGGACGGCACCGAACTTCCCCGCCCCGGCAACCTCTACGGCGTCTCGAAGGCGACCGGCGAGTTCCTCGGTCGCTTCCACCACGACGAACACGACCTGAGCGTCGTCTGCGTCCGGATCGGCAACCTCACGAAGGACCACCCGCCCCGCGAGTACGAGCGCGGGCAGGCGATGTGGCTCTCCCATCGCGACTGCGCCCACCTGTTCGACCGGTGTCTCCAGGCCGACTACGGCTTCGAGATCGTCTACGGGATCTCCGACAACGACCGGAAGTACTACGACTTGGAGCGCGCCCGAGAGGTGCTGGGCTACGACCCGCAGGACAACTCCGCACACTTCACCTTCGACGGCGAGCTCAAACCGGAGTTCGCCGACGACGGCACGTAGCGCATACGACCCCTCAAAAGAGCCCGTCCACGTCCTCGCGCTTTCGCTGCTTTCGTTCCACCCGATCCGCCAGCCGTGCGGCCACCTGCGGGCGCGCGCCCGGCGCCTCACACAGCGCGAACAGGAGTTCCGTGAAGTCGGTGCGACCCGTCCCGCGCTCCTCGCGTGCGAACTCGGCCGCCAGCGTGACCGTCTCCGCGTCGACGTCGCCAAGCGTCTCCTCTCCCAGCGCCTCCGCAAGCGCCGGCGCCGCAAGCAACACGCCCTCGAAGTCGAGGTCCGCGAACTCCACCACGGATCCCGCTACGCGAAGCGTCGGCGGCGACGCGCGCTCGACGACCTCCGGATCGGCCGCGATCCGCCGGACCCACTCGCGAACCGGTCGAAGCGCCAGCCCTCGATGCTCCGAGCCGAGGTCCGCGAGGTAGTCCTCCGCGCCCGTCGCACAGCCAACCGCGCCGGACCAGTTGCGCTCGTGGGCGTGGTGTGTGGCGGCCGCAAACTGCACCAGCCCGTGGAGCAGCCGCTCGTCGGGACCCGATTCGAGGGGGAGCCACGCCGCCTCCCACGGCTCGTGGGCCGCGAGGACGAAGCCGGCGTTGTGCAGCGCCGCCCCCGCCCGGAGCCCGGCGTCGACCGGCGGCGCGTCGTGGTGGTCGAAGTCGTCACGGTCGTCGCTCATAGCCGAATGTGGGAGCGGTGGCGGCTTAAAAAGAGGGCTCGCGGCGCTCGCCGTTTTGTGTTTCCGAAAACGTCCTGACGGAGATTTGAACTCCGGTCCCTGGCTCCGCAAGCCAAGAGGATAGTCCACTACCCTACCAGGACTCAATTACACGTATCCGGGAGATACTTAAGACGGTTACGGTCCGACGCCACCGTGTCGGGTGGTCCCACAGCGCGGCGGAGGTGCGTGGCGAGCTCCCGCCGGCGAGCGCTTCCACGCGCACATCGCCGGCGGACGCCCCGGCGGTCGACGCCGCGGCCGCCGATCACGGGACTACCGAGATCGACGCGGGCTCCGCTCGCGTGCGCCGTTTCGAGATTCGAGACGTTGAACAAAGACCCACTTGTCCCTACGGAACGCCTATCCGGGCTCCCGGCGTATCGGAGACCATGAACCGCCGAACGCTGCTGGCCGCTGCAGGCACGATGGGCACCGTTGCGGTCGC
Organism: Halorubrum gandharaense; assembly: GCF_054654575.1. Taxonomy (NCBI): domain Archaea; kingdom Methanobacteriati; phylum Methanobacteriota; class Halobacteria; order Halobacteriales; family Haloferacaceae; genus Halorubrum; species Halorubrum gandharaense. Next base: position 1,788,748 of record NZ_BAAIET010000001.1, read on the forward strand.
CGGCTGCGTTGGTGACGGCGGGGACGCCGGGGATGGAGACGGTGACGACGCGAACGGAGGGGATCAAGAGAACGACGAAACCGGCGGCACCTTCGAGGACGGTCAGGACGGCGAGGATGCGGCCGCGTCCGCCGACTCGGAGGCCGCCGAGATCATCGAGGACCCCGAGCTCGTCGACACCGAACTGGTGACCGTCGACACCGACGACGACACGAGCGACGCCACGGTGTCGTTCGGCGAGGACGTCGTCTACGTTGAGGGGACGGTCGTCGGCGAGACGGGCTGTCACGCCGTCGAACTGGCCAAGACCGAGGTGAACGGCGACGGGAGTCTGGAGGTCGTGGTCGCCGCCGTCGACGACGCCGACCCCGAAGAGATGTGCACGCAGGCGCTCACGCCGCTCGGCTACGTCGTCGAGGCCACGTTCGACGACGGCATCCCCGGCGAGGTGACCGTCGTCCACGACGACACCGACGGTCGGGACACCGTCGCGCGCGAGAGCCTGGACGACTGACGCCAACCCTTTTGAGGGAAGCCGGGACCAAACCCACCATGCTCGGGTCATCCCGTTCAGATCTGCAACATCCCCCGCGCTCCCAACCGACGGGGCGCACGCCGGCACGGTACCCGCCGACGCCGGCCGACCGCTCGCGCCCGTCGGCCGTTTCATCCGAATTGCCAAAATCGACCGACAGAGGCCCGAGAGTCCGCCAAGGACAACGCTTAACCGCGGGCTCACTAACTCTAAAAGCATATCCATGGGAGTGATCGAGGACGTCTACGAGGACCTCGACACCGACGTCGAATTCGAGGAGTTCGAGGCGGCGGTGGAGGACAAAGTCGAGCAGATGGGCGGGCTTGCGGACGACGAGACCGCAGCGATGCTCATCGCCCACGAGCTCAAAGACGAGGAGGCCGACACCATCTCGGACATCGAGCCCGGCATGAACGAGGTGAAGTTCATGGGGAAGGTCACCTCCATCGGCGAGGTGCGCACCTTCGAGCGCGACGACGCCGACGGCGAGGACGAGGACGCCGAAGGCCGCGTCTGCAACGTCGACGTGACCGACGAGTCCGGCTCCGTCCGCGTCGCCCTCTGGGACGAGATGGCGGTCGGCGCCGAGGAGGAGCTGGAGGTCGGCGACGTGCTCCGCGTCATGGGCCGCCCCAAGGAGGGTTTTAGCGGCCTCGAAGTGAGCGCCAACAAGGTCGAGGTCGACGACGACGCCGAGATCGACGTGCAGATCCTCGACACCTACCGCGTCGAGGACCTCTCGATCGGCGCCTCCGACGTGGACCTCGTCGGGCAGGTGCTCGACACCGACACCATCCGCACCTTCTCGCGTGACGACGGCTCGGAGGGACGGGTTGCGAACCTCACGCTCGGCGACGAGACGGGTCGCGTCCGGGTGACCCTCTGGGACGGAAAGGCGGACCTCGCCGAGGAGTTCGAGCCCGGCGAGGTCGTCGAGGTGGGCGACGGCTACGTCCGGGAGCGCGACGGCGACCTCGAACTCCACGTCGGGGACCGCGGCACCGTCGAGCGCGTCGACGACGACGTGGAGTACGTCCCCGAGACGACCGACATCGCCGACCTGGAGATCGACGAGACGGTCGACATCGCCGGCGGCGTCATCGAGACCGACCCCAAACGCACCTTCGACCGCGACGACGGCTCGGAGGGGCAGGTTCGGAACGTCCGCATCAAAGACGACACCGGCGAGATCCGCGTCGCCCTCTGGGGCGATAAAGCCGACGCGGAGATCGAGCTCGCCGACCACGTCGTCTTCACCGACGTGGAGATACAGGACGGCTGGCAGGACGACCTCGAAGCCTCCGCCGGCTGGCGCTCGACCGTCTCCGTGCTCGACGGCGACGCGTCTTCGAGCGGTTCCGCGGGTGGTGCCGACGCCGGCTCCACCAGCGACTCCAGCACTACCGACGGCGAGAGTGCCGGTTTGGGGGCGTTCGGCGACGACGAAGCCGACGGAACCGACTCGGGAAGCGCTGCTGCTACAAGTGACGCCGGCACCGGCAGTGCCGGTGGCGCGGCGGCCGCCACAGCTGATCCCGAGACCGTGGAGTTCACAGGCACCGTCGTACAGGTCGGCGAGCCAGTCGTGCTCGACGACGGCCAGCAGACGAAAAGCGTCGAGACGGACGCCAAACTCCGCCTCGGCGAGGAAGTGACCGTCCGTGGCCCCGAGCGCGACGGCACCGTTCACGCCGAGGACGTGTTCTGAACGGGTGAGCGAGACCCTCACATTCGCACTCCCTGATCGCGGCCTCGACATCCGGTCTCACTCTCTCGTTTTGGCCAACATCCGAAAACGGCTGAGCGTCGGCGACGGGTGCGCTCGCCGGTGGAAACGACGCTAACGGAAAGCGTTATACGGCGGACGAACCCGTGTGTGTGTATGAGTGTCGAGTTGCCGTTCGCGCCGGTGGACCAGATCATCCGGCGGAACGCCGGCGAGCTCCGCGTGAGCGCCGACGCGGCCGAGGAGTTGGCGCGACGGATTCAGGACCACGGCGCCGAGCTGGCCATCGACGCGGCCGAACGAGCGACCGAGGACGGACGCAAGACGCTGATGGCGTCCGATTTCGGCGTCGAACAAGTCGTCGCGCGCGAGGACCTCACGCTCCCCGTCGCGCCCGTCGACCGCATCGCGCGGCTTCGGATCGACGACCGCTACCGGGTCGGGATGGACGCCCGCATCGCGCTCGCAGACGTGTTGGAGGACTACGCCGACAACGTGGCGAGCGCGGCGGCGAAGCTCGCCCGCCACGCCGACCGACGCACCGTACAGGCGGAGGACATCGAGACGTACTTCGCGCTGTTCGAGTAGATGCGGTTCGGCTACAGCGAGCGGTGTCTCGCACACGACACGGGAGAGCGCCATCCCGAAACGGCCGACCGCCTTCGGGCGATCCGCCGCGGGCTCGCGAAGCGCCACGGCGTCGAGTACGCCGACGCACCGCCGGCAAGCCGTGCCGCCGTCGAGGCGGTCCACGACGACGACTACGTCGCGGAGCTGGAGTCGTTCTGTGCGGACGGCGGCGGTAACTGGGACCCCGACACCGTCGCCTGCGAGGCAACGTGGGACGCCGCGCTCTCCGCCGCCGGCCTCGCACAGTGGGCCGCATCGGGGGCGCTCGACGGGGACAACGGTCGATCCACCCGGTTTGCGCTGGGACGACCGCCGGGCCACCACGCGGTCCCGGACGACGCCATGGGATTCTGCTTTTTCAACAACGCCGCGGTGGCGGCACAGACCGTTCTCGACGACGGGCTCGCCGACCGCGTGGCGATCTTCGACTGGGACGTCCACCACGGCAACGGCACACAGGACATCTTCTACGAGCGGAGCGACGTGTTCTACGCGTCGGTTCACGAAGACGGACTCTATCCCGGCACCGGCGAGCTCGCCGAGACGGGGGCGGGTGACGGCGACCTGTCCACGCTGAACGCGCCGCTGTCGGCGGGCGCCGGCGATGCGGACTTCTGTCACGTCATCGACGAGGCGCTCGGCCCCGCACTCGACCGGTTCGACCCCGACCTCGTGATCGTCTCGGCCGGCTTCGACGCCCACCGTCACGACCCAATCTCCCGAATGCGAGTCTCCTCGGAGGGGTACGCGCTGATGGCCGACCGCGTGCGGACCATCGCCGACCGTTCGGACGCCGGCGTCGCGTACGTGCTGGAAGGAGGATACGGCCTCGACACCCTCTCGGAGGGCGTCGGGATGGTCCACGAGACGTACGACGGCCGGTCCCCAATCGATCCCGACGACGAGCCCGACGAGGCCACCGTCGAGCTCGTCGCCGAGCTCCGCGAGCTGCTCGAATTATAAGAGCGGCGTCCCGGGTGGGAGACTCCCAAACCCCTCGCTCGGCGCTTCAGGGATGCGGTTCGTAGAACTCCCGAAGTCCGCTGCCAAACTCGTCCGCGAGCGTCGTCACCGCCTCGCCGACGAGCACTTCACGGTTCTCGAACGCGCGTTCGAGATGCGCGCCGAGCGCGACCCCACCGGCGGCATCGCTACGGAGAAACTGGGCCGCGGACGTGAATTCGCGCTCGCGCTCGACCACGTAACGGTCCTCGTCGATGAACGGCCCGTACGTGTCGGGGTCGACATCGTCGGCGTATGACTCGTAAAACCCCTCGGCATGGCTCCGCACCGCGACCGGCGGCCCGACGTGGCGCTCGACGCGGGGGCGCTCCGCGACCGACAGCTCGGCGAACAGAACGGCACGGTCAGGTGCGCGCGCCCGGTCGCTGAGCACGGCGGCAGGGTCGTTTGCCTCCGGAGTTTCCTCGCTCGCCATCGCCGCCGCGCGCAACACGTCGAATCCGCGGTCGTGCAGCCCGCCGACGACGCCATCCAGCGACCGGCGAAGCTGCGGCCAGAGCTGGTCTTCCACGAGATCCGGCGCGTCGAAGACGACCGCGACGGGAGTCGTCCCCCGGCGCTCGATGTGGTCACGAACCCCTGCGGCGTCGAGCGGCTCCGGCGCCGTCGGGAAGAAGAGCTCCTCGCGGGGGTCAGCGAGGAGATCGCGGGCGTAGTGCTGGAACCGCGCGAGGTTCTCCGCGGAGAGCACGGCGGCGACGTTGCGGTTCGGGTCCGTGGGGTCGACGACGACCAGCGGGTCCTCGAACGTCGTCGCCGCGTGGTTCTCGGGGTCGAACTCAACCGGCGGGTGCCAGCTCCGCACGGACTCCACGAGCGGGAGGAAGCCCCCGAGCTCGACAACGAGCAGCTCGGTGAGATACCCCGAGAACCCCTCCGTCCGGAGGTCGCTCCCGTACGCGCCGATCCCCTTCAGGAAACGCTTGGCGAGCACCACGTCGCTCGCGAGGTCGTCGTCCAGCCGCTCCGTGAGGTAGGCGTCGTGAAACGGCGTGCGGTCGACGGCCGACTGGATGTCGCCTGCGGTCTCGACCGCATAGCAGGGAACCAGATCCACGTCGAACCCGTCGTGAGTGCCTTTCACGTACGGGTGCTCGGCGTACTCCTCGTGACCCTCCGGGAGCACAGCGTGGCCCACCTCCAGCCCGTACGTCTCCAGCTGTTCGCGGTCCAGATCCGGCGGGAACCGCACGAACAGGTCGATGTCGCGGTCTCCCGCCACCCACGTCCCCCGGGCCGTCGAGCCGACTTGCACCACGTCGGCCTCGACCGGCAGGTCCGCGATCGCCGCCTGCGCGCGCTCGACGAGCGCCGCGGCGGTCTCGCGCAGCCGCTCGCGCTCGTCGGCGTCCGGCGTCACGCGCTCGCGGACGCGGTCCAGCACCGCCGCCAGCTCGGCGTCGTCGTCGGCGTCGCCGTCGCGTTCGGTCATGGCCGGCCTTCTCCCGGTTCGGCCGAAAGCGTGTCGGTCGTGTGAACCACCGCCACGCAGTCGGGTGGAAACGAAAGCCCTATCAAAACAACGCGAATACGGTAGAGTGAGCCGAAGTAGCTCAGTTGGTAGAGCGCCTCGCTGTTAACGAGGCGGTCCCAGGTTCGAGTCCTGGCTTCGGCGCCTCCTTTCCACATAATATTAAGTCCAATAGCAGTGTAATCGGATCGCATGGGTGAATTCTACGGGAACCAGCACGTCGAGCCCGACCGGGATTCGTACGAGGAGCTGGTCGAAAACATCCGCGCTCTGGCGGCCGAGCTCGGTGAAGCGCCAACTACCGAGGACGCAGCGAACGACGATCGGTTTCCCGCCCTATCAACGATATATCGGATTATTGAGGATAGCTGGTCACAGGCGCTTCTTGATGCGGGTATCGAACCGGCCTCGGATCAGGTGTCACCGTACGATGAGGACGATAGACGCGAAATCCTTGAAGATATTAGACGTGCTGCAGCGGAAACGGAAGGTGACACCCTGACCACCCGTGGATATGACGAGATCGGTGAATTCTGGAGTGGGTCGATCAAGAGTCACTTTGGTTCGTGGTCAACAGCTTGTGCACTTGCCGATGTGGTTCCCGGATCGAAATATGGTGAGCAGTGTACCGGTCCACGAGGGAATGCGCTAGATAGCTATCACGAACTCCGTGCAGCAAGGGTCCTCCACGATCAGAACGTGTCGTACGAGGCTCATCCACCCGTGGACGGGTCGGACTGGATTGCTGATTTTTATATTCCCTGCGAAGACTTATGGATCGAGATCGACGGATTTCGTGACGGACAGAGGCCAAATGAGCGATCGTTCGCCAACAAGCTCGCGTACTATGCTGAAAACGATATGCAGCATCTCGTCATTGGCAGCGACGAGTCGATTCCGGTGGTACTCGACGAACACATCGCCAACGTTGACTCCGCCTCCCTCGATGTCAACCCGACATGCTAAAGTCCGGCTGGTCTGTCAGTTCGGGTGTGGGCCTTTAGCTTAGTCTGGTCAGAGCGCCCTGCTCATAACGGGGTGATCGCCGGTTCGAATCCGGCAAGGCCCATTTCTCGCGGTGACGCTTCGTTTTCGTCCCCACGTTCACCGGTGCTCGATCAGCTCCACGCGCGTGCCGGCAGGGTCGAGCAGAAACGCGATCCGCAGGTCACCGAACGTCGTCGGCTCCATCACGAACGGCACGTCGTCGGCGACGAGCTCGGCGTGTGCGGCGTCGACGTCGTCGACGACGAAGCCGTAGTGCAGGAACCCCGTGGGGAGCTCGTCGACGAGCCCGGCGGCCTCGTAGGGGGCTTGATCGAAGAGGTAGACTCGTTTGTCGGCGACGGAGAGTGCGGCGTGTTCGACGGCGGTCGCCCCCTCCCCGTCCGAGGCGTGGCCCCGTTCGAGGAGTTCGGCGTCGAAGTGACGCCGGTAGAACGCGCAGGCGTCGTCAACGTCCGGGACCTTCACCGCGACGTGGAAGAACGACTCCGGTATCATGAGAGTCTGTCATACGCGACGGGGCAAAAAGCCGGGCGGTCGATCAGCCGCTCACCCGGAGCCTCGACGCATCCTCCACTCCTTCACTCGCTTCGCAGGATCAGCACGCCGGCGAGCACCGCCGCGACCAGTGGGAGGACGGCGAGCACGGAGAACAGCAGCGTGAGCCCGCCGTAGGTGACCGCCACGCCGGCGAGAGACGCGCCGGCGGCACCGATGCCGAACACGCCGAGGTAGGTGTAGCCGAACGAGAGGCCGTGTGCGTCGGCGTCGGCGTACTTGCCGATGAGCGCCTGGTGGACCGGCGCCTCCATGTAGACGAAGAAGCCGAGCGCGGCACAGACCGCGAGGGTCGCACCAAGCCCGTAGCCGACGGCGACCGGGAACAGCAGAGAGACGCCGACGAGGACGACGAGCACGCCGAGGATCGTGCGCTCGGGGTTCCAGTAGTCGCTCACGCGGCCGCCGACGTACTGGCCGACCCCGCCGATCATCAACAGGCCGGCGTAGGCGTACTGGCTCGGCTCGAACGTCTCGCCGGCGAAGACGACGGGCTCGAAGACGGGGAGGCCGGCGAGCACGTCCGGCAGGAAGGTGAACACGCCCCGGTAGTACGTCCCGGCGAGCATCGCGACGAGGAACACGAGGACGAACGGCCCGACGAACAGGGCGCGCGAACGGCTGAGGAAGGCCCGAAGCTCGCTCGGCGCGCTGGGGCCGACCGCCTCGTCTTTCTCGATCCCCTCTTCTTCACCTTCGTTCTCCGCCTCGACGGCCGCGTGCTCGTCGAAGTCGAGCCCGTACGCGGCGAGGACGGCGACCGCTGCGGGGAGCGCGAACGTGGCGGCCACCGTCCGCCAGTCGAGGAACGTGAGGAGCACGGCGGCGACGAACGGGCCGATCGCCGTCCCGACGTTGCCGGCGAGTCCGTGGTACGCGAGCACCGTTCCACGCTGCTCGGCGCCCCGGGTGATGAGCGAGAGACCGGCCGGATGGTAGATGCTCGCGGCGGCGCCCCAGAGCACGAGTGCGAGCGCGAGGAAGGGGAGCGTCGGCGCCACGCTCACGAGGAGGAAGCCGGCACCCATGCCGACCATCGAGGCGACGACGAGCCGGCGGGACCCGATCCGGTCGGCGACGACACCACTGGGGAGCGCGCCGATGCCGATGAGCCCGTAGCCGACTGCGAGCACCGCACCGAGCACGGTGGCGGACACGTCGAACTCGCCCAGCCAGACCACGACGAACAGCGGCAGCGTGAGCTCGTAGAGGTGGAAGGTCGCGTGCCCGATCATGGTGAACCGCGAGATCGAGCGGTCGTTCGCGTTCACGACCCTACGACGGCTCAGCGGCGGGATAGTCGTACCGGATGTTGCAATCCGGAACGCCGGCCGAGGTCGACGATATCCCGTCGCCCAGCCGCCTCGTCGCGTTGCCGGCGCTCGCGGACGATCGCGTGCCGTCCGCACACGACCGCGACAGCTATTGGACCCCTGCCCGTCTACACCCACCCGTGAACGACGAGGGACTCCTCGGGTCGCTGTCGCTGGTCGGCCTGGTGAGCCTCTGTTGTCTCGGGTTGGGCGGGCTGGCGGCGGGCGCCGCGCTCGCCGGCGGGGGCGCGGGAACGACCGTGCTGGCGACGGGAGCGACCGACGCGCGCGGGGCAGTCGTCTCCGCACTCGTCACGTTTCTGACGGTCGTTGTGGTCGCCCTGTTTGCGCGGTGGCGACTCGGGTAGGGCGCCGTCCAACGCCGCGTCGACCGACTCAGGCGTTCGAGGGGCCGCCGGGCGTCTCCTCGGGGGCGACGATAAGCCCGTGGATCTCGAAGCGGGCGCCGCCCTCGGTCCCTTCGGTCACGCTGATCGTCCAGTCGTGAGCGTCGGCGACGCCGTCGACGATGGCGAGTCCGAGCCCGAGACCACCTCCGCGACCGGTGGAGAAGCCGGTCTCGAAGATGGCGTCGCGGTGATCCTCGGGGATCCCCGGGCCGTCGTCCTCGACGTAGAAGCCGGAGCCGTCATCGAGGGGGCCAATGCGGACGGCCACGTCGTGGCCGCCGTGCTCCACGGCGTTGCGGAGCAGGTTCTCGAACAGGAGGCGGACGCGTTTCGGGTCCGCACGGAAGACGAGGTCGTCGGCGACCGACAGCGTCGCGTTCCGGGTGTTGACGTGGTCCCAGCAGTCACGGGCCAAAGAGGCCAGCGAGAGCGTCTGGAGCTCGCTTTCGATCACGTCGTGCCCCTGGCGGGCGATGGTGAGCGCGTCCTCGATCAGCTCCTGCATCCGGTCGAGCGACCGGGCGACGATGGCGAGGTCGGAGTCGCCATCGAGGCGGTCGCGGGCGAGATCGAGACGCCCCTGGGCGACGTTGAGCGGGTTACGAAGGTCGTGAGAGACGGCGTCCGCGAAGCCGTCGAGTCGTTCGAGCCGGATGTCGGCACGGTGCGACTGGAGCTCGCTTTCGATGGTCCGGGCGACGAGCTCGGCGAACACCGTCTCCGCCGATGAGAAAGGCTGGTCACGGGCGTCAGCAGAGACGAAACAGACCGTTCCGTACAGTTCGCCATCGACGTGAACCGTCGACCCGTGGTAGCAGTCGAGCCCATGCACCTCGTAGGCGGGGTCGTCGGCCCACCCCTGCGCTTTCGCGTCGTGGAGCGCGAGGGGGCCGTCGGACTCGATGGTGCGTCGGCAGTACGAGAGCCCGAGGCTCAACACGTCGCCCGGGGGATATCGGCCGCTTGGTGGGTCAGTGCTGGCGACGTTCTTCCAGAAGTCGCTGGCGGGGTCGATCCGGGTGAGGTGCCCGTTCTCGACGCCGAGGTGCTTTTTCCCGACCGCGAGCACCGCCGTCGCGGTCTCCTCGAACGTGTCGCCGGACTCCGCCGCCTCGTACACTTCCCGGCAGGCGGCTGCGGCGTCGAACTCGGCTGGGGACATCGGATGACCGCACCCACGAAACGAAGCCCCCTAACGTTATGGTGCGCTCGCCGTCAGTTCACGCTCCGTCAGTCGGAGCGTCGCGCTCGGCGCGCTCGTCGTCGGCGTCATCCCCAGCGCCCCCCTCCCGTCCGGCATCGCGGCGCACCCACTCGCGCAGGGTGAACCGGTCGTGGGCCGTCTCGGCGACGACGGTCCACTCGTCCTCGTCGAAGTCGGGGAAGGAGGAGTCCCCCTCGTAGCTGCCGTGAACGTGGCTGAGGACCAGTCGGTCGACCTCGGGCTGAAACAGCTCGTAGATGGTCCCGCCGCCGAGTACGTAGGCGGTCCCCTCCTCCCCGACGAGCTCGCGGGCGGCGTCGATCGCCTCCTCGACCGAGGAGACGACCGTGACCGTCGACTCGGAGTACGACGCGCGGCTCCGGCTCACGACGAGCTGGTGGGAGCCGGGAAGGTCGTCGCGCATCGACTCGAACGTGCGCCGACCGAGTATCACGGGATGGCCGGCGACCCGTTCGCGATACTGGCGTTTGTCGGCCGGGATGGAAGGCCACGGAAGCTCACCCTCGCGGCCGATGAGGCCGTTTTCGTCGACCGCCGCGACGCTGACCAGGTGCATCGTCCGGGTTTCGAGCCGGGAGCACAAAACGCTGTCCTCGTCCGGCGGATGTGCGCCGAGCTCGACGACCGACCGCGGCCGGGGCCGGGGAGCGGCCTTCCGAAGACCACCTACCCCCTCCCGTTGCCTTTATGTCGCTTGGCGACGGACATGATACCATGAAAGAGCGACTCACTCGCGCACTCGGTCGTGCTCGCTACGCAGCTATTGGCGGCGCAGTCGGCGGCTTCGCCGGCGGCCTGATCAACCGGAACTTCGCCAGCACGGGCGCGGGTGTCGGCGCGCTCGTCGGCGCCGTCGTGGGTGAAAAGCGCACCGACGTGGACTCGCTGCTCGACGAGCTGCTCGCGGACCGCGCGGTCGAGGACGCGGACGCCGAGTAGTTCCGCGTTCCCACCGATCAGGGAGCTCCCGCCGCGATAACCACGTTTTCTCGCCGCTCCATCCACCACAGCCCCGCCGCCGGCAGGACGGCGACGACGGCGACGTAGATCAGCCCACCCGCCCGGGGGTCGTCTCCTGCGGCTCGAAGTCGGCTCGTGCCCGGTTAAAAGCGGTCGCGAAGCTCGCCGCGAAGGTCGTCGAGGTCCATGTCCTTCATCGCGAGCAGCACGAGCAGGTGGTAGACGAGGTCCGCGCTCTCGTAGGCCAGCTCCTCGCGGTCGTCGTCTTTCGCCGCGAGGATCGTCTCCGTCGTCTCCTCGCCGAGCTTCTCCAGGACGGCGTTTTCGCCCTTCTCGTGAGTGAACAGCGAGGCGGTGTAGGAGTCCTCCGGGAGGTCGCGCTTGCGCGCCTCGATGGTGGCGAACAGCTCGTCGAGGACAGGGTCGTCGGTCGGCGTGTCAGTCTCGGAGCGCTCCTCTCGCTCGTCGCTCATACCTGCACCTCGCTGTCGGGGAAGAAGGCGAGGTCGTGGATCCGCGGATCGTCGGTGAGCTCGGGGTGGAACGCGGTGGCGACGATGGGGCCGTCACGCACCATCACGACGCGGTCGTCGACGGTCGCGAGCGTCTCGACGTCCTCGCCCACGTCGTCGACGGCGGGCGCGCGGATGAAGACGGCGTGGAACGGCTCGTCGAGTCCCGTGATCGAGAGTTGGGTCTCGAACGACTCGCGCTGGCGGCCGAAGGCGTTGCGGTCGACGGTGGCGTCGAGCACGCCGAGCGCGTCGACGCGGTCGTCCTTGGGGTCGCGCGAGCAGACGATCAGCCCGGCACAGGTCGCGAGCACGGGCTTGCCCGCGGCGACGTGCTCGCGGACCTCGTCGTCGATCCCCTCACGGCGGACCAGCCGCGAGATGGTCGTCGACTCCCCGCCCGGCATCAGAAGTACGTCGCAGTCGGGGACGATCCCGGAGTCACGGATCTCGACGACCTCGGCTTCCTCGCCGTGGGCGGCGGCCGCCCGACGCACCGCGTCGGCGTGCTCGGCCACGTCCCCCTGAACGGCGATGACGCCTGCTTTCATGTGCCGGAGTCCGGCGGCGACGGGCAAAAAGGCCCCGAGACGCGGCGGGGATGGCGGAGGATGGGGAAAACGACGGGGACGACGACCGCGAGCGCTGCGGCTCGGCGGGAGAGAACAACGGGAAACTCCGGGACCGTTACGCGACGGTCAGCGAGAGGATCTGGACGAAGACGCCGAAGAGGAGACAGAAGGCGACGACCGTCTTCGGGTCCATCGAGATCGCGTTGCGGTCCTCGGCGTCGAAGTAGCGGACGAGTCCCGCACTGGACATCAGTCCGCCGGAGTTGGAGCCACTCATGGGTCTACCTGCGTCGTCCGTCGGCGTAAACGTTTCGCTCGAAACCCGCCGGTACGCCGGCGCACGCCGCCGTCACCCGTCGCCGTCGTGCACGGGCGACGCGTCGGTGGGAAACCCTTATGCGCGGCCCGGCGTTACCTCACGCCGCACAATGACCGTTCGACTTCTGGACTTCTACGCCGACTGGTGTGGCCCGTGTAAGACCCAAGACCCGATCCTGGAGGAGGTTCAGGAGGATCTGGGCGAGGCCTTCGAGCTGCAGAAGGTGAACGTCGACGAGGAGCAGGACGTCGCCAACGAGTATCAGGTTCGCTCGCTGCCGACGCTCATCGTGGAGAACGACGAGGGCGTCGTCGACCGCTTCGTCGGCGTCACACAGAAGGACGACATCACGGCGGCGCTGCAGGAAGCCGGCGCGTAGACGGCGCCCGCTCGCGGCTCGCCCGTTCCTCGTCGGCCCGCGCTCGGCGCATACACCGTCGATTGCCCGACAACATCGGGCTCCGCCGCGTCTCGCAACCTTTTACAGCACCGGGCCGTTGCGTATCCGTATGGCTAGCTTCGACGCCGCGGAACGCCGCAACCTCGACAAGCAGATCTGCATGCGATGTAACGCCCGCAACGCGCCCGGCGCCGACCAGTGCCGGAAGTGCGGCTACGGCAACCTCCGACCCAAAGCGAAGGAACGCCGCGCTGTCTAATCGGACGCACGTTCCTTCCGACAGCATCGCCCCGCGAGCGATGGCTGTGGCCGTTCTCTCGGTCCTTTTTCAGCCTCGCAAAGACGCTGCTATTCGGCGATCAGTCGGCGATCAGTCGACGGACCCCGCGCCAGTCACTCGTCAGGGTACTTGGGCTCGCGGCGCTCGGCGCGCGCCGTCGCCCGCTCCAGCACGGCTCGCAGCGACTCGTCGCCCTCCCGCTCGTCGTACACGTCGCCGTGACCCGGGTACATCGCGCGCGTCGAGTCGGGCAGTCGCTCCAACAGCGTATGGAGGCTCTCGATGAGGCGCTCGCGCGACTGGCCCGCCATGTCCGTGCGCCCGAACGAGCCGTCCGAGAAGGCGCCGTCGTTGTACACTACCACGTCGCCGCTGTAGAGGCGGTCGGGACCGAGCAGCGACACGTGGTCGGCGGCGTGGCCCGGCGTGTAGACGACCTCGCAGGGCTCGTCGCCGACCAGGATCTCGTCGCCGTCACGCAGCGCCACGTCCCGACGGGGGTGGTCGCCGTACGCGTACAGCTCCGCATCGAACCGGTCGAGCACGGCGTCGAGCTCGCCGACGTGGTCGCCGTGCTGGTGAGTGAGCACCACGCGGTCGAGGTCGTCGACGTGCTCGGCGACGGCGTCCGCGACGCCCGGCATCGTGCCGGCGTCGACGAGCGTCGTCGCCTCCCCCTCCACGAGGTAGACGTTGCAGGTGAACTCCTCGGCGTCGGCCGTGAGGTTGGTCGGCTCCATGGACGCGTTTCGAGCGCCGGCGTTGAAAAGGGACCGATCACGGGACGGCAACCGGCGTCAGTCGGCGCGTCTCCGGGGGAACGGCGGGGTGAGGCTCCGGGAGAACTGTCACATAACGGATGTGCCCGCGGGTTTTATCAGTCACGATCTATAACGGTTACTCGTACATGGGCTTTGGAAGCTACGACGAATCCGAACAGGAGAACCAGGACCTGGATGCGGATTTCGAGGACGACGACGGCGTTCGCGCGGCACAGGAGACCCACCACGGATCCGTCGAGTACGAACCCGGCGCTTCCAACGACGAGCTGCTCGACCGGCTGCAGGACATCAAATCCGAGGAGCAGTAGGTGAAGTCGGGGAGCCGGACGCTCGGCGTCGCCTTCTCGGACGGCGACGAGACGAGCCGGCTCGCAGGCGCAGTCGTCCGCGCCGACGGCACCCTCGACGGGATGGGGTTCGAGGCGTGCACCGTCGGCGGCACGGACGCGACGAACGCGACGATCCGTCTTTTTGAACGGCTGGAACGCGAGGACGTTCAGCACGTGCTGTGTGCCGGCGTCGCGCCGGCGTGGTTCAACCTGCTCGATCTCCACCGGATCCGCGAGGCGGTCGAGCGCCCGACGCTCGCCGTGAGCTACGAAGCTAGCGACGGGTTGGCGCCGGCGCTGCGTGACGCCTTCGAGGGGGACACACTCGTCGACCGGCTGACGACGTACCGGTCGTTGCCTCCGCGACGACGTGTTCGGCTCGACGGCGGGTGCGGCGCCGCCGACTCGGCTGCCGATGACGAGCGACCGCTCTACGTGCGCGCGGTCGGGATGGACGACGAGCGCGCCGCCGAGCTCGTGCGGACGCTAACACACGAGGGGTTTCGTCGCCCGGAACCCGTTCGCGTCGCCCGGATCGCCGCCGGCGCGCACCGTGCGGCGGTTGAACGGGCGGAAGTGTGTGATCATTGGTGACGCGTAGCGGAAAGATTGAAGTAGTGGTGTGCCATACCATGGCACGCATGTCTAGCGCACCCAGCACGAACGACGAGTTGTTCGACGAGTTCCTCTCGGAACGCGGCCACGAGACGGAGATCGTACGCTGGGAGCGATCCTATAACAAGCTTCAGTGCCCGGAGTGTGCCGCACTCCATGACGAGGGGGCCACCGCCTGTACCGTCTGTGACTGGCGGCCCACCTAATCCGAAGACGGCGGCGCTGCTCCACGGCGACGTTTCTTTTTCGCGCACCGGATGGCGTTACATCTATGGTAGATGAATCTGTAACGCCGAGTATGCCCACCTGCCAGAACTGTGAGGCGTTCGTGACGGCGGATTACGTCCGCGTCTTCACCCCCAACGACGTGGATCGACCACGAGTGTGTCCCGCCTGCGAGGACCTCGTTCGCGACGGCGCCGACGTGCGCGAGGCGCGGGCGACGCGCGGCAACTGACTGCAAGGCCGATCGCGTCGAAGCCCTCCCCATTACGGCACTCGTCGACGCGACTCCCGCGACCCCCGCGACTCCGAGGTACCTCCGTCGAGAGCCACGCCGTTTAAGATGGACCGGAGCGTTTCTCTCATAATGAGCCAGCCCACCGTGACCCGCCTGTTCGGCGGGCCCGGGAGCGGGAAGACGACCGCCCTCCTCGACCGGGTCGAGACGATCATCGAGGAGGAGGACGCCGACGTCCGCGACATCCTCGTCGTCTCCTACACCCGTGCCGCCGCCGCCGAGATCCGCGAGCGTCTCGCGGAGCGACTCGACATCTCCCCCCGAAGCCTCCAGGGGAACGTCTGTACCATGCACGCGAAGGCGTACGAGCTGCTCGACCTCTCGCGTGGCGACGTGGTCGGTGAAAGCGACAAGGAGGCGTTCTGTGAGAGCTTCGGCATCGAGTTCGAGGACCAGTACGGCGGCGCCGGCCGCCGGACGGCGCGCTCGACGACCATCGGCAACAAGATCATCGCCACCTCCCAGTGGCTCCAGCGCACGGAGCGTGACGTGTCCGACTGGTACGACGTACCGTTCCAGTGGAACGTCGAGGAGGTTCGGCTTCCGCCGGACGAGGACCCCAACGCCCAAGAGGGGAACAAGTACACGCCGACGTGGCCCGCGGACGACGAGCGCATCGACGTTCCCGAGGCGATCCGCGGCTGGCGCTCGTACAAAGGCGACGAGGGGCTCGTCGGCTTCGCGGACATGCTCGAACGGGTCGCCCAGCGCTCGCTGGTCCCCAACGTCGACTACCTGATCATCGACGAGTTTCAGGACATTACAACGCTGCAGTACAACGTCTTCGACGAGTGGCGCCCGCACATGCGGAAGGTGCTGATCGCCGGCGACGACGACCAGGTCGTCTACGCGTGGCAGGGCGCCGACCCCGACCTCCTGCTCGACACCGACGTGGACGAGGACGTGGTGTTGCCCAACTCCTACCGACTCCCCTCGAACATCCTCAACGTCGTCAACGCGGAGATCCGCCACATCGACAAACGCCAGGAGAAGGACCTCCATCCCCGCAAGGAGGGCGGCGCCGTCGAGGCGATCGAGGCCCCGTCGATGCTCGAGTTGGTCCGCAACGTCCGGTACACCGTCGACGACGACGAGGGGACGGTGATGTGCCTCTTCCGAGCTCGCTACCAGATGTTCGACTTCATCGACGAGTTCATCGACCACGGGATCCCCTTCACCATGCTGACTGACGGTCGAATGTGGACCGACCGGCTCCAGCAGTACGTCAGCGCCGTCGAGAAGATGGAAAACGAGGAGGACCTCAACGCGCTGGAGGCCCGCCGGCTCGCCGACATGCTCCAGTCGTCGGCGTTCGGCACGAACGAGCGCGACGAGTTCTACGACTTCCTCGACGAGCGCGAGGAGGTCGCGGAGGTCGAGGACGCCACCGACGTCCGCGTCACCCACGACGAGGTGAAGGACTTCGTCCCGTTCATGCCCGACACCGCCAGCGCCGACGACATGGTGCGGAAGGTGACCAGCTTCCAGCGGAAGTCGGTCGGCGCCTACTTCGCCGGCGACTACAAGGGGATGGACCCGACCCGCGTCCGCGTTGGCACCATCCACTCCGCGAAGGGTCGCGAGGCCGACCACGTGTTCGTCTCCACGGACCTCACGGAGAAGGTCGTCGAGCAGATGGCCGCCTCCGTGCCCGACCCGACCGACGTGGACGGCGTCGACGAGTTCACCAAGTCGACGAGCCCCGTTCCCGTCCTCACTGACAACGAGCGCCGCGTCTTCTACGTCGGCATGTCCCGCGCCCGCGAGCGCCTCGTCCTGATGGAGAGTCTGATCAACGGGGCGCCGACCCTGCCGATCAGCGTCCTGCTGTTCAACGAGATCCGTGATGAGCCGCCAAACGAGCTGATCGACGAGGTGCAGGAGAACCTCGCCGTCCCCGAACCCGAGCTGTGACCGGGGAGGGCGACGACGCCGGGGAGCCGAAATCCACCACGCACACCACGCCCCACGTCCCGCCCGTGGAGCCCGGCGCCGCCAGCGAGCGCCCACCAGCGCCACAAACCGGCCTGACCGCGATCGTCGCGGCCGTCGAGGCGGCGGACGCCGACGCGTTCGTCGCGGTCGGAGACCGTTTCGACGACGACCTCCGGTATCTGACGCGGTTTTCGGGGCCCGACCGCGACTTCGCGGTTATCGTGGTGCCCGCCGGAGTGGACCACGAGGAGCCTCTCGCCCTCCTGCTCGCCCCCGCGCTGTTCGCGGAGCAGGCCGACCGCGAGTTCGTCGCGGGCGCTCGAACGGACGCCGGTGGAGACGGCGGTGACGGCGACGCCGCGAGTTCGACGCCACCGGCGTTTCACGACGGCGTCGACCGCGAGGTTCGGATGCGGAACGTCGGCAGCCCGGCCGGCGAGCGCGCCGCCGACGCCGTCACCGATCTGGTCGGCGCCGACGCCGACCTGCTGGTTCCACAGGGGATCCCCCACGACGCCGCGGTGTTCCTCGAAACCGCCGGCCACGCGGTCGCGTCGACGCCGGCGGTCGCGGAGGCGCGCACGCGAAAGACGCCCGCCGAACTCGACTGTCTGCGCTTCGTCCAGCGGGCGACCGCTCGCGGGATGGCGCGTGCGGAGATGGTGTTGGCGGAGTGCGAGACCGTCAACGAAAGCGAGGCCGACCGGGACTCCAATCCCACCACACCCCTCCGCTGGAACGGCGCCCCGCTCACCACCGAGCGACTCCGCCGGCAGGTGAACGCGACGCTCGCCGCCCACGGCGTTCGGGACGCGGGCAACACCGTCATCGGCGCCGGTCCCACCGCCGCCGACCTCCACTACACGGGCGTGAACCCGGTTCACGCCGGCGACACCGTCCTCCTCGACGTGTCGCCGCGCGGCCCCCACGGCTACTACGGCGACATGACCCGCACGTTCGTCGTCGACGGCGACGGCGGCTGGGAGCGTCGAGCCTACATCGCCTGTGAGGCGGCTCGTGAGGCCGCCCTCGCGGAGATCGAGCCGGGAGTGGCTGCGGGAGCCGTCCACACCGAAGCCACCGCCGAGATCGGCGCGTACGGCTTCGAGATGAACGCCGACGAAGGAGAGCCGGGGTTCACCCACGGCACTGGCCACGGCGTCGGCGTGTCGCTCCACGAGGCGCCCTCGCTGTCGGGCGACGCCGAGCTCCAGCCCGGTCACGTCGTCACCGTGGAGCCCGGCGTCTACGACCCCGAGCGCGGCGGCGTCCGTCTGGAGGACCTCGTCGCCGTCACCGAGGACGGCTCCGAGATCCTCGCCGAGTACCCGTTCGGGATCGTGCCCGAATCGCGGTAGGTCGAGGCGTCACGCTCGCCCGGCCCCGCGCAGCGGCACTGGTCGCGGGTGCGGATCGAGAGCGTCGCTGAGACGCCGCTACTCGGCTACTCCTTCCGCTTCGGCTCATCCGCCGAACTTCCCTGGAGCTGGCTCGGGAGCAGTCCACGAACGAGACCGCGGAGGATCTTCCCCGGGTCGAGGAAGTACTGCGGGAGGATCACCATCGCAGCCGCGACGACGAGCAGCCCGACGCCGAGGGCGGTCTCGCCGGCGAGCAGCTGGATGACGGCGTAGTTCGCGAGCGGGATGGCGAACACCAGCGTCGTCGCCAGCCCGATCATGTCGAACAGTCCGAGGCTCATTGCCACCGATAGTCCGTCGGCCGATAAAAGGCGCACGGCGCGGGACGACGGTCGCCCACCGGCAAGATCGCGGGCAGCCATCTCGAAACTGCAAGTGCCAACGGCTTTGTGAGCCCGCCGCCTTCTTCCGGGCATGTTCACCGGCATCGTCGAGGGGACCGGTCTCGTCACCGATCGCACGGCGACCGCCGACGGCCTCCGGCTGCGGATCGCCGTCGACGGCTTCGAGGACCTCCACCACGGCCAGTCGATCAGCGTTAGCGGCGTCTGTCTCACCGTCGAAACGCACGGCGAGGCCGACCATCCCGACCGCGAACAGCAGTTCGAGGTGTTTCTCGCCGCCGAGACGGTCGCGAAGACGTACCTCGACGACCTCCGGGAGGGCGACGCCGTCAACGTCGAGCGCGCGATGCCCGCCGACGGGCGGTTCGACGGCCACCTCGTGCAGGGCCACGTCGACACCGTCGCGGAGCTGACCGCCGTCGAGTCCGTCGGCGAGGACTGGCGGATCACCGTCGAGATTCCCGAGGGCCACGGCCAGTATCTCGTGCAGAAGGGCTCGGTCACCCTCGACGGCATCTCGCTGACGGTCGCCGAGCGCCGCGAGGACGCCTTCGACGTGGCGATCATCCCGACCACCTACGAGCTCACGACGCTCTCCGAGAAGGCGCCCGGCGACCCGATCCACCTCGAAGTGGACGTGATCGCGAAGTACGTCGAGAACATGGTGGAGGGGTACGTCTGATGGGACGAGATTCGGATGCCGGGGCGGGCTCCGAACGGAGCGACGACGACGCCGACGACGCCGCCGACCCGCAGGCGCGCGTCGCCGCGTTCCGCGAGCGCCACGAGATGGACGCACCTCTTCCGTACGCAGTCCTCGACCTTCAGAGCGAGGTCGGCGAGCTGGCCAAGGAGGTGACGACTAGCACGGAGTACGGCGACGACCCCGCGGCCGCCGCTGTCGCGGAGGACGAACTCGGGGACGCGCTCTTCTCGCTGTTGTCCGTCGCGGAGGCCGCCGACATCGACGCCGACCAGGCGCTCGACGCCGCCCTCGAAAAATACGAGTCCCGGATCGAGACCACCGGCGACGCCGGATCCGGGGAATAGCGCGCGGCGACACTTATTAGGGTCATCCGCGGTGGCGCGCCCGGCGAGCGCCCAACGGGCGCGAGCCGGCGCGCGAGGGAGGCAGCGGTCGCCGGCGGCGCGGTGCGGTCCGCCGGCGCGCTCTCCGCCGAGGCTGGGGAGGCGTGAGGTGCGGTTGCTGTGCTGGGCGGGACTCAAAGGGGCAGGCGACTCCGGGAAGACGGGCGACGTAAGCACCGCAACGAGCGCAGCGAGTGAGGAGCGCAGCGAGCGTCCCGCGAGTCTACGAGCGGGACGACGGAAGTCGCAGCCCGCGAGCGCAGCGAGCCGGAACGTCTGCCGGAATCCTCGACCGGAGTCGCCTGGGGCTTTGGAGGTGTTCATCGTCGTGCTCACACCACCTACTACTTATAAAGAGCCGCCTGGGGATTTGTGGGTATTCGCTGCCGTGCTCACCACAGCAACCGCACAACTCACTTATAAGGTGCCGACTGGAGCGCTGCAGGTGTTCGCCGTCGTACTCCCCACGCAATCCGCTTAAAAGGAGCCGGCTGGGGCTTTATGGGTGTTCGCCGCCGTGCTCACTCTGTCAACCACTTATAAGGAGGCGACAGAGAATGAGGAGATGTTCTCTCCCACTCCTGCTCCGATACCACACGCGATCGCTTATAAGCCGGTCGAGTCAGGGCTCGACGCGGTCGAGCACCACGCCGTCGTCGAAGCGCCCGCGCTGGTCAGCCTTCCGTTCCCGTCGCTCCGCGAGCTCCTCGACGGTCATGCCACGGACCTTCCGGATCGCGTGGACGACCTCCAGCACGTCCGCCAACTCGTCGAGTTCCCGGCTCTCCCGATACTCCGCAACCTCCTCGGCGAGTTTCTCGACCAGCCGCTCCGAGTACTCCTCACCGTCGACCTCGTGGGTGGGCGGCGTTTCGCCGTTCGCCGCGATGATCGCCGGAATCTCGTCGCGAACCAGCTTGTCGTACTCCCGGGCCATATACTGCCGGTAGCCCCGACTCTCTCAGAAAACTGTCGGTCGCACGGCCCGCTCCCGAACGACGCGAGTCGCGCTCGGCGTGGTCTTGGCGCGGTTCGCCGCGCTCGCCGGCGAGCGCGCTCGACGTTGACCACGAGGAACGCTCCGCGACCCACCGCGTACAGCCACGGCTGCGCGAACAAAAACAAAGGGAGAGCGTGGCGCAACTGCGCCCTAGCGCTTAGTCTTCGAGAACGATCTCGATGCTGACGTCGTTGGGCACTTGGACGCGCATCAGCTGACGGAGCGCGCGTTCGTCGGCGTCGATGTCGATCAGACGCTTGTGAACGCGCATCTCCCAGTGCTCCCACGTCGCCGTCCCCTCACCGTCCGGGGACTTACGCGACGGGATCTCGAGCGTCTTCGTCGGCAGCGGGATCGGGCCCGACAGGGCAACCCCCGTCGAGTCCGCGATCTCGCGGACGTCGTCGCAGATGTCGTCGAGGTCCTCGGGGCTCGTGCCGGCGAGGCGGACGCGTGCCTGCTGCATCGATTATCGCTCGTTGACTTCGAGCACCTTGCCGGCCGCGATGGTCTGACCCATGTCGCGGATGGCGAAGCTGCCGAGCTCCGGGATCTCGCCGGAAGCCTCGATGCTGATTGGCTTTTGCGGGCGCACGGTGACGACCGCGGCGTCGCCGGACTTGATGAAGTCCGGGTTCTCCTCGGCGACCTCACCCGAGGACGGGTCGATCTTCTGGTTGATCTCCTCGATCGTACACGCAACCTGTGCGGTGTGCGCGTGGAAGACCGGCGTGTACCCCGCGGTGATCACGCTGGGGTGCTGCATGACGACGACCTGCGCCTTGAACGTCTCAGCGACGCTCGGCGGGTCGTCGGCCGGGCCACAGACGTCGCCACGGCGGATGTCGTCCTTGCCGATGCCGCGGACGTTGAACCCGACGTTGTCACCGGGCTCGGCCTTGGGCACCTCCTCGTGGTGCATCTCGACCGTCTTCACTTCGCCGCCCACGTCGGACGGCTGGAAGGAGACGTTGTCGCCCGTCGCGAGAACGCCGGTCTCGATACGTCCGACCGGGACGGTCCCGATACCGGAGATGGTGTACACGTCCTGAATGGGGAGACGCAGCGGCGCGTCCGTCGGCGGCTCCGACTCGGGCAGGTCGTTGAGGGCCTCGAGGAGGATGTCGCCGTCGAACCACGGCATGTTCTCGGACTCCTCGGCGATGTTGTCGCCCTCGAACGCCGAGATCGGCACGAACGTCGTGTCGTCGGTCGCGAAGCGGACCTGGTTGAGGAGGTCCTTGACCTCCTCGACGACCTCGTTGTACTTGGACTCCTGGTAGTCGACCAGGTCCATCTTGTTGACGCCGATGATGAGCTCGTTGATGCCCAGCGTGCGGGCCAGGAACACGTGCTCTCGGGTCTGGGGCGCGACGCCGTCGTCGGCCGCGACGACGAGCACCGCGTTGTCGGCCTGCGAGGCACCCGTGATCATGTTTTTCACGAAGTCACGGTGGCCCGGACAGTCGACGATGGTGAAGTAGTAGGTGTCCGTGTCGAACTCCTGATGGGCGATGTCGATGGTGACACCGCGCTCTCGCTCCTCGGCGAGGTTGTCCATGACGTAGGCGAACTCGAAGCCACCCTTGCCCTTCTCCTCGGCCTCCTCTCGGTGCTGCTCGATCACGTGCTCGGGGACGCTCCCTGTCTCGTAGAGGAGTCGGCCCACGAGGGTACTCTTCCCGTGGTCAACGTGGCCAATGATGGCCAGGTTCTGGTGCGGTTTGTCACTCATGGTGTAATCACGCGCTAAGGCGCTCTGTGGGAATGTTTTCGCTAGTTTGCACTAAAACGGTTTCGATACGCGTCACACACGACCCCGGCGCCGTCCGTCGGTTTGTGGCACCACGCCACATGCGAAGGAGGCACACGCGGGGGTCGTCGCGCTCGGCGGGCTCGTCACGGGGAAAGGCGTCGACTGCGGCGCCGTCGCGCGCCGGCGCGCGGCGTCGACTACGGATGACCGCGACGCCGCGAGGGCGACTTCAGGGCTCCCCGGAACTACTCCAGCCGTCCCACGTCGCCCAACACGGCGCTCGCCGTCTCGGGGCCGCCCGCGCCGCGCCCGGAGATGTTGAGCCGGCCGGCGTGGCTCGTCTCTATCTGGACGATGTTCTGCGTGCCGGTCACCGCGAGCGTGCCGTTCTCGGGGACTAGCCGCGGCGCGACGCGCACCGAATCGCCCGTCGCCTCGCCGATCAGCCGGACCGTCCGCCCGTCCTCCGCCGCCAGCCGGAGCGCGGAGCCGGGGATGTCGCGGATCCCCTCGACGTCCGCGTCCGCCAGCGTGAACTCGCGGGCGTCGGCCGGGTCGTCGGCCGCACCGAACGAGAGCACGTTCGCGAGGATGACGCACTTGAGCGCGGCGTCCGTCCCGTCCACGTCGAAGGAGGGGTCCGCCTCCGCGACGCCGAGGTCCTGTGCCTCCGCGAGCACGTGCTCGTAGTCGAGCCCCTCCGCGGCCATCCGCGTCAGGATGAAGTTCGCCGTTCCGTTGAGCACGCCCCGCACCGCGGTAACGTGTCCGGGCTCGATGTCCTCGACCGTCGAGACCGCCGGGATGGCCCCGCCGACGGTCGCCTCGAAGCGAACGTCGCCCGCGCTCTCCGCCGCGAGCCCCTGCACGTCGCCGAATCGCTCGGCGACCGGCCCCTTGTTGGCCAACACGACGTTGCGGTCCCGCTCCAGGGCGGTCCGCACGTGCGAGAATCCGGGTTCGGCGTCGCCGAGCGTCGTCGGCGTCGCCTCGACCAACACGTCGTAGTCGGCCGCCAGCGCGTCCGCCGGGTCGGCCTCGCCGACCGTCCCGGTCTCCGCCTTGTGCGCGAGCGCGGCGTCCACGTCGAGGGCTGCTCCGCCGCCGTCTTCCGCAGCGAGCGCCGCTCCCGAGGAGTCCGCGAGCGCGACGACTTCGTGACCGTACTCGCCGGCTAGCTCGGTAACGGAGCGCCCCACGGCGCCCGCACCGATGACGGCGAGTTTCACGCCTCCACCCCCGTGAGCGGAGCGACCAACCGAAGCCCCTTCTCCTCGGCAATGGAGCGCACCGCCGACAGCGCCTCCGCCGTCTCGCCGGCGCGCGCCTCCAGCCGAAGTCGAGCGCTCGACGACTCTTCGGTCCCCTTCGGCGCCGCCAGCGACACGTCGGCGACCGACGCCGACGCACACTCCTCGATCCGGCGGAGGGTGTCGGAGAGGTCCGTGTCGATCAGGTGGCCGAACACGAGCAGCGTGAGCTCCTCGGCGTACTCCTCCGTCCCGGCCTGCATCACGTTGACGCCCTCGTCGCGCAGCGCCTCAACGATGTCGTCGAACCGCGCCGGCGTCGCCTCGAAGTCCACCTCGACCGGGATGTGGCCGCGAGGCGTCTTGTTCCCCCGCTCGTGGTAGATGGAGAGGAGGTTCCCGCCGTTGTCCGCGATCGGGTGGAGCGCCGCCAGCAGTTGGCCCGGCTCATCGACCAGCTCCAGCCGCACCGTGTGCGTCGAGGGGGTCGCCTCGCGCCCGCCGTCGGTCTCGGCCGGCCGCCCGTCGACGCCCGCGAGCGCCGCGGCGTCGTCGCTCACGCGCCCACCTCCGGGCGCGCACCGGCGCCTCCCGCACGTCCGCACGACCGCCCGCCCCGCACGCGCCCGCCCCGGCCGCATCCTGTTGTCGGCGCGGCGCCGTCGCTGCGTGGCTCCGTGCCGATGCGCCGAGCGGGAGTCGTGCTCGTCTGCATGCCCAAACGGAGTCGCGGCAAGCGGTATAAGCCTTCGGCGCTGGCAGGCGTTGCCTCTCCTGCGGTCGTGTGAACGAAGCGCATGGTTCGGTGTGGAAGTGGCCGCCGGCGCCGTTGCTGGCGGTGGGGGCCACAGAGAGTGGAAAGAGAGAAGGACCGCAGTTCGCGACCGACCGACGCGGCGCGTGCCGCGTTAGATGTAGTCGATCGACGAGGGCAGTTCGAGCTTCATACCCTTGCGCTCGCGGATCTCCATGATCTTGTCGCGCTGGAGATTGTCGACGAGCACGCGGAAGCCGGCGTTCTCCGTGTTCCACGACGCGCGACCCTCGGTGGCCGAGCGGATGTCGGAGGAGAAGCCGATCATCTCCTCGACGGGTGCGATACCCTCGACGACCATGAGGTCACCCTCCTGGTACATGTCGTCGACGCGGCCACGTCGACCCTGAATCTCGCCGGACGCCGCGCCCATGTGCTCGGACGGCACGTCAATGCGGACGTTCTGGATCGGCTCCAGCAGGCGGACCTCGCCGTCGATCAGCGCGCGGTGGACCGCGTTGCGGACGGCGGGGATGACCTGTGCGGGACCACGGTGGATGGTGTCCTCGTGGAGCTTCGCGTCGTGCAGGCGGAACAGCGACCCCTGGACCGGCTCGGCGGCGAGCGGGCCGTCGTCGAGCGCGTCCTGAAGGCCCTCCAGAACGAGCTCCATCGTCTCGTTGAGGTGCTGAATCCCCTTCGTGTCGTCGATGAGGATGTTGGTGCGGTGGATGTCCTCCACGTTCTGGGAGGTGTCCTTGTCCATGCCGGCCTCCTGGAGCGCCTCGCGGCGCTCCAGTTCAGGCATGTCCATCGAGACCTCGCCGAGCTGGATCGCGTCGACGATCTCCTGGGACATCGGCTCCACCGTGAGGTAGAACTTGTTGTGGCGGTTCGGCGACTGCCCCTCGACCTCCCGAGAGGTCTCCTGGGGCTGTTCGCGGAAGACGACGATCGGTTCGCCGGTGATGACCGGAATGCCCTGGTTGTCGCGGATACGCTGGGTTATCACTTCGAGGTGAAGCTCACCCTGACCGGAGATGAGGTGCTCGCCCGTGTCCTCGTTGATCTCGATCTGGATGGTGGGGTCCTCCTTGGCGACCTGCTGGAGCGTCTCAATGAGCTTCGGCAGGTCGTCCATGTTCTGTGCCTCGACGGACTTCGTAATGACCGGCTCCGAGATGTGCTCGATCGACTCGAACGGCGTCATCTCGACGGAGGAGACGGTCGAACCCGCGATGGCGTCACGCAGTCCGGTGACGGACGCGATGTTCCCCGCAGGGACGCGCTCCACTTCCTCGCGCTCGGACCCCATGAAGAGGCCGACGCTCTGGAGGCGGTTCTTGCCCGCCGTGCCGGAGACGTACAGCTCCTGGCCCTTCTCCAGCGTGCCGGAGAAGACGCGGCCGGTGGCGATCTCGCCGGCGTGCGGGTCCATCGAAATGTCCGTTACCATGAAGACGACGTCGCCGTCCTCGTTGACGAACCGCATGTCCTCGGCCAGCTCGGTCTCCGGGTCGCCGCGCCAGATGCGCGGGACACGACGGGGCTGGGCGTCGACCGGGTTCGGGAAGTGCTCACACACCATGTCGAGCACGACGTCCGAAAGCGGCGTCCGCTCGTGGAGCTCCTGGCGGTTGTCGGACCGCTCCATCTCGATGATGTCGCCGAAGTCCATCCCGGTGCGCTGCATCGACGGCATGGAGACGCCCCACTTGTAGAGGGCGGACCCGAAGCCGACGGTCCCTTCCTCGACGGAGACCGTCCAGTCGGTCGGGATGTCGTCCATGTTCTCTGCCATGCCGGAGATCAGCTCGTTGACGTCGGCGATGACGGACATCAGCCGCTCCTGCATCTCCTCGGGCCCCTCCTGGAGCTCGGAGATGAGGCGGTCGACCTTGTTGATGAACAGCGTCGGCTTGACGCCCTCGCGGAGCGCCTGCCGCAGCACCGTCTCCGTCTGGGGCATCGCGCCCTCGACGGCGTCCACGACGACGAGCGCGCCGTCGACCGCGCGCATCGCGCGGGTGACGTCGCCACCGAAGTCGACGTGGCCGGGGGTGTCGATCAGGTTGATGAGGTGGTTGGTGTCCTCGTACTCGTGGGTCATCGAAACGTTTGCCGCGTCGATGGTGATCCCACGCTCCTGCTCGTCCTCCTTCGTGTCCATCGCGAGCTGCTCGCCCGCCGTGTCCTCGGAGATCATGCCGGCGCCGGCCAGCAGGTTGTCGGACAGCGTCGTCTTGCCGTGGTCGACGTGGGCGGCGATGGCGATGTTCCGGATGTGCTCCGGATTGTCCATCAACCGCTCGCACTCTTGAACGATCTTCTTTCGTCGGCCCATTATACCGACTCATACCGCCAGCGGGGTCAAAAGGGTAGTGTTTCTCTCCGGCCGATTTCGAGGGATCGGCCCCCTGAGGCCCGCTTTCGTGTGGACCGCTCGCACGCTTTTGACGCCGGCGAGACGTGCCGGCGGTCGCCGACCCCCTCGACCCACGCCCACAGCCGAGACGCGCCGACGTCTCTCCGAACGCGCTCGCCGGCGGGACGCTCTGCCGGCCTGACGGAATCGGCGGAGAGGCTTATAAATCATCGACGCAAGAGCCTTATTTGCCCGGGGCGTGTCAACAGTACGCATGGACCTGCACGTACAGGGGGACGTACCCCCCGATCCGTTCCTGGGCGCCGCCGACCTGTTCGAGACCGAGTACACGCTCTCGGAGCCCGTCTACGTTCGCGTGCGCGAGGACCCCGACGAGCGCACCTGGGCGGGCCACTACGCGGACCACCACGTGCTCAACGTCTCGCGACGGGCCGCGACCAGCGCGATGGCCCGCGAGCTCGCCGTACACGAACTCTCCCACATGGCCCGCTACGAGGAGGGCCACGCCTCCCACATCCAGTCCACGGAGGAAGCGCTGTATCTCGGACTCGCCGGCGAGCAGGTCGAGCGCCGCAAGCTCACTCACTGCTACCAGATCGCGAACCACATGAAGGACGTGTACGCCGACGACCTCACCCTCTCGGTCGCCCCGGCCGACAAGCTGCTCGGCTTTCTGGAGTCGACGCTGGCGACGGCGGTCGCCGACCGTCCGGCCCCGCCACGCCCCGACTCGGAGCCGGCGACGCCCGGTGCGGATCCGGAGATCACCGCGGTCAACGCCGCCTTCGCGCTGGCGCTCGTCGAGCGCCACGACCTCGCGGACCGCGACCACCGGCTCTACGACCTCGCGCGAGCGGCCGGCAGCGACGCGCCAACCGTGGACGTCGACGATTTTCGCCGGCGCTTCCTCTCGCTCGGCCCCGACCCGTCCGAGAGCGACTACCGGAAGGCGCTGGTGGCGACCACCCGAGCCTACGCGGTGTGAGAATTCCAACACGTCCCCGTCCGTCGATAGTCCCCTGATTATCGTGGGTCGATATTCGGAAGGAAAGCCTATGCCGCCCGATAGGAGAGTTCGAGTAACGACGCATGTCCTCGCAACCGACCGGGCGGTCCGTTCATTCCGCCGACGGCGGAAGCGCAGCCGACCGTTTTCTCTCGGCCGTCGCCGTCGACGGCGAGGTGCTGTTCGCCGGACCCGCAACCGGGGACGTGCTCGGCGTCGACCGACGGACGCTCGTCGGCGACGACTTACTCGAGTGCGTCCATCCCGACGAGCCGAGCGGCTCGCTGGAGATGCCCCGGCTCCGCGAGGACCTCGACGAACTGGAGCGCGGCGAGCGCGGCGTCGAGCGCGCTCCCGGCGCCGTTTTCGAGGTCCGTGCGCCGACGCCGGCGGCGGCCGACGACGGCGAGCCGTGGGTCGCCCGCTAGGGAGAGCCGGGCTGGCGGGTGCGGTCCGACGAATCCCCCGCCGCCAACGGATTTTTGCCTGTGACGCGAGAACTCGGGGCGATGCCAGACGCCGACGACAGGGTCTACTACGTTATCAGCGACCTCCACATCGGCGGCGACGAACAGTTGGAGGAGGTGGAGTTCCGCGACGAGCTCATGACGTTCCTCGACCGGCTCGCCGAAACCGACGAGAACGCCGAGCTCGTCGTCAACGGCGACGCGTTCGGTCTCTGGGAGATCACCGACGTCGAGGGCGTCGAGAAGTTCGACAGTATCGAGGAGGCGTACCCGGAGATCCTCGACGCGTTCCGCCGCGCCGGCGAGAACGTCGACGTGACGTTGCTGCCCGGTAACCACGACCACGAGCTCGCGGCGTACGACGCGTACGTCGACCGGCTGGCCGAGTACAACGTCGAACTCGTCCAGGGCCAGTCGGTCGAGCGCCGGGTGGGCGACGCCGCGATCCACTTCGAGCACGGCCACCAGCGCGACCCCAACAACCGGATCGACGACTGGGGGAACCCGGCGTCGACGCCGCTCGGCTACTACTACAACACCCACGTGACGAGCCGGGCGGGGAAGCTCTCCGACCGCGGCCGGTTCAACTGGCTGAAAGACGTACAGGCGGTCACCCCCACCGAGCGGATGCCCGTCTGGCTGTTCTCGAAGTATTTCTACCGGGAGATGAACCCCGCCCTGCGGTACGCGCTCGTCCCCTTCCTGCTGTTGTTCAACCTGAGCGCGCTGATCGCGGTCGGCGCGGGCCTCGACCTGGCGGGCGTCTGGGACATGCCGATCGCGCGCACGACGGCGTTCCTCGGCGGGTTCGGCATCGCCGGCACCGCGGTCTACTACCTGCTCGTCGTCAACGTCGCGGTCGTCGGACTTCTGTTGCTCGTGTACATCCCCTACTACTTCCTGAAACGGGATTTCAAGCAGACGATCGAGCGGTTCGGCGTGCTGGAGACCGACCTCACCGTCGACGCCGAACACCCCTACCGCGAGGCGGCCCGAGAGGTGTTCGACGAGAATCCCGAGACCGCCGTCTTCTGTTACGGCCACACCCACCGTCCGAAGTGTCGCGAGCTCGACGGCGGGCTCCTCGTGAACACGGGGACCTGGCTCAAGCGACTCCACCGGCGGGACGGCGTGATCGGGATCCTCCCGCCCGTCTTCTACCCCTCCTACCGGATCCCCGTGGTCCGGATCGCTGCCGACGGAGGCACCGACGACGGGGGAACTGACGCCGGAAGCTCCGACGATGGCGCCATCGACGTGACGTACGAGTCGGTCGAAAAGCCGAGTCCCGCGCCCGAGGAGCTAACGCTCACCGAGCGGCTGTTGACCGTCGGCCGCGCACCCGACGAGCCACTGCCCGACGGTGCGAGATACGATCCGAGCGGAAGCACCGACGACGACACCGCACGAAACGAGTAGCCCGCAGCGTCAGCGTCGCGAGATCCGGACGATCCGGTCGTCGGCCTCGGTCGGGAAGTCGCCCTCCGCTCGCCCGTCACGATTCGAGGTGAGCGCGTAGAGGCTCCCGTCCGGCCCCTCCTCCACGTGGCGGACGCGCCCGAGTTCGTTTTCAAGCAGCGCGTGAGTGACCGCATCGTACTCCTCGTCGGTCCAGTCGGCGTCGTGCCGATCGCCGCCGTCGGCGTCGGGCGTGGCCTCGCCGCCGCGCGGGTAGATGGTGCCGACGGTCACCTGCTGGGAGACGAGCCCGCCGAACAGCAGTCTGCGCTGAAACCCCTGCGGCGCATCGGGAGTCGTGAAGACGCACCCCGACGGCGCCCACGTCCTGCCGGTTCCGGAGTGGGCCACCGGGCGGGCGAACTCCGTCCCCGGATACGTGTCCCCGTCGCGGGCCGCCTCCTCCTCGGGCCCCCAGCCGTGGTCGTCGCCGGGGCGAAGCACGTGGACCTCGTCGCGTGCGGCCTCGCCGTGCTCGGTGGTCACCGGCGACCCGTCCGGCAGGAAGGAGATCCCCTGCGGGTTGCGGTGGCCGACCGAGAACACCCGGTCGTCGCCACCCAGGTCGGGGTTATCGGGTGCCGGGCTCCCGTCAGGCTCCAGCCGAAGCACCTTCCCGGCCAGCGAGTTCGGGTCCGGCGGGAGGTCGAGTTCGTCGGCGTCGCCGGTCGTCACCCAGAGGTAGTTCGCCGGCCCGAACGCGATCCGCGAGCCGTTGTGAATGAGCCGGTGGCCCGGGATGGCGTCGACGACGACCGTCTCCGTCTCGCCCGGGTCGTCGGCGCTCACGTCGTAGTGGACGACGCGGTTCCGATACTCCTCTTCGCCCGCCTGATAGGTGTAGACGGCATACACCAGCGGTACGTCCGGATACCGGGGATGGACCGCGATCCCCATCAACCCGCCCTCGCTCCCGCCCTCCCACCAGCCATCCTCCTCGCCGGGGGCGATGGAGTCCGCGTGGTCGATCACGTCGCCGGGCACGGTCACCGCCGCGAGCTCCTCGCTGTCGTACCGGACGATCCGGCCGACGCGCTCGGAGACGAACAGGTCGCCGTCGGGCGCGACCGCGAGGTCCCACGGCACCTCCAACCCCTCGACGACGGGTTCGACCTCGACGTTCGTCGGTGGCGTCCCAGTCGGCGGGTCCCAGTCCGGGTCGTAGCCGTCCCACGCCTCGAGATCGTGGTCCACCGACCGGTCGTAGTCGGCGTCGGGGACCGGGGTTTCGGTGTCGGATCCGGAACCCGAGCCCGGATCCCCGTTCGTTTCGGAGGGCTCCTCGTCGGCACAGCCGGCGAGCGCGGCGGTTCCCGCGAGTCCGGCGGCGAGAAACGCGCGTCGGTCCAGTCGCATGGTCGCAATTGGGAGAGCGGCGGCTAAAGCGTGCTGTTCGCGAAAGGAACGTGGTGGACCGCGTTAGCGGGCCGCGGCGGCGACGCGCTCGCGCTCCTCCTTCTGCGAGATGGAGTAGGTCTGCACGTCGTAGTCGGCTGCGGCGATCAGCTCCTGGGCGAGCGCTTCCGCCGCGGAGGTGCTCGTCTTGTACGTCGCGCTGGCGACGCCGTCGGAGATGAACAGCAGCGCCTGGTCGACGCGGCGCTGGGGCGCGACGTCGACCGCCTTCGGGACGGAGATGCCGCCGTACTTGAGGCGGACGGTCTCCTCGCGGGGCGCCGCGTTCTCGACGGCGGTGACGAGGATCTGCGCCGGGTTCTCCTCCGTGCGCTCGTGGATGATGTCGAAGGCGTCACGCACGATGCGCGTCGCCTGCTGTTTCTTGCCCGTGTTCTCGTCGGTCTGCATCAGCCGGTTGATGAGCCGCTCGACCAGCGAGATCTCGGACTTCTTGAACTGCTTGGACGCGTGACGGCCCATCGTGTGGGCGATGGGGGTCACGGTCATGTAGCGCTTCGTCGAGGGGTCCGCGTACGCGATCTCGGTGACGTCCCACTGACCGAACAGCTTCGCGTTCTGGTTGGCCGCCTCGCTGGAGGCCGGCGCGTCCGGCTCCGGCTCGTCGGGCGCGACCTCGGGCTCCTCCTCGGCCTCGATCTCGGACTCGTCCCCGCTCATCTGACGGGTTTCTCCGCGTTACCGCGAACGAGTTCGATCATCGACACGCCGTTGACCTTCTCGACTTTATAGTTGACACCGGAAAGGTCGCCCATCGCGCGACCCTTCGCCCCGCCGATCCCGGCGATGGTGACTTCGTCGTGCTCGTCGATGAACGAGATAGCGCCGTCACCGGGACAGAACGCGGTGACCTGCTTCCCGTTCTTGATGAGCTGAACGCGGACACACTTTCGGATCGCCGAGTTCGGCTGCTTTGCCTCGATGCCGACCTTTTCGAGGACGATGCCGCGGGCCTGCGGCGCACCCTCGAGCGGGTCGGACTTCTTTTTGAGCCCGCGCTCTCTCCGAGCGTACTCGGAGTCGGACCAGCGTCGTTTCTGCCGGTCCTTTTTGAGCTTACGGGCCGCGTATTTGCCGTTCGCCATCGTACTCTCACTTCCAAACGGAGCTACTTAAGCGTCGTCCTTTGCGAGCGCCGAAACGGCCTCAGATCCGCCGAGCGGTACCTCTCCGCCGATCTGAGGCAGTTTCGCACGCACACGCAACGACGGCCGCTCCTGACCGTTGAGCGGGTAAGCCGCCGTGAGAGCCCGTTATTTCGGTGATTCGCCGCCATAGACGTTTAAAAGCCGTGGCGCGCCCGGCGAGCGCCCTCTTAAGGGCGCGAGCCGGAGCGCGAGGGAGGCAGCGGTCGCCGGCGGAGCGGTTTCCCGCCGGCGCCCGCCTGCCGAGGCTGGGGAGGCGTGAGGTGCGGTTGCGGTGCTGGGCGGGGTGGGACTCAAAGGGGCAGCCGGCTCCGGGAAGACGGGCGACGTAAGCACCGCAGCGGGTGGTGCGGAGAGCGAGGAGCGCAGCGAGCCCCTCGACCGGAGCCGGCTGGGGCTTTGCAGGCGTGCGTCGTCGTGCTCACCTCTTAAACCTCTCAGCTCGCTTATAAGGAGCCGGCTGGGGTGTTGACGGCCCTGTTCACCAAGCTCACCGTCACACTCGCACCGTCCACTCAAAAGGAGCAAGCAGAATCGTCGCAGGCGTTCGCCGTCGCACTCACCGCATCAACCGCTTATAAGGAGCAACGGGGAACGTCGACGCCAGCGGTCGTCGCGTCCACACCGACCACACAGAACCCCAACACCACCTATTCGCCGTCGGTCTCCTCACGCGCCTCGGCCACCCAGTCGGGCTCGTCGACCGGCGTCTCGCCCACGTCGCGGAACTCGATCGTGATCGTCGACTCGGCAGGGATCCCCTCCTGAGCACCCTCCCAGTGCTGGACGAGCTCGCGAACGACGCCGTCGACCGTGACGAACAGCGTCGCCTCCGCGGCGTCGACCTCGTCGGGCACGTCGACATCGCCGTCGAACGCGTCCGCGGTGAGTCGCAGGGTCTCGCCGTCGTCGACCGTCTCCACGAACGTCATGTTCCAGCCGTCGAGTCCGCGCACGCCCGCGAGCGCGTCCTCACGGTACGTCGCCTCGAACGCCGCGTCCGACTGGTCGACCGTCTCCCGATGGAACGCCTCCTGGTCGCCGGCGACCTCCCGGTAGAACGCCTCGCCGTCGGCGATGTACGCCGCCGACACCGACGCCGCCCCGTCCAGCGCCTCCTGTCTGAGGTACTGTCGACGGGGGTCGACGGAGAACCCCGCCTCGTACTCCTGCGAGGGGAGCCACCGGCTTGGCTCTTCTTCGCCCTCGTGGTCGGTCTCGGCCGTCGAGAACAGCGTGAAACTCCCCGCGTCCACCAGCGCGTCGGCGTGCGTCTCCACGAGTGTCTCCGCGTCGAGCGCGCCGTCGTCGAGCCAGTCGACGTCCGGCGGCGCCTCGCCCGCGTCGTCGCCACATCCGGCCAGCCCGACCGCGAGCCCGGCGCCGAGTCCCGCGAGTAGCCGTCGTCGTTGCATGGCTGCGAGAAAGCGGGCGCGACTGAAAAGGTGACGGGTGCGGTCTCGCACGCTGATGGCGCCGCGTCGGTCGCCTCAGGTCAGCTACGTCAGCTGAATGTCGTCGATGTCGTAGTGCCGCTTTGCCAGCGTCCGGGCCGTTTCGATGTTGCGTCCCTCGGCGCCGATGGCGACGCCGCGGTCGGCCTCCGGCACCTCGACGTACGCCACCCGGTCGTTCTGCTCGGAGATCGTCACGGCGTTGACCGCCGCCGGCGCGAGCGCGCTGGCGACGAACGCCTCCGCAGTGTCGGCGTCCTCGACGAGCTCCACGTCCTTGCCGAGCTTCCGCTCGACCTCCGTGACCGTCTCGCCCGCCTGGCCGATCGCCTCGGCCATCTCGCCGGCGGGCACCAGAAAGACGAGCCTGTCGCCCTCCACGAGGCAGTCGCGCGGCGCCACGCCGGTCAGCTCGTCGAAGCGACCGATGTAGCGCCGGGCCTCGTCGGAGAGCTCGACGCGCATCAGTCGTCGCCCACGACCCGCGACCCCATGCGGAGGTCGACGTCGCCCGTGCCGATCGACACCGGCTTGCCGGCGATCACGTTCTCGATCACGCCGTCGAGCTCGTCGTACTCGCCGTGGATGGCCGCGTCGAGCAGGTGGTTCACCGTCACCTCGAACGCCGCCCGCGCGAGCACCGAGTCCTTGTTGCCGGAGATGCCGTGCCGGCCGATGGAGTCGATCTCGCCGTTGTTCGTCATGATGTCGGCGACCAACATCAGGTGCCGGACGTTCACGTCGTCGAGCCCCTGCTCCTCGAGGGTCTCGTTCGTCTCGTTGATGATCGTCTCGCGGGCCGCCTCGACGCCGAGGTTGCGGTAGATCTCGTGGATGTTGTTACACGTCGTCCGGGAGGCGTCGACGCCCTCGATGTCGAGCGCGTCGCCGAAGGCGGACCCTTCGGTGTAGAGGACGAACTGCTCTTCGCCGTCGATCTCCTCCTTCCGGATGACGACGCGTTCGACCTCCTCGATCCCCTTGAAGACGATGTCACGGAGCTGCTCGACCAGCTGGAGCAGCTCACGGTAGCTCGGCTCGTTCGGGCCGAACTCGATCACGGTGCCCGAGCGCCGGGTATCGACGCCGAGCGCGTCCTCGATCGTCTCGGAGACGATCGCCGCGACCTCCGAGGGGTTCGAGTGGGTTGGCCACCGCTCTAACAGCGTGTCGTCGTTGAGGTCGATGCGGACCAGCATGTCCGCGACGTTCGTCGACACGTCGCCGAGCGCGAGGATCTTCGTCGACTCGATCGCCCAGACGACCTCGTGGGCCTTCTCGCGTTCCGTCGCGTACTCGCCCTCAAGGTGGACCGTCATCATCGGCGTGTCCGGCGTTTTGCGGGCGTCCACCAGCTCGATGAGCCGGGGGAGCCCCTGGGTCACGTCGATCTCCGCGACGCCTGCGTAGTGGAACGTGTTCATCGTCATCTGCGTTCCCGGCTCCCCGATGGACTGCGCGGAGACGGTGCCGACGGGGTCGAGCGGGTCGACCCGCGTCTCGATGTAGCGGTTCTCGACGCCGGTGGCGATCTCGGTCGCGTGTTCGATCGTGACCTCGCCGTGCTCCTCGGCTTTGGCCTCGATCGTCTCGTACACCTGCTGTTTGATGCGTGACGGAAGCTCCGTCGCCTCCACCACGGCCTCCATGTCGTCGGTTACGTGGTCGTATTCAGTCATCGGAGTCCACCCCCAGTCCTTCCGCCTTGTTCAGGCCCGGACCGGCGTGTTCGGAGAGGTTCGTCGGCGGCTCGCGCTCGCCGAGGAACCGCTGTTTCTCGTCGTCCGACGCGAACTCCGCCTCGAGCACGCGGTCGGCGATGCCGTCGACGTCGATCTCGTCGTCGACGCCGGACGACACCTTCACCGGCGAGGTGCCGTCCTCGCCGAACTCGAACTGCACGATGGTGCCGGAGGTGTCCCGCACCGTGCCGTCGTACTGCGCTTCCAGCTCGGAGAGCGCGTTGATGAGCCGGCGCTGCAGGTAGCCGGACTTCGAGGTCCGGACTGCCGTGTCGACCAGCCCCTCGCGGCCACCCATCGCGTGGAAGAAGAACTCCTGAGGCGTGAGCCCGCCACGGTAGGAGTTCTCCACGAAGCCGTGCGCCTCCGCGGAGAGGTCGTGCTCCTGATAGTGCGCGAGCGTACGGTTCTCGTAGCCGCGGTTGATCCGCTCGCCACGAACCGCCTGCTGGCCGACGGAGCCGGCCATCTGCGTCAGGTTCAGCATCGAGCCACGCGCACCGGAGCGGGCCATCACGACCGCCGGGTTGTCGTCGCCGAAGTGCTGATCAGCGATCTCACCTGCGGAGTCGCGAGCCTTGCCGAGCGTCTGCATGATCTTCATCTCCAGCGTCTCGTCGACGCTGCGGCCCGGCAGCGATTCGAGCTCGCCGGCGCGGTACGTCTCGATCAGCTCGTTGACCCGGTCGTACGCCGACCCGATCGCCTCGTCGACCTGCTCTTCGGCCGCCGGCGGGATCGACTCGTCGTCGATCCCGATCGAGAAGCCGAAGTGCATGATCGCGCGCATCGCCAGCGACGCGATCTCGTTGATGAACACGCGAGCGCGCGTCTCGCCGTACATCTTGGTGAGCGTGTCGACGACCTCGCCGCCGAACGCCCCGACGGCGTCCTCGTCGATCGTCCCCTCGATCAGCTGGCCATCCTCGATGACGACATCGTCGCCGGTCGAGGAGGTGAAGGAGAGCGAGAGGTCCTCGGGAAGCAGCTCCGAGAACAGCGTCCGCCCGGTCCAGTACTCCCTGCCGGCGTCGTCGACGCCGTCCGCCTCGGGGAGCTCGTCGACCCGCGTCGCACGCAGCAGGTCCAGCGCCTGCGTCTCCGTGAACTGCGGGTTCGAGTGAGTGAGCAGGTAGGTGCCCGAGATGTGGTCCTGGATGGCGCCGATGATGTTCCCGCCGAAGCGGGGGCTCAGGATCTGCTCCTGTACACGCATCAGGACGCGCGCCTCCGCACGCGCCTCCTCGTTCTGGAGCGCGTGCATGTTCATCTCGTCGCCGTCGAAGTCGGCGTTGTACGGCGGGCAGACCGTCGTGTTCAGCCGGAACGTCTTGTACGGCATCACGACGACCTCGTGGGCCATGATCGACATCCGGTGGAGCGACGGCTGGCGGTTGAACACCACGATGTCGCCGTCGACGAGGTGGCGGTTCACCTCCCACTCGGGCTCGATCTTCTCGGCGAGCTCCTCACAGTTCTTCTCGGTCACCTTCAGCCGGCGACCGTCGGGACGGCGCACGTAGTTCGCTCCGGGGTGGGCCTCGGGGCCGTTCCGGACGTACTGCTGGGCCTCCTCGACGTTGCGCTCGGTGACGTTGATCGTCTGGGTCATCTCCGTTGCGACCCGGTCCGGCACGCCGACCTCGTTGAGCGAGAGCGTCGGGTCCGGCGAGATGACGGTCCGCGCCGAGAAGTTCACGCGCTTCCCGGACAGCGAGCCACGGAAGCGTCCCTCCTTCCCCTTCAGTCGCTGGCTGAGGGTTTTGAGGGGGCGGCCGGAGCGGTGACGCGCCGGCGGCGTGCCCGAGATCTCGTTGTCGATGAACGTGGTGACGTGGTACTGGAGCAGCTCCCAGAGGTCCTCGATGATCAGCTGCGGGGCACCCGCCTCACGGTTCTCCATGAACCGCTGGTTGATGCGGATGATGTCCACCAGCTTGTGGGTGAGGTCGTCCTCGGACCGCTGGCCGTTGTCCAGCGTGATGGAGGGACGCGTCGTCACCGGCGGCACCGGCAACACGGTCAGGATCATCCACTCGGGCCGGGAGTGCTCGGAGTCGACGCCGAGCACGTCCAGGTCCTCGTCCGGGATGTCCTCGAACCAGTCGCGAATGTCCGAGGGCATCAGCTTGTTCATGTCCTCCTCCGTGAGGTCGATGTCGAGCGCCTTCTCGATGGCGCGCCGGTCCTCCTTGCGGGGGCGGAACTCGCCGGCCATGACCTCGTTGATCCGCTCCAGCGAGATGTCCGTCTTCTCGGCGAGCTCCTGCGGGGAGGTTCCCGGGTCGTCGTCCTCCTCGTCTGGCTGCATCGCGGCGGCGATGCGCTCGGAGTAGTCGCCCGACAGCACGTCCTGCACCTCGTAGTAGGTGGTTGGCTTCTCGTGTTTGATGTCCGCCTGCGGCTCGCCACAGAACGGGCACGTCGACGCCTTCCGTGCCTGGCGCACGGCGGCTTTCAGCACGTCGTGAAGGTCGTCGCCGAGCTCCTCGGCGCGCTCGTAGCGCTCCTGGAACTCCTCGCGCTGGCTCTCGTCGAGCGCGAGCCGGCCGCAGTCACGGCACGTCGAGCGCAGCAGTCGTCGGATGAGCTTCGTGAACCCGACGTGGATGACGGGGGCCGCCAGCTCGATGTGGCCGAAGTGACCGTTACAGGAGCCGGAGTGGGATCCGCAGGTCCGACACTCCAGTCCGGGGTCGATGACGCCGAGCCGCGGGTCCATCAGCCCCATGTCGATCGGGTAGCCGTCGTCGTCGTAGGTGTCCGCCGTGATCACCTTCGTGGCCGACATGTCCCGGTACGTCTCCGGGTCCATCAGCCCGAAGTCGATGCCGCCGAGCACTTTGGGTGTTTGCATTGACATTTAAATCGCGTCCTCCAGTTCGAGTTTCGGCCGAATGCCGAGCGCAATCATCTCGTCGAGGAGGAGCTTGAACGCGTAGCTCACCTCGAGTTCGTGGATGTCGTCCTCGTCGCCGGTGACGGGGTCGTACACGCGGCGCTGTTCGCGGTCCTCGACCGCGACCAGTCCCGTATCCGCCGAGACGTACACCTGCTCGGCGTCGGACGACTGCAGCAGCCGCTCGTTGAGCACCATCGACGCGCCGTGGCCGATGATGGTGTCACGCTCCATCTCCCCGACACGGAGGCCACCCTCGCGGGCACGACCCTCCGTCGGCTGTCGGGTGAGAACCTGCACGGGACCGCGCGAGCGGGCGTGCAGCTTGTTCGACACCATGTGGTACAGCTTGTGGTAGAAGATCGTCCCGACGAAGATCTCCGCCTCGATCTTCTCGCCGGTGACGCCGGAGTACATGACCTCCTTGCCGGAGGACTTGAAGCCGTGCTCCTCGAGCCCGTCGCGGAGCTCGTCCTCGTCTTCGCCCTGGAACGGCGTCCCGTCGACGCGCGAGCCGCGCAGCGAGCCGACCTTCCCGCCGAGCATCTCCAGCACGTGACCCACCGTCATCCGGGACGGAAGCGCGTGCGGGTTGAGCACGAGGTCGGGGACGACGCCCTCCTCCGTGAACGGCATGTCCTCCTGGGGTGCCAGGTGGCCCACGACGCCCTTCTGTCCGTGGCGGGACGCGAACTTGTCGCCGAGCTCCGGCACGCGCTGGTCGCGCACCTTCACCTTCGAGAGCTTCGAGCCGTCCTCGCCCTCCATCAGCGTCACCGTGTCGACGACGCCGTCCTCGCCCGAGCGCATCGTGACGGAAGTCTCCCGCCGCTTCTGTGGCGAGAGGCCACCCATGTCGTCGGGCTCCTCGAGGAACCGCGGCGGGCTGGTCTTGCCGAGCAGCACCGACGACTCGTCGACTTTCGTCTCGGGGTTGACGAGGCCGTCCTCGTCGAGGTGCGTGTACGCGTCCTCACCGCGTGCGCCACGTACGT
This sequence comes from Halorubrum gandharaense, assembly GCF_054654575.1. Taxonomy (NCBI): domain Archaea; kingdom Methanobacteriati; phylum Methanobacteriota; class Halobacteria; order Halobacteriales; family Haloferacaceae; genus Halorubrum; species Halorubrum gandharaense. The sequence continues at coordinate 1,828,450 of NZ_BAAIET010000001.1, forward strand.
CCTGTTCGGGGATCTCGAAGCGGTCCTCCTGTCCGCCGGGGTACCGGCGCTCCTCACCCTCGTAGGTGCGGAAGAAGTGCGACCGCATCAGCGCGCGGTCGACCGACCCCTGGTTCATCACGAGCGCGTCCTCGATGTTGAACCCCTCGTAGGACATCACGGCGACGACGAAGTTCTGCGCCGCCGGGCGCTCGTCGAAGTTGATCTGGTCGGACGTCTGCGTCTTCACCATCGCCAGCTGCGGGTAGTGCAGCAGGTGCTGGCGCGTGTCCGGCCGGATCCGGTAGTTCGCCGAGGGCAGCCCGAGCGACTGCTTCATCATCCCTGCCCCCATCGTAATCCGGGGCGAGGCGTTGTGCTCGGGGTACGGGATCATCCCCGCGCCGATGCCGAACACCAGCGACGGGTCGATCTCCAGGTGCGTGTGGTCCTCGGTCACGCCCTCCTCGTCGACGGCGACGAGGATGTCCTCCTCCTCCTCGGCGTCGATGAACTCGACGTAGCCGCGGTCGACGAGGTCCTCGAACTCGAGTTCGTCGTTCTCGACGGCGGCGATCTCCTCGTCCCCGAGGAGGGGCTCGCCGTCCTCGACGACGATGAGCGGCCGCCGGGCGCGCCCGGCGTCCGCGTTGACGATGACCTCCTTCGTGCGGTCCTTCACGGAGACGTTCACCATGTCGGAGACGTCGCCTCGGCGGCGCGCCTCGCGGATCTGTTCTGCGAGCTGGTTCGGGTCCGGATGCGTCCCGACCAAGCTCCCGTTGACGTACACTTTCGCTTCGCGTTCTGCCTGAGCCATATTAATCGTCCGCCGTCTGTCGTTCGACGCCCTCGATGCCGGGGATCCCCTCGACACCCATCGACGCCAGTTCTCGTTTCAGCCCCTGTTCGTCATCGATGTTCTGGGAGAGCTCCATCGCCTGCGCGAAGTTCTTCACCAGTCCACAGTTCGGCCCCTCCGGCGTCTCGGAGGGACAGATGCGACCCCACTGGGTCGCGTGTAAGTCCCGCGCCTCGAAGTGCGGCTGCGACCGCGACAGCGGCGAGCGCAGGCGGCGCAGGTGTGACAGCACGCCCATGTAGTCCGTCCGGTCGACCAGCTGGGAGACGCCCGAGCGACCACCCACCCAGTTCCCCGTCGCGATCGGGTGTTCGAGTCGCTCAGTCAGCACGTCGGAGCGAACGACCGTGTTGACGGTGAGATCGCGGTTCCGCATGTTGGCGCGCTCCAACTGGTACTTCACGTCGCGTGCGAGCTTGTTCAGCGCCGTCCGGAACAGGTCCCGCATCAGGTCGCCGGACACCTTCAGGCGCTTGTTGGCGTAGTGGTCCTTGTCGTCCGACTCGCGGCGTTCGAGCGCGAGCTCGAAACACGCCTCGGCCATCCGACAGAGGTAGTACGCCTTGTTGATCCGCACGTCCTCCTCCTCGACGCCCTCCTCGTGGAGGTGCGGCAGGAGGTAGCGGTCGATCACGTAGTTCGCCCGCTTCAGCTGGTAGTTCTTCCCCTGGCCGGAGGCGACGCGCTCGCCGAGAGTCTCGATCGCGCCCTCGGTCGTCTGCACCTCTGCCTCCTCCAGATTCTCCAGCATGAACTTCACGATCTCGGGGTCGTCCGAGACGCGGTGGACGATCTCCTCGTCGGATTCGAGGCCGAGCGCCCGCACGAGCGTGACGAAGTCGATGGAGCCGGAGACGGAGGGGAACGACACTTCGAGCAGCCCCTCACGGTTCCGCTCACACAGCACCAGCGCGCGGTACCCGCGGCGCTGGCTGAACGTCTTGGCGACCTGGATCTCGTCGCCGTACTTCGTGTCGTACTCCGCGAGGATCTTGTTCGGCGCCAGGTCCTCCGAGGTCATCAGCACGCGCTCGGAGCCGTTGACGATGAAGTAGCCACCGGGGTCGACGGGGTCCTCACCGATGTCGATCAGCTCCTCGTCGGAGAAGTCGGCCATGTTACACTTGTTCGAGCCGACCATGATCGGCATCCGGCCGACCTTCGTCTCCGTCGTGTCGACGATGGTCTCCGGCTCGTCCTCGCCGCCGCGCACGATGGACATCTCCATGAACACGGGCGCCGAGTACGTGATGTTCCGCAGGCGGGCCTCCTGCGGATACAGTAGTTCCTCGGAACCGTCGGCTTCGCGAACGCGCGGGGTGACCATCCGCACGTCGCCGAGCTCGACGTAGACGGGCTCTTGGCCCTCCTTGTCGCCGATGTCGGTTTCGATCCGCTCTTTCTCGTCGACAACTTCCTGCATGCCGCGGTCGAGGAAGTTGTTGAACGAGCGGAAGTGGTGCTCTGCGAGTCGGTCGTCGGAGAAGTATTCGCGCGACACCGCGCGACGGTCTTGCCTGTTCATGAGACGACGAGTCGGAACACGACCGCCTGGTCGGTCGTTCGGGAGTCTCGCACGATCTTCACCACGTCGCCGACTTCTGCATCGTCGGGAATCGCGGGATCCGTGCGTTTGATCTTCGGCAGGTTGGTCTTTTTCACGTTGTACTCCGCCAGAACCTCCTCGACCTCCTCGGGGTCGTCGAGAAGGATGTGGTCCGGGACGAGTTCGTGTTGGCTTACGTCTACCATGGGTGCTGGTGGTGGGGAGAAGCTATCACGAGATACTACAGCGAGTTATAGGGGCCAGTCCAATAAGGCTTGTTAAGCGCGTCCGCCACGCGCGGCTCCCGGAAACGAGGGCGAGCGTCACTCGACCCGAGGAATTCCGGATTCAAAAGGATATCGCCGCGTGTCACCTCCCCGCACTCCGAGACGGGATGATAAGCCTTATCTGCCAGACACGGATACGAAGAAACGCAGTCAGCCCGGATGGTGTAGTGGCCCATCATTTGTCCCTGTCACGGACAAGACGCGGGTTCAAATCCCGCTCCGGGCGTCTCCCGTTTTCGGGAGCCGGACTGCACGTGTTTGCCCGGATGGTGTAGTGGCCCATCATTTGTCCCTGTCACGGACAAGACGCGGGTTCAAATCCCGCTCCGGGCGCTTTTTGCGAACGCAATACGAACGAGGAACGGCAGTGACGAGTGAGCCGCGTTCGAAAAAACGGCCCACGAGGGGTTTGAAACAGGGAGTGAAGTGAGCGTAGCGAACGGAACGACTGAGGGTCAAATCCCGCTCCGGGCGTCTTCTGTCGACGCCAATCAACGAGCGGAGCGGATCGATACGGCCCGCAGCACGTTCACCATTGGGGTCACACATTTTGAGGGTTGAGGAGCGATCATCGGTATGACCGATTCTCGCAATTCCAAAGACGTGGGTGATGAAACGGAGGTCCGGGTCATCCACGACCTCGTCTCGAACGGATACAGCGTCTCCATTCCGTTCGGAGATAATGACAAATACGACCTCATCATTGACGACAACGGATCCCTCTATCGAATACAGTGTAAGACCTGCTGGGAAACGGAAAAAGGGACGATCCGGTTTAATACGCACTCACAGACGACGAAAGACGGAGAATATCACGAGCAAACGTACGAGGACGGAATCGACGCGTTCGTCGTCCGTCACCCGCCCGACGAGACCCTGTACTGGGTCGACGTAGACGAGGCAGGATCACAGAAGATGGAGCTCCGCTTCGAGGCCGAGATCGACCATCCCGCCATCAACTGGGCCGACGACTACGTCTTCGACGGCGAGATCCCGCAGTAGTCCTCCTACAGGTCCGACTCGTCGAAGACGAGCTCGACGGCGTGCTCCCGGAGCCACTCGCGGTGCGTCTCCCACGCGGGGTCGAAGCGCTCGACGACCGTCCAGAAGTCCTCGGAGTGGTCGCGTACCTCGAAGTGCGCGAGTTCGTGGACGACGACGTACCGGCGGACCGCCGGCGGAGCGAACAGCAGTCGCCAGTTGAGGCTCACGGTGCCCGTCGTCGAGCAGGATCCCCAGCGGGTGGACTGGTTGCGTATCTCGACCCGTCCCACGTCGTCGGCCACGCCCATGCGGGGCGCGAGCGTCGCGACCTGCGACTCGAAGCGGTCGCGGGCCGTCTCGCGGAAGCAGTGTTCCAGCGCACGTTTGCCGGCGGTGCGGTCGACGTGGCTGCGCGCGAGCCGTATCACCGTCTCCTCTTCGTCGACCACGGAGGACCGCCGGCGTTCGACGACCACCTCGTGGGGCTCGCCGTCGACGGGCCACACTGCTCCGGCACCGTACTCCCGGTCGGGCGCGCGCTCCCGGTAGGCGGCCATCTCGGCGCGCTTCTCGCGGAGCCAGTCGGCGTTGGCCGCGAGGACGCGCTCGGGGTCAACCCGCGATCCCGTGGGGAGTACGACCGTCACGCCGGTCGGCGCCACGTCGATGCGGGCGCGGGTCGCGCGGTCGCTCCGTCGGACATCGTAGGGTACGCGCTCGCCGTCGACGACCGTCTCCCGGGGCGGACCCTCACGTTCTCCGCCGTCTCCATCGTCATCGTGGCCCCCGCCACCGTCCGTGCTCGACCCCGGCACAGCTCACCGAAGTCGCCGCACCAGATAGTAGGCGCCGAGCGCAAGGAACGTCACGAGAAGCGTTGCGGCGGTGAGGAAGGCGGCAACCCGGGGAAACACCATCCAGAACGCCACGTAAAACGAGAAGGCGAACGCGAGCAGGGCGACCACGAACACCCCGCGGGAGGGGTTCTGCACCGCGGCGACAAACACCCGCTGTGGCAGCGAGAGGTCGCCGAGGTCGACCGGGTCCGCCGCGTCGACGGGGGCGTCGCCTTCCGTGGCCGGGTCGGGACCGACCACCTCGTCGGGCGCACGTGGCGGTTGCTCCGGGTGGGCATCGTCGCCGCCGGCGGTCGTGTCGGCCGCGGCGGTTGTGTCGGCCGCGTCGCTCGTGTCGCCGTTCGACCCGCCGGCGGGGCGTTCGTCATCGTCCGTCACGAGCCGGGGTTGGACCTCCGACGCCGAGTAGCTGTCGCTCCCGTACCCCAACTTCGCTACGCCGCCACGCCACCCAGCGCGATGCCGGCGAGCAGCGCGCCGAGCGCGACGACCAGATTCGCCGCCGCGAAGCCGGCGGCGACGCCGGTCTCGCCGTCCTCGGCGGTCGTCACTGTCTCGACCGCGAACGAGGAGAACGTCGTGAACGCGCCACAGAAGCCGACGGCGACGACGAGAAACGTCTCGCCGCCGATTCCGACACCGACGAGCAGTCCCAACACGATACTTCCGAGCCCGTTGACGACGACCACCGACTCGCGGCCGGCGACCGCCAGGCCGACCGCGTGACGCGCCATCGCGCCGGCGGCGCCGCCGAGTCCCACCAGGACGGCGGCCAGAGTCGGGTCGGTCACAGTCGCCTCCCGACGGCCAGCCCGGCGAGGGCACCGATCAGGCCGAGCACGTAGCTGGCGGCGACGTAGCCGGTTCCCGAAAGCGTGCCGAGCGCGACCGCGTCGGCCACGAAGGTGCTGTACGTGGTGAACGACGAGAGCGCGCCGGTGCCGACGAGCAGCTGGGTGCGGACGCTGGCCGCTCGCGTCACCAACAGCCCGAGCGCGAAGGAGCCAACGACGTTGACGGTGAGCGTGCCGGCGCCGGTGGGATCGTGGACGAGCAGGTCGATCCCGTAGCGCGCGACGGCGCCCGCGAACCCACCGAGCGCGACGAGGAGAAACCCGGCGGCGCTCCGTTCCATACGCCGACCTCGTGGCTCTCCCAGTTGGGCGTTTGGATCCGGGCGGGGCAGTCCTTCGGCGCGCGGTGCACGGACCCCTTCCGCGTTCTCCACGCTTTCCGCCGGCGCCGCCGCGAGGTCGATCGCCCGCGGGCTCGCACTCCCGTGAGTCGTTCGGCGCTCACGAACCCGGACACGCCACAGGAGCGTCGGTCGTTTCGCCCACCCGGCCCGCTTATACGTCGGGACGAACTACGTCGAAGCGAATGAGCGAGGAGTTCGTCCTGCTCGAACCGGAGGAGAGTCCCGGCGACGAGTGGGAGGAGATCGACGTCGCCGACACCGAGGCCGACAGAGTCGCCCGCAAGCAGGACCGCGAGTTCGACGAGTTCCGCAAGCGGGTGAAAGACACCGAGCAGTTCAAACTCCAGGAGTCGGTGTTCGACGACGCCACCCTCGCGGCCCTCTACAAGCTGGTCCAGGACGGCTACATCGACGCCTTCGGCGGGCCGATCTCGACGGGCAAGGAGGCGAACGTGTTCGAGGCGCTCGGCGGGGAGGCCGGCGAGCGCCCGGAGCCCGGCGAGGCGGAGGCCGCGAGCCGCGCGGCCAACGCCCGCGAGGTCGCCGTGAAGGTGTACCGGATCAACTCCTCGAACTTCCGCCAGATGCGCGAGTATCTGGAGGGAGACCCGCGGTTCGAGGGCATCGCCAACGACAAGAAGGCGGTCGTGCTGGCGTGGACGAAAAAGGAATACGCGAATCTCATGCGCGCGCGCAAGGCCGGCGTCCGCGTGCCGGAGCCGCTGGCGGTCCAGCGGAACGTGCTCGTGATGGAGCTGGTCGGCCACGCGGAGGACCGCGCCCGCCGGCTCTCGGAGGTGACGGTGGAGAACCCCGAAACCGCCTACGAGGTCGTTCGCGAGTACATGCGCCGGCTGTTCCGCGCGGGGCTGATCCACGGCGACCTCTCGGAGTACAACATGATCATCCACGAGGGCGAGCTCGTGATCATCGACCTCGGGCAGGGCGTGACGGTCCACCACCCGCACGCCGGCGAGTACCTCGACCGCGACTGTGAGAACGTGGCGACGTTTTTCACCCGACAGGGGATCGACGTGACCGGCGACGAGCTGCGCGAGTACGTGACGGAGCCGGAGGCGGACCCAACTGGGGAGCCCGAAGGGGCGGATGCCGGCGGCGGAGAGTAGGCGTCGACGGCGGCGGACGGCTCTCCGCGGCGGCGCGACGACGAAACCCCTGAGAGCAGGCCTCAGCCACCGAGTGAGTGTGACCCAAACCCGCACGGCGCGGAACACGTTTAAAAGGCTCCGCCGGCTATTCGACGACATGCAACACGTGACGGTTCCGCAGGACCGTATCGGCGTCGTCATCGGCGCCGGCGGTGAGACGCTGCGGGAGATCGAAGACCGGGCAGGCGTGCGACTCGACGTGGACTCCGAGTCGGGTAGCGTTTCGATCGAGGAGGCGGGTGACCCCGTCGCCGCGATGGTCGCGCCGGACATCATCAAGGCGATCGGCCGCGGCTTCAAACCGGAGACCGCGCTGTCGATCCTCGACCACGACCTCCGGACGCTGGAGCTGATCGACCTCTCCGAGCACACGCGCAACGACAACGACCTCCAGCGCAAGAAGGGGCGGATCATCGGTGAGAACGGCCGCACTCGGGAGCTCCTCGAGGAGCTGTCGGGCGCGAACGTCGTCGTCTACGGCTCGACGGTTGGCGCCGTCGGCGGCCCCGAGGAGCTGCAGGTCGTGCGCCGAGCCGTCGGGATGCTCCTTGATGGGGCGCCCCACGGCGCGGTGTACTCCTACCTCGAGCGCAAGTCGAACGAGCTGAACGACGACGTCGACTTCAGCGCGCCCCAGTAGCGGCGCCCCGTAGGAGCCCGCCGGCGGTCGCAAGCGGTACCCTTCACGTTCTCCTCGAACGCGGAACCACTCGCGTTTTTCCCGTTCTGCCCAGTCGGCACCACGAGGAGGGTGCTGGTAGGCAGTATATAAAATAGCGTGTGAATGACACACACAGAGGCATCCATCGGGTGACCGTGTTGCGTTCTCGCATAGAGTCAGCGTAAGGTTTTTATAGAATCACAAACAATCAAGGGATGATTATGTCTCAGCGACAGCGCATGGGCAATCAGCCCATGATCGTACTTTCCGAGGAGTCGCAGCGGACCTCCGGAGAGGACGCCCAGAACATGAACATCACGGCCGGCAAAGCCGTCGCGGAGTCCGTCCGCACCACGCTCGGCCCGAAAGGCATGGACAAGATGCTCGTCGACTCGGGCGGGTCGGTCGTCGTCACGAACGACGGCGTCACCATCCTCAAGGAGATGGACATCGACCACCCCGCGGCGAACATGATCGTCGAGGTCTCGGAGACCCAGGAGGAGGAGGTCGGTGACGGCACCACCTCCGCGGTCGTCGTCGCCGGCGAGCTCCTCGACCAGGCTGAGGAGCTCCTCGACCAGGACATCCACGCCACCACGCTGGCGCAGGGGTACCGCCAGGCCGCCGAGAAGGCCAAGGAGATCCTCGACGAGGAGGCGATCGACGTCTCCGCCGAGGACCGCGAGACGCTCGTTGAGATCGCCGCGACGGCGATGACCGGCAAGGGCGCGGAGAACGCCAAAGACGAGCTCGCGGAGCTGGTCGTCGACGCCGTACTCGCCGTCGCTGACGAGGACGACATCGACACCGAGAACGTCTCCGTCGAGAAGGTCGTCGGCGGCTCCATCGAGGAGTCCGAGCTCGTCGAGGGCGTCATCGTCGACAAGGAGCGCGTCGACGAGAACATGCCCTACGCCGTCGAGGACGCCGACGTCGCGCTGTACGACGGCGCCATCGAGGTGAAGGAGACGGAGATCGACGCCGAGGTCAACGTCACCGACCCCGACCAGCTCCAGCAGTTCCTCGACCAGGAGGAGAAGCAGCTTCGCGAGATGGTCGACCACCTGACCGACATCGGCGCCGATGTCGTCTTCGTCGGTGACGGCATCGACGACATGGCCCAGCACTACCTCGCGAGCGAGGGTATCCTCGCTGTCCGCCGCACGAAGTCCGGCGACCTCAAGCGTCTCGCCCGCGCGACCGGCGGCCGCGTCGTCTCCAACCTCGACGACATCGAGACGGACGACCTCGGCTTCGCCGGCTCCGTCGGCCAGAAGGACGTTGGCGGCGACGAGCGCATCTTCGTCGAGGACGTCGAGGAGGCCAAGTCCGTCACGCTCATCCTCCGCGGCGGCACCGAGCACGTCGTCGACGAGGTCGAGCGCGCCATCGACGACTCGCTCGGCGTCGTCCGCACGACGCTCCTCGAGGGCAAGGTCCTCCCCGGCGGCGGTGCCCCGGAGACCGAGCTGGCCCTGCAGCTCCGCGACTTCGCCGACTCCGTCGGCGGCCGCGAGCAGCTCGCCGTCGAGGCGTTCGCCGACGCACTTGAGGTCATCCCGCGCACGCTCGCCGAGAACGCGGGTCTCGACCCCATCGACTCGCTGGTCGACCTCCGCTCCCGGCACGACGCCGGCGAGTTCGGTGCCGGTCTCGACGCCTACACGGGCGACGTGATCGACATGGAGGCCGAGGGCGTCGTGGAGCCGCTCCGCGTCAAGACCCAGGCCATCGAGTCCGCCACCGAGGCGGCCGTCATGATCCTCCGCATCGACGACGTCATCGCTGCCGGCGACCTCAAGGGCGGCGGCACCGACGACGGCGGCGACGAGGGCGGTCCCGGCGGCGCGCCCGGCGGCATGGGCGGCGGTATGGGCGGCATGGGCGGCATGGGCGGCGCGATGTGACGACCGGCGACCAACACGTCACACCCACCCACTGACCGCTTCACGCACCGCCTCGCCGACCGACTTTCGACCGACCACCTTCTTTGGGACACAACGCCCGGATAGCGGCCGCGCCGGCGTCGGTCCCGACGACTGCGGCGTGCAGTTGGCGGCGAGAGCGTTGCCCCTGGTTCCCGGGTTCCCGTCGCGTCGGAGCGATCAAAACCGCCTTATGCACCCTCTCCGTAGGCGCTCACATGTATGACCCACTGGCGATCGCGTTCGCGGCGGTCGCGACGCTTTTGGTCGTCTTCGTCGGCTCGCTGAAGGGCACGGGCTGGGAGCCCGCTCCCGACGTCTCCGACGAGATACTGGAGAAGCGTGCGGCGGCCGTTCCCGAGACGGACTTCCCCGAGCCGGGTAACCGGTCCATCGGCGGCGGCGGCGGCGCCATCCCCGCCGGCGGCGAGGGTGAAGAGGGCGAGCTCGAGGAGGGCGGCGCCGGCGGCAGCTCCGGCCCGGGCGACATCCCGGACGACGAGGTCGAGCACTTCGAGATCGAGTTCGCCAAACAGGGCGAGACGGTCGAGCTCGCCAACAACGAGACGATCCTCGAACAGGGCGAGGACGAGGGCTGGGACCTCCCGTACGCCTGCCGGCAGGGACAGTGCGTCTCCTGTGCGGGCCACATCGTCGACGGCCCCTCCGAGGACTTCGTCGAGCACGACAATCAGGAGATGCTCGACGACGCCGAGCTGGAGGACGGCTACACGCTCACCTGCGTGGCGTACCCGCGCGACTCGTTCACCATCGAGACGGGCGAAGCGCCGTAAGCGACCGGCGACCGCAGGCCACTTTTTCACCGTCTCCAACACTACCACCTGACGGAGTTAGTTGGAATCGACCGGTCACGAGTCACCACCGGCGGGGCCTTGGGTGGTTTTATCCCCGTTCGCGCCGGGCGTTCGATAACGACCGACGCTGACGCTCGATCATTCCCCACATCGACCCCATGTTTGCGCTTACTCCATCGACGGTCGCCATGCTCGCCCAGCTTCCGTCGCTGCCGGTCGAGGAGCCAGTCATCGTCTTCGCGCTCGCGCTGACGACGTTCCTCGTGGCGCCGATGCTCATCGAGCGCGCCGGCCTCCCCGGCATCGTCGGCATCGTGCTCGTCGGCGCCGTGCTCGGGCCGAACGGGACGGGGGTCCTCGCCGAGACGGACGCCATCGTCCTGCTCGGCAACGTCGGGCTGGTGTACCTGCTTTTCACCGTCGGGCTGGAGCTCGACCTCCGCGGGTTCCTCGCCGCGCCGGAGAACGCCGCGCTGTTCGGGCTCACGAGCTTCTTCGTCCCGTTCATCATCGGGTCGGTCGCCGGCGTCCACCTGCTCGGGCTCGACTGGTGGCCCTCGTTCCTGTTGGCGGCCGTCTTCTCCTCGCACACCTTGCTCGCGTACCCGGTCGTCAACCGACTCGACGTGACGAAGAACCGGGCGGTGACGGCGGTGTTTGGCGGGATCCTCTTCACCGACACGCTGGCGCTCATCGTGCTCGCGATCACGCTCGGCGCGGTGGAGGGCGATCTCACCGTCTGGCTGTTCGCGGAGGTGTTCGGGGCCATCGCGATCCTGTTCGCCGGCGTCTGGTTCGTGCTCCCGCCGATCGCCCGGTGGTTCTTCCGGAACACGAGCCAGGAGAGCTACTTCGAGTTCCTGCTGGTGGCGGCGGCCATCTTCGGCGCCGCCAGCTTCGCGGAGGTGCTCGGCCTCTCGGACATCCTCGGCGCCTTCGTCGCCGGGATCGCGCTCAACCGGCTGATCTCGCGGGGCGGTACCCTGATGAACCGGGTGGAGTTCGTGGGCAACGCGCTGTTCGTCCCCTTCTTCCTGCTGTACGTCGGGATGCTCGTCGACCCCGGCGTCATCCTCGACGGGCCGCGGACGCTGTACGTCGCCGCGGTCATCATCGGCGTCATGCTCGTCACGAAGGTGCTCGCCGCCGGGCTCGTTACCGCGATACAGGGGTACGACCGCAACGAGTTCGGCGTGATCACGGGGATGTCGGTGGGGCAGGCGGCGGCCGCGCTAGCGATCACGCTCGTCGGCTTCGACGCCGGGCTGTTCGGCGCCGACGTGCTCAACGCGGTCGTGTTGATGATGCTCGTCGCCGCGGTCGTCAGCCCGTGGCTGACGGAGCGGTATGCCACCCGACTGGCGCTCGGCGGCGACGTGGAGCCGGGCGAGGCCGGCGACTTCGACCCGCGGATCCTGCTGCCGCTCTCGCAGGACGCCGAGCGGCAGCGGGATCTGATGGAGCTCGCGCTGGCGCTGAAAGACGAGCTGGCCGAGAGCCCGATCCACCTGCTGACGGTAGTTCAGCCCTCGGGCGACGCCGAGGGCGAGGAGGCCGCCCTCGCCGAGGCGGATGCGGAGCTCTCGGCGGCCGCCGAGGTCGCGGAGGCCGCGGAGGTGCCGGTTCGGACCGAGACGCGGGTGAACCACAGCGTCGCCTCCGGCATCGTCCGCGGCGCGACGGAAACTCGCTCGGACATGGTGCTCATGGGGTGGGACGCCGAGCGCTCGTTCTCGAACCGGGCGTTCGGCAGCATCATCGACCAGGTGGTCGGGCGGACGACGGACCCCGTGTTAGTCTCCCGGCTCGGCCACCCGATCAACACGACCGAGCGGATCTTCGTGGCGCTCCCGTCGGGAATCGACCACCACGAGGGGTTCTACGAGGCGGTCCACGTGATCAAGCGGCTCACCGAGAAGCTCGGCGCCGAGCTCCACGTGTACGTCGTCGGCGACAACCCTCGGCAGTTCGAGCGGCTGTTCGGGATGGTCGAGCCGGAGCTGGAGGGCACCTTCGAGAGCGCCGGCAACTGGACCACGCTGGTCGCCCTCTTGGAGGAGCGAACCGACCAGAACGACCTCGTGATGCCCGTGTCACCCCGGCAGGGGAGCGTCGGCTGGACCGCCGAGCTTGCGGACCTACCGCGCGAGCTGGCCGATCTCCCGCCCCGGTCGTTCATCGTGGTGACGCCCCGGCAGGGAGAACCCGAGTACGCCGCGCGGTTCCTCCGCATCGACTAACTCCGCTCATGACCCGCCCAAATTCCCCATCCGACCGGCACGATTGCTTGGACGACCACCGCGCCATCACCCGGCGTACAGCCGCCCGGCGGCTCGCCGCCGCGGGGAGCGTCGGCGCGCTCGCCGGCGTGGCCGGATGTGCCGGGGATCGCGGCGGTGGCGGAGACGACGGATCGGGAGATAGCGGCGGCGGGCCGGGCGATGGCGGCTCAGACGATCCCTTCGAGCCCCTCGGTCGGCTCCCGCTGGCACACGCCTACGAGGTCGTCGTGAGCGCCGACGGCGCGGTGGGGTACGTCGCCGGCGGCGACCGCTTTTACACTGTCGACCTCACGGACCCGACGGAGCCCGCGGTGCTGGCCGAACGGACGGAGCTCCTCGCGGACCACCCGGACGGCCCGCTGGAGCTGATCTGGGACTGCAAGGTGGACGGCGACGACCTGCTCGTGGTCGGCCCCGCACAGGCGCGGCCGCGGGTGGTCGACGCCGCCCTGCACTACGACGTGTCGGACCCGACCGACCCGGAGCTGCTTGCGGTTCACGAGACGAGCTACCCGATCCACAACTGCGACGTGGCCGACGGCTACGCCTACCTGACCGGGAACACGGAGCCCGGAAATCCGGTGGTGGTCGTCGACCTGGAGGCGGCAGCCGAGGCGTGGGACGGTGGGGGCGGTGGCGACGGCGGGGACGGCGGGGGCGACGGTGGGGATGGGAGCGACGGTGAGGGAGAGGGGACGACCGCCGAGGTCGCCCGGTGGTCCGTCTTTGAGGCGGATCCCGCATGGGAGAACGTGGGCTCCTCCCTCCGGCCGGTCCACGACGTGTGGGTCGAGGACGGCGTCGCCTACGCCGCCTACTGGGACGCCGGCACCCACCTGCTCGACGTGTCGGACCCGACGGGCCCCACCCGGATCGGTGGGGTTGGGCCGTACGAGCCCGACGACCTCGCCGGGCTCACCTCCCGCGAGCGCCAGCGCGAGCGGACGATGCCCCCCGGCAACCACCACTTCGCCCGCCCGAGCGACGACGGCACCCTGCTCGGGGTGAACGCCGAGGCGTGGGCGATGGAGGTCGACGGCGAGCTCGAGGGGTATCCCGGCGGCATCCACCTCTACGATCTCACGGACCCCACCTCGCTCGACCACCTCGCAACGATCGAGGCACCCGAGAGCCCCGACCCGACCTACGAGGGCGTCTGGACCACCTCACACAACTTCGAGATCCGGAACGACCGGCTGTACGCCTCCTGGTACGAGGGCGGCGTGACGCTCCACGACCTGTCGGACCCCGCCGACCCCGTCGAGATCGCCGCCTGGCGCGATCCCGCGAACGCCTCGTTCTGGACCGCCCAGTCCGGCGTCCCCGGCGAGTTCGTCGTCGCGACGAGCACCGACGAGCGCCCCGCCGAGCCCGCCCTCTACACCTTCCCCGACCGCGCGGGCGAGCAGGAGGATCCCCCGCCGCTGGAGGACGCGCTCGACGAGGAAGGGGAGGACGACGGGGAGTGAGCAACCGTGACACAGTTGCTTGCAGTGCCCGCGTCCGGCGGCGAACCACAAGCTTCCAAAGGCTCGGCCGCTAAGGGCGGGGTATGAGCGACGAGAGCCTCGCGGAGCGCGTCGAGAAGTGGATGGTGGGCCAGATGCCGATCATCCAGATGCACGGCGGGACGAGCGTCGTGCGCGAGGCCGACGAGGAGACCGGCGAGGTCGTCGTCGAGCTCGGCGGCACCTGCTCCGGCTGCGGCATCTCGAACGTCACCGCCGACAACATCCGGCGCGACCTGATCATGGACTTCGACGAGGTCACCGATGTCCACGTGAAAGTCCCCTCCTCCGGCGACCAGGGCGCCTCCACCGTCGAGGGCGGGCGCGGCGGCGAGCTCCAACACGAGACCGAATCCGCCGAGCACTTTTAAGCGGTTGGGACAGGGCGTGCGGCGGCGCGCGCCGGCGAACGTGGTGAATGGGACCGCCGGCACTCCAGTCGACCCTTATAAGGAGCCGTGTTACTCCTCTATCATCGCCCAGATTTCGAGCGTTTTAGAATTATACACAACGTAGAAGAAGCCGCTATCAACCGCCGCTTCAGGGATCTCGTCAAGCAGTTCAAGCACATCTTCGAGGTCACGATAATACTCGCTTGCATCCCCCTCCTCTGCCGCCGTATCGACGAGTTCGCGTATGTTGGACTCCGCGGATAATGGCGTTTCCTCGAACTTGACAGGGTCCACGTCGGCAGGTGCACTCGTCGTTTCTATCACGAGATGCCCCGACCGCGTCCCGTCGCTATCCCCTTGGGAGTCGTCTTCGTCATCGTCACTTGGTACAGGATCTTCATCGGAGTTGTACACTGTTTCCTCCTCCGAGCTTGTGCCGTTCGATGACCCGACATCCAGACTGGTACATCCGGAGAGAAGTGAGATAGAGCCACCCGATATCGCGATATACTCCCTTCTTTCCATACCGTATGTCATAGATAGATAAGTGAATAGTTTGTGGTAATATAAAACGCGCTGTGCTGTTGAGAATTGCTACACAACACCGTATAAGCGAGTTGTACGGTTTATGCGGTGAGCACGACGGTAAACACCTCCAAAGCCCCAGCAGGCTCCGGTCGAGGGTCTCTCTGCGCGCTTTTCAGGGCGTCTCTCCGCACAGCCCGACGCCCTGAAAAGCGCTTACGTCGCCCGTCTTCCCGGAGCCTGCTGCCCCTTTGAGTCCCGTCCCGCACCGCAACCGCACCGCACCTCACGCCTCCCCAACCTCGGCAGACGGACGCCGGCGGGAAACCGCTCCGCCGGCGCCCGCTGCCTCCCTCGCGCTCCGGCTCACGCCCGGTGGGCGCTCGCCGGGCGCGCCACCGCCCAGCATGTTCTTTATAAGCGGAAATCTCCCTGTCTCGGCTTCTTATAAGACGCCGTCGAGCCAAGCGCCCCTTTACGAGTCGAACGCTTTCTGTAGCGCCGCCGCAACGCTGCGGGCCTTCTCGGCGACTTCTTCGGACATGTGGCCGGCGGCGACGGAGGCGTCGAGCGCGTCGTCGTCGACGCGCTCCACCGTGCCGTCTGCGTGTTTCACCACGTCAACTTGCAGGTCGACGTAGCGCGCGGCGTCCGGGAAGATCTCCACGGGCGTACAGATGTTGACGTAGGTGCCGCGAACCTCACCGTCCGCGCTCTTGTACGTCGTCGGGTACCACCAGCGCCCCTCCTTCAGGCTGGTGACGGCCACGTCGCCGGCCTCCCGGCGCACGTCGAGCTCGTCGTAGGTGCCGCCGGGCGTCATCTTCCGGCGGAGGGTGATCCCCTCGGCGTCCGCCTCGGTCACCTCGCCCTCGCCGAGCACGATCCGGCGACCGTCCGGCTTCCCGTGTTCGAGCCGCAGCGAGTCGCCGACCTCCGGGCCGAACACCTCCCGCACCGTCTCGAACGGGAAGGGTGCGTCCGGGTCGGGCTCCACCAGCGCCTCCGCGAGGTCGACGCCCGCCGAGGCGGCCTCGGCGCCGGCCTTCGTCCGGTGGTGGCCGGGCATCGTCGTCTCGACCGCCCGCCGGTGGTCGTCGAGGGCAAACCGGCACTCCCGGCCGAACCACACCCACGCACCCCCTGTGGGGGTCGCAACGAGGCCGGGCTCGAAGTCGGGTTGGGGGTCGTCAATGATGCCGGTCTCACCAACGGCGTCCGCGAGGGCCTCCGCGCGCTCGACGGCGCGTTCGAGCCCGGCCTGCAGCTCGTTCATGTCCGCATCGAGCGCGGCCTTGCCCCACACCGTGCGCCAGCCGTCCGGGGCTTCGATGCCGAGCAGGTCGGTCATGCCGGCGAGTTCGCGGGCGGCGGCGTCGTCGCGCGCGTCCACGCGCATTCCGGAGCCGGGTTCGAGCGTGACGAGCCCTCCGCGAGCGCGGAGCGTGGCGTCGAGCTCGGGGCGGTGCGTGCCCCACGGTTCGACCGCCTCGACCACCTGCGCGCGAACCGCATCGCCGGTCTCAACCCGATCCTCGACGTTGCCGTACGGAAGGTACGCCTCCACGGCGCGACCGCCGGCGTCGGTGGTTCCCGTTTCGACGACGGCGCCGCCGCCGAGCGTCTCCGTCACGCGACCCTCGATCACCGCACCCACGGGTGTCGGGTCGTCCCACGCGAAGGCGTCGCTCCCCACGTCCGCGAGCAGCTTGCGGGCGGTCGCCACCGCGTCCGAATTGCCGCTTACCCCCACGCCCTGCCGGTCCGCAGTCGTTCCGACGACAACGTCCGGCGGCGCGTTCGGGAATTCGCCGTCGAACCGCCGACGGATCGGCGGCGACGCGTCGACGACCGTGTGGCCCGCCTCGCGGAACAGTCGGGTGAGCGCGGTGGCGTAGATGCCGCGGATACGGACGTTCATAGCAGACCGGAGTCCGGGTCGGCGTCGCGGACGAACTGCACGCGGTCGTGGACGGTCGCGCCCAGCGAGAGCTCGACTTTCGTCGGCGCCCCGTCGTCGTCGGTCGTCAGCACGCGTCCGTCCTCAACCGGCACGCCCCAGCCATCCAGCGAGAGGTACCCGCGGAGGTCGGCGCCGTGGGTGTAGAGGTCGGCGCTCGCCGTCGGGTGTTCCTGAACGTCGCCGGTGCTGTGGGCCATCTCCATGTCGGAGTAGAACGGTCCGTCGGCCGAAAAGAACGTCTCGATGGTCTCGGCGTCGTCCGCGACGAGGTCTGCGACGCGGTCGGAGACCGCGACGATCGCCTCGGTGTCGAGCCCCGCCTCGCGGAGCGCCTGCTGGGTGCGCCCGTCGAAGTGCATACGCGTCGTTGGGGCGCCGTGGTTTCAAGCCTGCTGGTCGCACGTCAACTGAGGCGCCGTCGGCCACCGGCGGCAAGGACTTTGCATCCCCCACCCGAACCGGTCGATATGTCACAACGGTCGGACCCGATCGAGTCCGCCTCCGACGGCGACCGCGACCTCTACGACGTCGCGACGTGGGAGGAACGCACGTCGCTCGACGGGCTGGCGGTCGCCGTCCACTGGCTGGTCGTTCGCTCCGCGAAGGCGTCGTTGCTGCTCCTCGCGGGACTGATCCTCCTGTCGATCCTCCTCTCGTTTGGGCTCGGGCTCGTGTTCGACCCGGTGGTCGCCGGGCTCGTCGCGCTCTCGGCGATCCCCGCGTTCGGGCTGACCGCGTACGTCTACGTCTCGGATGTCACCACCTCGGAGCCGCTGTCGCTGCTGGTGGCGACGTTTCTGTTGTCGATCCTCACCGCCACGTTCGCCGCGGTGCTCAACAGCTTCTTCCAGCCGTTCTTCTTAGAGGCAGGACTCGGCTACCTCGGGCTCATCCTCTTTTTCTTCCTCATCGTCGGCCCCGTCGAGGAGACGGTGAAGCTGCTCGCCATCCGGCTGTACGCCTACAACGACGACCGGTTCGACGCGGTTATCGACGGCGCCGTCTACGGCGCGATCGCCGGGCTCGGCTTCGCCGTCATCGAGAACCTGATCTACATCGCCCGCAACGTCCAGGGCGAGGAGCTGGTCGTCGGCGCCGCCGCGCTCGGCGCGGGCGACGGCATCGCCGCCATCCGGGCAATGGCGGGGCCGGGCCACGTGATCTACTCCGCGTTCGCCGGCTACTACCTCGGGCTCGCGAAGTTCAATCCCGACAACCGCGGCCCGATCATCGTGAAGGGGCTCATCATCGCCGCCGTCATCCACGCGCTGTACAACAGTCTGGTCGGTCCCGCGAGCGTCGGCATCAGCGAGTTGACGCCGCTCGGGAGCATCGGCGCGCTGTTCGCGTTCGTCCTGCTGTTTCAGGGATTCTTCGGCTACCTGCTTGCGCGGAAGCTGTGGCGCTACCGCGACGTTCACCACGAGGTCCACGCGGAGATCGACGCGGGGGCGTCGCCGGAGCTGGACGAGTTCGAGGAGTAAGGGGACAGCGGTGTAGCGGCGTCGGAGCGTCGGCCGTCACTCCGCCGTTTCGGGGTCGCCGGGCGCGGCGGAGCGGTCGCCGGTGCCGCCGGTGAGCGCGGAGGCGAGCGCGCCCTTCACCACGACCTCGTCGCCGAGATCGGTCAGGCGGATCTCGGGAACGTTGATGAACACCATATCCGCCAGCTTCTCGCGGATCGGCTCCAGCGTGCGGTCGGGGTTGTTGAGCGCGACGGCGCCGCCCACACTCACGACGAGCGGAGCGTATGCGTGGATGACGTTCGCGATTCCCATCGCGTTCCAGTGGGCGAGCTGGTCGACCACGTGGTCGGCAAAGGTGTCCTCGCCGGCGTGCTCGAACACGTCGACCGCGGAGAAGTCCGGGTCCCCGACGGGGAGCGCGGTGTCGATCGGGTCCTCCTCGTGGAGCTCGCGGGCGTACCGCGGGATGTTGTTGCCCGAGCAGTACGCCTCCCAGTGGCCGTCGTGGCCGCAGCCGCAGGTCATGAAGCCGTGGGGGTCAAGCGTCATGTGGCCCACCTCGCCGGCGTTGCCGTCCCAGCCGGAGAGCACGTTGCCGTCGACGGCGACGCCCGCGCCGATCCCCGAGGAGATGGTGAGATACACCATGTCGTCGGGGTTGCGCTCGGCGTGGAACCGCTCGCCGATGACGCCGGCGTTGGTGTCGTTGTGGAGGTACACCTCGTCGGTGCCGAGCAGTTCGCCGACGGGACCAGTAAGGGGGATCCGCTCGATCGCGTCCGGAAGGTTGGCGGGGTTCTCGACGGCACCGGCCGCGAGATCGAGCGGGCCGATCGAGCCGATGCCGGCGGCGACGACCTCCCGCGGGTCGATGCCGGCCTCCTCGCAGGCGCCACGGAGGACGCCGAGGACCGCTTCCGTCACGGCGATGCCGTTCGGCCCGCGGGGGGTGCCGCGGGCGTCGGAGCCGAGCACGGTCGCGGACTCGTCGCCCACGACCGCACGGACGTTGGTCGCGCCGAGGTCGACGCCGGCGTAGTACATCGACTGTATGCGGGGCCGCACCTCACTTAAGCGGGACGCTTCGGGGGACGCGAACCCCGGCTACTTCGTTCCTTCACGCACGAAGGTGACCGGACACGGAGCCGACAGCATCACCTCCTGAGCGACGCTGCCGAAGACGGCCTTGCCGGTCGGCGAGCGGCTCCGGCCGCCGACGAGCACGCGGTCGGCGTCGGCGCGCTCCGCGACCTCGACGATCTCCGTCCCACGGTCCCCGACCGCGCCGCGGATCTCGTGGTCCACGTCGGCGTTCGTCAGCGTCTTCGAGACGCTTCGCGTTGTCGTGTGCCGCTTGGCGACGGCGCCCGGCGCCGCCTCCTCGCTGTCGACGTCCACGTCGAGTTTCGTGCGGATGTCGTCGAACTCGTCGTCAGCGAAGACGTGCGCCAACACCACGTCCGCGCCCGTGGGAACCGCCACGTCGATCGTCTCCTCCGTCAGCCTATCCACCCGCTTCTCGTCGGCCGTCCCGACCGCCAGGACGATCGTGTCGATGCTCATACCTCCCGTTCACGGCGGCGTCTGATAAATCCACCGGCTATTTACTCATAATCGAATGAATTTTCAGCCAGAGATCGACGCTATCGGTTTCGCTCGCCGCGCTCCAGCGCGCGGACGAGCTCGACGAGGTTGTCGACGGCCTCGTCGGCGAGTGTGGCACCCTTCTCCCGAGTCGCGCTCGTCGGGTCCCCGAGATTCCCCGTGTGGGTTAGCGCGGCCATGTCGTCGGCCGACAGCGCCCAGCCCACGGAGTTGTCGCCGAGCGCGTCGTAGTCGGTGAGCGGGAGCGACTCCGCCGGCGGTTCGACCGCCTCCGCCTCGTCCATGCGAACGAGGTCCGGGAACAGCTCCAGCATCAGGCTGGTCTCGAACTCCGAGGCGTGGAAGGTGACCGCCGAGTCGCGGACGCGCGCCGCCGCGTCGAGGTCTCCGCGGTCGCTGCCTCCACGTCCCGCCACGTCATCTCCTCGAGCCGGTAGGCGTCGAGCCCGCCGTCGGACGCGCCGAGTGGGTCGGTCATAGCCGACGCTTCACACGGAGCCGCTTAAAAGGCGGCGAGCGGTGTCGGCGTGGACGACGGCGAGGTGGGTGGTGGCGGGGCGTGCTGTGGCTGTAGTGGGGCGGAGCGGTGGCTGTGGCGGGGCGGAGCGGTGGCTGGGCGGAGCGGTGGTTGCGGTGCTGTGGCGGTGGCGGTCCGTTTGAGTACCGCGGGCGAGTCGCGGGCGCCTTCGGCGCCCGCCGGCGAGCGCGCGGCTCTTTTTTGGTGGAGATTTTTGGCCGGGGGTTGAGCGGAACCGGCTCCGCCGGTTCCGCGAACCCCCCGGTGAAAAAGGTCCTTCTTTAGTAGTCGGGCGCTTCGTCCTCGACTTCGCGTTTCAGCGACTCACGGCGGGATTTGGCGTCACGGCCGGTCGCCTCCAGCAGGAACTCGTTTTTCGCGTCGACGGCGTCCGCCGCGGCGTCGGCGTTCCCCTCGGCGATCACGTCCTCGGCGGGACGCTCCTCGAAGTGGACGGCGAGTTTGTCCTTCTTGCTGCCGTACTCGGCTTTGCCGGCGACGATGCGCTCGAAAACGGGATTGTCGGGGTCCTCGACGACGTACAGCTCGTGGCCGTCGTACTCCTCCGTGCCCGAGACCTCGCCGAAGTACTCCTCGATGGAGCCTTTCAGGTCGGGCATGCGGTCGTCCAGATGCTCGCCGCGACGCATCTTGTACTGCTTCATGCCGCGACCGTTCGATAGGGGACGGTAAACCAGTTTCGT
The DNA here is from genome assembly GCF_054654575.1 of Halorubrum gandharaense. Taxonomy (NCBI): domain Archaea; kingdom Methanobacteriati; phylum Methanobacteriota; class Halobacteria; order Halobacteriales; family Haloferacaceae; genus Halorubrum; species Halorubrum gandharaense. Next base: position 1,849,695 of record NZ_BAAIET010000001.1, read on the forward strand.
CCCGCGGAAGCGACGGATAAAGGAGCGAGAAGGGCACCCGTCACCCGGGACGGTCACCGGAACACTCGCCGGCGTCCACCCGCGCCCTACAGCGACCGTTCGGTGACGTAGCCGCGCTTGCACTCGGGGCAGATGTCGCCCGCCCGCATCGACGTGGCGTCGGCGTCGCGGGTCATCCCACACTCCGGACAGTGGTACTCCGTTTCCGTCTTCCCCATCGACGTGGTGAGCTCCGGGCTCTCGGAGCGGGTGATTCCCGATCCAACATCGGCGTCCGCGTCCGTGGACTCCCCCGTTCCGGGCTCCGAGGCCGCAGTCGACCCGCTCTCGGCGTCGCCAGTTCGCGGCTCGGATTTCGCCGGCGCCTCCAGCACCTCCGCATCCTCGTCGGTCGGATCATCGGCGGGCTGATCGGCGGACTCCGGCGTGAGCCCGCCGCCGAAGCTGACGCCCGCGTCGCTCGCCGTCCCCGCCGAGTCCGTCTCCGCCGAGAACCCCTCGTCCTCGTCACCGTGTTCGGGCCACGGCGTCGACTCGCCTTCGGGCGCCTCGTCGCCCTCGACCTCCGGCCAAGCACCGCGTTGGCGGTCGTCATCGTCGGTCACCTCCGACCCGTCCTCGTCGAGGATGACGCCGTCGTCCTCCGCTGCATCGGCCACGCCCTCGTCGGGTTCCGTGAAGCCGGCCGCCGGCTCGTCACCTGCGGCGTCCGCCGTGCCCGTAGCGGCCTCCTCGGGCGACGCCAAGTCGTCCGCACCGACCAGCGTCTCGTCGTCGGTCTCGGTGCTCGTATCACCGCCACCGAGTAGCTCGACGCCCTCGTCATCCGAGATGTCCTCCGAGGTCTCTGTCGCCTCCGCGGGCTCGTCGGACATCTCCGCCGACTCCCGTTCGGCCGTCGGCTCGGTCTCATCCGGACCCTCATCGAGGAGTTCGGCATCGACATCAGCGCCCCCCTCGTCGACCGCCTCTGCCGTTTCGGCGTCGACGATGGTGGCGTCGTCGGACGCCGTACTTCCGGTTGGCTGCGTGAGGCCGGCCGCACCCATGTCATCCGCGGCGCTCGCCGACGACTCGTCCGATTCCGCACCGCGGTCGACGGCGTCCGCGCGCACCTCGGCTTCGGCCTCCGCCTGCGCGTCGGCGACCGCCGCCTCGTCGGCCAGCTGTTCGATCGTCGTGACCTCCTTGTTCTCGCTGACGACCTGCTTTTCGCCGCATCGGGTGCAGGTCTTCACCTCACGGACGGTGATCACGACCTCATCCCCGTTCTCTTCCCGCTCACGCTCGAGTTCCGGCTCGTCGAAATCGTGCCCGAGCAGACACCTGAGTCCCATTACCCTCTCTTCCGGCGTCCGAACGTAAAAAACGCCCCGTCGGCGTCCGACGCCCGGCATACTCCCGTCAGCCCGACGACGCTGCCGCTGACCGACGGTTTATGATGATTGTCACCGTATAGCAGAGTATGCCGACGGTGTACTATCGCGGCGAGGAGGTCGAGTGTGAAACCGGCGCCGTGCTCCGAGACGTGTTACGCGACACCGGGCTCTCCGTGTACAACGGAAAGGCGGAGCAGTTCAACTGCCGCGGGATGGGAAGCTGTGGCACCTGTGCGGTGAAGATCGACGGCGAGGTGAGTGAGCCGAGCCGGAAGGAGAAGGCCCGACTCTGGTTCCCACCACACCACCCGACCCACGACGTGCGCCTCGCGTGTCAGACCCGCGTCGAGGGCGACGTTCACGTCGAGAAAGGCCGCGGGCTCTGGGGACAACACATGTGACCGGCACTGAAGCGACAGCAGCGTCGCTCAGCGGTTGGATAACGCCCCGCGACGGGTGACCCCGGAGCGGAGAAAAACGCGTTCGTTAGAGAACCGAGTTACTGGCGGACGACGTTCGCCGCGCGCGGGCCCTTCGGAGAGGACTCGATTTCGAATTCAATCTGTTCGCCTTCCTCGAGGTCCGGACCGCCGACGTCTTCCATGTGGAAGAACACGTCCTCGTCCGCATCGTCCGTCGAGATGAAACCGTAGCCGCCAGTGTCGTTGAAGAAGTCAACTTCGCCTTCTGCCATTGCATATAGACACAGGGGAGTTTCGGGCATAAAGATTGCGAGTGTACGAATGACATGGCTTAATTCGGACATCCGTTTTTGAAACACAGTCCGTTCGTGACATTCTCGAAGGTGTCCTCCTCCATTCGGGGGGTCGACGACCGACTTGTAGGGGTCTCGAGGGATAGCTGCTTATCTCTCGATTCTCAGACGTCCGCTCGAGACGCTCAAAAATCGTGGCTTCGCGCCGAGAGGAACCACGCGCCGACGATGAGGAAGACGCCGATCGCCCACAGCACCACCGCGAACGGCGGCTGAAGGACGAACAGCGGGACGCCGGCAACGAGCGCGACGAGACCGGCTTTTCGGGCGGTTCGTTTCGGGTCGTTTCCGCACTCCCCGCAGCCGCGCGACTCGTCGAGCGGCGCGCCGCAATCGGCACACGTGGCGTTCATGCCACCTCATAATCGGTCATCACGGATTAACGGTGCGGGTTGAGAAGCATCGACACGCTTCGCGGCACCGGTGAGCACGCCGGCGCGTACCTAAAACGCAGCGCTCGCCGAACACACACCGTTCTCACCCGAACCCGCGTTGTGCGTTCCCGTAAGTCGAAACCAGCCCCAAACGATAGGAAGGGGGAATGCGAATCGAAGTATCATGCTTCCACACTCGCCGTCGCGTTCGCCGCGCTCGACGCGAGCGCCGCGCGATCGGAGTGCACCGCGGGGGTGGCCGGCGTGACACTCGCCGGTGCCGCGCTCGCGCTCGTCGACCCCGAGCTCGCGAGCCGTGCGCAGTTCGGCTGGTCGATCTCCGTCCACATCGTGTTCGCGTCGCTGTCCGTCGGGCTCGCGCCGTTCATCGCGTACTTCACCTACAAGGAGATCAGCACCGGCGAGGAGCGATTCACCCGACTGCGGGCGTTCTGGACGAAGGTGTTCGCGCTCGGATTCGTGCTCGGGACGGTGACCGGCATCCCCCTGAGCTTCCAGTTCGGCACCAACTTCGCCGCCTTCTCCGAGTTCAGCGGCCAGTTGATCGGCGGCCCGCTGGCGTTCGAGACGTTCATGGCGTTCTTCCTGGAGGCCATCTTCCTCGGCGTGCTCCTGTTCGGGCGGGAGCGCGTCAGCGACCGCGCGTACCTCGGCTCGTCGATCCTCGTCGCGCTCGGCGCGTGGCTCTCGGCGTTCTGGATCATCGTCGTCAACGCCTGGATGCAGACGCCACAGGGGTACGAGCTGGTCGAGAAGGGTGGCATGACGGTCGTGGAGATGACCGACCCCATGACCGCCTTCTTCACCCCCCGGCTGGCGTGGATGTACGTCCACATGACCAACGCCGCGCTGCTGTCCGTCTCGCTGCTCATCGCCGGCGTCGCCGCCTACTTCGTGTGGGCCAGCGAGGACAGCGCGCCGTGGAAACACGCCCTGCGCGTCTCGGTCGTCGTGCTCGCGGTCACGTCGGTGTTTCAGGTGATCCACGGCGACATGTACACTCGCCACATCGTCGACACCCAGCCGATGAAGTTCGCCGCCATGGAGGCCGCCTACCAGACCCAGCAGGGCGCTCCGCTCCACCTCGTCGCGTTCCCGCGAAACCTCCAGGACGTATTCGACCCGCGTGCCGAGGAACTCTGGTCGATCAGCATCCCGTACATGGCCTCGATGCTCGCCTCGATGGGTGATCCGGAAGCGGTCGTTCACGGGTTAGAGGAGTTCGACATCGAGTCGCCGCCGGTCGCCGTCGTCTTCTGGTCGTTCCGCACCATGGTGACGCTCGGCTTCTGGTTCATCGCGCTCGGCCTCTGGGGCGTCTACCGCTACCGCCGGGACACGCTCGTCGATCGGGGTTGGCACCTGAAGCTGCTGATGGCGTCCGCGCCGCTCGGCTTCGTCGGCGTCGTCTTCGGCTGGTACGTCGCCGAGATCGGGCGTCAGCCGTGGACGGTCCAGGACCTCCAGCTCACGAGCGATGCCGTCTCGCCCGCACTCACCGGCACCGAGGCCGCGCTCTCGCTGTCGGCGTTCGTCGTGCTGTATCTCGTCATGATCGCCGGCTTCCTCGCCGGCGTGAAGTGGCTGCTGGAGGACGAACTCGACCGCGTCACCGCGGGCTCCCCGGAAAGTCTCGCGGAGCCGGTCGCCGACGCCGACACTGTTAGCAGCACCACCGACAACGGGGGTGACGACGCGTGATCCCCGTCGACAACTACCTGATCGGGGCGCTCCCCGAACTCTGGTTCGCGGCGCTGCTGTTCGCGTTCGGGATGTACGTCCTCCTCGACGGGTTCGACTTCGGGATCGGCATGCTGTACGGCGTCGAATCCGGGACCACCCGCGAGGTGCTGTTCGCCGTCTACGAGCCGGTGTGGAAGGCCAACGAGGTGTGGATCGTCGCGTTCGGCACCCTGCTCGTGGCGGTGTTCCCCGCCACCTACGCCGCGCTGCTCAGCGGCCACTACCTGCTCGTCTTCGGCTTCATCTTCGCCATCTTCGCCCGCGGGCTCGCCACCAAGTTCCGCGACCTCAACGACGACGCCGACTGGCAGCGCGCCTGCAACCGGGCGTACGTCGGGGGGAGCGCGATCGCGCCGTTCTGTCTCGGCACGCTCGCCGGCGGGTGGGTGTTCGGTACCGGCACGCTGGGCGCCGCCAGCCTCGCGACCGGGGTCGTCGTCGTCACGCTGTCGCTGCTCGCCGGCGCCGCGTACGCCGCGATGAAGACCCGCGACGCACACCGCGAGACGCTGCTCGGCTACGCCCGTCCCACGACAGCCGGTCACCTCGGCGCGCTCGGCGTCCTCGTCGCCGCGCTGCTCGCGACGAACCCCGTCGGCGCCGGCGCGGAACTCCTCGGGATTCCCGCGCTCCCGCTGGCCGTGCTCGCCGTTGGGTTCCCCGTCGCCGGGCTCGTGTTTGCCGAGCGGGGGCGTGCCCGCGAGTGGGCCGGCTGCGTCGCGGGCGGCGGCCTCTCCATCGTCGTGCTGCTGGCGAGCCTGCTGTACCCGTACGCGTACCCCGCGACCGGCACGACGATTCGCGAGGCGGTCGTCGCCCCGGTCTCGCTGAACCTGCTCACGCTGATAGGCGGGCCGTTCCTGCTGATCGTCTGCGGCTACTTCGTCTACCTCTACGGCGTCTTCGCCGGCCCCGTCGACGAGGACGTGGAGTACGGCTACTGAGCCGACTGCGCGTCCCGCCTTTTAAGACAGGATCACCGTCCCGCACCGAACCGTCCCAGCACCCGCGCCGCGGCGGCGTCGACGACCGCGAACGCGACCGCGAGCGCGCCGAGCGTGACCGCGTCGAGCCCCAGTCCGAGCCCGGGCGTCGCCTCGACGGCCGCAACCAGCCCGATCGCGCCCATCCCGACGCCGAATCCGGGCGCTCCGCGCCGGAAGAGGACCGCGAGCGCGCCCGCGACCAGCACGACCGCGGCCGCCGCGGCGTACGGAAGGAGGAGACCGGCGCCGATCAGCAACAGCCCGCCCACCCCGCTCCCGAGCGCGCCGGCGCGGAAGCGGTCGACGCCGGCGGGGCGATCGGCGTCGTCGGGGTCGTCGTCAGTAATGCCGGAGCCGGCGGCGTTGGCGGCCTCAGCAGCGTCGGCGGAACCGGATCCGGAGCCCGCGGGCGTCTCACTCATGCGCAGCGATTGACGCCGGCATTTAAAAGGGGTTGTGGAGGGGAGAGTCCGCACACACCGTAGCTATTTGACACACCAGTACCAACGGTCACCCGTCATGAGCCTCAAACACGACTTCGTCAACGGCCTGATCTCGCTCGTCATCGGCGTCGCGCTCACGAAACTCAGCGCCGGCGACGACGGCCCGTACGACCTCTCGGACGTGCTATTGTCGGTCGCCGTCGCCTCGTTCCTCTCGGGATTCTTCACGAGCTACTTCGTGAAAGGGAAGTAGAAGTTTAAAAAGGATGCCGGCGGTCGGCGCAGAACCATGCCGCCTCCCGGATTTGAACCGAAATCAGACGTGCTCACTTCGCTGCGCGCGACTGATAGGGTTCAAATCCGCTCGCCGTCGTTTCTTCGACGGACCGCTCGCTACGCTCGCGGTTGCGGTCTCAGAATATGCCGCCTCCCGGATTTGAACCGGGGACAGCTCGATCTTCAGTCGAGTGCTCTCCCAGTCTGAGCTAAGGCGGCTCGCATTCCCACCAAAGTCGAATCGAGACAAAAGGATTTCGAAAGGCGGCAGCGGGGCGCCCGCCGGTCTATCCCCCGCCGCGCTCGGCCGATGGGGTTTATGAGGGCCTGTGCGGCCGGCAATCCGCTCTTATCAGGCGTCCGCGGGCGCCGGCGCACGCCGGCGGCCTACGAAACGTCGTGCTCCTCAACGAACACGTCCTGGCCGTCCTCGAAGACGACGACGGTCTCGATGGTCACCTGCCCGTCGTTCGCCTCGATGCGCGCGGCGTCGTCGGCGCCGATGTCGACGCGCTCGGTGCTGGTGAACGCCTCGTCGGCGTCGAGCCCGCCGAGCTCCTCGGTGCCCTCCCAGACGATGTCGCCGTCGGTGAACATCGTCGTCTCGACGGTCACGTCCTCGGCGGGCTCGTCACCCACGTTCGACAGCGTCGCGGTCACGTCACGACAGGTCGTGCCGCACTCCTCGATGTCGTCGACGCCAAAGTCGAAGGCAGCCTCGGTGTCCTCCATCTGTGGCTCGGCCGTCGGCTCGTGGTGTGCGTCCGTCCCGGTGATCTCGCGTACGGCGTCGCCGCCGCCGAACGCGACGAACGCCGCGACCCCGCCGACGAGCGCGAACGCGGCCACCGCGCCGACAACCAGCTTCTGCTGTCTGTCGTTCATGGCCGGAGTCCCACACGGCACTGATAAGGGGTTGGTGGCCGGGGAGGGTGGTTGACGGCGATCGCCGGGGAATCACGCTCGCGGCGCTCCAGTGCTCCTGCTCCCGACATCGCTCGCAGCAGAAAGTGGGACCGCCCGGCTCTGTTGAAATCCTCTTATTCAAATACAAAATGGCGTGAAACAGCTGGTCGATGAGACTTGCATGTTGAGCGAGATCGGGAGTGGGTATTGCAACCGGCGCCATCGGTGATCGCTTATAAATAACCCTGAGTGGTTCCGATTCTTCCTTATAAATCCAAACTGCGGTCGGCGCGCGCGAGAAACGCGCGCGAGGGAGGTCGACGGCGGCCGCGGAGCGGTCCCGCGGCCGCCGTCGACCGAGGCTGGGGAGGGCTGAGGTGCGGTTGCGGTGCTGTGCGGGGTGGGACTCAAAGGGGCAGCCGGCTCCGGGACGACGGGCGACGCGAGCACCGCAGCGGGCGGTGCTGAGAGCGAGGAGCGCAGCGAGCCCCTCGACCGGAGCCGGCTGGGGCTTTTGAAGGCGGTCCTCACCAGTGTCGCATCAGCAACTCACCAAACAACCACTCCTTATAAACGAGAAACTGAACCACCTACATCCCACTTATAAACTTCTCATCCGCTCACCTGACACACCTACTCCCGATATCGCTCATCAAGAATCCTGTGCTAACCGGACCTGGGCCAGAATTGTCACCTTCTGAGGACTTCAACAGAGCCGACCGCCCGGATTCGAACCTCAGTCGTTCCGCTTCGCTCCACTCCCTGCTTCGAATCCGCCGCACGCTCGCGGCGCTCGTGAACTACTCGCGCCGCACAAAGTGGGACCGCCCGGATTCGAACCGGGGTCACGGGCACCCAAGGCCCGGAGTATACCAGACTAACCCACGGTCCCGCACGCAATAGTACCCCCAACACGCGGTAAAGCGTTTCGTTCCGGGCGCACCGCCTGCGCGCCCGCCGGCGAGCGCTACACGCCCCAGAAGTGCCAGATCCCGACGGTGGTCACGACGGCGAGGAGGAGCTGGAGGGGCCCGCCGACGCGGACGAAGTCGGTGAAGGTGTAGCCGCCGGGGCCGTACACCATCAGGTTGGTCTGGTAGCCGACGGGGGTCATGAAGGCGGTCGACGCCGCGAAGGTGACCGCGAGCACGAACGAGAAGGCGTTCGCGCCGATCGCCTGGGCGGTGTCGATGGCGACCGGGATCATCAGGACCACGCTGGCGTTGTTGCTGATCAGGTTGGTGAGGACGGCGGTGAGCAGGTAGAACACGCCGAGCACGGCGACCGTCGGCAGGAACAGCGTGTTGTTGACGACCAAGGCGGCGAGCAGGTCGGCGCCACCGGTCCGCTCCAAGGCGATGCCGAGCGGGATGACGCCGGCGAGCAGGAAGATGACGTTCCAGTCGACGGCGTCGTACACCTCGTTCGGCTTCAGGCAGCCGGAGACGACCATCGCCACCATGCCGGCGAGCGCGGTGACGAGGATGGAGTACGGCGAGAACGCCGCCAGCAGCACGACGGCGGCGACGATGCCGACCGCGACCGGCGTCTTCTCGCGGCGCCAGTCGGGGCGGTCGACCTCGCCGGCGACGACGAACGACCGGTTTCGGCTGAGACGGTTGACGGTGTCCTCCGTCGCCTGAATCAGCAGCGTGTCGCCTCCGCGAAGCGGCGCCTGGTCCATCCGCTGGCGGATCACGGAGCCGCCGCGCCGGATGGCGAGCACGGTGGCGTCGTAGCGCTGCCGGAAGCTGAGCGACGCGAGCGTCTCGCCGACCAGCCGGGTGTCGGGCATCACGATCACCTCGACGAGGCTGTACCCCGCCTCGGGTTCGAGATCCTCGTCTCCGAGCTCCACCTCGGGCAGCAGGTCGAGCCCCTCCTCGTCCATCACGTCCACGAGCGTGTCGCGGTCGGTCCGGATGACGAGCACGTCGCCCTCCCGGAGCTCCTTGCGCGCCAGCGGCTCCATGAACGCCTCGCCGTGGCGGACGACCTGCACGATGTCGATGTCGACGTCGAGCGCCTGGAGGCTCTCGCGGACGGTCATCCCGACGAGCGGAGAGTCTTCGCGCACGACGACCTCCGTGAGGTAGTCGCTCATCGCGAACTCCTCGGTGAGCTCCTCTTCCGGCTTGATCCGCTCGGGGGTGAGCCGCGGGGCGATCGTCAGCAGGTAGATCACGCCGGCGATCAGCACGACGATCCCGAGCTGGGTGAACTCGAACATCGAGAACTGCGTGGTCGCCTCGCCGCCGATCCGGTCCCACGTGTCCGACGCGAGGATGTTGGTCGAGGTGCCGATAAGCGTGAGCGTCCCGCCCATCATCGAGGCGAAGGAGATCGCCATCAGCAGCTTCGAGGGGGAGGTTCGGGTGCGTCTGGCGATGTCCATCGCCATCGGGATCATGATCGCGACGACCGGCGTGTTGTTGATGAAGCCGGCCGTCCCGCCCGAGAGGCCGACGACCGCCGCGAGCCGCTTTTTCGGGCTTCCCTCGGTGGCGTCGACGATCCGGTTGCCGATCGACTGGACGATTCCCGTCCGGCGGACGCCCTCGCTGAGCACGAACATCGCGAGGACGGTGATCGTCGCGGAGGAGGCGAACCCGCTGAGGATCGTCCCGGAGCCGAGCCCGAGGATCGGGTCGATCGCGAACAGCGCAACCATCGCGACGATGGCGGTGATGTCGATGGGGACCGGCTCCGTGACGAACAGCACGAGCACGGCGGCGATGAGCCCGAAGACGAGCAGCATCTCCGGGGTTATCGCCGGACGGTCGATGGCGGTCTGGAGGGGGATCCCCGCCGCTAGGAGACCCGGAAGCGAGTCGGCGACGGCGGGGGCAAACACGACCGAAACGACCGCGTCGGCGAGTAAAAAGGTGGTGTTGGAGGGGAGAACACGGCGCCACCATAGGAGCCCGTCGGCGTCCGCCGCGTGAGCGCGCCCGCGTCCGCCGTGCGGCCGACGCTCGGCGGACGGGGATCTCCACCGACCCGCAGGCGGCGCAAAGATTGATTGCACCTCACCGTGACACGCACCCATGGAACGGGTAGAAGTGGCCCTCGACGAGGAGCTCGCCGGGTCGCTTTCGCGGTACGCGCGCGACGAGCAGCTACATCGGGACGCGGCCGCCGAGCGACTGCTGTCGTCCGCGCTCTCCGAGTGGCGCCGGGACCGGGCCGTCGAGCGTTTCGCCGACGACGAGGTGACGTTCACCCGGGCGGCCGAGATCGCGGAGTTGGAGCCGCCGGCGTTCGCGGACCTGCTCCGCGATCGGGGCGTCGAGGTGGACACCGACCGGGTGCTCGCGGAACTCGACGGCTGAGCAGGGAGGCGGCATGGCGGTGGCACCGGCGACCGCCGTGGCTCCGAGTGGTGTGTAAACGGAGGGCATGCGAACGGGCAGGGTTACCCGGGGGCACAACCCTCTTGAGGATGTTTGGCGACTGAGCTAGTATGACGGACGATACCGAATCCGACACCGAGACCGATCGCCGCCTCGTGGGCGGCTGGGAAGGACGCTACTACGAGGATTTCGCGGTCGGTGACGTGTACAAACACCCGTACGGGCGGACGGTGACCGAGACGGACAACGTCTGGTTCACCAACATCTCGATGAACCTCAACCCGATGCACTTCAACGAGGCGTACGCCCAGGAGACGGAGTTCGGCGAGCGACTGGTGGACGGCACCTTCGTCATCGCGCTCGCCGTCGGGATGAGCGTCATCGACGTGAGCGCCAACGCGACGGCGAACCTCGGGTACGACACGATCCGCCATCACGCGCCCGTATTCCACGGCGACACGCTGTTCGCGGAGTCGGAAGTGATCGAGAAGCGCGAGTCCTCCTCGCGTGACCACGTCGGCATCGTGACGACGGAGCTCCGGACGTACAACCAGGACGGCGACCTCGTGCTCTCCTTAGAGCGCACGCCGATGGTCCTGAAACGGTCGTACGCCGAGCCGAGCGCGGCCCAGCCCACCGGCTGGCCCGAAGGCGTCGGCACCCAACCGGAGGATCTGGAGTGACGAACTCCGATTCCGCCGCGAGCGCCCCGACCGCCGACGACCCGGTCCCCGACGAGCGGTTCGCCGGCGACCTCCCGATGGCGATGCCGGAGGAGGCGGCCGCGCTGATCCCCGAGCGAGCCACCCTGCTCGTCTCCGGGTTCGGCGGCGTCGGCTACCCCAAGCTCGTCCCCGAGACGCTGGCGGCGGGCGAGCCCCGCGAGCTCACCGTCGTCTCCGGCGGCGGCGTCGGCGACGAGGTCGACCGCGACCTCGTGGAGTCGGGCGACATGGCGCGGCGGTACCCGTTCGTCCCCAACGACACCGCCCGCGAGGCGATCAACGACGGGCGCGTGCAGTTTCACGACCGCCACATCTCCCGGCTGGCCGACGAGGTTCGCTTTGACGGCATCCGAGAGGGGATGATCGGCGAGACGCTCGCGGTCGTGGAGGCGGTGGCAGTCGGCCCCGACTGGCTGGTCCCCTCGACCTCCATCGGACACACGCCCGCGTACGTCGGCGCCGCCGACCGGATCATCGTGGAGGTGAATCGGGCACAGCCCGTCGAGCTCGCACAAGTTCACGACGTGCACGTGCGCGAGGACCCGCCGAATCGCGCCCCGATCCCGCTTTCGGACCCGCTGGGCGAGACGGACGGCCCCGCCGTCCGCTTCGACCCCGACAAGCTGGCGGCCGTCGTCGAGACCGACCGGCTCGACGACCCCTACGAGTTCCGCGAGCCGTCCGCGACCGACGAGGAGATCGCCGCCAACCTGCGGTCGTTCATGGAGGCGGAGATCGAGCGAAACCCGCTGCTGGAGGACGCCGTCAACCTGCAGTTCGGCGTGGGGAGCCTCGGCAACGCGCTGATGGGCGCGCTCGCGGACGTGGAGTTCGGTGACCGCGACGTGGCGTACGTCGGCGAGGTCGTGCAGGACGGCCTGCTCGACATGCTCGACGCCGGCGACCTCCGCGGCGCCAGCGCGACCTCGCTGGCGCTGTCGGCGGAGGGCCAAGAGCGGTTCTTCGAGAACGTCGGCGAGTACGCCGAGGACGTGGTGTTGCGGCCGGCAGACATCTCGAACGCGGCGGAGCTGATCGACCGGTTCGGCGTCGTCGGCGTCAACAGCGCCGTCGAGGTGGACCTCTACGGCAACGTCAACGCCACGCACATTCGGGGAACCCACGTCGTCAACGGCATCGGCGGCGGCGGCGACTTCGCGCGTAACTGCCGGCTGGGGATCATCGCCATCCCGTCGACGGCGGTCGGCGGCGACGTGTCCCGGATCGTCCCCATGACGCCGCACGTCGACCACAGCGAACACGATGCCAGCGTGATCGTCACGGAACACGGCGTCGCCGACCTCCGCGGGAAGTCGCCCGTCGAGCGCGCCGAGGCACTCACCGCGATCGCCGACCCGAGCTTCCGCGCGGACCTGGAGGCGTACCGCGAGCGCGCCGCGCGCGACGGCGGGAACACGCCCCACGACCTCGACACGGCGTTTAACTGGGAATGATCTGATACGATCGGATCGGAACTCGATCGTTTCACCCACCTCCAAACTAATCTTAGAAGAGGAGTACACGTTTCGTAGTAAATACAGACCGAAATCCGGGTATGGAAGCGGCTATTTCTCGTTCCCGGCGACATGCTTTTAGCCACCGACGCATAGCGTTGGGATACATGATAGATGGTGACAAGCCGACACGGCGCGACGCGTTGAAGGCGATGGGAGCAATGGGCGTTGTCGGGCTAGCCGGCTGTACGGACGACGATGGAACACACACGTTCACGCTGGCGGGGACCTCAAGCGGGAGTTCGACCCAGGCGGCGGGTAACGCCGCCGCGCTCGCGGCGTCCGAGCACAGTGACTCGATCGACGTAACCGTCCAGGAGACCGGCGGCTGGACGGCAAACATCTACGACTACGACGCGGGCGACTTCGAGTCGATCGGCGTCGACACCAACTCGATGGCGAAGGCGTTCAACGACGAGGATCCGTTCGACGAGGAGCCCGTCGAGTCGATCCCCGATCAGGGCCCCCGATTTACCAGCCTGGAGATGATCTGGGTGGCGATGGAAGGCTCGGGAATCGAATCCACCGCCGACCTCCGCGAGGGCGGCTACACGATCTACCCGATCGAGCCCGGCTTCGGGACGCGGCTGATCACGGAGGAGGTGCTCACCGAGGACGGCATCTTCGAGGCCAACGAGATCAACAACGAGAACACCGACGACATCCCCGGTGCAGTCGAGGAAGGGCGCGTCGACGCGCTGTGTGTCTACGGCTCCAACGGCATCGACCTCGCCGGCTGGTGTCAGGAGGTCGACGTGCGCAGTGACGGTGAGCTCTACGTCATCGAGACGGACGACCACTTCCGCGACACCGTCGACAGCATCGACGGCGCCCGCGCGGCCGAGTTCGAGCCGTACGGCTGGGAGCAGGACGTGACCAGCGAACTCGGTGTCGACGAAGTGTTCAGCTGGGTGCTCGACGGGATGTGGGCGTTCCACCCCGACATCCCTGCCGAGGCAACCTACGAGTTCACACGGGTCATGCACGAGCACCACGACACGATGCGTGACTCCGACCCGACCGTGCTCGACTACGAAGAGAACCCGGAGGACCTGTCGGCCGCCGTGATCGACGACATCCCGGTCCACCCCGGCGTCGCCGAGTACTGGCAGGACATCGGGATCTGGGACGACGACTGGGTCGAAGGCTAACTCGACTCGAACCGATTCCGGGGGCCTCCCCCGGAATGCGACCGAACGTTTCGGACATCTCCATCGAACGATACTATGCTGCTTATAAACGCTACAAATGACACCCGATAGCGGTCCCGAGGACGAACCGACGGTAGCCACCAGCGACGCCGATCCGACCCGCCACGACATCGATCCCGAACTCACCGAGCGGCCGATCGGAGAGGTCGTGCGGGAGCGTCTCTCCAAGCCCGCGTTGAAGCGCCGGACGACGCTGAACTCGGTTCTCGGGCTTCTCTCCATCCCCTTCTGGGCCTACGTCATGTACATGTCGCTCACGGGTGCCTCCCGGGCGATGTTCGGCATCGGCTTCCTCGGCGGGATCCTCCTGCTGTACATCCACTCCGAGCTCGCGGACAACGTGGGCGGCGGTACCAACTACATCGCCGAGGACGTCCGGGCGCTGTTCGACCGTGACAACCTCCTCGATACGGTCGGTCTCTCGTTGTGTGCCGTCATCACCATCGGGACGACAGTGTACATGTACACCAACGTGATGCGGCTGATCCGGGGCGGCCGCGTCACCGAGCTGGAGCTGGTGATGGGGGCGCTGTTCTCGCTCGTGATCATCTACCTCACGTGGCGGGCGTTCGGCGTCACCTTCCTCGCCGTCGTGCTCGTCGGGATCGGATACGCCCTGTTCGGCTTCCTGATTCCCGGGACCCTCGGACACACCGGCATCTCGGTCAACCGCACGCTCCGGATCCTCTCGATCAGCAACACCGGCTTCTTCGGCTTCCTCACACAGTTGACGGCGGCGTGGATCGCCCTGTTCCTGCTGTACGCGGGGATGTTGAAGGCGTACGGCGCGTTCGACCTGATCCTGCGGGCCGCCGTCCGCTCGGCGAAGTACGTCGACTCCGGCGTCGCCCAGACGGCGGTGATCGCCAGCGCGGTGATCGGCTCCGTCAACGGGAGCCAGACCGCGAACGCCGGCATGACCGGCTCGTTCACGATCCCGATGATGAAGGAGAACGGCGTCCGCGGCTCGACGGCGGGCGCCATCGAGTCGGTCGCCTCCACGACCGGCCAGGTGCTCCCGCCCGTGATGGGCGCCGGCGCGTTCGTCATGGCATCGCTCATCACCGGGGTCTCCTACCTCGACGTGATCGTTGCCGGGCTCATTCCGGCGGCGATCATGATGGTCGTCGTCGCGGTCGCCGTCCACTACGCGGCGGCGCCGCAGATCGACGACCCGCGAATGAGCGGGAAGTTCGACCACAAACTCACGCGGCTGGAGCTCGTTCTCGACGGCATCAAGTTCGGCGTCCCGCTGTTCGTGCTGATCTACCTGCTCGGCTTCCTCCAGTACACGGTGATGACCTCCGCGTTCTGGACGGTCGTGTCGATGGCCTTCTTCGGCATCACCATCCCGACCGGGAAGGCGGCGTACGACACCGGCGACGTGCGGGTGACGTTCTGGCGGTTCGTCGATACGCTCCAGCAAACGTTCGACGGCCTCCGTGGCGGCGTCGTCGTGCTCGCGCCGGTCGCGATCATCCTCGGTGCCATCAACGGGGTCGTCGACCTCCTGCAAGCGACCGGCGTCCCGACCGCCATCTCGCTGACCCTGATGCAGCTATCCGGCGGCGTGTTGATCATCGCGGCGATCATGGCGATGGCGATCTGCATCCTGCTCGGACTCGGGATGCCGACCACCGCGGCGTACACCGTCGTCGCCCTGCTGATCGCGCCGACGCTGACGAGCCAGTTCGGCCTGGTCGACTTCTCGGCGCACTTCTTCGTGTTCTACGCGGCGATCCTCGCCGGGCTCACGCCGCCCATCGCGACCTGTGTGGCGGTGGCGTGTAGTATCGCAGACTCCGACTTCTGGCGGACCTGCCTCGACGCGGTGAAGATCTCCGCGCCGCTGTTCATCCTGCCGTTCTCGTTCGTCTACCACCCGGAGATCGTCGACCACGGTGGCGAGTTCACCGCCAGCGTGCTGTTAACCTCCGCGATCATCCTCGCCGGAACGCTGATGATCGTCCACGGGCTCAACTACCGGTTCGACCTCGGCCGAATGCCCGCACTCGGGCTCCGGTTCGTCTTCCTTGCGCTGGGCATCGTCATCATGGTGTACCCGGAGCAGTTCGTCCAGCTCGCAGCGCTGGGCGTGGCGATGTTCCTCTACCTCACGCAGGCGGCCGTCGGTGAATCGACGCCGCTGAGCCGGATCCTGTCGATACGCCGGTAGCCGTTCCGAGAGGCGCGGAACGAGTGTTTCCGCCAGCGGGAACTCGCCGACCGCGGCCTCCCGCAGTTCGCTTCCGACTCCGAACGCGAACTACTCCACGACCGAGACAAGCGTCATCAGCGGATAGCCGTCCTCCATCTCCATGCGCGTGCGCACCGTTACGTCCTCATAGTCGATCCGCATCTCCACGTCCATCAGCGAGCCAGTCAGCTCCGTATAGCCGTTTTCGTGGTCGATCGCGTCGGCGACGCGGTCGTCGTGGATCGTCACCGAGACGGACGCACAGAACGGCTGATTCTCGATCGCCTCCGCCATCGCACTCTCCAGACTGCGGGTGCTGTCGGGTGAGACGGGCGTCCCGGCGAACTGGTGGTACAGCGAGCCGAACTTGATGCCGGCCTCGAAACAGGCCTGTTGAGCGTCGGTTGGCATGCGTTCACCGAGGAGCGCGGCGGGCTAAAAGAGAGGTGGCTCGGCGACGGGGGACGGGCGCGTCGTTGCGTCGTCGACGACTTCCTTACGTCCCGTGCTCCCAGCTGTCCATGTACTCTCGCTGTTCGGCCGAGAGCGTGTCGTGAGCGACGCCCTCGGCGGCGAGTTTGATCTCGGCGACTTCGCGGTCGAGGTCGTCGGGCAGGTCGTGGACGCCGGCGTCGTAGGCGGCGCCGTTAACGGCGAGTTCCCGGACGGCGACCGCCTGCACGCCGAAGCTCTGGTCCATCACCTCGACCGGATGGCCGAGCGCGATGGGTGCCGCGAGGTTCACCAGGCGACCCTCGGCGATCACGTTGAGTACGCGACCGTCGGGCATCTCGAAGCCCTCGACGCCGTCGCGCGCCTCGAAGCGGTCGACCGCGAGCTCGTCGAGGTCGTTCAGGTTGATCTCCACGTCGAAGTGGCCGGCGTTCGCGAGGAGCGCGCCGTCCTTCATCACCTCAAAGTCCTCACGGGTGATCACGTCGCGGTTGCCCGTCGTCGTGATGAACACGTCGCCCTTCTCGGCGGCCTCGTTCATCGGCAGCACCTCGTAGCCCTCCATGTGGGCCTCCAGCGCCTTGCGGGGGTCGACCTCGCAGACGATGACGTTGGCGTTCTGGCCGGACGCCTTCTTGGCGACGCCCTTGCCACACTGGCCGAAGCCGCCGACGACGACGTTCTTGCCGGCCCACGAGAGGTTCGTCGTCATGGCGATGGTCGCCAGCGAGGACTCGCCGGTGCCGTGAACGTTGTCGAACAGCCGCTTCATCGGCGTGTCGTTGACGGCGAAGACGGGGTACTTGAGCTCGCCGTCGGCGTCCATCGCGCGCAGGCGGTCGACGCCCGTCGTCGTCTCCTCGGCGCCGCCGACGATGGAGTCGATCAGCTCGGGGTACTCCTCGTGGACGAGCTTCACCATGTCCATCCCGTCGTCAACGGTGATGGTGGGCTCGTGGGCGATACACGCGTGCATCGCGGCGTAGTAGTCCTCGTCGTCGACGCCGCGGACGGCGTACGACGTGATCGACTCGTGGGCGTCGAGCGCCGCCGACACGTCGTCGTGCGTCGAGAGGGGATTACAGCCCGTGATCGCGACCTCGGCGCCGCCGTCGGCCAGCAGCTCGACGAGGTTCGCGGTTTTCGCTTCCACGTGCATCGCCATCGCGATGACCTCGCCCTCCAGCGGTCGCTCGGCGGTGAACTCCTCGCGGAGCGCCTCCAGAATCGGCATGTGCTGGAGCGCCCAGTCCATCTTCCGGCGACCCTCCTCGCGTGCGGCGTCGACGTCGTCGAGGTGGGCAGTCACCGGCTTGTAGGTGGCTTCACTCATGAGTGAGGATTGACCGAGCGGACACTAAACGGTGCCGGGATGTGAAGCGTCCGGGGTGATGCGTTCAGGGTAAGAGCCGTTCGGGGTGTGGAGGACGACAACATGTCTCTCCGGCCAAGCAGCGGCGCTGGCTCTCGGCCGACCGCTTAAGTGCCGACGCCACGCGTACATTGCCAATGGCAGTCGACCCCGACGAACCGCTGGTGACGGCGCAGATGGTCGGGCTGTTCGTGGCGTTCGGCGCCGACTTGGTGATCATCGCCGGCGCGCTCGCGCTCGTCGGCGTGGTCCCGTGGGCCGCCGCCGGCGTCATTACCGTCCTCGTGATGCTCGCGTTCGGGTCGTGGGTCGGGCTCCGATGGCGCTCTCGCCGGGCCGCAAGGACGGCGGCGAGCGCCGACGCGGCGGCCGAGGAGGCCGCGGCGGATCCGGTCGAGACGCTGAAACGGCGCTACGCCGCCGGCGAACTCTCCGATGAGGAATTCAAGGACGCGCTCGACCGCGTGCTGGACGTGCCATCCGGTCCGAGATCGGGAGACAGCCCTGCGGAATCGGAGTCCGCAGAGCGGGAGCTACCGGAGACGGAGCACACTGAAAAGGAACAGTGAAAACAGCGGGGCGAAGGAAGATCAGCTAGTTAGGGAGGGCCGTTCCCGTTACCGCCACCGTTGCTGTTACCCGAGTTGCCCGGACTGCTGCCGGCGTTCTCCTCGTCATCGTCGTCGTCCTCGTCGTCAGCGTCGGCGGATCCGGCGCCGCCATTGTCACCGCCCGCGTGCTCCGGCGGTCCCTGCCCGTCGTCGCTGGCGTTGCCGTTGTTACCGGCATGCTCCGGCGGACCCTGTCCGTCGCTAGCGCTGCCGTTCCCCGCGTGTTCCGGCGGACCCTGACTGCTGTTCTCGTCGTGGCCGGGCGCGTCGCTCGCGTTACCCGGGTTGTTCGAGGTCACGAAGTCCGAGACGGCCGACCCGATGCCGCCCTGACGGTCGCCGTTACGGAGACTCTCGATGAAGTCACGGACCTGCTGACCGAACGGAGCGGTGGCCTCGTCCTCCGCTTCCTCAGCGAGCAGCTCCACGGTGGTCGTCGCCGTCTCGCCGTCGTATTCGGCCGTCACGGAGATCGTGACGTTTTCGGTGGCGGCGTCGAGCGTCACCGTGCCGTTCTCGTCGGTCGTGTAGTTCCGGACACCATCGTAGGTGGCGTTCTCGCCATCGGCCAGGGAGACGTTCACCGACGCGTTCTCGACGGACTCGTCGTCGTCAGTCACTGTCACAACCGGATCGGCGTCAACGTCAGTCACCTCGACGCTCAGGTCGGTCGGTGCCACGAGGTCGACTTCGGACGTCGCCGTCTCCCCGTCGTGTTCGACGGTGACCTCGACGGTCACGTCCTCGTCAGCGGCCGGTAGCTCAACCGTGCCGTTCTCGTCCGTCTGGTGGTCGCCCGCTCCCGTGTACGAGGCGTTCTCCTCATCTACCACGGAGACGTTCACCGTCGCGTTCTCGACGGCAGTGTCGTTCTCCGTCACCGTTACCGTCGCGTTCTCGCCGGCGTCCTGTTCAACCTCCACAGCCAGCCCGTCCTCGGCCGCAGCGGCGCCGGCAACGGCGCCGACCGCGACCACCGCGACCAGCAGTAGGGTGAGCGTTCGTGTGTTCATCGTCACTCGGGCCAACGAGCGGAAAGGGGTTAAAAAGGAAACACCGTTAATCCGACTTTTCCCCGATTATCCCGGATATGGGCGCTGAAACGCGGTTTTCCGATCGGGTGAAAACGACTGAAACCCCGAGAGATGGGGAGAGTAGCCGGGTTCAAACCGGCGAGCTGTCCGCCTATCCGTCCGCCTACTCGTCCGCCTCGGCGCGAGCGACGAGGTCGGTCGCGGCCTCGCTTGCGCGCGTCTGCACCGCCTCGGCGTCAAGCGTCAGCACCTCGCGGTCGGCCATGAGCACTCGCCCGTCACAGACGGTGTGCCGCACGTCGCTACCACGCACCGCGTACGCGAGATGCGAAATCGGGTCATGAACCGGCGTGAGGTGGGGTGCGTCGAGGTCGACGACTGCGAGGTCGGCGGCCGCGCCCGCCTCGACTCGCCCGCCCGGGAGGCCGAGCGCGTCCGCGCCGGCCGCGGTCGCCATCTCGACGACGGCCTCGGCGGGGACGGCCGAGGCGTCCTCGGCGCCGAGCTTGCCAACCATCGCGGCATCGCGCATCTCGTCGAACAGGTCGAGGTCGTTGTTGGAGGCGGCGCCGTCGGTGCCGAGCGCGACGGTGACGCCCGCATCGCGCATGCGCTGAACGGGGGCGATCCCCGAGGCGAGTTTCATGTTCGAGGCTGGACAGTGGACGACCGCGGTGTCCGTCTCCGCGAGCAGCCCGATCTCCGTGTCGTCGACGTGGACGCCGTGCGCGAAGAAGTTCGCCGAGCCGAGCGCACCGAGCTCGTCGGCGTACTCCATGGGGCGCTCGTCGCGCTCGTCGACGATTGGCGTGACCTCGTCTTCGGTCTCGTTGGCGTGGAGGTGGACCGGCACGTCGTGGGCGGTCGCCAGCTCCAGCCCCTCACGGAGGTACTCCTCGCCGACCGTCGTGAGCGAGTGGGGCATGAACGCGGTCCGGATCCGGCCGTCGGCGGCGCCGTCGAGCGCGGTCGCGACCTCGATGCTCTCCTCGACATCCGCGCGCGCGTCACCCTCGTCCTTCCCGACCGTCACGGCGCCGTGGCCGAGGCGGGCACGCACGCCGGCGCGCTCGACCACGTCCGCGATCCGGTCCACGGAGAAGTACATGTCCGCGAAGGCGGTGGTGCCCGAGCGGATCATCTCCAGCACGCCGAGTTCGGCGCCGGCCTCGATGTCGTCGGGCGTGAGCTCGGCCTCGGTCGGCCAGATGTCCTCCTGGAGCCACGCGTCGAGCTCCTTGTCGTCGGCGTAGCCGCGGAGCAGCGTCATCGCCACGTGAGTGTGAGCGTTGACGAGTCCGGGCATCACCAGACAGCCCTCGGCGTCGAGTCGTTCGTCGGCCTCGGCGGCGCCGTCGAGCTCCGGACCGACCGCGAGGATCGTTCCGTCGTCGCGATCCGCGAGCACGTCGGCCTCCGTCACGCGGCCGTCCGGATGGAGGACCCGGCCGCCCGCGACGTGTAGCGTGTCCATGGGCGACGTTCCGCCGCCCGCCACCTAACGGCTTCCGGTTCTCGGCGCGGAGGTTTAAGCCGGTGGCATGCCAACATGGCACATGGGCGCCGGCGGGGACGGTCGGGACGACGAGCCCGCATCCGCCAACGACCACGCCCCCCTCGCGGAGCGGAGCGTGGGCCGGACGGAGGGTGCGGCCGTCGGCAGTCGCGACGAGCGATCCGGTGGTAGCGGGGACGACGACGACCGCCCCGTCGGCAGCGAGATCGCCGTCGAATTTCCCGCCCGCGACCCCGACGAGCTGGACGACGCCACCGAGCTCTATCTGATGGACCAGCACGCCGCCCCCGACGGCACCGTCACCGCGCAGGTGCTCGGCTGGGAGCGCGAGGGCGATACCGTCCGCGTCGACTACGCGCTCCCCACCGGCGAGCGCCGGAGCGACCGCTATCGGTGGCCGACGCCCGGGCGCTACGACGACAGCGACTTCCTCCGGCTGGTCCGCGGGCTGGGCTACATCCCGGGAACCGCCGAACACGTCGCCGGCGAGTTCGCCCGCGCCCGCCGCGAACACGGTCACTGGCGGCTCGTGACGGGGCGGCAGTGGGATGGGGGCGGGAACGTGGGGAGGGACGATGCCGCCGCAAGCGGCACTGAAGCCGGCGCAGCCGAGGTCGACGGGTGGGTGGCGAGCCGGCTTCCGCATCGTCTGCGCAGGTGGTTGGCGGGCGTCGAGCCAATGGACCTCGCAACCGCGGGCGTCGTCGCCGTCTTTCTCGCGGCGAGCTTGCCGGCGGCGCTCGCGGCCGCGACCGGCGGGCTCTCGACCGGACTCGTCGCGCTCGGCGCCGGGCTGGTGGCCGTCTTCGTGATCACGCTGTGGCTGGCGCTGGTTGCTGCGGAGATGTGAGGGGAAAACAGCCTCGATCGACCCTGTTGACATCCTCAGCAGGTGACACAGTTGAGGAGAGCTCTGGGCAGTACAGAGCCCTCACTGAGTGACCTCGGGAGTACGTCTATTACGTGAGTGGGTGTGGGGTTTATTAGTGAGGCGTCGGTGAGGTTGTGGGTCATTTATAAGGAGTGCTTGAAACACGAGTCGTTGGAGTGAGCACGACGACAAACACCTCCAAAGCCCCAGCCGGCTCCGGTCGAGGGGCTCGTTGCGCGCTTTTCGGGGCGTCTCTCCACACCGCCCGACGCCCCGAAAAGTGCTTACGTCGCCCGTCGTCCCGGAGCCGGTTGCCCCTTTGAGTCCCACCCCGCACGGCACCGCAGCCTCAGCCCTCCCCAGCCTCGGCGGACGGACCGCCGCGGGACCGCTCCGCGGCGGCCCGCCGCCTCCCTCGCGCGCGTTTCTCGCGCGCGCCGACCGCAATCTGGTTTTATAAGGGAGAAGCGGAACCTCTCTCGGTTGTTTATAAGCAGTTACCGATGACACCGTTTGCAATACCCACTCCCGATCCCGATCACCAAGCAGCTCCACCAGCCGAGCAGTTTTCTTGTTACTGTCTCTCAAAAAGAATTCCAACAGAGCCGCCTGCTCTCACACCAGGTCGGCGACCAGCCCGCGGACGTACTCGATCTCGTCGTCGATGATGGTGTGGTCCATCCCCTCGTAGATGCGCGTCTCCACGTCAGCGCCGAGCGCCGCAAGCACCTCGTCGGTGGCGTGGACGCGCTCCTCGGGGATGTGCGGGTCGCGGTCGCTGCAGCCGAGGAACGCCGGCGTCTCCGCGAGAACGTCTTGGTCGACGCCCTCCGCGTAGTCGTCGACGGCGACGGACTCCCCGATCAGCCCGCCCGAGAAGACGGCGAGGCCGCCGTACCGGGTCGGGTTGCGCGCGACGAACTCGCTGGCGAGACAGGCGCCCTGCGAGAAGCCACCTACTAGCACGCGCTCCGCCGGAATTCCAGCATCTTCGGCGCGCTCGACGGCGCGGGCGATCGCGGCGAGCCCGGAGCTCCGCCCTGGCTCGTTCCGCTCGACGGGCTGGAGGAAGGAGTTCGGGTACCACGTGTTGCCCGCCGCCTGCGGCGCGAGCAGGGCCACGTCGCCGTCGGCGCCCTCCGCGAGCTGTTGGCCAAGCCCGAGGATGCTCCGGGCGCTCGCACCGCGGCCGTGAACGAGCACGAGTGCGGCGTCCGCGTCCGCGAGGTCGGCGCCCGCGGTCACGAGCGGCTGGTCGCCATGGGGGTCCTCGCCGGCGTGGGGGTTTCGAGCGCTCACGTTACACACCCACGCCGGAGTCCGCCTCCGGCAGGTCGTTCTTCTCGACGGGGAGCCCGAGCTCTTCGAGGGCCGCCTCGATGTGGCGGTCCTGCGCGAAGTCGGCGCCGTCGTCGACGCGCTGACGCTGCGTCTCAGCGTACACCTCCGCCTTGCGGTCGTCGGGAATCTCGTACTTGTCCGCCGACAGCTCGATGACGAGTCCGTTGTTGTCCTGCGTGTAGATGGAGTGGAAGATGCCGCGGTCGAACACGTTGTACCCCCTGCCAGCCTCAGACAGCGACTCCATAATGTCCTCGTAGTCGTCGGGCTCGACGCTGAAACAGAGGTGGTGGACGGAGCCGACGCCGCCGCGCTGGCCGCGCACCGACTGTCGGTCGTCGCTCACGAAGAACGTGAGAATCCGGCCGTCACCCGTGTCAAAAAACAGGTGGGTCTGTGAGGGGTCGTCGAGATTCGGCTGGCGGAGCACGAGCGGCATCCCCAGCAGGTCGCGGTAGAAGGCGATCGTGTCCTCGGCGTTGCTCCCCCACACGGTGATGTGGTCGGTGCCGGTGGTGTGGAACGGTGCGTCCGGAAGCTCCGCGGTGACGGGTGCGTCGTCGCTCATACTCCATCTTCGGTCGCCCGGACGGTTAAAGCCGGGAGAGACGGCGAGGTGACCGACTGACGCGGGTGTTACCGGTCGTCGGGAGCGGGCGCGTCGACCAGCGTGTCGTACAGCGCGATCGCCCGGTCCCGAAGGTCAACGACCCCGTCCGTGCCCGACTCGCGGGCGGCGAGCGCGAGGACGCCACCCATGCCGACCCCCTCCTTCGCCTCGCCCCGGCAGTAGGCGTCCGTCATCGGGTGGGCGACCGCGTCGAACCGCGGGTCCGTCACGGTCAGGTCCACGTCGAGGTCGGCCGCGAGCCCCCGGACGTCCGCGGTTTCGTCGCCGGCGACGAACGAGGTGGTGGCCTGCTGCAGCGGCGCGTCCACGCCGAACCCGCGCACGAGCGCGGCTGCCGCGCTCATCTGCGTCCCGCCCGCCAGCGTCACTGGCGTCCCCGACTCCAGCGCCCCGACCGTGATCCCCGCGACACCAGCGAGTACGGGGTCGCCGACCGCGCGCAGCGCCGCAATCGGGTCGTCCGCGGCGTCACCCGGCGCGAGGCCGGCGGCGTCGAGCCCCGCCTCGACGATGGCCCGTTTCCGGTCGAGCGGGTTTTCGGGGAGCGATGAAGAGACGGCGGGACGTTCGTCCAGCGCCGTGAGCGTCGCCATCGCCGTGGTCGTCCCGCCGGGAATCGTCTCGGCAAGGACGATCCGGTCGTCCGGCAGCGATTGACCGTACGCACGCGCCGCCGTAAAGCGCTCGCCGGCGTTCGGGACGGCTTCCGGCTCGCGCACGTCTTCGCCCGGGCCACCCGGGAGGGTGGCCGTCGCGAGATTCCCGAGGTCGACCTCGTCGGCGACTCCCGCGTCGACGACGTCCACGTCGAACTCCAGCAGCTTGCGCCCCGCGCGCGTCACCACGGCGGGCGTCGGACACCCCGTCGGGGAGACGGGAAGCGCCGGCGCGTCCCGGATCTCACCGCGAAGCAGGAGCTCCGCATCCGCGACCGGGGTGTGTGCGAGCAGCTCCGGCGCGGCGCCGGCGGCGCTTATCCCGTCGATCCGCGCCGTCCGCGTCGCGCCGACAGTGAGGATGAACCGCATTATCCCGATGACTGACGCCGGGGACCTTGAGCGATCCGCAACGGTCTTTCTCCCGGGGGAAAATCTCTGGGTATGGACGTTCTGTTCCACGTCGCACACGATGCACTGCTCCACGCCGGCCACGAACACCCCAGCATGTGGTGGGTCGCGGTCGCCGCCGTCCTCTCGTTCGTCCTCGGCGTCGGCGTCGGCGCGTACGCGCTCGACCTCTCGTTCGCAAGCGACGACGCCGGCGCCCGCGGCGAGAAGTAGCTGTCCGGACGGATCCCGCTGCCGGACCGGGCGTCGGATCCCGCCGCCGGCTATCTCCCGCCGTGCTCCGCGTGAAACCGCTCGACGAGCCACGTCGTCGCCCGCTTTTTGTAGCCGTCCGGCACGTAGACGAACGGGATGGGAACGTCGAATCCGCGGTCGCCGTACAGTCCCCAGTCGCCCGCCGAGCGCGTCGTCCCGCCGTAGGCGATCGGGATGTCGCGGAGCTCGGCCGGCTCGTATTCCGGCACGTACGACCGCTCGATCCACACCTCGTGGGTCGGCAGGTCGAGCTCGGCGGCCAGTCCCTCCTCCAGCCGCGCGTCGTTGGAGACGAGCCACTCGCCGAACGCCTCCAGGTCCGCGTCCACCCGGTCGGCGTACGCGATCCGGTGTTTCCAGCAGGTCTTCGGGAACCGCCGCGCCCGGAACCGGTCGTGGAGGTCGGCGAGCGTCGTCCCCGGATTCTCGCGGGCGGCGACCCGCAGCCGCTCCATCACCGTGTTGTCGTCGACGTGCCCCTCGATGATCCCGTCGAGCGTCACCGGTGGCTCGCCCGTCTCCGCGGCGAGCTCCTCGACGAGTTCGCGGAGGAGGACGTTCGCGTACACCGATTTGTGGTGCTGGGTCACCCACATGTACAGCGCGATCCGCCCCTCCAGATAGTTGCCGAGCGTCGACAGCGCCTTCTCCGAGAGCGCGAGTCCCTCCTCGGGGTGGGCGGTGTACGCGTCGACCATCCGGTCGGTGTCGAAGCTCAACACGTTCGCGCCCGTCATCGCGTTGTCCCGGGTGATGTAGTCGAGCCGGTCCACGTCGATGGGCGAGTGGAGCAGCTGCGCGCCGAGCCCGTACTGCCACGGGCCGCCGCGCTCGTAGATGAGACTGTAGCCGAGCACGTACGCGCACACCTCCTCGGGGTCGACGCCGAGCGCCCCCAGGTCGTCCGCGAACTCCCGACAGATCAGCAGACAGCCCAGCAGCTCGTGTTCGCTCGCCTCCCGGAACGGCTTCTCGCCGAGTCCCGCCTCGCGGAACGCCGCCGTCAATCCGTGGTCGGCAAGCCGGTTCCGAATCTCGCCGGCGTCGAGAAACCGCTCGCAGATGTGTGAAAACGGCGGGTGACCAACGTCGTGGAGCAGACACGCACACTCCAGCGTGCGCTGGAGCTCGTCGAGCGCCCCCTCCGGCGTCTCCCGCACGAAGTACGGCTCCTCCCGGAGGTTCTCGAAGACCGTGCGACCGAGGTGGTAGACGCCGAGACTGTGCTCGAACCGCGTGTGGTTCGCTCCCGGATACACCAGATTCGTCGCCGACAGCTGCCGGACGTACCGGAGCCGCTGGAACGTCGGGTGGTCGACGACCCGGTCGAGCAGCTCGTCGTCGACCTCGATGTAGCCGTGGACGGGGTCTTTGATCTGGGTGGCCATACGCGAGTTGCTCGAACCTGCGGCCGAAGCCGCCTCGCTCTTTCGGTTCGCCGGCGGACGTGCTACCCGGCGCCGGCGGGCACGCAGCCCCGCGCCGGCGGGCGCGCAACCCGTACCGGTGGGTGTACAACCCCGCGTCATCGAGCGCGCAGCTACGCCGACGACTCCCACCCGGCGATCTTCGCACGCAGACACCCGGCGAGCATCAGCCCCAGTCCGATAAGCGGCAGCGAGGCGACGGTCAACACGGGCGCGAGTACGGCCTCGACAACAGCCGGTGCCGACGAGACCAGCTCCAGCACGTCCCCCGGGCGGACCGTCACGGAAACCAGCACCGCACCCGCGAGATACGCCCGATACCCCGGCCCCTCGAACGTGAAAAGCAGCGCCAGCATCGGGAACAACAGCAACACGAGATACAGCCGGTAGGAGGCGACCGCCGTCACCGCGACCGCCGCCGTCGCCAGCATCGCCGCCAGCCGGTCGTTTCGAGTCTCCATCCCCCGGTAGAACACCGCGAGAACCGCCGCCGCGACGACGAGCGTCACGACCGTCAACCAGACGGGATCGGCCTCGGGCGACACCCACCAGACCAGCTGCGACAGCGGTCGCCGGAGCGACACGTAGAACGGCCCCGCCGGGTCCGCACCGCCCACGAACGCCGCCGTGTCGCTCCGCGGCAGCAACACGTCACGGAAGTACGTCACCGTCAGCTCCCGACCGAAAACGAGAACCCCGGCGAGCAGTCCCAGCGCCCCGGTCGCCCCCCACACGCCAACCGCGACCGCCGAGCGCGTACGCAACAGCCACAGCCCCAACAGCGCCGGGAACGCCTTCACGAGCGCAACCACCCCGAACGCGAACCCCGCCACCACCTCCAGTCGCGGATCCGCGGGCCGCCACCCCCCCTTCCCGGGAACGCCGGCGCTCTCCAACGCCACGAAGCCGACGACCGCTCCCGCACCCAACAGCAGATTCACGTTGCCGAAGTACAGCGTCGGCACGGCGTGCGTCGACACGGTGAAAACCCCGACCAACAGCGCGACATCCAGCCGCTCCAGGTCAACGCCCGCCTTCCGCAGATACCGTACCACCAACAGCGCCGCCGCCACGCCGGCCGTGAGCGACAACACGGTGAACGCCGCGAACGCAACCATCCGCGGGACCACCAGGAACGGCATGAACGGGAGGACCAAAATCGGCGGATACAGGTAGTAGTCCTCGCCCGGATACCCCGGCGCCGGCACCTCGTACATCGACTCGCCCGCGAGCGCCGCCTCCGCCGCGACGTAGTAGACGGAGAAGTTCATCCCGAAGAACGGATGCGGCTCCTCACCCGGCAACAGCCCGATCAGCCCGACGAACTCCGCCCCGCCCGCAAGGATCGCCACAAGCAGCGCGACACGGATCCCCGCGCGTCGGCTCGCCACTGCCACGAGCCCACGGCGCAACCGCGAGCGGAGGTCCGCTGAGGAATCAGCCATACGCCCGCTTCCACACGCGCCGACAGGAACCTTGTGGTACGCTCAGGGACGCTGCCACACCTCGGGCGCGAACCCAAGCCGTCGCACGACGAACGGATAGCCGAACGCGACGACGAGCACGACCGCAAACGACGCCCAAAAGGAGAGCTCTCCCACGAGCTGCTCGATGCCGGCGAGCACGACGAACATCAACAGGAACATCACGCCCCAGTGGGGTGCGAGCTGGCGAACGCGGTCAGCGATTTCGGACATACACGCCTCTGGTCGGGCAAGCGGCATGTGCGTGTCGAAAATCCGAGCCGGAAACGGCCGGAAAACGGGACCGCGTCAGTAGCGCGTCGGCACGAACGCCATGGCAGTCACCAGCACGACTGACAGCATGCTGATAACCAGCACGCGCCAGAGACCCTCCGTCTGCTGGTCGAGCCGCTCCAGCTCCGCGAGCTGTGCCTCAAAGCTCTCGAAATCAGTGCTCAGCTGCAGCGTGGCGTCGCCCGGGAAGTTCGCGATGAACACGGTGTCACCGAGCGTCACCTCGTCATGCTGTCCGACATCCACCGACATCGTCTCGGGACCCTCCCACTCGACAGTGACGTCATCTTCCGTGATCTCCGTAACCGTCACGTCCTGACCGTCATACGAAAGCACGTCATCGACGGCGTGCGTCCGTTCCTCAGGCTCCGGGAAGTACTCGTCCGCGGGCACGAGACGGTCCTCGCCGTCCTCGTCAGTGACGACGACGTACTCCTCACCGTCCTGCTCGACCGTCTCATTGGCCGCATCAGGGTCGTCCTCGAGGATCGCCTGCCGGTCCAGCACCTCACGGAGCGTGAACGCCGTCGGCTCCTCACCCTCGATCACGACCATCCACTCGCGGTCGTCAACCTCGACGGTGGACTCGTTGGCCCAGATGTCGGACTGGTCCGTTATTTCCTCCCACTCGATGACGCCCTCGAAGGTCACTTCACCCGTCTCTTCGTCCTCCGCCTCCGAGATGGCGGCGACGGTGTACTCCTGTCCGTCGAGCTCGAAGGCGTCACCCTCCGACAGCTCGAAGTCCGGGTCGTCGAACGCGATCTCCGGCGTGTCGGCCGTCACGATGAGCGCCCCCGCCGCAGTCCCGACCAGCAGGAAGAGCGCGACGTACACGGCCACAGCGCGTCGTTGCATGCTTCCAGCATGGGCCACCCCGCGTATAACGGTTACTAACGAGTGTCGATGACTGGGAATTCGACCGACACGGACGCCTCGATCGCCGGCGAGCGCTACCGCTCAAAACGTCGAGAAACACAAAAGCCAAGGGCCGGATTTGAACCGGCGTCGGGCGGCTCTGCAGGCCGCTGCGTCTGACCGAACTCTGCCACCTTGGCGCGCACTGATTCTACCGCCGTCGGCCGCTTAAGCCTAGCGGTCTGCGGGAACTCGCCGGCGAGCTCCCCCTTTCGAAATACAAAAACCCGCCTTCGAGCGCTATCGCTCGAAGGCGGGTGATGACTGCAAATGAATGGGAGGCGGCGAACCCAGGCTCCCAGAGGCTCGCGCACTCCAGTACTGCTCGGAACGCAGGTGGGCTTAACTTCCGTGTTCGGAATGGGTACGGGTGTTGACCCCACCGCTATGGCCGCCTTAACGTCGACTCCCGGAATCGAACCGGGATTCGAAGACCACTGTCGATGGTTCGTACTGACCGTGTATATGTGCGATCCAGTTACCGCCTGAACTCATACGGGTGTGGAACTCCAGTGACCGTATGACTGTGGCTCGGTCTGTTAGTGCTCGTGGACTCAACACCTCGTTGCCTTGGTGCGTACATCCCGAGTCTATCGAACTCGTCTTCTACGAGTGACCTCCAGGGTACCTCTTTTCCATGTGGGTTTCGAGCTTAGATGCGTTCAGCTCTTACCCCGTGTCGCGTGGCTACCCGGCATCTGCTCTCTCGAACAACCGGTACACCAGTGGCGACCAAACGTAGTTCCTCTCGTACTATACGTTCGTTCACGTCAGGTACCTCAAACACCCCCAATAGATAGCAGCCGACCTGTCTCACGACGGTCTAAACCCAGCTCACGACCTCCTTTAATAGGCGAACAACCTCACCCTTGCCCGCTTCTGCACGGGCAGGATGGAGGGAACCGACATCGAGGTAGCAAGCCACCCGGTCGATATGTGCTCTTGCGGGTGACGACTCTGTTATCCCTAAGGTAGCTTTTCTGTCATCTACGGGCCCCATCACGGAGCCTCGTAGGTTCGCTAGACCACGCTTTCGCGTCAGCGTCACTCGTTGGGAATGACACTGTCAGACCATCTTGTGCTCTTGCGCTCTTCTCCGAGTTCCCGACTCGGATGAGATGATCTTTGGGCGCGCTCGATATCTTTTCGAGCACGTACCGCCCCAGTCAAACTGCCTGGCTACCGGTGTACTCCTCCCGGAGTGAGAGTCGCAGTCACCGACGGGTAGTATTTCAATGATGGCTCGGCGACGCGCTGGCGCGCGCACCTGTGTAATGCCTCCTACCTATGCTGCACATCGGCGACCACGTCTCAGCGACAGCCTGCAGTAAAGCTCTATAGGGTCTTCGCTTCCCCTTGGGGGTCTCCAGACTCCGCACTGGAACGTACAGTTCACCGGGTCCAACGTTGGGACAGTGGCGCTCTCGTTTATCCATTCATGCAAGCCGCTACTGAAGCGGCAAGGTACTACGCTACCTTAAGAGGGTCATAGTTACCCCCGCCGTTGACGGGTCCTTCGTCCTCTTGTACGAGGTGTTCAGATACCCGCACTGGGCAGGATTCAGTGACCGTACGAGTCCTTGCGGATTTGCGGTCACCTGTGTTGTTATTAGACAGTCGGAGCGCCCGAGTCACTGCGACCTGCTTCGTCGAAAGCAGGCATCCCTTCTTCCGAAGGTACGGGACTAACTTGCCGAATTCCCTAACGTCGGTTCTCCCGACAGGCCTTGGCTTGCGCTGCCAGAGCACCTGTGTCGGATCTCGGTACGGATACTATGCTCGTCTTTTCACGGGCCCTATGTACGGCTGACTTGCGCTATCTTGAGCTTCGGTCGCTTCCTGCCATGACGGCTTCCACGACGTTCCTCAATTCGACTGGGCGAAAACCCAGCTCAACGTTCCACACGGCGTCGACTTTCAATGCATAGCAGCACTGGAATATTAACCAGTTTCCCGTTGTCTGCGTCGAATTGCGGGCAGACTTAGGACCGGCTGACCCTCGGCTGATTGGCAGTGCCGAGGAACCCTTGCTCTTCAGGCCGTCGAGGTTCTCACCCGACTATCGCTGCTACTGTGACCAGGATTTTCGTTACCGAACGGTCCACACGAGATCTCTCCCGGGCTTCCATCCGAACGGTACGCCGACCTACACGGTTGCCCTTTCACGGGCACGGCTGGGTCTCGGTGGTAGATTTGAGCCCCGATCATTTTGGGCGCCTCAAACCTCGGCCGGTAAGCTGTTACGCTTTTCTTAGAGGGTAGCTGCTTCTAAGCTCACCTCCCGGCTGTTTAGGGCTTGAGACCACCTTCGAATCGCACTTAATCTACACTTTGGGACCTTAACCCAGCTCTGGGTTGTTCCCCTCATGGTACACAGGCTTACCCCGCGCACCGGACTCCCATCGTCTACGACGCCTGCAGGTTTGGAGTTCGACAGGATGGCCGACTCCTCTCGGAGGCGGGTCATCCAATCGGTAGCTCTACCCTGCGGGCTATCTCGGATGAGGTCATGCTTCGACATGTTTCGGTCGGAACCAGCTGTTGCCGAGCTCGATGGGCCTTTCACCCCTATACACAGATCACGGGAGGATATTGTAGAATACCAACCCTAACGGGCCTCCACGTGGCTTTCGCCACGCTTCACCCTGCCTGTGCATAGATCGCTCGGTTTCGGGTCGCACCCAGATGACTCCCCGCGCTTGAACACGGTGGCCCTCGCAATGCTGCGGCCATATCGGTTTCCCTGCGCCTTCCCGGATACTCCGGTTAGACTCGCCATCTAAGTGCACTCCCTGGTTCGTTTTTCAAAACGCACGACACGACGCCGGCTCGATTCTCTTCCTACTGGAGGATCGCTCCTCGGTCGTTTTGAGAATCGCCTTTTACGCCCTGTCGCTCGATCGCCAACTGATTTCAGGCCCTATTGCACCGCCCTTCTCGGGGTGCTTTTCAGCGTTCGCTCACGCTACTTGTTCGCTATCGGTCTCAAGGAGTGTTTAGCCTTCTCAGGCGATGCCTGAGTTGTTCACAGAGGATATCCGACCCCTGCTACTCTGGTATTGACGCCGACGGTACTCGCACATCTTACGGGGTTATCACCCTGTCTCACGCTCCATTCCAGGAGACTTCAGATGCGATTTCTCGTCTTGATTGTCAACCCGAACACCACATCGGTCCGAAGACCTTCAGTTTGGGCTGTGTCGATTTTACTCGCGGTTACTGACGACATCGCTATTGCGTTCTCTTCCTCCCCCTACTGAGATGTTTCAATTCGGGGGGTTCCCTATTGCGCGTGGCAATTGTAAACGGATTCCGATTCGGAAATCCCATGTTCTTTCCCTCCATGCGGGTCCCATGGGCTTATCGCAGCTTGGCACGTCCTTCATCGGCTCTTGAGCCGAGCCATTCACCAGCTGGCACAGTAGCCAGTTCAGTGATCATTGGTCTTTCAAAGAAAGACCGCTGATCGTAATCGTTGGTCTTCCAGAAGAAGACCGCCGACTGTAATGGTTCACTGACGTTCCACCGAAAACTCGTATGAGTTCAGTGGACGTCTGGATCGCACGTATACACGGTCGTCATCGAATCACCCTGAGGCTTTCAGGCGTGTTCGTCGAACCCTTCCCACCCGCGGTTTCCCGGAGTGGTGCATCGGTCGTCGTCTATCCAATCCGAATCCCGCCTCCCACTTAAGGGGACGGTTTCGGACCGGGTCTGACATGGACTCACTGGGATTCGAACCCAGGGCATCCTCCTTGCAAGGGAGGCACTCTACCGCTGAGCTATGAGCCCACCTTCCCGTGGGGGAAGGGTGGTGGTCAGCGTCGGTTTCGCGAGCCTCGGTAGTTCGTCGGTGCCCGGAACGGCCGGTGGGCGGACGCCAATGGACGCATGCGAATGAGTAGTGACCGTTCGAATAGAACGGTCGAAAGGTGGGCTCCCTACTGAAAGGGAGTCCCGGGTCAATAGGAGGTGATCCAGCCGCAGATTCCCCTACGGCTACCTTGTTACGACTTAAGCCCCCTTGCGAAGCCCAGATTCGACCGCGGTGACGCGGCCTCATCCGGACCTCACTCGGGTGCTTTGACGGGCGGTGTGTGCAAGGAGCAGGGACGTATTCACCGCGCGCTTCTGACACGCGATTACTACCGAATCCAGCTTCATGTGGGCGAGTTTCAGCCCACAATCCGAACTACGATCGAGTTTCTGAGATTACCGTCTCCTCTCGGAGTAGGAACCCTTTGTCTCGACCATTGTAGCCCGCGTGTTGCCCAGCACATTCGGGGCATACTGACCTACCGTTGCCCGTTCCTTCCTCCGCTTTAGCAGCGGCGGTCTCCCTACTGTCCCCAGCCACCTCTCGGTGCTGCTGGCAAGTAAGGATGCGGGTCTCGCTCGTTGCCTGACTTAACAGGACGCCTCACGGTACGAGCTGACGGCGGCCATGCACCTCCTCTCTGTGGCTCGTGGCTAGGTCATCAACCTGACCGTCATTACCACAGTCGATGCTGGTGAGATGTCCGGCGTTGAGTCCAATTAAACCGCAGGCTCCTCCGGTTGTAGTGCTCCCCCGCCAATTCCTTTAAGTTTCATCCTTGCGGACGTACTTCCCAGGCGGCCTGTTTAGCGGCTTCCCTACGGCACAGCACCCACTCGTAGTGGGAGCCACACCTAACAGGCATCGTTTACGGCTAGGACTACCCGGGTATCTAATCCGGTTCGAGACCCTAGCTTTCGTCCCTCACTGTCGGATCCGTCCTCGCGAAGTGCTTTCGCCATCGGCGGTCCGTCCAGGATTACAGGATTTCACTCCTACCCCGGACGTACCCTTCGCGCCTTCCGGTCCCAAGCCACGCAGTTTCCACCGGGCGTCTATCCGTTGAGCGGATAGATTTCCCGATAGACTTGCGCGGCCAGCTACGGACGCTTTAGGCCCAATAAAATCGGCCATCACTTGGGCTGCCGGTATTACCGCGGCGGCTGGCACCGGTCTTGCCCAGCCCTTGTTCCTGAACCTCCCTACGGTTCAGAAAAGCACAGGCTCTATGCCTGTGCACTTGGGATTCCCTTATCGCACTGGCGTGCAGTGTAAAGGTTTCGCGCCTGCTGCGCCCCGTAGGGCCCGGAATCTTGTCTCAGATTCCGTCTCCGGGTTCTCACTCTCATGACCCGTACCGATTATCGGCACGGTGGGCCGTTACCCCACCGTCTACCTAATCGGCCGCAGCCACATCCTTCGGCGCCGGAGCGTTTGACACACTCCTCACTCCAGAGTGAGTGTGATATGCACTATTAGCCTCAGTTTCCCGAGGTTATCGTGCTCCGAAGGGTAGTTTGGCCACGTGTTACTGAGCTATTCGCCACGAGTCTGAACTCGTGCGACTAGCATGGCTAAATCGAATCCCAATAGCAATGGCCTCCGGCAGGATCAACCGGAATGACGTCCTCGAGCTTGATTCCCAGCTCGAGGGGGTTGGCGGGTTTTGACGTAATGTCAAAACACCATTGCATGGTCCAATATTGGTGTCCGGTCCCACCGGGCGTTCCGGGTGACACCGAACTACCAAGGCTCACATCAGATCTCCTCTTACGCCGGAGCGCAGGGGGCGAAATCCTCATGTCTTTGAGTCGGCCGAAACCGACTCGGCGAAACCGGGCCGAGTTGAACGGCCCGAGTTCGCGAGTGCGTTCTTCGCATTACATTCCGAATGCCCTTATACACTTAAGGGCTCCGGAACGCGTTTCGAGACGGCCGCGGTCGGCGGCCGACTCTGTCACCCCAGGCGACCCGGGGCGACCTTCGCATTAATCCGAATGCCCGGGTTGTACTTAACCCCGTCGAAGCAACCGCCCTACGTCATGCGGTTTCATGG